>CAWATY010000023.1:0-448887 GCA_963785115.1 uncultured Actinomycetota bacterium
GAGATCCAGTACGCGTTGGACGGCGACTCGCTGACGCTGACCCTGGGCAAGCACGGATTGCTGTACCGCGCCGCCTGACCCCGGGTCAGCCGCCGAACTCAGACCGAGATCGCCGCGACGGCGCGCGCGGTCGCCGAGGTCCAGGGACGTGCGGCAACGGTCGGGATGCCGAGTCGCTCGCACTCCCGCTGCAGCCAGCGGGCCTTGAGGGCACTGGTACGTGCGGGCAGCGACGCGTCGTAGCCACCGCCGTCGGCTTCCCGGCTGACGACGTTGGCCGCTATCTGTGCCTCGTCGTGCTCCTCGAGGAACAGGGCGCGCACCCGACCGTCGTTGGGTTGGCCGTCGAAGTCTGCGCGGGTCGCCAGCTCAGGCAGGATGAAGTCGCCCTCGATGATGACCGGCGTCCCGCCGTCCAGGTGATCGGCGACCACCGCGGCGAGCGCCCGGCTGTAGACCTCGCGGCAGACCTCGAGGAAGTGGTCCACGTGCTCGTCGTCGGTGTACGCGCTGAACTCGGCCCAGTTCGTCCGCCAGAAGTGGATCAGTGGCTGTTGTTCCGGAGTGGTGATCGTCTCGAGGGCGGTCTGGATGTCGTCCAGCTGCGTCACCCCGACGCGGTAGTGCTGACCCAGCGCGGATGCCAACGACGTCTTGCCGACACCGCTTGCACCGCCCAGCAGCAGCACGTGCCACGTGCGACCCGCTGACGCCATGGAGGACACGGTAGGGCCGCCGACGGCGGATGCTGACCCTCAGCGCACCCGTTTCGGGGCGTCTCTATCGGGCGCCGAGGGAACGCCAGTAGTTGTTCAGCGCCCCGTTGGTCTTCGCGAACCAGACGAACGGGCCGATGAGGAGCAGCAGGAACCCGGGAAAGGCCCACAGCCCGGTCGCGCCCGAGACCGGCTTGGCCTCGCCGCGGCGGGCGTACATGTTGCCGACCTCGGCCGAGGCCAGGAACGGCGACACGACACCGACGAAGAAGGCGAGCACGAGCGCCAGTCCGCCACCGAGACCGTCGTTCGTGTGGCGCTTCATCTCCTCGTGGACCTGGTAGTACCAGACCAACGAGTAGATGCCGAGGGTGACGAAGACGAGCAGCACGCACGTGCCGGTCGCCCGAACCGTGCCGATCGGTCCGACGGCCGGCCCGGGCTGCTGCACCGCAGCCATCTGCGCGGCGTACGGGTGCTGGGCCGGCAGCTGCGGCGCGACGGGCACCTGGGCGGGAGCACCGGCGGGCGCATTGGGGTCGGGCATCTGCGGGCTCGTCATGGCATCCCCTGAGGTAGGGTCGCGAGTGGGTCGCTCCCCACCATGCGGTTCGACGCGCTCCGCGCGCAGCCGAACGCTGGCATCCCCTCGAACCGCCGAGCCGGGCGGGACGGAGCCGAAATCGGGCGACTCGGCGAAAAGGACTGCCGTCTCGGGCCGCCGGTCACTAGCCTGCGCGGAGGGCCCGGGCCCCCGGCCCACGACACAGGGGTGGAGAAGCATGCGATCCGTCTACCGCGTACTGGCCAATCTCGTGGCGCTCGGCGTGCTCATCCAAGTCGCCAGCATCGCCTTCGCCTGGTTCCTCGCCCTGCATGACATCGACAACGGCCTGGTCATCGACGAGGACTACGACGGCAACTCCGGGCACGCCATCCACGGCATCGTCGGGATCATGGTGATCCCCGCGCTGGCGCTGCTGCTGTTCATCGTCTCGTTCTTCTCCGGCGTCGTCGGCGGCGTCAAGTGGGCCGGGTTCGTTCTGCTCGCCGTCGTGCTCCAGGTCGTTCTCGCGTTCCTGTCCTTCGGGGTACCGATCGTCGGTGCCCTGCACGGTCTCAACGCGCTGGCCGTCGCCGGGTTGGCGAGCATGGCCGCCCGTGCCACCAAGACGACTCCCGCCCAGGAGTCGGAGCCCGCCGCGGCGTGACCCGTGGCCGCAAGATCGGCGCCGCAGTAGGCGCTGCCGTCACCCTCGCGATCGTCGGGGTGTTGGGCTGGATGTGGTGGCAGAGCCTGCTGCCCGACTCGTTCTCCGCGATGGACATGGGCTATCCCGACTACGGGGGCGGCTCGTCCGACATGGCGATGGACGACCCCGTCAGCGTCGCCGACCTGACCGGACCCGAAGGGCCCGCCGACGTCTCGGTGACGCTGACCGCCCGATCGGAGACGTTCGAGCTGGGTGGCGACGACGGGCGCAGCGTCGACGCCATCACCCTGAACGGCGAGACCCCCGGACCGCAGATCACCGTCCACCAGGGCGACCTGCTCGAGGTACGGCTGGTCAACGAGTCGGTCGACGACGGGATCGCGCTGCACTGGCACGGCGTCGACGTGCCGAACGCGGAGGACGGCGTCGCCGGGATCACCCAGGACGCCGTGGCACCGGGCGACGACTACGTCTACCGCTTCGTCGCCGAGGACGCCGGCACCTACTGGTACCACTCGCACCAGGTTTCCGACGTCCAGGTGGCCAAGGGCCTGCTCGGCGCCTTGGTCGTGCTGCCCCGCCGCGAGCCCGCCGAGCCTCCCGCCACCGACGTGGTGGCGCTGGTGCACAGCTACTCCGGCAACCGCACCGTCGACGGGGCGGTCGGGACGGTGCCGATCGAGGCGCACCCGGGCTCGACCGCGCTGGTCCGCGTCATCAACACCAACACCGGCCGGGTCCGGACCTGGGTGAGCGGCAGCTCGTACCAGCTGGTCGCGGTGGACGGGCACGACGTGAACGAACCCACGACGGTGGAGGACCAGACGGTCGTCGTGCCTGCCGGCGGACGTGCCGACCTGCTGATCACGGTCCCCGACGACGGGACGGCGGCCAGCGTGGAGTTCGGTGGCGGGTCGCGGCTCGCGGTCGGCCCGTCCGACGGAGAGGTCGTGACCAGTGACGACCCCGGCGACGACCTCGACCTGCTGTCGTACGGCACCCCGGCACCGCTCGGCTTCGACCCGGCCGACGCCGACCGGCACTTCGAGTACCGCATCGGCCGCCGGCTCGCCTTCCTGGACGGGCGGCCGGGCTTCTGGTGGACGATCAACGGCCATCTGTACCCCGACGTCCCGATGTTCACCGTCACCGAGGGCGACATCGTCGTCATGGAGATCACCAACGACAGCGGTCAGGTGCACCCGATGCACCTGCACGGCCACCACGCGGTCGTGCTCACGCGCGACGGCGAGCCGGCGACCGGCAGCCCGTGGTGGATCGACTCCCTCGACGTGCTGGACAACGAGACCTACGAGATCGCGTTCGTCGCCGACAACCCGGGTATCTGGATGGACCACTGCCACAACCTCGAGCACGCCAGCGAGGGCTTGGTCACGCACCTGATGTACACCGGCGTCACGACCCCGTACGTGATCGGCGGCGACCACGCGAACGACCCCGAGTAGGCACTCACGGGTCGTCACCGACCCGGCGGTGCAGGTGGCCCAGCTGGGGCTCGCTCATCCCGAGCGCCTCGGCGCTGGCGTACGCAGCCCGCGCCTCGTCGTGCCGGTCGAGCCGGTGCAGCAGCTCGGCCCTGCTCGCGTGCCACCAGACGTAGCCGTCCAGGCCGTCGATCGCGTCGACCAGGTCCAGTCCCGCGGCCGGGCCGTCCCGCTCCCCCACCGCGACCGCCCGGTTGAGCCGCACCACCGGTGTGTCCTGCACATCGAGCAGGACGTCGTACCAGGAGACGACCGCTCGCCAGTCGGTGCTCGCAAACGTCGGCGCGAGGGCGTGGCAGGCGGCGATCGCCGCCTGCACCGCGTACGCCTCCGGCCGGTCGGGTGAGCGACGCAGGGCCCTGCCGACCAGCTCGACGCCCTCCCGGATGGCCGCGGCGTCCCAGCGGGTGCGGTCCTGGTCGGCGAGCAGGACCGGCTGGCCGGCCGGGTCGACCCTCGCCGCTCGCCGCGAGTTCTGCAGCAGCATCAGCGCCAGCAGGCCCAAGGCCGTCGACTCGTCGGGCATCAGCTCGACCAGCAGGCGGGCGAGCCGCACCGCTTCGTCGGTCAGCGAGTCGCGGGTCAGCTCGACACCGGCGCCGGCCGCGTACCCCTCGTTGAAGATGAGGTAGACGGTGGCCGCGACGCCCGCCAGCCGCTGGGGCAGCTCCTCGGCGGCGGGGACGCGGTAGGGGATGCCGGCTCGTGCGATCTTCTGCTTGGCCCGGGTCAGCCGCTTGGCCATCGTGGCCTCGGGCACCAGCAGCGCCCGCGCCACCTCGGGCGTGGTCAGGCCGCCCAGCGTGCGCAGCGCCAGCGCGACCTGGGCGTCGACGGCGAGCGCCGGGTGGCAGCAGGTGAACACCAGACGCAGCAAGTCGTCGCGGACGTCTTCGGGAGACTCATCCGCACTGGGCGGTTCGGCGGACGCCATGGCCTCCGCCTCCTTCCCCGATCGCTTCGCCTCGCGTCGCACGACGTCGATGGCGCGGCGCTTGGCGGTGACGAGCAACCAGCCGCGCGGGTTGTCCGGGATGCCGTCGCGTGGCCACCGCTCGAGGGCGCGGACGACGGCGTCCTGCAGCGCGTCCTGCGCGAGGTCGATGCTGCCGGTGACGCGGACCATCGTGGCGAGGACGCACGTACCCTCCTCGCGCACGACCCGCGCGACCGCGTCACCGGCGTGCACGGCTCAGTACGTGATGACCGGCCGGATCTCCACGGCCCCCGACCAGGCCGCGGGGATCTTCGCTGCGACGGCGACCGCCTCGTCGAGGTCGGCGCACTCCAGCAGGTAGAAGCCGTTCAGAACCTCCTTGGTCTCCGCGTACGGCCCGTCGCTGGTGACGACGTCGCCGCCCTTGCCGCCCTGCACTCGGACCATGGTCGCGGTCGACGTCGGGTAGAGCACCTGGCCGCCGCGGATGACCGCGGCAGCCGCCTCGCCGAACTCGTTGTACTCCTTGATCGTCTCGGCGTACTGCGGGTCGCTCCAGTCGACGTCCTCGCTGTAGATCAGGGCTGCGTAGGTGGTCACGTCTGCTCCTCGGCTGCTGGCCGGCGCTTCTCGCCGACTTCACTGTAAGGACGAACGGGCGCCGCGGTGATGGACATGTGCCGGGTCCCGACCCGCCGCGCCCGGGTATTCGCCAGACTCCTCCCATGCCGTTGCGTGTGCATCACGTCGTCGTCGACACCCATGACCTGCCGTCGCTGGCGCGGTTCTGGGCCGAAGTGCTGGGCTGGCGGATCCTGTCCGAGCGCGAGCGCGAGGTCGTCGTCGGCCCGGACCCGGAGGCGCCGGTCGGCCTGTGCTTCATGCCCGTCACGGACCGCAAGACCGGCAAGAACCGGCTTCACCTCGACCTCACCACCGAGCCGGACGACCGCGACCAGGAGATCGAGCGGATCCTCGCCCTCGGCGCCCGCCGGGTCGACATCGGCCAGACCGGCACCGAGTCGTGGACGGTCCTCGCCGATCCGGAGGGCAACGAGTTCTGCGTGGTCCGGCCGAAGCGGACGCTGGTCGGCTGAACGCCGGGCGTTGGCGACGCCGTCACGCAGCGTTCTCGGGCCGACCGGTTCCGGCCCGATGCCGGGCTTGGTCGCCACGCTGGGTATGCGGACTACGCCGTGTGGAGCCGCGCGGCACCCGATCGGCCCGTACCGCACTGATGCCGCGTCGGAATAGCGTGACGGCAGTTCCTGCCAGGCAACGCCGATGGGGCTCTCGACGTCGCCACCGATGAGTGGAGCAACATCGTGAGCCGACGACACACCCGTGGTGCCCGACTGCTGGCGGCCGTCGCCGCACTGGCCAGCACGGCGGTGCTGTGGGGACCCGCCCAGTCCGTCGGAGCCGCGGCACCGACGAGTTCTCGCGCCTGCATCTCCGGCCAGGTCTCCTGCGTGGAGGCGACCGTCGCCGAGATGCAGGCCCGGTTCGCGCCGCTGGCGCGGAGCTGCGACCACGACGCGGTGTTCGCGTTGGCGTACCTGCGCACCACCGAGGTCTACCTCGAGTCGACGACGACCCCCGGCTACTTCGAGAAGCCCAGGCTGGTCAACGTCGAGGACGCCGTGTTCGCGCGGATGTACTTCAGGGCCTACGACAACTGGGCTGCCGGACGGGTCAACCGGGTGCCGCCGGCGTGGCGGGTGGCGTTCAAGGCCGCCGACGGCAGGCGCGTCAGTGGCACCGGCGACCTGTTGCTCGGGATGAGCGCCCACGTCAACCGGGACCTGCCGTTCGTCCTGGCGAAGACCGGCCTCGTCGCCCCCGACGGCGCCAGCCGCAAGCCCGACCACGACAAGATCAACGTGATGCTCGAGGAGGTGGTGGAGCCGCTGCTGATCGAGGAGGCGGCGAGGTTCGACCCGCAGCTGGCGATGGTGCAGACGCCCTACGGCGTCGGCTACACGGCGATGATGCAGATGCTGGTGGCGTGGCGGGAGAACGCCTGGCAGCAGGCTGAGCGTCTGGTGTCCGCACCGACTCCGGCGGCGCGGGCACGGGTGGCCAAGCACATCGAGACCGCGGCCGAGGTCACCGCTCAGAGCTTCCGAGCTGCGACCGCGTACCTGCCGCCGCTCACCACGACGCGGCCCCGGGACCGGTACTGCGCCCTGCACGGCAACCCCTGAGAGGCGGCGTCAACCGTCGAAACGGAGCAGGTCGCCGGGCTGGCAGTCGAGGACGGCGCACAGCGCGGTGAGCGTCGAGAACCGAACCGCTCGGGCCCGCCCGTTCTTCAGGATCGACAGATTCACCACCGTCACGTCGGCGCGAGCCGCCAGCTCGGTGAGGGTCATGCCGCGCTGCTCGAGGATTCGGTCGAGGTGCACGGAGATCTGGTGCTCCGGCGCAGGAGGTGGCATCAGATCGTGCCTGCGACGTCGTCGCGGAGACGCTCTCCGTGCGCGAAGACCTCGGCGAGGACGAAGACACCCAGGCCACCGAGCAGCGCAGCGCCGGGGAGGGTGTATCCGGCCACTCCGAGGTCCACCGACGGGAACTCCGGCAACGCGTTGAACAAGCTCAGCCGCAACGAGTAGTCGAGCAGGCTCATCAGCGGCGCCCCGGCGACCAGGACGAAGCCGAGCCGCCGCAACCGTCGGACGTTGGCGCCTCCGAACGGATCGCCCTGGGCCACCGTGCGCATGAAGCCGCGCAGCAGCCAGAGCCCGACGACGACCAGCACGATCGGTCCGAGGTCGGCGGCGGAGCGCAGCAGCATCTGCTCGATCGTGGGGTCGTGCACCTCGACGGTCACGTCGAGCCAGCCACTCACCCGCAACCCCTCCGGCAGGGCGCCCATGTCGTCGGGCGAGATCTGCAGCGGGACGGTGATCGTGTCGCCGTACAGCAGCGACTCACCGCCACGGACCAGGCCCACCGCGATGGAGGCCACGGCGAGCACCCCGAACCCGATCACGAGGACCAGCAGAGTGGTCACCAGTCGGTGGCCGATCCGCACGGCGGCGGACGCAGCAGGTGGCGGCATGACGCCTCCCTATCGACATTCGATAATATCGATGAACAATAGCATCGAATGTCGATATGGCAACCCGCCAGCGGCACCGGGCGCGTCGACGGGCTCGTCAAGAAACGGGTGGTGCCGCGGGGGCGGACCAGACAGGCTCCTCCGCATGAGTGCGGACGTCTCCCTCGATCGGCTGGACGGACACCTGCTGCTGCCGGAGGACACCGGTTACGACGAGGCACGTGCGGTCTGGAACGCGATGGTCGATCACCGCCCGCGGATGATCGTGGGCTGCGCCAGCGTGCGCGACGTCGTGACCGCGGTCCGTACCGCGCGCGAGCTCGGTCTGGAGATCGGCGTGCGCTGCGGCGGGCACAGTGTCGTCGGGCACGCCGTGCCCCGGGACGGCCTGATGATCGACCTGACCCCGATGGGCGGCGTCCGGGTCGACCCTGACCAGCGGCTGGCCTGGGTGCAGGGCGGTGCTCTGCTCGGTGTCCTCGACGACGAGGCCCAGCGGCACGGGCTGGCCACGACCGCGGGCAACGTCTCCCACACGGGGGTGGGCGGGCTCACCCTCGGCGGTGGCTTCGGCTGGCTGGCCCGCATGGTCGGCCTCACCTGCGACAACCTCGTCTCCTGCGAGGTGGTGACCGCGACTGGCGAGGTCGTACGGGCCAGCGAGACCGAGAACGCCGAGCTGTTCTGGGGCCTCCGCGGCGGCGGGGGCAACTTCGGGGTGGTGACCGAGTTCCAGCTGCGGCTGCACCCCGTGGGCACGCAGGCGCTGGCCGCTACCGTCTACTTCCCGCTCGACCAAGCCGTGCCCGCGGCCGCCCGGTGGCGCGACTTCTCCGCGGCTGCGCCCCGTCCCGCCACCGCCACGATGGTGGTCGGCGACGACGGACTCGTCGCCCTCGGATTCGTCTGGGTGGGAGACCTCGATGAGGGCCGCCGGCTGCTGCCGGCGCTGCGCGACGTGGGTAGTCCGGTGGCGGAGAACGTGGTCGAGTTCTCGTACCTCGACCTGCAGCGTCGCGACGACACCGCCGGCCGGGGCGGTTCGGTCCGCAAGTACTGGAAGGGCCACTACCTCCGGGCGCTGCCCGACGAGGCGATCGAGACGCTGCTGCTGCGTGGCACCGACGACGGCACCGGCGACTACCTGCCCAACTTCTCCTTGCAGGCGTACGGCGGCGCAATCGACGACGTGCCCGACGACGCCACCGCGTTCAGCCACCGGGGCTCGCTGTTCGAGTACGTGTCGGCCAGCGGCTGGACCGACCCGGCCGAGGATGACGCGCGGATGTCCGTGGCCCGGCGCTGCGCTCGCGCCGTCGAGCCCTTCGCGAGCGGGGTCTACGTGAACACCCTCAACGACGAGGGGGCCGTCGGCGTCGGCCGGGCGTACTCACCGGAGAAGCTGCGTCGGCTGGGAGCGCTGAAGGCGGCGTACGACCCGGACAACGTCTTCCACCTGAACGCCAACATCGCGCCGACGATGAGCTGAAGTCGGCGGCCGGCGGCGGCCGTTGCTGACGCCACGTCGTCGGTCCAGGATGTGGTCAGCGTCGGCGGGCGTCGTCGGCCATCCCCGAGAGGACCTCGATGAAGAGAATCCTGGCCGTTCTGGCCGCGACCGCGCTGCTCGTCGCCGGCGCCGCCTGGCCGACGACCACGTCAGTCGCCGGCCACGCGCCCCGCGACCCCGGTGACGCCCGCACCCACCAGCACCGGCAGCACGCTGCCGGGTCGGCGCGGGTGGCCGAGGGCTCGGCCCTGCGCGAACCCAACGCCGTTACGCCCAAGCAGGCAGCCGCCCTGGAGGCCCGTCAGCGGCAGATTCTCGACCGCAGCGGCCTGTCCGTGCAGCCTCGTGCGAACGGCTCGGTGTCGATTCCCGTCGACTTCCACGGCGTCACCGACCGCCGGGGCCGCGGCTTCGTGTCGCTGGAGCGGATCCACCGCCAGATCCAGGTGCTCAACCGCGCGTTCGGCGGTCGCACCGGTCCGAAGGCGGCGAACACGCCGTTCCGCTTCCACCTTGCCTCGATCACCCGTACCAAGAACCGCGAGTGGTACACGGCCGACGCGTACACCAAGAAGGGCCTTGCCTCGCTGCGGGAGATGCGCCGCGAGCTGCGGGTGGGCAACCAGAAGCACCTCAACCTCTACACGGTCGGACCGAAGTTCCAGCTGCTCGGATTCGCGACGTTGCCCGGGTATGGCAACGACATGCTCGACGGCGTCGTGATCTGGGGCGCCAGCATGCCGGGCGGCAAGGCCAACCTCGGCCCGGGCGACGTCTACAACCAGGGCGACACCGCGACGCACGAGATCGGTCACTGGCTGAACCTGTACCACACGTTCGCGGGCGGCTGTGGGAAGCGGAACGACTACGTGACCGACACGCCGCGGCAGAAGGCTGGCAGCAACATCTTCGAGGAGGACACCAGCCTGGACACCTGCGGAAACCCGGGCGGCCCGAAGGACCCGGTACGCAACTTCATGAACTACGCCGAGGACCCGTTCCTCAACCAGTTCACTCGCGGTCAGCGCGAGCGGATGGACACCGCCTGGTACATCAGGCAGGCCCTGTCTAACTGACCACCCGCGCGGCCAGCTTCTTGGGCGCCAGCACCAGGTAGCTGTCGGTCAGGAGCTCGGCGACCTCGTCCCAGTCGACGGGGTCGCCGAGCACCAGACCGAGGGCGTTGCGACCCCAGCGGAACCACGGCGGGCCAGCATGGGTCAACGCATCGAGCTCCGGCCCTTCTGCGCGGAAGGTCAGCACCAGGATGGGTCCGTCGTGGTCCGCCGGCCGCGCGTTTGCGTGCGGGTGCCCGGAGTCGATCGTCAGCACGTGCGCAAACGTGCGGCCACGCACCCGCCACCGGCAGCCGACCCACGCGGTCTCCTCGTACGTCTCCGGCAGCCCCAGGCAGATCACGCGCAGCCCCTCGACGATGTCGAGCGGCACGTCCGCCCGGTCGGCCACGGTCAGCCGCCCGGCTGGAACAAGCAGAACGGGTGCCCGGCGGGGTCTAGGTAGACCCGGACGTCGTCCTGGGGCTGATGGTCGGCCAGCCGCGCCCCGAGCGACTCGACGCGCGCAGCGGCGGCGCCGAGGTCGGCGACCCGGATGTCGAGGTGCATCATCATCTGCTGCTCGCCGGGTCGGGGTGGCCAGACCGGCGGGACGTGGTCGTCCTCGATCTGGAACGACAGACCCGTGCCGCCACCCGGTGGGCGCAGCACGACCCAGTCGGGCCTGTCATCAACGATCTCCCAGCGGAGCAGGTCGCGGTAGAAGGCTCCCAGGGCTCGTGGTTCGGGGGTGCCCAGCACGGTGGCCGACAGGGTCGCCTCGGATGGCTCGGACATGCGCTGCTCCTTGTCTGTCGCGTCCCGGACAGTCTTTCTCCTCGCACCGACGGTGCCACCGGGCACCCGCGTGGCGCTCCGCGATGCGGAAGAAGACGGGCGCTACGCGCCCCGGCGTCCGTGCTGTGAGACCGAGTTCTCATTGCCGGAAATGCTGCCTACGTCGGATAACCTGCTCAGGGAGGGCCGCCGATACCCAGGGGTTGTTGTGGTAGATCGGAAGCGCCCGGACGATGCCGACGGTGGACCGGTGCCGTCGGCCGCGACGGAGCGCGACCAGGCCGACGACGCGCGTGCCGCGGCTGACGACGAGCGCGCCCAGGCCGACGCGCAGCGCGACGACGCGGTGGAACCACGCGACCAGGCCGGCATCGCGCGTGACGGGGCGGAGGAGGAGCGCGAGCACGCCAGCGACGACCGCGCCGAGGCAGCCGAACAGCGTGGCCCGGCGGACGATGCGCGGGACCAGGACGCGGACGCACGTGACCTCGTCGCGGACAAGCGGGACCAGGCGGGCGACGAGCGCGATGTGGCCGCCGACGCGCGCGACGAGGCCGCCGACGCGCGCGACGACGCTGGCGACAGCAGGGACGAGGCGGGCGAGCGCCGGGACCAGGTCAGCGACAGGCGCGACGTGCTCGCGGACGAGCGAGATGCCGCTGCCGACGAACGTGACCTGGCCGGCGACCGTCGTGACCTCGCCGGCGCGCAACGCGACGATGCTGGCGCACGGCGGGACAGGGCGGCCGACGAGCGGGACCGCGCCGCCGACGAGCGGGACCAGGTAGGGATGCGTCGGGATCGAGCCGGGGAGGCGCTCGGGGCCCAGGCGGGTCCGGCGGAGTCGCGCGACGAGCTCGACCGTTCCACGCGGACCCGCCGTGAGGCGGCTGCGGATCGGAGCCTGGCCTCCCAGGACCGCCGAGCCGGCGCTTCGGAACGTGCGGAAGCCGAGTCCGACCGCGAGACCGCCCTGGCCGACCGGGGAGCGGGCGCCGTCAACCGCCAGCAGGCCGCCGCCGACCGCGGGGCGTCGGCACGAGACCGCGAGCACGCCTCCGTCGACGGTCTGACCGGCGCGTACAGCCGGGGAGCGGGATTCGTCGAGCTGGAACGAGAGATTGGCCGGGCGAGACGATCGGACGAGCCAGTGGTCCTGGCGTTCCTGGACGTCGACGGCCTCAAGGTCATCAACGACACGCGCGGGCACGCCGCCGGCGACCAGATGTTGCTCGACATCGTCCAGACCCTGCGCGCGCACCTGCGCTCCTTCGACCTGATCATCCGGTACGGCGGCGACGAGTTCCTCTGCGCGATGAGCGGCTTGCAGATGGCCGACGCGGCGAAGCGTCTCGAGACTGTCAACGCGGCCCTCGCCCAGACCACCGACCACGGGTCGATGACCGTCGGCCTCGCCGAGCTGCAGCCGGGTGAGTCGTCCGCGGACCTGATCGCCCGCGCCGACGTCGCGCTCTACCGCAAGCGCCGGCGGCGGGAGCCGGACGCCTGACCGTCCTCGGCCACGCGCCCGGCCGACCGCAAGAATGAGCCGGTGCTGATTCCGGTGTACGTGTCGTCGTGGCAGTTCGAGTGCTGCGGTGACCTCGACGACGGTGCCTGGTTCCGGGTCGGCGACGAGGTGTCGTGGCTGCTGACCGTTGCCCCGACGCCGTCTTCGACGGTGCTCCCGATCTCAACGGTGACGCTCACGGGCGGCCGACTGATGGAGTTCGAGCACCAGGGGACGGTCCGCGAGTACGCGGGGCCTGACGGGATCTGGGCATACGGCCACGGTGACCTCCCGACCGAGCTGGTCCGCCCCGGGTTCTCCGAGGACCACCACGAGCTCGTGCTGGAGGATCACGACGCCGGCATCGAGACCGGCGGCACGATCACGCGGATCCGCGCGCTGCGCCTCACGTACACCGAGGGCCGCCCCACCGAGCTGCTGCCGGTGGCCGGATCCGAGCAGCTCGCCGACGTCGATGCGGCCGTCCCCGTGTGGGACCAGCGCCCCGTCCCGCGCGTTCCGCAGTTCCAGGGCTGGTACGTCGAGCTCGAGACTGCGGGACCCGGTTAGCCCGCCGGGCGTTCCGTGGGTGCCTACCCAGTCGAACACTGTCAGGGTTGCCTGACAGGTGCTGTCAGGATAGCCTGACAGCATGGTGAGTCGATCTCGTTGGCAGGACGGCCGCCGGGCCTGGCAACGGCTGAACGGCTGGCACCAGCCCGATCCCGAAGCGACCCCGGGACATCGCGACACGGGCGAGGCGGCGCTCCGGGCGCTCGAGGACGTACGGCTCGTGCGCGCTCTGTTGGACAGCGCCGAGCTGAACGCCGTGCAGACAGCTCGCCGACACGACCAGTCGTGGACCGAGATCTCAGTCGCAGTCGGGGTGACCCGGCAGTCGGCGTGGGAGAAGTGGCACGAGCCCGACGGGTAGCTCCGGAAGCCGGTGCACCATCCGAGTCTCTGGCTCCGCGTCAGTCCTCGGCGGTGCCGCCGGAGTGCCAGATGTCGCCATCGACGATGCTCATGTCCACGGGGGCGCATTCGGCCGTCGCGGGGTCACAGCTGCTGACGATTCGGGTCCGCTCGTCGATCACGGTGAGTTGACCGTCCGGTGCCCACTGAGTCTCCCAGGCAGCCATGCCGGCGGGGAAGTCGATGCGCTCGCCGGAGTCGAGGTCGACCAGGTAGAAGCGTTGGTAGTTGTCCTCCTTCGGCGTGGCGCCCTGGTCCCAGACCTTGAGGTAACGCCCGTCGGGGCTGAAGAACGCATAGTCGTTCCTGGCGGTCGGGATGGTCGCCACGAGACTCCCGTCGGACGTCGCGTGGACGGTCCACTGTGTCGACCCCTGCACGGCGTAGCGACCGCCCGCCAACTCGTTCACCTGCTCAGCCGTGTCCGGCAGCATCCGCGTCTCGCCGGACTGCCAGTCGAATTCCATGACGCCTTCGTCGAGGCGGGCCCAGGCGTGGGCCCCGTCGATGACGGCCGGGGGCGCGGCCCAGCCGCCCGGCAGGTGACCCTCGACGGTCGTGCGCGCGAGCTCCTGCCCGTCGGAGACGTCGAGGACTACTAGGTCCCAGCGCCCGTCATCGCGCGGGGCGGCGTATGCCAGGTGGGTGCTGTCGGGCTCGGTGCCGACGATCCGGTCGTCAAGGCTGATGACCTCCCGGGTGTCACCGTCGGGATTGACCAGGGTGTAGTCCGAACCGGTGCGCACGAGGGCGCCGACGCTGGTCGGGTACAGCCCGGAGATCTCCCGGCCGAGGTCGACCGAGGCATCGCCGACGTAGACCGTGGTGCCGCTGGCGAACGGGCCCAGGTGCTCGTAGAAGTCTCGGCTCTGTCCGTCGGTGGCGAAGCCGACCTCGCTCCCCCCGGGGGGCGACGACCCGTCGCCGGCGTCGGCGACCAGACCGGCGACGGCGATGATCCCGGCCACCGCCGCGACGGTGCCGACCGCTGTTGCCGACTGGCGCACGAGCCGCAGCCGGCGGCCGCGTCGCAGCACGGTGTGCAGGTCGGCGGGCGGCACGACCGCGCGCTCGGCGGTGTCGTGCAGGTGCTCACGCAGCAGGTCAGTCATGGTGGTACGTCTCCTGAGTCGATGGTTCGGTCAGCACCTGCCTGAGCGAAGCCAGTGCGTGGTGCGTGTGGCTCTTGACAGTTCCCTCGGGACAGCCCATGACGGAGGCGGTCTCGGCGACCGACAGGTCCTCGTAGAAGCGCAGGACGATCGCGGCGCGCTGCCGGGCGGGGAGGCGGTCCAGCTCGCGCGTCAGCCACAGCCGTTGCACGGTGTCGCTGGTCGCGTCCGGCAAGGCGCTCTCGGGGACGTCGAGGGTGGCCCGCTCGTTGCGCCACCCCTTGCGCCGGAACCACGAGGTCGCGGTCCGTACCAGGATCGTGCGGGTGTACGCCTCCGTCGCCTCCTGGGCACGGATCCGGTGCCATGACGCGTAGGTGCGCACGAGGGCCGTCTGCACCAGGTCCTCGGCCAGACCGTGGTCACCGACGAGGAGCAGAGCGGTGCGGTACAGCGCAGCCCACCGAGCCTCGACGAAGTCGACGAACTCGGCATCCCCGCGAGCCCTGCTCATCGGCCGTCTCCCTTGCACACACTCATGAGACGCCCTGGGGCGCTCGATCGGTTGAGGACCGACCCTCGTGACAGTACGGACCTGGGCGCACCGGCTGCCGAGGCCTAGCCTGTGCGCATGGCGCCGGCACGACCCGAGAATGGGCTTCATGGCTGACGCCGACGACGTGCGCCGCCTCGCGCTGGCGCTGCCGCACGTCGAGGAGATCGACAGCGACGGCTTCGACTTCCGGGTCGCCAACAAGGGGTTCGTCTGGTCGTACCCGGAACGCCGGCCCGGCAGGCCGCGGGTCATCCGCACCGACGTCGCCGTGCTGTACGTCGGTGACGAGGCCGAGAAGCAGGCTCTGCTGCTCGGCGAGCCCGACGTCTTCTTCACCACGCCCGGCTACGACGGCTGGCCACTGGTGCTACTGCGGTTGTGGGAGGTCGACACCGTGCGGCTCGCCGAGCTGGTGACCGACGCCTGGCGGATGCGCGCCCCCGACGTGCTGGTCAACGATCTTCCGGGAGCCGTGTCGCGAGGCCGTCCAGGATCAGGTTGAGCCCGAACTCGAACTCGTCGCCGAAGTCGTACCCCGGCTGCAGCACGTACTCGGTCGCCATCTCGACGAAGTGTGGGTACTCGGCCGCGGGGAACGCCGCCAGCATCGGCTCGGCCACCTCGGCGACGGTTTCCGGCCCCTCGAACGGCAACGCGGCCTCCTGCAGCGCGAACCCGTAGACGAAGCTGTCGACCAGGGCGTACGCGTGCGCGGTCATCTCCACCGAGAAGCCGCCCCCGCGCAGCGCGCCGATCACGGCGTCGTGATGGCGCAACGTCGCCGGTCCCGGGCTGGTCCGCGACTCCAGCAACCCGATCGCCCAGCGGTGACGACGCAGCGCCGCCCGGGCCGAGAACGCTCGCCGGCTCATCTCCGCGCGCCAGTCGCCGTCGCCCGACGGGAGGTCGATCTCGGCGAAGACGAGGTCGACGATGCCGTCGAGGATCTCGTCCTTGTTCGCCACGTGGTGGTAGACCGACATCGGCTTGACGCCCAGCTCCACGGCCAGCGACCGGATGGTCAGGGCGCCGATGCCCCCCGCGTCGGCCACCGCGACGGCCCCCTGCAGCACGCGCTCCCGGCTCAGCGGAGCACGTCGACGGCCGGTGTCTGCCGTGTCCGCTGCCATCTCACTCCCCATGCGTCGTCGACGGGCTGGCCTGTTCGTACTTTGTACGGTACCGTACCGTACAAAGTACGGCCACTCGACGAGCAGCCCCTGGAAGGGGACCGCATGATGAACCGCCTCGGAGACTCGACCATGGAGTCCCGGATACGAGACGTTCCGCCACCCGCCGCTCCCGCGTCTGGGGAGCGGTCGGTTCGCCGATCCGCCCTGGTGGCGGGGGTCGCCCTGCTGGTGATGTCCGCGCTCGCGGCGGTCGGCGGCCTCGTCGTCCTGCAGGGGTTGGTGACACCGGACGACCCGGCGAAGACGGCCGAGGACGTCATGGCGTCCGAGGGCATGTTCCGACTCGGAGTGCTGAGCCTGTACCTGGTGGTCGTGCTCGACGTCGTCGTGGCCTGGGCCCTGCTGCGGGTCTTCGGCCCGGTCAACGAGGGTCTCTCCCGGCTCGCGGCGTGGTTCCGGCTCGCGTACGCCGCTGTCTTCGCGGTGGCGATCAGCCAGCTGGCAGGCGTCCCGCACCTGCTGGACAGCAAGGAGTACGCGACCGCCTTCGACGCCAACCAGCTCTCCGCGCAGGCGATGCTGCGGATCGACGCGTACAACGACATCTGGTTCGCCGGCCTGATCCTGTTCGGCGTCCACCTCGGGGTCATCGGCTACCTGGCATACCGGTCGGGCTACGTCCCGCGCGTGCTGGGCGTCCTGCTGCTCATCGCTGGACTGGGCTACGTCTTCGACAGCTTCTCGACTGTCCTCTCGTCGTCTCCGATCGTCGTCTCGACCGTCACGTTCCTGGGCGAGTTCCTGCTGGCCATCTGGCTGGTGGCCCGAGGTCGCCGGATCACGCTCGGCGCTCGGGAAGCGTCATGACCACCGACGGGCTGCAGACCGCCGTGGGCGGCGAGGCACACCAGACGCAGGAGGCGGAACGCACCATGCGAGCGATAGTGCGAGACACATACGGATCCGTCGACGTGCTGCGGTTGGCGCAGATCGCGAAGCCCGGGGTCGACGACGACGAGGTGCTGCTGCGCGTGCACGCGGCCGGCCTCGACCGGGGCGCGTGGCACATGATGACCGGCAAGCCCTACCTGATGCGTCTCGCGGTCGGACTTCGCACGCCGAAGAACCCGGTGCTCGGCTTCGACGTGGCCGGCACCGTCGTCGCGGTCGGCCCCGCGGTGACGAGGTTCTCCGCGGGCGACGAGGTGTTCGGGTTCGGGAACGGGTCCTTTGCCGAGTTCACGGTGGCGCCCGCGGACAAGCTCGCCCACAAGCCGGCAAACCTGTCCTTCGAGCAGGCGGCGGTCGTCCCGGTGTCGGCAGTCACCGCGCTGCAGGCACTATGCGACCTCGGCCACGTCGAGCGTGGGCAGACCGTCCTGGTCATCGGCGCCTCCGGCGGCGTCGGCTCGTACGCGGTCCAGCTGGCCAAGGCCCTGGGTGCCGAGGTCACCGGCGTGAGCAGCGCCGCGAAGGTGGAGCTGGTCCGGTCTCTCGGGGCCGACCACGTCCTCGATCGCGGCCGGCACGACTGGTCCGACGGCGAGCGCCACTACGACCTGGTCCTGGACATGGGCGGCAATCCCTCGCCATCGCGGCTGCGTCGCGCGCTCACCCGCAAGGGCACGGCCGTGCTGGTCGGCGGCGAAGAGGGCGGCAGCTGGACGGGTGGCATGGACCGGCAGCTGCGGGCGCTGACCCTGTCGATGTTCGTGCGTCAGCGGCTGACCACGTTCGTGACCAAGCAGCGCGCCAGCGACCTCGAGCGGATCGCCGAGCTCGTCGAGACCGGCGCGGTCACGCCGCGCATTGACCAGACATACCCGCTGGACCAGGCTCCGGACGCGATGCGCCACCTGCTGACCGGGTCCGTGCAGGGCAAGGTCGCGATCTCCGTCTGAGTCGCCCCGCCCAAGGTTCGACCCACCCGGGTGCTTCGTCCTGCCCTCGCGCGGGTAGAGAGGTCTGCGAGCGACCACCGTTTCGAGACGAGGGAGCAACGCATGCACACACGGCACCTGCGACGCACCGGCGTGGCACAGCTGCTGGCCGTCGGCGCTGTCGCGGCGACGGCGGGGGCACTCCTCTCACCGCTGTCCGGTTCGAACGCTGCGTCCGGGCCGACGGCGCAGCCGGCGCCGGCGACACCCAAGAGCGTCATCTTCATCAACGGTGACGGCATGGCCGCGGCGCACCGAGAGGCTGGCCGGCTGCGGCTGGCGGGCCTGGACGGCCGGCTGCAGATGGACCGGCTGCCGTACTCGGGCTGGCTGACCACCGACTCCCGTGACCCGGAGACCTACGTGACCGATTCCGCCGCCGGCGCCTCGGCCTGGGCGACCGGGGTGAAGACGTACAACGGGGCGATCTCGGTGGACGTGGACGGCAACCCGCTGCCGATCATCGGGCGGCAGGCGAGAGTCGCCGGCAAGGCGACCGGCCTGGTGACCACCGCGCAGGTGACCGACGCCAGCCCGGCTGCCTTCTACTCCCAGACCACCGACCGCGCGGAGCAGAGCGACATCGCCCGGCAGTTCCTGGACAGGTCCAAGCCGAGCGTCATCCTCGGCGGCGGCGAGGACTACTGGTTCCCGGCCGGCAACGACGGCGCCTTCCCCGACAACCCGGCGGAGGACCCGGAGGAGGAGAGCCAGGGCACCGAGGGCAACCTCGTCCGGCACGCCAGGGACCTCGGCTACCGCTACGTGAACACGCCCGCAGCTCTCCAGCAGGCGCAGGGCAACAAGCTGCTCGGCCTCTTCGCCAACGAGGAGATGTTCCAGCAGAACGCCGAGGGCGAGGGCGACATCTACGACCCGGTCGTGCCGCTGGCCACGATGGCCGACAAGGCCCTCGACGTGCTGAGCCGTGACGACGACGGCTTCTTCCTGCTGATCGAGGAGGAGGGTGTCGACGAGTTCGCCCACCACAACAACGGGCGCAAGATGTTGTTCGCCATGCGGCAGCTCGAGGCCGCCGTCGCAGTGGCCCGCGCGTACGTGGCCGAGCACCCGGACACGTTGCTGATCATCACCGGTGACCACGAGACCGGCGGCCTGACCGTCGAGGACACCAGTGACGAGGACGAGTCCGGCGGCGGCGTGTCCGCCGAGGACGGGCCGTTCGCCATCAGGGGCAGCGACAAGACGTTCCGGCTGGACTGGACGACCGAGTCGCACACCGATGGCGCGGTCGTGGTCAGCGCCACCGGGCCTGGAGCGGCTCGCCTCACCGGCCAGCACCCGAACACCTTCGTGCACACGGTGCTGGAGTCGCTGCTGGAATGACCCCGTGTCGTGGGCAGAGTCGCTGACCGAGGTGTTCGCGCGCGCGGGCTGTCACGGGTCCGTGCACGCGAGCACCGTCGACGGCGGGCGCGAGGTGGGCACCGGGTCGGACGACCCGGTGGCGCCCGCCTCGCTGGTCAAGGTGCTGGTCGCGCTCGAGGTCGAGACGCAGGTCGCCGACGGGCGCCTCGACCCCGCCGCGCGCGTCCGGATCACCGCGGCCGAGCGGACGCGTGGGCCGGTCGGGATGTCGCTGTTCCGCGACGACGCGGAGGTGTCCGCACGCGACCTCGTGGCGCTGATGCTGACGATCAGCGACAACGTGGCGACCGACGCGCTGCTCGACCGCGTCGGGCTCGACGCCGTCAACGCAACGGCGACCCGGCTCGGGCTGACGTCGACCCATCTGAATTGCGACGTCCGGACACTGGTCGACTCGATCCCGACCGACGCCGGGTACGACGGCTGGGACGCCTTCTCCGCCGCGTGGACCTCCGCCAACGCCGACGACGCGGCCGCACTCGACCGACGGCTGGTCGCGGCGCCCGCGCTGCAGCCCGACGGCCCGTGGCGCACGACGGCGCGTGACATGACCCAACTGCTCCTGCTGCTTTGGAGCGACCAGGCCGGCCCGGCGGCGGCCTGTGCCCGCGTCCGCGAGCTCATGTCCCAACAGCTGACCCGGCACCGGATCGCCCACGGCTTCGGTCCGGCGGTTGGGGTGGCGGCCAAGAGCGGCGGTCTGATGGGCGTGCTCCGCAACGAGGTCGGCGTGGTGACGTTCCCGGACGGTGGGCGGTACGCGGTCTCGGTGTTCACCCGGTCGGAGAGTCCGCGCTCCGACGAGCGGCCGGTCAACGCCGCGATCGGGGACGCTGCGGCCGCGGCTGTCGGGCTGCTCCGCTGACCCACCGGCGGAGCACGCCTGCGGCGAGTGCGGGACAGGCGTCCCGGGGGCATGGTCACAATGGGCGCGTGGCTGAGCAACGTGCGCCAATCGCCCGGGTGCTGTTCCGCCCCGCCGACGAGAGCCACCGGGTCACCACCCTCGAGCTGCTCTTCGACCTGGTGTTCGTGTTCGCGTTCACCCAAGTGACCCAGCTGCTGGCCGACGACCCGACCGGGGTGGGTGTGCTGCGCGGGATCGTCCTGCTCGCGCTGCTGTGGTGGGCCTGGTGCTCGTACGCCTGGCTCGGCAACCAGGCGCACGCTGACGAGGGCGTCGTTCGGGCGACGTTGATCGTGGCCATGGCGGCGATGTTCGTCGTGGCGCTGTCCATCCCGGAGGCGTTCGCCGACCGGGAGGGCGGGCTGAAGGCGCCCCTCGTGCTGGCGGCCTGCTACCTGGTGGTCCGGATCGCCCACCTGAGCTGCTACTGGGTGGCCGCCGGCGACGACGCAGGACTGCACCGCCAGCTGCTGATGACGGCGGTGCCGGTAATGACCGCGGGCGGCCTGCTGGTGGCCGGCGGGGCGATTGGGCCGCCTGCCCAGACGTTGCTGTGGGCGGGGGCGCTCCTCGTCGACTACGCCGGCATCTGGCTGACCGGCACGTCGGGCTGGCGGCTGAACAGCGCCGGGCACTTCGCGGAGCGGCACGGGCTGATCGTCATCATCGCCATCGGCGAGTCGATCGTCGCCATCGGCGTGGGGGTCGGGTCCGAACCGCTCTCCTGGCCGGTGCTGGTCGCGGCGATGCTTGGCATCACGATCGCCGTCTGTCTGTGGTGGCTGTACTTCGACGTCGTCGCGCCCGTCGCCGAGCAAGTGCTCGTCCGTACCCAGGGAGAGC
Organism: uncultured Actinomycetota bacterium; assembly: GCA_963785115.1. Lineage (GTDB taxonomy): Bacteria > Actinomycetota > Actinomycetes > Propionibacteriales > Nocardioidaceae > JACCWP01. The sequence goes on from CAWATY010000023.1 coordinate 21,168, forward strand.
AACGCAGCCGTCTGGCCCGCGACTCCTACACCTACCTGCACTTCCCGATCGTCGCGTCGATCGTGTTCATCGCGCTGGGTCTCAAAAAGGTCCTGGAGTACGTCGCCGACGACGACCACCACGAGCTCAGCGACGCGTTGACCGGGGTCCCGCTGGCTGCCCTGTTCGGCGGTGTCGCGGTCTACCTGGCGGGCCACGTCAGCTTCCGCAGGCGCAACGTCGGCTCCTGGAACCCGCACCGGCTGACGGCCATTGCCGTGGTCCTCGTGCTGCTGCCGGTCGCCTGGCAGCTGCCGGCGCTGGTGTCACTCGGGCTGGTGGCCGGCGTGCTGGTCGGCCTGGTGGCGTACGAGACGGTGCGGTTCCGCCAGGCACGTGACGCGGTGCGGCACGGCGGATGAGTCGGCTGCGCGCCGTCATCCTGGTGGAGGGTCTGAGCGACCGGTACGCGCTCGAGGCGCTGGCGGCCCGTCACGGGCTGGGTCTTGACACCGAGGGCGTGTCGATCGTCGCCACCGGCGGTGCGACGAACATCGGCCGCTACCTGGAGCGCTTCGGCCCCAGCGGTCTCGACGTCGGGCTCGCCGGGTTGTGCGACGAGGCGGAGGAGGGCTGGTACCGGCGGGGCCTCGAGCGGATCGGGCTGGGTGCCGACCTGTCGCGCGCGGCCATGGAGGAGCTCGGGTTCTCGGTGTGCGTCGCCGACCTCGAGGACGAGCTCATCCGTGCGCACGGCGTGGAGTCGGTGCAGCGCATCGTCGAGGAGCACGGTGAGCTTGCGTCCTTCCGCATCCTGCAGAACCAGCCCGCCCACCGTGGCCGCCCCGTCGAGCAACAGCTGCGCCGCTTCATGGGCACCCGTTCCGGGCGCAAGCGCCGCTATGCGCGGCTGTTGATCGAGACGCTCGACCTCCGGTTGGTGCCGCGACCCCTCGACCGTGCGCTCATGCACCACGGCACGCCCTAGTGCCGGCGGATTCGCGCACACTGGGCCCCCTACCCCCACACCCGGCGCTCATCCGACCGTTGTGCGGGCCGTGCATGTCACGCCCCGGTGCCGGCCGGACATGACAGGGTGCGAGGCGCGGCCGAGGGAGGACGATGACGGGGACGAGCCCGGCGGACGAGGCACTCTTCCGGCGGCTGTACGCCGACCACTTCCGCGCGGTCGTCGCGTTCGCCGTGCGGCGAGCCGAGCAGCCGGACGACGCCGCCGACGTCGTGGCCGACACCTTCCTGGTCGTCTGGCGCCGCCTCGACGACGTACCAGTCGGCGACGAAGCGCTGCCGTGGCTGTATGGCGTCGCGCGCCGGGTGCTGGCCAACCAGCGCCGCTCGCTGCTCCGCCGGGAGCGGCTCGGTGCGCGGCTCCGATCGACGCTGCGCGAGGTACCCGCGCCCGATCCGGGCGACGCTGCCGATTCCGGCGCCGTCGTCGACCGGGTACGCGCCGCGATGGACTCCCTCTCCCCCGCCGACCGCGAGCTGCTGCAGCTCGTCGGGTGGGAGGAGCTGGAGCCACAGGAGGTGGCCGTCGTCCTCGACCTTCCGGCCGCGACCGTACGAACCCGGCTGACCCGGGCCAGAGCACGACTCCGGGCCGCGCTCGGTGACGATGACGGGGCAGCCGGACATGAACGTGTGGTGGGCGCCGGACGGCGCCCGGTCACCGAGGAGGAGTCATGAGCCGAGACCTCGAGTCCGCCCTGCGTTCGGTCGACCCCGCACGCGATCTGGACCGAGTAGCCGTCGACGATGCGCAGCAGGCGCTGCTCGACGAGATCCTGGAGCAGGGCCGTCCGCGACGGAACTGGTCGTCGCGCACCGGCGCCCGGTGGGTCCCGGTCGTGGCCGCGGCCGCCGTGGGCGCGCTTGTCATCGGGACCGGCGTCGTCCTCGGCTCCTCCGGCGACGATGGCACCGCCCCTACCGCAGGCGCACCGGGCGACCCGCAGCGCGACCACCCTCGCGGCGAGCAGACCACGAACGGCGACCCCGGTCTGCCGCCGACTGGCGACAACCTCGTGCACGTCATCGTCAACACTCCTGGCTGGCAGGTCGACGGCCTCAGCCAGTCGGAGTACGGCTCCGACCTGTCGTACGCGAACGGGGACCAGATGCTGGACCTGGTCACGTACCGCGCGGACCAGTACGACACCTACATCCGGGACCGGGCGATCGAAGGCCCGGAGAGCAGCACCGAGGCGCTGGGCCAGGTCGGGCGTTCCTTCACGTACGAAGACACCACCGGCCCCACGGGAGACGAGCCCGGCTCCGACGAACAGCTGATCCCCGAGGACGTACCCGAGCCGGGCTCCGGCGGTGTCGCCGACCCCGACCAGGTCGACACCAGGATCGCGACCATCTTCCCGGTCGTGGGCGACTGGTTCCTCGAGGTCGACGCCACGGTCGGCAGCGAGACCGAGTTCCGCGCCCTGATGAGCTCGCTCGAGCGGGTCGACACCGAGACCTGGCAGCAGTCGCTCGGCGCCGACGTCGTCACGCCGGACAGCGGACAGGCCTTCCTGGACGAGGTCACCGAGGATGTGCCGATGCCGCCGGGGGTCAACGTCACCGTCGACCAGCTCAACCTGCCGCAGGAGCGCTACCAGGCGGCGGCAACCTTCGTCGCGGCGGTCAGCTGCGAGTGGTTCGCCGAGTACGAGGCAGGAAACCCGGACGCCACGCCCGCGCTTCAGTCCAGCCGCGACTGGCCGGTCCTGCAGTGGATGAATGCCGAGGGCGACTACCCCGAGGTGCTGTGGGAGTACGTCGACCGCCTGGACACCGGCGACCTCGAGGGCTACTCGGACGGACTCGGCTGCTACTGACCCCTCCCGCTCATCCGACCGTTGTGCCGCCCCCGGGGGCCAGGCGCAACGGTTGGATGAATGCCTTTCGCGCGCTGGGGACGCGGCTCTGGCCTACCCTCGCGAGGGGCGCGAAGAGCCGATGGAGACCCGATGAACGTGCGCTGCAGCTACGACGTCGTGGTCGTCGGCGGGCGGGTGGCTGGGGCGATCACCGCAACACTGCTCGCGCGTTCGGGGGCGCAGGTTCTCGTCGTCGACCGGGCGAGGTTCCCGAGCCCCACGCTGTCGACGCACTTCTTCCGCGGCGCGCGGCTGATCCGCGTCCTCGACGAGGCCGGCCTGTTGCCGGACGTCCACGCCCTGGGCGCGCCGCGACTTACCACCCAGTACAGCTATGAGAACGGCGCCGCGGAGGGTGTGCAGGAACCGCCGCAGGACCCGGGACTGGCCGGCTACTGCATGTCGGTACGTCGCGAGGTCTTGGACGCAACCTTGTTGGACGGCGCGGGTCAAGCGGGAGCTCACGTGCTCACCGCGACCGCCGCACGAGGGCTCATCAACTCGAACGGCCGGGTCGAGGGCGTCGAACTGGCCGACGATACGACGGTGCACGCCGAGCTGGTGGTGGGCGCGGACGGTCGGAGATCGATGGTCGCCCGGGAGGTCGCGGCGAAGGATCGCGAGCGGCATCCCGGCAAGCGCGCCCTGTACTACCGGTACGTCCGCGACTTTCCGGGACCCCACGGGGGGCCTCCCGATGGTCCGGAGTTCTCGTTGCTGGGTGACGAGCTGGCCTACGTGTTCCCCAGCGACGACGGCGTCACCTGCTTGGCGATCAGCGTGAACCTCGACGAGTACGAGCGGCTGCGGCACGACCTCCGCCACCGATTCGATGCCCTGCTGGTCAGGCACCACGGCCTGCAAGACCGATACGAGCGCAGTCAGCCGATCGGGAGGTTGCTCGGATCCGGCCCGCAGCCGGACTACGTGCGCCAGGCCGCCGGGCCGGGGTGGGCTCTCGTCGGGGACGCGGGGATGCACCAGGACCCGTGGACCGGCCAGGGCATGGACTGTGCAGGGATGTCGGCTGCCCTGCTGGCCGAGAGCTACCTCGAGGCCGGCGGCGCAGACACGTGGATCGAACGGTACGAGCGTCGACGCGACGAGCACATGCTCGAGACCTTTCACGAGACAGTGAACGGCGCGGCCGACCTGGCCGCGCTCTTCAGCTGACGCGCGGCGGAGGGTCCCCTCTGGCCCCCAGGCTGTGGCGCGACCCTCGACCGTGCGCTCATGCACCACGGCACGCCGGGGTCTGGCGCATTCCCGCACAAGTGACACCGCTTGCATGTCACGGACCGGGCCGGCACAACGGTCGGATGAGCGGTGAGGGATCGTTTCAGGCGACGTCGATCAGCACCTTGCCGACCGCGGCGTTCTCGACGGCCGCGTGCGCCTCGGCCGCCTGGTCGAGCGAGTAGTGGTGCAGGGGCAGCCCCGCCTCGTCACCGACGTTGACGGCACCGTCGAGCACCGCAGCGCCGACGTCGGCGATGGCATTCGCCCGCCAGGCGTCGGGCGCGTTGTAGACGAGCACGAACTGCCAGCGCACGTTGGGAACCATCGAGGGACGCACCGGCAGCTCCATCGTGGCGCCGCCGTCGGTGGCGTACACCGCGACCGAGCCGTGCCGGGCGACGACCTCCGCGTCGATCGCCGCGTTCACCGCCGGGGAGACCTCGACGATCGTGTTCACGCCGTGGGGTGCGAGGGCGCGCACCTCGGCGGCGACGTCCTGCTGCCGGTAGTTGATGACGTGGTCGGCGCCGGCCCGAGCGGCCAGGTTGGCCTTCTCCGGGCTGCTCACCGTGGTGATGACCGTCGCGTCGGACCATCGGGCAAGCTGGATCGCGGCGTTGCCCACCGCGCCGGCGCCGCCCGCGACCAGCACGGAGCGGCCCTGGAGCGTGCCCGGTCCGAGCCGGGTCGGCCCGTCCTCGGTCACCGTCAGGCAGCGGTGTGCGGTCAGGAACGGCACCCCGAGGCTCGCTCCGAGGTCGTACGAGCCGGCGTCGGGCAGGTGCACGACGTGCCGGAGGGGCACGACCGCGTACTCCTGCGCGGTGCCGCCGGTCGGGCGCTGGTACGCCGCCTCCCAGACCCACACCCGCAGCCCCTGCAGCGCGGCCTCGACACCCTGCCCGACGGCATCCACGACCCCGGAGCCGTCCTGGTCCGGCACCTGCGGCGGGTCGACGGCGGTGCCCGGCTCGCTGCCGCGACGCGTCTTCCAGTCCGTCGGGTTCACCCCCGAGCGGTGGATCCGTACCCGCACCTCACCCGGACCGGGGTCGGGCACCGGCAGGTCGACGAGCGTCAGGACGTCAGGGTCCCCGGTCTGCGAGTAGTGGACGGCACGCATGCGCCGACGCTAGCTCGTCGCGGCCTCGGCGACCTCGACCAGCTCGTCGCGGGTCGGGCCGGGCGCGTACGGCGGGCGCCAGCCGCCCTCGTACACGGCCCGGGCGAGCGGCTCGACCGGGTCGAGGGCGTCCGGCATGGCCATCATCGAGAGGTAGCCGCCGGTGGCCTCGCTGATGCGGGGGTCGACCGCGGCAGCGGACAGGATCAGGTCCGACGGCAGCCGCTGGCTCAGGTCGACGTCGCCGCCCTGCCAGCGGCGGACGTGGTCGGTGTCCATGTGCACGTGGTCCCGCACCCAGGGCAGCATCCGCTGCTGGCACCAGGCGTCGAACGGCTCGGCCGCGAGCGCCGGGTCGGGTTCGGCCTCGAGCAGTCGCAGCAGCTCGTCGGCCTGGGTGAACGTCGTGGCCAGGCCGCGGCCGAAGGTCGGCGTGGTGGTCGCGACGGCGTCCCCGACGCTCACCATCCCGGGTACGCACGGCCGACCGTCGGCGGCTGGCTGACCCCGGTACGCGTTGCGCAGCTCGCCACCGGGCAGCACATCGGTCACCGGCTCGGAGCGCTCGGGGTCGGTCCACTCGATCAGCCCGGGGATCGCCCGGCAGGCGGCCTCGAAGGCGGCGTTGTGCCGCAGGACCTTCATCGCCGCGTCGGCGGTCGGGCGGACGATCAGCACCGAGAAGTGCCCGCGCTCGTGCAGGAACAGGATCGCCTGGTAGCCGTCGAAGTCCGCCTGCCAGGCCAGCGGGTTGGTCATGGGGCCGGGCTCCGCGCCGTCGAGCAGCCGGTACTGGCGGTCGACGTACGCCATCCCGCAGCGCCCGCCGAGCGTGTACGGGCCGCGGACGTCCTCGGTCGCGCGGCACGACCGGCCGGACGCGTCGACGACGAGGTCTGCCTTCACCTGCGAGCCGTCGACGATGATCCCGTAGGCCCGGCCGCCCGCGACCAGCACGCTGTCGACGTGCCCCTGCCGCAGGGTGAGCCCGGGCATCTGCTCGGCGGCCGTCCGTAGCGCGCGCTCGAACGTGTCGCGCCGGGAGCGGTGCCCGCCCGGCACGGCCCCCACGCCGGGGATGTCGAAGGTGATCGGCTCGGCGCCGGCGGCCAGCCACGCCTCGTACGCCTCGGGCCACCGCCGCTGCAGCACGTCGCCGACCTGGGCGCGGACGCCGTGGGCGTGGTGGAACTGCATCACCCCACGCCGCGGCCAGACTCCCTCCGCGGGCGGGCCGGGGTCGCGGTCGACGGCCAGCACCTCGTGCCCCTCGCGGGCAAGGACGCTTCCCATCAGCAGACCGGCCGGACCGGCGCCGATGACGCAGACGCGCATCGGACTCGCCTCGCTCTCCTGTGGGCTCCCCCGCGGACCGACGGTGTCCCCCGGAAGGTGGGGCGTCAAGCGGTTTCGGAAACGCCTGGCAGCGGACCGATGAGTTTCGGCAGCGAAGAGGGTCCCTGCTGTCGGACCGGACGAGTAGCGTTCCGGCCAACCGGCGCACGGAAGGATCAGCGGATGGGTGGCACACGAGTCCTGGTCGGCACCCGCAAGGGCGCGTTCGTCCTCACCTCGGACGAGCGGCGCACGGACTGGAAGGTCGACGGACCGCACTTCCCCGGATGGGAGATCTACCACGTCAAGGGCTCCCCGCTGGAGCCCCAGCGGCTCTACGCGTCGCAGACCAGCGGGTGGTTCGGCCAGGTGATCCAGCGCTCCGACGACGGTGGGGCGTCCTGGGACACGGTCGGCAACGACTTCAGCTACGACGGCGTCCCCGGCAAGCATCAGTGGTACGACGGGTCGCTGCGACCCTGGGAGTTCACCCGGGTCTGGCACCTCGAGCCCTCGCTGCACGACGCCGAGACGGTCTACGCCGGCGTCGAGGACGCGGCGCTGTTCAAGTCCACCGACGGTGCCGCCTCGTGGTCCGAGCTTTCCGGCCTGCGCGAGCACGACACCGGCCCGCAGTGGCAGCCCGGCGCCGGCGGCATGTGCCTGCACACCATCCTCCAGCACCCGACCGACGCCGACACGCTCTACGTCGCGATCTCGGCCGCGGGCGCGTTCCGCACCACCGACGGCGGCAAGACCTGGCAGCCGATCAACAAGGGACTGCGCTCCGGCGAGATCCCCGACCAGGACTCCGAGGTCGGCCACTGCGTGCACCGCATCGACATGCACCCGTCCAACCCCGACGTGCTCTACATGCAGAAGCACTGGGACGTCCTGCGCAGCAAGGACGGCGGCGACAGCTGGACCGAGGTGAGCGGCAACCTGCCGACCGACTTCGGCTTCCCGATCTCGGTGCACGCGCACGAGCCCGAGACGATCTACGTCGTGCCGATCACCAGCGACTCCCACCACTTCGTGATGGACGGCAAGCTGCGGGTCTACCGCAGCCGCACCGGTGGTGACGAGTGGGAGGCGCTGACCAACGGCCTGCCGCAGGAGAACTGCTACGTCAACGTGCTGCGCGACGCGATGGCCGTCGACCAGCACGAGTCGTGCGGGATCTACTTCGGCACCAGCGGCGGCGCGGTGTACGCGATCCAACGACTCCGGCGACAGCTGGGCACCGATCGTGCGCGACCTGCCGAGCGTGCTGTCGGTGGAGGTGCAGACGCTGCCATGACGACGACACAGGCCGACACGGTGCGGGTGGTGCTGCCGGCTCACCTGCGGGCGATCGCCAAGGTCCAGGGCGAGGTGCGCGTCGACATCCACGGCGAGGTCACCCAGCGGGCGGTGCTCGATGCCCTCGAGGCGGAGTTCCCGGCGCTGCTGGGCACGATCCGCGACCGCGCCACCGCCAAGCGGCGGGCGTTCGTGCGCTTCTACGCCTGCGAGCAGGACCTCTCTCACGACGAGCCGGACACGCCGCTGCCGGAACGCGTGGTGCACGGCGAGGAGCCGTTCATGGTCGTCGGAGCGATGGCCGGCGGCTGAGCCGGGACCAGGGGTACGACGTGTCGGTGTCAGTGCTGTCCATGTCGATGTCCGTCGACGGGTACATCGCGGGTCCGGGCGACGGGCCGGACAACCCCGGCGGCGACCGCTTCGACCGGCTGCACGAGTGGTTCCACGCTCCGGACGGAGGGTTCGGCCGGCCGGACGGACCGGCCGGCGAGCTGGTCGACGAGATCCGAGCGGCCGGTGCGGTGCTCGTCGGGCGGCGCACCGCGGAGCAGGTCGATCACTGGGGCGGTGACCACGAGGGAATGGGGGTCCCGATCTTCGTGCCCAGTCATCGGCCGCCCGGCCCATCGGTCGCGAACTATCCCTTGGTGACGTACGTGAACGACGGGATCGCGAGCGCTGTGGCGCAGGCCAAGGCCGCCGCCGGCGACCGGATCGTCTACCTGATCGGCGCGTACACGGCGCAGACGGCGCTCGAGGCCGGTGTGCTGGACGAGGTGGAGATCCATCAGATCCCGGTGCTGTTCGGTGGTGGCCGTCGGCTGTTCGAGCTGTTGCCGAAGCGTGTTGAGCTGGACATCGTGCGCGTGGTCGACACGCCGGACGCGACCCACATCCGCTACCGCGTCCGTCGCTGAGCCGAGGAGGCGCGGCCATGAGCACGATCCGGCTGTACATGACCGTGTCCTTGGACGGCTACGTCGCGGGGCCGGACGACAGCGCGGACGCGCCACTGGGCATCGACGGATTCCGCCTCTTCAACTGGCTCGACCGGCGCAACGACCCGGGACCGAGCGGCCAGGTGTACACCGAAGCGATGGCCACCCGCGCCCTCATCTCCGGCCGCCGTACCTACGAGCTGGCCGGCCGCTGGCAGGGCGACCACCACGACGGCGTACCGATCTTCGTGCTGACCCATGACGTCCCGGACAAACCGCCACCGGGCAGCGTCCGCTACGCCACGGATGTGGACGAGTGCGTCTCGCAGGCGCGAGAGGCGGCCGGCGAGGGCGACGTGATGGTGCACGGGGCCGGGGCGGCGCAGGCGCTCCTGCGGGCGGGCCAGCTCGACGAGCTGGAGCTGCACGTCGTACCGGTCCTGCTCGGGCAAGGGCGGCGACTGTTCGACAATCTGCCGGCAGCGCACGTCGAGCTCGACCTGGTCCGCCACCTGAGCACTCCGGCGGACGAGGAGCAGGCGAAGCAGGTCCTGCACCTGCGCTACCGCGTGCGTCGCTGAGCCGAGGAACGGTCAGCGAGGCTGCCAATCGCTGTCGAACTCGTACCTGGACGGCGTTTGCGTCAGGTTCATCAGGTGCGTGCCGTCCACTCTCATCCGGAAGATGTCGGTGACTCGATAGCCCGGGAATCCGGGGTCTGGCCGCCCGTCGCGATCGCTGGCGAACGCAATGGATCGGCCGCTGGGGGAAAAGGTCGGTTGCGAGTCATCGTTGGGGTGGTGGGTGAGCCGTCGCGTGCCGGACCCGTCGGCGCGCATGATGTAGATCTCCCACGTGCCTATCTCCGAGTTGCCGGCGCGGTCAGAGTCAAAAGCGATCAACCGGGAATCCGGGGAGTAGCTGGGATTGCCGTCCCAGCCCGGCTGCGTCGTGAGCCGGCGCAGCTGGGTCCCGTTGGTGCGGACCGTGTAGACGTCGTTATTTCCAGGATCGGCTACGTCGCCATCGAAGGCGATGCGGCTGCCGTCAGGCGACCACTGGGGGTTGATCTCCACGGCATCCGGACTATTCGTGACCTGGTGCTCCTGTCCGCTGACCAAGTCGATGATCCAGAGGTCTGTGGGGGCCAAGAACTCGCCCGGTGGCGTTGTCGACGACCCGCGCGAGAACACGATCCGCTGACCGTCGGGGGACCACGAGGGCTCGTAGTCGATCTGCTTCGCGGAGAACGTCAGCCGCCTGATGTGGGACCCATCGTCGTCCATGACGTACAACTCTGAGTAGATCAGCTCGTTGCCCTGGAAGCCCCGTGGTTGGCTCCGAGAGCTGGTGAACGCGATCCGTTGACCATCAGGTGAGTAGGCGGGACTGACATGGAACCCCCGGCCGCGGACAAGGGTGGCTCGAGCCGAACCGTCGGCCTTCACGCTGGCAACCTCCGGCTGGGTGAACCGAAAGTTGTTCTGGGTGAACACGATGCGACCGTTGTCATGGAAGGGGAGGGATGCCCCGGCCGGCCGACTCACCCCGGTCATCACCATGGCAGGGAACAGAACGAGGAAAAGGACCAAACAGCGCCGTTCACCCATGAGGACTGCCCTTCAAGCGGCTGAGACCACCGGGTGAGAGATGGAAGCTAATTCGGTGGTCAGCCTGATCGAGACCGCATGCGGCTACCGGGGTCCGGGGCAACAAGGATGCACACGAGGTTAGCGCTCGCGGGCATTCCGGGGGAACCGATTGAGCCGAGCCGGGCCGAGTGCGCGACGGTGGCGGCTACCGGGGATCGCGGCCGGCGAAGGCCACCAACCGGTCGTAGACCGGGGCGTCGTCGGGCATCGACACGGCCGGCCCGAACGCCTCGCCGCGGTTCTCGGGCGTCAGCATGGCGCTCATGAAGTCCAGGCCCCGCTGGGCGACCTGCGGGTCGAGCTCCCGCGACTGGCCGGTGGCGTGCACCAGGTCCCAGCTGTGCACCGCGAACTCGGCCGTCTGCCAGTCCGCTCCCTGGGCGGCGTCGGCCTCGCGCCACATGCGGAGCAGGTCGTCGGCCGCGGAACGGAACTCGCCTGCCCAGTCGTCGGGCAGCGGCGGCTCGGCCGACCAGTCCGGCTGTCCGCCCTCGGACATGATGATGAAGTTGCGCGGGGCGGCCACCACGTGCGCCACCAGCCGGGCGACGGTCCAGTCGCCGCAGTGCGTCGCGTCCGACAGCTTCTCGGCGGGGATCGCGGACAGCACGTCCGCGGTCTGGTCGAGGGCGTCGGCGAGCACGTCGATCGACTGCTTGTCGGTCTCAGTCATGTCCCACCTCCAGTCGTCCCCACGCTAGCCGCTCCAACCGTGCCGTCGACACTCGCTCGGGGGGCGGGTGTCGGTGGCCAGATCTAGCCTCGGCGCAGCATCGGCTGATGCACCTGGTCACGGCCTCCCCCGCCCCGAGAGGAACCGCATGAAGATCAACCAGACGGTCATCGTCTTCGACGCAGCCGACCTGCCCGCCATGAGCTCGTTCTGGGCCGGCCTGCTGGGCGGGACGGTGTCAGCGGACGACGACTGGCACACGGTCATGGTCGACGGCGAGCAGCGAATCGGGGTCCAGCTCGCTCCCGACCACGTGCCACCGCAGTGGCCCGACGGCTCGCCGCAGCAGATCCACCTCGACCTGTTCGTCGACCACCTCGCGGCAGCCCACGAGGAGGCCGTGGCCCTAGGCGCCACGCTGCTGCAGCCGGCCGACGACCCGAACGCCGACTCAGGCTTCCAGGTCTACGCCGATCCCGCCGGGCACCCGTTCTGCTTCTGCTGGGGCCACTAAGCGCGCTCGGTGAACAGGGCGGCGAACCGGTCCAGGTAGAGAGGCCAGCCGGCGTCGCCCTCAACGCCTTCGCTGACCGACTGCCAACCCGGCCCGTGCCGATCGATGTCGCGGTGCTCGAGCTCGACGCGGGTCCGGTCAGCGCCCTCGGCCACGAAGCGCACCTCGACCTCGCTGGCGTTGTCCAGATCGCTCTCCAGCTGCCACTGCGGACTGATGTCCCAGCTGAAGACGACCCGGTTCGGTGGCTCGTACGCGAGCACGCGGGCCCATCGGCACTCGCTGCCGTCGACTCCCCGGTCGTAGATGTGGCCGCCTACCCGCGGTTCGAAGACGGTCTCGGCGATCGGCGAGCTGAGCAGGTTGTGCTCCTTCGGCTTGAAGTCGCCGAACCGCTCGGTGAAGACGGCGAACGCCCGCTCGAGCGGCGCCTCGACGACGATCTGCTTGCGCACCAGGTCGGTCTGTGTGTCGGTCATGACTACTCCTGTGTGGATTCCTCGGTGGTCTTCGCGTAGTTGGTCAGTGCACGGCTCCAGTACGTGTCGAGCTGGTCCCGCAGCGCGGCGACACCGTCGGGGTTCAGCCGGTAGATCCGCCGGGTGCCTTCCGCGTGCTCGGTGACCAGTCCGGCCGACTTGAGCACCTTGAGGTGCTGGGAGACCGCCGGCCGGCTGACCGGCAGCATGTCGGCGAGCTCGCCGACAGCGCGGGGGTGCTCGACCAGGCTGTCGAAGATCGCCCGTCGGGTGCGGTCACCCAGAGCGCTCAACCCGTCCGAACGACGGTTAGTCTCCACGAACGGTAAGTTACTGCTTACCAAGCGCTCGGACAAGCAGAACGGGCGCTCAGCAGTCGAACACCGACCAGCAGATGTCGTTCCGCAGCCCTACACGGCGGGCGACGCCGGGGCCCGGGTGACGGGTGGCGGCCCCGACGCCCAGCCGATGGCGGCACTGGCTCAGGTCGCCGACCTGCTCGCCCAGAACGCGTTGGTCCTCAAGGTGCAGACGTTCCCGTTCGAGCGCGCCGCCGAGGCGTACCGGGTGAGCCTGAGCGGCCATCTGCGCGGCAAGCTCGTCCTGGTCCGCTGACTGACCGTTCGCGCGAAGATATCCACCGGTCGCGGGCCGGGCGGCCTTCGTCCACAGGGTACGAACACACGTACGATAATGTCGGCGGCGTGTCCTAGGGTGTCGTCATGACAGTGCAGGTGGGGGCGCACCCGGTGGTGCGGACGGTCGCGGCGCTCGAGGACGCCCTCGACGACGTGGCCGACACCCCTGCGTGGGGGCTGTCCGACGCGGAGGTGTCCGCAGCGTTGACCCGGCTGCACACGGTGCAGGCCCGAGTCGATGAGCTGCGGTTGCGGCTTGTCGCCCAGGCCGACTCCCGCGACCTACGGCTGGAAGCCGGTGCCACCTCGACCACCGCGTGGTTGGCCGGCGGACAGCGCACGTCGCGGCGGGCCGCCGGGCGTGATGTGCACCTGGCCGCCGACCTGGGCCGGCGCCGCGAGCACGTCCGGTCGGCACTGGCCTGCGGCGGGTTGGGCACCGAGCAGGCGCAGGTGATCTGCCAGGCGCTCGGCAGGCTGCCCGACGACCTCCCGGCCGACCTGGTGGACTTCGCGGAGCGGTACCTGGTCGAGCAGGCCGAGACGTACGGCCCGGAGGATCTGCGCCGACTGGGTAACCGGGTGCTGGACGTGGTCGCCCCGGACGTGGCCGACGACTACCAAGCGCGGCTGCTGGACAAGCAGGAACGGCAAGCCCGCGCGGCCGCCAGGTTCTGGATGCGCCCACAAGGCGACGGCAAGACCCGCGGCGGGTTCTGCATCCCCGAAGCCCAAGCCGGCATGCTCCAAGCCGCCCTCGACGCGCTGGCCTCCCCCCGCCGACCCGACCCACTCGGGAACAATCCAGAGCCGGGAAAGGTCGACGAAGATGCGGTGGCCGCGCTGGCGAATGGTAAGGAGATCACCGACCGGGAGCCGGTCGACCCCGACCTGGATGAGCGCCGGTTGCCGTATGAGCAGCGGCTCGGGCTGGCGTTCTGCGAGCTGATCGAGCACCTGCCCGTCGGCGACCTGCCCGACCTCGGCCGGGCCACCGCAGTGCTCACCATCACCCTCGACCCCGACGCCCTGCACCACGGCCTCGGCGTGGCCACCTTGTCCAACGGCGAGGCCATGAGCGCCGGACAGGCCCGCCGGCTGGCCTGCACCGCCCGTCTCATCCCGATGGTCCTCGGCGGCGACTCCGTCCCCCTCGACCTCGGCCGCTCCCGCCGCTACTTCACCTGGCACCAGCGCATCGCCCTGGCCGCAAAGCAGGGCGGCTGCATCGCCGACGGGTGCTGGCGACCACCCGCCCAGTGCGAAGCCCACCACTGCAAACCCTGGCTCGCCGACAACGGTCCCACCGACCTGGCCAACGGTGCCTTGCTCTGCCCCTTCCACCACCACCTCGTCCACGACAGCGGCTGGCACTGCAAGGTCGCCGACGACGGCATCCCCGAGATGATTGCCCCACCCGGCGACCACGGACCTCGCGCGCCGATCCGACACCGACGCTTCCGACAACGCACCGCAACCCCGGCCAAACAGTGACCCGCGTCAGCGGCCGGTGAAAACCTCCCGCGACGCGGCAAGCAGGCGGTCGAGCCGCTCCCGAGTGTGCGGATCGTCGAGAACCTCTGCGATCCAGGCGGCAGCGTCGGCGCGCTCGGGCGAGCGGTCGCTGGGCTGCAACCAGTCGGTGGCGGCGATCTCGGTGATGTGCCCGAGCTGGGCGATCAGCATCGAGAAGTTGCCACGCCTCGCGACCGCCCCCGGCCCGCCGGCCTCCCGATATGCGCTGACCAGCGCGCGGGCGCGAGCAAGGTCGTCGCGAGCGAACTCGAAGAGGACACACCCGAGCTCCTGACTCGGGTCGCCCGGCCCGCTGTTCTCCCAGTCGATGACACAGACGCCGCCGTCCGCGGTCGGCAGCAGGTTGTCGGCCCACAGGTCGCAGTGACAAGGCCGCAGCTGCTGTGGCGGCTGGAGCCACGACTCCAGGGCGACCAGCTCGTCGCGTAGCTCGGCCAACTGGCCGGCGAACGGCGCGCCCGCCTCGCGCAACAGCCCGACCAGCTCGTCCCAGCGCTCGGCACCGACCGGTTCGGTGTACCAGGGGTGCACCGTGCCGGGCGCGCTGTACGGCACCTGGTGGATGGCGGCCACGGTGGCACCGACCGTCGCCGGGTCGAGTAGCCGGTCGGGGGCGAGCAGGTCCACCCACCCGTACAGCCGGACCTGCGTGGTGCCGACGGTGGCGAAGACGTGCCCCTCGGTCGTGCGCCGCACGTTCGGTGTCGGGACGCCGGCGGCGTACGCGGCCTCCTGGAACTCGGTGCTGGCGCGCACCTCGTCCGGGTCCTCCGGCTCGAACGGCACCTTGACCGCCCAGGATGCGTCCGCGGTGTCGAGCCGCCAGACGACACCCTGCTTGCCACGCGCAACCGGTCCGTCGGACAACGTGGCGGCGCCATCGAGTCCGAAGCGTCGGGCGATCGTGGCGGCGTCCACTACCCGGTACCCCAGAAGTGCGCGCGTACGACGTGCGCCAGCTCATCGGTCTCGCTGAGGCCGGTGTCGACCTCGAGGTCGTACGTGATCCCCCGGTGTACGGACTCCGCCTGGCTCGCCGCCATGCCGGCGATGCGGTCTCCCCGGGCATCCTCGCGGGCGGCCACGATCTCCGGCGCGCAGCGGACCCCTACCCAGCCGACAGCGACATCGCGCAGCGCCTCCACCCAACGCTGTTGCACGGCGGGACCGCTCACGAAGTTGTCCTCGATCAGAAGGTGGGCACCGGCTGTCGCCATCGCGGCAAGGCCGGCCATCCACTGCCGCTCCACCTCGATGAAGTCCGCCCCCACGCCGACGCTGCCGTCATCGGCCAGGTCGAGCCCGCCGGCCTGGAGGAGCCTTCCGGGCGCGGCATCGACGAGCGTGTCCACCCCGAGCCGCAGCCAGTACCCGTCGAGCACGTCCTGCAGGCTGCGGGTGAGCGTGGACTTCCCCGAGCTGGACCCACCGTTGAACACCAGGACCTGGGGTACGCCGTCGCTCATGCGTCCGGCTCCGCCGCCCGACGGGCTCGGGCGCGACGCTTGCCCTCGTGCATCGCCGCCACCCGGGCGACCGGGATGGTGTGCCCCTCCTCGACCAGTCCTGGATCGAGGACCTGAGGCGGCGGCATCAAGCTGGTCCACGGGTCGGTGTCACCGAGCAGCCGCGGCACGGTGCGGATGGTGAAGTCAGCCGGTGACACCTGCGCGAGGTCGTCCCAGGGCAGCGGGTACGACACGGGGACACCGGGCCGAGCCCTCGGACTGTAGGCCGCCACCACGGTCGCCCCACCCGCTCGTGTCGCGTCGAGGAAGACCTTGCCGCCGCGCTCCTCGACGACGAAGGCGGTCGTCGTCAGCTGCGGGTCGAGCCGCTCCGCGCGGACCGCGATCGCGCGGGTGGCGGCCGCCACGTCCCCCACCGACTGACCCGGCGCGAGCGGTACGACGACGTGCACTCCCTTGGCCCCGCTGGTCTTGACCAGCGCCGTCATGCCGGCGGCGCTCAGTGCCTGCCGTACCAGGAGCGCGGACTCGGCGGCCTGCGCGAAGGCGGCGGAGCCTGCCGGCGGGTCGAGGTCGACGATCAGGTGCGTCGGAGCATCGAACTCCCGCCCCGGGAACAGGGTCGGGTGGTACTCGACCGCGCGCTGGTTGGCGAACCACAGCAAGGTCTCCCGGTCGTCACAGACCGGGTAGTGGACCACTCGCTTCCCGTCCTGCGTCGCCACCTCGAGCGTCGGGATCGACTCAGGGGCGTACTTCGGCAGGTTCTTCTGCATGAACGGCGCCTGCCCGCGCAGCACCCGGATCACGCTCAACGCACGCCCGGCGAGCACCGGCACGAGCCTGTCCGCGAGGGCGTCCAGGTAGTCGACGAGGTCGCGCTTGGTGGCGTCGGCGTCCTCGAACAGCGGCTGGTCGAGGTTGGTCAGCCGTACACCGGCGCGCTCCTCTTCGGGCATGCCGACATCCTGCCCGGTCGGGCCCGACCGGGATCAAGCGCCGTCAGGCGGGTCACCGGCTGAGCTCGGCCTCCTCGCCGAGTCGCGCGAGCTTCTCCGGGTTCCGGACGGCGTAGATCCGGGTGATCAGGCCGTCCTGGATCTCCATGGTCACCACCGTGTCCAGCACACCGTCGAGGTCGAGCCGTATCGCCGCTCCCCCGTTGAGCGACATCGGCTTCGCCTCGATGACGCCGGGCAGGTCGTCCAGGCCGCCCAGGAGAATCCCTACCCGCTTCGGGCCCTCGATCGGGCGGCGAGCCGCGGCGACCACGCCGCCACCGTCCGCCAGCAGCACGACGTCCGGCGCGAGCAGGTCGAGCATCCCCTGCAGGTCGCCGCCGCGCAGCGCGGCCAGGAACCCGGCCACGACAGCCTCCTGCTCCGCCCGGCTCACCTGCACCCGCGGTCGCCGCGCGGCCACGTGCTCGCGGGAGCGGTGCGCGATCTGCCGCACCGCGGCCGGTGTCTTGCCGACCGCTTCTGCGATCTCGTCGTACGGCGTCTCGAACACCTCACGCAGCACGAACACCGCCCGCTCGATGGGGCCGAGGGTCTCCAGCACCGTCAGCATCGCGAACGAGACGCTCTCGGCGAGCTCGACCTCCTCGGCCACGTCGGGACTGGTCAGCAGCGGCTCGGGGAGCCACTCGCCGACGTACTCCTCGCGCCGCCGGGCCAGCGTACGCAGCCGGTTGAGCGCCTGCCGGGTGACGATCCGCACCAGGTACGCCCGCGGGTCGCGCACCTCGTCACGGTCGACGTCGGCCCACCGCAGCCAGGTCTCCTGGACCACGTCCTCGGCGTCGGCAGCGGAGCCGAGCATCTCGTACGCGACCGTGAACAGCAGGCTGCGGTGGGCGACGAACGGGTCGCCGGTCATGCCGGCGACGCTACGCCGCTCCGCTGTGCCATCGGCGCCAGGCCGCACGCTGCGGCGAACCCCTGCGCCTCGATGCCCAGCGCGGTGTTGGTACGGGTGTACATGTTGGCCAGCGCGATCCACGCGGTGAGCTCCACCAACGCGGCCGGGCCGAGCTGGTCGAGCAGCCTCGCGGAGAGCTCGTCGGTGACGGTCGGCGGCGTCTGCGACATCGCCTCGGCGTACTCCATCACGTCGCGCTCCAGCGGTGTGAAGACGTCGGACTCGCGCCACCGGGGCACCTCACGCGCCTTGGTCTCGTCCAGCCCCTCGTTGTGGGCCTGGAAGTAGCCGAGGTCGAGGCACCAGGTGCAGCCGACCATGCTGGCCACCGCCATGTGCGCGAACGACTTCAGGTTCTCGTCGCACTGGTCCCACTTCTGTGACTGGCGACCGACGCTGAACGAGAAGTTCAGCACCTTGCGGTTGTGCCACGCCACCTCGACCGGCTCGGCCACGTCGCCGAGCAGCTTGCGGGACATCCGCCGGACCATCGCGCCGTAGATGCCGGTCAGCTCGGCCTTCGGGATCCGGGTGTTGCTGGTCATGTCTCCTCCAGATTGTCGTGCCTACGACATGGAGACACCGGCCGGGAGCCGGGTGTGACAGCCCGGTGGGATCTTTCTCGTCGGGGTCGGCGAATCTGCACAGAACCTCCACACAACATCCCCGCCTCGTCACCACCTGCGCCCCTAGCGTTCGACCCATGACAGCCAAGACGTCCTACCGCCTGGCCATCGGGGTCGCGCTGGCGACGGTGCTCTTCCTGATCTTCGGCATTGGCGCGCTCGGGATCATCGGCGAGGGTGGCCGACCGGACCGGGTCTATGCGGCCGTCCTCGCCGTGCTCGTCATTGGCACGGTCGTCGCCCGGCTGCGTCCGGGCGGCATGGCGCTAACCCTCGTCGCGACGGCGCTGACGCAAGTCGTCGTCACCGTCCTCGCCATCGCCATCGAAGACCTCGAGGGCGCCTCGGTCGTCGACATCCTGGGCATCAACGCCATGTACGCCGCCCTGTTCGGCCTGTCCGCCTGGCTGTTCCAGCGAGCGGCCGAGCAGCCGATCGGGGTGGCTAGCTCACGGCCCGCTTGACGAGCTTCTCGATCGTCTTCACGTCGGCTTCCGTCAGGTCGGTCACGGCGTAGCTGGTCGGCCACATGGTGCCGTCATCGAGGTTTGCCGGGTCCTCGAAGCCCAGCGTCGCGTACCTGGTCCCGAACTTCTCCGCGGGCTTGAAGAAGCACACGATCTTCCCCTCCTTGGCGTACGCGGGCATGCCGTACCACGTCTTGGGCGAGAGCTCCGGCGCCGTGGACGTGACGACGGCGTGGATGCGCTCGGCGCGCTGACGGTCCGGTTGCGGCATCTCGGCGATCTTTGCCAGACATGCGTTGGCTTCCTCGGCCTTCTTCTTGCCGCCACGGCCGGACGCCTTGAGCTCTTCGGCTCGGTCCTTCATCGCCGCCCGTTCCGCCGCGGAGAATCCGGTCCCCGACCCGTCCTTCGACTGTGTCTTCGCCGTGGTCTTGTTTGCCGTCGCCATCGAGGTCAACTCCCTTCCTGACCGAGCAGTCGTGCCGCCGGTCAACGTCGTGAATCGTGGTTCATCACGCTACTCAGGACGTCGACGAGCGCTTCTCGATTCCTGATCGATTGACGGAGTGACCCGGGCCGAGCCTCGACCCTTCAGAAGACCGTCTCGCAGCTCGACATCCGGACCTCGCCGCTGCTGCATCGGTCGGTCCCGCCGTCTCCGCGGATGGAGTCGGAACCGAGCCCACCGATGAGGATGTCGTTGGCGTCACCACCGTTGACGTCGTCGTTGCTGCCGCCCCCATCGACCGTGTCAGCTCCGGCGCCGCCCTTGATCACGTCCGGCCCCTCGCCACCGCAGATGATGTCCGCGCCGCCGAGACCGTCGATCTTGTCCGCTCCCGAGACCGAGTGCACCACGTCAATGCCCGACGTACCGGTGATCACGTCATTGCCGGCGGTCCCCAGGATGGTGGGCACCTTGCCCTGGCACTTGGGCACCACCACGGAGTAGCCACACGACACACTTCGGGTGTTCCCCGCCCGGTCGACGCCGGTGAGGACGACCGAGCGCGTTCCCACGCTGGTCGTCGAGACCTGCGCACCCACCGAGGCCGCCACGGGCCCGGACAGCGTGTCCGCCACGGTGGCGGTGACCGGCGCGGGGAACTGGCCGAGCTCGAACGTCGGAGCAGCCCCGCAGGTCACGGTCGGCGGTGCGGTGTCGCGCTTCACGGTGACCGACCCGGAGCCCGGCCCGCCGGCCGAAGTCGCCGTGCACGCGTACGTGCTTGCGCCGCTGTCGGCCGACAGGGTCGACGGGTCACAGCCCTGGGTGGAGGTGATCTCCGACTCGGCGTCGGTCACCGACCAGCTCACGGACACGTCCGAGCGGTACCAGCCGTTGTTTCCGAGGGTGCCCGTCACCGTGGGCGTGATGACGGGGGCGCTGTAATCACCTGCCGGACGCCAGAGGAACACCCCACGGACCGAGCTGGCCGTGTCGGCGTCGGTGCCCAGACCGACGGTTCCGGTGGCGGTGGAGCCGGCCAACCGGTGTGAGTATGCGGCGACTCCACTGATCGGCAGTCCCGTCTCGGGGTTCTTCGATGCGGTCCAACCGCTGGTCGACTCCGAGTAGGAGTAGGTGGACGAGGTGTACGTCGTCCAGCGCATCACTCCGAGGAAGCTGATCGCGCCCCAGAAGCCGTCGATGCCCGACACCACCGGCGGCTCGGCCGTGGTGAGTCCGGGCGCGTGGTCATCCATCAGGTCACGGACCTGGTCGGCGGTTGCCCACGTCCACCCCGTGAGGTTCTTGCCACCGACCGTGCCTGCGCACGGCGTCGCGCCATCGGTGGGGCAGACCGACGCCACCTGGGACCACGAGAGGCCGGTCGTCTGGTACAGCTCGCGCCACTCTCGACCGTCCACGGTCGGTGCAGCCGAGGACGGGGCGGCGCCGAACGAACCGAGTGTTCCGATGAGCACGACCACGAGCGCGAAGCGGACAGCGAAGCGGCGCATCAGAGCCTCCCGAACCGAGGGTGAGCACACGCTCCCACCAAGCCCGCAAGGCTGTCTGCCTGTTCGCTGGTCTTAGTACCTGGCGCGCATCAGACGAACTGCAACACAAAGAGACAGACCGCCTTCGTTTCGGCTTGCTACGTTGCCGATGTGACCAGGTGCACCGCGGGGCGGCGGGCATGAAGGCGGTCGTCTACGACCGGTACGGGTCCCCCGACGTGCTGCGCCTCGAGGACGTCCCAGTGCCGTCGCCCGCGAAAGGGCAGGTGCGGATCAAGGTCGCTGCGACGTCGATCAACCTCAGCGACTGGGAGAGTCTGACGGGATCGCCCGCCTATGCACGGATCGGGGGACTTCGTTCCCCTTCCCGCCGCACCCTCGGCTCGGACGTCGCCGGCGTAGTCGACGAGGTGGGCGAAGCGGTGACCCGGTTCCACTCCGGCGACGAGGTGTACGGCGACAACCTCGCGCTGATGGGTGGCTTCGCGGAGTTCGTGATCGCGCCGGAGTCGGTACTCGTGCACAAACCGGCCGAGCTCACGTTCACGGAGGCGTCGACCCTTCCGCAGGCGGGTGCGATCGCCTTGCGGGGCACGGAAAAAACCGTCGCGGGGAGCCGGGTACTGATCAACGGCGCGGGCGGAGGGTCGGGATCGTTCGCCATCCAGCTCGCCAAGCGGCACGGTGCTCACGTGACGGGTGTCGACAACGCTGACAAGCAGGACTTCATGCGGGTAGTGGGCGCCGACGAGGTCATCGACTACCGGCGCGACGACTTCACCCGGGCTGCGGCGCCGTACGACCAGGTCCTGGACCTGGTCGCGTACCGATCGGTCTTCGCCTACCGGCGTGCGCTCGCACCCGGTGGCACGTACCGGTGCGTGGGCGGCACGGTGCGCGCACTGCTGCGCGTGCTCACCGTCGGCTCAGTGATCGGGCGTGCCACCGGTCGCTCCATCGGAGTGCTCGTGGTGAAGCAAGGGCCCGCCCACTTCGAACCCCTCGCCGACCTCTGTGTTGCCGGGGATGTCCGCATCTACATCGACCGCACCTTCACGCTCGACGAGACGCCTGCCGCGCTTGCTCATGTCGGTGCGGGACGCGCTCTCGGCAAGGTTGTCGTCGTTCCCGGCTAGCCGACCGCCGCGAACGACGGCCGGCGAAGAAAGTCCGTGCGGCTGGGGAACCCAGACACCGCCTCGGGCTTCGTGTGGGTAGGGAGTCCCTTCCCGTTCGAACCGAGGACGCGCTGTCGGCCACCTTCGCCGGCGCGGAGAGGAACCGTCATGACCCGAGGTCTGACAGTTCGTGTGATGCCTGCCGTGCTTGCAGTGATGGCCGCGGCGCTGGGCGCGTGCACGTCCGATTCGGACACTGGCGACGCCGCGGCCGGCGACAGTGACTCGACCGAGTCGACGTCTGCCGGGCCACCAGAGCAGCCGACCTACTCACCGGGCCCGAACGAGGTAGTGACACTGGACCAGGGTCAGCGGTGGGCGAGCATGGAGCAGGGCCGGTATGCCGTGCGCTTGTCGTCGTCGCTGACCTACGAGGTGGACGTGCCCGACAGCTGGAGGGTGTTCCTGGGCCGCTTCCTGAACACGCCGCCGTCCGGGGCGCACAGCATCTTCTTCGTCTCAGAGGCTCCGGCGCGCGGGACTGAGCTGCCACGACACCCCTGCGACGACCCCACCGGAACACCGGTCGGCCCGAGCGTGCAGCGCGTTGGCCAACGGACTGCGAGGCCAGCCCATCCTGCAGGTCAGCAAACCCGATCCGGTCACGGTGGCCGGCAATGACGGGCTCTACGTCGAGATCCGCATCCCAGCCACGGTCGACGCCGACGAGCTGCATTGACAGCACCGTCGCACTGTTCACGCAGCGGCTCTGATGAGTGGGGATGGCAAGAGGGGTTCGTCGCTCACTGGTGGATCCTCGATGTCGACGGTGAACGAGTGGTCATCAACGGTCAGTGCGACACCGCCTGCGCCGAGGACGACTTCGACACCCTCGACGCGATGACCGAGTCCGTCACCTTCACTCACGCCGATTGACGCGAGACAGTGGACCAGGACGGTCGGAGGCGGGGACATGACCGGCACGGATGACCTCGACGAGCTGTACGCGGTCGCGTACCGACGGCTCGTGGTGCAGCTGTTCGCGATCTGCGGGAGCCTGCCCGACGCCGAGGACGCCGTCCAGGAGGCCTTCGTCACCGCGATCCGGAGGCGGAGCGAGCTCGCCCGGCTCGGCAACGCTGAGGCCTGGATCCGCACGGTCGCGTTGAACCGGGTCCGCACCGGCTGGCGCCACGCCTCCGTCGTGCGCAAGTATCAGGCCGCGGTCCCCGGCCCACAGGCCGACGTCGAGGTCGGACCCGAACATGTAGCGCTCGTGACTGCCTTGGCCGAGCTCGACTCCGCGCAACGCGAGGTCGTGGTGCTGCACCACCTGGCCGACCTCGGCACCGCCGACATCTCCGCCCAGCTCGGCATCCCCGAAGGCACCGTGAAGTCCCGCCTAGCCCGGGGACGCGACCGGTTGGCCCAGCTACTGACCGACAAGGAGGGGACCCGTCATGTCTGACCTGAACCAGCTCCGTGGCCTAGGCGAACAGCTCTGGCCGCCCTCCTTCGAATCCCTCGTCACGACCGCCAAGCGCCGCAACCGCCGGGCAGCAGTCTTCACCGCGACCTGCGTCGCCGTCGTCGCCCTGGTCAGCGCCGCGGTGTTCAACGCCACCCACACGGATCGCGCCGTGCCGCCGGCTTCCCCACCAGACAACAGCGATGTGCCATGGGGACCGGACGTACCGCTCTACATGGACGCCGACGGCCTCATCCCCTTCAGCGGCGGAGATTTGTGGTCACATCCCGACCGTGTCGAGGTGTTCACCATCGTGGAGGACGGAGTCGTATACCTGCCGGCACACCGCACGGACATCGTCTTCGAGACCTGGGAGAACGAGACGTCCGTCATCGGATCGATGCCCCTGGGTGAACGGGAATTCGACTACTACGGCCTGCGTGACGTCGTGGGGGACCCCCTCAGCGATGTGGTGGGGTGGGTCGAGAACGGCGACAGTGACGCCGCCGAGCTCGTGCTCACCGAGGCGAGCACGGGCGACGAGCTGGCGCGGGCCCCGATGCCGTCCGGGGCGAACTTCTTGATGTCGGTGGGCGAAGAATTCGTGTACTTCCTGAACAGCACGCGCGAGAGCACCAGCTATCCGAGTCGTGACAGTGCCGTGTGGTCATGGGACTGGACGACGGGACAGAGTCCTGAGCAGGTTGACGTGGGGGACGACCGGGTCCTGGACGTCAAGGGCGACGTCTGGGCGATGCAGCATGGCGACGAGCTCAGATTCGAAGACTCTTCGGGCCAGCTGACTGTCCCCTCCCATCTCGCCGTCGCACCGCAGCCGAACGCAACTGGAGGGGTCTGAGCCCCGACGGCGCGTACTGGTACGACGTCAGGACCAATGAGCTCACGGTCACCGCAACGGGGGAACAGCTCGACCTCGGGGCTCTCCTCGGTCAACCTCGCAAGGCGCACTACTACGGGCACTGGACCGGCGAGACCACGCTGACCTACCTGAGCAGGAACCAAGCAACTGTTTGCGACATCGACTCGTTGACCTGCGCGGAGTCCTTCGACCTGTCCTCTGGCCGCTGGCACCGGGGCCGATGACGCTTCATGCAGCGTCGGTCAACACCACGCCTAGGATTGGATCGATGCCAGGCGATCCGACCATCCCCGAAGCCTTCGACGTCTACACGGTCGTGGTGCTGAGGCGGCCGGCCGATGCGCCGGAGATGTCGGACGACGAGCTCGACGCGCTGCAGGCACGCCACCTCGCCTACCGCGCCGAGCTGCGGCAGCAGGGCCTGGTGGTGGTGAACGGGCCCTTCGACCAGCAGAGCGACCCGTCGTACCGCGGGATGTCGATCTTCGCCTGCGACCCTGCCGAGGCCGCCCGGCTGTCGGACGGCGACCCGTCCGTCGTGGCGGGGCGGCTCGGGTACGACGTGATGGAGTGGTGGGTCCGCGCCGGGTCGCTCGGCTTCCCGCTCACCGACCGGCCGGTCGGCGACCGCCGATCAATGCCCGACGACTGACCTGGCCACCCGGGGCGCTCGACGCGGCCGATGCACTGCGTGCCGAGGCGACCTTCCTGGAGCATTACCTCGGCTGAGGCCCCGGCACCCACGCCAGGCCGGTGGGACCGTTCCTATGCTCACGGGATGCCGCTGACCCCCGCGCACCCTGCGGTGGTCCTGCCGCTCCAGCGGCTCGGCCTACCGCTGAGCGCACTGGTCGTGGGCGCGGTGGCGCCGGACGCGCCGGTGTACCTGCCGGTGGGCGTGAGCTACCAGACGACGCACAGCGGCTGGGGGATCGCCGTCGACGTCGTCATCGGCCTGGTCCTGCTGTGGATGTGGTTCGCCCTGACGCGAGACGCATTCGTGGATCTGACGCCGTGGCTGCGGAATCGCGTGCCGCCGACGGCTCGGCTCGACCGGCAAGCCTGGCTGCTGGCTCCGCTCGCCCTCGCGGTGGGTGCGGCGACGCATGTCCTGTGGGACTCCACCACCCACGACTGGGGGTTCGTGGTGCGCGATGTCGCTGCCCTCGGCGAGGATTACGGCCCGCTCGCGGGTTACAGCTGGCTCCAGCTCGCGTCCACTGTTGCCGGCTCCGTTGTCGTGGCGGCGTACGGCATGCATCACCTGAGCAGACTGCCGGTGGACCCCCGTCCGGCGGCGGTACGTCGGGCCGGACTCTGGCTGGTTCCGATTCCCGTGGCGGCACTGGCCGTCGGGATCGTCTGGTGGGATCTCTGGGCTGCCGTCGGCGGCGCGTTGCTCGCGCTGCTCGCCGTTGCGATCGGATGGCGGGCAGCCCAGCAGCGGCGCTGACCACCTGTGACCACGATCGGCCTGGTGAAACGGCTGTCCTCATCGGCCAGCGACGGCTTGGGCACGCCTCGCCAGCAGC
This sequence comes from uncultured Actinomycetota bacterium, assembly GCA_963785115.1. GTDB lineage: Bacteria > Actinomycetota > Actinomycetes > Propionibacteriales > Nocardioidaceae > JACCWP01. Next base: position 46,921 of record CAWATY010000023.1, read on the forward strand.
GTGGAGTCGTGGACGTCGACCGTCTCGCCGTCGCGGGTCATCGTCCGCGGCCGCTGCTCGACGACGAGGGCTTCGAAGCCATCGGGCAGGCCGGGCAGCAGGTCCTCGGCGAAGAACATCGCTCGGCGGTGGCTCGCGGTCAGGAAGTCGAACGCCTCTGACGGCGCGTGGCCCACGATCAGGAGGTGCCCACCCGGCGCGACTGCGTCGGCAAGCCGGCGGGTCACCTCGACCATGCCGCCGTCCGGTGGGTGCAGGAAATGAGTGGTGACCAGGTCGTAGGACCGCCCGTCGGCGGAAAAGGTCCGGGCGTCGACCTGCCACCAGTCGGTGCGGTCGGCGACCCCGGCGTCGGCGGCGTGCCGGGCGGCGCGGGCCAGTCCGTTGGCGGAGAAGTCGGCACCGGTGACCGTCCAGCCCTGCTGGGCCAGCCAGATCACGTCGCCGCCCTCGCCGCAGCCGACATCGAGCGCGGTGCCCGGCGCCAGCCCGGACACCTCGGCGACCAGCTGCGGGTTGGGGTTCCCGCTCCAGATCTTCTCCTCGCCTGAGTACCGTTCCTCCCAGCTGGGCGGCTCGAACATGGCTGCCGCTTCGTCTTCTGTGTACCGGTGTCCGTGGCCGTTCATCAGCAGACTTCCTCGGGTCGTGTGACTGCCGGTGTGCGCGAGCTACAGCAACTTCTTGTACAGGACACCGATGTGCTGGCCATTGCTCCTGGTGAACGTCTCCTGCAGGGCCCACCCGCAGCGTTGGTAGAACCCGACCGCGAGATCGGTGCCGACCCATGCCTCGGCGATGCGATGCTCGGCGGCCCACCGCTCCAGGTGCTGCATCAATGTCCGCCCGACCCCTTCGTACCGTCGGTCCCGGCGGGTGATCATGCCGGTGACCCAGGGACTGACGTCATGCCGCTCGTCGAGGTCGTACGTGTCCAGACCGACGGCTCCCAGAGCCTCGTCGGTGTCGTCATGCGCGACGAACGTCACCGGCAGGTCTTCTCGACCTGCCTCACGAACCGTGGTGTCGAGCCACCAGGCCAGATCCTCGGACTCCGGATGGTGCCCCCACTCCTGCCACCGCATGTCGGCCACGGCCTGTGCCGAGGTGAGCGAGTCGGCCAGCAGGGTCACGGTCAGTGGCATGCGGCCAGGCTAGGTCCGCACCATCGCCAGCTCCGCACGATTTTCCTCGCGCTGCGCGGTCCGCCACACGCTCGGCTTGGGCACCGTACGGACGGTGTGGCTCAGGGTCGGAATCAGGGCGACGCCGACGGCAAGCACACCGAGCGCCGCAATGGCGGCCGGGCCGCCCACGCCGCTGAGCAGCGCACCGGCGAGCACCGGGGCCAGCGGCATGATCGACATCGACGTGAACTGGGTCGTGGACTGGACGCGACCGATCAGCGCCGGCGGTGTCATCGCGATCCGGTAGGCGCCGATGCCGGCGTTGCCGGCCGGGTTGAGCAGCAGCCCGAGCGAGAGCGAAGCGGCTACGGCAAGCGGGTTGTTCCACAGCACCATCGGCACCACCAGCGGGACGAAGCTCCAGGCGACCAGGACCGTCAGCCGGCCGGTGGCGAAGCGGTCGATGATCCAGGGCGCCGCGATCGCGCCGAGGATTCCGAAGACTCCCGCCGACGTCTCGACCAGACCGATCTGGAACGGGTGGAACCCACCCTGGATCAGTCGCAGGATCGCGACGAAGAACAGCGCGTTGATGACCAGGTTGGCCAGTGCGGACCACACCATCAGGACCCGGAAGAACGGGCGTGTCCAGATGAACGCGAAGCCCTCGCGAAGGTCCTCCGTCACCCGCCGGCGCGGACCGTCGTACGTCGGCGCGGACAGGTCGGTGCGGATCCGACCGAGCAGCACCCACGAGGCGGCGAAGGAGACTGCGTCCGCCAGGAACGGAGCCCAGCGGGCGACGCTGTACAGCACGCCGCCGAGGGGCGCGCCCAGCAGCGACGCCACGTGCTGGCGGGCCTGGTTCTGGCTGAGCGCGGTGGGCAGGTCCTCCGTCGGGACGACCGCGCGTACGGCCGAGGTCTCGGCCGGTGCGAAGAGTCCGGCACCGACGCCGGTCAGCAGGGCGACGACCATCAGGTGGCCGATCGTGAGCCGGTCGACGGCGGCGGCGATTGCCAGGGAGGCGTACAGCAGGACGCCCGCGCCGCTGGCGAAACGCATCACCCGGCGCCGGTCGAGCCGGTCGGCGAGGACACCGGCCGGCAGCAGCGTGGCGGTGAGCCCGAGCAGGTGCAGCGCCTCGGCCGCGGCGGCGATCAGCGCCGATCCCGTCATCGCGAAGGCGATCAGCGGGAAGACGAACATGCTCACCCGGCTGCCGAGCTCGCTGACGGTCTGGCCGATCCACAGCGCGGTGAAGTCGCGGTTGCGGGAGAGCTGTCGGTACCCGGTCATATGCGCAACGTACCTTGCGCAATATTAGTTGCGCAATAGTACGTGCGGAACTTGGTACGATGACCCCGTGGCCACCCCGAAGCCGTCGCTGCACGATCCCCGGGTGCTGCGCGCCCTCGCCCACCCGGCCCGCAGCCGGATCCTCGATGAGCTGAGCGCGTCCGGTCCGCTGCGTGCCGCCGACATCGCCCACGCGCTCGGCATGCCGGCCAACCAGGCGAGCTTCCACATGCGGCAGCTGGCCAAGTACGGACTGGTCGAGGAGGACCCCGGCGCAGCCCGCGACAAGCGCGACCGGGTCTGGAAGCTGACCGCCGAGTCCGGCTACAACATCGACATCGACCAGATCGAGAAGGCGCCGGGAGGCACCGCGGCGTCTGCGGTGTTCCGGCGCAGCAAGGTGGCATGGGGGCACCTGGTCGTGGACCGCGCGTACGGCGGCAAGCGGGAGAAGGGCACGCGGCGCTCGGTGGCGGAGTACGCCATCCGGCTCACCAGGGACGAGGCCCTGCAGCTCAGCGCCGACCTGGAGGAGGTTGCCGAGCGCTGGGCGGAACGAACCCGCGGCCGCGACGACGCCCGCCGGACGTACCTGCTGTTCCAGGTCCTGCAGCCGTTCCCCGACGCGTGAGACGAGATCAAGTGTCTTCTCGTAGCCCCGCGCTGGACGCGCTCCGAGAGGCGTCGAGGTCGCCGCACAGATAGGTTGACCGGCGCCCGGCCACGTAGGTCTTGGTGTGACTGACCCTGGAGGGTAAAGCGCATGGCCGACAGCGACGTCACCACGACCGCCGAGCCAGACGCTGGTGGCCTCCGGCGATCCATCACCGGGAAGCAGTTGTTCTTCTACACCCTCGGCGACGTGCTCGGTTCGGGCATCTACGTCCTCATCGGACTCGTCGCCGCTGCGGTCGGCGGCGCGTTCTGGATCGCCTTCGCGGTCGGCGTCTCGATCGCCGCCATCACCGGCACCGCCTATGCCGAGCTGGTCACCAAGTACCCGCAGGCTGCGGGCGCGGCGCTCTACGTCAACAAAGCGTTCGGCAACAAGGTGCTGACGTTCCTGGTCACCGTCTCCTTCCTCTCGGCCAGCTTCGCCGCCGCCGGCTCCTTGGCGAGTGGGTTCGCGCAGTACTTCGCCGAGCTCTGGCCGGGTCCGCCCGCACTCCTGGTCACCCTGGTGTTCATTCTGGGTCTGACGATCGTGAACTTCATCGGCATCACCGAGTCGGTGGTGATCAACATGCTGATGGCGTTCGTCGAGGTCGCCGGCCTGGTGATCGTGATGATCATCGGCATCTGGTACATCGCTGAGGGTAACGCCGACTTCGGGACGCTCGTGGAGTTCAACGTCAAGGGCAGCCCCGCGCTGGCGATCCTCGCCGGCGTCGCCCTGTCGTTCTTCGCGATGACGGGTTTCGAGAACACCGCGAACGTCGCGGAGGAGACCATCGATCCGCACCGCGCGTTCCCGCGCTCGCTGATCGGCGGCATGGTCGTGGCAGGCGTCATCTACGTCCTGGTCTCGATGGCAGCCGCGCTGACCGTACCGACCCGCACGCTGGCCGAGTCCCCGGCCGCCCTCCTCGAGGTGGTCAGGCAGGGGATCATCCCGGTCTCGAGCGACTTCATGATCAACCTGTTCGCGGTGATCGCCATGATCGCGATCACCAACACCACGCTGGTCGCCGTCGTCACTCAGCCGCGCATCCTGTACGGCATGGCCAATGAGGACGTGGTGCCTGGAGTCTTCGCCAAGATCCACCCCGAACGGCGCAGCCCCTGGGTGGGCCTGCTCTTCAGCGCCGTCGTCGTGGCAGGGCTGCTGGTGATCGGCACACTCCTCACCGAGGCCGGCGCAGGTCTGGATCTCGTGAACCGACTGGCTCTCGTCACCGTGCTGTTCCTGGTGGTGATCTACTGCCTGGTCATCATCTCGGCACTCAAGCTGCGTGGTCAGGACGAGGACGAGAAGACCTTCCGGGCGAACACCCCGCTGCTGTTCCTCGGGCTCGTCGGCAACGCGGCCATCCTGGGGTGGTCGGTCTACGACGACCCGACCGGGCTCCTCTGGTGCGCCGGGCTGATCGCCGTCGGCGTGGTGCTGTTCCTCGTCGAGTACTTCTTCGGGAAGCGCTCCCGGCCGCCCGGAGTCGAGCGCGGCGAGCCCAGGCCCGAGTCGGGCGGGGGAATCTGATGCACGTCGTCGTCGCCACGGACGGAAGCCAGCAGTCGCTGCGCGCCGCCCAGCACCTCAAGTCCTTCGCCGATCCCGCGAAGGTCAGCGACATCTCCGTGATAGCGGTGGTCCGGCCGCTCGCGTCGGTGGCCTTCGCCGACGAGCTGTCACCTGCCGAAAGCCGCCAGAGCGATCTCCAAGAGGGCGGCTTCAGCAAGGCCGCCGAGTCGGCGGTCGCGACAGTGGCGGCGGAGTTCGAGGGCTGGGGTCCGACGGTGCACCATCTGCTCCGGTCCGGGTCGCCGGCCAACGAGATCATCAAGGCAGCCCGAGAGCTGGATGCGGGGCTGATCGTGGTCGCCAGCGGCGCGCGCGGGATCAGCGACACCGTCCTGGTCGGTAGCACCGCCCAGCGGGTTCAGCACTACGCGCCTTGCCCCGTGCTCGTCGTACGGCCGGCGCCCCGGAGTCGCGGGAAGCAGTGACCGCGGTCGGCAGATGACCAGGATGGGTCATTGACGATGTGAGTGACGGGCCACGATGGTGACCGGGGCACGTCGAGGAGGATTCATGTCGTCCAGCCACAGGTGCCGCGTCTTGATCGCTGCCGCGGCGACGGCCGCCGCCGCGGGAGCGGGCCTGGTGGCGGTGCCGGCGCAGGCAGCGGCACCCAGCACACACCTCGTGTCCCGGGGCGCCTCCGATCAGCTCGGCAACGACAGCAGTGGCCTCGCTGCGGTGTCCGACACTGGGCGCTACGTGGCGTTCGAGTCGTTTGCGGACAACCTGGTGCCGGGTGACGGCAACGAATCTCCGGACATCTTCCTTCGTGACCGGGTGACGGGAACGACCACGTTGGTGTCCGCCACGCCAGCCGGCGACGTCGGGAACGGCCAGAGCATCGATCCCGCCATCTCGGCCACCGGCCGCTGGGTCACGTTCACCTCCGCCGCAACTGACCTGGTCAGCGGGGACAGCAGCGGAATCTTCGACATCATGCGCTGGAACAGGATCACCGGCAACGTCATCCGGGTGTCGGTGAGCAGCGCAGGCGACGAGGGGAACGCTGGCAGCTTCGGCGCCACGATCTCGCGCGACGGCAGCATCATCGCCTTCAACTCACAGGCCTCGAACCTGGTGGCCGGAGATACGAACGGGAAGCCGGACGTGTTCGTCCGTAACCTCTACACCGGGCGGACCAGCCGGATATCGGTCTCCTCCAACGAGCACCAGGGCAACGGGGACAGTGGGGGCATCTCGGTTCCGGTCGTGTCCGCGGACGGCAGGATCGTCGCGTACTCGTCCAACGCCTCGAACCTGGTGCCGGGCGACACCAACCACTCGATCGACGTCTTCGTGCGAAACCGGTACACGAACACGACCAGCCGGGTCTCCAAGGCCGACGACGGCAGCCAGGCTGACATGTCCAGCGGACTCGACCGGCTCAGCATCTCGGCGGACGGGCGCTTCGTGGTGTTCACCTCGGGGGCCGCTCTGGTCCCGAGCGACACCTCGTCGACCGACGTCTACGTGCGCGACCGGACCGCGCAGAGCACGGTGCGGGTGTCGGCAGCGCCGGGCGGGGCTGAGCCAAACGGCGGGGCGGGGAGTGCGTCCATCTCCGCGGACGGTTCGGTGGTGGCGTTCTCGTCGATTGCGACCAACCTGGTGCCAGGCACGGACGCCAACGGCTTCGCGTCGGACGTCTATCTGCGCAACATCGTCGACCAGACCACGATCCGGGTCTCGGTCAGCTCCACCGGCGTGCAGGGCAACGGTGGCAACCTCCTGCCCGCCCTCTCGGGTGACGGTCAGCACGTCGGCTTCGTGGCCGACTCGACCAACTTGATTCCTGCCGACACCAACGGCGCGACCGACATCTTCGTGCGGGATCTGGCCCGCTAGGCGTCGACGATCTTCCAGTACGAGTCCTTGCGGCGGATGCGACCGTCCTCGGCGAGGTCCAGCAGATCGCAGCCCCGTACACGCACCTTTGTTCCTTCGGTGGTGGTGCCCGTCAGCAGCCACTTCACCGTGGCATGGTCGCCACACGCCCAGACCTCATCGTCGCCGTAGTGCACGTCCGGAATGCCACGGAACCTCTCGGCGAGCCCCTCGCGGACGGCGGCCTGTCCCTCGTACCGGGTGCCCCAGGGATCACTGCCCCTGGGTGTCTCGAGGACGCAGTCGTCGGTGAAGTGGCTCATGATCAGGTCGAGATCGTGGGCGTTGAAGCCAGCCAGGACTTCGTTGAGCCGGTCGACGCTTGCGCTCATGGCTAGTGATGGTGGCAGGCAACGACGTGCGGGTCCAGATCGTTCCGTCCGGCGCGAGCAGCCATTGGCCCAAGGACCGCTCCTATGCTCGCGGGTACAAACTCAACGACCGCAGCGGTCCACACGCTCCCAGGGCCAGTCGCTGGCCAGCCAGCGCGCGACCGCGTCGGCCAGTGGTACGTCGAGGCTCGATCGGTCGGCCCGAACCCACGACTGCACCGTGACGTCCCAGTCCTCGGAGGTCGAGGGGTACAGGTAGACGCAGCCGATGACGTCGTTGTCCCCTGGGTCGAGGACGGTGAAGGTGAAACCGGCGCGCCGCGTGAAGTCGTCGGCGTGGCCGCGAAGGTCGGACAGGTTCTCCTCGAGAGTCATGCCGTCGGGTGGCGGCCAGTTGCCGTCGGCGTAGCCGGGAGTGGAGCGGATGTGCTCGATGCTGGACGTCCAGGCGGCGTGGTCGGCCTCGTTGTGCTGTGGTCCTAGAGGCTCGAGGCGGAACTGATCGGTGACGAGTGAGGTCGGCGGGTCAAAGCCGGGTGGAACGAACTCGTCCGAGGTCATGGCCGGGACCGTACTGGCTTGCCACACACACCTGCACCCGAGTTCTTCTCGCCGGCTTCGGCCGCGCCCAGGCGTTGCTCAGTCGTCCGCCAGGCCGTTGCGCAGCTTGGTGACGACCGGCCGCGGTGCGGTGTCGACGGCAAGCCTGAACACGTCAGGACGGTGGTAGTGGCCGACCGGGTCGAACATGCGGCGTTGCGAAGCCACCTTGGCGAGGTCCAGCTCGGCGACGAGGATGCTCTCCGCGTGTCGAACCGGTCCGGCGAGGACGGCTCCGTTCGGGCCGACGATCACCGTGTTGCCTTGCTCCACCCACTCGGGGTCGTCCGGATCGATCGGCCACAGTCTGTCCCGGTCGGGGAAGTCCGCCGGGATCTGGTCGACGCGAACGCACGGATTCACACCGATCACGTAGCAGCGGCCTTCCCTGGCTATGTGTTGCATGGTCGCGACCCAGCCGTCACCCGTCGCCAGCGTGGGCGCCACCCACACATCGACACCCTGCGAGTACAGGTAGAACCGAGCCAGCGGCATGTAGTTTTCCCAGCAGATCAGTCCCCCGATGCGCCCGAAGGGCGTCGGGAAGGTGTCGAGCGTCGAGCCGTCACCCATCCCCCACACCGTGCGCTCCGAGCCTGTCGGCATCAGCTTGCGGTGCTTACCGAGGAGGTTGCCTTGGGGATCGAAGTACAACAACGTGTTGTAGATCGTGCTCCCCGTCGGTTCCCGCTCCTCGACCCCGATCACCAGATAGACGCCCGCTGCCCGAGCCGCTGCCCCGAGCCGATCGGTGGTTTCGCTGGGGACGACAACGGCCTGCTCGGCGAGCATCGCGAACCACTGCTCGTCACCGTCCCAGATCGGCGTCGTGTCGATCCAGATCGGCGTACCAGGGACAAAGACCTCGGGAAAAACGACCAGGTCGGCTGCCTGCACCGAGGGGTCGGTCATCAACGCCTCGACCTTGGCCAGCGTCGCCTCGCGATCCATCAGCACATAGGCCGCCTGTACGGCTGCGACGGTGAAAGCTGCCATGTCGGGTCCTCCACGCTCTGACGAGACGCCCGCGCCCACGCACGTCCCGCTACGCAACGACGACGACGACTGCTCATCGCCAGATTGGATGCTTCGCCAAGGTCCGTACGCGGCGAGAGAATAGCCTGTCCCGGTGTCCGATCTCGACTACACGATCGTGCAAGGCAACGACCCGCATGCGGTCGAGCGGCTGCTGACAGCCCTCCCCGACTGGTTCGGCATCGAGGAGGCTGTGCGCGAGTACGTCGAAGACTCGAGGACCAAGCCCACGTACCTGGCCTTCGACAGCGACACCACTGAGGTGATCGGCGCGTTGCTGATCACGCGCCACTTCCCAGAGTCTGCAGAGATGCACCTGCTTGCCGTCGATCCGAGGCACCACCGGCGTGGCGTCGGCTCGGCCCTCGCCCGACGGTTCGAGGACGACATGCGGGCTGACGGGGCACGCCTGCTGGAGGTGAAGACCCTCGGTCTCTCCAGCCCTGACGAGAGCTACGCGAAGACGCTCGCGTTCTATCGGGCCATCGGCTACCTGCCGCTCGAGGAGTTCCAGGTCGGCAGCATCTGGCCAGAGGACCCGTCCCTGGTCCTTGTGAAGTCCCTCAATGCTGTCACGTGAGACGCTGGCGCGGTGGTTCCCGACGCTGTCCCTATTGGTGATTGGTTGCACCAAGGCACGAGCGATGTTCGGGAGGTCGCCGACCGGTACGACGAGTGGGCGCAGAACTACGACGACGACCTGACCTCGTGGTCCTATCGCGCTCCCACCGTGGTGGCCGAAACCGTCATTGCCCGGCACCCCGGGGCGGGCTCGGCGCTCGACGTCGGGTGCGGCACCGGGTTGGTCGGCCGAGCCCTTCGCGCGCAGGGATTCGCGGGGCAGATCCTCGGACTCGACATCTCGCACGCGTCTCTTGAGATTGCCCGCCAGTGCGGAGCGTATGACTCGCTCGAGCACGCAGACCTCCAGCAGCGGCTCGCCTTCGGGGATGACAGCGTCGACGCAGTCATCTGCGTGGGGGTGATGACCTACCTCCCGGAAGTTGAGGCGGTGTGGCGAGAGTTCGCGAGGGTTGCCCGGCCGGGAGGTCTCGTTGTCGCGACACAGCGCGAGGACCTTTGGCACTCCCGCAGGTGCCCAGCGGTGGTCGCCCAGCTACAGAACGAGAGAGTGTGGACGCCTCTACAGATCGCGGGCCCGGCCACCTACCTGCCGGAAGGTTACGGGGGGACGCCCGAGGTCGCCTGCTACTACCTGACCGCGCTCGTCAGCTGACCGCTTGGCCTGACAGCTTGTCGAGGTCGCGCACGCAGAAACCGTGGTGGGCCCACTCCTCGTTGAGGACGGTGCCAAGGCACTGCCGCACGAGTCGCCCCCTGGCGTACGGGGGCCATCCGTCGCCGGAGGGCACCGGCGCGGTGCGCGCAAGCTGCTCGGGCGTCACCTCGGCCAGCCACGCTGCGAGCTCCGACGCCTGCCGGTCGCGCACGACCAGCACCTCGTCCAGGCTCGGCCGGCTGGACGGATCGAGTCCCTGCTCTTCCTGGTCGGGCACAAACGGCGAGGCCAGACCCATGGGGGTGAACGGGTCGCTCAGCCCTAGCACGCAACGTCGGAACCACGAGTCGTGGACGAAGACGAGGTGACGCAGGGTCTCCACCATCGACCACTCACCGTCGACGCCGCGATGCTCACTGCCCTCGGGCATGGACCGGACCCGCTCAGTCGTCGCAGCCCAGTCGGCCCGCAACTGCCGCCAGGCCTCCCGCAGGTCGGAGGGCTCGTCGGAGCGGATGAGCAGCCGCACCGGGTACCGGCGGTCGAGCTCGGCCTCGACGTACGGCATGACCTGGACCCCGTTGACCACCAGGTTGGTCACCAAGCCGTCGATCTCGGCGTCCTGCATGACCACACCGACCAGCCGGGCCCTGCTCAGGTCGCACTCGCGGAACTCCGCGCCGGTGAGATCTTCGTCGTCGAACCGTCGCATGCGCACAGGCTAATGAGCGCTGGAGACAGGCGGAGGCGTGCATCCGGCCGTGGTCTCAGTCGCCCAGCTCCGCCCGCCACCGGGTGACGTACTCCTCCAGCTCAGTCCGGTCGCCCTCGTCAAGCTCCGGCCCGGGTCAGCTCTTCTTCAGCTCTTCCGCGAGCATGACGATGATGCCGCTGGGGCCGCGGACGTAGGTGAGCTTGTACACGTCCTCATATGTCGCCACGCCGCGCAGCGGGTGGCAGCCGTGCCTCGCGGCGATGTCGAGGGCCTCGTCGATGTCATCGACCGAGAAGGCCACGCGGTGCATGCCGATCTCGTTGGGGAGGGTTGGCTCCGTCTCGATCGCGTCGGGATGGATGTACTCGAAGAGCTCGAGACGACCGTTGCCGTCTGGCGTCTGGAGCATGGCGATGTTGGCGTGATTGCCGTCGAGGCCGACGGCTGTGTCGGTCCACTCTCCACTGACCGTGTCACGGCCGAGGACGGTAAGCCCCAGGTCGGTGAAGAACGCGATGGTCGCTTCGAGGTCGCGTACGGCGATTCCGATGTTCTCGAGTTTGATCGGCACGCGTTGCACGATATCGAGTCAAGCGCGATTCGTTCGAGTCAGATGCGAGTCGGTTGGGGTGCCAGGCCGTCGGCGAGGAGCGACGCGAGTTCGTCCTTGTCGTGCCGACGAGGCCGGTTGGTGCGGCCAGGCGGGTGACGAGTCAGACGGTCTCGAACACGTAGTGGATCGTCAGGTGCACCAGCTCGCCGAGGATGACCAGGACCAGCAGCCGGAAGACCCAGGTCCGTGCCGCCGGTGACATCGTGAGCTTGGCCCCGAGTATGCCGCCGGCGACGGCGGTCACGGCCATCACAGCGCCGACCTCCCAGTCGACGAGGCCCTTCGCCGCGAAGATCACGACGGCCAGCAGACCGGTGGGGACGAGGGCGAACGTCTTCACCGCATTGGCGTGGACCAGCGGCAGGCCGACTGCGAGCGTGAGCGCGAGGAGCAGGTAGGTCGCCCCGTCGAGCACGATGAAGCCGAGCCAGACCCCGATGCCCGTGAAGATCGCAATCTCGCGGGCGCCCAGCCGGGTCTCACGCACCTCGGCGTTCACGATCGCTGACTTGAGCTTGGTGAACAGCAGGAGCAGCGCGACGAGTACGGCGGCCGTGATCACCAAGGCCAGGTCACGGGACGGGATCACCTCGGCGAGGACCGCGCCCACGCCCGCGCCGGCAGTCACCGGAAGGGCCACGACCAGCGCGTTGCGCCAGGGGATCGCTCGCTTGCGGTGGAAGGAGCCGGTGGCCGACATCGCGCCGATCAGCACCGGCAGGCGATTGGTGGCGTTGGCGGTCACGGGGTCCAGGCCGATCGCCATCAGGATCGGCAGCGACACCGCCGACCCCGAGGATGCGGCGGTGTTCAGGAAGCCGCAGGCCAAGCCGGCCAAACCAGCCAACGCCAGCGGCCAGATCTCGATGTCCACCGCACCCTCCGTCGGTAACGGCCGCGACAGCTCGGACGTCAGCGGTTCGACCGTTAGTCGCCCAGCTCGGCCCGCCGCCGGGTGACGTACTCCTCCAGCTCAGCCCGGATGCCGTCATCCAGCGCCGGCTGCTCATACTCCTCCAGCCGCTTCTGCCAGATCCCAGATGCCCGCCCAGCCGTGTCGACTCCGCCACCCCGCATCCACCGCTCGTAGTTCTCCGAGCTGTTCAGGAACGGCCGGTAGAAGCAGGTGCGGAAGCGCTCCATCGTGTGCATCGCCCCGAGGAAGTGCCCGCCGTGGCCGACCTCCTCGTGCGCCCCGAATGCCAACGACTCCTCGTCGATCTCCAGCGGGGTGAACTCGTGCTGCAGCATCTCCAGGATCTGCGCGTCGACGATGAACTTCTCGTACCCCGCCACCAGTCCGCCCTCGAGCCACCCCGCCGAGTGCATCACCCAGTTCGCCCCCGCCAGGAACGTCGGCAGCAGCGTCATCAACGCCTCGTAACCCGCCTGGGCGTCGGCTACCTGCGACGACGTCAGCCCACCACCGGTACGGAACGGCAATCCGAAGTGCCGCGCGATCTGCCCGGTGCACAACAGCCCCATCGCCGACTCCGGCGTGCCGAAGCACGGCGAGCCCGACTGCATGTCGATGTTGGACAGGAACGAGCCGAACACCACCGGCGCGCCCGGCCGGATCAGCTGCGACAGCGCGATCCCGCTCAACGCCTCGGCCATCTGCTGCACCAGCGCCGACGGGATCGTCACCGGTGACATCGCCCCCATCAGCAGGAACGGCGTCAGGATCACCGGCTGCGCGGCGGCGGTGTACTCGAACTGCGCGTCGAGCATCCGGTCGTCCCAGCGCAGCGGCGAGTTGCAGTTGATCAGCGAGATGCACGCCGGCGTCTTCTCGATCGACTCCCGGCCGCCGAGCAGGATCTCGCACATCCGGATCGTGTCCGCGGCGTTGACGCCGGACACCACGTTGCCCATGAACACCTTGTCGGTCAGTGTCATCAGCGCGTACGTCATGTCGAGGTGCCGCGAGTCCAGAGGGGTGTCGTTGGGCTCGCACACCACTCCGCCGGCGGAGTCGAGCACGTCGAACGACTGCGCCAGCTTGGAGAAGTTGCGGAAGTCGTCCATCGTCGCGTCGCGGCGTACCTCCCCCTCCCGCACGAACGGCGGGCCGTAGACCGCGCCGAAGGCCATCGAGTCGCCGCCGATGTGCACGTTGTTCATCGGGTTGCGCGCCTGCAGGTCGAACTCGCGCGGCGCCTTGGCCGCCTGCTCGAGCACGAAGTCGGGGTCGAGGAAGACGGTGTTGTCCTCCACGCGCTGCCCGGCCCCGCGGAACAGGTCCAGCGCCCGGTCGGACATGAACTCCACGCCCACCTCGGTCAGCAGCCGGCGCCACCCCCGGTCGAGCGTCTGCATCGCGTCCTCGGACAGGACGTCGTAGCGCGGCATCTGGTTGCGGAACATCGAACGCCTCCGATTCGGCGGATGTGCTTGACCCGTGGACGTTCCGGATCCTAGCCTCATGATGTGGGACTATGGTTCCACAAAATGGAACAACCTCCCGAGATCCCCCAACCCAGGACCGTCACGTGACCACGACCGGCACCCAGGCCATCGACCGCGCCGCCGCACTGGTGGCGCTGGTCGTGCACGCCGACGAGCCGATCAGCTTCACCGAGATCGCTGAGGAGTGCGGGCTGGCGCGTTCCACCACGTCACGCCTGCTCACCGCGCTGGAACGCAACGGGCTGCTGGAGCGCGACCAGGGAGGCTCGTTCCGCTCCGGCCGGCTGTTCGCCCTGTACGCCGCCCGGCACGACCCGTGGGCCGAGGTCGTCCGGCTGATCAACCCCGAGCTGCAGCGGCTCGCCGACGACGTCCGCGAGAGCGTCTACTTCACGATCCCGCAGGGCCGCGACGAGACGCTCCAGATCGTCCAGATCGACGCGTCGTACGTGCTCGGCGCCCGCGACTGGCGCGGCGAGGTCGTGCCGCCGCACTGCAGCGCCGCCGGCAAGGTCATGTACGCCCACGGTTTGCTCGACGTGCCGCCGGGCACCGGACCCGACCAGCTGCTGCCGCGGCTCACCGCCCGCTCGCTGGGCAGCCGCCCCGAGCTCATCGACGACCTCGACAAGGTCCGCGCCCGCGGGTACGCGATCACCGACTCCGAGCTCGAGGTCGGGCTCAGCGCGGTGGCCGCGCCGGTCCGCGGACGCGACGGCGGTGTGATCGCCGCCGTCGGGGTACATGGCCCCAGTGCCCGGATGTCCAGGCAGCTCGACCAGGTGGGTCAGCTGCTGGCCGAACGCGCGGAGGCAATGTCCGCGCTGCTGTTGCGACGTACCCGGAAGGAGGGCGCCGCATGACGCCCGACGAGATCCTGCAAGGCCTCTACGACGAGACGCTCGTCGGCAACGCCCCCACCGTCCTCGAGCTCACCAACACCGGGCTCGCGCTCGGCATGGGGCCCGAGACCATGCTCTTCGACGCCCTCATCCCGTCGCTGGAGGAGGTCGGCGCGCGCTTCGAACGCGGTGACTTCTTCGTCCCCGAGATGCTGATCGCCGGCCGGGCGATGAGCGGTGCCATGGAGGTGCTGCGCCCGCTGCTCGCCGAGACCGGCGCCCAGCAGGTGGGCACGTTCGTGATGGGCACGGTCAAGGGCGACGTCCACGACATCGGCAAGAACCTCGTCAACATCATGCTCGAGGGCGCCGGCTTCAATGTCATCGACCTCGGCGTGCAGGTGGCGCCGGAGAAGTTCATCGACGCCATCAACGAGCACAAGCCCGACATCGTCGGCTTCTCCGCCTTCCTCACCACGACCATGCCGATGTTCAAGGCCAACATGAACGCGCTGCAGAAGGCGGGCCTGCGCGACGAGGTCATCGTGATGGTCGGCGGCGCCCCCGTCACCCAGGAGTACGCCGACGCGGTCGGTGCCGACGGGTACGCCGCCGACGCCTCCGCGACCGTCAAGAAGGCCAAGGAGCTGATCGCCGGCAAGCGAGCTCCGGTCCCCGCATGACAACGCCCGACCACTGAGCCACAAAGGACACCGCATGCCGCTCGCGCACACCGTGCTCCGCTCCGCCTCCCGCGAGGTGGTGGTCGGTCACGACCGTCCGTTCACGATCATCGGCGAACGGATCAACCCCACCGGGCGGAAGATCTTCCAGGAGCAGCTGCGGGCCGGCGACCTGTCCGCGATCGAGCGCGACGTCGCCGCCCAGGTGGCGGGCGGAGCCGACGTGCTCGACGTCAACATGGGCGTGCCGCTCACCGACGAGCCCGACCTGCTGGCCCGGGCGATCACGATGGTCCAGTCGCGCACCGACCTGCCGATCTGCATCGACTCCTCGGTCGTCGAGGCGCTCGAGGCCGGCCTGGCCGCGTACCAAGGCAGGGCGCTGGTCAACTCGGTGACTGCCGAGGACGATCGGATGGAGCTGATCCTGCCGCTGGTCAAGCGGCACGACGCGGCGATCATCTGCCTGCCCAACGACGCCGACGAGATCCCGATGGAGGCCGACCGGCGAATCGAGCTGGTCGGCCACATCGTCGAGGTGGCCACCACCGAGTACGGGATCGCGCTCGAGGACATCGTCATCGACCCGCTGGCGATGCCGATCGGCGCGGACACGTCGGTCGTCGCCACGACGCTCGAGGTGATCACGCGGATCAGGGACACCTGGGGCCTGAACATGACGCTCGGTGCGTCGAACGTGTCATTCGGCATGCCCGGCCGGCACACCCTCGGCGCCGCGTTCCTGCCGATGGCGATGACCGCAGGGCTGACCAGCGCGATCATGGACGCGCGTACCCCGCAGATCGTCGAGGCGGTCAAGGCCGCCGATCTGCTGCTCGGTCACGACGACTGGGGCTCGAGCTGGATCGCCGCGCACCGGGCCCGGCAGGCAGCGGGATGAGATGACCCGGGACGTGTCCGTCGCGCCCGCCGAGTCGGTCCAGGGACTGGGCCGGGAGGGCCTGCTCGACACGCCGCCCGACACCGTCGGCTCCGAGCTGCCCGCCCACGACGGCACCGGACGGGTGCACCTGCGCTTCTCCACCACGGCTGACGGCAACGAGCGCGACATCACGGTGCCGCCCGGGGTGAACATCTTCGACGCCGCCAGCTGGAACGGCATCGCGATCGACTCCACCTGCGGCGGTCACGGCACCTGCAAGAAGTGCAAGGTACGGGTCGCCGACGACGCGGTGCCGATCACCCGGCTCGACGTCCGCGCGTTCAACGCCGACGAGCTGCGCGACGGCTGGCGGCTGGCCTGCCGGGCTTCGGCTGTACGCGACCTGCAGGTCGAGGTGCCACCGCTGACGACCCGGCCCAAGGCCGCCACCGTCGGCGTCGGCCGGCAGGTGATCCTGCGACCGGCGGTGCAGAAACGCTACGTCGAGCTCGAGGAGCCGACGCTGCACGACCAGCGGCCCGACGTCGACCGGCTGACGCAGGCGATTGACGACCTCGAGGTGACGCCGACACTGCACGCGCTGCGCCGGCTGCCGCAGGTGCTGCGCCGGGCCGACTTCAAGGTCACCGCGGTGGTGGTCGACGAAATGCTGATCGACGTCGAGGAGGGCGACACCACCGGCACCCGGCACGCGATCGCGTTCGACCTCGGCACCACGACCGTCGTCGCGACCCTGCTCGACCTCTCGACCGGCACCCCGATGGCAGTGCACTCGATGCTCAACGAGCAGCAGCCCTACGGCGGCGACGTCATCACGCGCATCTCAGCGACCATGCTCGACCCCGACGCGCTGCCCCGGCTGCAGGAGCTGGCCCGGCACACCCTCGACACCCTGATCGGCGACGTGTGCGACGAGGCGGGCGTCGACCGGGGCAAGGTCTACGAGGTGGCGCTCGCAGGAAACGCCACGATGACCGCGCTGCTGCTCGGGATCGACCCCGAGCCGCTCGGGGTGGCGCCCTTCGTGATGACGGCCGACGCGTACACCGGGCTCAGCGCCGCCGACCTCGGACTCACCGTGCACCCGGCCGCGCCAGCCACGGTCTTCCCGTCGCTGGGTGCGTACGTCGGCGGCGACATCGTGGCCGGGATGCTCGCCTCCGGGGTCGACCGGGACAAGCGGATGCGGCTGTTCATCGACGTCGGAACCAACTGCGAGATCGTGCTGGGCGACGGCGAGCGGATCCTGGCCACGGCCGCGCCGGCCGGGCCCGCGTTCGAGGGCGGCGCGATCCGGTGCGGCATGCGCGCAGCGCCGGGGGCGATCGAGGTCGTCCGGATCAGCGACGACGACGTCACCTGCCAGCTGATCGGCGACGGGAGCGGCAACGAGCTCGAGCCGCTCGGACTCTGCGGATCAGGGCTGGTCGACGCCGTGGCCGAGCTGGTGCGCGTCGGCGTGATCGACATGAGCGGCCGATTCGTCCCCGACGAGCGGGCCGCGGAGCTCGTACCCGGGATCGCCGACCGGCTCACCAAGGTCGGCGACGAGCGGGTGTTCGTGCTGGCCTGGCGGGGCGAGGTCGGCGACGTCGACCGGTCGGTGCACCTGTCCCAGCGCGACGTCCGCGAGCTGCAGTTCGCCAAGGCCGCCATCGCGACCGGGTGGTCTCTGCTGCTGGAGGAGCTCGGCGTCACGCCCGGCGACCTGCAGCAGGTGCTGCTCGCCGGGTCGTTCGGCTCGTACCTCTCCCCCGCCAACGCCGTGCGCATCGGCCTGGTGCCGAAGCTGCCGGTGCTGCGGATCGTCAGCGCCGGCAACGTCGCCGGCGAGGGAGCCAAGATGGTGCTGCTCAGCCAGCCCGAGCGCGCCGGCGCCGACGCCCTGCTGAGGGAGGTGCGCTATGTCGAGCTCTCGGACCGTGCCGACTTCAACGACCGCTTCGTCGACGAGCTGGCCTTCCCCGGCTGACCCCACTCCCGCCGCCCCCCTCGTCCCCCCTCCCAATCCGCCTCCCGACCCGCCTCCCGACCCGCCTCCCGACCCACCTCCCAGCCCCGCGAGTGGCGCAAGAGTTCCCGCTCCGGGGCCGGAAACGCGCACTCCTGCGCCACTCGGCGAGTCAGGTGTGGGCGGGGGCGAGCCCACGGCCCTGGTCACCCGGGTCGGGGTGATCGCGTGCGGGGCGCTGGCGCAGGGGGTGGCCGACGTCGCGGCCCGGCGGGGGTGGGCGGTCGACGTGCACCCGCTGCCGCCGCTGCTGCACAACTCGCCGCAGCGGATCGCCGGCGAGGTGGAGCGGCTGGCGGGCGAGCTGGCCGGCCGCTACGACCAGGTCGTCGTCGGCTACGCCGACTGCGGCACGTACGGCGCCCTCGACGAGGTGTGTGACCGGCTCGGGCTGACCCGGCTCGAGGGGTTGCACTGCTACGACGTGTACGGCGGCGCCGACCGGCTGGCCGGCTGGTTCGAGGAGCAACCGGGCACGTACGTGCTCACCGACTTCCTGGTCCGCTCGTTCGCCCGCACCGTGCTCGCCGAGCTCGGCCTCGACCGGCACCCCGAGCTGCGCGACGCGTACTTCGGGCACTACACCCGCGTCGTGTGGCTGGCCCAGCAGCCGACGGCCGACCTGCGGGTACGCGCCGACGACGCCGCGACCGCGATCGGACTCCCGCTCGCCGTCGTCGAGGTCGGCGACACCGGGCTCGAGCACGCGCTGGAGACCACGCTCATCCGCCCGGGAAGTCTCCTGTCGTCCCGTCGATGAGCTCGCGCAGGATGTCGGCGTGCCCGGCGTGCCTGGCGGTCTCCTCGAGCATGTGGCCGAGCACCCAGCGCATTGACACCTGGTCGCCGAACCACGCGGTCGCCGTCGTCTCGAGGTCGGTCTCCTCGATGGACCGGTCGGCCGCGGCACACGCCCGCTGGTAGAAGGCCAGCACGTCCGCCGTCGTACGCCCGGGCTCGACCCGCAGGTCGGCCTCGGGGTCGTCCTCGTCGAACGGCATCTCCTCGACCGGCCGCCCGAATGTCCCGCAGAACCAGCCGTACTCCACCGCCGCCAGGTGCTGGACCAGCCCGAGCAGTGACGTCCCGGACGGCACCATCGCCCGGCGCATGTCCTCGTCGCCCAACCCCGCGAGCTTCCACGCGAACACGTCGCGGTTCCGCTGCAGCAGCCCGCGCAGGACCTCCTTCTCGCTACCGATGCGCGGCACCTGGTCCATCGCTGCTCCTCACGTTCGACTGCCGCGATCATGACGGCCGCCACCGACGGCGGGGCGCGCCGAGTGTCCGGCACGCAGACGTAACAGATGAAACGGTTGACGCCGGAGGCGTAGCGGCTGTTCCCTGTCCGCCATGGACGCACCGACTGGCACCGGTCTTCGTCGTGAGCTGAGCATCTGGGAGGCCATCGGGATCTCGGTGGCGCTGATGGCTCCGTCGATGGCCGCCAACATCAACCCGCAGGGCACCGCCGGCACGGTCGGCCGCGCCGTACCCCTCGCCTTCGCGCTCGCCACCCTCGGCGTGCTGCTGGTGGCGCACACCTTCGTGCGGCTGTGCCAGCAGTTCAACCACGCCGGCTCGGTGTACGGCTTCGTCGGCGCCACCCTCGGCGCCCGGCCAGGCGTGGTCGCTGGCTGGGCCCTGCTCGGGACGTACACGTTCTACGGCGTCGTCACCTCGTGCGCCGCGGGCATCTTCGGCGTCGCGTTCCTCACCGACGTCGGCGTCTGGGACTCCCCTCCCGAGTGGGCGCCGTTCATCCTGGTCTTCATCGTGCTGGTCGGCGTGCTGGCGCTGACCATCGTGCCGGCCCGGGGCGGCACCCGGACGCTGCTCACCATCGAGGCCGCCACTATCGGCTTGATCCTCATCATCACCGCGGTGGTGCTGGTGAAACTGCTGGCCGGCGATGCTCCCGGCGGCCAGGAGTTCACCCTCGACGTGTTCACCGTTCCCGAGGGCACCCAGACCACGGCACTGTTCCTCGGCATCGTCTTCGGCTTCCTGTCATTCGCCGGCTTCGAGGCCGCGGCGACACTCGGCGAGGAGGCCAAGGAGCCACGCCGCGACATCCCGCGGGCGATCCTCGGCACAGCGATCTTCGGCGGCGTCTACTTCGTGGTCGTCACCGCCGTCGAGGTCATGGGGTTCGGCGCCGACGAGGAGGGCGTCGCGGCGTACATCCTGTCGCCCTCGCTGCTCGGCGACCTCGGCTCCAGCTACATCGCCGACTGGGTCGGCGAGGTGGTCACGCTCGGCACCGCGATCAGCGCCTTCGGCTGCGCGCTCGCCTGCTCCGTCGGCGCCACCCGCATCCTGTACGCGCTGTGCCGCGACGGCGTGGGGCCGACGTCGCTCGCCGAGCTCGAGCCCAACCGCGGCACCCCGCACAAGGCGGCGGCGGTCGTCGTGTTCTACATGGCGGTCATCGTGCTGCTGATGTGGCTCGCGTTCGGCGCGCTGCCGTTCGACGCGTTCCTGTGGTCGGCGACGATCGGCACGCTGATCCTGCTCGCGGTCTACCTGACCACCGTGATCGGCGCGATCCCGTTCCTGTTCCTGTCCGAACCCAAGCGCGCTCCCGCCTGGGAGATCGTGATCCCGCTCCTCGCGATCGTCGTGCTCGGCTACACGCTCTACCGCAACGTGTGGCCGTACCCGGAGGAGGGCGCCGCGCAGTGGCTGCCCGTGGTCTGCGCCGCATGGATCCTCGCCGGGATCGTGTACGTGCTGGCACAGCCCGAGCGCACCCGCCGGGCCGGCGAGCTGCTGACGCAGTCGGAGGGGCTGGCCGGGCAGAGCGGCGCACAACGCCCGTGACGGTCGGCCGCCCCGAGGACGCCGCGTCGTACCAGTCGCGCACCACCCCGGTGGTGCCGCCGGTGCACCACTCGGTGACCTACCTGCTCGACGACACCGCGTACAAGGACATCGCCGACGGCGGGCTGCGCGAGACCTGGTACTCCCGCTTCTCCAACCCCACCGTCGAGGCTGCCGCCGAGGTGGTGCGCCGGTGGGAGGGCGCACCGGCGGCCGCGCTCACCGCGAGCGGCATGGCGGCGATCGCCACGACGCTGCTGACCACCTGCCAGAGCGGCGACCGGGTGGTGGCGGCGCGACAGGTCTACGGCGACACCCGTGACCTGCTGGTGCGCGACCTGCCGCGGCTGGGCATCACGGTCGACCTCGTCGACTCCGACGACGTCGTCCAGTGGCGCGACGCGCTGGGCCGCGGGCCGGTGGCGGTGGCGTACGCCGAGACGATGTCCAACCCGGGACTAGGGCTGCTCGACGTCGGCGCGGTCGCCGAGCTGGCGCACGCGGCAGGCGCGCGGCTGGTCGTCGACAACACGTTCGCGAGCCCGCTGCTGGTCCGTCCACTCGACCTGGGCGCCGACCTGGTCGTCGAGTCGGCCACCAAGTTCCTCAACGGGCACTCCGACGTGATCGCCGGCGCCGTGGCGGGCGACCCCGAGACGCTGCGCGAGGTGCGGCTGCGCGTCGTCACGTTCGGCGGCAGCCTCGATCCGCACGCCGCGTACCTGCTGTGGCGAGGGCTGCAGACCTTCGAGGTACGTGTCCGGCGGCAGTGCGAGACCGCGGCCCGGCTGGCCGACTGGCTGGCCGAGCGCGCCGACGTCCGCGCGGTGCTCTACCCGAACCGCGCCGACCACCCCCAGCACGACTTGGCGGCACGACTGCTGCCGGACGGGCTCGGCGGGGCGATGGTGACGTTCGTGCTCGACGACGACGCGCGGGCGCTGGCGGTGATGCGGGCGCTGCGGGTGGCGTCGGAGGCCACCAGCCTCGGTGGCGTCGAGTCGCTGGTCAGCACGCCGTTCAACTCCTCGCACGCCTCGCTCGGCGACGACGAGCGGCTGCGCGCCGGCATCGAGCCGGGCATGATCCGGCTGTCGGTGGGGCTCGAGCCGTACCAGGCCCTGCGCGACGACCTCGCCGGCGCGCTGGACACCCACCCCGGCGCCGACACCGACCAGGAGGACTCATGACCCTCGACCGCGACGCGCTCACCCGACGCGGCGGCGACGCCGCCGGGAAGCTCGGCGAGCAGGGCGTCGAGGGCGTGGCCCTCACGTACGTCGACACCGCGGGCGTCACCCGGTGCAAGACGGTGCCGATCAGCCGGCTCGGCAAGGCGGCCGCGTGGGGTGTCGGGATGTCGCCGGTCTTCGACACCTTCGTGTCCGACGACTCGATCACCAGCACCGACGTGCTCGGCGGGCCCGACGGCGACCTGCGGCTGGTGCCCGACCTCGACCGCATCGTCGCGTTGGCCGGGCAACCCGGCTGGGCATGGGCGCCGGTCGACCGCTGGACCCAGTCCGGCGACGAGCACCCCGGCTGCTCCCGGCTGTTCGCCTCCCGGATGGTGCAGCGGGCCGCCGAGCAGGGGCTCACCGCCCGGATGGCGATCGAGATCGAGTGGGCGTTGTCGCTGGGCGAGCGCGCGGAGGCGTTCGACCCCGCGTGCGTCGGGCCGGCGTACGGGATGACCCGGCTGGTGGAGCTCAGCGACTACTCCCGCGACCTGCTGGCCGCGCTGCGCGAGCAGGGCGTGCCCGTCGACCAGCTGCACCCGGAGTACTCCGACGGCCAGTACGAGGTCTCGGTCGAGGCGCTCGACCCGGTGGGGGCCGCGGACCGCAGCGTGCTGGTGCGGCAGACGATCCGGGCGGTGTCCGCGCGGCACGGGCTGCGGGCGTCGTTCGCGCCGTCCGTCATCCCTGGCCACGTCGGCAACGGCGGGCACGTGCACGTGTCGATCACCCGCGAGGACGCCCCGCTGTTCGCCGGCGGCGACGGTCCGCTGGGGATGACCGCCGACGGCGCTGCGTTCGCCGCCGGGGTGCTCACCGAGCTGCCGGCGCTGCTGGCGATCGGCGCACCGGCGGTCGCCAGCTACCTGCGCCTTGTCCCCTCGCACTGGGCCGGCGTGTACGCCTGCTGGGGGCACGAGACCCGGGAGGCCGCGCTGCGCTTCGTCACCGGCAGCGCGGGCAGCGAGCAGACGGCGGCCAACCTGGAGATCAAGCCGGTCGACCTGGCCGCGAACCCGTACCTGCTGGTGGGCTGCCTGCTCGCCGCAGGACTGGCCGGGATCGAGTCGAGCGCCAGCCTGCCCGAGCCGGTGACCGGCGATCCCGGACTGCTCGACGACGCCGAGCGCGAGCGGCGCGGGATCGCGCGGTTGCCGGAGAGCCTCGACGACGCGGTCGCCGCGTTCGAGCAGAGCACGGTGCTGCGCTCGGCATTGGGCGACGTGCTGGCCGACGCCGTCGCCGCCGTACGCCGGGCCGAGATCGCTCGGTTTGCTGACACCAGCCCCGACGACGTCGCCGCCGCACTGCGGTGGGTCTACTGACGGTGCCGGCCGCCCCGGCAGCACGCCGCGTCGCCACCGCTCCCACCATCGGGGAGCGGGTCCGGCGCGAGCTGCCGCGGCTGGCTCCGGCCGAGCGCCGGGTCGCCGGTGTGCTGACGTCGGGCGACCCGCTGGCACCACTGGAGACGGTGGCAGCGCTCGCCGAACGGTCCGGCACGAGCGCGCCGACGGTGCTGCGGCTGGTCGGCAAGCTCGACTTCGCCGGCTGGGCGGAGTTCCAGGCCGCCTGCCGGGCCGAGATCGTGGCCCGGCTGTCGCCGCCGCTCGACCGCGTGCCCGTGGACGCGCCCGGCCCGGGCCGCGTCGTCCAGGTGCTCGGCCGACTCGCCGGCAGCGTCGGTGAGTGCCTCGACGGACTCGACGTCGCGGCGGTCTCTCAGGCGGCCGCGCTGCTGGCCGATCCCACTCGGCCGGCGTGGATCACCGGCGGACGCTTCAGCGGCGCCCTCGCGACCCACCTGGGTGCGCACCTGCAGATGATGCGGCCCGCCGTGTCCGTCGTACCCGTGTCTCCGCTCGCCCGGACCACCGCGGTGCTCGACCTCGACGGCGACGCGGTCGTCGTCGTCTTCGACTACCGGCGCTACCAGGACGACACCGTCGCGTTCGGACGGGCGGCGGCCGAGCGCGGCGTCACCGTGGTGCTGTTCACCGACGAGTACGTGTCGCCGCTGGCCGACGCGGCCGACGTGGTGCTCACGTCGTCGGTCGACGCGCCGACACCGTTCAACGTCCTCACCCCGGCGATGGCATTGGTGGAGGCTCTGGTGGCCGACGTGGTCGACCGGCTCGGCACCGCACTGCACGGCCGGCTGGACCGCTACGAGGCGGTCAGCCGTCAGCTCACCGACGACGGGAGTACCACGTGACCGCCACCGAGCAGCTGGTCGGCATGCCCCTGGTCGACCACCACTGCCACGGCGTGGTGACCGACGACCTCGACCGGTCGGCGCTGGAGGCGATGATGTCCGAGGGCGGACCGCCGCCACCCGGCGTCACCGCGTTCGACTCCCCCGTCGGGCTGGCCATCCGGCGGCACTGCGCGCCCGTGCTAGGTCTCGAGCCGCACGCCTCGCCCGACGACTACGTCGCCCGCCGGGCCGAGCTGGGCGGGGTGGAGGCGTCGCGACAGCTGCTCCGGGCGGCTGCGCCCGGCACACTGCTGCTCGACACGGGCTTCCACGGCGACACGATCCTTGGCGTCCAGGACATGGCCGAGCTGTCGGGCGCCGAGGCGGGCGAGATCGTCCGGCTCGAGGCGGTGGCCGAGCAGCTCGCTGCCGATGGCGTCGACCCGTCACTGTTCGGCACCGTCTTCGCCGACGCGCTCGCGCGTACGGTCCAGGAGCGCGGCGCGGTGGGCGTGAAGTCCGTGGTGGCGTACCGGACCGGGTTCGACTTCGACCCCAACCCACCCAGCCCGGTCGAGGTGGAGATGGCCACGACCAACTGGCTGGCCAACGATCCCGGTCGGCTCGCCGACCCGGTGCTCGAACGGTTGCTGCTGTGGACCGCGGTCGAGCTCGGGCTGCCGATCCAGCTGCACGTCGGCTTCGGCGACCGCGACATCCGGATGCACCACAACGACCCGACGCTGCTCACCGACTGGCTGCACCGGGTGCCCGAGCGGGTGCCCGTGATGCTGCTGCACTGCTATCCGTACGTACGGCAGGCCAGCTACCTGGCGCACGTCTATCCGCAGGTGCATCTCGACGTGGGGCTGACGCTGCACTTCGCCGGGCCGGTGGCCGCCGAGCGGATCCTGTCCGAGGCGCTGGAGATGACGCCGTTCGGCAAGCTGGTGTTCTCCACCGACGCATTCGGCCTCGCCGAGCTCTACCACCTGGGCACGGCGGTCTTCCGGTCGGCGTTCGGCGCGCTGCTCGATGCCCGCGTCGACGACGGCGAGTGGGCGCTGCCCGACGCGGAGCGGGTCGCCCGGATGGTCGGCGTCGACAACGCCCGGCGGGTGTACGGGCTGGGCGACGCGTGAGCATGCGCGAGCTCGCGGCGGCGTGGGCACAGGGCCTGGCCGCCGAGCTGCCCGCGGCGGTCGACCTCCGGCACGACCTGCACGCGCACCCGGAGGTGTCCGGGCAGGAGACCTGGACCGTGCAACGGGTCGCGGCCGCGCTGGATGCATCGGACGCGCCCGCCGTGGCGGGGACCGGACGGCTGGTGCGGCGCGGGCCGTCCGCGGGACCTGCAATCGCCGTGCGCGCCGAGCTTGACGCGCTGCCGATGCGTGAGCGCACCCAGCTGTCTTTCGCGGCCGACGGCGAGGCGATGCACTCCTGCGGCCACGACGTGCACCTCGCCGCACTGGTGGCACTGGCCAGGTCGATGCCGGCCGACGCCCCGGTCGGGCTGCTCGCTGTCGTGCAGCCGCGCGAGGAGCTCTCGCCGTCCGGGGCGGAGGACGTCGTCGCCACCGGCGTGCTCGCCGAGCACGACGTGCGGGCGGTGGTGGGGGCGCACCTGCAGCCTCAGCTGCCCACCGGCACCGTCGCGTCGGATCCGGGCGTGGTCAACGCGTCGGTCGACGAGTTCGAGCTGCAGGTGGTCGGCGAGGGCGGGCACGGGGCCTACCCGCACCTGGCCGCGGACACCATCGGCGCGCTCAGCGCCAGCGTGCTGGCCGCGCAGACGCTGGCGCGTACGGCGGTCGACCCGATGAGCGTCGCGACGGTGTCGTTCGGGGTGCTGCGCGCGGGTGGCGCGGCGAACGTGATCCCGACCAGGGCCACGGCGACCGGCACGCTGCGCGCGTTCGCGGAGGAGGACCGTGACCGGATGATGGCGGCGTTGCGGCACGCGGCCGGCACGGTCGCCGAGACCTATGGCTGCGAGGGCGACGTCCGGCTGCTGTCCGCTGAGCCCGCGCTGCGCAACGACGCCGGTCTCGCGGAGCGAGCGGCGGGCTGGCTCGGCGACGTCGGCGCCGGCAGCCGCGGGACGTTCAAGTCCTGCGGCTCCGACGACTTCGCCTACTACGCCGACGCGGCGCCGAGCCTGATGCTGTTCGTGGGCTGCGGCCCGGCGGACGGCTCGGCCGGGCCGATGCTGCACCAGCCGACCTTCGCCCCCGACGACGCGCTCGTCGGCACCGTCGCCCGGAGCATGCTCGCCGGCTGGCTCGCCGCCGCCGAGGGCCTCGCCTGAACCCCCGCTCATCCGACCGTTATGCCGCGGCGCAACGGTCGGATCGGCGGGAGGGGTCGCGTGGGTTACGCGGTCGGGACGGGGGTGTTGAGGAGGGTGCGGCGCCACTGCTCGGTCTCGGCGACCTGGTTGAAGGTGAACAGGTGCACACCGGTGACGGCGAGCGAGGCGTCGGCGAACATCGGAGCGCTCTGCTCGAGCAGCCTGGCCGGGCGGTAGCCGCCGGGCGCCGCGATCCGGGCGAAGATCGAGGCGTTCTTGGCGAGGAACCTGGTCGACTCCCCGACCCCGATCTTGGTGGCCATCGCCAGCAGCTTGGCCCGCTCGACCGGACCCGGCATCCCCATCAGGATCGGCAGATCGATGCCGCGGCCACGCAGCCGGACCACCCACCGGCGCAGCTGGGCGGCGTCGAAGCACAGGTTGCTCACCACGTACGTCGCGTGCTCGCGCTTGTCCCACATCGCCTGCACGGTGACGTCGTCGCTGATCACCGGGTGGCTCTCGGGGTAGCCGGTGATGCCCACCTGGGCGAACGGACGGCCGAGCTCGCTGAGGTCGCGCAGCATCTCCAGCGACCCGTGGTAGATGCCGGCGGCGGGGTCTGCGTCACCGGCCGGGACGAACACGTCGTCGACGCCGAGATCGACCAGCCGTTGCACGAGATCGTTCAGGTGGGACTTGTCGCGCACCATCCGGGCGGCGAGGTGCGGCGTCACCCGGTAGCCCTGCGCGAGCAGCCGCTCGACCGCGTCCAGCGTGCTCTCCAGGCCCTTCGCGGGAGACGCCGTCACGGTGAGCCGTACGTCGGTCGGCACGTGGGCGTGGACCGCAGCCTCGACCTTGGCGGTGGGCAGCAGCTCGTAGCGCGCGTTGGCCAGCGCCGCGCGCGCGGCGGGGGCACGAAGGGTGTTGCGCATCGCACAACTCATTTCTGATGACGCACAACTTGCGCCGCCAGCGTACGCGCGGGGAAGCCGACGTCACAACCGGATCGCGGCGCGCCGGTCGAGCCTCACCGACACCGCCAGCACGGCGACCCCGGCTACGGCCATCCCTGCCCCGACGAGGGCCGGTGCGGTGTAGCCGAGACCCGCGGCGATGACCAGCCCGCCGAGCCACGCGCCGAGGGCGTTGGCGAGGTTGAGCGAGGCGTGGTTGAGCGCGGCGCCGAACGTCTGGGCGTCGCCGGAGACGTCCATCAGCCGCATCTGCAGACAGGTCACCAGCACCGAGCCGTTGATCGCGATCAGGAAGATCCCGCCGAGCAGACCCAGCGGATGGTGGGCGATCACCGCGAAGGCCGCCATCAGCGCGATGTTGGCGGCCAGCGTCGCGGCCAGGGTCGGGACGAGCGCCCGATCGGCCGCCAGCCCGCCGAGGTACGTCCCCGCGACCCCGCCCACACCGAACGCCAGCAGCACCAGCGGCACGCTGCTCGCGGACATGCCGGCCACGTCGGTCGCGATCGGGGCGATGTAGCTGTAGACGGCGAACATGCCGCCGAAGCCGACCGTCCCCACCAGCAGGGTGAGCAGCACCTGCGGCTTCTTCAACGCAGCGAGCTCGACCCGAGCCCGGGCCTCACCGCGGCCGGGTCGGGACGGCACGAACACGGCCATCGCCAGCACGCACAGCAACGCGATCACCGCCACGGCGACGTACGCCGCCCGCCAGCCCAACGTCTGACCGAGCCAGGTGGCGGCGGGCACACCCGCCACGTTGGCGGTGGCCAGGCCGAGCATTACGCTGCTCACCGCCCGCCCGCGCTGCTCGGGCAGCACCAAGGACGCAGCGACGAGCGCTGCGACCCCGAAGTACGCGCCGTGCGGCAGACCCGCGACGAACCGGGTCACCGCGACGGAGGCGAAGCCGGGCGCGAGCGCGGTCGCGAGGTTGGACAGCGCGAACCACGCCATCAGCACGCCCAGCAGCCGCCGGCGAGGCAGCCGCGCGCCGACGGAGGCGATCAGCGGTGCGCCCACGACCACGCCGAGGGCGTACGCGGAGATGAGGTGTCCGCCGGAGGGGATCGACACCCCGACGCCGTCGGTGATCTCGGGCAGCAGACCCATGCTGACGAACTCGGTCGTGCCGATCGCGAAGCCGCCGACCGCCATCGCGAGGATGGCGAGCGTGGCCCGTCGACGCGGCGGAGTGTCCGTGTCGGGGCCGGCGAAGGCGGCCGCCCGGGTGCGGGCGACAAGAGATTGCGTCACGAGGGGCGGAACGACCGCGGACGGGGCGCCCATTCCGGAATCCGCCAGACGTCACACGATGTTCACATCCGCCGCTGCCGGCTCTCCCCCGCAGGGTCAGGCCAGCGCCTTCTCCAGGTTGGCGTCAAGCGCGGCGAGGAACTCCTCGGTGGTCGCCCAGTCCTGGTCGGGACCGACGAGCAGGGCGAGGTCCTTGGTCATGGTGCCGCTCTCGACCGTCTCGACGCAGACCCGCTCCAGCGCCTCGGCGAACTCGGTGACCTCAGGCGTCTCGTCCAGCTTTCCGCGGTGCGCGAGCCCACGGGTCCACGCGAAGATCGAGGCGATCGGGTTGGTCGAGGTCGGCTTGCCCTGCTGGTGCTGGCGGAAGTGCCGGGTCACCGTGCCGTGCGCCGCCTCGGCTTCGACGGTCCTACCGTCGGGCGTCATCAGCACCGACGTCATCAGGCCGAGCGAGCCGAAGCCCTGCGCGACGGTGTCGGACTGCACGTCGCCGTCGTAGTTCTTGCAGGCCCAGACATAGCCGCCCTCCCACTTCATCGCGGCGGCGACCATGTCGTCGATCAGCCGGTGCTCGTACGTGAGGCCCTTGGCGTCGAAGTCGGCCTTGAACTCCTCCTCGAACACCCGCTGGAAGATGTCCTTGAAGGCGCCGTCGTAGGCCTTGAGGATCGTGTTCTTGGTGGACATGTAGACCGGGTACTCGCGCTGCAGCCCGTAGGACAGCGAGGCGCGGGCGAAGTCCTCGATCGACTTGTTGAAGTTGTACATCGCCATCGCGACGCCGCCGTCCTCGGGCATCGTCACGACCTCGTGCTCGATCGGCTCGCCACCGTCGGACGGCGTGAACGTGATCGTGATCGTGCCCGGCCCGGGGACCTTGAAGTTGGTCGACTTGTACTGGTCGCCGTGGGCGTGCCGGCCGATGATGATCGGCTTGGTCCAGCCCGGCACCAGCCGCGGGATGTTGCCCATGATGATCGGCTCGCGGAAGACGACGCCGCCGAGGATGTTGCGGATCGTGCCGTTGGGCGAGACCCACATCTTCTTCAGGCCGAACTCCTCGACCCGCGCCTCGTCGGGGGTGATCGTGGCGCACTTGACCCCGACGCCGTGTTCCTTGATGGCGTTGGCCGCATCGACGGTGACCTGGTCGTCGCTGGCGTCGCGGGACTCGATGCTGAGGTCGTAGTAGTGCAGGTCGATGTCCAGGTACGGATGGATCAGGCGTTCCTTGATGAACTGCCAGATGATCCGCGTCATCTCGTCGCCGTCGAGCTCGACGACGGGGTTCTGCACCTTGATCTTGGCCACGGCCACGTCTCCTCAGCGCTGCGAATGTCTCGACGTCAAGATATCGGAGGTCATTCCGGTTGGCAGGTGGGGCACCACCAGACCGTACGGCCGGCCATCGGCTCGGACCGGATGGTGGTCGAGCAGACCCGGCACGGCTCGCCGCCGCGGCGGAACAGGTAGTACGCGGTCTCGCGAGTCGCCCGGCGGCGGTTGCCGGGCCGGTCGCCGGGTCTGGTCGTGACCTCGGCCCCGCCGCGCTCGACGGCCGCCTTCATGATCGAGCGCAGGTGGTCCCACACCCGCTTCCACTCGTCGTCGTCGACGTCGCGGCCGGGACGCTGCGGGGCGATGCCGGCGAGGAACGGCGCCTCCGCGCGCCAGATCAACCCCGCGCCGGCCACCACGTCCTGGCGCAGCAGCAGGGTGCCGAGCGGCGCCCGGCTGCGGCGCACCTTCGCCAGCGCGGCGTCTGGGTCGGCGTCGTCCCGGATCGGGTCGGGGCCGAGCCCCTCGAGCACCCGGTCCATCCCGCCGTCGTCGACCAGGGCGCAGGTCATCGCGCCCCGCAGGTCGCAGCTCACGGCGTCGGCGCCGCGTCCGGTCTGCAGCAGCAGCCGTCGGTTGGCGCCGCCGGCCGCGACCAGGGCGCTCCCGTCGGTCTGCGCGCCGTCGGCGTCGTACCAGCGCCAGCCCCCGATCAGTCCCAGGTGCACGTGTAGCCACGGCTTGGCGGACTCGCCGCGGGCGCCTCGCGGGACGGAGAAGCGAAGGAACAGGTTCTTGCCGTACGCCTCGGCACGGCGCAGCGTGTGGCCGTCGAGGGCGGCGGCGCCGGCGGCGAAGCGGCCCTGCGGGCTGCTCGCGTGGACGACCCTGCCCTGCATTCGAGCGGCGAAGCGCTGCGCGTCGACATGGACCACGTGACCCTCGGGCACCGGGTGAGCGTACGTCGGCTAGCGTCTGTCCACCCCGTCGAAGGAGACCCCTCGTGAGCCCCACTCCCGTGAAGGTCGCCGTCACCGGCGCCGCCGGCCAGATCGGCTACAGCCTGCTGTTCCGCATCGCCAGCGGCGACCTGCTCGGACCGGGTGTGCCGGTCGAGCTGCGGCTGCTGGAGATCACGCCCGCGCTGCAGGCGCTGGAGGGCGTGGTGATGGAGATCGACGACTGCGCGTTCAGCACGCTGGCCGGCGTCGAGATCGGCGACGACGCCAACACGGTCTTCGACGGCGTCAGCCTGGCGCTGCTGGTCGGCGCCCGGCCGCGCAGCAAGGGCATGGAGCGCAGCGACCTGCTCGAGGCCAACGGCGCGATCTTCACCACCCAGGGCAAGGCGCTCAACGACCACGCGGCCGACGACGTGCGGGTCACGGTGACCGGGAACCCGGCGAACACCAACGCGTTGATCGCGATGAGCAACGCCCCCGACATCCCGACCGAGCGGTTCAGCGCGCTCACCCGGCTCGACCACAACCGGGCGATCGCCCAGCTGGCGGCGCGTACGGGCGCGGCCGTGTCCGACGTGCGGCACATGACGATCTGGGGCAACCACTCCGCGACGCAGTACCCCGACCTGTTCCACGCCGAGGTCGGAGGGCGCAACGCCTACGAGCTGGTCGACGACCACGCGTGGGTCGAGAACGACTTCATCCCGACCGTGCAGAAGCGCGGGGCGGCGATCATCGAGGCGCGGGGCGCGTCCTCCGCGGCGTCGGCTGCCAGCGCGACCATCGACCACGCGCGCGACTGGGTGCTCGGGTCGGCCGAGGGCGACTGGCTGTCGATGGCCGTGCGCAGCGACGGCTCCTACGGCGTCCCCGAGGGCCTGATCTCGTCGTTCCCCGTCACGACCCACGGGGGCGAGTGGGAGATCGTCCAGGGACTGGAGATCGACGACTTCTCCAGGGGCCGGATCGACGCCAGCGCGGCGGAGCTGGCCGAGGAGCGCGAGGCCGTGAGCGGGCTCGGCCTGATCTGAGCCGCCGCCGGGCGACGTACGGGGTCAGGGGCTCGGCTGCTCGGGCACCAGGATCGACAGCACGATCAGCAGCACCCCGAGACCGGTCATCACGACGACGTCAGCCGTCGGGCGCCGTACGCGGAGCAGGCCCGCCGCCCGCTCGCTCAGCAGGGTGCGCGCGAACGAGCCACAGACCAGCGCTCCCCCGACGACACCCACCCCGACCCGCCAGCTGCCGCTCACCACGATCGCGAGCCCCACGGCCGTGGCGAGCACCTCGAGCCCGAGGACGACGGTGCCCGGCGACAACCGGGACCGGGACGCGGCGGAGGTCATCCGACTCAGGCGGCGAGACTGCGCTCGGCGGCCTCGACGACGTTGCTGAGCAGCATCGCCCGGGTCATCGGGCCGACGCCGCCCGGGTTGGGAGAGATCCAGCCGGCGACCTCGTACGCGTCTGCGGCGACGTCTCCGACGATGCCGTCGGCGCCGCGGCTCACGCCGACGTCGAGGACGGCCGCACCGGGCTTGAGCATGTCGCCGGTCACCAGGCCCGGCACCCCGGCGGCGGCGACCACGATGTCGGCCCGGCGCACCTCGGCGGCCAGGTCGCGGGTGCCGGTGTGGCACAGGGTGACGGTGGCGTTCTCGCTGCGCCGGGTGAGCAGCAGCCCGAGCGAACGCCCGACGGTGATGCCGCGGCCGACGACGCAGACGTTGGCGCCGGCGATCGGCACGTCGTGGTGGCGCAGCAGCTCGACGATGCCGCGCGGGGTGCAGGGCAGCGGGGCCTGCTGGTTGAGCACCAGCCAGCCGAGGTTGGTGGGGTGCAGGCCGTCGGCGTCCTTGTGCGGGTCGACCCGGGCGAGGACCGCGTTCTCGTCCAGGCCCTTCGGGAGCGGCAGCTGGACCAGGTAGCCGGTGCAGGCCGGGTCGGCGTTGAGCCGGTCGACCTCCGCCTCGATCCGCTCCTGCGTGGTGTCGGCCGGCAGGTCGACCCGCAGGGAGGCGATGCCGACCTGCGCGCAGTCACGGTGCTTGCCGTTGACGTAGACGTGGCTGCCCGGGTCGTCGCCGACCAGCACGGTGCCGAGCCCGGGCGCGATCCCGGCCTCGCGCAGCCGCTCGACCCGTACGCCGAGCTCGGCCTTGATCGCGGCGGCCGTGGCCTTGCCGTCGAGGATCCGTGCCGTCACGCCGCGCATCCTCGCACGCACGCCACGGCCGCCGACCCACCCGCCACCCGCCGAGCCCCCGCCGCCCCGACCCACCCCGCCGCCCCGACCCACCCCGCCCCCTATCCGCCGAGTGGCGCAAGAGTTCCCGCTCTGCGGCCTGCGGTGCGCACTCTTGCGCCACTCGGCGACCGGGGAGTGAGGGGACGGCGGGTCATCCACAGCAGTGACTGGCTCGTCCGTCCGTCCCCAGGGGTGCAACCGGTACGAGACACCGCTGGGCGATGGCGGCGAGCCTGCGGCGGTGCCCCACGGTGCCGAACGACGACGGTCCCTGCGAGCGGCCGGCGTCAGCAACCGGTCGCTCGCCGGTCCGGCATGGGAGTCACCGACCTACTCCGTGCACTCCCGGGCCGGAAGCATGTGCGAGCTCAGCGACCGGTGTGCCGCCGTACTGCTCGCGTTGCCGCGCGGAGCATGCGTCAGCCACGTCACCGGAGCCCAGCTCCGCAGCTGGTGGCTGCCCGACTGCCTCGTGCCCGGCGAACCGCTGATCGTGTCGACGCCTGACGAGACCGCCCACCTCGACCGCCGCGGCGTCTACGCCCGTCGGCTGCTGCTCCCGGAAACCCAGCGGACGCAGTACGCCGGCGTCGCCGTCGCGTCGCCGGCGCAGGTCATCCGCGAGCTTGCGGAAGACTTCTCGCTCATCGACCTGGTGGTGGCTCTCGACGCAGCCCTGCATCTCGGTCACCTCGACACGGCCGACCTTCCGTCACTGCCGGTCCGCGGACGGCGCGGCGTACGGGTGCTCCGACAGGCGATCGCGCTATGCGACGGACGCAGCGAGTCGGCCTGGGAGACGATCCTGCGACTCGTCCACGTGCTGTCGGGGATCACGTGCGTCGAGCCACAGAAGGTGATCGTCGATGCCACCGGTGTGCCCGTTGCCCGGGCTGACCTGTGGCTGCGGGGCACCAACCGCCTGGCCGAGTACGACGGCGCGGACCACCGGGACCGTGACCAGCATCAGAGGGACCTGCGTCGCGAGAAGGTCCTGAGCCGTCTTGGCCACGAGCGATTCGGCTACACCAAGCCAGAGATCGTCGGCGGCGCCAGGGAGATCATCCGCGACGCCGAGTGCGCCCTCGACGTTGAGCACGACCCGCTTCGGGTCGAAGGCTGGCTGGCCGAGTTCCGGATGTCCAGCCTGAGCTCGACCGGGCGAGCCCGGTTGCGGCGGCGCCTGGCCCGGTTTCGACGTCCGGCACCACCCCGCTCCCGCCCACGAGTGGCGCAAGAGTGACCGGGACGGGCCGCAGAACGGGATCTCTTGCGCCACTCGGCGGAGAGGGGTGGGGCAGCCCGCCCGCTGTCGCTCGCGAGTGGCGCAAGAGTGACCGGGACGGGCCGCAGAACGGGAACTCTTGCGCCACTCGGCGGAAGGAGGAGCCAGTCGGGAGCGGCGGGTGGGGTCAGTGGAAGAAGTGGCGGGAGCCGGTGAGGTAGAGGGTGAGGCCGGCGGATTCGGCGGCGGCGATGACGTCGGCGTCACGGACGGAACCGCCGGGCTGGACCACGGCCCGGACGCCGGCATCGACCAGCACCTGCAGCCCGTCGGGGAAGGGGAAGAACGCGTCTGAGGCGGCGACCGAGCCGGCCGCCCGCTCGCCCGCGCGGGCGACGGCCAGCCGCGCGGAATCGACCCGGTTCACCTGCCCCATGCCGACCCCCACCGAGGCGCCGTCGACCGCCAGCAGGATCGCGTTGGACTTGACCGCGCGGCACGCCCGCCAGGCGAAGGCGAGGTCGGCGAGCACCGCGTCGTCGGCGACCCGTCCGCAAGCGAGCGTCCAGGCCTGCGGGTCGTCACCGCCGCCCTCGACGACGGCGTCGACCGCGTCGCGCTCCTGCATCAGCATCCCGCCGGAGACCGGCCGCGTCTCGATCCCGCCGCGGGAGTCGGCACCGCACCGCAGCACCCGGACGTTCTTGCGCGCGGCCAGCACCTCGAGCGCCCCCGGCTCGTAGTCGGGTGCCACGACCACCTCGGTGAAGACCTCGGCCACCTGCTCGGCCATCGGCACCGACACCGGCCGGTTGACCGCGATCACGCCGCCGAACGCCGACACGGGGTCACACGCGTGCGCCTTGCGGTGCGCCTCGGCCACGTCGGCACCGACCGCGATGCCACACGGGTTGGCGTGCTTGATGATCGCGACCGCCGGGGCCTCGAAGTCGTACGCCGTCCGGCGGGCCGCGTCGGCATCGACGTAGTTGTTGTAGGACATCTGCTTGCCGTGCAGCTGCTCGGCCTGCGCCAGTCCCGGCTGGGGGGCGAAGCCGGCCGTGTAGAGCGCCGCCCGCTGGTGCGGGTTCTCGCCGTAGCGCAGCACGTCGGCGCGGTCCCAGGTCGCCCCGACCCAGGCGGGCCACCCGCTCCCGTCGGAGGTGTCGGTGAGCACGTTGCCCATCCACGACGCGACATGGACGTCATAGGTCGCCGTGTGCACGAACGCGTCGGCGGCCAGTCGCTGTCGCTGCGCGAGCGTGAACCCGCCGGCGCGTACCGCCTCGAGGACCTCGGCGTAGCGGTCGGGCGACACCACGACCGCGACACTCGGGTGGTTCTTCGCCGCCGCGCGCACCATCGAGGGCCCGCCGATGTCGATCTGCTCCACGCACTCGTCGGTGCTCGCACCCGACATCACGGTGTCGGTGAACGGGTAGAGGTTCGACACGACGAGGTCGAACGGCTCGATGCCGAGCTCGGCGAGCTGGGCCCGGTGCGACTCCAGCCGGCGGTCGGCAAGCAGCCCGGCGTGCACGGCCGGGTGCAGCGTCTTGACCCGGCCGTCGAGGCACTCGGGAAAGCCGGTCAGCTCCTCGACCCGCGTCACCGGCACTCCGGCCGCCTCGATCCGCGCGGCGGTCGAGCCGGTGGACACCAGCGTCACCGCCTGCTCGTGCAGCCCGGAGGCCAGCTCCTCCAGCCCGGACTTGTCGTAGACCGACACCAGCGCCCTGCGTACGCGCTGGCGCTCCTGCTCGGGCTGCGTGCTCACGGGATCGTGACCTTCCTTCCGTCGACCGTCCAGCCCTCGCGGACCATCCGGCCGACACTGTCCACCAGCTGTTGCTGCTCGGCCGCCTTGATCCGCTCGGTCAGCGTCTCCTCGTCATCACCGTCGAGCACCGGCACCGCGACCTGCGCGACGACCACTCCGGTGTCGACGCCCGCGTCGACGACGAAGAGCGTCGCGCCGGTCAGCTTCACGCCGTAGGCCAGCGCGTCCCGCGGCCCGTGCACGCCGGGGAACGACGGCAACAGCGCGTTGTGGGTGTTGAGGTACGTGCCCCCGAACCGCTCGAGGAACGCCGGGCCCACGAGCTTGAGGAAGCCCGCCGACACGACCAGATCGGGCGCGTACGACGCCACCCGCGCCGTGAGCGCCGCGTCCCACGCCGCCCGGTCGTCGAAGCCGTCGACTGGCAGCACGAACGTCTCGACGCCCACAGCCTCCGCCCGGCCCACTCCCCCGGTGCCGTCACGGTCGGCGCCCACCGCGACCACGGCCGCGCCGTAGCCGGGATCGGCGCAGGCATCCAGCAGGGCCTGCAGGTTGGTGCCCGACCCCGACACCAGCACGACCAGCCGCGCCGGTCCTTGGGCCCCGCCGAAGGGGCCGTACGCCTCGGGCACGGCGAAGACCCTAGCGACCCCTCCGCAGCCGGTCCGGCACTCGGTCTCGCAGGCCGGCGACGGCGCGGGCTCCCCACGCGCGCACCGTCTCCAGCCCGGTCCGCTCTCGTACGACGCGCGCGCCCACGCCGCCGATCGCGGCACCCAGCCCGAGCGAGACCACCGCGACCGCAGCAGCGGCGGATGCCGGTCCGGTCATCTCCATCCGGCCGGGGCCGACCGCGCCGCCAGACACCAGCAGCAGCCCCCCGAGCGCCGCGCCGGACAGCGCACCGGCCGCCGCGCCGGTCACCGCGGTACGCCACCACGGACCGGCCGCCGCGCGTCGGTCGGCCACGACTCCGGCGACGACTCCGGCAAGCACCGGCAGCAGCAGGACCCCGGTCGCCCACCCCGGCGCGTCGCCGGGATCGGGCAGCGCGGCGAACGGGGGGTAGGCGGGCAGCGGCCCCAGCACCACCCCCGACGGCGAGACGCTGGTGGCGGTGCCGACGGCGAATCCCGGACCGAGCAGGTAGGAGGCGCACCACAGCACGGCGTTGGGCAGGGTCAGCGCGGCCAGCAGCACCAGCAGCGCAGCGCCGACCGGGTCCGGCGACAGCCGCTGGCCCATCCCCCACACGTCGCCGGCGTGCATCGCCACCAGCGAGAGGGTGACCACGGTGGCGGCGGCCAGGATCGCGACCAGCCCCGCGACGGCACCGCGTAGTGCCGACCGCGCCGGTTCGGGCAGCAGCTCGCGGAGCCGGTCGGACCAGCCGACCCCCGGGGCCAGCCCGACGGCCACGCCCGCGGCCACCAGCAGCGCGCCGAGCGCACCCGCCCGGGCCGGGTCGACGAGCACGTCGTCCGGCAGCGCCACCGTGGCGAGACCGCTGAGCGCGAGCCCGTACGGCACCGCAGCGGCGAGCACCGCCGGCAGCGCCTCGCGCCCGTCGGCGGGCGCCGACGACGTCACCGCCCAGCGACCGCCGCGCACGGCCAGCAGCCCCAGCAGCAGGGGGACTCCGAGCGGTACCAGGCGCAGCGGAACGCCCTCGACCTGCGGCGCCGCGCCGTGACCCGCCAGCCAGCCGGTCACGCCTACCCGCATGGCACCCTCGACGCTCCCGTCGTGGGCGGCGAGCCAGCCGACGACGGCCAGTCCGGTCGCCGCGACGAGCCCCGCGACCAGCAGCGCGACGGCGACCAGCAGCGTGCTGACGGCCAGTGGACGGGTGGGGACCTCGTCCGCTGGAGCGCGGCCGACCGGTGCAGCGGGGCGGCGGGGGCGGGTCGAGAGGTCGGTCATCGGTACCCATGCTCCGGCACCGTCCGGCCTTGTCCGGCTCGCGACACGCGTGCCCGGTCGCGTACCGTCGACTGCTGCCTGCCGACCACTCAGCCAGCCAGCACCGACCAGCAAGCAAAGGGACACCATGCCGCGCGCGGAGGAGTTCGACGCGTTCTACGCGCAGACCCGCGCCCGGCTGCTGCACCTGACCTACGCGTCGACGGGGGATCTCGGCGCGGCCGCCGCGGCGCTGCGGGACGCGTTCGCGCACGCCTGGCAGCACTGGCACCGGCTGCGCACCCGCGACGTCGAGGCGTGGGTGCGGCAGGAGGCCGGCCGGCTCGCGACGCTGCGGCACTACGTGCACCTGCGTCGCCGGATCGACGACGGTGGCGCCGACCGCGAGCTGCTGGATGCGCTGCAGGACCTGTCCGCAAACGGCCGGCGGTTGCTGCTGCTGCAGACCATCGCCGGGCTGGACCTGCCGGCCGCGGCCCGCGAGGTGGCCCGTACCGACGCCGACGCCCTCGAGGAGAGCGACGCCGCGGTCGCGCAGCTGACGAGGCGGGCCACCGACCTGGCCGAGCTCGAGCGCCGGCTGGGCGAGCTGCGCACGATCAGCGACCGGGTGGCGATGCCGCGCGGCAGCATGATCCGGCGGCGGGGCCGACGTCGGCGCAGGCACACGACCTTGGTTTCCGTGGCGGCGAGCGCCGTTGTGGTGGTGGGCGCAGGACTCTTGGTGACGGTGCCGCCCGACGACATGTCGGCCACCGAGGCGGCGCTCGACGACCGGCGCCAGGTCGACGTCGGACCTGACTCGGACGAGCCCGACGTGCCCCAGCGACCCGGGGCGACCGATGACCAGCTGCTCAGCTCACCGCTGCTGGGGGCCATCGCACCGCCGGCGACCTGGCGCGAGGTGGACAGTCCACCGGACCAGGACCTGATGTCGTGCCAGACCGCCGACCAGGCCGATCCCCGGGCCAGGGCGGTGCTGTGGCACAGCTTCCGCGCGGACAGTGACTCCCGGCAGCGGGCCGCGCAGATCGTCGAGGTGTCACGCGGGGTCGCGGCCGCCCGAGCGGCGTACGAGAGCACGATCGACTGGTACGCCGGGTGCCAGCAGCCGCAGATCCAGCTGGTCGACTCCTATCGCGTCCGCGGGATTGACAGCGACGTCGAGATCCTGGCGCTGCGGGACTGGGGCGACCCCGTCCGCACGCTCACCGTTGCGGTGGCGCGCAGCGGAGTGGTCACCACCCGGCTGGTGCACGAGGTCAGCCGGCCCAAGGGCCCGAACCCAGAATCCGTGGGCACCGCGATGCGGCACGCGGTCAACTTGCTGTGCACGACGAGTGGCGGCTCCTGCGCCAGCGCGCGCCCGGTGGTCGAGACGGCGCCGCCACCGACAGGGGAGGGGGCTGGCTTCGTCGGCGTCGTCGACCTGCCGCCGGCCGGGGACCTCGAGACGCCGTGGGTGGGCACGGACCCGCTGCACACCCCGACCAACCCGGCGGCGACGTTGTGCGACCAGGCGGACTTCACCGCAGGCGCCTTCACGTCCAGCCGGTCACGGACCTTCGTGCTGCCCCGCTCGGAGCTGCCCCGGCGGTTCGGGCTCAGCGAGACCCTCGGCCGCGCCGGGGCGGCAGAGCCGGCCAGGTCGTTCTACGACCAGGTCCTGTCCGACGTCGACGGCTGCGAGGAACGCGAGCTGTCGGCCACCGTCCAGCCGCTCGCAACGCTCACCGACGGGCCGATGGAGGGGCGGGCCTGGGAGCTGACCTTCGAGATCAGCGACGGCGAGACGGTCCCGTACCGGCTCGGCATCGTGCGGGTCGGCGCGCGGGTGGCCCAGCTGGCCTTCTCCGGCACCGAGACCGCCGACATGGGCGATGCCGCGTTCACCGCTCTGCTGCTCCGGGCCGGGCAGCGGCTCACCGAGCTGCCCGGCGTCGGCGACGGATCGGGTGCAACCGGCGGGGGCGGCGGCGCGTAGACCGGGCATGAGCTGCATCCCGGACGGCCGCT
Organism: uncultured Actinomycetota bacterium; assembly: GCA_963785115.1. Classification (GTDB taxonomy): domain Bacteria; phylum Actinomycetota; class Actinomycetes; order Propionibacteriales; family Nocardioidaceae; genus JACCWP01. The sequence continues at coordinate 87,083 of CAWATY010000023.1, forward strand.
GACACATGGACGCAGCGGCGTTCGACGCCTTCTACGCCGGCTCGTTCGGGCGCGTGGTCGGCCAGGTGTACGCGATGTGCGGCGACCTGGCCGAGGCGCAGGACTGCACCCAGGAGGCGTTCGTGCGCGCCTGGGACCGGCGCCGATCGCTGGAGCAGGCGCAGTCACCCGAGGCGTGGGTACGCACCGTGGCCTGGCGGCTGTGCGTGAGCCGGTGGCGGCGGGCCCGGCTCGCGCTGCGCTCGCCGGACCGGGCGCGGCAGGCGCCGCCGTCGGTCTCCGAGCCCGACGTCACCCACACCGCACTGGTCGCGGCGCTGCGGCAGATCTCGCCGGAGCAGCGCCGGGCGATCGTCCTGCACCACCTGTGCGACCGGTCGGTCGCGGAGATCGCGGCCGAGACCGGCGTGCCCACCGGCACGGTCAAGGCGCGGTTGTCCCGCGGCCGCACCGCGCTGGTCGTCCTGCTCGGCGACTCGTACGACGAGGAGAACAGCCATGCCTGAGTCCGACGACCGGCTGGCCCGGGAGCTGCGCGAGCTCGCCGACGGCGCCACCCGTTCCGTGGTGGGTCCTGCTCCGGACGCCGTACGGGACCGCGGATCCCGGCGCCACCAGCGCCGGGTAGTGGCGGTGGCGGCACTCACGACGCTCGCGGTGGTCGCGGTCGGCTCGGTGGCGGTGGGAGCCGCCCGGGACAGCGCCGGGCCAGACGACGCCCCCGCCACGCGGCACACCGACGGCGCGCCGGGGCCGGTGCCGGAGGGTGGGTGGCTCACCGAGGTGCCGGCCGGTTTCGTGATCGACGCGGAGCCGTTGCCGGTCGGGGGAGCGAACCCAGACTTCGGGCCGGATGTCGGCGAAAGGCCCGGCCGAGAGATCACCGCCACCATGCAGATCTGCGACGCGCGGCCGCTGGCCGGTGAGCCCGCGCCGCTGGACGCCCTCGGAATCGTCACGCCGGTGACCTGGCGAGGGGTGCAGGTGTACGCCGACGAGGCCACGGCGACCGCGGAACGGGACGCCTTGGTCGCCGCGGCCGGCGAGGACTGCTCGGACGGATCGGGGACCTGGGACGTCGCGCCGGTGCAGGGCGTGGCGGACACGGTCGTCGTCCAGACGCTTCCCGACGGTGACCTGGTCTGGTACCAGCTTGTGCAGCAGGGCAATGCGCTCGCAGTCGTGCAGACGACGGCGCTGGCCGACGCCCGACAGCTGGGTGCGGAGGCGCTCGCAGGGCTGGCCGAGCAGATGTGCGTCTTCACCGCTGCCGGGTGTGGCGAGGGCACTGAGGGAGGCGACGGCAACCTGACCGCCGCGGACCTGCCCGACGCCGCCGAGCTGCCCGGGTTGAACGAGCAGTCCGGCTGGCGGGAAACGAGCACCACTCCGGGCGACGGCCAGTCGACGGCGTCGATGTGCCAGCAGCAGACCTTTGCGGGCATGGGTGCGGACGAGGTCTGGCGACGCGACTACACGATGACCAACGACGAGGCGCCGGGAACACAGCCGGACCCGGACACCGATGTGGCGTCCACCGTGCTGGTCGCGGCACAGTTCCGGGACGTACAGAAGGCGCTGCGCACGTTTGCGCTGCTGAGGTTGTGGATCGCGGCGTGCGACCCGGAGCCGTACGAGGAGACGAGCGTCAACGAGCTCGGGGAGATCTCCGCCGACCTTGGTGAGGGAACGGCCTGGTTGCTCATCCACACGCCGGTGGAAGGAGACCCGGACGCGGGTCTCTTCGACGGCACGGCCGTCGGTGTCAGCGGCGACCGGGTGGTGCTGATCTCCCAGACGTCGGTCGGCCAGGACTACAACTACCCGGCCGGCGAGACCCCGATCGCGGGGGCCCTGGCGGCCGCGCTGGACCGGCTGCCTCCGGGCTGAGGGGAATGCGGACGCGACGTGGGCACGGCCGCCCGGCGGCAGATCTCGGTCACTGACCCAGGGAAAGTCCCGCTTCCCCAGCGATGTAGCCCTGGGTCAGCGGCACTTTCGCTGGGTACCCAGCGAAAACTGCGGGCGGGTCAGAGGGCTTGGACGATCTCGCGCATCAGCCGGGCGGTCTCGGAGGGGGTCTTGCCGACCTTGACGCCGGCGGCCTCGAGGGCCTGCTTCTTGGCCTCCGCGGTGCCGGACGAGCCGGAGACGATGGCGCCGGCGTGGCCCATCGTCTTGCCCTCGGGGGCGGTGAAGCCGGCGACGTAGCCGACGACCGGCTTGGTCACGTTGGCCTTGATGAACTCCGCGGCGCGCTCCTCGGCGTCGCCGCCGATCTCGCCGACCATGATGATCGCCTCGGTGTCGGGGTCGTCCTGGAACGCCTGCAGGCAGTCGATGTGGGTGGTGCCGATGATCGGGTCACCACCGATGCCGACCGACGTGGTGAAGCCGATGTCGCGCAGCTCGTACATGAGCTGGTAGGTCAGCGTCCCCGACTTGCTCACCAGCCCGATCCGGCCAGCCCCGGAGATGTCGGCGGGGATGATGCCGGCGTTGGACTGACCGGGCGAGGCGATGCCCGGGCAGTTCGGCCCGATGATCCGGGTCGTCTTCTTGTCCTCCGCGTACGCGCGGAACGACGCGGTGTCGTGCACCGGCACGCCCTCGGTGATGACGACGACCAGCGGCATGCCGGCGTCGATCGCCTCGACCACCGCGTCCTTGGTGAACTTCGGCGGCACGAACACGACCGACGCGTCGGCTCCGGTCTCCTTCATCGCCTCGGCGACCGAGCCGAAGACGGGCAGGCTGCTGCCGTCGAAGTCGACCTGCTCGCCGGCCTTGCGGGCGTTGACGCCGCCCACGATCTGCGAGCCCGCGGCAAGCATCCGGCGGGTGTGCTTGGAGCCCTCCGAGCCGGTCATGCCCTGCACGATGATCCGGCTCTCGCCGGTGAGGAAGATCGCCATCGCAGTCAGCCCCTCACTTCGCCGCGGCGGCGAGCTCGGCCGCCCGGTCGGCGGCTCCATCCATGGTGTCCACCCGTTCGACTCCGGCAAGTCCGGCGTCGTCGAGGATCCGCCGGCCCTCGTCGGCGTTGTTGCCGTCGAGGCGTACGACCAGCGGCTTGGTCACCGGCTCGCCGCGCTCCTCCAGCAGCCGGAAGGCCGCGACCACTCCGTCGGCCACGGCGTCGCACGAGGTGATGCCGCCGAACACGTTGACGAAGACCGAGGTGACGCCGGGGTCACCGAGCACGATCTCGAGTCCGTTGGCCATCACCTCGGCGCTCGCGCCGCCGCCGATGTCGAGGAAGTTCGCCGGCTTCACGCCGCCGTGCTTCTCACCCGCGTACGCGACCACGTCGAGCGTCGACATGACCAGGCCGGCTCCGTTGCCGATGATGCCGACCTCGCCGTCGAGCTTGACGTAGTTGAGGTCCTTGTCCTTCGCCAGCCGCTCGAGCGGGTCGGCCGCCTCGGCGTCCTCGAACATCTCGTGCTCGGGGTGCCGGAAACCGGCGTTGGCGTCGAGGGTGACCTTGCCGTCGAGCGCCTCGAGCGTGCCGTCGCCCAGCCGGGCAAGCGGGTTGACCTCGACCAGGCTGGCGTCCTCCTCGATGAACACCGTCCAGAGCTGCTGCACCATCGCCACGGCCTGGTCGGTGACCTCGGCGGGGAACCGCGTGGTCTCGACGATCTCGCGGGCCTTGGCCTCGTCGACGCCCGCGACCGGGTCGATCGAGACCTTGGCGACGGCGTCGGGGTTGGTCCGCGCCACCTCCTCGATCTCGACGCCGCCCTCGACGCTGGCGATGCACAGGTACGAACGGTTGGCGCGGTCGACGAGGAAGGAGAAGTAGTACTCGTCGGCGATGTCGGCCGTCGGTGCCACCAGCACGCGGTGCACGGTGAGGCCCTTGATCTCCATGCCGAGGATGTCGCCCGCCCGGGCGGCGGCCTCGTCGGGGTTCTCCGCCAGCTTGACGCCACCGGCCTTGCCGCGGCCGCCCGCCTTGACCTGGGCCTTGACCACGACGCGCCCGCCGAGCTGCTCGGCGCCCGCCCGTGCCTCGTCGGGAGTGGTGGCGACGACCCCGAGGGTCACCGGCACGTCGTGCTTGGCGAAGAGCTCCTTCGCCTGGAACTCCATCAGATCCACGGGAGCCGTCCTTGCTGTCGGCGTGCAGCCGGTCGAGGTCGAGGGCGTGCCGACTCTAGTCCCGGGCAGGATGGGTCCGATGACCACCTCCGCGCTGGCCGTCGACGCCGGCGACGTCGTCCTGCAGGCCTACGTGCACGCCGCCGACGGCCTGCCCGCCGGCGCACCGACGGTCGTCGCCGTGCACGGCTACCCCGACACCCACCTGGTGTGGGAGCCGGTCGCGGCCGACCTGTCCCGCGACCACCGGGTGATCAGCTACGACGTGCGCGGTGCGGGTGGCTCCGCCCCTCCGGCGACGGGCGAGGGCTACCGCACCGAGCGGCTGGTCGACGACCTGGTGGCGGTGCTCGACTCGGTGGCGCCCGGCGAGGCGGTACACCTGCTCGGACACGACTGGGGCTCGTGCCAGCTCTGGGACGCGGTGTGCGCCGAAGAGCACGACCCGCGGCTCACTGGGCGGATCGCCTCGTACACCTCGATCAGCGGCCCGTCGCTCGACCACCTGGCCGCCTTCGTCCGGCGCGCGCCCGCGGAGGCGGTACGAGATCAGCGGCGGCGCTCCTGGTACGTGCGGGCGTTCCACCTGCCGCTGCTGCCCGAGCTGGTGTGGCGCGGTCTCACGCCCGTGCTGCGGCGGGTGCTCGCCCGCCAGGAGGGCCTCGGCGGCCGCGGCCACTGGGGGCCGACGCTCGGCCGCGACGGCGCCCGTGGCCTCGGTCTCTACCGCGCCAACGTGCGGCCGCGGCTGCGCTCCCCCGGCCCCGGCACGACCCGGGTGCCCGTGCTGCTGGTGGTGCCGTTGCGCGACCGCTACATCGCGCCGGCCTCGTTGGCCTATGTCGCCGACGCCGTCCCGCGGCTGGAGCGGGTCGAGGTCGACGCCGGGCACTGGCTGCCGCACACCGATCCCGAGCGGGTCGCAGGGTTGGTCCGCGGTCATGTGACGCGGCACGCGGCTGCCGGGGGGTAGCCCGCCCCACCCTCGCTCGTTGGACCCCCTGCCCACCCCCTGGAGGTCCCTCGTGCAGCACGCTCGGCACCGTCAGCAGCCTCGGCACCGTCGGCAGCGGCAGCACCCGCGCCGCCTGACCGCAGCCGTCCTCGCCACCGGCCTGGCCGCGGCACTGGCACCCGCGCTGGCTCCCGCGCTGGCAGGCGGAGGGGGCTCCCCGGCCGCCGCCGCGGCGGACGCCACCCCTGGCTACTCGTTGCGCGCGCTCACCGTCGACGTGCTGGTCGGACCCGACCGCGACCAGCCGTGCACCGTTGCCGCCGACCTGTACACGCCGGACGGCGTCTCCCGGCACGACCGGGCACCCGCGATCCTCACCACGCACGGCTTCGGCGGCGCGAAGGACGACGAGAACCAGACCGCGACCGGCTCCGGGTTCGCTCGCGAGGGCTACGTGGTGCTGTCGTACTCCGGCCTCGGCTTCGGTGGTTCCGGCTGCAAGATCCACCTCGACGACCCCGACTGGGACGGCGCCGCCGGCAAGCAGCTGGTCAGCGTGCTGGCGGGCAAGAGGGCCGCGACCGACGAGGCGACCGGCGCACCGGTGCACGTCCGGACGGTGGCACGCGAGGCCCCCGGCGACCCCCGGGTGGGCATGATCGGCGGCTCGTACGGCGGCCAGATCCAGTTCGCCGTGGCGATGCAGGACCCGCGCGTCGACGCGCTGATCCCGCTGATCACCTGGAACGACCTCTCGTACTCGCTGGCCCCGAACAACACCGACCCGGCAGCCGCAGGTCAGGTGCGCTCGCCGACCCCCGGCGTCTTCAAGCGCGAGTGGAGCGGGTTCTTCTTCGGACTCGGCATCGCCGACGGCATCAGCGGCGCGAGCGTCGACCCCGAGCGCAACGTGGGCTGCCCGAACTTCGCCGACGAGGTGTGCACCGCGCTGGCCCAGATGACGGCGCTCGGCTACCCCGACAAGGCAACGCGCCACCTCGCCCGGCACGCGTCGGTCGCGTCGTACGTGCACCGCATCGACGTCCCCACGCTGCTCGTGCAGGGGCAGGCGGACACGCTGTTCGATCTGCAGGAGGCCGTCGCGACCTACCGCTCGCTGCGTCGCCAGGGCACCGAGGCCCGGATGGTCTGGCAGTCGTGGGGGCACTCGGGCGGCGGCACGCCGGCGCCCGGCGAGCTCGAGCTGACGGCGGGCGGCGACATCGCCGACTCCTACCTCGGGCGGCGCTTCCTCGCCTGGATGGACCACTGGGTTGCCGGTGAGAGGTCGGCCCCGGTCGGGCCGCGCTTCGCCTACTTCCGCGACTGGGTCGACTACGACACCTCGCCCGGCGCGGCCGGCCACGCGGTGGCCAAGGCGTACGCCACCAGCGATCACTTCGACCAGTCGCCAACAGCGACGCTCTATCTCTCCGGCACTGACGCTCTGGTACGGCGCCGGGCCAACGTCGAGGACGGTGCCGCGGCCTACGCCAACGCGCCCGGCGCGCCGACCTCGTACTCGGAGACCTCGGCGCTCGAGGGCGTCTACGTCGACAACCCGCCGACGGATGCGCCGGGCACGATCGCGCAGTGGTCCACCGCCCCGCTGGCCGAGCCGGCGGTGATCGTCGGCAGCCCGCGGCTGCGGCTGCACCTGGACGCACCCACGGTCGAGGTCGGCCAGGGCGCCGACCCCGCCGGCAAGCTGGTGCTGTTCGCCAAGCTCTACGACGTCGCCTCCGACGGCAGCGTGACGCTGCAGCATCGGCTGATCTCGCCGGTGCGGGTACGCGACGTGACGCAGCCGGTGTCGGTCACGCTGCCGGGCGTGGTCCAGCGGATCCCCGCCGGCCACACGCTGCGGCTGGTCGTCGCGGCCAGCGACGCGGCGTACGGCGGCAACGCGGCGGTGCACCCGGTGCAGGTGGTCACCTCGGCCGCCCACCCCGGGACCCTGCGGCTGCCGCTCACCACCCCGCTGCGGCTCGGCTGACCCTGGGCTGACCGGCCTGAGCTGCCCCGACCCAACCCTGACGCCGAGCGCGCACCCTCACCCCGCGAGTGGCGCAAGAGTGCGCGCTCGAGCCCGCCGAGCGGGAACTCTTGCGCCACTCGGCGATGAACTTGCGCCACTCGGCGATGAACGGGGGTCGGTCGAGACCGCGCCGTCAGCCGGCGCTGGCGTCGAGGACGTGCTCGTCGACCCAGCTGGCGATCTGGGTGGTGGTCGCGCCGGGGGTGAAGATCGTGGCGACGCCCATCTGGTGCAGCTCGGCGATGTCCTCGTCGGGGACGATGCCGCCCCCGAAGACCACGATGTCGGTCGCGTCCCGCTCCTCGAGCAGGGCCAGGATCCGGCGGAACAGCGTCATGTGGGCACCGGAGAGGACCGAGACCCCGATCGCGTCGGCGTCCTCGGCCAGGGCGGTCTCGACGATCTGCTCGGGGGTCTGGTGCAGACCGGTGTAGATCACCTCGTTACCGGCGTCCCGCAAGGCCCGGGCGACGACCTTGGCGCCGCGGTCGTGCCCGTCCAGACCCGGCTTGGCCACCACGATCCGCTTCGGCACGGGCGTACGGTAACCGACCGGCGACGTGACATGCGTCGCCTGCGGACATCACGCTGGGTGACCGATATCGAAGTAGTAGCCACTCACGGTCATCCTTCCAGCCAGACATTGCTCGTCTCTTGGTCGGATACCCGGCGCAGCAGGTGTGAGCGTGACCCAGGCGGGGGACACTCGTTTCAGTTCTCGTCACCGTTCCGTTATCGTTCCGCGGGTTGCCCCCAGCACCCCAGATGCACTGAAAGGTCCCGTTGTGCCCACTGCCCCCGACTCCGGCCGCCAGCCCGGCCGCCGTCGTGCGGACCGATCGACGAGCGCCCGCCGCTCGTCCGCGGCGCCGCAGGCAGACGTGACGGGCACGACCGCCGGCCGCCGACGGGCTGAGACCGGGTCCCGGACGGGCACCCGCAGCAACCGCAACGCGACCGCCACCCCCAGTTCCCGTTCCCCGCGCCGGCCCGCTGACAGGCCACGCCGCGCATCGCGACCCCGCCGTCGCTGGCTCCCCACCCCCGCCGTCGCTGGCGCCACCGCCCTCGTGGTCGCGGGTATCGGTGCCGTCGTGGTCTCCTCCAGCGCCGTCGGCTCCTCGGCCGACCTGGGCGGCAGCACCGCAGCGCTGCAGACGCTGTCCGCGGACGTGTCCCCCGACGACGCACCGCTCGAGGCAGGCGACGTCGGCACCCCCGACGGCCGCTCGGGCGCCGCGGTCGTCGAGGTCAGCCGCGACGTCGACCGCGAGACCCTGCAGGAGCAGGCCGATCTCCAGGCCGAGCAGCGGCTCAAGGCTCTCGCCGACCTCACCGACGCCGCCCAGAAGCGTGCCAACGAGCTCCGCTCCGACCAGTGGGTGCTGCCGGTCGCCGGCTACCACATCACCGCCACCTTCGGCGAGGCCAGCTACCTGTGGTCGTCGGTGCACACCGGCCTCGACTTCGCGGCCGCCGAGGGCACGCCGATCGTCTCGGTCGCCCAGGGCACGGTGACCTCGACCGAGTACGACGGTGCGTACGGCAACAAGACCGTGATCACCCTCGAGGACGGCACCGAGATCTGGTACTGCCACCAGTCGTCGCAGTCGGTCAGCGTCGGCGACTCCGTCGCCCCCGGCGACGTGATCGGCGCCGTCGGCTCCACCGGCAACACCACCGGCCCGCACCTGCACCTCGAGGTCCGGCCCGGCGGCGGCGACCCGGTCGACCCCTACGCCGCGCTCGTCGAGCACGGCGTGACTCCCTGACCCACCGGTCAGAGCGGGAGCAGCCGGGTCAGATCTTGGTCACGGGGGCGTAGCGCAGCAGCAGCCGCTTGACGCCCTCTGAGCCGAAGTCGACCGACGCCACGCTCCTGTCCCCCACACCGTCGATCGCCACGACCGTGCCGAGCCCGAACGAGTCGTGCGAGACCCGGTCGCCAGGGTCGAGCGCCGGGATGTCCCGCGGCGTGGCTCCCCCACGCATCCCCGTCGCCGTCGGCCGGATCGGCGGGCGCCGGGTCGGCTGCAGGCCCCCTCCCCAGCGGGTCTGGTCGGCCTCCGTGCGTCGCCAGTCGACGAGCTCGTCGGGCAGCTCGTCGAGGAACCGCGACGCCGGGTTGTGCTGCGGCGCCCCCCATGCCGACCGGACGGTGGCGCGACTGACGTACAGCCGCTCGCGGGCGCGGGTGATGCCCACGTAGGCCAGCCGGCGCTCCTCCTCGAGCTCGCGCGGGTCGCCGAGCGAGCGCTGGTGCGGGAAGACCCCGTCCTCGAGCCCGGTGAGGAAGACCACCGGGAACTCCAGTCCCTTGGCGGTGTGCAGGGTCATCAGCGTCACCACGCCGTCGCCCTCCTCGCCGTCGGGGATCTGGTCGGAGTCGGCGACCAGCGCGACGCGCTCGAGGAACGCCTGCAGCGACCCGGGCTCGACCGGGTCGTCAGCAGCGGCCGGGTCATCGGTCACGTCGGCCGCGTCGGTCACGAACTCGCGCGCCACCGCCACCAGCTCGGAGAGGTTCTCGACCCGGGTCTCGTCCTGCGGGTCGTCGGAGCCCTCCAGCGCGGCGAGGTAGCCGCTACGGGCGAGCACCGCCTCCAGCACGACGTCGGCCGGCTCACCCACGTCGACCAGCAGCCGCAGGTCGTCGATCATCTGCACGAACGCGGTGACCGCGGCCACCGACCTTGTCGCGATCCCCGGCGCCTCGTCGACGCGGCGCAGCGCGTCGAAGAAGCCGATCCGCTCGCGCTCCGACAGCGCCGCCACGCAGGCCTCGGCGCGCTCGCCGATGCCGCGCTTGGGGGTGTTCAGCACCCGCCGCAGCGACACCGTGTCGCGCGGGTTGACCAGCGTGCGCAGGTAGGCGAGCGCGTCCTTGACCTCGCGCCGCTCGTAGAAGCGCACGCCGCCGACCACCTTGTACGGAAGGCCGACCCGGATGAACACCTCCTCGAACACCCGGCTCTGGGCATTGGTGCGGTAGAACACCGCGACATCGCCCGGCTTGGCCAGCGACTCGTCGTGCAGCCGGTCGATCTCGTCGGCGACGTACTGCGCCTCGGCGTGCTCGTCGTCGGCGACGTAGCCGACCAGCCGGTCGCCGGCGCCCGCGTCGGTCCACAACCGCTTGGCCTGCGGCCGGTTGTTGCGCGCGATGACCGCGTTGGCCGCGGACAGGATCGACTGGGTGGAGCGGTAGTTCTGCTCGAGCAGCACGGTGCGCGCGTCGGGGAAGTCCTTCTCGAACTCGAGGATGTTGCGGATGTTGGCGCCACGGAAGGCGTAGATGGACTGGTCGGAGTCACCGACCACCATCAGCTCGGCGGGCCCCGCCGTCTCGGCACCGGGATGGGCGCGCCCGATGTCGGGTGCGCACAGCTCGCGGACCAGCGCGTACTGCGCGTGGTTGGTGTCCTGGTACTCGTCGACGAGCACGTGCCGGTAGCGGCGCCGGTATGCCTCGCGCACGTCGGGGAAGGCGCGGAACAGTTGCACCGTGGTCATGATCAGGTCGTCGAAGTCGAGGGCGTTGGCCTCGACCAGGCGCTGCTGGTATCGGGTGTAGGCCTCGGCGTATGACCGCTCGATGTCGTTGCCGGCGCTGCGGGCGGCCTGCTCGGCGTCGCGCAGCTCGTTCTTGTGGTTCGACACCCAGTTCAGGACCGCCCGCGGCGGGAAGCGCTTGGGGTCGAGCTCGAGGTCGCGGCACACCAGGGTCATCAGCCGGCGCGAGTCGGCGTCGTCGTAGATGGAGAACGACGACGAGAAGCCGAGGTGGGTCGCCTCGCGCCGCAGGATCCGTACACAGGCGGAGTGGAACGTCGACACCGTCATCAGCCGCGCGCGGCCGCCGACCAGCTCGGCCACCCGCTCGCGCATCTCGCCGGCGGCCTTGTTGGTGAACGTGATCGCCAGGATCGAGCCCGGATGGGCCTTGCGGTGCGAGATCGTCCATGCGATCCGGCGGGTCAGCACCCGGGTCTTGCCCGATCCTGCACCGGCCACCACCAGCAGCGGGGTGCCCTCGTGCACCACCGCCTCGCGCTGGGAGTCGTTGAGCCCGTCGAGCAGGGTCGCGGGGTCGGGGCGCCGCGGCCGCCGCTCGCGCTCGGCCTCGGCGGCCTTGTCCACGGCGGGTACGGGGAACGGCACACTCATGTCCCACCAAGCCTACGGCGGTGCGCCCCCACCTGTGCGTCGTCGCTCGCGGGGCGTTGCTAACGTCCGTCGGCGTGCCGATCGACGACAGCGAGCTGGAGCGGGTGCTGGTGGTGGCTGCGCACCCCGACGACGTCGACTTCGGCGTCGCCGGGAGCGTGGCCACGTGGACCGATGCCGGGATCGCGGTGACGTACTGCATCTGCACCGACGGGCAGGCGGGTGGCTTCGACGACGGCGTCGACCGCAGCGAGATCCCGCGGATCCGGCGCGAGGAGCAGAAGCGGGCCGCCGCGGCGGTCGGGGTCACCGATCTGCGCTTCCTCGGTCACGTCGACGGTGAGCTCGAGCCGACGCTGGCGGTGGTGCACGACATCTGCCGGGTGATCCGCGCCGTGCGTCCGCAGCGGGTGCTGACCCAGAGCCCCGAGCGCACCTGGGACCGGATCGGCCGCAGCCACCCCGACCACCTGGCGGCCGGCGAGGCGACGGTGCGGGCGATCTTCCCGGCCTCGCGCAACCCGTACGCCTTCCCCGACCTGCTCGCCGACGGGCTCGAGCCCTGGACGGTGCCTCAGCTGTGGCTGTCGGGCCACCCCGAGACCAACCACGCCGTGGACATCACCGACACCTTCGACCGCAAGCTCGACGCGATCCTCGCGCACACCAGCCAGCACCCCGACCCGGACGCCATCGGCCCGCGGATGCGCGGCTTCCTCCGCGCCGCGGCCGCACGGCACGGCCTCGGTGAGGACCGGTTGGCCGAGGTGTTCTTCGTGGTGGAGACCGGCTGAGGCCGGCCCGCGGGCGGCCGACGGTCAGATGCTGCCGCGGCTGCGCCAGGTCCGCTCGAACGGGAGCCGCCAGGCGTGCGGGGCCACCAGCTGGTGGATGGCGTTGGGTCCCCAGGAGCCGGGCTCGTACGTGCGGACCGGCGGCGGGTCGGCGAACAGCGGCTCGGACAGCTCCCACAGCCGCTCGATGCCTTCGGCGGTGGTGAACAGCGTGTGGTCGCCGCGCATCGCGTCGTGGATCAGCCGCTCGTACGCTTCCAGCACGGCGCCCTCGCGCCCGGTCTCCTCCAGCGCGAACTGCAGGCTGAGCTTGTCCAGCTTCATGCCGGTGCCGGGCTTCTTGCCGTAGAACGACAGCGACAGCTTGGAGGCCTCGGCGAGGTCGAACGTCAGGTGGTCGGGGCCCTGCTTGCCGACCCCTGACCCGGGCGGGAACATCGACTTCGGTGGCTCGCGGAAGGCGATCGAGATGATCCGCGCCCCTTCGGCCATCTTCTTGCCGGTGCGCAGGAAGAACGGCACGCCGGCCCAACGCCAGTTGTCGATCTCGCAGCGCAGCGCCACGAACGTGTCGGTGTCCGACTCGGGGTCGACGCCGGGCTCCTGGCGGTAGCCGCCGTACTGACCGCGCACCACCAGAGTGGGGTCGATCGGTGACATCGAGCGGAAGACCTTGTTCTTCTCCTCGCTGATCGCGTCGGGCGCCAGCGCGGTGGGTGGCTCCATGGCCATGAACGCCAGCACCTGCATCAGGTGGGTGACGACCATGTCCTTGTACGCGCCGGTGGACTCGTAGAACTGTGCGCGGCCCTCGAGGCCGAGCTTCTCGGGGACGTCGATCTGCACGTGGTCGATGAACTGCCGGTTCCAGATCGGCTCGAACAGCCCGTTGGCGAAGCGGAACGCCAGGATGTTCTGGGCCGCCTCCTTGCCGAGGAAGTGGTCGATGCGGAAGATCTGCGACTCGGCGAACACCTCGTGCAGCTGGGCGTTGAGGTCGACGGCGCTGTCGAGATCGGTGCCGAAGGGTTTCTCCATGATGATCCGCGACCGCGCGACCAAGTCCGCCTGCTCGAGGGTGTGCACCACCTGCAGCGCGGCCTTCGGCGGTACCGACAGGTAGTGCAGGCGGTGCACCTCGTCGTCGCCGAGGAGGCGCTCGTTGCGCGCGACGGCGGCAGCGAGCGCCTGGTGGCCCTCGGTCTGCGGGACGTAGTCGAGCAGCCCGCCGAACTCGTCCCAGTCCGGCTCGCTCACCGGCCGGGGGCTGAACTCGTCGCAGGCCTTGCGGGCGAAGCGTCGGAACTCGTCGGCGTCGAAGTCGTCCAGCGACGTGCCGAGGATCCGGCAGTTCGGCAGCAGTCCGGCCTGGCACAGGTGCAGCAGGCCGGGCAGCAGCTTGCGCCGGGACAGGTCGCCGGTCGCGCCGAACAGCACCACGACGTGCGGGTCGACCGGGCTCATCGTCCCGCCGCTGATGTCACGCGCGTTCTCCCTCACGCCCGACAGCCTCCCTCGCGACACCGTCCCGCGCCAGGATTTCGTTGCTTTGTAGCACTACAGATGGTACAAAGGCTGCGACAGAAAGGGCGCTGCGTATGTCGATGGGCGAGTTGATTGGGGCGGCCGTCGCTGGCGCAGTCGTCGCGGCGCTCTACTACGGCATCGGTTTCGCGTTCCGTGGTCGCTACGCGGAAAAGCAGCGCGACCAGACCGAGGAGCAGCTCGACCTCCCGTACGACGCAGCACTGGTCACCGCCCTTGACGACCGTTTTCGCGCGAAGGCGAGGTCGATACAGCGCGGCTTCGCCGTGGGTGGCGGCGTCGGCTTTGCTGCCTGGCTGGTCGTCGAAGAGGTGTCCGCACTGCACGGCGATGCCGCTGGCGGGTACGTCTTCGCGCTGGTAGTGGGGATGCTGGTGGGAGCCTTGGCGGGTTCACGGGCACCGCTCGCCGACGGGCCACGCCTGTCGACGATGGCTCCTCGGAGCCTGCTCGGCTATCTTCCGGCTCGCGAGATCGCCGTGAACGTCATGCTCACGGTCGCCGGCTTGCTGTCCGCCGTCGTCGCCGGCGGACAGCTGATCGTCGATGCGCACCCCTCGCGGGCCGCCTGGGCAGTGGCTGTGGCCGGTGGCTGCATCGGTGCCTGCGGTGCGTTGGTCCTCCTCTTGCAGCTCCGCGAGATCCGTCGAGGCAGGCCAGCCACCACGACTCGCGACGCCGTCGTCAACGACGTCATGCTGGCCGTTTCCCTGCGGGAGCTGACCGTGGTTCCGGTCCTCGTCACGTTCAACGCTGTCCTCGTAGGGGCACAGTTGCTGGGCCAGCCGCTCTGGGCATCGCTGGTGCTAGCTTCCATCCCCCCGCTCGGCTTTCTGCTGCTCGGTGTCCGACGGCGACTGCGTCCGCAGGACGCTCCCGTTGCTCGCCGACTGCTTGCGGAGGCCTTGGCGTGAGGCTGCTCGTCGTCGACCCGGACAGCCCGGTGGCCCCGTACGAGCAGGTGCGCACCCAGGTGGCCACGATGGTGGCCGACGGCTCGCTGCCGGCGGGGCAGAAGCTGCCCACCGTGCGCCAGCTGGCCGCCGACCTCGGGCTGGCGGCCAACACGGTGGCCCGGGCCTATCGCGAGCTCGAGGCCGACGGCGTGATCTCGACCCAGGGCCGGCGCGGGACGTTCGTGCGCAGCGCAGCCGTCGACGCGCCGCGGGCGGGCCAGGCACCGCAGGCGGCGGCCGACTACGCCTCGTCCGTGCGCCGGCTGGGGCTCACGCTCGCCGAGGCCACCCGGCTGCTCGAGCGGGAGTGGCAGCGGGGCTGAGCCGCGGATCGCGCAACCAGACGCCGCGGATCGCGCAACCAGACGCCGCGGATCGCGCAACCAGAACTCACGGTTCGCGCAACCAGAACTCACGGATCGCGCGAGCAGTTGGCTAGACGAGGCGGCGGGCGGCGGCCCAGCGGGTGAGCTCGTGGCGGCTGGACAGCTGCAGCTTGCGGAGCACGCTGGAGACGTGGGTCTCGACGGTCTTGATCGAGATGACCAGCTCGCGGGCGACCTCCTTGTAGGCGTAGCCGCGGGCGATCAGCCGCATCACCTCGCGCTCCCGCTCGCTCAGCCGGTCGAGGTCCTGGTCGACGTCGGCCATGGCCACCGTGCCCATGTCGGACCGAGCGAACGCGTCCAGCACGAAACCGGCCAGCCGTGGCGAGAACACCGCGTCGCCCTCACTGACCCGGTGGATCGCGGCGATCAGTTCGGGACCGGTGATCGTCTTGGTCACGTAGCCGCGGGCCCCCGACCGGATCACCGCGATCACGTCCTCGGCGGCGTCGCTGACGCTGAGCGCCAGCACGCTGGTACGCCCCAGGCTGCCCACCATCCGCCGCATCACCTCGACCGCACCGCCACCCGGCAGGTGCACGTCCAGCAGCACCACATCAGGCTTCGTCGCGGTGATCGCCGCCACCGCCTCGTCCACGTCGCCCGCCTCACCCACCACCTCGACAGAGTCGCCGAGCTCGGACCGCACGCCGGCCCGGAACATCTGGTGGTCGTCGACCAGCACGACGCGGGGTCTCGGTCGCTGCGTCTCGGTGCTCACTCGCGGGCTCCTTCGTCGTCGGTCTCTGCGGCGGTGTCCGGGCGGCGGGCGCGAGGCAGCGCGAGCCGCACCTCGGTGCCCTCGCCCGGCGTGCTGCGTACGGACGCCTCACCGCCGTGGCGGGCCATCCGGTCGTGCACCGAGCCGCGCAGCCCCATCCGCTCGGCCGGGATCGTCTCGGGGTCGAAGCCCCGGCCACGGTCCCGCACGAAGACCTCGATCCGCTGGGGCTGTACCTCGGCGTAGACGTCGACCCGGTCGGCGCCGGAGTGCCGGGCGGCGTTGAGCACCGCCTCGCGGGCAGCCCGTACCAGCGCGCCGACGTCGCGGTCGGACGGCGCGTCTGCCACCACGACCACCTCGACCGGCACCGCGTGCTCGTCCTCCACCTCGGCTGCCGCCGCCGCGAGCTGGGCGGCGAAGGTCGGCTGCGCTCCCGGCGGATGCTCGCCCACGGAGTCGGCGAACAGCCACGCCCGCAGCTCGCGCTCCTGCTTGCGGGCCAGGGTGGCCACCCGGCGCTCGTCGCCGGCATGCCGCTGCAGCAGGGCAAGGGTCTGCAGCACCGAGTCGTGCAGGTGCGCGGCTACGTCGGCCCGCTCCTGCGCCCGCACCCGCTCCGACCGCTCCGCTCCGAGCTCGCGGACCAGCCGCACCACCCACGGCCCGAGCAGCAGCGCGACCCCGGCGAGCGCGAGCAGCATGGCGATCGCGACGTCGTCGAGCAGCGACCACCCGGCCGACTGGGCCACCAGCACCGACACCGCGGCGACGACCAGGGCGCCGCCCGCCACCAGCCGGGTGATTGCGCCCCAGCGGTCGCCGCCGAGGACCAGCCCCAGCAGCGGCATCCCGGGAGCTCGGTCGGCCCACCGCTCCCGCTGCACCTGGTCGGCCTGCCACCACACCAGGGCCACCCCGGCCGCCCCGATCACGGCCGGCACCACCAGGTGCCCGATGGTGCCGATGCCGGCGGCGAGCATGACCACGCCCAGCCCCAGCACGACCAGCGCGACCGCCTGACCCCCGTCACCGAGGACCGACCGGCCGACCGTCGCGGCGGGGCCGCCGGGCGCCGGCCGCCGGCCCTGCCGGGTCGCCGCGGCCAGCCCGGGGGCGGTGTCGGTGGCGTCGGCGGCGTCGGCGGCGTCGGGACGCTGCTGCGGCAGCAACCGCCACAGCAGCGCGTACGCCACCACGCCGGCCCCGCCCAGGCCGATGCCGACGACGAACGCGATCCGTACCGCGAGCGCGCTCACCCCCAGGTGCTCGGCGAGGCCTGCGGCCACGCCCGCGAGCATCCGGCCGTCCAGCGGCCGCTCGGCGCGCCGGTAGGACGCCGGGCCGGGTACGGTCCCGGCGGCAGCAGCCGCCGACGTGCTCACCCCTCGATGCTCACACACCGGCGTCGCCCCGGACCATCAGCGACGACCCCTGCCTACCCCTGACCTTGCGGGTGGCCGCTCAGGTGCAGACCAGGGTCGACCCCGATGGTCGGCGGCCGTTCCGGCGACCACGATGGTCGGTATGGAAGAGACGACTGCAGGTCCCGTGGGGGCCGGCTTCGACCCCGGCGCCGAGCCGGGCTTCGATCCCCAGCGGCTGCGTACGGTGCTGGCGCTGCGGCGACCGGTCGACGACCGGATGCTCGCCGGCGTGTGCACCGGGCTGGCCCGCTACCTGCGCCTCGACCCGGTGGTCGTGCGGGTGCTGATCGCGGCGCTGGCGATCGTCGGCGGCCTCGGCGTGATCCTGTACGGCACCATCTGGCTGCTCACCCCGGAGGAGGGCAGCGACCGGGCGCCGCTGGGCCGGGTCGAGGACCTCGCGACCGGACCCACCCGGCCCGTCGTGCTGATCTGCGCCGGACTGCTCGCCGTCGCCGCCGTCGTCGGTCCTGGCGTGCTGTGGTGGCAGCCCTGGCCCGTTCTCGTCGTCGTCGGCCTGGCGGCCTGGCTGCTGCTGCGGGACCGCGGTCCGCGCGGCGACGTACCCGCGGCACCACCCACATATCCGCCCACCGCTCCGCCCGAGGCACCGACCACGGCACCGACCACGGCACCGACCCCGGCACCGACCGCTGCATCATCAGCGGCACCGCCTGCCGCACCGCCCGCACCCTCGACGCAGACCCCCTCCAGCCCGACGACCACGGTGCCGCTGCCGGGCGAGAGCCTGCCCCCCGCTGGCCCACCGCCGCCTCCGGCCGGACCGGACGACTTCCCTCCGCGCCTGCCACCCACGCCGCGACAGCGGCGCAAGGACGGCGGCCGGCTGACCATGCTCGGGCTCGGGCTGGTGGCGATCATCATCGCCGGAGCGTGGATCGCCGACGCGGCGGGCAACCAGGTCGAGCCGGCGTTCGTCGCGGCCGCGGCACTGGGGGTCGTCGGCGCCTGCCTGCTGGTCGGCACCTGGGCCGGCAACGCCCGCCCCCTGGTGTTCCCTGCCCTGGTGCTGGGTGCTGCGCTGGCGGTGACCTCGGTGACCCCGGCCTGGTCGATCGGCGAACGCCGGGTCGCCCCGCTGACGGCGGCCGCAGTCGACGACTCCTACGAGTTCGGCGTGGGCCGCCAGGTCATCGACCTCGGCGACGTCTCCGACGTCGACGCCCTCGACGGGCGGATCATCACGGTCGAGACCGGCGTCGGGGAGACCGTCGTGGTCGTCCCGGACGGGATGGACGTCAGCGTGAGCGCCTCGGTCGAGTACGGCGAGCTGGTGGTCTTCGGCGAACGGGTCGACCACGGCACCGACAACTCCTATGACGCCGCCGTCCCGAACACGGCGGCACCGGACCTGAGGCTGGTCGTCGACAACACGATCGGCCGGATCGAGGTGGAGCGCTCATGAGACGGCACCCGGTGGACGCGGTAGCGCTGGTCTTCGGTGTGATCACCGCCCTGGCACTGGCCGGCTGGGCCCTGTGGTGGACCGACGCCATCCCCGGCGAGGCCTACTCCTGGCTGGTCCCGGCGGCGCTGGTGGTCGCCGGCGGTGCGGGCATCGCAGCCTCGCTGCGGAGCCCCGCCCCGGACCAGCCTCCGGCGCAGATGGCCGACCTGTCGGCCGAGGCGGGACCCGACGAGACGCTCGACGAGACGCTCGACCAGCCGATCGAGCAGCCGGCCGAGCCGCGCACGGAGCCGCCTCCCGCGTGACCTCGTCCGCTCCGGGTCGTTGCACCAGGCACCGGGCGCCTCGTGTGGGCGCCACGACCCGGAGGGACGACACCGCATGCGTCGTACGCACCGAGCAGTGTGGGGAGCAGGCCTCGCGGCCGTGCTCGCCGTCACCGCCCTGACGGCCGGGCCGGCCACCGCCGGTTCCGACCCGGACGGCACCGCTGCGACTGGCGAGGCCACCGGTCGCGCCGCCGACGTGCAGCCCTGGCTCGCCCGGCAGCTCACCCGCCTGGACGCCACCGCCCCGACCGCCGTGCTCGTGCACGGACGCACCCTCTCGGCGGCGACCGACGCGGTCGCGGCCAGCGGCATGAGCCTGGTGACCACCTTCGACCGGATCTCGGTCGCGGTCGGCTACGGCACGGCCGCAGAGGTCCAGCGGGCCCGGCTGGCTCCCGGGGTCACCTACCTCGAGGGCAACCAGCCGCTCGAGCTGACCGGTGAGACCTCGCACCGCGCCACCCGCGGCGTGCAGGCGACCAGGCGCTTCGACGGTCGCGACGGCAGCCCGCTCGACGGGTCCGGCGTCTCGGTGGGCCTGATCGACTCCGGTGTCGACCCGACCCACCCCTTCCTCACCAACAAGAACGGCTCGTCCGCGGTCGTCGCCAACCTCAAGGTCGTCTGCGAGCCCAGCGAGCAGACCTGCGAGGTCACCGAGGTGCCCGCCACCACCGACACCGACACCGGCTCTGCGGGCGGTCACGGCACCCACGTCGCCGGCATCATCGCCGGCCGGCAGACCAAGCTCTCCGACGGCAGCACCATCCGTGGCGCCGCACCCGGCGCCGACCTGGTGTCGCTGTCCACCGGCGCGGCCCTGGTCATCCTCGGCTCCGACGCCGCGCTCAACTGGGTGCTCGAGAACCACGCCCACCCGTGCGGCACCGACGTCCCGCGCCGGCAGTGCCCGCCGATCCGGGCCACCAACAACTCGTACGGCCCCGTCGGCGGCGGACCGTTCGACCCGCGCTCGGCGACCGTGAAGCTGCAGCGCAAGCTGGCGGCCGAGGGCGTCATGACGGTGTGGGCCAACGGCAACGACGGCGGCAACGGCTCGGAGAACCTGTCGAACCCGCCGGGGCAGGACCCGCGGCCGGGGATCGTGTCGGTGGCGTCGTACTTCGACAAGAACACCGGCACCCGAAGCGGCGTGGTCTCCGACTTCTCCTCGCGTGGCAAGAGGGGGAAGCTCTCCACCTACCCCGACCTCTCGGCGCCTGGCGAGGAGATCACCTCCTCCTGCCGCCTCACGCTGCCGATCTGCTCGACCGGCGGTGACCCGCAGGAGAACGGCGACTACAACACGATCAGCGGGACGTCGATGGCCGCTCCGCACATCGCGGGGATCATCGCCCAGCTGTACGAGGCCGTGCCGCGGGCCTCGGTGCGGGCGATGGAGCGGGCACTGAAGCTCACCGCGCACCGCTTCACCGACGGGGCGCCGTACGTGCGCGACCCGAACGGCGGCCGGACCTCGTTCGACAAGGGCCATGGCCTGGTCGACGTAGTCGCCGCCTACCGCCGACTGGCGGGCTGAGACCGCCGGCGCGCGGCGCGCGCCGGCAGGGCCGGTCCCGCACAGGGGGACCGGACCGGCGATGGGGCGGGTCCCACGGGGCCCGCCCCTTCCCGCCGCCACGGCGAAACTCGTTCGCTCACCGAGCGCCGGTTCCGTATCGTTGACGGGCTATGCGTCGTCTCCCCCTTGCCGATCCCGGCACCCCTGACCCGCGCTCGCCAGGCCGCCTGCTGTGGTGGATCGTGCGCGGTCAGTGGCACACCCTCCTGGGCGGGATCGGGTTCGGGATCGTGTGGATGCTGGCGCAGGCGGTGACGCCTGCACTGGTCGGCAAGGCCATCGACGACGGCGTCGCGGCCGGCGACACCGGCGGGCTGGCCAAGTGGGCCGGCGCACTGCTGGTGATCGGCGCGGTCGGTGCCGGGGCGGGCGTGATGCGGCACCGCTTCTCGGTGGTCAACTGGCTGACCGCGGCCTACCGCGTCGTCCAGCTGGTCGCCCGGCAGAGCACGCACGTCGGCGCCGCCCTGCCGCGCCGGATCCCGTCCGGCGAGGTGCTGAGCATCGGTGCCACCGACCTCGCCCACATCGGCAACGTCATGGACGTGATGGGCCGGATGGGCGGCGCCGTGGTGTCGTTCGCGGTGGTCGCAACCATCCTGCTGAACACCTCGGTGTCACTTGGGCTGATCGTGCTGATCGGCGTGCCCGTGCTGCTGCTCGCCATCGGACCGCTGCTCAAGCCGCTGCAGACCCGCACGCTCGCCCAGCGCGAGCTGACCGGGCGCCTCAACGGGCTGGCCACCGACATCGTCGGTGGCCTGCGGGTGCTGCGCGGCATCGGCGGCGAGGCGGTGTTCCACGACCGGTACTCCCGGGAGTCGCAGCAGGTGCGAGCCGCGGGCGTGCGCGTCGGTCGCATGCAGTCGCTGCTGGACGCGCTGCAGGTGTTCCTCCCGGGACTGTTCGTCGTGCTGGTGGTCTGGATCGGCGCCCGGCTGGCCGTGGAGGGCGAGATCAGTGCCGGTGAGCTGGTGGCCTTCTACGGCTACGCGGCGTTCCTGATGATGCCGCTGCGCACGGCCACCGAGTTCGCCAACAAGCTGATCCGGGCGCGCGTCGCCGCAGCGCGGGTCTGCCGGCTGCTTCGGGTGCAGCCGACGTTCCACGACCCCGAGGCCCCGGTACCGCTCCCCCGCGACGCCGAGCTCGCCGACGCGACGTCCGGACTGGTGGTGCGACCCGGCACGTTCACGGCACTGGTGTCCGACCAGCCGGAGGAGACCGCGCACGTCGCGGACCGGCTCGGCCGCTACATCGACGGCGACGTCACGTACGGCGGCGTGCCGCTGGCCGCCGCCACCCGGGCCGACGTTCGCGAACGGGTGCTGGTCAGCGACACCGGCAGCGTGCTGTTCGGCGGTCGGATGCGCGACGCCGTCGACGTCCGCGGGACAGCCGACGAGGCCACGCTTGAGCGCGCCGTCGACACGGCATCGGCGGCCGACGTGCTGGAGGCGTCGGACGACGGCTGGGACGCCGAGGTCGAGGAGCGCGGTCGCTCGCTGTCCGGCGGCCAGCGCCAGCGTCTGGTACTGGCGCGGGCGCTGCTGGCCGACCCCGACGTGCTGGTGCTCGTCGAGCCGACCTCGGCCGTCGACGCCCACACCGAGGCCCGCATCGCGAGCCGGCTCGGCGACCAGCGGGCAGGGCGTACGACCGTCGTCACGACCACCAGCCCGCTGCTGCTCGACCGGGTCGACGAGGTGTCCTTCCTCGTCGACGGCGTGGTGGCCAACACCGGACCGCACCGCCACCTGCTGGACACCGACCCGCGCTACCGCGCGGTCGTCACCCGAGGGGAGGAATCGTGAAGCAGATCCTGCCGGTCGCCGACGGGCGCGACGTTCGTCGGTACGCCCGGGTGCTCGCGCGTCGCCACCCCGGGCTGCTGTGGCGCTCGGTGGCGCTGCACACCCTCGCGGCAGTCGCCGGCCTGGCCGGGCCGTGGCTGCTCGGCGACCTCGTCCAGAGCGTCGACGACGGAACCACGACCGCCCGGGTGGACACCGTGGTGCTGTGGCTGGCCGGGTTCCTGCTGGCCCAGACGGTTCTCACCCGCTACGCCCGCTTCACCTCGTCGGTGCTCGGCGAGAAGGCGTTGGCCGAGCTGCGCGAGGACTTCGTCAGCAACGCGCTCGCGCTCCCGGTCGGCACTGTCGAGCGGGCCGGCACGGGCGACCTGCTGACCCGGACCTCACGCGACGTCGACCAGCTCGGCTGGTCGCTGCGCTACGCGGTGCCGGAGACCATGATCGCGCTGATCACCGCGGTCTTCACCGTGGTCGCCTGCGTCCTCGTCGGTGGCTGGGTGCTGCTGCCGCTGGTGGCCGGCGTTCCGATCCTGTGGGCGGGCACCCGCTGGTACCTCAAGCGGGCGACGCCGGCGTACCTGCGCGAGAGCGCGTCGTACGCCGAGATCAACGCCGGTCTCGCCGAGACGGTGGAGGGAGCCCGCACGGTCGAGGCACTGGGGCTCGAGCGCGCCCGCATCGCGCGTACCGACGCCGACGTCGCGGCGTCGTACGCCGCGGAGCGGGCCACCTTGTTCCTGCGCACGGTGTGGATCCCGGTCGTCGAGTTCGGCTACCTGGTGCCCACCGTCGCCACGCTTCTGGTCGGCGGCTGGCTGCACGCCGAGGGCCAGGTGGGCCTCGGCGCCGTGACCGCCGCGACGCTGTACGTGCAGCAGCTGATCGACCCCGTCGACCGGCTCATCTCGTGGCTCGACGAGCTGCAGATGGCGGGTGCCTCGCTGGCCCGGCTGCTGGGCGTGGCGCAGGTGCCCGACGACCGGACGCCGACCGGCCGGCAGCCCGCCGACGAGCAGATCGAGGCGGCCGACCTGCGGTTCTCCTACCGCGAGGGGCGTGACGTCCTGCACGGGCTCGACCTGCAGCTGAAGGTGGGCGAGCGGCTGGCGATGGTCGGGCCGTCCGGGGCCGGCAAGTCCACGCTCGGGCGGCTGCTGGCGGGGATCCACCCGCCGCGGACGGGCACCGTCACGGTCGGCGAGGTCGGCCTCACCGAGCTGCCACTGGACGAGCTGCGCGGGCACGTCGCGCTGGTCACCCAGGAGCACCACGTCTTCATGGGGACGCTGCGGGAGAACCTGGTGATGGCGCTCGACCCCGCTGGCGGTGACGAGTGGTCCGCCGACCTGGACCGTCAGCTGTACGAGGCGCTCGACGCTGTCGACGCGCTGGCGTGGGTCGAGGAGCTGCCGGACGGTCTGGACACCGAGGTGGGTCAGGGCGGCCACGCGCTGACACCTGCCCAGGCCCAGCAGGTGGCGCTGGCCCGGTTGGTGCTCGCCGACCCGCACACGCTGGTGCTCGACGAGGCCACGTCGCTGATCGACCCGCACTCGGCGCGACACCTCGAGCGCTCACTCGCCGCAGTGCTCGACGGACGCACCGTGGTGGCGATCGCGCACCGGCTGTTCTCGGCGCACGACGCCGACCGGGTCGCGGTCGTCGAGGACGGCGTGGTGGCCGAGATCGGTCCGCACGACCAGCTGATCGCCTCCGACGGCTCGTACGCCGAGCTCTGGCGGTCCTGGCACGGCGAGCCCGCCCGCACCTGACAGGCGGAGAGACGTCCCGCCCACCACCGGGCGTCGGTCACGACGTGCGGAGGTAGAGGTTGCGGGCCTTCACGCCGGTGTCGGCGAAGTCGGTGAAGAAGCCGTCCATGCCCTGCTCCAGGAACAACAGGTCCTCGGCGATCGCGTCACCGTGGTCGGCGGGGTTGTTGCTCGTGCGCAGGTCGGCCGGGAGGAACTCGTTCTCGCTGCGGAAGGTGAACGCGTGCACCAGCAGGCCCTCGGCGTGCGCATCGTCGACCAGTGACGTCGGCTCCAGCAGGTAGCCCTGCGCGTCGCGCGGGATGATCAGGTCCTTGTTCGGGCCGATGCCGTCCGCGTACCGCGCGATGAAGCGCAGCCCCTCCGGCTGCACCAGGTCGGCGTAGGTCCTGGGGTCGCCGCTGACCACGAAGTCGTACGGCGCACCGCTGGAGTCCAGCAGCTGCACGAGCTTGTTGCTGGTCAGCCGGTTGAGCAGCCGCAGGTTCTTGGTCTCGAAGCTCTGCACGAACACCTTCGACCGGAACGTGTCGAGATCGTGCGCGTCCAGCCGGTCGACCAGCTCGCGCTCCAGCGGCAGCCCGATCGAGCGGAAGTAGGTGGGGTGCTTGGTCTCGGGGTAGACGCCGACCCGTTCGCCGGTGCGCGCCTCGTGCTGGTCCAGCAGGTCGAGCACCTGCTCGAAGGTCGGGATCCGGAACCGGCCGTCGTACACGGTGTTGTGCGGCCGCAGGTCGGGCAGCCGCTCGACGGCGCGCAGCGTGCGCAGCTCGGCGAGGGTGAAGTCCTCGGTGAACCAGCCGGTGATCGGGTCACCGTCGATCGTCTTGGTCGTCTCGCGATCCGCGAACTCCGGGTGCTCGGCGACGTCGGTGGTGTCGGTGATGTCGTTCTCGTGCCGGGCGACCAGCACGCCGTCCTTGGTCGACACGAGATCGGGCTCGATGTAGTCGGCGCCCATCCGGATCGCCAGCCGGTACGAGGCCAGCGTGTGCTCGGGCCGGTAGCCGGCGGCGCCGCGGTGCCCGAGCACCAGCGGGTACGCGACCTGGCGCTGGGCCTGTTCTGTCGGGCCGGCCCGCTCGGCGGCGGAGACGGGGACGGGCGCGCCGACGGAGACGACCGCCACCGCGACGGCCACGCCGGCAGCAGCCAGGGTCCTCAGGTTCCGGGTCATGCCCGGCATGTTGCCCACCGGGGTGGAGCGGCCAAACCGGGTGGGCCCAGCATCAGGGCAGGGCGACCTCCACGCCCTCGTCGGCGAGCAGCGGCTCGGCCCCGAACGCCGCGCGGGCGTCGGCTCGCGTCCGCTCCCGGTCGTTGCCGGGCCAGAAGTGGGTGAGCATCAGCCGCCGGGCGCCGGCGGCCGCTGCGACCTCCCCGGCCAGGCGGCCCGTCATGTGCAGCGGGACGCCGGGCGGTGCCCGCGGGGTGGAGGGCTGCTGGTCGCGGTCGCTGGCCTCGACCACGTACAGGTCGGCGTCCCGCCCGAGCTCGGCGAGGGCCGGATCCGGTCCGGTGTCGCCGGTGTACGCCACGGTGAGCCCGTCGGCGGACAGCCGTACGCCGGCGTTGGGCACGAAGTGCGGCAGCGCCCGGCTCTCCAGCCGGAACGGCCCGACGGTGTACGGGCCGCCGGGCAGGGGGTGCCAGTCGAAGACGCGGTCGACGACGTCGGCGTCGTCCTCCTCCAGGCCGCGCAGCCGCTCGCGAACGCCCTCACCGGCGTACACGGGGATCGCCGCCGCATCCCGGTTCCCGAACCAGCGGGCCCGAAACAGCCCGTGCAGGTCGATCATGTGGTCGGGGTGGCGGTGGGTGATCACCACGGCGTCGATCCCGTCGGCGACGGTCGACCCCAGCAGCCGCAGCAGCGGTGGGAGGGTGCCGTAGCCCAGGTCGAGCACCACTCGCACGCCATCGTGCTCCAGCACGAAGCCGCTGCACGCCCGGCCCGCCTCCGGCCAGGCACCGCAGCCGCCGAGGACGACGAGGCGACTGGTCATCTGACGACCCTGCCAGCCAGGCAGTCCCACGCGCGAGCCGATGTCGCCCCCAGGGGTTACCGTGCGGGAGCGACAGCCCCCCGAGCCAAGGAGCGCGACCGTGGCCTCACTGCTCAACCCCTACCTCAACTTCTCCGGCAACGCGCGAGAGGCGCTGGAGTACTACAGGGAGGTGTTCGGCGGCACCCTGAGCGTGAACACCTACGGCGAGTACGGCGCCGCGGACACCCCGGAGGCGGACAAGATCATGCACGGCAGGCTCGAGACGCCCAGCGGGTTCATGCTGATGGGCGCCGACACCCCGCCCGGCATGGAGCTGCACCCCGGCGACTCCATCACAGTGAGCCTGAGTGGCGACGACACCGACGACCTGCGCGGCTACTGGGAGAAGCTGATCGACGGCGGCTCCGTGTCGGTCCCGCTGGAGAAGCAGATGTGGGGCGACGAGTTCGGCGCCTGCGTCGACAAGTTCGGGGTGCCCTGGCTGGTCAACATCACCCAGTCGTAGTCCTGGTCTCGGGTCACCCTGACGCCGGATCGTCCCCGGGTACCGGCGGCGGTGTCGGCGCGGCAGAATGGGCGGACAAGCAGCAGAGCCGAGGTGTCCCGTGTCCGAGCTGATCGTCCGAGCCGGTGCGATGGACGCCGCGCTGATCCGGCGGGCACTCACCCCGATGCTGCTTCCCGCGCCGGTGCCGCACCGGGTCGTGGCCGATGCGCCGGTGGCGGCCCGAACAGATCTCGGGGCCATCGTGGCCGCGGCCGGGCTCCCCTTCCTCGTCGACCCGCAGACGCACCTGTGGCAGGCCGAGGTCCATCCCGACCGCGGCTGGACGCGACTGCCGTTCGCCCAGCCGGAGGCGCTCTCGCCGGGCGACCTGCTCACGTCGTCGATTCGCGATCCCCTGATCGACGCCTGCATCGACCTCCAGCTCGCGGCGGGCGCCACGGTCCTCCTCGCCCCGTACGTGCACCTGGAGGGTGCCGACGACCCCTGGGTCGACGTCCAGGCGGGGCTGTGGCGGCGGACCCGGCAACGCCTCCGCGACCGGGGCCTGGCCACCGGCGTGATCGCCGTGCTCGCGGTCGGTCCGCGGATGCTGAACCCGACCCACGGGTTCACCTCGCTGACCGGCCCGCTCCGTGCGCTGGGTGACCTCGCCCCGCTCGAGGTGGCCGTCGCCGCCTCCCGCGCGCACCTGGGTGCGCGCTGTTCCGACAACATCGACGACCTCGGCACGCTGATCAGACGGCTGCAGCAGGTCTGGCCGGTGCTCGCCTGGCAGCAGGGCCTGCTCGGCGAGGCGTGCGTCGCGCTGGGGGCGCGCGGGTACGAGACCGGCCTGGGCTGGCGGGAGGCCTGCGACCTGCGGAAGGCGATGTCGTCCGCGCGCTCGTCCTCGGGACGAGACTCCCGCCCGGGTGCCCGGCCGGTGTACGTCGACCGGCTGATGCGGAGCGTCCCCAAGGCGTCGTTGCGGGCGCTGCGGGCGCAGCGTCGCAGCCGCTCGCTCTGGGCGGAGCTCGCGTGCCCCGACCCGCTGTGCTGCCCGCCGGACGGAGAGGGACTGCTCACCGACGCACGCCAGCACGCGCTCACCCGGCGGTTGGCCGCCCTCGCCGAGATCGATGCCATCGCCGACCCGCGGTGGCGCTGGAACCACGTCGCCAACCGTTCGGCCGGTGCGCTGAAGGCTGCGGCCAGGATCAACCGGCTCGCCGCGACGAGGCCGGGTGTCCGGCCCGTCGACACGACGGCCGTTGACGCCGTGCACGCGGTTGCCACGCACCGGCGCACGCTGCGGTCCCTCCGACGCCCCGCGTAAACCGATCTTCCGGCCGTAAGCGCGCCCGGACGGCCCGCACGCCGGAAGATCCGCTGGGGTGTGAGTACCGGCTTGACGCGGTCAGCAGGATCGGAATGTGACGGTTGCCTTCTTCGTCCTGATGACTGTCCTGACCGTGCTGGTGTTCGGCGCGGTGATCCGCCGGCTGCTCGGCGTGCGGGTGGGCTTCGTGCGGACGGGGCTCGCCGCCGCGTTCGCGCTGCTCGTCGTCGGGCCACTCGTCGGCCAGATGCTGCCGGACCCCGAGCACGCCTCGACCGAGGAGGCGTTGGTCTCGCTCGGGCTCGCTGTCGCCTACGCCAGCGTGCTGGCGATGATCGCGCTCGTCCTGGCGGAGGCGATCGTGCCCGACGGCTCGCTGCCCGGGCCGATCGAGCTCTGGCGGAGCTGGCGCGCCCGCGCGGCACGCGGTCGGCGGTACGCGCAGGTGCTGCGGATCGCGGTACGGCATGGGCTCGGCCGCTTCCTCCGTGGCCGGCGCCCGGGAGGGCTGGACTCGCCGGCCGCCCGACGGCAGCTGGCCCGCTCGCTGCGGCAGGCGCTCGACGAGGGTGGCGTCACGTTCGTCAAGCTGGGTCAGCAGCTCTCCACCCGGCGAGATCTGGTGTCCGCGGAGTTCGCCGAGGAGCTCGCCGGGTTGCAGGACCAGGCGGCGCCGGTCCCCTGGGAGACCGTCGCCGAGGTGATCACGTCCGAGCTCGGCCGCCCCGTCGACCAGGTCTTCGCCTTCGTCGACCCCGTCCCGCTGGCGGCCGCCTCCGTGGCGCAGGTGCACGCCGCCCGGCTTCCCGACGGCACCGACGTCGTCGTGAAGGTGCAGCGGCCTCGGGTGGCCGACGTGGTCGAGCGCGACCTCGACATCCTGGCCCGGCTGGCGCGCACGCTCGAGTCCCGCACCTACTGGGGCGAGGCCCTCGGGTTGCGCGCGCTCGCGGTCGGGTTCGCCGAGGCGCTGCGCGAGGAGCTGGACTTCACCGTCGAGCGCGACAACATGCGCAGCGTCGCCTCCGCCCTCGGCGGCTCAGCCGTCGACGTACGGGTGCCGCTGCCCTATCCCGAGCTGACCGCGCGCCGGGTGCTGGTCATGCAGCGGATGGCGGGTACGCCGCTCGGCAACGCCGAGCCGATCCTGGCCGGGCTCGGACCGGAGCGACGGCGGCAGGCAGCCAACGCGCTGCTGGACACGGTGCTCGACCAGGTGCTGGTCCACGGCGTCTTCCACGTCGACCTGCATCCCGGCAACGTGCTCGTCGACGACGACGGCACGCTCGCACTGCTCGACCTCGGGTCGGTGGGCCGGCTGGGCAGCGGCGCCCGCTCGGCCGTCGGCCGGCTGCTTGCCGCCCTCGAGCGGGGTGACTCGGTGGCCGGCGCCGACGCGCTGCTGGAGCTGGTGGACCGACCCGACCAGATCGACGAGCGCGGGTTGGAACGCGCGGTCGGCGTGCTGCTGGCCCGGTTCGCGTCCGCGCCGGGCGGTACGGGAGGCGGAGCCGCGGCCTTCCCCGCCCTGTTCCGCCTCGTCACCGAGCACCGGCTCGGCGTACCACCCGACGTCGCGGCCGTCTTCCGCGCCCTGGCGACGCTCGAGGGCACGCTGCTGGCCATCGAGCCCGAGTTCGACCTGGTGGCCCGCGCCCGCGAGAGCGGGCGGGCGCGGTACGACAATGCGGTCCGGCCGGAGAACCTGCGCCGGGCGGCCGAGGACGAGCTGCTGTCGATGCTGCCGGTTCTGCGGCGGCTCCCCCGCCGGATCGACCGGGTGACCGACGCCCTGGAGCACGGCCGGCTCAGCCTCGGCATCCGGCTGTTCGCCCATCCCGACGACCGACGGGTCGTGACCGAGCTGTTGCACCAGGTCCTGCTCACCGTGCTCGGGGCTGCCGCCGGGGTGATGGCGGTCCTGCTGCTGGGGCAGCCCGAGACCGGGCCGGCGGTGACCGAGTCGATCGGCCTGTTCACGTTGCTCGGTTACAGCCTGCTCGTCGTGGCCGTCGTGCTGGCCCTGCGCGTCCTCGTCGTGGTGTTCCGCCGCGAGCCGGTCTAGCTGGGGTCGTCGCGATTGGGCGGCGCAGCGGTGGGTACGCAGCGGGGGACGTCGTCGACCCGGTGTGGAGGTATGGCTGTGAGTGCTCGGTACGAGGCCGGCAGGGGCAGATCCCACGGTGTGCACCAGCCGATCGCTGCCGTGGTGGGGGCGGTGTTCCTGCTGGTGGGAATCCTCGGCTTCATCCCGGGGGTGACCACCGACTTCGACGACATGATGATCGCCGGGCACGAGTCCGGCGCGCAGCTGCTGGGAGTCTTCGCAGTCTCGGTCCTGCACAACGTGGTGCACCTGCTCTTCGGGGTGGCGGGCCTGTTGCTGGCCCGGAGCGAGACCACCGCTCGGACGTACTTGATCGCCGGAGGGGCGGTCTACCTGCTGCTGTTCGCGTACGGCCTCGTCGTGGACCATGGGTCCGACGCGAACTTCGTCCCCCTCAACGACCCCGACGACTGGCTGCACCTCGGGCTGGGCGTCGGAATGATCGGGCTGGGTCTGCTGCGGGACCGCCGCGACCCCGCGCTCGCCGAGCCGCGCGAGCGGGACCGGGTCGACGAGGTCCCCGGCGGTCGCGACCGGCCGGGCGCGGGCGAGCGCGACCGCAAGCCGGTCGGCCGCTCCCACGGTGACAGCGGACGTCCCGACCGCACGGATCTCCCCGACCGTCAGCGCCGGCGCGGTCGCAGGTGATGGCGCAGATCCGCCGGCCGACGGAGCCGGGACGCGGCCAGGCCCTGCTGTCCGCTGCCGTCCGCGGGGCCGTCGCGGGGTTGGCCGGTGTGGCGGTGATGACCGTGGCGGAGAAGGTGGAGCAGGCGGTGACCGGCCGGCCCGACTCCTTCGTGCCGGCGCGGGCGCTGCGGACCCTGCTGGGGCAGCATCCGTCAGAGGGGCGACAGGCGCCGGCGTGGAACCACCTCATGCACTGGAGCACCGGCTCCGCCCTCGGTGCCGTGCGCGGTGTGTGGGCCGCCACGGGACTTCGCGGGCCGGTCGCCAGCGCCGTGCACACCGTTGTCCGGCTCGCGTTCGACCAGACGGTCGAGAACGCCACCGGCGTGGGTGCGCCACCGCAGACCTGGACGCACCGCGACCAGGTCGTCGACGTCGTGCACAAGACGATCTACGCCTTTGCCGCCGGCTACGTAGCGGAGCGGTTGGTCGAGCCCCTGCTCGAGTCCCGACGCGGCGTGGACAGCCACTAGGTCACCGGTCCGGGCTCGTCCCCTGACCTCGGCTCGGCGTCAGCGTCGGCGCGTCAGCGCGCGCGGGCGACCACGGACCACGCGGAGGCGGACACCTCGAACGGCGGGTCGGGCAGCAGCTCGGCGCACCGTTCACGCACCCGCTCACGCGGCTCCTCGTCGAGTCCGGTGACGTAGGCGCCCGCCGGCCCGACGCCCAGCGTGAACGGGTCCCACCAGTCGGCGAACGAGGAGAAGCCCACGGAGACCGTCAGCATGGTGGAGTCGACGTCGGCGAGCCCGGCCTGCTCGCACAGCTCGGCCAGGTGTCCTTCGCTGGTCCCCGCGAGCGTCGCCTCGCCGGGCGCGGACGGGTCGATGTCGTGGACAGCGTCCCAGAAGAGGGACAGCGGCCCACCGCCGCCCGCGTGGTCCCAGACGCACGCCGCGACCCGGCCACCGGGCCGGGTGGCCCGTCCCATCTCCGCCAGCCCTACCACCGGGTCGGCCATGAAGTGCACGACCAGCTGCGCCAGGGCGACGTCGACGTCGTCGTCGGGGAACGGGAGGTGTTCGGCCGTGCCGGACCGCACGTCCACGAGCGGGAAGCGCGTACGGACCGCCTCGACGAACGACTCGGACGGGTCGATCGCCGCGACGGCCTCTGCGCCGAGCCGCTCGACCAGCAACGCGGTCAGCGCACCGGGACCGCAGCCGACGTCCAGCGCACGGTCGCCGCCCCGTACCTGCGCATGCTCGACGAACGCCTCGGCCAACGGCTCCGAGAAGCGACCCATGAACCGGGTGTAGGCGTCCGCACCGACGTTGAAGCTCATCCCCGGAATGTACGGCGGCATGCAACCCTCGACCATGACGACGCGACGTCACCGTCGCGGGCAGCCGCCGCTCGATGACCGGCGCTGACGTGCCTCCTCCCGCCGGGGCGCCAGTCCTGCTGCTGTGCGGCGCGTCCGCGGCCGGCGCGTCGTCGGTGGCCGCGGAGATCTTTGACCAGATCTGGCGGACCGGGATCCGGGCCGCGCGGATCGACCTCGACGAGGTCGGCCGCTACCACTCCGCGCCCGGCCCCGACGACGCTGTGGACCACCGAGCCAGGGCACGCGCCCTTGCTGCGCTGTGGCGTGGCTTCACCGACGACGGGGCGCGCTGCCTGGTGACGTCCGGCACCGTCTCCGACCGGGCGGCCGCGGCGGCGTACCGGTCGGAGCTCGCCGGCACGGAGCTGACCGTCGTCTGGCTCCGCGTCGAGGGCGACGGGATGGCCGAGCCGGACGGTGCGGCGCCGGCAGACGTCGACGTCGGCGTCGAGGGACTGGACGTACCGACCGTGGCCCGGCTGGTCCTGCAGCGGGCGAGCGGCTGGCCCGGGCTGCCGGTCTGACCGGTGGTCAGTCCGCGGTGGCCGTCGTCCCACCGGTCACGGCCACGGCTCCCGTACGCCGCGGATCCCCCGCCGCGGACAGACCGCCCGCGGGCTCCCACTGGGCCACTCCGACGCCGCCGAAGTACATCGAGTGCGCCGGCATCGCCAGCGTGGGCAGGTTCGCCGCAGCGACGTCGAGGTCCTGCTCGTGGTCGACCCGCACCGGCGGGTCGAGCCCCGGCCGCACCCGGACGTGCACGCGCGGGTAGGCCACCGCATCCGCCAGGTCGAGGCCACCGTTGACGTGCAGCGCCAGCACCTGCGAGATCGCGGTGGGGATCCGGTCGGAGCCGGGCGACCCGATCGCCAGCACCGCACCGTCGGCGTCGCGACGGCCCACCGTCGGTGCCATGTTGGACAGCAGCCGCTCGCCCGAGCGCAGCTCGTGGATCCCGCCGGGCACGAGCTCCTGCTCGCCCAGGCAGTTGTTCAGCCAGATGCCCGTACCGGGCGACAGCACCCCCGACGAGTAGCCCGACGACACCGTGATCGCGCACGCTGTGCCGTCGGCGTCGACCACCGAGACGTGGGCGGTGCTCGGCGCGCCGAGGGCGGCTGGGTCGGTGGACAGCACCTCGTGCTGGGCGTCGATCAGATGCTGCAGGTCGTCGGCATCCCAACCGCCTCCGCCGTCCGGCCGGCCGGCCAGCCGGGCGAGCAGAGCCGCCGTCGCCACGCCGCCACGCGCGGGGGCTGGGTTGGTCGCGAGCAGCCACCCTCCCTGGCGCAGCGACAGGGACGGGCGGACGACCGCGCGGTACGCCGCCAGGTCGGCCGCAGTCACCAGACCCTCGTGCTCGGCCATGTCGGCGGTGATGAGCCGGGCGAGCTCACCGGTGTACATCGCCTCGGCGCCCTCCAGGGCGATGAGCTCGAGGGCGTCGGCGAGGTGCGGCACCGTCACCGTCGCGTCGCGGGCCACCAGCCCACCGTCGTCGTCGTGCAGCACCTCGTGGCTGGCCGGGTGCCAGCCGAACACCAGGTCGTGCACGTAGCCGAGGTAGTCGTGGGTGGCCTTGCCCATGATGAAGCCGCCACGCGCCACCTCGGTCGCCGGCGCCACGACCTCGGCCCACGGCGCCCGCCCGTACTGCCGCTGGGCAAGGTCCAGGGCGCGCAGCGTTCCCGGCACCGCCACCGAGCCGTGCCCGATGGTCATCCGGGTGCCGCCGCCGTAGTCGGTCTCGATGTCCCAGGTGCCGCGACCGCGGGCCTCGTCGGGCAGTCCCCGGCCGGGGACGTCGACCCAGCCGTCGACGGTCACCGCGGCCGACCCGTCGGCCGGCTGGATGGACAGGAAGCCGCCGGACCCCAGCGAGACGAGCCCGGGCTCGCTCACCATCGTCACCAGCGCCGCCGCCAGAGCAGCATCGACGGCGTTGCCCCCGTCGGCCGCCGTGCGGGTCGCAGCGGCTGTCGCCAGCGCGTTGGGCGCCGCCACCGCGATCCGAGTGCCGCTCACGCGGGGCGACGCTACTCGGCCGGTCGTCCGGAGGTGCGGGAGCGTGTCGACGGGCGTACACGTTGGTGATGGGAACCTACGAGCAGACCACCGAGATCGCGGTCGCACCCGACCGCCTGTACGCCTACCTGGCCGACGTCGACAACCTGCCCGAGTACATGCCGCGGATCACCGAGGCGCACGCCGTCGACGGCGGCGAGGCGGTCGACGTGACGGCTCGCATCGATCCCGAGGGAGAGCCGGAGAAGACCGTCCGCGGCGAGGCCTGGCTGCGGGTCCGCGAGCAGGGGCGCCGGCTGGAGTGGGGCTCGGAGGGACCGAACGACTACCACGGCGAGCTCGACGTCGACGCCGGTGAGGACGGCGGCTCCCGGCTCACCGTGCGCCTGCACACCGAGCGGACCGAGGGTGACCAGATCGACGGAGCGCTCCGCGAGACCGTGCAGCACATCAAGACCCTGGCCGAGCAGCGCGCCGCCGGCTGACCCCTCCGCCGAGTAGCCGCCCTGCCCGTCGTCGAGTGGCGCAGGAGTCACCGCTGGACGGTCCAGAACGCGCACTCTTGCGCCACTCGGCGGCGCGGGGGACGGAGTCGGGCGGGACGGAGTCGGGCGGACGGGCGGTCGGGCGGGACGGAGTCGGGCGGGACGGAGTCGGGCGGTCGGGCGGTCGGGCGGTCGGGTGGCCTACCAGCGGTCGTGCACGTGCTGGCGGACCTCGCGGTCGTAGATCTCGCGCAGCGCCTCGAGGGTGGCGTCATCGAGCGCCGCCAGGTCGGCGGCCTCGGCGTTGCCGCGTGCCTGCTCGGCCGAGCGGGCACCGGGGATGACGGTGGTCACCCCGGGCTGGTCGACGATCCAGCGCAGCGCGAGCTGGGCGGTGGTGGCGCCCTCGGGGGTGAGCTCGGCGACCTGCCGCGCCGCCCGTACGCCGACGTCGAACGGCACGCCGCTGAACGTCTCGCCCACGTCGAAGGCCTCGCCACCCCGGTTGAACGTGCGGTGGTCGTCGGCGGCGAACGTGGTGTCCTCGTCGTACTTGCCCGAGAGCAGGCCGCTGGCCAGCGGCACCCGGGCGATGATGCCGACGCCGGCGTCGGCAGCGGCGGGCAGCACCCGCTCGAGCGGCTTGCGGCGGAAGGCGTTGAGAATGATCTGGACGCTCGCCACATTCGGCCGGGCGATGGCTGTCAGGGCCTCGCCGACGGTCTCGACCGACACCCCGTACGCCGCGACGACTCCATCGTCGACCAGCGCGTCCAGGGCGTCGAACACCCGGTCGTCGTCGTAGACGGCGGGGGGTGGGCAGTGCAGCTGGACGAGGTCGACGGTGTCGACGCCGAGGTTGCGACGGCTGCGGTCGAGCCAGCCGCGGAACGCTTTGGCAGTGAACGCCGCGGCCTCGAACGGGTCGGCCCGGCGGCCCATCTTGGTGGCCACCAGCACGCCGTCGCGGCCGCGCTGCGCGAGCACCCGCCCGACCAGCTGCTCGCTGCGCCCGTCGCCGTACACGTCGGCGGTGTCGAGGAACGTCACGCCTGCGTCGAGGGCCGCCTCCAGCACGCCCACCGCCTCGGCCTCGCCGACGTCACCCCAGTCGGCCCCGAGCTGCCAGCATCCCTGACCGATCACCGAGACCTGCCGGCCGGTACGGCCGAGCGTGCGCTGTTCCATGCGTCCGACCCTAGGGGCGGTCTCGGGTCGCGGCGCGGCGCGTTCGGGTCCACAGTGGTCCGTTGCGCCGGGATCGTCCCAGGCGCTGGAGGGAGAAACCATGGAGTTCCTGCTCTGGATCCTGGCGGTGATCCTGGTGGTCGCGGGGATCGTGCAGCTCCTGCGCCGTGAGGTGATCCTCGGCGTCGTGCTCATCATCGTGGGGCTGCTGGTCGGCCCAGGAGGAGTCAGCCTCTTCACCTGATCGGCGGCGGACGCGCGGTTGACAGCGGGGTCCCGGCGGGGCCAAGGTGCAAACGTTTGCGGAGGCGCGACGACGGGACCGGCGGGATGACCAGGACAGCCACGGGCGTCGTCGTCCGCGCGTGGTGACCACACCCGCTCGCGGTCCCGGCGCCGAGGCGACGACGCGCTGGCTCCCCGCCACGCTGCCGCTGGTCACCTGCGTGCTGCTGGTCTCCACGGTCGCGTGGTTCCGGGTCCCGCTGCTGCCGGCCGTGGGCGACGAGCTGGACATGACGCCTACCGGTGTCGGGTGGGCGGTCACGCTGTTCGGCGTCGGCCGGCTGGCGATGGACCTGCCGGCCGGTCGGCTCGCCGACCGGATCGACCCGCTGCGGCTGTTCACCGCCTCCGCACTGGTGCTCTGCGCGGCGAGCGCGCTGCTCGCCGTCGCCGGGGCGCCCGGGTGGGTGCTGCTCACCGGCTTCCTGCTCGGCGCCGCGTCGGCCACCGGCAACACCACCGGCATGACGGCGGTGTCCGGCGCGGCTCCAGCCGAGCGGCGTGGCACCGCGATGGCCCTTTACTCCGGGGCGCTGCTGATGGGACAGGCCCTCGGCCCCGCCCTCGCCGGGATCGTCACCGGCATCGGCACCTGGCGCACCGCCGCCTGGGCCGCCGCCGTGCTGGCGCTCGTGGTCGCCGTCGGCGCGGCCGTCTCGCGGCGGCGCGGGGTCGGCGCCCGGCTGGTACGCGCCCGCCGGGAGCGCCAGCCACCCGACGGCCCCCCGTTGACACCCAGCCAGCAGGTGGTGCTGTTCGGCGTCGGCTTCAGCGTGTTCTACACGGTGGGGTCGATGCCGCAGACGCTGCTGCCGCTGATCGGGTCCGGTGACCTCGGCCTCACCACGACCTCGATCGGTCTCGCCCTCGGCGCCGGCGGCCTCGCACGGCTGGCCGGCGCCGCGCTCGCCGGCGGACTGTCCGATCGCGTCTCCCGCCGCGCTGCGTTGATGCCCTGTCTGGTGGTCCAGGCCGCAGGCGTCGCCGTGCTCGCAGCACCTCTTGACGGTGACGCGGCGACCGGCTGGTGGCTGACCGCGATCGTGCTGATGTCGTTCGGGTCCTCCGGGCACGCGGTCGGCGCCACCATGCTCGGTGACCGCGCACCCAGCGACCAGCTCGGCCGGGCGCTCAGCCGCTACCGGTTCGCCGGTGACATCGGGCTGCTCATCGGCCCGGTGACCGGCGCGTTCGTGTACGAGCAGGCCGGCACCCGAGCGGCGGTCGCCGTCGTCTGCGCGGTCCTGGTGGTGGGCGCGGTCGCCGCCGCGGTGCTGCTGCCCGAGACCGGACCGCGGGCCCGGAGCGCGGCATGACCGGCGGGCGTACGGGCAAGGTCGAGGCGGTCGTCGCCAACTGGTTCCCGCGCTTCCTCGCCAACGGTCTCGACTACCTCGACGTGCGACGGATCCTCGACCGGGTCGACGACTGGGACGACTGGGCGCCGGCGTGGACCGCGCGGGCCGACGACTACGCCGCCCTCGGTGAGCAGGCACTGGCCGCGGGGCACCGGGTCACTGCGGCCGAGCACCTGCGGCGGGCGGCGCTGACCCTGCAGTTCGCGCAGTTCGTGCTCACCGACGATCCCGCTGCCCGACTGGCGCTGCAGCGACGGATGGTCGCGCTGTACGCCACCGCCGCCCCGCTGCTCGACCCACCGGCCACTCGGGTGGTCGTCCCGTACGAGTCCGGCCACGTCGGCGGCCAGGTCGTCGGCTACCTGCGGGTGCCGCCCGCCGGCGGCGACGGACTGGTCGTGCTGGTGCCCGGCCTGGAGTCGACCAAGGAGCAGTTCAGCACGTACGAGCCGTTCTTCCTGCGCCGCGGCATCGCGACGCTGTCGGTCGAGGGTCCCGGCCAGGGCGAGGGCGGCTGGGACGTGCCGTTCCGCTCCGCGACGTACGCCGATGCCATGCGGGCGGTCGCCGCGTACGTGGCCGATGGCACCGTGGCGGGAGCCGCCAGCCGGGTCGTGGTGCTCGGCACCAGCTTCGGTGGCTACCTGGCGCTGCGGTACGCCGATCTGTTCGCCGGCGTCGTCGGCGTGGTCGACATCGCCGGACCGTACGACCTGGCGCGACTCGACGAGCTGCAGCCGGTGACGCAGGAGGGTTTCGTGGCGTTCGTCGGCGCCCACGACATCGAGCAGGCGCAGGCGGTGCTGGCCGACGTCACCCTCGACGGCGTCGTCGGACCGGACGGACCGCCGGTGCTCGTCCTGCACGGCGAGCAGGACACGATCATCGATCCGGCGCACGCCCACCGGATCGCGGCCACGCTCGGCCCGCGCGTCGAGCTGCGACTCGAGCCCGCCGGGGGGCACTCCTGCCAGAACCTCGCACCGGTCGTGCGACCGTACGTCGCCGACTGGGTCGCCGACCGTCTCAGCCACGCCGAGCCCCCAGAGGAGACACCGTGACCGTCTCTCCCAGCCACGCATCGAGCCAGGGACTGCGGGTCCTCGGGCACTCCGGCCTCGGCGGCATGAGCGACGGCATGCAGGTCCAGCGGGTGGGCGACGCGTTGTTCGTCGGGCACTTCGGGCCGACTGGCGCCGGCACCAGCATCCTGGACGCCTCCGACCCGACCAACCTGCAGCTGGCCGCGCAGTGGCGAGCCCCGGCGGGGAGTCACACGCACAAGGTGCAGATCGCCGATGACCTGCTGCTGGTCAACCACGAGCAGTTCCGGGGCGGCGACCCGTACAGCGCCGGCATGGCCGTCTACGACGTCGCCGACCCGTTCGCACCGAGGCAGGTGGGCTGGTTCGAGTCGACCGGGCGAGGCGTGCACCGCATCGTCTGGATGGGCGGCCGGTACGCGTACGTCTCGGCCATCCCGGCGGGCTTCGACGACCGGATCTGGGTCGTGGTCGACATGGCCGAGCCCACCCGGCCGATGGAGGTCGGGCGCTGGTGGTGGCCGGGCCAGTGGATCGGAGGCGGCGAGCAGCCGACCTGGCCCGAGGGCAAGCGGTTCGCCGCCCACCATGCGCTGCTCGACGGTGATGTGGCCTACCTCGGCTACGGCGACGCGGGACTGGTGGTGCTCGACGTCAGCGACGTGTCGGCGCCGACCAAGCTGGCCGACCTGTCCTGGTCACCGGGCGGCGACACCCACACCTGCCTGCCGCTGCCGGGCCGCGACCTGCTGGTGGTGACGGACGAGAGCGTCACCGACCGCTGTGCTGGCGAGGAGCACCTGGTCCGCGTGGTCGACGTGGCCGACCCCCGAGCGCCGCGGGTGGTGTCGGTGTGCCCTCCGCCGCAGGGCGACTTCTGCGAGCGGGGGCTGCGCTTCGGGCCGCACAACACTCACGAGAACCGGCCGGGCAGCTACCGCAGCGCCACGCTGGTGTTCGTCACGTACTTCAACGGTGGGCTGCGCGTGTACGACGTCGCGGACCCCGAGGCACCCGTCGAGGTGGCGCACTGGGTGCCGGACGCCCCCGACGGGCAGGAGGCCGCGCAGATCAACGACGTGTACGTGGCCGAGGACCATCTGGTCTACGTCACCGACCGGGTCAACGGCGGGGTCTACGTGCTGGCGCCCGACGACGACCTCTCGGCCCGGATGACGGAGGCGGCGCTGTGAGCGAGCGGCCGTCGAGCATCGACGTGCACGCGCACGTGGTGCCCGAGGGCGTGCTCGACACCCTGGCCGCCGACGGCGGCCGGTACGGGATCGAGCTCGGCACCCGTCCCGACGGCCGGCGCACCGCGCTCATCGCCGGACGGGTCGAAGCCGCGCCGTTGCGGCCCGACCTCATCGAGATGGGTCCGCGGCTGGCGTCGATGGACGCCGCTGGCGTCGAGGTCCAGCTGCTGTCCAGCTGGATCGACATGACCGCCTACGCGTTGCCGGTCGAGGCGGGCGAGCGCTACGCCCGGATGTTCAACGAGGCGCTGGTGGCGACGGCTGCGGCGTACCCGGGGCGGTTCCGCACGCTGGCCACGGTGCCGCTGCAGGCACCCGTCGCCGCGGCGGCCGAGCTGCGGCACGCGGTCGGCACGCTGGGCATGGACGGCGCGGAGATCGCCACCACCGTCGACGGCCGCGACCTGGACGACCCCGAGCTGGAGCCGTTCTGGGCGGCGGCCGAGGAGCTGCGCTGCCTGGTGCTCATCCACCCGTACGCGTCGCTGGCCGGCCGCGCCGTGAGCCGCTACTTCCTGAACAACCTGGTCGGCAACCCGGCGGAGTCGACGGTCGCGGTGGCGCACCTGGTGTTCGGCGGCGTGCTGGAGCGGCACCCCGGGCTGCGGGTCTGCCTGGTGCACGGCGGTGGCTTCGCGCCGTACCAGCTCGGGCGTTGGGACCACGGCTTCGACCGCGATGCACGCGGTGCCGCGGCGAACCTCACCCGGACGCCCAGCGAATGGGTGCGCAGCATGTACTTCGACACCGTGCTGCACTCTCCCGCGTCGTTGCGGTTCCTGCTCGACCTGGTCGGCGCCGACCACGTCGTGCTGGGCAGCGACTACCCCTTCGAGATGGGCGACCTCGACCCGGTCACGACCCTCGACCGGGTGCCCGACCTCACCGCCGCCGAGCGCTCCGCCGTCCTCTCCGGCACCCTCCAGCAGCTGCTCGACACCGTCGCCCGCTGACCGCTGCGGGTCAGCCGACGCGGAGCAGGCCGGTAGGGGCGGTGTGCAGCCGCTCGACACCGGTCTGGGTCACGTGCACGAGCTCGCCGTACTGGACGCCCGCGCGCCCGTCGGGGGTGACGACGTTGGGCTGCACGACCACGGTCATGCCCGCCCGGAACGTGTCGGCGCCGGTGGGGTCGTGGTCGCGGCTGCGGGAGCCGAGCACCGGCGGCAGGTAGCCGCCGCCGAACCCGTGCACGAGGTCGTCCAGCGTGCTGAAGCCGGCGTCCTCGATCACCGCCGCGGCGTCCTTGACCTCGTCGGGCGTGGTGCCGTCGCGCAGCACCGCGACCACCGCGTCGAAGGCGGCCTCGGCCACGTCGTGCAGCTCGCGGTAGAGCGGCGTCGGCTCGGCCTCGACCGCGTACGTGCGGAGCACCTGCCCCGCGTAGCCGCCGAAGGCCGCGCTCAGCTCCACGACCACCGCGTCGCCGGCACGGACCTGCCGTCCGGACGCGTGCTGCGCCGGGTTGGCCCGGCTCGGTTCGCGCATCGACGTGACGCCGAAGTAGTGGATGTGCGTCGTGCCGCCGTACGGCACGTACGACCGCTCGACCAGGTCGGCGAGCTGCCACTCGGTGAGCCCGCTGCGCAACCCCGACCGCAGCCCCTCGATGGCCGCGTCGGACAGGGCCGCACCGACCCGCAGGAACTCCAGCTCCTCGGCCGACTTGAGCTGGCGCAGCCGGGTGTAGGCGGCGCCGAGATCAACCACCTCGAGCCCGGCCGCGGCGAGCGCGGCAGCCGCGCGGGCGGACAGCGGGCCGACCACGCCCAGCGGCGCCGCGCCGTGCCCGCGCCGGGCGAGCTCGTCGACCACGGTGTCGACCGGTCTGGGGCCGACCCACGCGACGTCGGCGTCGCGGGCGAGCGTCCGGGCCTGCGGGACGTGGTTGAAGAAGCCGACGAACAGCGCGTCGCGGCGGTCGGACTCGACGACCGCCCACGCCTCCCGGGTCACCGGCCAGCCCGTCACCCAGGGCACGGCCGTCCCGGAACGGTCAGCGCCGACCAGCAGCACCCGGCTCGATGCCCTGCTCGGCCGCGGCCGCCAGCAGCGCAGCGCGACGGCGGGACATCTCGGCGGCGCTGAACGCGGGATGGCCGTCGACCAACAGGTGCTCCGGCACGTACGACGCCGCCGGCGCCGGCGCCGGCTCGGGACTCACGACCGCGGTGGCGCGGTCGACCCCCGCACGACCAGCTCGGGCTTGAGCCGGATGTCCGCCGGGGGCCCGCCGGGGTCCTCGATGCTCTTCACCAGGATGTCCGCAGCCCGGTAGCCCATCTGGTAGTGCGGCAGCCGCACGCTGGTCAGCGGCGGCGAGAACTTGTCGTTGAAGGGCGTGTCGTTGTACCCGACGATCGAGACGTCCTCGGGGCAGCGGATCCCCAGCGAGCGCAGCACGGTGTAGCCGCCGAGCGCGATCAGGTCGTTGCCGCACACGGCCGCGGTGACCTCGACCCCGCGACCGAGCAGCTCCTCGAAGGCGTCGGCGCCGCGGTCCTCGCGGAACCAGCGGGCGAAGACGATCCGCTCGGGATCGGCCTCCAGTCCCTCGTGCCGCATCCACGACACGAAGCTGTGATGGCGTACCAGGCCCGTCGACACGGTCTGGGTGCCACCGACGAACGCGATCTTGGTGTGCCCGAGCGAGACCAGGTGCCGCACCGCCTGGCCGACGCCGCTGTGGTCGTCGCCGAGGACGGCCGACACGGTCGGCTCGTCGGTGGTGCGGTTGACCAGGACCGTCGGCACGCCCGCGCGCTCGATCTCGGCCAGCAGCGGGTAGTCGCGCCGGGCCGTCGCGAGGATGAGCCCGTCGACGCGGCGGGTGGTCATCGTCCGCAGCAGCGACCGCTCCTTGTCGTCGTCGTTGTCGGTGTTGGCGAGCACCAGCGTGCAGCCCGAGTCACGCAGCCGGTCCTCGAGCCCGCGGACGATGGGCGGGAACAACGGGTTGGTGAGGTCGGGCACGAGCATCCCGATGGTGAACGTACGGCTCATCTTCAGCCCGCGCGCCAGCGCGTTGGGCTCGTAGCCGAGCCGGCGCGCGGCGTCGAGCACCGCCGCCACGGTGGCCGGGCTGACCTTGCCGCGGCTGTGGCCGTTGAGGGCTCGTGACGCGGTCGAGGGGTGGACACCGGCGCGTCGAGCGACGTCGATCAACGTTGCCGGACCCTTGGGTCCCCCCGCCTGGACCGCCACCGTCGACCTCCGTGTCAGACCGTCCCGTGACCGGACCAGCCGGCCGGAAGCGAGCATACAATCGTTTGCCGACGAACGTGCCAAGATCGCGGGCGGCGGCGAGGCTCAGCCTGACGCCCGGCGTGCGGGAGGCGACGTTGACCCTGCAAACGTTTGTCTCTTACGGTGACGGAAGCGACGAGACGAGGAGGTCGGGGTGGCGCAGCCGGTGGTGGCGATCCTGGGGACGCGCTACCAGGACTTCTCCGTCGAGGAGCAGGAGCTGGGTCCGTGTGGTGCCCAGCTCGTCGCAGGCGACGGCGGCTCCGCCGACGAGATCGTCGCGGTGGCGGCCGGCGCCGAGGTGCTGCTCGCCGGCTCCCGGCCCCGGTTCGACGCCGCCGTCATCGCCCGGCTGGCTCCGGCCGACGGCCACGGTCCGCGGGGCATCGTCCGCTACGGCATCGGCACCGACTCCATCGACCTCGCCGCCGCCCGCCGGCACGGTGTGGCCGTGGCGCGGGTCTCGGACTACGGCACCGAGGCGGTGGCGGTGCACGCGGTGGCGATGGCCCTGGCCCAGCTGCGCCGACTCGGCGAGGCGGACCGCGCGCTGCGCGCGGGCCAGTGGGGAGTCGCCGACCTGCGACCGCTGCGGCAGCCGTCCGGGCTGGTCGCCGGAGTGGTGGGCTTCGGCCGGATCGGCCGTCAGGTCACGCACTACCTGCGTGCCTTCGGCATGCGGGTGTGCGCACACGACGCGTACGTCGACGTGGCGGCGGCGGGTGGCGGCGACGTCGACGCCGTCTCGCTGACCGAGCTGCTGGAGCGCAGCGACGTGGTCAGCC
This sequence comes from uncultured Actinomycetota bacterium, assembly GCA_963785115.1. GTDB lineage: Bacteria > Actinomycetota > Actinomycetes > Propionibacteriales > Nocardioidaceae > JACCWP01. The sequence goes on from CAWATY010000023.1 coordinate 130,741, forward strand.
TGCACGCCCCCGGCAACGCCGACGGCAGCCCGCTGCTGGGAGCCGACGAGCTGGCCCGGATGCGGCCGGGCAGCATCCTGGTGAACACCGCCCGGGGGTCGCTCGTCGACCTCGCGGCCCTGGGCGGCGCGCTGGCCGCCGGCAGACCGGCCCGGGCGGCGCTCGACGTGTTCGCCGACGAGCCGCCCGACGTCGCCGCCCTCGACGAGCTGCTCGCGGGAGTGCAGGAACGGGTGCTGCTGACGCCGCACATGGCGTGGTACACCGAGGAGTCGGAGATCGACATGCGACGCAAGGCCGCCGCCGAGGCGGCCCGCCTGCTGCGCGGCGAGCCCCTGCGGGACCCCGTCGTCGAGATCGGAGTCAGCCGGTGACCCGCGACCTCGCCACGATGACCAGCCCCGAGGCGGCCGAGGCGGTCGCCCGTACGCGCACTGCCGTGGTCCCCGTCGGCAGCATCGAGCAGCACGGCCCGCATCTGCCGAACGGCACGGACATCTTCGCCGCCGAGCTGGTGGCCCGGGCCGTGGCCGAGCGGCTGGACGCGGTCTACGCGCCGCTCGGCCCGTACGGCGTCACCCCGATCCACGCCGGTCACCCCGGCACCGTCTCGCTGCGCCGGGAGACCTTCGAGGCGCTGCTCACCGACGTCTGCTCCGAGCTGGTGGCGATGGGGGTGCGCACCGTGGTCTTGGTCAACTGGCACGAAGGAAACACGCCGTCGCTGAACGCCGTCGCCACCGACCTGCAGAGCCGGCTCGACGTCACGTTCGTGGCCGCGCAGGCCTGCTACGTGGCGCAGCGGATCTACCGCGACGAGGGTGGCGAGCTCACCCACGGCGGCGGCATCGAGACGCTCGCGGTGCTCGCGCACGACCCCGACCTGGTCAAGGTCGGGGTCGTGCGCGAGCCGACCAGACCGCCGGGTGCCGACGAGATGGACCGGATGCGGCGATCGCACGAGGTCTACGGGTTCGTCACCGACGTCACCGAGCTGGCCGATGACGGCTGGTACGGCGATCCCCACTGGGCCACCGCCGAGCGCGCCGAGTCGTTCGCCGAGGTCGTCGCCGATGGCGTGGTCGAGCTCGTCCAGGGCGTCGTCGCCGCCCGCAGCGCACGTACCGATCCCCACCGCCGGAAGGACAGCACATGACAGGCCAGGTCAGGCTCGCGTCGGTCGGCCTCGGCCGCTGGGCGCGGGTGCTCGCCCGCGGCGCGCAGCGCGGCGACGTGGTGCAGCTGTACAGCTGCTTCAGCCGCGACGAGCAGCGCCGCACCGCCTTCTGCGAGGAGTACGGCGTCCCGCGCTCGGCCGGGTCGTACGAGGAGCTGCTGGCCGACCCGGACGTCGAGGGAGTCGTCATCACGACCCCCAACGACACCCACCGCGAGGTGATCGTCCAGGCACTCGAGGCCGGCAAGGCCGTGTACACCGACAAGCCGATCGCGCACACGCTCGAGGACGCCAACCGCATCGCGGCGGCAGTCGCCGAGGCCGGACAGGTCTTCTCGGTGGGCCACAGCTCGCGGCGGCTGTCCGGCCACCGGGAGATGAAGCGCTGGATCGACGACGGTCGGATCGGCCAGATCAGCCTGGCCGAGGCCAACTTCTCCAACGAGCGCGGGCTGGAGCTCACCCCGAAGACCTGGCGCTACTACGCCGACAAGAGCCCCGGCGGCGCGTTCATCCAGCTGGGCGTGCATCACGCGGACACGCTGCAGTTCCTGCTCGGCCCGATCCGCCGGGTGAGCGCTCACGCGCGGCGGCTCTACACCAAGTCCGAGGTCCCCGACGCGGTGATGGCGATCTGCGAGTTCGAGAGCGGTGCGCTCGGCTACATCGGCACCGGCTGGGCGTCGCCGGGTGTCTACACGCTCAACCTCCTTGGTACCAAGGCGAATCTCATGTACGACCTCGACTTCACGCACTGGGACGAGTCGCACCAGGCCGACGACTGGTCGACCCTCCGCTCGCAGTTCTACGGCGAGTCGGTGCGGCAGGCGGTCGAGCTGCCGCGCACCGACATGTTCCGCGAGCAGCTGGAGGAGTTCGGGTTCGCGATCCGTGGTCAGGCGACCGTCGAGGTCGGCGCGACAGAGGCGGTGCGCGCGCTGGCGGTCGTACGGTCGGTGCTGGAGTCGTCGAAGCGCAACGGCGAGGCGGTCGAGGTGGCCGAGGTCATCGAGAGCGCGGGAGCCACCGCGTCGGTGTCCTGACCCCGCACCCGAGGAGGTGGGTCGTGCCCGTCGTACGCGCCAGCGAGATCGCGTACTCCGACCTGCCCGGCCGCCGCTCGGGAGACCCGCTCGCGGGTCTGGACGCCGGTGGCTGCAGCGTGCGGCTGGTGACCGTCGCGCCTGGTCCGCGGACCCCGCACCGGCACCCGGCGAGCGTCGAGGTGATCCACGTCGTCGCGGGCACCGGCCAGCACTGGCAGGACGAAGCGGTCGCGCCCGTCGGCCCCGGTGATGTCGTGCTGGTGCCCGTCGGCGTGCCGCACGCGACCGTCGCCACCGGCCCCGACGACCTGCAGCTGGTCTGCTTCTTTCCGCACCCCGACCTCGCCGCCAACACCGAGGAGCTCGACACCCCCCTCCGCGGCTGACTTCCCGCACCCTCTCTCCGCTCATCCGACCCTTGTGCCGTCGGCGCAACGGTCGGATCAGCGAGGGAGTGACACCGCGGGCCGATCTTCCGGCCGGACGATCCCTCCGGCGCGTACGTCACCGGAAGGTCCGCGCTGGGCGGCGGGACAGATCCGTCAGCGACGTGCGGCGAACTCGCGAGATGCCGCGAATTGCGCGTTGAGCCGGCCCGATCGCGCAATCGGCGGCATCTCGGTGACCTGGGACCGATCCACCCCCCACTTCCACTCATCCGACCCTTGTGCCGTCGGCGCAACGGTCGGATGAGCGAGGGATTGGGTGGTGAGCGGGGCCGCGGGTCAGGCGGTCATGGTGGTGCGAAGGTCGCCGAGACCCTCGATGGAGACGACGACCTCGTCGCCGGGAGCGAGGTAGCGGGGTGGCGTACGCGCCATGCCGACTCCGGGTGGGGTGCCGGTGGCGATGACGTCACCCGGCTCCAGCGTCATGGTCTGGCTGATCACGCTCACCAGCTCCGCGACGCCGAACACCATCTGCGCGGTGCTGGACTCCTGCACCACCTCGCCGTTGACAGAGCAGCCGATCGCGAGCGCCTGCGGGTCGGGCACGTCGTCGCGGGTCACCAGCCACGGGCCCATCGGCAGGAAGCCGTCGATGGCCTTGCCGCGGGTCCACTGGCCGCCGCGACGTTGCAGATCACGGGCGGACAGGTCGTTGAGGCAGGTGTAGCCCGCGACGTGGTCCATCGCCTCCTCGCCACCCACCCGCCGGGCGCGCCGGCCGATGACAACCCCGAGCTCGGCCTCCCAGTCGACCTCCGAGGTCGCCGGAGGGATCGCCACCTCCGCGCCGTCGGGCACCACCGAGTTGGCGAACTTGGCGAACAGCACCGGTTCGGTGGGGACGTCGGCTCCCGTCTCGGCGGCGTGGTCGCGGTAGTTCAGGCCGACGCACACGATCTTGCCCGGCCGCGGCACCGGCGCGCGCAGGGCCAACGCGTCGTACGCGACGGGGTCATCGTCGGCGACCGATCCGCCTCTCGACTGGTCGGCCAGCCACGCCACCAGGTCGGCGCCCATGGGCACGACCACCCGGTCGCCGTCCTGCTCCTCGACGCGGCCGAAGCCACCTTCGTACGAGACCAGACGCATGCGGGCGCCTCCTCACTGGACCAGAGCGGCTGGCGCCGGCGCACGGGGGAACACCGACGCCAGCCGCGTTCGGGGGGTCTGCGTCAGCCTGCCGGAACGCCGGTCAGGAGACGTCGCCGGGTTCGACCTCGAGGTCCAGGTTCTCCTGCGCCTCGGTGAGGCAGGAGAAGTCGACGTGGTCGCGCCATTCGAAGTCCTCGGGCACGTTGCCGTTGTCGATCATGTCCTGGTTCCACTGGTCGAACGCCTCCTCGGGGGCGCCGCCGTCGAGGGCCCAGTTGTACTCCATCTCGATCTGCCACTCGGCCAGGTCGCCCTCGCTCGGTGCCAGGGAGGGTCGCGATCCTCGGTGATGGCGACCGCGGCGTCCTGATTCTCGGTGTAGTCCTTGCCCGCCGAGATCCACTGCTTGGCCGCGATCCGGCCCTGCAGGTAGGCGCACACCGCGTCGTGGTCGTCCTCCATCGTCTCCTCCTGGACGACCCACACCTCCTGCGGCGCGTCGCGGTACTCCTGGTAGATCATCTCGCCGCCGGCGTCGTCCAGCGGGATCAGGTGTCGGGGCTGCAGCACCGCCACGTCGATCTGCCCGGCGATCAGCGCTTGCAGCCGGTCGTCGGAGCCGCCCTCGATCTGCACCCACTCCATCGACTCCGGGTCGACGCCGAGATCCTCGAGGATCTTCTCGCCCACGGTGATGTTGCGGTCGCCCGCCGGACCACCGCTGATCTTCAACCCCTCGAGGTTGTCCTTGTCGACGCCCTCGCGGATGCCGAGGAACCAGGCCTCGGTGTCCTTCTCGACGCCGATGATCTTCATCGGCACGCTGCCCTCGGCGAGCGCCGACCAGATCACGTCGCTCTCGCCTTGCGCGACCCACACGTCGCCGTTGAACAGGCCGGCGAGGTACTCGTCGGAGGCCACGACCTCGGCGGGTTCGGTGAATCCCAGGTCGGGCCAGTACTTCTCGTCGGCCACCATCCAGGCCAGCTGGTTCATGTAGTCGTCGTTGTCCATCGCGAGCCGTACCTGGTCCTTGCTCAGGCCGCCGTCGCCACCGGAGTCGTCGTCACCGCCGCAGCCGGCGACGACGAGCGCGACGGCTCCCAGCAGTACCGTCGTCAGTCGGAGACCCTTCATCGGGTTCACCCTTCCCTTTCGTGCTGACCTCGTTGCGTCGCCGTTGCGGCCGACCTTGACCCCGTCCTGCTATGCCGCCAGCGGCTGTGAGCGCCACTGGGAGACCTTGCGTTCGAGCAGCTGGCTCAGCCCGACCATCGCGATGCAGAACAGCACGAAGATCAGGAGCATCCCGTACGTCCGCGCGCTGTTGAACGTCTTGCTGGACAGCGTGATGATGTAGCCGATCCCGTCGGACGCGGTGAACAGCTCACCGATAAAGAGCCCGATCAAGCCGCGGGAGACGCCCATCCGTACACCGGTCGCGATGAACGGCACCGTCGACGGGAAGACCACCGAGCGGAACATCGCCACCCGACTGGCGCCGAACGAGCGGGCCGCGTTCAGCAGCGAGTTGTCGACGGTCTTGACTCCCTCCATCACGACCACGAGCGTGGCCGGCACGGCCGACAGCACGATGATCACGATCCGGGCGGTGTCGTTGATGCCGACCCACAGCAGGATCAGCGGCATCAGGATCAGTCGCGGGGTCGTGTAGAGCGCCCAGATGTACGGGCTGAGGATCTTGTCGAGGATGCGGATGCCGCCGATCGTGAGCCCCATCGGGATCGCGATGACCAGCGAGATCGCCATCCCCAGCAGGTAGATCCAGGTGCTGATCCAGAGGTTGCCCCACAGGATCCCCTCGTCGTTCATCTCGACCAGCTCGCGGAACACGTCGGTGACCGAGGGCAGGAACAGCCGCGGGATGTCGCTGGTCGTTGCGACGTACTGCCAGAGCAGGAAGAACGCGGTCAGGTTGAGCACGCCGACGACCCAGCGGACGCGTCGCGAGTAGGCCCGTCGGCTGCGGTTCGGCGCCGCTTGGGTGTCCCCGGGGTGCCCGTGGACAGCCGCTCGGAGAGGCGCGTACGCGTCCCGTCGGTCGTCGTCACAGCGCCACCTCCTCCCGCCACCGGCTCACGTAGCGCTCCAGCTGTCGGGAGGCAGAGATCAACACCAGTGCCACGACCACGAGCAGCGCGGCGAAGGCGAACATCCGCGCCGTGTTGAAGTCACGCATCGAGCGCATCACCTGGGTGCCGATGCCGCCCGAGCCGACGGTGAGCTCGATCACCAGCAGGCCGACGAAGCCACGAGAGATGCCGTTACGGATGCCGCTGGCGATGAAGGGCAGCGTGCTGGGCGCGATCACCTTGGCGAACAGGTTCAGCCGACCGGCGCCGAAGCTGCGGGCTGCCTGGACCAGCGACGCATCCGCCGTCTGCACGCCGTCCTTGCAACTGAGCATCAGCGGGATCACCGCCGACAGGTAGACCAGCCAGACCTTGGTCTGCATGCCGAAGCCGAACCAGAGAATCATCAACGGGGCAAGGGCGATCCGGGGCATCGCGAACATGCCCCACAGGTACGGTGACGTCAGCATGTCCGCAGTCGGTGACATCCCGATCATCAGGCCGAGGGGCACCCCGGTCACCAGCGCCAGGCCCAACCCGACCGCCAGGGCCGACATGCTGTCGGTGAAGGCCGGCCACATGGTGCCGTCCTGGGCCGCCTTGACGAACTCGTCGGCGACGGCGCCCGGCGTTGGGAACAGGATCGGGTCGGGTTGGAAGATCTCGATCAGCAGCTGCCAGATCACGATGAACGCGATCAGGCTCAGCACACCCGGCAGCCGGCTCCGCAGCATCCGCTGCCACGCCGGCGCCCGGCGGGGGCGTTCCGGCCGGGTCGTCGGGAGGCTCGCGGTCGTCACGTCAGATCCCGCCACCGGTGCCGTCGTCGGTGGCCTGCTTGTCGAGCGGCGCTGACACGGCGGGGCCGGCGCTCTCGGCCTCGGCCTTGGCCGGCCGCTCGCTCGACAGCAGGTCCCAGATGTGGTCGCGGAGCTTCTGGAACTCCGGCAGCTGTCGGCTGGCCCTGCTGCGCGGCCGCGGCAGCCCGACCTCGACGATCTCCTTGATGCGACCGGGCCGTTGGGTCACCACGGCGATGCGGTCGCCGAGGGTGATCGCCTCGTCGACGCTGTGCGTGATGAAGATGATCGGCTGGCCGGTGTCCGCGACGATCCGCGCGAGCTCGTCCTGCATGATCTCGCGGGTCATCGCGTCGACCGCCGCGAACGGCTCGTCCATCAGCAGCAGCCGCGGCTCGGTGACCAGAGCGCGGGCCAGGCCGACCCGCTGGCGCATGCCGCCGGACAGCTCGCGGGGGTACGCCCGCTCGAAGCCGGTGAGACCCACCATCTCGATGTAGCGCGCGATCTTGGCCGGGGTGTCCTTGTCGACGCGTCGCTGCATCTCCAGGCCGAAGCGCACGTTGGCCTCGACCGTGCGCCAGGGCATCAGCGCGTAGTCCTGGAACACGACGGCCCGGTCAGGGCCCGGTCCGGTGACCGGCTTCCCGTACACCTCGACCTCCCCGGCGACCGGGTGGGTCAGCCCCGCCACCACGTTGAGGAAGGTCGACTTGCCGCAGCCACTGGGGCCGACGATCGCGACGAACTCGCCCTCTCCCACGTCCAGGCTGAAGTCCTCCAGCGCGACCAGCGTGCTCTTGTCGCGGGTCCGCTCGTACTCCACGACGACGTCCCGGGCGCGGACAGCAACAGTCGTCGCGGATCGCGTCGGCTGGTCCTGGACCTCCGCCACCTGCATCGCCTCATCAACTCCGTTCGGCCGCCCGACCCGGTGCTCCAGGCCCCCGGGGCTCGATCCCGCCGCTGACTGCAAACGTTTGCTTCCCGCCGCCGAGATGTCAAGCATCTCGGCAGGGTTTCCTCCCGTGCGCAACGGCGCGCGGGCTGCACACGTGTGCGCAGTGCCGCCCTGTCAGCGCCCAGCCGGGGCTGCGCTCGCGGACGGCACGCCGGGATCACCGTTCGGGCTCTGTTCAAGACGGCGCAGGACGGCAGCGGTGAGCATGGCTCAGCTGGCCGGGAGCAGCACGATCGTGGCCATGATCGCCTGGAGCGACGACGAGTCCGCGGTCGCGGTGAGGCCACCTGCGGTGTCCGAGGTGACCTCGGCGCCCGGGTCGGTGGCCAGGTCGCTGACGTGACCCGCGCCGGTGCCGGCGAACTGGTGTCGCTGCTGCTGTCCAGCGGGCACCGTCCACGACGTCGTCGCCGCGGTCTTGTCCGCCCAGTAGGACACGACCCAGGAGCCGGCGGGCACCCCGGTGACCGTGGGCGTGGTGTGCGCGCCCGGTTGACCGTCTCGCCTGCGAGCTGAGACCTGACCGACCGGGTCGGTGGCGTTGGTGCCGCGGTACGACGAGCAGCGTGAGGTCGCCGCGCACGGCGGTCCCGGTCGTGACCCGGACCCGGGTCCCGGCGTCGCCGGCGGTGGCCACCCGGGACCACACCCGCGTCGCCATGCCCGAGGTCGCCTGCGTGCCCACCTGCGTGAAGCCCGCTGGCGTCGTGATCGCGGCGTTCGGTGCGTTGTCGGAGAAGGTGAGCACCATCGCGTCGCCCGCTTGGACGCCAGCCGGCACGAACACGTCGTGGTTGAGCACGTTGTTGGCGTTGTTGTCGGCCGGTCGCCGCGACGAACGAGATCGGCGAGACCTGGTCGTCGACGGTGACCGACTTGGTCGCCGTGTCGGTGGCGCCGTCGTTGTCGGTCACGGTCAGCGTCACGATGTACGTGCCCGCCACCGCGTAGGCGTGGTCGGGGTTCGTCTCGGTGCTGGTGTTGCCGTCACCGAAGTCCCAGGCGTACGACGCGACCGAGCCGTCACCGTCCGACGAACCGTCACCGGTGAACGAGCAGTCGAGGTCGGAGCACGACGAGCCGATCACGGCGTGCGGCGACTGGTTCGGCGTGGTCTGCTCGGCGAACATCGCCCGGGAGCGCCAGTCGACGCCGTCGATGCCCGGGCCGCTCACGACCGCCCCGGTGCCGGCCACGACCGCGCCGTTGGACCACTGGATGCGGTTCAGCGTGCCGTTGACCTTGTTGGCCCAGTAGAGCTGGTCGCCGGCCAGGAACATGCCGCGCACGTTCGCCCAGTCGATGCCGGCCACGTTGCCGCCGGCGTTGAACGGCTGCAGCTCCTTGAGCCCGGCGCCGACGATGTCGCTGCCGGTGGTGAAGTAGCGCATGGACAGGTTCGAGGTGCCCGCCATCGTGTAGTAGAGCCGGCCGTGGTCGTAGAACATGCCGGTCATCTGCTGCATCTCGGTGGCGAACTGGGTGAGCCCGTTCAGGTTCACGTCCTCCGCGGGACCGAACGTGGTGCCGTCGAAGGTCCGCTTGTAGAGGTGGCCGTCGGACCACGCGGTGTAGAGGTTGCCGTCGAGCAGCACCGCGCCGCGGGACTTCGACCACTCGATCCCGGCGGGCAGCGTCGTCCGGCGCGGACGCGTTCGAGCCGGTGAAGGCGCGACGCACCGCGTCGTTGGAGCCGGGGTTGGGCGCGACGTCGAGGTTGATGATCTCGATCGCGTTGATCATCGGGTTCTGCAGGATGCTGGTGTTCCGGAAGTCGATGTCGACGTTGCCGTCGGCTGACGACGTTGAACTGCTTCATGGTGCCGATCTGGTTGCCGGCATCGGCGACGATGTCGTAGTTGCTCAGCTTGCGGACGCCGTCGACGTCCACGTGGAACCGGAGCTTGCCGGTGGTGTTCGTGCAGGTGCACTGGTTGGCGAAGTAGAGCCGCACGCCGATGTTGGTGCCGGTCGGCGCGGGGATGTTCCACTGCATCTCGTTGCCGAGCAGCTGGTCGATGCGCTCGCTGCTGAACACCGCGGACGGCGTGCCGGCGGGGACGGACGCGTTGACGCTGCCCACCGCACCCCAGCTCTTCGTCGTGTTGCCGGTGTTGTGCAACGGGTTGCTCGCGGCGTTGTCCGCCTGCCAGTCGGGACCGCCGTCGATCGACGGGATCGCCGGACCGCCGGCGTTGACCCGGGCGATGACGGAGCCGTTGTCGGACGGGAGCGAGCCCAGGGTGTAGGCGTTGACCGGCAGGTCAGGAGCCTGCGGCTGCGGGACCTCGCCCTGACCGTCCACGGCCAGCGGGAAGAACGCCAGCCGGCCGTGGAACTCGCCGTTGACCCGGTCGGTGTCGCTGCCGATGAACAGGCCTTCGGTGGTGGCGAGCATGTCGAAGACGCCCTGGCCACGCTCGCGGCCGGGGTTCCACGCCAGCGGCAGACCGTTGACCGGGTCGAGGGCGCCGATGCCGGTGCGCTCGACCGAGCCCGGCCCGGCGTTGTCGGCCGAGGCCGGGTTGTTCCACCAGCGCTGGTGACCGCCGACGTAGATGGCGGACGCCGGTGATCGCGACGGAGTACGTCGAGTCACCACCGCTGTAGTCGATCCAGGTCGGGTTCAGTGCCGCGCCGGTCGCGTTGGTCTCCCACCGGGCCACGCTGTCGCACAGCGACGGCGAGCCGGGTCCGTACCCACCGGTGGTGCCGATGACGAAGTAGGAGCCGTCCGGCGAGAACTCGACGTCGCGGACGACGAACTTGAAGACGTTGTAGCAGCGCGTCTTGTAGCGGTCGGTCTGCCAGTTGGAGAGCGTGTTGGTGGTCAGGTCGATCATCGCGACCTCGGCCCGGTCCTGACCGGCCACCGTGGTGAAGTTGCCGATGATGACCATCTTGGAGCCGTCCGGCGTGACGTCCATGTGGTAGACCTGCGTGGTTCCGCCGTAGTGCGCGCCGGCCAGCGGGACGTCGAACGGCAGCAGCGCGCCGGTGGTCGGGTTCAGCTCCGCGAGCCGGCTGCGCGCGGCACCCTGCACGGTGGTGAACTCCCCGCCCATGAACAGACGCCCAGCGGTGTAACGGATGTCGCGACGATCGCGTTGGTCTTCTTGGGCTTGAACGCAGTGACCTTCTGGCCGGTCGCGACGTTGATCTGGGTGATCTTGAAGGCCTCGGCGCCATTGAGCTTGTTGAAGGCGCCACCCACGTAGACGGTGCCGTTCGGGCCGGCAGCGAGCGCCTTGACCTGGTCGTCGAGCTGCGGCACGAACGTGGTGCTGATCTCGCCGGTGTCCTTGTTGAACGCCATCAGGTAGTTGCGCGTGAGCACCGGTCCACCGGAGGCCGCCTGGGCCTGGGTGAACGTGCCGCCCACCACCATCATGTTGCCCACTTGCGCGAGCGCGTCGACCTCACCGTCGAGCAGGTGCGGGGTGAAGTCCGCCGGGTTGACGCGGACCAGCCGGTCCTGCTCGACCTGCAGGGCCGTGGCGGGGGCCACGACGGCGGCGAGCATGGCCATGACTGCCAGCACGATGAAGCACAAGCGTCGCATCGCGGTTCTCCTCGAGGTCCACCGACAACGGGTTGCGGTTTGCCTGGACTGTTGTGGTGACGACCCCGGGGATGGTGGTGCGTCGGGTTGTGGGCTCGACGATTACGCCACAACCGCGGCATCGCCGGGGCCCGAATGACGAATGTCTGTCCGACAATCGGCGCTGCGTCAGTCGAGGGTCACGCAGCGTGTCGGGGCAGCCGGGAAAATCGGGACCACTCAGTCCCGCCTACTCCCACTCGATGGTGCCGGGTGGCTTGCTGGTGAGGTCGAGGACCACCCGGTTGACCGCGCGTACCTCGTTGGTGATGCGGGTCGAGATCCGCTCGAGCAGGTCGTACGGGAGGCGGGCCCAGTCGGCGGTCATCGCGTCCTCGCTGGTGACAGGACGCAGCACCACCGGGTAGCCGTACGTGCGCCCGTCGCCCTGGACGCCGACCGACCGGACGTCGGCGAGCAGCACGACCGGCATCTGCCAGACGTCGCGGTCGAGGCCGGCGAGCGTGAGCTCCTGGCGGGCGATGGCGTCGGCCGCGCGCAGCACCTCGAGCCGCTCGGCATCGACGGCACCGATCACCCGGATGGCCAGGCCCGGGCCGGGGAAGGGCTGGCGCCAGACGATGTCGCCGGGCAGGCCGAGCTCCTCGCCGACCCGGCGCACCTCGTCCTTGAACAGCGTGCGCAGCGGCTCGATCAGCGTGAACAACAGGTCGTCGGGCAGGCCGCCGACGTTGTGGTGGCTCTTGATGGTGGCGGCTCCCTCACCGCCGCCGGACTCGACGACGTCGGGGTAGAAGGTGCCCTGGACGAGGAACTCGACGGTCTCGCCGTGCGCGCCCGCCTCGGCGACGACCTCCCGCTCGGCCGCCTCGAACACCCGGATGAACTCCCGGCCGATGATCTTGCGCTTCTCCTCGGGATCGGTGATCCCGGCCAGCGCGTCGAGAAAACGGTCGGCCGCGTCGACCACCTTGAGCGACACGCCTGTGGCCGCCACGAAGTCACGTTCCACCTGCTCGGCCTCGCCCTGCCGCAGCAGGCCGTGGTCGACGAAGACGCAGGTCAGCTGGTCGCCGACTGCGCGCTGCACGAGCGCTGCCGCCACGGCCGAGTCGACGCCCCCGGACAGCCCGCAGATCGCCCGCTTGCCGCCCACCTGGCTGCGTACCCGCTCGACCTGCTCCTCGACGATGTTGACCATCGTCCAGGTCTGCCGGCAGCCGGCCACGTCGACCAGGAAGTGCTCGAGCACCTGCTGTCCGTGCTCGGTGTGCAGCACCTCGGGGTGCCACTGGACCCCCGCGAAGCCGCGGCCGAGGTCCTCGAAGGCCGCCACCGCGGTGTCGGCGGTGGCGGCCAGGGTGGCGAAGCCGGGGGGCGCGTCGGACACCGCGTCGCCGTGGCTCATCCACACCCGGTGCTCGGCGGGCAGTCCGGCGAGCAGCCGACCCGGGTCGCCGATGGTGACCGGGGTGCGGCCGAACTCCGAGCGTCCGGTGTGCGCGACCCGCCCCCCGAGCGCCTGGGCCATGGCCTGAAACCCGTAGCAGATGCCGAAGACCGGGATGTCCTGCTCGAAGAGGGCCGGGTCGACCTGCGGAGCCCCCGGCGCGTACACCGACTGGGGTCCGCCGGACAGGATCACGGCCTTGGGCCGGCGTTCGCGGACCTGCGCCGCGGCGGCCTGGTGCGGCACGATCTCGGAGTAGACCCGGGCCTCGCGGACCCGCCGCGCGATCAGCTGGGCGTACTGCGCGCCGAAGTCGACGACCAGGACCAGATCGTGCTCGGGAAGGTCGGCGACCACGCGGTCAGCCTATCGGGGCGCGATGGTGGAAAAGTTCCCACATCGCCGCGTAACCGACGCGAGCCGGGGTCGTTGGGGCTGGCAGGACCCAGTCCCTCCGCTCCCTCCCCGGACGGGGTCCTGGCTGGTCGCAATCCAGTCGGCTCGCGGGCCCGGCCACCTCCCTCCCCGGTCGGGCCCGCGGCCACGTCTGGCCCCTGCCACCAGCCACGGATCGCGCAACCAAACGCCGCGGATCGCGCAACCAAACGCCGCGGATGGCGCAACCAAACGCCGCGGATCGCGCAACCAAACGCCGCGGATCGCGGTCAGGCGAGCGCGGCGGGAGCGTGGGCGGGGACCGCGGGGTCGGCGGGCGGCACCGGGTCGAGCCGGGCGTACGGCTCACCGGGCTGCGGGCGCAGGTCGGGCTCGCCGCGATTGGGCCACAGCGCCATCGCCCGCTCCGCCTGCGCGGTGATCGTGAGCGACGGGTTGACGCCGAGGTTGGCCGAGATCGTCGAGCCGTCGACCACGTGCAGGCCGGGGTGGCCGTGCACCCGGTGGTACGGGTCGACCACCCCGTCGTCCGCGGTGGCGCCGATCACACAGCCGCCGATGAAGTGCGCCGTCATCGGGACGTTGAACGGTTCCCCCACGTTGCCGCCGGGTGTGCCGCCCACGACGTCGGCCATCTCCCGCACCGCCCGGTTGCCCTGGGGGATCCACGTCGGGTTGGGCGCTCCGTGACCTTGCCGCGAGGTCAGCCGCCACCGGCGGGTGAGCAGGCCGCGGGTGGAGTACGTGGTGATCGAGTTGTCCAGCGACTGCATCACGAGAGCGATCACGGTCCGCTGCGACCAGTGCCGCAGGTCGTACAGGTCCCGCACCGTGCGCCGCTGCCGCCACATCTCGCCCAACCAGGTGCGCCAACGCGGCACCGGTCCGTCGCCGTCCGTCAACACCGTCTGCAGCAACGCCATCAGGTTCGATCCCGGCCCGTAGCGCACCGGCTCGACGTGGGTGTCGGCGTCGGGGTGGAACGACGACGTGATCGCCACCCCGCGGCTGAAGTCCTCGCCCAGCCCGCGCGGCGCGATCGCGCCCAGGATCGACTCCGAGTTCGTCCGGGTCAGCCGACCCAGGGTGGGCGACAGGTGCGGCAGCGTGCCCTCGTCGCGCATCCGGTGCAGCAGCCGCTGGGTCCCGAGCGCGCTCGCGGCCAGCACGACGTGCTCGGCGGTCAATCGCCGACGGCGCCTCCGCCCTGGCCCGGTGGCCCGGGTGTCGACCGCGTACCCACCGCCCGACAGCGGCGCCACCCGCAGCACCGTGGTGAGCGGGTGCACCTCGACGCCCTTCCGCTCGGCCAGGTAGAGGTAGTTCTTCACCAGGGTGTTCTTCGCGTTGTGGCGGCACCCGGTCATGCACGAGCCGCAGTCCAGGCAGCCGCGGCGGCTGGGCCCGGCACCGCCGAAGTACGGGTCGTCGACCTCCTGGCCGGGCAGGCCGAGGAAGACCCCGACCGGAGTCTTGTGGAACGTATCGCCCACGCCCATCCGCTTCGCGACCTGCTGCATCACCCGGTCGCTCGGTGTCTCGCGGTCGTACGTCGTGACGCCGAGCATCCGCCGGGCCTGGTCGTAGAAGGGCGCGAGCTCGGCCCGCCAGTCGGTGATGTCGGCCCACTGCCGGTCGCGGTAGAACGCCTCCGGCGGCTCGTACAAGGTGTTGGCGTAGTTGAGCGACCCGCCACCGACGCCCGCGCCGGCCAGCACCAGGCAGTTGCGCAGCACGTGGATGCGCTGGATGCCGTAGCAGCCGAGGGCGGGCGCGAACAGGAACCGTCGGACGTCGAACGAGGTCTCCGGCAGCTCGTCGTCGGCGAACCGGCGACCGGCCTCCAGCACGCCGACCCGGTAGCCCTTCTCGACCAGCCGCAGCGCGGTGACGCTGCCCCCGAAGCCGGAGCCGACGACGAGGACGTCGTAGTCGTGGCTCACGGCCGCCCGGTACGCCGCAGCACCCGCATCGCTCCGGTCATGGCCGTCGCCCAGGACCGGTCGGGCAGCCGTTCGGGCCCGTACGTCGGCAGCAGCCGGGAGACCGACACCGACTGCGACTCGCAGAACCGCAACAGCCCCTCGGGGCCCTGCCGGCGGCCCAGCCCGGAGTCGCCCATGCCGCCCATCGGGGCGTCGATGCTGCCGAACGTCGCGCCGTACGCGTCGTTGACGTTGACCGTGCCGCACCGCACTCGGCCGGCCACCGCCCGGGCGCGAGCGGTGTCGCGTCCCCACACGCTGCCGTTGAGCCCGTAGCCGCCCTCGTTGGCGCGCGCGACCGCCTCGTCGTCGGACGCCACCGGGTAGACCGACACCACCGGCCCGAAGGTCTCCTCGCCGTGGCAGGTCATCTGCGGCGTCACGCCGCCGAGCACGGTGGGCTCGAAGAACAGCGGGCCGACGTCGGGACGCGCGCTTCCACCGGTGAGCACGGTCGCCCCCTGGGCGACCGCGTCGGCGACGTGCGCCTGGACGGTCTCGAGCTGCCGGGTGGAGACCAGCGAGCCCATGTCGCCGCCGAAGTCGAGGTCGGCCGAGAGCCGCAGCGCCTCCACCCGGCGCACGAAGCGGTCCATGAACGCGTCGTGCACGTCGGCGGCGACGAACAGCCGCTCCATCGACACGCACAGCTGCCCGGCCGAGTCGAAGCAGGCCCGTACGGCACCCTGCGCGGCCCGGTCGAGGTCGGCGTCGGACAGCACCAGCATCGGGTTCTTGCCGCCGAGCTCGAGCGAGGCGCCGATCAGCCGGCGGGCCGCCCGCTCGGCGACCAGCCGCCCGGTGGCGGTGGAGCCGGTGAAGCAGACGTGGTCGACGGAGTCGACCAGTGCGGTCCCGACGACCGGGCCCTCGCCCGGCAGCACCTGCCACAGGTCGCCGGGCAGACCGGCCTCGGCCAGCAGCTCGGCGCCCCGCAGGGCGGTCAGCGAGGTCTGCTGGTCGGGCTTGAGCAGCACGGCGCTGCCGGCGGCGATCGCCGCCAGGCCGTCGCACATGGCGAGCACCAGCGGGTAGTTCCACGGGGCGATCACGCCCACGACGCCCTTGGGGCGTTGGTGCACGGTCACCGCGCTGAGCAGCGGGAAGACACCGAGGGCGCGGCGGGGCGCGAGCACCCGGGCGGTCCGGCGACCGAGCCAGCGGGCGGTGAGCGCGAGGTGCGCCACCTCGTCGAAGGCGTGCTTGCGGGCCTTGCCCGACTCCCACTGCACGAGGTCCATCAGGTCGTCGCGGTGGTCGAGCACGAGGTCGTGCAACCGCAGCAGCAGCTGCTGCCGGCGGGCGAGCGGCACGTCGGCCCAGGCCCGTTGGGCTACCCGGGCGCGGGCGACGGCCGCGGCCACGTCGTCGGCCCCGCACACCGGCACCTCGGCCAGCGGCTGACCGGTGAACGGCGCCGTCGGCCGGTGCACCTCGCCGCTGCCGGTCCGTACCCGGGCGGTGAGCCTGCGGGCCAGGGCCGGGTCGAGCGCGTACGACGCGGTGGGGTCCAGCACGGGGTCGGCCGGGCCGGTCGTCAGCGGGTGGGCCATCTCGGCAGCGTACTGTCGGTATGCCCGCGGCCGCCATCGCCCGCCCACGTGATCCTGCTCATCCGTGGCTGATGGTTGCGCCATCCGTGGCTGGTGGTTGCGCCACCAGCCAGAACTCACGGATCACGCAGCCAGAACTCACGGATCACGCAGCCAGAACTCACGGATCGCGCAGCCAGAACTCACGGATCGCGCAGCCAGAACTCACGGATCGCGCAACCAGAACTCACGGACCGCGCAACCAGAACTCACGGATCGCGCAACCAGAACTCACGGACTCGCGCAACCAAAGCTCACTGATCGCGCAGCCAGAACTCACGGATCGCGCAGCTAGGTGAGGAGGGTGTCGCCCCACCAGCCGGTCTCGTCGACGCCGGGCGGGCAGGCGAAGACGGCAGAGCCGATGTGGCGGATGTACTCGTTCATCACGTCCGAGCCGGCGAGCGCCTGCTGGATCGGCACGAACTGGGTCTGCGGGTTGCGCTGGTAGGCGAGGAAGAACAGCCCCGCGGCGAGCTGGCCGAGGTCGTCGTTGCCGTCGACGAACGTGTAGCCGCGGCGCAGCAGTCGCGCCCCACCGTGTCGCGACGGGTGCGCCAGCCGCACGTGCGCTGTCCGGGGGATCGCGAGCGCGCCCTCGTCGGTACGCGCCGCCAGGTCGAGCTCGGCGAACTCGTCGCCTCCCGACAGTGGCGCGCCGGCACCCTTGGTGCGCCCGATGATCTCCTCCTGGCCCTCCAGCGGCTCGCGGTCCCAGGTCTCGATCAGCATCCGGATCGTGCGCGCCACCAGGTAGGAGCCGCCGGCCAGCCAGTCCGGGCCGTCGCCATCCGCGACCCAGACCCACTTCTCGACGTCCGCAGTCTGCTCGGCCTTGATGTTCTTGGTGCCGTCCTTGAACCCGAACATGTTCCGCGGCGTGGCCTGCGCGACGGTCGTCGACGACGTGCGGCCGAAGCCGAGCTGGCTCCAGCGCAGCTCGGCGCGCCCGAAGGCGATGCGCGTCAGGTTGCGGATGGCGTGCACCGCCACCTGCGGGTCGTCGGAGCAGGCCTGGATCGCGATGTCGCCGCCCGAGCGGCCGGGCTGCAGGTCGTCGCCGATGAAGTGCGGCAGCTCGGAAAGCGCCGGCGGCCGCATCCCGTCCAGCCCGAAGCGCGCCCGTCCGCGCTCGTCCTCGAACAGTCCCGGTCCGAACCCGACGGTCACCGTCAGCCGCGACGGCGGCAGCCCCTGCGCCTCGCCGGTGTCGTCGGGCGGCGCGTACGGCGACCCCGCCACCGCACCGTCGCCGATCTCGCGTCCCGCCGTGAGCGCCCGGGCCGCCGCCGTCCACTCCTTGAGCAGCTCGATCAGCTCGCCGCGGTCGTCGGTCGTCACGTCGTACGCGGCGAAGTGCAGGCGGTCCTGGGCCGGGGTGACGATGCCCGCCTGGTGGGTGCCCTCGAACGGCACCGCCTCGGCGCTGAGTGCCGTCGGCTCCGGCTCGGCGGCCTCGCCGCGTACCGCGTAGCCCACCGCACCCGACGCCGCGACCGCGCCGACGCCGGCGGTCCCGAGCAGACCGCGCCGGCTGATCCGCCGCGGCGTGCCCGGGTCCGGCTGTCGCTGCTGGTCGTCGCTCACTGCGTCACTCGTCCGGTGCCTGCCCGCTCACTGTCCCGCCACAACGGCGGCGACCTGGCTGACCGACTCGCTCAGCGCCGCGACCGCGTCGGCGAACGCCTGCACCTCGTCCTGGCTCAGGTCGGTGTAGAGGACGTACCCGTCGCCCTCGCGCTGCTCGGCGAGCAGCGCCTCCACGTCGGCGAAGCCGTCGTCGATGTCGGCCAGCAGCTCGGGGTCGCGGTCCTCGAGCACCGGGCGCAGGGCGGCGATGGCGGCCTTGGAGCCTTCGACGTTGGCCGCGAAGTCCCACAGGTCGGTGTGCGAGTAGCGGTCCTCCTCGCCGGTGATCTTGCCGGTCGCGACCTCGTCGAGCAGCGCCTTGGAGCCCTCGGCGAGCTGCAGCGCGGTGAGCGGCTTCTTCTCGGCGAGCCGTACGACCTCTTGCACGTCAGCGAGGAGCTGATCGGCGATCGGGTCCATGCCCGTGGTGTTGCCGGCGACCCACAGCTGTCGCTCGATCCGGTGGTAGCCGGTCCACTCGTCGCCCTCGGCGACGTCGTTGACGCGGGCATCCACCGCCGGATCGAGGCCGCCGAAGATCTCGGCCACCGGCTCGATGCGCTCCCACGGCGTTCGGGCCAGCGCGAACAGCTCCTTGGCCTTCTCGACGTCGCCCGCCTTGACCGCGTCGACGAACTGGCCGGTCAGAGTGATCAGGCTCTTGGACTGTGACTCGACGTAGCGCGAGTAGTCCTGGGCGGCCTGCTGCAGCTCCTCGGTGTCGGACAGCGGCTCGGCCTGCTCGCCCGTGACGCTGATGTCGGTGCGGATGCCGTCGCCGACCATGCCGGGCTTGCAGGTGCCCTGGTAGTCGCCGGCGGGCAGCTCGACCCGCATCTCGCGGCTCAGGCCGGGGCCGATGTTCTCGACCTCCTGCATGATCCGGTCGCCCTCGGCGTAGACGTAGAACTCGGTGACCTGCGAGCCCTCGTTGCTGACCTCGAACGTCTGCACGCCCGCGGACAGGGCCGTCTCGGACAGGTCGCACGCGTCGTCGGTCGCGGTCACCTCGATCGTGTCGGCGCCGCCCCCGTCCGAGCCCCCGTCCGCGTCGGAGCTGCACGCGGCCAGGCCGGCCACGGCCAGGGCGCCCGCGGTCCACCCGGCGACGAGGCTGGTGCGCATCGGAGGTCCTCCCGAACGAGGTAGGCAAGGCTCGGCTTGCTTAGGCAAGCCTCAGCACGCTACCTCGCCGCTCCTGCACCGGTCCACCCGGGTTCCGTATCGGGGCGCCGGACCCCGCGTCAGTCGGCCGGCGGGATGTTCTGGTTGTGCCGGAAGACGTTGTCGGCGTCCCAGACCTTCTTCAGGGCCCGAAGCTTCGCGTACTTCTCCGGACCGAATGAGGACACGATCCGATCGCGACCCTCGTCGCCGATGAAGTTCAGGTACACGCCGCCACTCGCCCACGGCTTCATCCGCGCTGCCGCGTCACGCGTGAAGGCGATGTTGATTTCGTCGTCTGCCGGATCGGGCCACACCGACAGGTAGTGGATGATCCACGGCGCTTGCCGCTCCCGGAGTGCGGTGCTCTCGTCGGGGACGCGAGCGATCGCTCCGCCGCACGCGGTGAGGACGATCTGCGACATCGGGGAGACGGGGCGTGTCGCGACCCCGACCAGCGTGTCGACCGCCTCGTCCGGCAGGTCGGCCATGAAGTCCGCCGTCCAGTAGTTGCGCAGGCCAGCGGGGTTGCCGGCATCGATCAGCTGCTGCACCGCGACGTACGGCATCGGCTGCACCATGGTGACCACGGGCGGCCCGAAGGAGGTCAACGGCTCGAGCGCGACGACCCCCTCGTCGACGGACCCGGCGTAGCAGCAGATGACGCCGACCATCGGCTGCCCGCGGGCCGGCTCGGGCACGAACTCGGCGGGCGGCGCGGTGATGAACGCGACGCCACCGCCAGCCTCGTCGGGGGCATCCGTCATGAAGTCGCGGAAGTTGCGTAGCACCTCGTTTGCCATCTGTGCCGGGTACAGGAGCATGCCGCCCAGGACGAGGGGGCCCACCGGGTGCAGCCGCAGCGTGAACCGGGTCACGACCCCGAAGTTGCCCCCACCCCCACGCAGGCCCCAGAAGAGGTCGGCGTTCTCGTCGGCCGAGGCCGTCACCACCCGGCCGTCGGCGGTCACCACCTCGGCATCGAGCAGGTTGTCGCAGGTGTAGCCCAACGCACGCTCCAGCCAGCCGCTGCCACTGCCCAGTACCAAGCCGCCCACGCCGGTCGTCGACACCCTGCCGCCGGTGACCGCCAGACCGTGCTCCTGGGTGGCCGCGTCGATCTCTCCCCATGTCAGACCCGCCTCGGCGATCAGCGTCCGCGCCTCTGGGTCGACGACCAGGGTCTTCATCCCGCGGAGGTCGATGCACAAGGCGCCGTCGACGACGGCCGAGCCGGTGACGCCGTGTCCGCCGCCGTAGACCGACAGCGGGAGCCCGCGTTCCCGGGCCATCTCGATCGCAGCGACGACACCGCCGGTGTCGCGGCATCGCACGATCATCGCCGGCGATCGGTCGATCATGCCGTTGAAGACGCGGCGCGCCTCGTCGTATCCGTCCTGCCCAGGCTCCAGGACGTCCGCGGCGGTGGAGCGTGCGGTGGAAGTCGAGGTGGAGGTCGTGGTGGAGGTGCCGCCGGCGTTGTCGACCATGGCCTCGGCCTTTCATCGGGGGCTGTGTCGGCGACGCAACCCCCCGGCGAGGGACGTGTCAACTGGTTCCGGCAAAGCCACCGGTCGCAGAAGCACCAGCCCGGGACAACCCCGACGTTTCCCGCTCGACCTCGGCCAGCATCGGGTGCGCCGCCCGCGTCTCCGCCAGCAGCTCGGCGTCGAGCCAGGCCGCGACCACCGACCGCGGTTCCTCGCCCGCGTGCGCCACGACCCGACCCTCGGGGTCGAGCACCGCGGATCCACCGCTGAACACGTCGTCGCCGCAGCGGCCGACCAGCCCTGCCAGCACGACGTACATCGTGTTGTCGAGGGCGCGGGCGCGGTAGTAGAGGTCGCGGCGGTGCTCAGAGCCGACCACGTACGCCGCCGGGCAGGCGTAGACCAGCGCGCCACCGAGGGCGGCCGCGCGGGCGTGCTCGGGGAAGCAGCCGTCGTTGCAGACGCCGAGCCCGACCGGCCAGCCGTCGACGGTGACGGAGGAGCCCGTCTCGCCCGCGTCGAAGACCGTGCGCTCGTCGCTCCACAGGTGCTGCTTGTCGTACGGCGCCGACACCTCGCCCCGGTCGTCGACCAGCAGTACCGACAGCCGCCGGCTGGCGCCGCGACGTACCGAGGCGCCGACGACGGCGACCACCGACGCGTTGCGGCACGCCGCCCGCAGCAGGTCGAGCCTGGCGTCGGAGTCGAGGCCGTCGGCGTCGAGGTCGCGGCTGGGGTCACCCCGGAGGCCGGCCATGTCGTAACCGGGGAGGAACAGCTCCGGGAGCACCGCGAGGCGCACCCCGTCGTCGCCGGCCGTGGTGACCAGCCCGGCCGCGGTGGCGGCGTTGGCCGACACGTCGCCGGAGACCGACTCGGCCTGGCAGGCCGCCACCCGCAGCGGTGCGGGAGGTGTCACTGGACCACGACCTCTACCCGCTGGAACTCCTTGAGCTCGGTGTAGCCGGTGGTGGCCATCGCGCGGCGCAGTGCGCCGACGAGGTTCATCGTGCCGTCCGCGACCCGCGACGGCCCGAACAGCACCTCCTCCATGGTCCCGACGGTGCCGATCTCGACCCGCTCGCCTCGGGGCAGGTCGGCGTGCCAGGCCTCTGCGCCCCAGTGGAAGCCGCGGCCCGGCGCCTCGACGGCGCGGGCGAAGGGCGAGCCGACCATCAGCGCGTCGGCGCCGCAAGCGATCGCCTTGGCGACGTCTCCGCTGCGCCCGACCGACCCGTCGGCGATCACGTGCACGTAGCGCCCGCCGGACTCGTCCAGGTAGTCGCGCCGCGCGGCTGCCACGTCGGCCACCGCGGTGGCCATCGGCACCGCGACCCCGAGCACCGACCGGGTGGTGTGCGCGGCACCGCCGCCGAAGCCGACCAGCACGCCGGCCGCGCCGGTGCGCATCAGGTGCAGGGACGCCTGGTACGTCGCGCAGCCGCCGACGATGACCGGCACGTCGAGCTCGTAGATGAACTCCTTGAGGTTCAGTGGCTCGGCATTGCCCGACACGTGCTCGGCGGACACCGTCGTCCCGCGGATGACGAACAGGTCGACGCCCGCGTCCACGACCGTCTGGGCCAGCTGCTTGGTGCGCTGCGGCGACAGCGCCCCCGCCACCGTCACCCCGGCGTCGCGCATCTGCTGCAACCGGTCGCGGACCAGCCCGGGGAGCACTGGCTGGGCGTACATCTGCTGCAGCCGCCGGGTGGCGTCGTGGCCGCGCATCCGCGCGACCTCCTCGAGCATCGGCTGCGGGTCCTCGTAGCGGGTCCACAGGCCCTCGAGGTCGAGGACGCCGAGCCCGCCGTGCTTGCCGAACGCGATTGCGGTCTCGGGCGACATCACCGAGTCCATCGGGGCGGCGATGATCGGGATCTCGAACCGGTAGGCGTCGATCTGCCAGGCGACCGAGACCTCCTCGGGGTCGCGGGTGCGCCGGCTCGGGACGATCGCGATGTCGTCGAACGAGTACGCCCGGCGCCCGCGCTTGGCCCGCCCGATCTCGATCTCCATGGCCTCAGGCTATCCGCGGCCTCTCGGGGGGAGGGGGTCAGCGGGAGGTGTAGTTGGGCGCCTCGGAGGTCATCTGGATGTCGTGCGGGTGGCTCTCCTTGAGCCCGGCGGCGGTGATCCGTACGAACCGACCGCGCTCCTTGAGCTCGGGGATGCTGTGCGCGCCGACGTAGAACATCGACTGGTGCAGCCCGCCGACCAGCTGCTGGGCGACCGCCGACAACGGGCCGCGATAGGCGACCTGCCCCTCGATGCCCTCGGCGACGAGCATGTCGTCGGTGGCGACGTCGGCCTGGAAGTAGCGATCGCGGGAGTAGGACTTCTTGCCGCGCGAGGCCATGGCCCCGATCGAGCCCATGCCGCGGTAGGCCTTGTACTGCTTGCCGTTGACGAAGATGAGGTCGCCGGGGCTCTCGTCGCAGCCGGCGAGCAGCGAGCCCAGCATGACGGTGTCGGCCCCGGCCACCAGCGCCTTGGCGATGTCGCCGGAGTACTGCAGACCACCGTCGCCGACCACGGGTACGCCGGCCGGGCCGCAGGCTCGAGCCGCCTCGTGGATGGCCGTCACCTGCGGGACGCCGACGCCGGCGACGACCCGGGTGGTGCAGATCGACCCCGGTCCGACGCCGACCTTGACCGCGTCGACGCCCGCGTCGACCAGCGCCTGGGCACCGGCACGGGTGGCGACGTTGCCACCGATGACCTGGACGTGCCGGGTTGCCGGGTCACGCTTGAGCCGGGCCACCAGCTCGAGCATCAGCCGGGCATGGCCGTTGGCGACGTCGGGAACGAGGATGTCGACTCCGGCCTCGACCAGCGTCGTGGCACGCTCCCAGGAGTCGCCGAAGTAGCCGATGGCGGCGGCGACGAGCAGCCGGCCGTGGTCGTCGTTGGAGGCGTGCGGGAACTGCTCGGACTTGACGAAGTCCTTGACCGTGATGAGACCGGCGAGCCGGCCACGCTCGTCGACCAGCGGGAGCCGCTCGCGCTTGTGCTGGCGCAGCAGCGCGGTCGCCTCCTCGCGGGAGATGCCGACCGGTCCGGTGATCAGCGGCATCGGCGTCATCACGTCGCCGACCAAGCGGGTCGCCCACTCGGCGACGGGGACGAACCGCAGGTCGCGGTTGGTGATGATGCCCAGCAGGATGCCGTCCTGGTCGACGACGGGCAGGCCCGAGACGCGGTACTCACCGCAGATCTCGTCCAGCTCCTCGAGCGTCGCCTTGGGGGTGATCGTGATCGGGTTGCTGATCATGCCGGTCTGGGTCCGCTTCACCAGGTCGACCTGGTAGGCCTGGTCCTCGATCGACAGGTTGCGGTGCAGGACACCGATGCCGCCCTGGCGAGCCATCGCGATGGCCATCCGGGCCTCGGTGACGGTGTCCATCGCGCTCGACACGAGCGGCGTGCGCAGGGAGATCTCGCGGGTCAGCCGCGAGGTGGTGTCGACCTCGCTGGGGATGACGTCGGTCTCGCCGGGCAGCAGCAAGACGTCGTCGAACGTGAGGCCGAGAGGGGCGAAGGCGTCCGGGTCGTGGATGAGGTCCATCAGCCCTTCCGGGGGTGCGAGGCGGTGCGCTCCATGCTAGCCCGCGGCTCCGACGCGTTCGGCCGGTACGCGCTGTGCGTGCTCAGCATCACGCCGGCCCGACCACGTCCGGAGCGCCACTCGCCCCGCCTTCTCCGCACTCGCCCCGGGTTATGACGCGAGGCGAGTGCGGCTTTCGCAAGCCGGCTTGCGAAACCCGCGGGCGGCGGCGCCCGCAATGGGACAAACCCGGACGGTGGCGCGAGTCGCGAGGCTGGTCTACGTTGCAGAACTGCCTTCCACGTCATGCAACGAAACTTCCACCATCCGGAAACGAGGCCTCCGTGGATCTCCCCACCGGCGTCCGACTGACCATCGAGCCCAGCGACCTGTCCGACCCCGACCTGCTCGACCGGGTGCTCACGACCGAGGCGCTCGAGCTGGTCGCCGACCTCCACCGGACCTTCCAGCCCCGCCGGGCCGAGCTGCTCGAGGAACGCCGGGCCCGCTCGGCCGAGCTGGACAGCGGCGGCAGCCTGGACTTCGCCGAGGAGACCAAGGACGTCCGCGAGGACCCCGACTGGCGGGTCGCTCCGCCCGGCCCCGGGATCGAGGACCGCCGAGTCGAGATCACCGGCCCCACCGACAAGAAGATGGCGATCAACGCGCTGAACAGCGGCGCCAAGGTGTGGCTGGCCGACTTCGAGGACGCCAACTCGCCGCTGTTCGAGAACATGCTCGCCGGCCAGGCCAACCTGCGGGACTCGATCGACGGTTCGCTCGCGTTCACCCAGGCCGACGGCAAGGAGTACGCGCTCAACGACGGCCCGCACGCCGTCCCGGTGGTCCGCCCGCGCGGCTGGCACCTGCCGGAGAAGCACGTGCTGGTCGACGACGAGCCGGTGAGCGGCGGCATCTTCGACTTCGCGCTCTACCTGCTGCACTCCGGCCAGGCCCAGATCGACGCCGGCCGCGGCCCGTACTACTACCTGCCGAAGATGGAGAGCCACCTCGAGGCCCGGCTCTGGAACGACGTGTTCATCCACGCCCAGGAGAAGGTCGGCATCCCGCGGGGCACGGTGCGCGCCACCGTGCTGATCGAGACCTACCCGGCCGCGTTCCAGATGGAGGAGATCCTGTACGAGCTGCGCGAGCACTCGGCGGGGCTCAACGCCGGCCGCTGGGACTACCTGTTCAGCGTGATCAAGAAGTTCCGCACCCGGGGCACCGACTTCCTGCTGCCCGACCGCAACGCGGTGACCATGACCGCGCCGTTCATGCGGGCCTACGCCGAGCTGCTGGTGCGCACCTGCCACAAGCGCGGCGCGCACGCGATCGGAGGCATGGCCGCGTTCATCCCGAGCCGGCGCGACAAGGAGGCCAACGACAAGGCGATGGCCAAGGTGCGCGAGGACAAGGAGCGCGAGGCCAAGGCCGGCTACGACGGCTCCTGGGTGGCGCACCCCGACCTGGTCCCGCTGTGCAAGGAGGTCTTCGACTCCTACCTCGGCGACAGGCCCAACCAGCTGGACAACCTGCGCGAGGACGTCGACGTCAGCGCCGCCGACCTGCTGGACGTGAAGTCGACCGAGGGCGACATGACCGAGGCCGGGCTGCGCAACAACGTCAGCGTCGGGCTGCAGTACCTCAACGCCTGGCTCGCCGGCAGCGGCGCCGTCGCCATCTACGGGCTGATGGAGGACGCCGCCACGGCGGAGATCTCCCGCGCCCAGGTCTGGCAGTGGATCGCGCTCAACGTCGAGATCGAGACCGAGGACGGCGGCCGCCGCGAGGTCACCCGCGAGTGGGCCGACGAGGTCATCGACGAGGAGCTCGAGCGCATCCGCGAGGTCATCGGCGACGAGGCGTTCGGCAAGGGCCGGTACGAGGACGCCAAGGCGCTCTACCGCGAGATGGCACTGGCCGACGACTTCGCCGAGTTCCTCACCCTGCCTGCCTACGAGCGGATGCCATGACGACCCACCCGACCACCGAGGCGACGCAGCAGTCGGCGCAGGACACCGGCGCCGTCGACGCGCTGGTGCGTCGGCTGGTCGGGAAGCTGGGCGAGCGCTCGGTGCTCACCGACGAGGCGCAGCGCCGCACGTACGAGTGCGACGGGCTGGCGGCGTACGCGGTCGTGCCCGCGGCGGTCGTGCTCACCACCTCGGCCGACGAGGTGCGTGAGGTGATCAACGGCTGCCACGACCTGGGGGTGCCGTTCGTCGCCCGCGGCTCCGGCACTGGCCTGTCCGGCGGGGCGCTGCCGGTCTCCGACGGCGTGCTGATCGTGCTGAGCCAGATGCGCGAGATCCTGCACGTCGACCCGCTCGCCCAGCGGGCGGTCGTGCAGCCCGGCGTCATCAACCTCGACGTCACCACGGCGGCGGCGCCGCACGGCTACTACTACGCCCCCGACCCCAGCAGCCAGCAGATCTGCTCGATCGGTGGCAACGTCGCGGAGAACTCCGGCGGCGCGCACTGCCTCAAGTACGGCTTCACCACCAACCACGTGCTGTCGGTGGACATGGTCGCCCCCGACGGCGAGCCCACCACGCTCGGCACCACGGCACCGGACGCGCCCGGCTACGACCTGCTCGGCACGGTGGTCGGGTCGGAGGGCACGCTCGGCGTCGTCACCGAGGTGACGGTGAAGCTGACCCGCAGCCCGCAGAGCGTACGGACCCTGCTGGCCGGGTTCCGCAGCACCGACGACGCGGGCACCGCCACCTCCGCGATCATCGGCGCCGGGGTGGTGCCGGCCGCCATCGAGATGATGGACGAGCTCGCCATCCACGCCGCCGAGGAGGCGGTGCAGTGCGGCTACCCCGACGGTGCGCGCGCCGTGCTGGTGATCGAGCTCGACGGTCCCGTCGCCGAGGTCGACGCCCAGCTCGACGACGTCATCCGGCACTGCGAGGAGGCCGGCTCGTTCGAGGTGCGGCAGGCCAAGGACGACACCGAGCGGGCGCTGATCTGGCGCGGCCGCAAGTCGGCCTTCGCCGCGGTGGGCCGGATCAGCCCCGACTACATCGTCCAGGACGGCGTGATCCCGCGGACCGCCCTGTCGCAGGTGCTGCACCGCATCGACGAGCTCGCCGACGAGGCCGGCATCCGGGTCGCCAACGTCTTCCACGCCGGTGACGGCAACCTGCACCCGCTGGTCCTGTTCGACGCCACCCACGACGGCGAGACCGAGCGGGCCGAGAAGGTCTCCGGGGCGATCCTCGGGCTCTGCCTCGAGCAGGGTGGCTCGATCACCGGCGAGCACGGCGTCGGCAAGGACAAGGCGCGCTACATGGCCGACATGTTCGACGCCGACGACCTCGACACCATGCAGCTGCTGCGCTGCGCCTTCGACCCTCGCCACCTGTCCAACCCGGGCAAGGTCTTCCCGACCCCGCGGCTGTGCGGCGAACGGCCCGGACGACGCACGGGCGCGCACCCGCTGCAGGAGGCCGGGCTGGCGGAGGTCTTCTGATGCCCACGACCCGGACGGTGCTCGACGACCTCACCGAGGCGGTCGGCGGCCACGCGTCCGAGGCGGGCGACACCACCGTCGGAGGAGTACCCGCCCGGTGGGTGGCCTCACCGGGATCCACCGACGAGGCGTCGGCCCTGCTGAAGGCGGCGGCCCGCCACGACCTGCACGTCGTCATCCGCGGCCGCGGCACCGCGGTGCACTGGGGCAACCCGCCGCGCGAGCTCGACCTGGTGGTCGGCACCGAGCGGCTCGACGGCGTGGTCGAGCACGAGGCCGGTGACCTGATCTGCGTCGTGCAGGCCGGCACCACCCTCGACACGGTCAACGCGCAGGTCGCCGAGTCCGGCCAGCAGCTCGCCCTCGACCAGCCGGTGCCCGGCGCCAGCGTGGGCGGCACGATGGCGACGACGCGCAGCGGCCCGCGCCGGATGCTGTACGGCACGCCGCGCGACCTGGTGCTCGGCGTGACGATGGTCCGTGCCGACGGCGTGGTGGCCAAGGCCGGCGGCAAGGTGGTCAAGAACGTCGCGGGCTACGACCTCGCCAAGCTGCTCGGCGGCGCGTACGGCACCCTCGGGCTGGTCACCCGGATGGTCGTGCGGCTGCACCCGCTGCCCAAGGACTCGCGCTGGCTCACCCGCACCCTCCCCGCCGCCGAAGCGGCAGCCACGGCGCTCGAGCTGGCCGGTTCGCAGCTGGCCCCGAGCGCGGTCGACGTCCGCCGCGACGCCGGCTCCGACGACGCGACCGTGCTCGTCCTGCTCGAGGGCACCGAGCGCGGCGTCTCGGACCGCTCCGACGAGGCAGCGCGGGTGCTGGGTCTCGACGGGTCCGACGGCGCGGACGTCGACACGGCCCAGATCGCCCGACTGGACACCGCTGCCGACGACACGCTGGTCAAGGTGGCGGTGCCGCTGCCCGGCGTGGCCGCGGTGCTGGCGGCCGCCCGGGTGGCCGAGCACCGGCACGGGGTGAGCTGCCGGGTGCAGGGCAGCGCGGGCACCGGCGTCCTGCACGCCGTGGTGTCCGGTGCCCCGGACGCGGCGGCCGCGACCGTCACCGCACTGCGTACGGCCGCCGCCGACGGCAGCGCGGTCGCGTTGTCCGCTCCGGCTGCGGTCCGGGAACAGGTCGACTGCTGGGGGCCCGTCGGGGGGCTCCACCTGATGCGTCGCGTCAAGGACGAGTTCGACCCCGACCACCGGCTCGCCGCCGGCCGTTTCGTCGGAGGGATCTAGATGGTCACCCAGCACGACGCCCCGCTGGACGCGCGCGACGACGCCTTTGCGCCGGCGCCGTTCACGTCCGACGAGCGGCTTGACGACCTGCTGGACGACTGCGTGCACTGCGGGTTCTGCCTGCCCACCTGCCCGACGTACTCGCTGTGGGGCGAGGAGATGGACTCACCCCGCGGGCGCATCCACCTGGTGGAGCAGGCCGCGAGCAGCGGGCAGCTGCCGGAGTCGACGGTCGGTCACCTCGACGCCTGCCTCGGCTGCATGGCCTGCGTGACCGCCTGCCCGTCGGGGGTCAAGTACGACCAGATCATCGAGACCGCGCGGGCCGAGGTCGAGACGACGTACCGGCGCCCGCGCGCGCAGCGTCTGCTGCGCGAGTCGATCTTCGCGCTGTTCCCGTACCCGAAGCGACTGCGGGCGATGCGCGGCCCGCTGGCGGCCTACCAGCGCAGCGGGCTGCAGCGGCTGGTGCGCCGCAGCCGGCTGCTGGAGCGGTTGCCGCAGACGCTGCAGACGATGGAGGAGGTCGCGCCGCCGATCCGCCGCCGGGCCCCCCTGCCGGAGCGGATCCCCGCCCAGGGCGAGCGGCGCGCGGTCGTCGGCATGCTCACCGGCTGCGTGCAGCGGGAGTTCTTCCCCGGCGTCAACGCCGCTACCGCACGCGTCCTGACCGCCGAGGGGTGCGACGTCGTCGTCCCGCCCACCCAGGGATGCTGCGGCGCGCTCAGCGTGCACAGCGGGCGCAAGGAGGAGGCGCAGGGCTTCGCCCGGCGGCTGCTGGACAGCTTCGCCGCCGCCGACGTCGAGCACGTGGTAGTCAACTCGGCCGGCTGCGGCTCGTCGATGAAGGAGTACGGCCTGCTGCTCGCCGACGACCCCGAGTACGCCGAGCGGGCCGAGGAGTTCGCGGGCCGGGTGCGCGACGTGTCCGAGATCCTCGTCGAGCTGGGGCCGGTGGCGACCCGGCACCCGCTCGAGGTCTCAGTCGCCTACCACGACGCCTGCCACCTGGCGCACGCCCAGGGTGTCCGTACGCCACCGCGCGAGCTGCTCCGGGGCGTGCCGGGGCTCGAGCTGCGGGAGATCTCCGAGGGCGGCATGTGCTGCGGCAGCGCGGGGGTCTACAACCTGCTCAACCCCGGCCCCGCCCGCGAGCTCGGCGACCGAAAGGCCGGCCACGTGCGGGCCGCCGGCGCCGACCTGCTGGTCACCGCCAACCCCGGCTGCCTGCTGCAGATCTCGTCGGCGCTGCGTCGTGCCGGCACGTCGATGCCCACCGCCCACACCGTCGAGGTGCTCGACGCCTCGATCTCCGGACACTCCCCCATGGCCCTGACCGACCGCTGACCCCGTTCCCCCGACCCTGGAGCACGCCATGCTGCTCAGCACGTTCCAACCCGACATCGAGTCGGTCGGCGGCTCGCTGACCGCATCCGCGCTGGTAGCGATGTTGCCGCTGGCGACCCTGTTCGTGCTGCTGGGGGCGCTGCGGATCACCGCCTGGATCTCCGGCCTGGTGTCCCTCGTGGTGGCGATCGTGGTGGCGATCGCGGCGTTCGGGATGCCGGTCGACCAGACGCTGCTGGTGGGCAGCTGGGGGGCGGCCTTCGGGTTCTTCCCGATCCTCTGGATCGTGATCAACGCGATCTGGGTCTACAACATGACCGTCGCGACCGGGCACTTCGACGTGCTGCGGCGCTCGTTCGCCGCCGTCAGCGACGACATGCGGGTGCAGGCGATCATCATCGCGTTCTGCTTCGGCGCGCTGCTCGAGGCGCTGGCGGGCTTCGGCACCCCGGTCGCGATCACCAGCGTGATGCTGATCGCGCTGGGCTTCCGGCCGCTGAAGGCCGCCGTGCTCGCACTGGTCGCGAACACGGCGCCGGTGGCGTTCGGGGCGCTGGCGACGCCGATCGTCACGCTGTCAGCGGTGACGACCGGCGCGGTCCCGGATCAGGCCGATCTGTTCACCGAGGACAAGCTCGGCGCCCTGGTCGGGCACCAGACCCCGGTGCTCGCGCTGTTCGTGCCGCTGGCCCTGGTCTTCATCATCGACGGCAAGCGCGGCGTCCGGCAGACCTGGGTGCCCGCGATCGTCTGCGGGGTGACCTTCGCCATCGCGCAGTGGCTGACGGCGACGTACTTCTCGGTGCAGCTGACCGACATCGTGGCCTCGCTGGTCAGCGCGCTCGCGGTCGTGGCGCTGCTGCGGGTCTGGCGGCCTGCCGAGGGCTACACCGAGGCCGACCAGGCCGACGACGAGCCCGCGCCGAAGGGTGGGGCGACCGCTCCCGGTGCCGGTGGCACTGCCACCGCCACGGGGACCCGCACGTCGCAAGAGGTCCGCTCCGACTCCGGTGCCGAGGTGGCCAAGGCCTACGCGCCGTACCTGGTGATCATCGCGATCTTCAGCCTGGCCCAGATCACTGCGGTCAAGGAGGCGCTGGCCGAGGAGCCGTGGACCTTCCTGTTCACCTGGCCCGGTCTCGACATCGTCAGCGCGAGCGGTGCCCCGCCCGCGGAGTACAGCTTCAACTGGCTGGCGGCCGCCGGAACGCTGACGATCATCGCCGGGTTGATCACGATCCCGATCATCGGCATCTCCCCCGCCAAGGCGCTGACGACGTACGCCGCCACGTACAAGCAGCTGGCGGCGGCGATCGTCACGGTGATGGCGGTGCTGGCGCTCGCGTACGTGATGAACAACAGCGGCCAGACCGGCGCGATCGGCAACTGGCTGGCTGCTGCGGGTTCGGCGTTCGCGATCCTGTCGCCGGTGCTCGGGTGGCTGGGGGTGGCGGTCACGGGCTCCGACACCTCGTCGAACTCGTTGTTCGGCGCCCTGCAGGTGACCGCGGCCGCGAAGGCCGACCTCGACCCCGCCCTGATGGCGGCGGCGAACTCGTCCGGCGGTGTGCTGGGCAAGATGATCTCGCCGCAGAACCTCGCGATCGCGGCCGCCGCGGTGGGCATGACCGGGCGCGAGGGCGACATCTTCCGCAAGGTCGTCGGCTGGAGCGTGCTCTTCCTCGTGCTGATGTGCGTGCTGGTGTTCCTGCAGACGAACGTCTTGGAGTGGATGCTGCCCTGACGGCGATCCGGGCTCGGGCCGCTCAGCTCGGGTTGTTCGGCAGCGCGTGCTCGCCGGGCGGGAAGCACTGCAACCCCTGGTCGGAGAAGCAGATGCGCGGCACCAGGAGCCACATCTTCTTCTCCTCGACGTCGGAGACCGGTGTGCATCCGTCGCCGAGCGTGCAGTCGACCGTCCGGTAACCGCCGTCGACCGCAGTCATCACGAGCACGCTGCCGTCGGTGTCCCAGGCGTACTCGACCGGCTCACCGGGCGCGCCCACCGCGACCGTGGCCGCGGGATCGTCGACCGGCCACGCGGTGCCGGATCCGTCGACGACCCACGTCCCGTCGTAGGACAGCCGGAGCTGTCGCCCGCGCTGTGGCGGGGTGGCAGTCCAGCCGGGCGGCAGGTGGGTGAACGCGTCACGTGTACGGGTGACGAGCACGGTGCCGGCGTGTGCCTGGTCCACTGTGCCCACGTCGGGTCCACCGATCCGCCGCAGCTGGCGGGACGGCGCGGCGGTCGGGTCCCACGCGAAGTTGTCCTCGTAGGTGTAGAGCAGGACCACCCCGTCGGTCATGGCCGAGACCTCGAGAAGGTACTCGGATCCCTCCGATCCCTCGGATCCCTCGGATCCCTCGGCCCCCGAGCCGCCGAAGTCCCAGGTGCGGCGCGCGACCTCCGCGCCGGTCGAGGTGTCGACGACCACCAGGGCCGGCTCGTCCGGGTCGGGGAAGGCCACCAGCGGCTGTGTCGGGTCGGCCGCGAACGAGCGCACCGGTCCGTCGCTCAGCGTCCGATCGGCTTCTCCCGGCGTGTACGCGTGCAGCACACCGTCGCTGTCGCGGTAGACCACCTGGTCACTGCTGGCCGCGATGTCGGCCAGGTCGGCAGGCTCGGACACCGTGCCGTCCGTGGCGATGCGGCCGTCGGCGTACCGGAACACTCCCTGCAGGCCCGGCACCGGATCGGGACCGTCGGGTCCGTCCACGAACCCCGTGCCGCGGCGGTCAGTCCCCTCGTCACCGAGCTGATCGATCCCCAGCACCGTGCCGGCGACGACGGCGACGGTGGCCAGCGCGGCAGCGCCGTTGATGAAGGTGCGCCGCCGCCGGCCGCGACGGATGAGGGCGCCCGGGTCGACGGGTGGCGCAGGCGCCTCGGCGTGGCCGCGGATCGACGCGCGCAGCAGGTCTTCGACGCTCATCGGTGGCTCCCGGACGTGGTGGTGGAAAGCTCGTCGCGCAGCGACCTGAGTGCCGCGCTGCACTGGCTCTTGACCGTGCCCGGCGCGATCCGGAGCAGGTTGGCGATCTCCCGTTCGGAGAGGTCCTCGTAGTAGCGCAGGACCACGACCGCTCGACGACGCGGAGGCAGCGTGGCCAGCGCGTGCCACATCGCAGTGGCCTCGGTCACCGCGGTCTCGGGGCCGGGAGTCGCCCGCTCCGGCGGGGCATCGGTCGGCACCTCGGCCCGGTGCCGGACCCGGCGCCGCCAGCTCAGCAGCTGGTTGACCAGCATCCGCCGCACGTACGCGTCGCGGTCGTCAGCCGCCCGCACCCGGCCCCACGACGAGTACGCCTTGACCAAGGCGGCCTGAAGCAGGTCCTCCGCCTCGTGCTGGTCACCCGTCAGAGCGTGGGCGGTGCGGAACAGCCGTGACCACGCCGCCTCGATGT
Organism: uncultured Actinomycetota bacterium; assembly: GCA_963785115.1. GTDB lineage: Bacteria > Actinomycetota > Actinomycetes > Propionibacteriales > Nocardioidaceae > JACCWP01. The sequence continues at coordinate 164,648 of CAWATY010000023.1, forward strand.
AGGCGGTGTACTCGTCGTCGCGCGCCATCTCCGCCCCCTGGTCGTGGTCCCCTACCCGAAAAGACGCCGGCAACCGGCCCCTCGGTTCGTCGGGTGGGCCCAAGATCGTCCGACGGGCGGCGCGCTGCGAGCCCTCCCCTCACGTGAAAACGCCGCCGCTCACGTGGCGTTGCACGTGAGCGGCGGCGCGTTCGCAAGGGACCGTGGGGAAACCCCCAGCCCCCGGGGTTTGATCAGTGGCCGTGCCCGTGGCCGTGGCCGGCCGCGGAGTCGTCCTCCTCCTCGGGCTTCTCGACCACCAGCGTCTCGGTGGTGAGCAGCATCGAGGCGATGGAGGCCGCGTTGGCGAGCGCCGAGCGGGTGACCTTGACCGGGTCGAGGACACCCTGGGCGACCAGGTCGCCGTACTCGCCGGTGGCAGCGTTGTAGCCGACACCCTCGCCGTGCTCGCGCACCTTGGCGACGATGACCAGGCCGGGCTCGCCACCGTTCTCGGCGATCCAGCGCAGCGGCTCGGAGGCGGCCCGGCGCACGATCTGCACGCCGACCTTCTCGTCACCGCTCAGGTCGAGGCCACCGTCGAGCACCAGGGACGCGTGCACCAGGGCGGAGCCGCCGCCGGCGACGATGCCCTCCTCGATCGCGGCGCGCGTCGCGGAGACGGCGTCCTCGATCCGGTGCTTCTTCTCCTTGAGCTCGACCTCGGTCGCGGCACCGACCTGGATCACGCAGACGCCGCCGGCCAGCTTGGCCAACCGCTCCTGCAGCTTCTCGCGGTCCCAGTCGGAGTCGCTGGCCTCGATCTCGGCCTTGATCTGCGAGACGCGGGCGTCGACCTCGTCCTGCTTGCCGCCGCCGTCAACGAGCGTCGTGGTGTCCTTGGTGACCACCACGCGCCGCGCGGTGCCCAGCACCTCGAGACCGACCTGGTCGAGCTTGAGCCCGACCTCGGGAGCCACGACCTGCGCGCCGGTGAGCGTCGCGAGGTCCTGCAGCATCGCCTTGCGGCGGTCGCCGAACGCAGGCGCCTTGACCGCGACGGAGGTGAACGTGCCGCGGATCTTGTTGACCACCAGGGTCGACAGCGCCTCGCCCTCGACGTCCTCGGCCACGATGAACAGCTGCTTGCCGGCCTGGACGACCTTCTCCAGCAGCGGCAGCAGGTCGGAGACGGCCGAGATCTTGCCCTGGTGCAGCAGCACGTAGACGTCGTCGAGCACGGCCTCCATGCGCTCGGCGTCGGTCACCATGTACGGCGACACGTAGCCCTTGTCGAACTGCATTCCCTCGGTGAACTCGAGCTCGGTGCCGAGGGTGTTGGACTCCTCGACGGTGATGACGCCGTCCTTGCCGACCTTGTCGAAGGCCTCGGCAATCAGCTCGCCGATGTGCGAGTCGCGCGCCGAGATGGTGGCGACGTGTGCCATGTCGCCCTTGTCGGCGACGTCGCGCGCCATCTTCAGCAGCTGGGTCGACACCGCCTCGACGGCCGAGTCGATGCCGCGCTTGAGGCCCACCGGGTTGGCTCCGGCCGCAACGGCACGCAGGCCCTCGTGGACCATTGCCTGGGCGAGCACGGTGGCGGTGGTGGTGCCGTCACCGGCGATGTCGTTGGTCTTGGTCGCAACCTCTTTGGCCAGCTGCGCGCCGAGGTTCTCGAACGGGTCGTCCAGCTCGATCTCACGCGCGACGGTCACGCCGTCGTTGGTGATGGTCGGGGCGCCCCACTTCTTGTCGAGGACCACGTAGCGGCCCTTGGGGCCGAGGGTGACCTTGACGGTGTCGGCGAGCTTGTCGACACCGCGCTCGAGCGCGCGACGCGCGTTCTCGTCGAACTCCAGGATCTTGGGCATGGGTGTTCCGGTCCCTTCGTCAGTCCGCCCCGGCGCCCAGCAGGGCCACCGGGGCGGTCTGGTGTCTCAGGTGCAGTCGGGTGTCACTTGTTGACGACGGCGAGGACGTCACGCGCGGAGAGGATGAGGTACTCCTCGCCGTCGTACTTGACCTCGGTGCCGCCGTACTTGCTGAAGACGACGACGTCGCCGGTGTTGATGTCGAGTGGGACGCGCTGGTCGCCGGCCTCGTTGAATCGGCCGGGGCCGACCGCCATGACCTCGCCCTCCTGGGGCTTCTCCTTGGCGGTGTCGGGGATGACCAGGCCGGAAGCGGTGGTCTGCTCCGCTTCCAGGGCCTTGACCACGATGCGGTCCTCGAGCGGCTTGATGCTGATCGACACTGTGCCGACCCTCCCTCTCTCAGGGATGTTGGATGCTGACGGGTATGTGGGGCTCGGCTGTCGCACGCCGTCGCGGGGATCGTGGACGAGCCGCTGGCAATCTCGGGGTGAGAGTGCCAAGGACGAACATAGGCCGCAGTTAGCACTCGGTCAACCCGAGTGCCAGGTCCGGACCCGGTCGGGAGGCTTGCCGTGGACGCCTCGACCGTACGTGCGCTCGCCACCGCGGAGGGCAGCGCGCTGCTGGAGCGGGTCGCGGCGGCCGAGGCGGTCCACCCGTTGGCGCTCGGCGAGGCGCTGCGACGCGACCACGGCCCCGGCCTGGTAGCAGCCGCCACCACCCTGGTCGAGCTGCGCCGGCACGCGGTCGGCAAGCTCGGCGGCGACGCCGCCGCGATGGTCATGGACCGGACCGGCCTCGAACAGGCCACCCGGGCGACGGTCGCGCGGCACCGGGCCGATCGGCTGGCGGCGAGCGGGGCGCTCACCGTCGTCGACCTCGGCTGCGGTATCGGGGCAGACCTGATCGCCTTCGCCCGCGCCGGGCTGGAGGTGACCGGGGTCGACCACGACCCGGTGCGGGTGGCCATGGCGCGCGCCAACCTGGCGGCGCTGGGCCTGCCCGGCCGGGTGCTGGAGGCCGACGCGACGACCGTCGACCTGTCCGGCTACGACGCGGTCTTCGTCGACCCGGCCCGCCGGGCCGGCGCCGGGCGCACCTTCGACCCGCACGCGTGGTCACCGACGTGGACGTTCGTCCTGCGGCTGCTCGGCGCGGACGTGCGCGCGGTGGTCAAGACCGCGCCCGGTCTCCCGCACGCACGGGTCCCGGACGGCGTCGAGGCGGAGTGGGTGAGCGACGACCGCGACCTCGTCGAGACCGCGCTGTGGAGCCCGCCGTTGGCCGGCTGCCGGCAGCGCGCCACCCTGCTCCCCGGCGGTCACACCCTCACCGACGCCGACGACCCCGGCCCGCTGCCCGCAGGGCCGGTGCTCGCGCACCTGTACGAGCCCGACGACGCGGTCACCCGGGCTGGTCTGGTCACCGCGGTCGCCGGTCTGGTCGGCGGCCGGCTGGTGGACACCCATCTGGCCTACGTCACGTCCGACGCGCTGGTCACGACCCCGTTCGCCCGGGCGTACACCGTCGTGGCGGAGGTGCCCTACCGGGAGAAGCCGCTGCGGGCCGAGCTACGACGCCGCGATGTCGGGAGCCTGACGATCAAGCGACGTGGGGTCGACGTCGTGCCCGAGCAGCTGCGCCGCCGGTTGGCGCTCACCGGAAACAACTCCGCGACCCTGGTGCTGACCCGGGTCGAGGGCAGCGCCCGCGGATATCTGGTGGAGCCGGTCAGTCCGGTCCCAGCCGACCCGGGCCGACCTCCGCCGCCGGCTCCTTGAGCTCGACGAAGATCGTGTGCGTCTCGGTGGCGCCGATGTTGTGCCCGAAGTGCTGCTGCGCCGGCAGCCAGTGCGCGCGGCCGGCCTCGAGCTCGACGTCGCGCTGCTGGTCGCCCATGTGTAGCCGACGGCGGAACGAGCTCAACGTGACCATGACGCTGTCCGGGTGACCGTGCACCGTCGTGACGTCGCCGGGCGCATCGGTGTAGTCCAGCACCCGCACCCGGTCGTTCTCGAAGACGACGGTGTAGTGCTGGGGATTGGTCACGGTGGGATCGAGATCCATCCGGTGACGCTAGCGGGGTGGGGCAGTGTCCGCCGCATATTCGGTGGAGGCGCTCGCAGCGGCCCTCTAGCGTCGGCTTCCGTGACCAGCCCGATCGAGCGACGCGTGGTCGGCCGCGAGGGTGTGGCGCCGGTGATCCGCCTACGGTGGCACGCCGTGCGACGCCGCCAGCGGTGCGATAGGCCGGTGTCATGACCGCATCCGTCGCCGTCCGGCCAGCCGCAGCGACCGACCGGGAGGCCGTGCTCGCGCTGGCCCCTCGGCTCACCGAGGGCGTTGCCGCCTGGCGTGATGCCGACGCGGTCGGCAGCGCCGTGCGCGGCTGGGTCGAGGAGTCGCTGGCCGCCGCGGACTCCGCCGACTCGACGGTCCTGGTGGCCGAGACCGGCGCCGAGGTCGCGGGCTTCTGCTCGGTGGCCGTGCGCGAGCACTGGGCGGGCGGGGCGGACGCGTACATCGGTGAGCTGGTGGTGGACAAGAGGCACGAGGGACGCGGCGTGGGCCGCGCGCTCGTGGACGCCGCCACCCGGTGGGCCCGGCAGCGCGGGCTCACCGGGCTCACGCTCGAGACGGGAGCCGCGAACACCGCGGCGCGGGCGTTCTACGGCCGGCTCGGCTTCGCCGAGGAGGACGTCCGGCTCACCCTGGTCCTCGGCGACGGGTGAGCGACGGCTGAGGCTCAGGTGAGGATGGCGGCATGCGGTCCGGAGCTGGGCGGTAAAGGGCTCGACAGGAGGCTCGGCGGCTGTCAGCGTTCGGCGCGATGACGACGACACGTACCGACGCCCCGACCGCCTGGGACGAGCGCACGACGCTGCTGACGATGCTGGCCTACGTCCGGGAGACCGCCCACGCCAAGTGCGAGGGGCTGACCGACGAGCAGTCGGGCCAGGCTCCGCTGGCGACGTCGCCGCTGACCAGCATCGGCGGCTTCGTCAACCACCTGCGCTGGGTCGAGCACTCCTGGTTCGAGACGGTCTTCCTGGGCGAGCCCGACCGGGGTCCGTGGACCGACGAGGAGCCCGACCGCGAGATGACGCTCGGCGCCGAGGGGCCGCTCGCCGCCGTGCTCGACGGCTATCGCGAGCAGGCCCGGCGCACCGACGAGATCATCGCCGCGCACGACCTCGACGACCTCGCCGAGCGGACGATCCGCGAGGGCCCGCATCCCACCTTGCGCTGGATCGTGCTGCACATGATCGAGGAGACGGCCCGGCACAACGGCCATCTCGACATCCTCCGCGAGATGGCCGACGGCACCGTCGGCTCCTAGCGGGCGCGACGGGCGGCGCGGGCCGCCTTCTCCTCGGCGTCGAGCTCGGCGGCACGTTCGAGGGTCGGGGCCGAGCCGCCGTACGACGCGGGCAGCCACCACGCACCCGGCGGCTGCTCGGGGTAGCGCCGGATCGTCTCGTCGAGCAGCACGCCCATCCGCTTGCGCAGCTCGGCGGTCTCGGCGACCGGGTCGGCGCCGGCGGGGCGGATCGGCTCGCCCACCGTGATCGACACCGGCAGACCGCGGGAGAAGTCCCGCGGGTGGTCCTTGGTGAGCATCCGCTGCGTCCCCCACAGCACGGCGGGCACCAGCGGCACCTGCGCCTCGGCCGCGAGCCGGACGGCACCGGTCTTGAAGTCCTTGAGCTCGAACGACCGGCTGATGGTCGCCTCGGGGAAGACGCCCACCACCTCACCGGCGGCGAGGTAGGCCACCGCCGTGTCGTACGAGGCGTGCCCGGCGCCCCGGTCGACCTCGATGTGGTGCAGCGAGCGCATCAGCGGCCCGGTGATCCGGTGGTCGAAGAGCTCCCGCTTGGACATGAACCGCACCAGCCGGCGGCTGGGCTGGGCCGCGTAGCCACCGAACACGAAGTCGACGTAGCTGACGTGGTTGAGAACCAGCACCGCCCCGCCCTGCGTGGGCATGTGCTCGGGGCCGCGCAGGTCGAACCGGATGCCGAGCGCGCGGAACGCCGTCTTCACCGCCACCACGACGGGCGGGTACGTCAGATCGCGCACGGCTGTCACGCTAGCCGCTCGGCGGCGTCCCGCCGCATGACGACCGCATCCCGGCCCGCGGAGAAGTAGCCCCGGCGCCTGGCCACCTCGACGAAGCCCGCCGCCGCGTAGAGCCCGACCGCGGCCGGGTTGTCGGCCGCCACCTCCAGCAGCACCCGTTGGCACCCGCGCCGGTCCGCCTCGGCGACCAACGCGTGCAGCACCGCCCGGCCGATCCCCGCGCGCCGGTGCGCGGAGTCGACGACGACGCGCTGCACGTCCGCGGTGTCGGCGACGCTCAGCAGCACGCCGTAGCCGAGCACCGTCGCGGCCTGCTCCGCGACCACCACCCAGCGGGTGGCGGGCACCCCTGCCAGCTCGGCCGCGACCTGTGGCTCGCTCCACGCATCGGCGCCCAGCGACGCGGCCTCGAGGGCCACCAGCGCCGGCAGGTCGTCGTCTGTGGCCGGCCGCAGCCGGAGCCCGGGTGCCGTCACCGGCGGCGGGGCAGCACCGGCTTGGGCGGGCCGGGCGGCTGGGCGTCGGGTCGGCGCAGGTACAGCGGCTCCACCGGCATCGACGCCAGCCTGCCAGCGACGAACGCCGCCGCCAGGACCGCGGCGTCGGGGTCGAGCGGGCCGTCGTCGGGCACCTGCGCGGGCGGGACGAGCAGGTCGCGGTACAGCACGGCGCCGCGGCCCACGACGGTGGTCCCGTCGGCGAGCCGGGCGGCCAGGTCGGCCGGGCGGTCGACCGCCGGGCCCTCGGTACGGGTGCCGTCGGCGTCGTACGCGGCCCAGTGCACCTCGTGCCGCCGGGCGTCGGTGGCGACCACGAGCGGCCCCCGTCCCGCCACGGCCGCTGCCAGGACGTCGAGCGTGCAGACGCCGTGCAGCCGGGCACCCGCCACGGCTGCGACCGTCCGCGCGGTCACCAGGCCGATCCGAAGACCCGTGTACGGCCCGGGACCGACCCCGACCGCGACGTCGGTCAGGTCGCGTGGGCTGGCCCCGGCCTCGGCACAGACCTCGGCAACCATCGGCGAGAGCAGCTCACCGTGCCGCCGGGCGTCGACCGTGCTGCGGGTCGCAAGCACGCGGTCGCCGTCGTGGATCGCGACGGTGACGGCAGGCGAGGCCGTGTCGAGCGCGAGCAGCAGCACGGTCGACGAGCCTAGGACCTCTCGCTCAGCGGCCGTTGAGGCTGCGGGCCCGCTCGCGCAGCGCGCGGGCAGCGTCGGCCAGGTCGCGCAACGACGGAAGCGCCGCCACCGTGTCGTTGCGGGGGTTCAGCCCGATGCCGCAGCGCCTGCCCTGCTGGTTCTCGGCCTCGACGAACAACCACGGGTTCGGCATCCCACCCTCGAGCTCGACGGTGGTCGTCAGGAAGCCGTTTGCATTGGCGCGGTCGTTCACGACGACCGATTCAGAGCCGCCGAGGCCCAGCACCCGGAACTCGAGCCGCCAGGCGGAGTCCGGCACCGCATCCTGCAGGTAACGCAGCAGCAGGCCACGGTCGTCAGTGCGCCGCGCCGCCAGCGCGTGGATGATGCGCGGCGAGCAGAAGCCGATGCCGAACGTCCGGCCGCGACCGTTCAAGACCTCGGTCCCGCACAGACCGGGTCCGCGTTCGAAGGCGAAGGCGTCGTAGAACACCGGTCCGGCAGCCGCCTCGGACACGTCCAGGTCGAGCTGGATGGTCCACCCGCCGCCGGCGGCGGTCCGGCGGAACTGGACCTCGTCGAGCGGCTCGCCTGCCGAGTCGATCGCAAAGACGAGTCCGCTCCAGCGGCTGTCCGCTGTCATCTTCCGGGTGCTCACGGTCGCGGCGGCCACGCCGTCGGCGTCGGGCCTCGTGACCTCGAGGCTGAGCCTGCCGGGGCCACCGATGCACCCGATCCGTACGGCCATTGCGTCGGGCGCGGGCACCGGCGTCGCCGAGCTCGGGACGCTGACCAGACCCGCGCCCAGCACGAGGGCGGTCAGGACGAGTCCGATCCGCCGCGCCCGCCGGGTCCAGCCACCCTGTCGCATGGCCGTGTCGTCTCGCCGCACCCGAACCACCCCGTCCCGTCGATCCCCTGAGGTGTTGTTTCTACACCCGATCCACCCAGCAGAGCGAGGAAACGGTCACGCTGCGCCGAGGTGGGCGTCCTCGTCGGCGGGGTCGATGGCCACCGCGCAGCGGAGGTCGTCCGGCCCGGTGGCCGCCACCACGAACTGAGGGTTGTCGAGCTCGTCGAAGACCACGCGGGTGGCCAGTTCTCCCTCGGCGTCGGCCTGGTCCTCGACCACCTGCGTTGCCGCACCCGTCGCCGCAGAGGCATGAAAAGCGACCCACCAGGTCGAGCCCGGGTGATCTGGACTGCCTTGCGTGAAACGCACGACGTGTCGACCCGCGGCGTCGCGCCGCACCGTCACCGCCGCATCGGATAGGCCTTGCCGGCACCAAGCCGACCCACGGCTGCGGTCGCCCGCCTCGGCCACGACATAGCAGAGTCCGCGGCTGTGATGTCGGCTCGCGACCACGGAGGCACCCACACCGTCCTGGTCGGCGGACAGGACCCGCGACGCCGTCCAGGTGCCGTCGACGGCGGTCTTCGGCCCGAAGTCCCACTCGGAGCCGCCCGGCCCCGCGACGTCGACGCGGATCCACCCGGACCACCCAGAGCCTTCCGGCAAGTTCACACCGGTCGCCACCACCCGCGACCTGCCGTCCGGGAGCGGTCGGAAGGTGACCGACATCCGGCCGAACCCGTGGCAGTCACCCCGGACCGCGGTGTCGGCCGGCCGGGCGGCTTCAGCGGGGGTCTCCGTGATCGGAGCGGCGGCCACCGGTCCCTCCAGCACCGCCACCAGACCGGCGACCAGCACGATCGCCCCACATCGGTTCACCCCGACCACCCCGTCCCGTCCCGCTCAGTGTGCCGGACCTGGGTCGGAGAGGACGGTCCAGAGGCAGAGTCGCCACGCTCAGCGGAGGGGTGACTCAGCGGAGGGGCCCGAGCAGGGTCGAGCGCAACGGCACCACGGCCCACCTCGGCCCGACCGGACGCACGCTCGCCACCCGGGTCTCGGGGTCTGGCGGAGGGACGTGCCGATCCGCCCCCGCCGCGGCCAGCGCGGCCGCACCAGGGCCGGCGAGGGGGTCCAGCCGCACTTCCAGCCAGGAGTCCGCCAGGCCCTCCGCAAGCCCGGCGCCCCACTCCACCACGGTCACCGACGTCGGCACCGACAGGTCGAGGTCGAGATCGTCCAGCTCGCCCGTACCGCCCAGCCGGTAGGCGTCGACGTGCACCAGGTCGGGCCCCGGGCCGACTGCCGGGTGCACCCGCGAGATCACGAAGGTGGGCGAGGTGACGTCGCCGCGGACCCCGAGGCCCGCCCCCACGCCCTGCGCCAGGGTCGTCTTGCCCGCGCCGAGCCCGCCGGTCAGCAGCACGACGTCGCCGGGGCCTAGCAGCGTGGCCAGCCGGGACCCGAAGGCCCGGGTGTCCTCCGCCGTGGGCAGCGCCCGGGCCAGCCACAGCGTCTTCGCCAGCTCGATGCTCGGCCCGTCGCGGGCGATCTCGACGTAGCCCCGGCGCTCCCAGAACATGATGTTGTCGGGCAGCTCCTCACGGGCCAGCAGCCAGGTGCCGTCCAGGCCTCGCCCCTCGGCGACGTCCTCGGCCATGCCGACCATCACCGACGCGACCCCGTGCCCCTGGTGGGCGGGGTCCACGCTCACCCGGCGCATGCCGAGCCGCCCCGGGCGCGAGGTGTCGAACAGCACCGAGCCCGCCGGCCGTCCGTCGCGCAGCACCAGCAGGCCGCCCGCGTCCGCCAGCACGGCAGCCACCGACTGCTCGGTCTCGTCGGTCGCCGTGCTGGGCGGGTCGAGCGCCGGGCGGGACGAGAACGCGGCCCACGTCACCGCCACCACGTCGGCCGCACTCTCTGCGCCCACCTCGGCGACGCTGAGCGACGACGTCACGACGTGCCCAGCAGTCCGGCGACCAGGGCCAGGTCGGCCCGCAACGCGGCGCGAGGCTCGCCCGCGGGGCCGAAGCGCAGCGCCGCCGCGGGGTGGTAGGTCGCGACCAGCGGGTGGCCGCCCGGCCCGTCGGGGTGCACGCGGCCGCGAGCGTCGCGCAGCCGCCGACCCGGTCCCAGCGCCCACGCCAGCGCGGAGCCGCCGAGCGTCACCACGACCTCGGGGTCGACCGCGGCGACCTGCCGCTCCAGCCAGGGCCGGCACGTCTTCGCTTCCTTGCGGGTCGGGGTGCGGTTGCCCGGCGGGCGGCACTTCACCGTGTTGACCACCGCCATGGCCGAGCGCTCGAGGCCGACGTCGGCGAGCAGCTCGTCGAGCAGCTTGCCCGAGCGACCGACGAACGGTTCACCACCCTCGTCCTCCTCGCGGCCCGGCGCCTCCCCGACCAGCAGCACCCGTGCACCCGGCGGGAACTGCCCGGGGACTACCCGTCGCCGCGTCTCCGCCAGCCCGCACGCCGTACAGGTGGACATCTCGGCCGACAGCTCGGCCCACTGCTGCCTGCTCACGGGGCACCGGCGGTCCGGCCGGGCAGCTCGGCGTCGACCTCTGCGAGCAGCCGCTCGAGCGCCTCGGTGACCTCCGCGTCGCGCTCGAGCATCAGCATGTGGCCGACGCCGTCCAACACCAGCAGCTCGGCCCGCGGCAGCGCCCGGGCGATCCGCTCGGTGTGCGCGACCGGCAGCACGTGGTCGTCCTCTCCGCCGATCACCACGGCGGGCAGGTCCGCGTACGCGGCCAGGACCTTCTCGCGGCGATGCCTTCGGAAGGCAGGCATGAAGTCCCAGATCACGTCGGAAGGCGTCGCGCCGATCATCTCGTCGACGAACAGCACGTACGCGTCCGGCACCTCCCCGCCGAAGGCCAGCTGCCGGGTCAGCGCGAACGCGGTGGTGCGACGGCCGGTCTCGACCAGCCACGGCAGCCGGGCCATGGCCGCGGCGACCAGCGGCTGGGCCCGGTCGACGATCCGACCCGGCGCACCGGGCAGCAGCTGCCCGACGCCACCGGAGCTGGTGGCGAGGAACGCCACGCCCACGACCCGCTCCCGGACGACCTCGGGGTACTGCTCGGCGAACGCCATCAGCGTCATACCGCCCATCGAGTGCCCGATGAGAACGATCGGACCCGTCGGCACCTCCTGCGCGAGCACCGCGGCAAGGTCGCGGCCGAGCTGCTCGATCGTGCTGTGCGCGCCGTCGGAGCGACCGGACCGGCCGTGGCTGCGCTGGTCGTAGAACACCATCCGGTACCGCTCGCGCAGCGCCTCGCGCTGGAAGTGCCAGCAGTCCATGCTCAGGACGTACCCGTGCACGAACACCACGGTCGGCTGTCCGGGAGTCGCCCGGTCGGGCTCGTCCACCTCGACGTGCAGGGTCACGCCGTCGTCGGCCACGACGGTGCGGGGTTCTGCGCGCAACGCACCGAACTCGTGCTGCTCGCCGCGGCTCGCCCGGCGGGCGGCCAGGGTCCGCTGGGCGGCCAGCCCGCCCACGGCGGCCGCTGCGGTTGCTCCGGCGACCGCCGCCCCCACACCGATCACTCGCTTCCACCCGGGGCCGCTCATCGGGCCGCCTCCCCGCGGTAGCGCCGGGTGATCCGCCCGCCGAGGCGGGTCACGACCTCGTACGCGATCGTGCCGGTCCAGTCCGCCCAGTCCTGCGCCGTCGGCTCGCCGTGGTCGCCGGGACCGAGCAGCACCACCGGGTCGCCGGCCGCCGCGTCGGAGTCCGGGCCGAGGTCGACGACGAACTGGTCCATGCAGACGTTGCCGACGACGGGCGCCCGCCGCCGCCCGACCTGGACGGCGGCAGTGTTCGACGCCGCGCGCGGGATCCCGTCGCCGTAGCCGAGCGGCACCAGCCCCAGGGTGGTGGGCCGCGGCGTCACGAACGTGTGGCCGTACGACACCCCGGCCCCCTCCCGCACCTGCTTGACCGCGGCCAGCCGGGCGGTGAGCGTCAGGGCGGGGCGCAGCCCGAACCCCTCCGCCGAGGCGACCGCCGGCGCCGGTGACAACCCGTAGACGGCCAGCCCCGGCCGGACCAGGTCGTAGTGCGCGGCGGGCCGGGTCAACGTCGCCGGCGAGTTGGCCAGGTGCCGGACCTCGGGCTCGAGGCCGGCGTGTGCGACCACGCCGAGCGCCTCGTCGAAGACCTGCTGCTGCGCGTCGTTGGCGGGGTGGGCGGGCTCGTCGGCGCAGGCGAAGTGCGACCAGACGCCGGTCACCTCCAGGTGGCCGGCGCGCTGGGCGGCAGCGGCCGCCTCGACGAGCTCCGGCCAGCGGTCCGGTGGGCAGCCGTTGCGGGACAGCCCGGTGTCGACCTTGAGCTGCACCCGGGCGCGGGCGCCGACCGAGCGCGCGGCGGCCACCACCTCCGCGAGCTGCCAGTCCGACGAGGCGGTCACGTCGACCCCGGCCTCGACCAGGTCGCCGTACGGCTCCCCCGGTACCGCCAGCCAGCACAGCAGCCGGCCGGTGTCGCCGGCGGTCCGCAGCGCGAGCGCCTCCTCGCGGACCGCGAGACCCAGCCAGCCGGCACCGGCCTCCCGGGCCGCCCGGGCCACCGGCAGCAGGCCGTGGCCGTAGCCGTCGGCCTTGACCACGGCCAGCAGCTGGGCGCCGGCGGCGACCTGGCGCAACCGGTGGACGTTGGCCCGTACCGCGTCGAGGTCGATGCCGGCCTCGGCGCGTGGCGGCCCGCTCACGCGGTGGTCTCCCGCAGCAGGTCGCGCAGCACCCGGGGCAGAGCAGCGGCGACGTCGTGGGCCATCACCGGCCCGCCACCGCCCGCGTAGGTCGCCGCCGCGCCGTGCAGCCAGGCCGCCAGGGCGCCGGCGAGCAGCGGGTCGGGCCGACCGGCCAGCACCGCGCCGCAGAGCCCCGCCAGCACGTCGCCGGCGCCGGCGGTGCCGAGCCAAGGGGTGCCGGTCGTGTTGGCGTAGGCCGTGTCGCCGTCGGTGACCACCGTCCGGTCACCCTTGAGCAGCACGACCGCCTCCAGCCGGCGCGCCGCCCGGCGGGCGACCCCCAGCGGGTCGGCCTCGACCTCGGCCCGCTCGACGCCCAGCAGCCCGGCGAGCTCGCCGGCGTGCGGGGTGAGCAGTGCAGGCACGCCGAGTGGACCGCTCACGTGCTGCAGGGCGTCGGCGTCCACCACCAAGGGGACCCCGTCACCGCGGGCGCGTTCGAGCACGCCGGCCGCGTCGCCGCCACCGCCGGAGCCGACAACCCACGCCTGCACCCGGCCCGGGCCGACGACGACCTCGGCGTGCCGCGCGCGGACGAGGTCGGCAACCTCAGGGGGACCGTCGTAGCGGACCATGCCCGCCAGCCCGCAGGACGCCCCGGCGACGGCGAGCAGACCGGCACCGGTGAACTCGGCCGAGCCGGCGGCCACGCCCACCACCCCGCGGGTGTACTTGTGGTCGGCCGGTCCCGGCGCCACCTCGGCGAGCGCGTCGGCCACGTCGTCGGCGGTCAGCGCGGTCACGGCAGGCCCCGCCAGGTGCTCGTCGAGGCCGATGTCGACCAGGTGCACCACCCCGGCAGCGCGGGCTCCCGGCCCCGCGAGCAGGCCGACCTTGTACGCCCCGAACGTCACAGTCACGTCGGCGTCGACGTGGTCACCGTCCAGCGTGCCGTCGTCGACACCGATGCCGCTGGGAACGTCAACCGCCACCACGACCGCATCGAGGCGGCGTACCTGCTCCCAGACCGCCGCGGCGTCGCGGCGGAGGCCACCGGAGCCCCCGATGCCGACGATGCCGTCGAGCACCAGGTCGGCCGGCCCGACCCGGTCGACCACCCGGCCGCCCGCCTCGCGCAGGTCGGCGAGCCCGCCCTGGTGGGCCTTGTCGGGGGTGAGCAGCAGCGTCTCGACGCGAGCTCCGCGCCGGGCCAGCCGGGCGCCGGCGTACAGCGCGTCGCCGCCGTTGTCACCGCTGCCCGCCACGACCAGGACCCGTGCGCCGTAGACGCCGCCCCGCGCGGCGCCGAGCAGCTCGGTGCAGGCCGCGGCCAGCCCGGCGGCGGCCCGCTGCATCAGCGCCCCCTCGGGCAACCGGGCCATCAGGGCCGCCTCGGCCTCGCGGACCGCGGCGACCGGGTATGCCTGGCGGACGGTCACGACGCCGACTCCAGCACCACCACCGCCGAGGCGATCCCCGCGTCGTGGCTGAGCGACAGGTGCACGTGTGCCGCGCCGACCTCGGCGGCGCGGGCCGCGACCGATCCGGACAGCGCGAGGTGCGGTCTCCCGGCCTCGTCCGACACGACCTCGGCGTCGACCCAGTGCAGCCCGGCGGGGGCGCCGAGGGCCTTGGCGAGGGCCTCCTTCGCGGCGAACCGCGCGGCCAGCGAGGCGAGCGGGCGCTCTGCCTCCGCGGCGGTGAACAACCGGGTCTGCAGCCCGGGCGTGCGCTCGAGGGTCTGCCCGAACCGGGCGACGTCGACCACGTCGATGCCCACCCCCACGATCATGGGGCGATCACTCGACGGTGACCGACTTGGCGAGGTTGCGCGGCTGGTCGACGTCGTGACCCAGGGCGGACGCCACCTCGCAGGCGAAGATCTGCAGCGGGACGGTCGCCACCAGGGGCTGCATCAACGTCGGCACCTGCGGCAGCCAGATGATCTCGTCGGCGCCGTCGACGACGGAGTCGTCACCCTCCTCGGCCAGCACGATCGTGCGGGCCCCGCGGGCACGCACCTCCTGGATGTTGCTGACGACCTTGCGGTGCAGTGCGTCGCGTCCGCGTGGCGGCACGACCACGAACACCGGCACCCCGTCCTCGATCAGCGCGATCGGCCCGTGCTTGAGCTCGCCCGCGGCGAAGCCCTCGGCGTGCAGGTAGGCCAGCTCCTTGAGCTTGAGCGCGCCTTCCAGCGCCACCGGGAACCCGGTGTGCCGGCCGAGGAACAGCACCGAGCGGCTGTGCGCCAGCTCGCGGGCCAGTGCACGGACCCGTTCGCCGTCGTCGAGCACCCGCTGGATCGCGTCGGGCACCCGCTGCAGCTGGGCGAGGATCGCGGCCACCTCGTCGCCGTACTTGGTGCCGCGCACCTGGGCGAGGTAGAGCCCGAGCAGGTAGCAGGCCACGATCTGGGACAGGAAGCCCTTGGTCGAGGCGACCGCGATCTCCGGCCCGGCGCGGGTGTAGATGACCGCGTCGGACTCGCGCGGGATGGTCGAGCCGTTGGTGTTGCAGATGGCGAGGACCCGGGCGTTCTGCGCGCGGGCGTAGCGGATCGCCATCAGGGTGTCCATGGTCTCGCCCGACTGGCTGATCGCGACCACCAGCGTCGCCCGGTCGACCACCGGGTCGCGGTAGCGGAACTCCGAGGACAGCTCGACCTCGCAGGGCAGCCGGGTCCAGTGCTCGATGGCGTACTTGGCCACCAGGCCGGAGTAGAAGGCGGTGCCGCAGGCGATGATGATCACCTTGTCGACGTCGCGCAGCTCCTCGTCGGAGAGCCGCATCTCGTCCAGCTGCAGGGCTCCCGCCGCCGTGGTCCGTCCGCGCAGGGTGTCGGCCACCGCCCGGGGCTGCTCGTCGATCTCCTTCAGCATGAACCAGTCGTAGCCACCCTTCTCGGCGGCCGACGCGTCCCAGTCGACGTGGTACGGCGTCCCGTGCGCCGGCGAGCCGTCGAAGGCGGTCACCACCACACCGGTGCGAGTGACCTCGACGACCTGGTCCTGCCCGAGCTCGAGGGCCTCTCGGGTGTGGGCGATGAACGCCGAGACGTCGGAGGCGACGAAGTTCTCACCGTCACCGATCCCGACGACCAGCGGCGAGCTGCGACGTGCGGCGACCACCGTCTCGGGGTCCGCGGTGGCGACCGCCACCAGCGTGAACGCACCCTCGAGCCGCTGGCACACCTCGCGCATGGCTGCGGCCAGGTCGCCGTCGTGGCGGGGCAGCGCGCTGCCGAGCAGGTGCGCCACGGTCTCGGTGTCGGTCTCGGAGACGAGGTCGTGGCCGGCCCGCTCCAGCTCGGCCCGCAGCGCGGCGTAGTTCTCGATGATCCCGTTGTGGATGACCGCCACGTCGCCGGCGGTGTCGGTGTGCGGGTGCGCGTTGACGTCGTTGGGGGCCCCGTGGGTCGCCCACCGGGTGTGCCCGATGCCGGTCGTCGCCGCGGGCGGCGGATCCTGCGCGAGGTCCTTGTCCAGGTTGGCCAGCTTGCCCGCCCGCTTGGCCGTGTGCAGCCTGCCGTCGGCCACCAGCGCGATGCCCGCGGAGTCGTAGCCGCGGTACTCGAGCCGTCGCAGCCCCTCGACCACGACGTCGAGGGCCTGTTGCGCCCCCACGTACCCGACGATGCCGCACATGGCCGTCAGGGTACCGAGGGGCCACCGGCACAATGTGGCGCATGGCCGAGGCCTCCCCCTATGTCGAGCTGGACCGCGACGCCTGGGCGCGTCTGGCGGGCGCTTCCTCCAACGGCGTGCCCGGGGGGACGACGCCGGCGCTCAGCGACACCGAGCTGGACCGGATCCGGGGCCTCGGTGACGCCCTCGATCTCGACGAGGTGCAGCAGGTCTACCGGCCGGTGAGCGAGCTGCTCAGCCTGCATGTCAGGCACGCGGGGCTGCTGCACCGGGCCACCGAGCGCTTCCTCGACCGACCGCAGCCGCCGCGCACCCCGTTCGTGATCGGCATCGCGGGCTCGGTGGCCGTGGGCAAGTCCACCACCGCGCGACTGCTGCGCGAGCTGCTGGCCCGCTGGCCGCAGCATCCCCGGGTCGAGCTGGTCACGACCGACGGCTTCTTGTTCCCCAACGCCGAGCTGGAGCGTCGCGGGCTGCTGGAACGCAAGGGCTTCCCGGAGTCGTACGACCGAAGGGCACTGCTGCGGTTCGTGATGGAGGTCAAGTCCGGGGTCGACGAGGTGAGCGCCCCGGTCTACTCCCACCTCGTCTACGACGTCACCGACGAGCGCGTCGTGCTGCGCCGACCCGACATCGTCCTGGTCGAGGGCCTGAACGTGCTCGCGCCCGCGCGGGTGCGCGGCGACGGCCGGCAGGGGCTGGCGATCAGCGACTTCTTCGACTTCGGCGTGTACGTCGACGCCGCGACCGACGACATCCGGCGCTGGTACGTGGAGCGGTTCCTGCGGCTGCGAGGAACCGCGTTCCGCGACCCGGCCTCGTACTTCCGCCGCTACGCCCTGCTCACCGAGCCGGAGGCCGTCACCCAGGCCGAGCGGCTGTGGGACTCCATCAACGGGCCCAACCTCGAGGCGAACATCAAGCCCACCCGAGGCCGGGCCAGCCTGGTGCTCCGCAAGGACGGCGACCACGCCGTCCGCTGGGTCCGCCTCCGCAAGCGCTGACCCGGAGGGGTCAGCCGAGCTTGCGCTGCCAGCCGTCGGCGTACTCGACCGGGCGGTAGCCCAGCCGGTCGTTGACGCCGATCATGTGCGTGTTGTCCTGCGCGTTCCACGTGTGCAGCAGCCGTTCGGCACGGTCGTGGGACTGGGTCCAGCGATGGTTGGCGACCTTCATCGCCAGGCCGAGCCGGTGCCCTCGGTGGTCCGGCAGCACGAGGGTGCCGCTCTGCGCGGCGCCGCCGCGCACCATCTGCTCCGAGATCGACAGCTCGGTGTTGCCCGCGAGCGACCCGTCCGGGGCGACCGCCGCGGTGGCGTACGTTGTGCGGCCGGCCTGCTTGCGTCGCGCCTCGGCGTCGCGCAGCCGCTGCACCGTCCATGTCTCCGGCTCGACGTCGAGGTCGCCGGTGGGAGCCAGGGTGAGGAAGGCCGATTCCAGGGCGCAGAAGCCCTCGGCCCACTCGTCCGGGCAGCGGTCCACCCACGAGATCATCCGGTAGCCGACGGTGCTGTCGGCGACCTCGGCTGCCAGGCCGTCCAGCAGCGCGTCGGCGATCGGGATGGTCAGCGTGAAGTGCACCTCGGTCGATGCCGCGGCGTAGCCGTGCCGCGCCAGGAATTGCCCGCCCGCCGACGGCGTGCCGTCGTACGGTCGTTGGACCTCGCTGACCAGCGTGCTGCGACCCCGGCGGTGGGCTTCGGCCGTCACCGTGTCCAGCAGCGCACTGCCGACCCCGCGGCGCTGCTCGGACGGCAGCACGCCGATCGAGAAGTCACCCAGGTGGGTGTTGTCCAGCAGCGGCCAGTCCGCCATCGCGGCGCCCACCACGCGGCCGTCCTCGACCGCCGACCACGCCTGGGACTCACGCTCGGTGCGTCGGCGGGTGAGCCAGATCAGGCTCGGCTCGCTCGTCGGCCAGTCGCCGTACGGCTGGTCGTGCAGCTGGGCCTCGACCATCGTCGCGTACCAGGACGCATGGCCGGCCTCGTCGGTCACCGGGACGATCTCGAGTGTCATCGCGTACCTCCTGGGAGCTTGGTGACGTCGCCTTGCCACTCACCCACCTGCTCGACCGGCACGAAGCCGAGAGCGTCGTTGACGGCCACCATCGGACCGTTCTGCACCGCGTTGTGGGTGTGCACCTCGCGCGCCTCGGGGTGGGCCCGTTGCGCCTCACGGAGGTTCGCGACCTTCACCGCCATGCCGAGCCGATGACCGCGGTGCGCGGGGAGCACGAGGGTGTCCCAGTTCCACAGTCGCGTCGGCTCGTGCTCGGCGTGGAGCAGCTCGTTGAAGCCCGCCACCTCGCCGTCGGCCGCGAGCGCCAGGACGCTGGACCGGGACCGGCGCCTCGCGGCCAGCTCGTCCTCCTCCTCGCGCAGCCGACGCTCGTCCCAGACCTCGGGCTCGATGTCCAGGTCGCCCATGGGTGCCTCGGCCACCATGGCGGCTTTGAGCCGGCTGTACGCATCGACGTGCTCGTCCGGGCACGGTCCGGTGAAGCTCACCAACCGATAGTCGCGGTGGTGGTCGGCGGCGGCGGCCTGGAGTCGGTCGAGCAGCTCGTCGGCCACCGGCAGCGGCAGCACCCGGTGCACGTCGGTGTTGCGCTCGGTGAGTCCGCACGCCTCGGAAAAGGCGCTGCCGGGGCTGGGCTCGGGATCCATCGGGCTGCCGTCGGGCTCCAGCTGGGATCCACTCACCCAGGCTGTCGCCAGCCTCCGGTCGGCACGCTCGGCCTCCGACCGCAGCCGGGCGACCAGGGCGGTGCCGATCCCCCGGCGCCACCGGTCCGGACGCACGTGCACCTTGATCTCGGCGAGGTGCAGGTTGTCGAGCAGCGGCAGGTCGAGCCGAGCGACCCCGAGGACGACCTCGGCGTCCTCGGCCACCCACATCCGGGTCGTGCTCGACGACGACGGCGTCCGCAGCCACGCGGCCTGCTCCACGAACGGGTGCGGTGCGGCGTACGGCCGGCCGTACGCCTCGGCCGCGGCGTAGACCTCGTGCTGTCGGGCGAGGTCGTCGTCGCTGTCCACGTCGACGGGTCTGATGCGCACGACGCCCGACGCTAGGCCAGCGCGACGCCCGCGGCGAGCGGATTAACCGTCAGCCGGTGCGAGGGCGCGCTGCACCACCGCCGCGAGGTCGTGAGCGACTGAGTCGGCCTGCTCGGGCGTCGGCGCCTCCACCATGACCCGTACGAGCGCTTCGGTGCCCGACGGTCGCAGCAGCACCCGGCCCTCCCCGGCCAGGACCGCCTCGGCCTCGGCCACCGCGGTCCGTACCGCGGGGTCGGTGCCGGCCCGCGTCTTGTCGACGCCCGCGACGTTGACCAGCACCTGCGGGAGCCTGGTCATGACTGCAGCGAGGTCGGCCAGGCTTCGCCCGCTGGCCGCGAGCTGCTCGGCCACGTGCAGCGCCGTCAGCAGGCCGTCGCCGGTGGTGGCGTGCGCGGCCATGATCACGTGCCCGGACTGCTCACCGCCGAGGCTGAAGCCCTCGGCGTCCATCACCTCGAGCACGTACCGGTCCCCCACCGGCGCCTGCACGACCGCGATGCCGAGCCGATCCATCGCCTGCAGGAAGCCGAGGTTGCTCATCACGGTGCTGACGACGGTGTCGGCCGCCAGGTCGCCGCGCTCTCGGGCCGCGCGAGCCAGCACGGCGAGGATCTGGTCACCGTCGACGACCGCGCCGGTCGCGTCGACCGCCAGGCAGCGGTCGGCGTCGCCGTCGAAGGCGAAACCCACGTGAGCGCGTTCGCGCACGACGGCCTCCTGGAGGTCGCCCAGGTGGTTCGAGCCGCAGCCGTCGTTGATCGAGTAGCCGTCGGTCCGGTCGTGGATGGCGTGCACCTCGGCGCCCGCCTCGGCGAAGGCCGCGGGCGCCACCCGGGAGGCGGCACCGTTGGCACAGTCGAGCACCACCCGCAGGCCGTCCAACCGGTGCTGCAACGTCCCCAGCACGTGCTCGACGTAGCGGCGCCAGGCGCCCTCCGGCGGGTGCACCCGGCCGACCGCTGGGCCGGTGGGCCGCTCCCAGGGCTCGCGCAGCCGGGCCTCGATGGCGTCCTCGGCGGCGTCGGCCAGCTTGTGGCCGCCCCGCGCGAAGAACTTGATGCCGTTGTCGGCCATCGGGTTGTGGCTGGCCGAGATCATCACCCCGAGGTCGGCGTCGAGGGCGCCGACCAGGTACGCCACCGCGGGCGTGGGAAGGACACCGAGCCGCTGCACGTCGACGCCGGCGGAGGCGAGACCGGCGATCACCGCGGCCTGCAGGAACTCACCAGAGGCACGCGGGTCGCGGCCGACGACGGCGAGCGGACGGGGCCGGCCGCGCGCCTCGAGCTCACCGGACTCGCCGAGCACGTGCGCCGCGGCAACCGCCAGGTCGAGGGCGGTCTCTGCCGTGACGTCGCGGTTGGCGAGCCCACGGACCCCGTCGGTGCCGAACAGGCGACCCACGGGCGCGATCAGCGCTTGGAGTACTGCGGCGCCTTGCGGGCCTTCTTGAGCCCGGCCTTCTTGCGCTCCTTGACCCGGGCGTCGCGGGTGAGCATGCCGGCCCGCTTGAGGCCCGGCCGGTTGGCCTCGGTGTCGATCTCGTTCAGACAGCGGGCCACGCCGAGGCGCAGCGCGCCGGCCTGGCCGGTCATGCCGCCGCCGTGGATGCGGGCGGTCACGTCGAAGCGGTCGCTCAGGTCGGTGAGCACGAACGGCTCGTTGACGGTCTGCTGGTGCACCTTGTTCGGGAAGTACTCGTCCAGGGAGCTGCCGTTGATCGTCCACTGACCGGAGCCGGGGACGATGCGCACCCGGGCCACGGCCTCCTTGCGGCGACCGGTAGCCGCCGCGGGGGCGATCGTCGCCGGACGCGGGGGGGCGTCGGGGGCAGGCGCGCTCTCGGAGGAGTAGGCGACGCCGTCGGGGCCGGTCGAGTACTCGGCCGCCTCCGCCTCGGTGCCCGCCTCGGTGCCCGCCTCGGTGCCCGCCTCGGTACCCGCCTGGGTGCTGGCCTCGGGGGCGGTGCTGGCGGCTGCGGGAGACCCGGACCCGGGCCTCGCGGCCGGGCTGGGCGTGCTGCTCGGAGTGCCGCTCGGGCTGGGGCTGGGGGTCGGGCTGGGGGTGGGGCTGGGGGTGGGGCTCGTGTCGGCGCTGTCGGCCACGGTGGCGTTCCTCGGGTCCTCGGTGGTCACTGGGCGACCTGGGCGATCGCGAACTCTTGCGGCTGCTGGGCGGCGTGCGGGTGGTCGGGTCCCGCGTACACCTTCAGCTTGCGGAGCAGCTGCCGGCTGAGCCGGTTCTTGGGCAGCATGCCCCAGACGGCCTTCTCGACCGCCTTGCGGGGGTCCTTGTCCAGCAGCTCGCCCACGGTGGTCGACCGCAGCCCGCCCGGGTAGCCGGAGTGGCGGTAGGCGAGCTTGGACGTGCGCTTGTCGCCGGTGAGGGCGATCTTGCCGGCGTTGATGACGACGACGAAGTCGCCGCCGTCGACGTGGGGCGCGAAGGTCGGCTTGTGCTTGCCCCGGAGCAGGATGGCGACCTGGACGGCGAGGCGTCCGAGCACCACGTCGGTCGCGTCGATGACGTGCCACTGACGCTGCACGTCACCGGGCTTGGGGCTGTACGTACGCACGGTGGTGACCTTCTCGTCGATCGGTTGGGAGCCGCGGGCCGCCCGCAGGGCTCAGCGGGCGTCGTGCACACGACGACCCCCCAGGTTACCCGGGGGGACGCGGACGGGTCAAAAGCGGTGCCCTCAGGGCAGTCCTGGATTCGACGCTGCACCTGCTCGCCCGTAGGTTTGGGGCGTGACTGACTCCCTCACCGTCCGCGACAACCGTACGGGACGCGAGTACGAGCTGCCCGTCGCCGACGGCACCATCCGTGCCGGCGACCTGGCCCAGATCAAGACCGACGACGACGAGCCCGGCCTGGCCACCTACGACCCCGGCTTCGTCAACACCGCGTCCTGCCGGAGCTCCATCACCTACATCGACGGTGACAAGGGCATCCTGGAGTACCGCGGCTACCCGATCGAGCAGCTGGCCGAGGACTCCACGTTCCTCGAGGTCGCCTACCTGTTGATCCACGGCGAGCTGCCGAGCCGCGACGAGTACGACGCGTGGGTGCACGAGATCACCTATCACACGTTCGTGCACGAGAACGTGAAGACGTTCATGCAGGGCTTCCGCTACGACGCGCACCCGATGGGGATGCTGATGGCGTCCGTGGGGGCCTTGTCCACGTTCTATCCGGAGTCGCGCACGATCAGCGACGAGGGCAACCGGCACCTGCAGATGGTGCGGCTGATCGCCAAGATGCCGACGCTCGGCGCCTGGGCGTTCCGGCACGCGCAGGGCAAGCCCTACGTCTACCCCGACAACGACCTGTCCTACGCCGAGAACTTCCTCGCGATGCTGTTCAAGATGAGCGAGACCAAGTTCCACGCCGACGAGCGGCTGAGCAAGGCGCTGGAGGTCCTCTTCATCCTGCACGCCGACCACGAGCAGAACTGCTCGACCAACGCGGTCCGCTCCGTCGGCTCCAGCCAGGTCGACCCCTACTCCGCCGTCTCGGCCGGGATCGCGGCGCTGTACGGACCGCTGCACGGCGGCGCCAACGAGGCAGTGCTGCGGATGCTGCGCCGGATCGGCAGCAAGGACAACGTCAGCGACTTCATCACCGGGGTCAAGAACGGCGACGAGCGGCTGATGGGCTTCGGCCACCGCGTCTACAAGAACTACGACCCGCGGGCCAAGATCATCAAGACCGCCACCGACGAGGTGTTCGAGGTCACCGGGGTCAACCCGCTGCTCGAGATCGCGCTCGAGCTGGAGAAGATCGCGCTCGAGGACGAGTACTTCGTCACGCGCAAGCTCTACCCCAACGTCGACTTCTACTCCGGCCTGATCTACGAGGCGCTGAGCTTCCCGCCCGAGATGTTCACCGTCCTGTTCGCGATCCCCCGCACCGTGGGCTGGTTGGCGCAGTGGTCCGAGCTGGTGACCGACAAGGACCAGAAGATCGCCCGGCCCAAGCAGATCTACACCGGTGAGCGCACCTTGGACTTCACGCCGCGGGAGAAGCGCTGGGCCTGATGCCCGACGCGGTCGTCCTCGACCTCGGCAACGTGCTGATCCGCTGGGACCCGTTCCCCGCGGTCGAGGCGGGCGTCGGCGACGACGAGGCTCGCCGTTTCCTCGCCGCCGCGGACTTCGACTTCTGGGTGTGGAACCACGCCCAGGACGCCGGGCGCAGCTGGGCCGACGGTGAGTCGGCGGTTGCCGCGTCGCACCCGCACTGGCTGCCACACCTGCGTGCGTACCGACAGCACTTCGGCCGCTCGCTCACCGGGGTGATCGACGACTCGGTCGCGGTGCTCCGCGACCTGCACGCCGCCGGGGTGCCGGTCTACGGGCTCACCAACTGGTCGGCGGAGCTGTTCCCGGTGGCGCGTGAGCGCTACGACTTCCTCGGGCTGTTCGACGACATCGTCGTCTCCGGAGAGGTCGGGCTGGCCAAGCCCGACCGGCTGGTGTTCGACGCGCTCGCCGAGCGCACCGGCCGTCCGCTCGATCGCTGCGTGTTCGCCGACGACTCGCCCACCAACATCGAGGCCGCCACGCAGGCCGGCCTCGACGCCGTGCTCTTCACCGACGCCGGCGGCCTGCGCACCGACCTGCGCTCCCGCGGCCTCCCGGTCTGACGCGGGGACCACGCATGGTCAGCAGGATGGTCAGCAGGATGGTCAGCGGGATCGTCAGCCGGATGGTCAGCGGGTACGGGCCACCCGGCCCTCGTCCCAGACCGCCTCGTCGGACTCGTACACCGACCCGTCGGCACCGAAGACGAGGAAGCGGTCGAAGCCGCGGGCGAACCAGCGGTCGTGGGTGACCGCGAGCACGGTGCCCTCGAACCGCGCGAGGCCGTCCTCCAGCGCCTCGGCCGACTGCACGTCGAGGTTGTCGGTGGGCTCGTCGAGCAGCAGCAGGGTCGCGCCGGACAGCTCCAGCAGCAGGATCTGCAGCCGGGCCTGCTGGCCGCCGGACAGCGACTCGAACTTCTGCTCCGAGGCGTACGCCAGCTCGTAGCGATCCAGGGCCCGAGCCGACTGCTCACGCGGCATCCCGGCCCGGTGCGCGTCACCGCGGTGCAGGATCTCGAGCAGCGTTCGTCCCACCAGCTCGGGGTGGACATGCGTCTGCACGAACCAGCCCGGCCGCACCCGGGCGCCGAGCCGTGCCCGGCCCACGTGCCGCACCGGCTCGATCGGCACGTCGCCGACCGGGCGGTGCTCGACGTCGGGGTCGCTGCCCCCGGCCGCCAGCAGCCGCAGGAAGTGGCTCTTGCCCGACCCGTTGGAGCCGAGCACCGCCACCCGCTCGCCGAACCACACCTCGAGGTCGAACGGCTTCATCAGGCCGCTCAGCTCGAGCTGCTCGCAGATGACCGCACGCTTGCCGGTCCGGCCCCCGACCAGCCGCATCTTGACGTCCTGCTCGCGCGGGATCGCCTGCGGTGGCCCAGCCTCCTCGAACTTCCGCAGCCGGGTCTGCGCCGCCTGGTAGCGCGACGCCATGGCGTCGTTGTAGGCCGCCTTCTGCTTGTACATCAGCACCAGCGCCTTGAGCTTCGCGTGGTCCTCGTCCCACCGCCGGCGCAGCTCCTCCAGCCGCTCGAAACGGTGCCGCCGCGCGTCGTGGTAGGTCGTGAAGCCGCCCGGGTGCACCCATGCGCTGTTGCCGGCCGCCCCGAGCTCGAGGGTGACCACCCTGGTCGCGGTACGCGCCAACAGCTCGCGGTCGTGGCTGACGTAGAGCACGGTCTTGAGCGACCCCGACAGCCGCTCCTCCAGCCACCGCTTGCCGGGCACGTCCAGGAAGTTGTCGGGCTCGTCGAGGAGCAGCACCTCGTCCGGGCCGCGCAGCAGCGCCTCCAGGACCATTCGTTTCTGCTCGCCGCCGGACAGCGTCGACACCGGACGCCAGCGCGCCTTCTCGTACGACACCCCGAGGGCCTCCGTGCAGCAGGCGTCCCAGTCGACCTCGCTGTCATAACCACCGGCGTCGGCGTACTCCGCGAGCGCCGTCGCGTACCGCAGCTGGGTGCGCTCGTCGTCGCGGTCCATCAGCTCGAGCTCGATCTCGTCCACCGCCGTGGCGGCGGAACGGACCCGGGGCGGAGCCACCGACAGCAGCAGGTCGCGGACCGACCAGTCGACTCCCTGCGGCGTCACCATCTGGCGCATCACGCCGAGGCCACCGGTGCGCGTCACGGTGCCGGCGTGCGGAGCCAGCTCACCGGTGACGATGCGCAGCAGGGTGGTCTTACCCGCTCCGTTGGCGCCCACGAGGGCGACCTTGGCCCCGTCTCCGACCCGGAAGCCGATGTCGTCGAGCAGCACCCTGCCGTCGGGCAGCTCGAACCTGATGCCCGCCAGCTCCACGTGTCCCACGAGGGTCCAGTCTGCGGTGCGCGACCTCTATCGCGCACCCGAGTTGTCAGGGTGCCGCGGAGCGGCGCCGGGCGAGGAGCACCCGGGCGACCGGGATGGCCAGCTGCCAGCAGGCCATGGCGGCCCAGAGCCCGAGCACGGCGACACCGACCGAGACGGCCAGCAGCCCCGTTGTCACCAGGCTGGGACGGTGTGGTCGTGGCGGGCGTCCGGGCAGGCCGACCAGGTTGAGCCAGAGCAGGCCGAGGTCGTCGAGCGCAGCAACCCGAAGAGTCGGTGGTGCACGATCCAGAACTGACCGACGACGAGGGAAACCGATGCCGAACGTCAGGATCCGCGGCCACATGTCGCGGACCATGGCGGGCAGCTCGTCGGAGTGCGGTCGCGAGAAGGGTCAGCCGGGGTGGCGGACCTCGAGGACACGGAATCCCTTGGCGCTGCCGAGCCGGTTGCAGGACCAGCCGTTGCCGATCAGCCAGCGCTGGTAGGAGTCGGCGCCGAGGTTGCGCCCGATGACGAGCAGCGCCCGGCCACCCGGTGCCAGCCGCGGCAGCCAGTGCCCGAGCAGCTCCTGCACGGCCGGCTTGCCGATCCGCAGCGGCGGGTTGGACCAGATCTCGTCGAAGCGCAGGTCGGCGGGCACGTCGTCGGGCGTCGCGACCCGGACCCGTTCGCCCACCTTCGACGAGTCGGCGTTGGCGCGGGCGGTCTCGAGCGCCCGCTCGTTGACGTCGACCGCCCACACCGCGGCCTCCGGCACGGCCAGGGCCAGCCCCACCGCGAGCACGCCGTAGCCGCACCCGAGGTCGAGCAGCGTGCGCGCCTCCGGGGCCGGCGCGGCCGTGCGGGCGAGCACCCGGGTGCCGAGATCGACCTTGCCGTGGGAGAACACGCCGCTCACCGAGCGCAGCGCGAGGTCGTGACCCCACACCTGGGCGGCCACGTCGGCGTACCGCAGCGGCGAGCCCGGCCGGGCAGAGAAGTAGTGGTCGCTCACGCGGGGTCCCCCCGCCGGGCCCGGGCCTGCTCGGCGCGGGCCGCCAGCTCGTCGTCCGGCGGGTATCCGACCTCCTCGAGGGTCAGCCCGTGCCCGGGCAGCACCTCGACCCGCGGGTCTCGCACGCCGCCGGCGAGGAGCCTGGCGGGCTCGTCGGCGGGCAGCCGACCCTCACCGACCGCGAGCAAGGCGCCCATCAGCGCGCGGACCATGCTGTGGCAGAACGCATCGGCGACGACAGTGGTCTCGACCAGGCCCTCGCCCTGGCGCACCGGCTCGAGCCGCAGCAGCGTGCGCACCGTCGACGCCCCCGCCCGGCGCCGGCAGAACGCCGCGAAGTCGTGCTCTCCGAGCAGGCCACCGGCGGCCTCGCCCATCGCGGCCACGTCGACCGGGCGGCGCCAGCCGAGCACCTCGTGCCTGCGCAGCGGGTCGAGCCGGTCGGGCCGGTCGCAGACGCGGTAGACGTAGCGGCGCCACACGGCCGAGAAGCGGGCGTCGAAGCCCCGCGGCGCCTCAGCCACCGACCGCACGACGACGTCGTCGGGCAGTGCGGCGTTGAGCCGTCGGGGCAGCGCCTCGTCGACGACAGCGGATTCCGCCAGGTCGGCGTGCGCGACCTGGCCGCGCGCGTGCACGCCGGCATCGGTACGGCCCGCGCAGGTCAGCGCGACCGACTCGACCCGCAGCGCGCGCGCCAGCGCGGTCTCCAGCTCGCCCTCGACCGTGCGCAGCCCCGGCTGGCGGGCCCAGCCGGAGAACCCCGCACCGTCGTACGCGACGTCGAGCCGCAGCCGCACCGGCGGACCCGTCAGGCCTTGGGCTCCTCGTCGGCGTCACCGGCATCGGTGTCGTCGACGTCGGCGTCACCGTCACCGTCGCCGTCGGTGTCGTCTGTCGTCTCGGCGTCTGTGTCGCCGGCGATGTCGGCGGCGGTGTCGACGTCGGTGTCGGCGGCAGCGGCCTCCTCGTCGCGCGCGTCCTCCTCGACCTGCTCCGAGTCGGACGTGTCCTCGTCGGAGGCCGATGCGGCCTCCTCGGAGGGCTCGGGCTCGGGCGCCGGCTCACTGCTCGCCGCCGCGCCCGTGGTCGTCGTCTTCTTCGGACTCCCGTCGGCCGCGAACTCCTTGGCCTCGACGAGCTCGATGACGGCCATCGGGGCGTTGTCGCCCTTGCGCGGCCCGATCTTGGTGATCCGGGTGTAGCCGCCGGGCCGGGTCGTGTAGCCCGGGCCGATCTCGGTGAACAGCGTGTGCACCACGCTCTTGTCCCGGATCACCGACAGCACCTGGCGGCGGGCGTGCAGGTCGTCGCGCCGCGCCTTGCTGATCAGCCGCTCGGCGAATGGACGCAACCGGCGCGCCTTTGCCTCTGTCGTCGTGATCCGCCGGTGCTCGAACAGGTTCGTCGCGAGGTTGGCGAGAATCATCCTTTGATGCGCGGGGCTACCACCCAGCCGCGGTCCCTTGGTGGGCGTAGGCATCGCTCAGTCTCCTCGATCGGGGTGTTGGTGCGGGATCAGTACTGCTCGTCCTCAACGCGGTGTCAGTACTGCTCGTCTTCGACGAAGGTCTGGTCGTCGTCGCCGTACGCCTCGAGGGCGGCCTGCGGGTCGAAGCCGGGCGCACTGTCCTTGAGCGACAGCCCCATCTCGACCAGCTTGGCCTTGACCTCGTCGATCGACTTCGCGCCGAAGTTGCGGATGTCGAGCAGGTCCTGCTCGCTGCGCGAGATGAGCTCACCCACGGTGTGGATGCCCTCGCGCTTGAGGCAGTTGTACGAGCGCACGGTGAGGTTGAGCTCCTCGACGGGAAGCGCGAGGTCGGCGGCCAGCTGCTCGTCGACCGGCGAGGGACCGATGTCGATGCCCTCGGCCTCGACGTTGAGCTCGCGGGCCAGGCCGAACAGCTCGACCAGCGTCTTGCCGGCGCTGGCGATCGCGTCCCGCGGCTTCATCGACGGCTTGGTCTCGACGTCGATCACCAGCCGGTCGAAGTCGGTGCGCTGCTCGACTCGGGTGGCCTCGACCTTGTAGGTGACCTTGAGGACGGGCGAGTAGATCGAGTCGACCGGGAGCCGGCCGATCTCGCCGTCGCCGAGGTTGTTCTGCGCCGACGAGACGTAGCCGCGGCCGCGCTCGACGACCAGCTCCATCTCGATCCGGCCCTTGTCGTTGAGCGTGGCCAGGTGCAGGTCGGGGTTGTGCACCTCGACACCGGCGGGCGGCGCGATGTCGGCGGCGGTGACGTCGCCGGGGCCCTGCTTGCGCAGGTACATCGTCACGGGCTCGTCGTGCTCGGAGGAGACGACGAGCTCCTTGAGGTTCAGGATGACCTCGGTGACGTCTTCCTTGACGCCCTCGATGGTCGAGAACTCGTGCAGGACACCGTCGACCTTGATCGACGTGACCGACGCACCGGGGATGGACGACAGCAGGGTGCGGCGGAGGGAGTTGCCGAGGGTGTAGCCGAACCCCGGCTCGAGCGGCTCGATGGCGAAGCGCGAGCGGTGGTCGCCGACGACTTCCTCGGACAGGCTGGGACGCTGGGCGATGAGCACGGTGTTGTCCTTTCCGCACCGACCGCTATATGACGGCGCGGGTTGTCGGGCCGGCGGTTGCCGACCCTGGGGTGGGTCACTTCTTGGAGTAGAACTCCACGATCAGCTGCTCCTGCACCGGCACGTCGATCTGCTGCCGGACGGGGAGCTGGTGCACGAGCACGCGCATGGCGTTGGGGAGCACTTCGAGCCAGGCCGGCACGATCCGCTCACCGTGGGTCTCGCGGGCGACGACGAACGGGGTCGTGTCGACCGACTTGGGCTTGACGTCGATGACGTCGTGGACGCTGACCTGGAACGAGGGGATGTCGACCTTGCGGCCGTTGACCAGGAAGTGTCCGTGCGCCACGAGCTGGCGGGCGTGCCGGCGGGTGCGGGCGAACCCGGCCCGGTAGACGACGTTGTCCAGCCGTCCCTCGAGCAGGGCCAGCAGGTTGTCGCCGGTCTTGCCGGCGCGACGGCTGGCCTCGGTGTAGTAGTTGCGGAACTGCTTCTCCAGCACGCCGTAGGTGTAGCGGGCCTTCTGCTTCTCCTGCAGCTGGAGGCGGTACTCGCTCTCCTTCACCCGGCCGCGGCCGTGCTGGCCGGGCGGGTAGGGGCGACGCTCGAAAGCCCCGTCTCCACCGACGAGGTCGACCCCCAGTCGGCGCGACTTCTTCGTCATGGGTCCGGTGTAGCGGGCCATGTGAGTCAGGTCTCCTTGGTACGCGGTCGGCGGTCAGACGCGCCGGCGCTTGGGCGGGCGGCAGCCGTTGTGGGGAGTGGGGGTGACGTCCTGGATCGTCCCCACCTCGAGCCCG
Organism: uncultured Actinomycetota bacterium; assembly: GCA_963785115.1. Taxonomy (GTDB): domain Bacteria; phylum Actinomycetota; class Actinomycetes; order Propionibacteriales; family Nocardioidaceae; genus JACCWP01. The sequence continues at coordinate 194,757 of CAWATY010000023.1, forward strand.
ACGGCACCGAGGGAGCGGATCGCGGTCTCCCGGCCGGAGCCGGGGCCCTTCACGAAGACGTCGATCTTCTTCATCCCGTGGTCCATCGCGCGGCGCCCCGCGGCCTCGGCGGCCATCTGGGCGGCGAACGGCGTGGACTTGCGCGAGCCCTTGAAGCCGACGGTGCCGGCACTGGCCCACGAGATCACCGCACCCGCGGGGTCGGTGATCGTGACGATGGTGTTGTTGAACGTCGACTTGATGTGGGCAGCGCCCACGGCGATGTTCTTCTTCTCCTTGCGGCGCACCTTCTTGGCGCCAGGTGCCGTTCGGCTCTTGGGGGGCATGTTTCGGGTGACTCCAGATGTCGAGGGGTAGCGGGGGGTGTCGGGGCTGGCCGGGGGCCGGGCCTACTTCTTGGTGACCTTCTTCCGGCCGGCGACGGTGCGCTTGGGCCCCTTGCGTCCACGCGCGTTGGTACGGGTCCGCTGGCCGCGGACCGGCAGGCCGCTGCGGTGCCGACGGCCCTGGTAGCTGCCGATCTCGACCTTGCGGCGGATGTCGGCGGCGACCTCGCGGCGCAGGTCACCCTCGATCTGGTAGTTGGACTCGATGTAGTCGCGGAGCTTGACCAGCTCCTCGTCACCGAGCTCGTGCACCCGCATGTCGGGGCTGACCCCGGTGGCCTTCAGGGTCTGCTGCGACCGGGTACGGCCGATGCCGAAGATGGCGGTGAGCGCGATCTCCACCCGCTTGTCGCGGGGAAGGTCGACGCCGACGAGACGTGCCATGGCGAGGTCGTCCTTTCGGTTCGTGCGGAGGTCTGGGTCGCGCCGCGTCCCGACTCGCCTCGAGGCGGTCCCCTGCGGGACGTCCTCGGCCGGGCCCCGGCCTCCGTCCGGGGGTCACACGGGGTGCCACGTCGTGGCCTCCCGTGAGCGGTCGCGCTCTGGGTGCAGGTGTCGGAGTCAGCCCTGCCGCTGCTTGTGGCGAGGGTTGTCACAGATCACCATGACCCGCCGGTTGCGACGGATCACCTTGCACTTGTCGCAGATCTTCTTGACGCTCGGCTGGACCTTCACTGAGCTCTCTCTTACTTGTAGCGGTAGACGATGCGGCCGCGGGTCAGGTCGTACGGCGAGAGCTCCACCACGACCCGGTCCTCAGGGAGGATCCGGATGTAGTGCTGGCGCATCTTGCCGCTGATGTGGGCGAGAACCTTGTGCCCGTTGGTCAGCTCCACCCGGAACATGGCGTTCGGGAGAGCTTCGACCACCGAGCCCTCGATCTCGATGACCCCTTCCTTCTTCGGCATCGTCCTCCACAATTCGGTCGTCCTGGGGATGTCGACTCAGCACCCGGGCAGCCTGGAAAAGGGCACACCTCGGGGCCGACTGTCCAGTGTACGGGACGAGCGGCAATTGGTGCCAATCCGCCGGGAGCCCGCTCAGACCAGCCCCAGCAGCAACAACGTGGCGTCGTCGCGCCCCGGCTCGTCGCCCTCGCCCTCCTGCCGGAAGGCGGCCACGTCGGCCAGCAGGGCGTCCGCCATGGCCTCTGCGGCCTCCGGGCCGTCTGCCAGCGTACGGGCCAGCCGCTCCTCGCCATAGACGTCGATGCCTCGTCGCGCCTCGGTGATCCCGTCGGTGAACAGGCAGAGCAGGTCGCCCGGTCGCAGCAGGACCGTGACCTCGTCCAGGTCGGGATGGGCCAGCAGCCCGAGCGCCGACCCCGGTGTCCCGCACGCCTCGATCCGGCCGTCGGCCCGGCGCAGCAGTGGTGGCGGGTGCCCGGCCAGGCACAGCCGCAGCCGACGCCCTCCGTCGGCAGCCGACTCCACCGGCTCCAGCACGGCGTAGGCCACCGTGCAGAACCGCTCCGGGTCGACCTGCGCGCGGACAGCGTCGTTGACGCCGCGCAGCAGCGTGGGGACCGGTTGGCCCGGCGCGGCGAGGGTGCGTGTCGTGTAGCGGACCAGGGTGGCGAGCACCGCCGCGTCAGCACCCTTGCCGGAGACGTCGCCGATCACGACGCCCCAGCCCGGGCCGACCGGGTGCACGTCGTAGAAGTCGCCGCCGACCTCGCGACCACCGCCTGCCGGCAGGTACCGCCCGGCGAGCTCCACCCCGGCCAGATCGGGGAACGCGGCGGGGCGCAGCGCCTCCTGCAGGGTCCGCGCGGTCCGGGTCCGCTCGGCGAGCAGCTGCTTGAGCCGACGGTCGGCGAGGTGCCGCTCGGTCTCGTCGCGCACCACCACGAGCTGTCCTGGCCGCTGTCCCTCGCGCACGCTCAGGGTGGTGACCATGACCGACAGGTCGCGATCGCGGTCCCGTGTGCCGTGCGAATCACGCAGGGTGGGCAGGTCGACCGGGCGGTCGGTCGCGGCGGTCGGCAGGCCGGCCAGCACGTCATCGACCTGCCTGCCGACAGCGTCGCGCTTGCCGACGCCGAGCATGGTGGCGGCCGCTGGGTTGAGGTCCACGACGCGGCGATACGCGTCCAGCACGAGCACGCCGTCGCTCATCCGCTCGACGATCACGTCCCGCGCGACCGGGATCAGGTCCAGCAGCCGGAACCGGAACAGGCCCCAGACGAGGATCAGCGCGACCAGCCCGAACAGCACCGGCGTGAGGTCGACCGGGCCGGAGATCTCGGCGCCCAGGTTGTATGCCGTATTGAACGCCAGGGGCAGTGCGGAGCCCACGCCGAGCAGGACGGCAGGCAGCCAGTAGCGACCGGCGAGGCGCAGCAGCGTCCGTACCAGCAGCACCAGCCCGCCGACCAGCAGCAGGTAGGTGTAGACCGCGTGCACCCAGAACAGCGGACCGACCGCCGCGACCGGGATCTCGTCGCCGACCGCCGCCTCCGGGTAGAACCGGATCAGCTGGTCGGCCGACGGGATCGCCAGCAGCAGGAGGACCGCGGCCGGCTCCACCAGCAGCAGCGCGATCGCCCGGCGGCTCAGCGTGGTCGCCCGGCCGGTGTACTGCAGGATGAAGGTCAGCCAGGCAGGTGTGAGCGCGACGATGCCCACGTACTTGAGCTCGCCGAAGAACACCCGGGCGTCCCAGTCCGGCAGGCTCAGCTCGAGTCCGTAGGCAAGCGTCCACCAGCCCACCGCAGCCAGCATCACCGCAAGCGCCCTGGCACCGACCGCCTCCCTGCGGTGCCAGACGGAGGCCGCAGCAGCGGCGTAGCAGAGACCGAGGACGAAGAAGCCGACGTCCAGGGCGACGCCTGGTCCGTCCATGTGCGCAGGATAGGCCGGTTGCGCCGATCACCCGGTCGCTACACCGGCTGACCTCAGCGGCTACGCCGTGGCGGCTCCGGTGTCGGGGCCGTCGTCCCGCCCGCCCCAGACGACACCCATCGCGGTGAGCCGCTCGCGCCCGCCGTCGAGGGCGGTGAGCACCCAGGGGCCGGTCTCGGTCGCCGTCACGGTGTGCTCGAAGTGTGCTGCGGGCAACCCGTCCAGTGTCACGACCGTCCAGTCGTCGTCGAGCACCCTGGTCTGCGGGCTGCCGAGCGTGAGCATCGGTTCCACGGCCAGCGCCAGGCCGGGCACCAGCCGGGGCCCCCGGCCGGGACGCCCGTAGTTGGGGACGTTGGGCGGCTGGTGCATCGCCGACCCGATGCCGTGCCCCACGTAGTCCTCGACGATCCCGAGGTCGCCGCGTCCGCGGACCAGCTCCTCGACCGCTGCCGAGACGTCGGTGACCCGCCCGCCGAGGCGTACCGCGGCGAGCCCCGCCCACAACGCGTCCTCACAGACCGCAAGCAGGGCGGCGACCTCGGCCGGGACGTCCCCCAGGGCGAAGCTGATGGCGGCGTCGCCGTGCCATCCGTCGACGATGGCGCCGCAGTCGACCGACAGCACGTCGCCGTCCCGCAGCACCCGATCGCCGGGGATGCCGTGGACCACCTCGTCATTGACCGACAGGCACAGGCTGGCGGGGAAGCCCTGGTAGCCGAGGAAGGACGGGACGGCGCCGCTGTCGCGGATGTGCTCGTCGGCCAGCTCGTCGAGCCGGGCGGTCGTCATCCCTGGCGCGGCGTGGCGACGCACGAGCTCGAGGGTGGTGCCGACGACCAGGCCGGCCCGGCGCATCTGCTCGATCTGCGCGGGCGTCTTGATCTCGACGCTGCGTCCGGAGAACATCGTCGCCCGATCAGTCGGCGGCCGACGTCAGCGCGCCGATCGCCCGCTTCGTGACGGCGTCGACGGTGCCGGCGGCCTCGATGCGGCGCAGCAGGCCTGCCTCGTCGTAGTGCTCGACCAGGGGCGCCGTCTGCTCGGCATAGACCTCGAGGCGGTGCCGCACGGTGTCGGGCTCGTCGTCGTCGCGACGGAACAGCTCGCCGCCGCAGGCGTCGCACACGCCGTGCTCGCTGGGCTTGTCGAACTCCAGGTGCCAGTTGCGGCCGCACCCGTGGCAGGTGCGGCGACCGGACAGCCGACGCACGATCTCGTCCTGTTCGACGCGCAGCTCGAGCACCGCGTCGAGCGCCACGCCGAGCTCGCCGAGGATCTCGTCGAGGGCCTCGGCCTGCGGCACCGTGCGCGGGAAGCCGTCGAGCAGGAAGCCCTCCTGGGCGTCGTCCTCGGCGAGGCGGTCCTTGACCATGGCGATCGTGATCTCGTCGGGCACCAGGTCGCCGGCGTCCATGAACTTCTTGGCGGCCTGGCCGAGCTCGGTGCGCTCGGTGACGTTGGCCCGGAAGATGTCGCCGGTCGAGATCTGGGGGATCGTGAAGTGCTTGGCGATGTGGCTGGCCTGTGTGCCCTTCCCAGCCCCCGGCGGACCCACGAGGACCGTGCGCATCAGCGAAGGAACCCTTCATAGTTGCGCTGCTGCAGCTGGCTCTCGATCTGTTTCACGGTGTCCAGTCCGACGCCCACGATGATGAGGATCGTCGTGCCGCCGAACGGGAAGTTCTGGTTGGCGTTGACCAGCGCGATCGCGATCAGCGGGATCAGTGACACCACGCCCAGGTACGCGGCCCCGGGCGCCGTGATCCGCGACAGCACGTACCCCAGGTACTCCTCGGTGGGCCGTCCGGCGCGGATGCCGGGGATGAAGCCGCCGTACTTCTTCATGTTGTCGGCGACCTCGACCGGGTTGAACGTGATCGACACGTAGAAGTACGTGAAGAACACGATCAGCAGGAAGAAGCTCAGCATGTACAGCGGGTGGTCGCCGCGCACGAAGTACTTGCCGACCCAGCCCGCCCAGCTGGCGGTGGGATTGAACTGCGAGGCCAACGCCGGGAGGTACATCAGGCTGGAGGCGAAGATGACCGGGATGATGCCCGCCTGGTTGACCTTGAGCGGGATGTAGGTCGACGAGCCGCCGAACATGCGCCGGCCGACCATGCGCCGGGCGTACTGCACCGGGATCCGGCGTTGCGCCTGTTCGACGAAGATGACGGCAGCGATCACCGCGAGGCCCACGATCACCACGATCGCGAACGTGAACCAGCCCTGGCTGACGCGGATCTGCCACAGCGTGCCGGGGAAGGTCGCCACGACCTGGGTGAAGATCAGGATCGACATGCCGTTGCCGATGCCACGGTCGGTGATCAGCTCGCCGAGCCACATGATCACCGCGGTGCCCGCGGACATGGTGAGGACGATCAGCACGAACGCGAAGATGCTGTCCTCGCGGTACATCAAGGACTCGTTGCAGACGCCACCGAACAGCTGCCGCCCCCGGGCCAGCGCCACGATGCCGGTCGCCTGCAGGACGGCGAGGCCCAACGTGAGGTAGCGGGTGTACTGGGTGATCTTCGTCTGCCCGGACTGGCCCTCCTTCTTGAGGTTCTCCAGTCGCGGGATCACCACCGTGAGCAGCTGCAGGATGATGCTCGCGGTGATGTACGGCATGATCCCGAGCGCGAACACGGTGAGCTGCAGCAGCGCACCGCCCGAGAACAGGTTGATCAGGCTGAACAGGCTGTTGCCCTGCGCCTGGCTGACGCAGTTCTGCACGTTGGGGACGTTGATCCCCGGGGCGGGCACGGTGGAGCCGAGCCGGAAGACCGCGATGATGAGCAGGACGAACAGCAGCTTCTTGCGCAGGTCCGGCGTCCGGAACGCGTTGACGAAGGCGCTGAGCACCAGGTCCTCCCAGCGGACCCCCCACGGCTGGGAGACCCGGTCGTGTCGGGCGGCACGGCCGTCGCGACTCTAACAGGCATCAGGTGGCGCCCCGGAGGGCGCCGAGGCGCTGATCCGGCGACCTCAGAGCTCGGTGACGGAGCCCCCGGCCGCCTCGATCTTGGTACGCGCCGAGGCGGAGAACGCGTGCGCGCTCACCTGGACGGCGCTGCTGAGGTCGCCTTGCCCGAGCACCTTGACCGGGAGCCCGGCCCGTACCGCGCCGCGCTCGGCCAGCGACTGGGTCGTGACCTCGCCGCCGTCCGGGAACAGGGTCGCGATCCGGCTCAGGTTGACGACCTGGTACTCGGTGCGGAACGGGTTGGTGAAGCCCCTGAGCTTGGGCAGCCGCATGTGCAGCGGCATCTGCCCGCCCTCGAAGCCCGCCGGGACCTGGCCGCGGGCCTTGCTGCCCTTGGTGCCACGTCCGGCGGTCTTGCCCTTGCCACCCTCGCCGCGGCCGACCCGGGTCTTGGCCGTCTTGGCCCCCGGCGCCGGGCGCAGGTGGTGCAGTCTGAGAGTCATCGTCTAGTCCACTTCTTCCACAGCGATCAGGTGGGTGACCGTGGCGAGCATCCCGCGGATCTCCGGCCGGTCCTCCTTGACCACCACGTCGCCGATGCGCTTCAGGCCGAGGGTACGCAGCGTTTCGCGCTGGTTCTGCTTGCGCCCGATCCCCGACCGGGTCTGTTGGACCTTGAGCCGCGCCATCACGCGCTCTTCTCCGCCCGCGCCCGCAGCAGGGCCGCGGGAGCGACGTGCTCGATCGACATGCCGCGGCGCGCGGCCACCGACTCGGGGTCCTCGAGGTCGCGCAGCGCCTGCACCGTGGCGTGCACGATGTTGATGGCGTTGCTCGAGCCGAGCGACTTGCTCAGCACGTCGTGGATGCCCGCGCACTCCAGCACGGCCCGGACCGGACCGCCGGCGATCACGCCGGTACCGGGAGCGGCCGGACGCAGCAGGACGACGCCAGCCGCCTTCTCACCCTGGACGGGGTGCGGAATGGTGCCCTGGATCCGGGGGACGGTGAAGAAGCTCTTCTTCGCCTCCTCCACACCCTTGGCGATCGCCGAGGGCACCTCCTTGGCCTTGCCGTAGCCCACACCGACCCGGCCGTCGCCGTCGCCGACGACCACCAGCGCGGTGAAGCTGAACCGCCGGCCGCCCTTGACGACCTTGGCGACCCGGTTGATGGCGACGACGCGCTCGATGTAGGTGTTCTTGTCCGCGGACTGGCCGCGGCCACCGTCTCGACTCCGGCGGTCACCGGAACCGCCGGTGCGGCGCTGGGGTCCGCTCATGAGATGTCCCTCTCCTCGTACGTGCGTGTCATCAGAAGGCCAGGCCACCCTCACGGGCGCCGTCGGCCAACGCGGCCACCCGCCCGTGGTAGCGGTTGCCCGCGCGGTCGAAGACCACGCTCGCGACCCCCGCGGACTTCGCGCGGTCGGCCACGAGCTCGCCCACCCGCTTGGCCTTGGCGGTCTTGTCGTCGGACAGGCCGCGCAGGTCGGCCTCCATCGAGCTGGCCGAGGCCAGCGTCCGACCCGCCACGTCGTCGACCACCTGGGCGACGATGTGGCGGCTGGACCGGGTGACGACCAGGCGTGGCCGCTCGGCGGTGCCGGAGATCTTCTTGCGGCCGCGCACCTGGCGGCGCAGCCGGGAGGCGGTCCGTCCCGCGACCGACTTCTTCTGCTTCAGAGCGATCGCCATCACTTGCCTGCCTTTCCGACCTTGCGTCGGACGTGCTCGCCCGCGTAGCGGATGCCCTTGCCCTTGTACGGCTCGGGCTTGCGCAGCTTGCGGATGTTCGCGGCCACCTCGCCGACCTGCTGCTTGTCGATGCCGGACACGGAGAACCGGGTCGGGGACTCGACGGCGAAGGTCACGCCCTCGGGCGCGTCGAACGTGATCGAGTGGCTGTAGCCGAGGTTGAGCTCGATCGTCGTGGGCCCCTTGGACAGGACCCGGTAGCCGACGCCGACGATCTCGAGCTTCTTCTCGTAGCCGTCGGTGACGCCGGTGACCATGTTGGCGATCAGCGTGCGGGACAGGCCGTGCAGGGCGCGGTTGCGCCGCTCGTCGTCGGGCCGGCGGACGAGCAGCTCGCCGTCCTCGCGGTCGACGGAGATGGGCTCGACCACGGTGTGCGCCAGCTGGCCCTTGGGGCCCTTGACGGTCACGTGCTGGCCCTCCACGGCGATGTCGACACCGGACGGGATGGTGATGGGCAGCTTGCCGATTCGTGACATGAGGCTTCTCCTCCCTCTCCCGTCGTCACCAGACGTAGGCGAGAACTTCTCCGCCTACGCCTCGTGTGGTGGCCTGCCGGTCGGTGAGCAGTCCCTGGCTGGTCGAGATGATCGCGATGCCCAGGCCGCCCAGCACGCGGGGCATCCCGGTGCGCTTGGCGTAGACCCGCAGGCCCGGCTTCGAGATCCGCCGCACCCCCGCCAGCGAGCGCTCGCGGTGCTGGCCGTACTTGAGGGTGAGCGTCAGCGTCTTGCCGACCTCGCCCTCAGGGGCGTCGTCGACCTTCCAGGAGGCGATGTAGCCCTCCTGCTGGAGGATCTCGGCGACCCCGGCCTTGAGCTTGCTGGACGGCATCGCCACCGTCTCGTGGTAGGCCTGGTTGCCGTTGCGCAGACGGGTCAGCATGTCTGCGATCGGGTCGGTCATGGTCATCGTGGGGTGCTCATTTCCCGCCGTGGTTTCCGGTCCGGACCTGCGGCGACGTGATGGGTTACCAGCTGCTCTTGGTGACGCCGGGCAGCTCGCCGCGGTGTGCCATCTCGCGAAGGCACACTCGGCACAGCCCGAACTTGCGGTAGACGGCCTTGGGCCGGCCACAGCGCTGGCACCGGGTGTAGCCGCGGACCTTGAACTTCGGTTTCCGCTGCTGCTTGACGACTAGTGCGGTCTTGGCCATCGGTCAGGACTCCTTGAAGGGGAAGCCGAGCTGCCGGAGCAGGGCCCGGCCCTGCTCGTCGTCGTCGGCGGTGGTCACGACCGTGATGTCCATGCCCCGGGCGCGGTCGACCTTGTCCTGGTCGATCTCGTGGAACATGACCTGCTCGGTGAGACCGAACGTGTAGTTGCCGTTGCCGTCGAACTGCTGCGGCGCGAGTCCGCGGAAGTCGCGGATGCGGGGCAGCGCCAGCGACAGCAGCCGGTCGAGGAACTCCCACATCCGGTCGCCGCGCAGGGTCACGTGGCACCCGATCGGCATGCCCTCGCGCAGCTTGAACTGCGCGATGGACTTGCGGGCCCGGGTCACGGCCGGCTTCTGGCCGGTGATCGTGGTGAGGTCGCGGACCGCGCCTTCGATCAGCTTGGAGTCGCGGGCGGCCTCGCCGACGCCCATGTTGACGACGATCTTGACCAGGCCCGGGATCTGCATGACGTTGGCGTGGGTGAACTGCTCGCGCAGCGCCGGCGCGACCTCCTCGCGGTAGCGCTGCTTGAGCCGGGGAAGCGTGCGCTCCTCGGTCTGTGTCGTGCTCATCAGATCTCCTCGCCGGTCCGCTTCGCGACCCGGACGCTGCGCTGTGCTGTGTACGTGGAACCGTCGGCCCGGGTCTTCTCGACCTCGTCGCGGCGGAAGCCCACCCGAGTCGGCACCTTGTCGCCGTCGACCTCGACCAGCAGCATCACGTTGGACACGTGGACCGGGGCCTCCTGGGTGACGATGCCCCCGGTCGTGCCGCCCCGGCCGCCCTGGCGGACGACCTTGGTGTGCCGCTTGATCCGGTTGACCCCTTCGACGACCACCCGGGAGTTCTCCGGGCGGACGGCGATGACGCGGCCCTCGACGCCCTTGTCCCGACCGGCGACGACGCGTACGAGGTCGCCCTTCTTGATGCTCGGCTGCGTCATCACAACACCTCCGGTGCGAGCGAGATGATCCTCATGAAGCGCTTCTCGCGCAGCTCACGGCCGACCGGGCCGAAGATGCGCGTGCCGCGCGGCTCTCCGTCCTGGCGCAGGATCACGGCGGCGTTCTCGTCGAAGCGGATGTAGCTGCCGTCGGGCCGGCGGCGCTCCTTGACGGTGCGCACGATGACGGCCTTGACGACCTCGCCCTTCTTGACGCCACCGCCGGGAATCGCGTCCTTGACGGTGGCGACGATGACGTCGCCGATCCCGGCATAGCGACGGCCGGACCCGCCGAGCACCCGGATGCACAAGATCTCCTTGGCACCGGTGTTGTCGGCGACCTTGAGCCGCGACTCCTGCTGGATCACTTGGCCTTCTCCAGAATCTGAATGACCCGCCAGCGCTTGGTGGCCGACTTCGGCCGGGTCTCCATCAGCAGGACCCGGTCGCCGGTACCGCACTCGTTGCGCTCGTCGTGCGCCTTGAGCTTGGAGTTGCGACGCAGCACCTTGCCGTAGAGCGGGTGCTTGACCCGGTCCTCGACGGCGACCACGACGGTCTTGTCCATCTTGTCGCTGACCACCAGGCCCTCACGGGTCTTGCGGCTGTTGCGCTCTGCCTGCAGGTCACCCTGCACGTCGGTGCTCATGCCTCACTCGTCTCCGCCTCGATGATTCCCAGCTCTCGCTCCCGCAGCACCGTGTAGATGCGCGCGATGTCGCGGCGCACGGTGCGCAGGCGCCCGTGGCTCTCCAGCTGTCCGGTCGCCGCCTGGAAGCGGAGGTTGAACAGCTCCTCCTTGGCCTCCCGCAGCTTCTCGGCCAGGCCGTCGCCGTCGAGCGTGCGCAGCTCGGCGGCCGTCTCGGTGGCTGCCATCAGAACTCACCTGCCTCGCGGGTGACGAACCGGCACTTCATCGGGAGCTTGTGCATCGCGCGGCGCAACGCCTCGCGAGCGATCGGCTCCGTCACGCCGGACAGCTCGAACATGACCCGCCCGGGCTTGACGTTGGCGATCCACCACTCCGGCGAGCCCTTGCCGGAACCCATCCGGGTCTCGGCGGGCTTCTTGGTCAGGGGACGGTCGGGGTAGATGTTGATCCACACCTTGCCGCCACGCTTGATGTGCCGGGTCATGGCGATACGCGCAGACTCGATCTGCCGGTTCGTCACGTAGTGGCCCTCGAGCGCCTGGATGCCGAAGTCGCCGAACGCCAGCGACGTGCCGCCCTTGGCCATGCCACGACGGGTCGGGTGGTGCTGCTTGCGGTGCTTGACCCTGCGCGGGATGAGCATGCGTCAGCCCTCCTGTCCCGTGCTCGGTGCGGCGGTCGCGGGCGCTGCCGGTGCGTCGGCCGCGGGGGCCGGCGCCTGCTCGGCGGGCGCGCCGGAGCTCGCCGCCGGGGCACCCTCGGCGCCGCGCGCCGGACGACGGTCGCCGCTGCGCTCCGGACGCCGGCCACGGGTCGGCCGGTTGCGGCCGGCCGCTGCGGCGCGGGCCGCAGCCTGCGCCTCGCGCTCGGCCCGGCTGCCGGCGACCTCGCCCTTGTAGATCCAGACCTTCACGCCGATCCGGCCGAAGGTCGTCTTGGCCTCGTAGAAGCCGTAGTCGACGTCGGCGCGAAGCGTGTGCAGCGGCACCCGGCCCTCGCGGTAGAACTCCGAGCGCGACATCTCGGTGCCACCGAGGCGGCCCGAGCACTGCACCTTCACGCCCAGCGCGCCGCTGCGCATGGTGGTCTGCAGCGCCTTGCGCATGGCGCGACGGAACTGGACGCGGCCGGACAGCTGCTCGGCCACGCCCTGCGCCACCAGCTGGGCGTCGAGCTCGGGGTTCTTGACCTCGAGGATGTTGAGCTGCACCTGCTTGCCGGTGAGCTTCTCCAGGTCGCCCCGGATGCGCTCGGCCTCCGCGCCGCGGCGACCGATCACGATGCCGGGGCGAGCCGTGTGGATGTCGACGCGTACCCGGTCGCGGGTGCGCTCGATCTCGACCTTGGAGATGCCGGCCCGGTCCATGCCCTTGGAGAGCAGTCGACGGATCTTGACGTCCTCACCGACGTACGCCTTGTAGAGGTCGCCGGCGTACCAGCGGCTCTTGTGGTCGGTCGAGATGCCGAGTCGGAACCCGTGCGGGTTGACCTTCTGTCCCACTAGCGGGACCTCCTCTTCGTGCCGGTGGCCGGCGCAGCAGTCGACGCCGTGTCGACGCGCGGCTGGACCACCAACGTGATGTGACTGGTGCGCTTGTTGATCCGGTAGGCGCGGCCCTGCGCGCGCGGGCGGAACCGCTTCAGCGTCGGGCCCTCGTCGACCAGGGCCTTGGTGATGACCAGGCTGGTGCGGTCGAGGTCCTCGCCGTCGGTCGCGTTGGCGACCGCGCTCTGCAGCGTCTTGTGGACGGTCTCGGCCGCCGCCTGCGGCGCGAACCGCAGCAGCGCGAGGGCGTCGTCGACCGGCAGGCCGCGCACGAGGTCGACGACACGACGCGCCTTCTGCGGCGTCACGCGGGCGAACCGCGCCACCGCGAAGGCCCCGGGCTCGTCACCCAGCAGGCTGTCGCGACGAGCGGTCACACGCCGGCGCTCTGCAACACTCATCAGTCGAAATCTCTCGTCTCGTCCGTCTCGTTACCTGTCTCGGACCCTGCCGCGTCAGCGGCGACGGGCCTTGCGGTCGTCCTTGTCGTGGCCACGGAAGGTGCGCGTGGGGGCGAACTCGCCGAGCTTGTGCCCGATCATCGCCTCGGTCACGAACACCGGGACGTGCTTGCGCCCGTCGTGCACCGCGATCGTGTGGCCGAGCATGGCCGGCACGACCATCGAGCGGCGCGACCACGTCTTGATCACGTTCTTGCTGCCCGCGTCGTTCTGCGCGTCCACCTTCTTGATCAGGTGGTCGTCGACGAAGGGGCCCTTCTTCAGGCTGCGTGGCATCTCGTGGCCTTCCTCAGCGCCTCTTGCCGGACTTGCGGCGGCGGACGATCAACTGGTCGCTGGCCTTGCGCTTGCGCGTACGGCCCTCGGGCTGACCCCACGGCGACACCGGGTGGCGTCCACCGGACGTCTTGCCCTCGCCACCGCCGTGCGGGTGGTCGACCGGGTTCATGGCCACGCCGCGCACGGTCGGGCGCTTGCCCTTCCAGCGCATCCGGCCGGCCTTGCCCCAGTTGATGTTGGACTGCTCGGCGTTGCCGACCTCGCCGACCGTCGCGCGGCAGCGGACGTCGACGTAGCGCATCTCGCCGGACGGCAGCCGCAGCTGGGCCCGGCTCCCCTCCTTGGCGACGAGCTGGATCGACGCACCCGCGGAGCGCCCCATCTTGGCGCCGCCCCCCGGCCGCAGCTCGACGACATGCACCGTGGTGCCCACCGGGATGTTGCGCAGCGGCAGGTTGTTGCCGGGCTTGATGTCGGCCGACGGTCCGGCCTCGACCCGGGTGCCCTGCTTCAGGCCCTGCGGCGCGACGATGTAGCGCTTCTCGCCGTCGGCGTAGTGCAGCAGCGCGATCCGGGCGGTGCGGTTGGGGTCGTACTCGATCTGCGCGACCTTGGCCGGCACGCCGTCCTTGTCGTAGCGCCGGAAGTCGATCAGCCGGTAGGCGCGCTTGTGCCCGCCGCCCTGGTGCCGGGTGGTGATCCGGCCCTGGTTGTTGCGACCGCCCTTCTTGGGCAGCGGACGCACCAGGGACTTCTCCGGCGTCGTACGGGTGACCTCGACGAAGTCAGCCACGGACGAGCCGCGACGGCCCGGGGTGGTCGGCTTGTACTTGCGGATTGCCATGAAGTCTCAGTCCTCTCGTCCGCCGGGCCTCAGGCGCCCGGGCCGGAGAAGATGTCGATGCGCTGGCCCTCGACGACGCTGACGATGGCCCGCTTGGTGTCGGGACGTGAGCCCCAGCCCTGCCGGGTGCGGCGGCGCTTGCCGACGCGGTTGACCGTGTTGACCGCGGTGACCTTGACGTCGAAGACCTGCTCGACGGCGATCTTGATCTCGGTCTTGTTCGCGTCCTTGCGGACCAGGAACGTGTACTTGTTCTGGTCGAGCAGGCCGTAGCTCTTCTCGCTGACCACCGGGGCGATCAGCACGTCACGGGCGTCCTTGTGCAGGGTGCTCACGCGTCAGCCTCCTTCTCGGCGGGCTTGGCGGGCTCGGACTTCTTGGCGGAAGCCTTCTTGGCCGAAGCCTTCTTGGCGGAAGCCTTCTTGGCCGAAGCCTTCTTCGCGGACGCCTTCTTGGCAGGCGCCTTCTTCGCAGGCGCCTTCTTCGCCGACGCGGCCTTCTTGGCCGAAGCCTTCTTGGCGGGCTCGGCCTTCTCGGCGGTTTCGGCGGGCTCGGCCTCCTCGGCCGGCTCGGCGGGCGTGCCGCGCGATGCGCGCTGCCGCGCCACGAGTGCGTCGTAGGCCGCCTTGCTGAACACGACGTCGTCGCTCACCAGGACGTCGTGGGTGTTGAGCTGGTCGACCGCCACGACGTGCACGTCGCGCTCGTTGCGCAGGCTCAGCCAGGAGATCTCGTCGTCGCGCTCGAGCACCACCAGCACCCGGGGGCGCTCGGTGAGTGCGCGCAGCGCAGCCAGCGCCGACTTGGTCGAGGGGGCGTCGCCGTCGACCAGACCCTTGACGACGTGCACCCGCTCGCCACGGGCCCGGTCGGAGAGAGCGCCGCGCAGCGCGGCCGCCTTCATCTTCTTGGGTGTGCGCTGCTCGTACGAGCGCGGCTGGGGTCCGTGCACGACACCGCCGCCGGTGAACTGCGGGGCGCGGATCGAGCCCTGGCGGGCGCGTCCGGTGCCCTTCTGGCGGTAGGGCTTGCGCCCGCCGCCACGGACCTCGGCGCGGGTCTTGGTGGAGGCGGTGCCCTGCCGGGCGGCCGCCTGCTGGGCCACGACGACCTGGTGGATCAGCGGGATGTTGACCTGGACGTCGAAGATCTCGGCGGGCAGGTCGACGCTGCCGGACTTCTTGCCGGCGGAGTCACGTACGTCGATCTTCGTCACCTCGCGACCTCCTTCGCCTTGACCCCGCTGCGCACGACCACGAGGCCTCCGCGGGGGCCGGGGACCGCGCCGACCAGCAGCAGCAGTCCCCGCTCGACGTCGACGGAGTGGACGGTCAGGTTCAGCGTGGTGACGGGCTCGGAACCCATCCGGCCGGCCATCCGCATGCCCTTGAAGACCCGGCCGGGGGTGGCGCAGCCGCCGATGGAGCCGGGCTTGCGGTGGTTGCGGTGGGCACCGTGGGAGGCGCCGACGCCGTGGAAGCCGTGCCGCTTCATGACACCGGCGAAGCCCTTGCCCTTGCTGACGGCGCTCACGTCGACCTGCTCACCGGCGGTGAACAGGTCGGGCGCCAGCTCCTGGCCGGGCTCGTAGTCGGCGGCGTCGGCGGTGCGGATCTCGACCAGGTGCCGGCGCGGGGTCACGCCGGCCTTGCCGAAGTGCCCGGCCAGCGGCTTGGTGACCTTGCGTCCGGGGATCTCGCCGAAGCCGACCTGGACGGCCGCGTAGCCGTCGGTCTCGGGCTTGCGCACCTGGGTGATCACGTTGGTGCCGGCAGCGACGACGGTCACGGGCACGACCCGGTTCTGGTCGTCCCAGACCTGGGTCATGCCGACCTTCGTGCCCAGCAGGCCGCGGACGGTGCGTGTCTGTCTGCTCATGGGTCTGTGTCGATCCTTCGCCGGCTCAGAGCTTGATCTCGATGTCGACGCCCGCAGGCAGGTCGAGACGCATCAGGGAGTCGACCGTCTTGGGGGTCGGGTCGATGATGTCGATGAGCCGCTTGTGCGTGCGCATCTCGAAGTGCTCGCGACTGTCCTTGTACTTGTGCGGGGAGCGGATGACGCAGAAGACGTTCTTCTCCGTCGGCAACGGCACCGGACCCGCGACCTTGGCGCCCGTACGAGTCACCGTGTCGACGATCTTGCGCGCCGACGAGTCGATGACCTCGTGGTCGTAGGCCTTGAGCCTGATGCGGATCTTCTGTCCCGCCATAGCCTCTGTCTCGTCCTTCGGTCGTCGTTCGTGCGGTGGGCCCGTGTCCGACCCCCGAGGTCGGGTGTGTCGCGACGTTTCCGACGCGCGCACCCGTACCCGAGCGGTAGTGGGTGGGTCCCGGCGGCTGCCGGGTCGGCCGGGACTCCTGGTTCGGCGCGCCCGCCGATCCACCGGTCCGGTGGGCGCGAGCACGCCCCGGCGTCCCCGCCGGAGCAACCCGGACAGTCTGCCAGACCTCGTACGCGGTGCCAAATCCCGTCCCGCCCCCTCCCGGGCGCCCCGATCTTGCGGCCGTACGCGCGCCCGGAGGATCACCACGCCGGACGATCGCTCCAATCCCGGCGCCATCTTCCGGTCGTACGCGCCCCCGGAGGATCGCCACGCCGGAAGATGCGGGCGGGTCCCAACCAGGAGCGGGCCTCAAGCGTTGGAGGAGCAGACTGCGGGCGACGGGAGGAGGGCGGGTGCCGGACGCGTACGAGGGCTTCCGCGAGTTCTTCACCGCCCGCCGGGCCGCGCTGTCCCGGACGGCGTTCTTCCTGGCCGGCTCGGAGGCCGAGGGCGAGGAGCTGCTGCAGGACGCGATGGCCAAGGCCGCCGCCCGTTGGCCCGGCCTGCGCGACGGCAACCCCGAGGCGTGGGTCCGCCAGGTGATGCTCAACGCGATCCGGTCGCGGTGGCGCCGGCGGCAGCGGGTGGCCGAGGACCCGACCGCCGAGCCGCCCGAGCCGCCCGAGGTCCGCCCCGCCGATGACACCGACGCCCACGCCACCCGCGAGCTGCTCTCCGGCGCGCTGCGACGGCTCACCCCCAAGCAGCGCGCGGTGCTGTACCTGCGGTTCTACGAGGACCTCTCCCCCGTCGATGCCGCCCCGCTGCTCGGCGTGTCCGTGGGGACCGTGAAGAGCCAGACGTCGGCCGCACTCGCTCGGCTGCGCCAGGTGGCGCCGGAGCTGCTGGCCGACGGCAGTGACACCGAGATCGGAGTACCGGAATGAGCCCCGACCTGCGCGAGACCTACCGGACCGCCGCTGGCGACGTGCCGGTGCTCGGCGACGTCGAGCGCGCCCTGCGCACCGGACGCCGCAGGCGCCGGTCCGTGCTGCTGGGCGCCCCGACCGCGGTGGTGGCCGTGGTCGCCGTCGGCCTGCTGACCGTCGGGGGTGACCCCGCGCCCACACCGCCACCCCCACCGCCCGCCGACGCCCCCGACGTGGTCACGACCGACGACCTCGCCGGCAGGACGTTTGTCAGCGACCCCACCCCGGGGGCCCGCGATCTGCGCATGACCCTCCGGTTCGGGGACGCCGAGCTGCGGGCCACGACCCACTGCACAGCGATCAGGACCCCGATCGACCTCGTCGAAGGGACCCTGCTGGTTCCTGATGACTCGGTCTGGTCGGTGGCCTCCGGGCCGTGCGCCGGCGGCGCCGACGACCCGGTGGGGAACCTGCTGTCCTCGCGACCGGCCGTCTCGCTCCAGGGCAGCAAGCTCACGTTGGCCACCACCGACGAGACCCGCACGTTCACCGAGGTCGACCAGGCGACCGGGTCGGTGACCGTCGACGAGGTCGCCGGGCTCACGTTCGTGGGCGGGGAGGGCCAGGGCGTGCCGGGCGGCTCCGAGATGACCCTGCGGTTCGAGCGGAGCGAGCTGGTCGCGTCCGCCCGCTGCGTCAAGGTGGCGAGCGACTACGAGATCACCGGTGGGATCGCTGATCGCGACTGGCGAGCCGACCTGGTACGACACCGACCCGAGCTGTTCCGCCCCGGCGAGGGAGTTCCTCACCGAGCTGCTCTTCGCGGAGCCGCGGCTGTCGCTGCGCGGTCCGGAGCTGGACGTGGTCGTGCCCGACCTGTCGGTGCAGCCTGGATCGGCTCGATGAGGTGACCTCCGACCACCTGGCCAACCGGGTCTTCGAGGGTCAGGGACAGGCCGACGGACTGCCCGACGGCGTCCGGCTGCGGCTGTCGTTCGGACGCACCGACATCTTCGCGTTCGCGGGTGCAACTCGATTGTCGGGCCGTACCCCTCGAGGCGTCGATGCTCACCGTGGAGAGCGACAGATCAGCTCGACGACGATCGGGTGCCCGATGACGACGATGCCGTGTCGTGTCCGACCTGCTCACCTCGCGGCCGGTGCTGCGGCTCTTCGGCGACGAGCTCACGCTGATCAACGACCAGCGCGCCGTCACTCTCACCGAGTCAGGGAACCGCGACTGACGCGCCTGGGGACGGGGTGGGACGTGCGAGGGGCCCGCACCGACGGATCGGTACGGGCCCCAGGCAGGCTGGGCTAGTGGGTCACTTGATGATGTTGGTGACCCGGCCGGCGCCGACGGTGCGGCCACCCTCGCGGATCGCGAAGCGGAGGCCTTCCTCCATGGCGATCGGCTGGATGAGGTCGACCTTCATGTCGGTGTTGTCACCCGGCATGACCATCTCGGTGCCCTCGGGCAGGTGGACGACACCGGTCACGTCCGTCGTGCGGAAGTAGAACTGCGGCCGGTAGTTGTCGAAGAACGGCGTGTGGCGGCCGCCCTCCTCCTTGCTCAGGATGTAGACCTGCGCCTCGAACTCCGTGTGCGGAGTGGTCGTCCCGGGCTTGATGATGACCATCCCGCGCTCGACGTCCTCGCGCTTGGTGCCGCGCAGCAGCAGGCCGACGTTCTCGCCCGCCTGGCCCTCGTCGAGCAGCTTGCGGAACATCTCGACGCCGGTGACCGTCGTGGTCTGCTTGGCATCGCGGATCCCGACGATGTCGACGGTCTCGTTGATCTTGACCACGCCGCGCTCGATCCGGCCGGTCACCACGGTGCCGCGGCCGGTGATCGTGAAGACGTCCTCGACGGGCATGAGGAAGGGCTTCTCGATCTCGCGCACGGGCTGCGGGATGTACTCGTCGACCGCGTTCATCAGCTCGATGATCGACTCGCCCCACTTCTCGTCACCCTGGAGCGCCGGCTGGGCGGCGACCTTGATGACCGGGACGTTGTCGCCGTCGAACTCCTGGTCGGAGAGCAGCTCACGGACCTCGAGCTCGACGAGCTCGAGGATCTCCTCGTCGTCGACCATGTCGCACTTGTTGAGCGCCACGACCATGGCCGGCACGCCGACCTGGCGGGCGAGCAGCACGTGCTCACGGGTCTGCGGCATCGGACCGTCGGTCGCCGCCACCACCAGGATGGCGCCGTCCATCTGCGCCGCACCCGTGATCATGTTCTTCACGTAGTCGGCGTGACCCGGGCAGTCGACGTGTGCGTAGTGCCGCTGCTCGGTCTGGTACTCGACGTGCGCGATCGAGATCGTGATCCCGCGCTGCCGCTCCTCGGGAGCCTTGTCGATCTGGTCGAACGCCGAAGCCTCGTTGAGGGTCGGGTACTTCTCGTGCAGCACCTTGGTGATCGCCGCGGTCAGCGTGGTCTTGCCGTGGTCGATGTGGCCGATGGTGCCGATGTTGACGTGCGGCTTCGTCCGCTCGAACTTCGCCTTAGCCACTTCTGGCTCCTCCTGGTCGTTGTCTCTGCTGCCGTGCGTAGGTGCCGTGAACCCCTGACCTTAGGGCAGGGGCGTGATCACTCGCCCCTGGCCTTCTTGATGATCTCCTCCGCCACGCTCTTGGGGACCTCTGCGTAGGAGTCGAACTGCATCGAGTAACCGGCGCGACCCGAGGTCTTGGACCGCAGGTCGCCGACGTACCCGAACATCTCCGAGAGCGGGACGAGCGCCTTGATCAGCTTGGAGCCGCTGGGCCCCTCGTCCATCGCCTGGATGTGGCCGCGCCGCGAGTTGAGGTCGCCGATCACGTCGCCCATGTACGTCTCGGGCGTCGTGACCTCCACCTCGAACATCGGCTCCAGCAGCACCGGGTCGGCCCGTCGCGCCGCCTCCTTGAACGCCATCGAGCCGGCGATCTTGAAGGCGAGCTCGGAGGAGTCGACCTCGTGGTACTGGCCGTCCTGCAGCGTCACCTGCACGTCGACCATCGGGTAGCCGGCGAGCACGCCGAACTCCATGGCCTCCTGTGCTCCCTCGTCGACCGAGGGGATGTACTCGCGTGGGATGCGGCCGCCGGTCACGTTGTTGACGAACTCGTAGCCGCCGTCGCCACCGCCGCCGGTCGGTGCCAGGTCGATGGTGACCTTGGCGAACTGGCCGGACCCACCGGTCTGCTTCTTGTGGGTGTAGACGACCTTCTCGACGGCGCGCTTGATGGTCTCGCGGTACGCGACCTGCGGCTTGCCGACGTTGGCCTCGACCCGGAACTCGCGCCGCATCCGGTCGACCAGCACCTCGAGGTGCAGCTCGCCCATGCCCGCGATGATCGTCTGACCGGTCTCCTCGTCGGTGCGGACCTGGAAGGTCGGGTCCTCCTCCGACAGCCGCTGGATGGCCATGCCGAGCTTTTCCTGGTCACCTTTGGACTTCGGCTCGATCGCGACGTGGATCACCGGCGGCGGGAACGTCATCGACTCCAGCACGACCGGGTTGGCGGGATCGCACAGCGTCTCGCCGGTGGTGGTGTCCTTGAGTCCCATGACCGCCACGATGTGGCCGGAGCCGATGCTGGCGATCTCCTCACGCTTGTTCGCGTGCATCCGGTAGATCTTGCCGATCCGCTCCTTGCGACCCTTGGTCGGATTGAGCACCTGGGCGCCCGTCTCCAGCCGGCCGGAGTAGACCCTCAGGTAGGTCAGCTTGCCGAGGTGCTGGTCGGCCATGATCTTGAACGCCAGCGCGGAGAAGGGGTCCTCCTCGCGCGGCAGCCGCTGCACCTCGGCGTCCTCGTCGCCGACGGCGTGGCCGGTGATGGCCGGAACGTCGACCGGCGAGGGCAGGTACGCGACCACGGCGTCGAGCAGCGGCTGGACACCCTTGTTCTTGAACGCGGTGCCGCACAGCACCGGCGTCAGCGCGCTGGCCAGCGTCGCCCGGCGGATCGCGAGCTGGATCTGCTCGGTCGTGGGCTCCTTGCCCTCGAGGTAGAGCTCCATCATCTCGTCGTCGGCCTCGGCCAGGGTCTCCCACAGCCGGTCGTGCCACTCGCGCGCGGCCTCGGTGTGGCTGGCCGGGATGTCCTCGATGGCGTAGTCCTCGCCCTTGGCCGTCTCGCCGCGCCAGGTGAGCGCGCGCATGTTGACCAGGTCGATGACGCCGATGAAGTCGGCCTCGGTGCCGATCGGCAGCTGCAGCACCAGCGGCACCGCCGCCAGCCGGGTCCGGATCATGTCGACGCAGCGGTGGAACTCGGCCCCGGTGCGGTCGAGCTTGTTGACGAAGCAGATCCGCGGCACCTTGTACCGGTCGGCCTGGCGCCAGACGGTCTCGGACTGCGGCTCGACGCCCGCCACGCCGTCGAAGATGGCAACCGCGCCGTCGAGCACCCGCAGCGACCGCTCCACCTCGACGGTGAAGTCGACGTGACCGGGGGTGTCGAGGATGTTGATGGTGTGGTTCTTCCACAGGCAGGTGGTCGCCGCGGACGTGATGGTGATGCCGCGCTCCTGCTCCTGCTCCATCCAGTCCATCGTGGCGGCGCCCTCGTGGACCTCACCGATCTTGTAGTTGATACCGGTGTAGAACAGGATCCGCTCGGTCGTCGTCGTCTTGCCGGCATCGATGTGCGCCATGATGCCGATGTTGCGGACACGGCCGAGCTCGGTCGTGATGTCGACAGCCACTGTGGACGTCAATCCTTCGAGTCGATGGGGTGGGGCGGGGCGCCGCGGTCAGGTCGCGTCGGCGACCCGTTCGGGCGCCGCCGGCTCACCAGCGGTAGTGGGCGAAGGCCTTGTTGGCCTCGGCCATCTTGTGGGTGTCCTCGCGTCGCTTGACGCTGCCGCCGAGGCCGTTGGAGGCGTCGAGGAGCTCGTTCATCAGCCGCTCGGCCATGGTCTTCTCGCGACGCTCGGCGGCGTACCGGACGATCCAGCGCATCGCGAGGGTGTTCGAGCGCGCGCCGCGGACCTCGACGGGGACCTGGTAGGTCGCACCGCCGACGCGGCGGCTGCGGACCTCGAGGGTCGGCTTGACGTTGTCCAGCGCGCGCTTGAGCGTGACCACGGGGTCGACCCCGGACTTCTCCCGGCTGCCCTCGAGCGCCTTGTAGACGATGCGCTGCGCGACCGACTTCTTGCCGTCCTCGAGCACCTTGTTGACCAGCTGGGTCACCAGGGGGCTGGCGTAGACAGGGTCGATCTCGACCGGGCGCTTGGCAGCGGGGCCCTTGCGCGGCATATCAGCTCTTCTCCTTCTTCGCGCCGTAGCGGCTGCGCGCCTGCCGGCGGTTCTTCACGCCCTGGGTGTCGAGCGAGCCGCGGATGATCTTGTAGCGGACACCCGGGAGGTCCTTCACCCGACCGCCGCGCACGAGCACCATCGAGTGCTCCTGCAGGTTGTGGCCGACGCCGGGGATGTAGGCGGTCACCTCGATGCCGCTCGACAGCCGGACGCGGGCGACCTTGCGCAGCGCCGAGTTGGGCTTCTTCGGGGTGGTGGTGTAGACCCGGGTGCACACGCCCCGCCGCTGCGGCGAGCCCTTCAGCGCAGGCGTCTTGTTCTTCGACACCTTGTCCTGGCGGCCCTTGCGGACCAGCTGCTGGATCGTGGGCACCGCGTACTTCCTTGTCCTCGTGGAATCGTGTGGTCCGACCTGGTGCGCCGCCGCCCCCGGACGACCCCCGCACTCGGGCGTGTCGGAGCCTGCAAGACGGCACAGGTGAAGCCTGGGCCTCCCCAGGCACAACGATGAAGATTACCCGCTGACCGCAGGTGGGTCAAAACGCTTGTCCCCCGGTCAGGGCACCCGCGGACCGTCCAGCCAGGCCCGCGCCGCCGGCCCCCGGACCACCAGCGCGTCCTCGCCGGCGCGGCCCCACAGCCGCAGGTACAGGGCCGCGGCCGGACCCGCCACCAGCGCGTCGGCACCCTCCGGGTCGACGTCCCGCTCGACGTGGGGGTACGGGTCCGCCGGGAGCAGCCTCCAGGACCGGCCGGTGTCGGTCGCGTGTACGGCCACCGGACCTTCGACAAGGACCGGCCGGTGGCGGGCGTGCATCCGCCGCGGCCACACCGCCACCACCTCGTCGACGCCGTCCGCGGCGACGTCGGGATCCACTGTGGTGTCGTCGGGGCTGACGCCGGCTGCCAGCCGCACGTCGACCGTGTGCACTGTCACCTCGTGCAGCTGGCGGCGCCACCAGAACGTCACCCGCTGGTCGGCTCCGGTGAAGTTCCAGGCCGGTTGTTCGGGCTCGACCGCCCGCAGTGCCGCCAGCAGCGCCTCTGCCGCGCGGGTGTACCAGCCGGCGAGGTCATCAGGCGGCGCCACCACGGCTGGCTCCGCCTGCCGGGCACCGGTCAGGACCACGGCCGACACCCACCGATGGACGGTCACCAGGTGCTCGACGAGTGCGGTGACGTCCCACCCGGGACAGCCCGGGACCGCGGCGTCGCGCGGCGCGGCGGCGACCGCAGCGGCCATCGACTCGACCGCTCCGGGGAGCCGGGCCGTGACGCGGTCCTGGTCGAGCGGGCTCACCACATCTGGATCGAGGCGCGCAGGATCCCCGCCAGGTCGTCGGCGTCCGGCTCGCGTGGGGAGATCGCCAGCAGCCGCTGCTGCTGCAGGCTGCCCTCGACCAGGTCGTCGACGTCGTCCTCGCCGTAGCCGACCGCGCCGATGCCGGCGGGGATGCCGACGTCGCGCATCAGCCCGACCAACGCGGACGGCAGCGCGTCGGCGGGATCCTGGGCGCGCTCGGCCTCGGGTGCCAGCAGCTCGGCTGCGCGCAGGTGCCGCTCCGGTGCGGCCTCGAAGGTGAACCGGAACGACTCCGGCGCGGTCAGTGCGACGGCCATCCCGTGCGGCACCATCGGGTGGTCGGCCGGGTAGTCGGCGGGATGGAAGTCGCGCACCCGCCCGGCGATCGGGTAGGCGTTCGCGTGCGGGACGTGCACCCCCGCGTTGCCGAAGCCCAGCCCGGCGAACGTGGCCGCCATCGCCATCTCCAGCCGGGCGTCGGCGTCGTCACCGTCGCGGACGGCCCGACGGAACGACCGGGCGAGCAGGCCGAGCGCCCGCTCGGACCACATGTCGGCGATCGGGTTCGACCCGCAGTACGGCACCCGCTCCTCGGCCGACTTGCGTGGGTAGTCGCTGTAGCGACGGGCGGTGTAGCTCTCCAACGCGTGGCAGCAGATGTCCATGCCCGCGGCGGCGGTCACGCCGGGCGGCTGGGTGGCGGTCAGGTCAGGGTCGATCACCGCGACCGTCGGACGCAGCGCCGGATGGCTGATGCCGCTCTTGACCCGCTGGGCGACCACGTCGAGCACGCACACCGTGGTGCTCTCGGCCCCGGTCCCCGTCGTGGTGGGCACCGCGATCAGCGGCAGCAGCGGCTGCTCGGGCTTGCGCCCGCCGCCGACGGGCGCGTTGACGTAGTCCAGCACCTCGCCCGGGTTGGTGGTCAGCAGGTTGACCGCCTTGGCGGTGTCGATGCTGGAGCCGCCGCCGACGGCCACGTACGCGTCCCACGGCCCGCCGTCCCGCGCGTGCTCGACCGCTTCGGCCAGGCTGGCATCGGTCGGCTCGACCCGAGCTCCGGAGTAGACCTCCACCTGCGGCCCGAAGCCCGCGATCCCCTCGGCCACCCGGTCGACGATCCCGGTGGCGGCGACCCCGGGGTCGGTGATGACGAGCACCCGGCGGGCACCGCGCCGGACGAGGTCGTGGCCGATCTCGGCGGACGCGCCGGGGCCGAACAGCAGCTGCGGGGCGGCGTACGTGAAGACGGTCTCGGCGAGATCGGACACGAGGCCCAACCTATGACGGGACCAGCAGTTCCGGCAGATCTGCCAGCCGCCGCAGGTGCTCGTGGCCGGCGGGGCGCGGGCAGTCACCCCAGGGGTCGAGGTGCAGCGCCCGCACACCGCACGCCGCGGCGCCGGCGACGTCGTAGCGCAGCGTGTCGCCCACGAAGACCGTGGTCTCCGCGGTCGCCTCCACCGCGGCCAGGCCCATCCGCATGATTCCGGGGTCGGGCTTGGCCGAGCCGACCAGGTGCGAGTCGAGCACGGCTGCCACTGGGGCACCCGCGCCGGGGCCGACCTGGCAGACGCCGGCAGTGACCAGCATCTGCTCCACCGTGCCCGCGGCGTTGGAGACCACCGCCACCCGCAGCCCGGCGTCGACCAGTGCCTGCACGGCGTCGGCGGCGCCGTCGGTCGACTGCACCCAGACGTGTGCGGTCACCGCCTCGGCGAGGTCCGCGACGGCTGCGCCCAGCCGGTCGTCGGGCACCCCGACGGCGATGCCGTACGCCGCCAGGTACGACGACCAGGCACCGTCGTGCGAGGAGTCCAGCGCCGCGACCGCGGTGTAGTGCGCCCGCACGAGCACGGTCGGATCGGGAGTGACGCCCACGCCGGACAGCGCCGCCGTGACCACGGTGGGGTCGGGCAGCAGCAGCACTCCGCCGGCGTCGAGCAGCACCGCCTCGACGGGTGCACCGTCCGGTTCAGCCGGCACGGTTGCCGTCCCGGTAGCGATCGAGTGCCGCCAGCGCCCAGCTGACCAGGCCCACGAACCGATCGGGGTCCGACTCGACGTCCGCCAGCGGCACCCAGCGGGCGTCCGCGGTCGTGCCGGCCCGCTCGACGACCCGCGGCTGCGGTGCGTCGTCGGCGACCGTCCCGGTGAAGACCAGGCGGATCGAGTGGTAGTCCTCCAGCACGCCGCCGGGGGCGACTCCCTCGTGGTGCAGCGAGTGGACGTCGAGCAGCCGGCCGACGGTGACCTCGAGACCCGTCTCCTCGGCGACCTCGCGGACGACGGCGTCGCGGGGGTCCTCGCCGTGATCGACACCTCCGCCCGGAAGCGTCCACGCACCCGGCCGGGTGGTGATGTCGGACAGCTGGGTGAGCAGGATCTCGTCTCCCCGAGTGACCAGGGCGTAGGCGGCGAGCCGCTGGCGCGGCACCGGTCCCTCGCCCGGGGAGGCTGGGGCACGAGCGCTCACCCACGTCACCCTACGACGAGGGCGGCTCCCCCTCTCGGGAGAAGCCGCCCTCGTCATGGGTGCCGGTGCTAGTTGCGGAACGACCCGAAGTCGAAGTCGTCCAGTGCCACGGACTGCCCGGTCGGCTGGCCGAAGTCGTAGTCGTACGACTCGTAGCCGGTGAGCGAGTAGGCCGCGGTGCGTGCCTCCTCGGTCGGCTCGACCCGGATGTTGCGGTAGCGCTCCAGACCGGTTCCGGCCGGGATGAGCTTGCCGAGGATGACGTTCTCCTTCAGGCCCATCAGGGAGTCCGAGCGCCCGTGGATCGCGGCGTCGGTGAGCACCCTGGTGGTCTCCTGGAAGGAGGCCGCCGACAGCCACGAGTCGGTCGCGAGCGACGCCTTCGTGATGCCCATCAGGACCGGCCGGCCGGAGGCGGGCTGGCCACCTTCGCCGACGACGCGCCGGTTCTCCTCCTCGAAGCGCACCCGGTCGACGAGGTCGCCGGTGAGCAGGTCGGCCACGCCCTGCTCGATGACCGTCACACGGCGGAGCATCTGCCGCACGATGATCTCGATGTGCTTGTCGTGGATCGACACGCCCTGGCTCCGGTAGACCTCCTGCACCTCGTCGACGAGGTGCTCCTGGGCCTTGCGGACACCGAGGATCCGCAGCACGTCCTGCGGGTCCGGCGTGCCGTGGGTGAGCTGCTGGCCCACCTCGACGTGGTCGCCCTCCTCGACCAGCAGGCGGGACCGCTTGCTGATCGGGTAGGCCTGCTCCTCGCCACCGTCGTCGGGAACGACGATGATCTTGCGGGCCTTGTCGGTCTCGTCCATCTTGACGCGACCGGCGCTCTCGGTGATCGGGGCCTTGCCCTTGGGAGTACGGGCTTCGAACAGCTCGACCACGCGCGGCAGGCCGTGGGTGATGTCGTCGCCGGCCACACCACCGGTGTGGAAGGTACGCATCGTGAGCTGGGTGCCGGGCTCGCCGATCGACTGGGCGGCGATGATGCCGACCGCCTCGCCGATGTCGACGAGCTGACCGGTGGCCAGCGAGCGCCCGTAGCACTTGGCGCAGGTGCCGGTCTTGGCATCACACGTCAGCACCGAACGCACCCGGACCGTGTCGATCCCGGCGTCGACCAGCTCCAGGATCTTCGGGTCACCCATGTCACCGCCGGCCTCGACGAGGACCTCGCCGGTGTCGGGGTGCACGACCGCGGTGGCAGCCGAGCGGGCGTACGCCGACGTGTCGACGTTGTCCGCCGCGACCAGCCGGCCGTCGTCCAGACGCTGCCCGATCTTCTTGGGCAGGCCGCGCTCGGTGCCGCAGTCGTCCTCACGGATGATGACGTCCTGGCTGACGTCGACCAGCCGCCGGGTGAGGTACCCGGAGTCGGCCGTGCGCAGGGCCGTGTCGGCCAGACCCTTGCGGGCGCCGTGGGTCGAGATGAAGTACTCGACCACCGAGAGACCCTCGCGGAAGTTGGCCTTGATCGGCCTCGGGATGATCTCGCCGCGCGGGTTGGCGACCAGCCCTCGCATGGCGGCGATCTGGCGCACCTGCATCATGTTGCCGCGCGCGCCGGAGTGCACCGTCATGTAGATCGGGTTGGTCTTCTCGAAGGTCTTCTCCATCTCCTTCGCCACGACGTTGGTCGCCTGGGTCCAGATCTCGATGAGCTCCTGGCGGCGCTCCTCGTCGGTGATGAGACCGCGGTCGAACTGCTTCTGGACCTTGGCCGCCTGGTCCTCGTAGGTCGCGAGGATCTCCTGCTTGCGCGGCGGGGTCACGACGTCCTCGATCGAGATCGTCACGCCCGAGCGGGTCGCCCAGTGGAAGCCGGTGTCCTTGAGCGCGTCGAGCGCCGCTGCGACGTCGACCTTGGTGTACCGCTCGGCAAGGTCGTTGACGATCACGCCGAGCTGGCGCTTGCTCACCTCGTGGTTGACGAAGGCGTAGTCGACCGGCAGGGCCTCGTTGAACAGCGCCCGCCCGAGCGTCGTCGGGAAGAGCACCGGACGACCGGGCTCCCAGCCCTCGGGCAGCTCGGCCTCGGCCGGCGGCACGAGGTCGCGGTAGCGGATCTTGATCCGGCTCTGCAGAGTGATCTGACCACGCTCGAAGGCCATCTGCGCCTCGGCCACGGACGAGAAGACGCGGCCCTCTCCGAGCTCGCCGTCCTTGTCCATGGTGAGGAAGTAGATGCCGATGACCATGTCCTGGGTCGGCATCGTCACCGGTCGACCGTCGGCCGGCTTGAGGATGTTGTTCGTGCTCAGCATGAGGATGCGGGCCTCGGCCTGCGCCTCCGCCGACAGCGGCAGGTGCACCGCCATCTGGTCACCGTCGAAGTCTGCGTTGAACGCGGTGCAGACCAGCGGGTGGATCTGGACGGCCTTGCCCTCGATCAGCTGGGGCTCGAAGGCCTGGATGCCCAGCCGGTGCAGCGTCGGTGCCCGGTTGAGCAGCACCGGGTGCTCGGCGATGACTTCTTCGAGCACGTCCCAGACCACGGGCCGCGACCGCTCCACCATGCGCTTGGCGCTCTTGATGTTCTGCGCGTGGTTGAGGTCGACCAGCCGCTTCATCACGAACGGCTTGAACAGCTCCAGCGCCATCTGCTTGGGCAGGCCGCACTGGTGCAGCTTCAGCTGCGGGCCGACGACGATGACCGAGCGGCCGGAGTAGTCCACGCGCTTGCCGAGCAGGTTCTGACGGAACCGGCCCTGCTTGCCCTTGAGCATGTCCGACAGCGACTTGAGCGGCCGGTTGCCCGGCCCGGTGACCGGACGGCCGCGGCGGCCGTTGTCGAACAGCGAGTCGACGGCCTCCTGCAGCATCCGCTTCTCGTTGTTGACGATGATCTCGGGCGCGCCGAGGTCGAGCAGCCGCTTGAGCCGGTTGTTGCGGTTGATCACCCGGCGGTAGAGGTCGTTGAGGTCGCTGGTCGCGAACCGGCCACCGTCGAGCTGCACCATCGGGCGCAGGTCGGGCGGGATCACCGGAACGCAGTCGAGCACCATGCCGCGCGGCGAGTTCGTGGTCTCGCGGAACGCCGACACGACCTTGAGCCGCTTGAGGGCGCGGGTCTTGCGCTGGCCCTTGCCGCCGCGGATGACCTCCTGCAGCGACGCCGCCTCGGCCTCGAGGTCGAACGACTCCAACCGCTTCTGGATCGCCTCGGCGCCCATGTAGCCCTCGAAGTACTGCCCGAAGCGGTACTTCATCTCGCGGTAGAGCACCTCGTCGCCCTCGAGGTCCTGGACCTTGAGGTTCTTGAACCGGCTCCACACCTCGTCGAGCCGGTCGATCTCGCGCTGGCCGCGGTCACGCCGCTGCTTGACCTCGCGCTCGGCGCCGTCGCGGACCTTGCGACGCTGGTCGGCCTTGGCGCCCTCGGCCTCGAGGGCGGCCAGGTCCTCCTCCAGCTTCTTCATCCGGGTCTCGATGTCGGCGTCGCGGCGCTGGGCCATGCCCTGGCGCTCGACGTCGATCTTGGCCTCGAGCGAGGGGAGGTCGCGGTGCCGCGCCTCGTCGTCGACGAGGGTGATCATGTAGGCCGCGAAGTAGATGACCTTCTCGAGGTCCTTCGGGGCCAGGTCGAGCAGGTAGCCGAGCCGGCTCGGCACACCCTTGAAGTACCAGATGTGCGTGACCGGTGCGGCCAGCTCGATGTGGCCCATCCGCTCGCGGCGGACCTTGCTGCGGGTCACCTCGACGCCGCACCGCTCACAGATGATCCCCTTGAAGCGCACCCGCTTGTACTTGCCGCAGTAGCACTCCCAGTCCCGGGTGGGACCGAAGATCTTCTCGCAGAACAGACCGTCACGCTCGGGCTTGAGCGTGCGGTAGTTGATGGTCTCGGGCTTCTTCACCTCGCCGTGCGACCACTGACGGATGTCATCGGCGGTCGCCAGGCCGATGCGCAGCTCGTCGAAGAAATTCACGTCCAGCACTGTTGACTCACTTTCGAACGCTGGTGAATGAGGGATGAGGCGCCTCGCGGGGGCGCTGCTGGCCGCCTCATACCTCCTCGACGCTGCTGGGCTCCCGGCGGGACAGGTCGATCCCGAGCTCCTCTGCAGCACGGAAGACGTCGTCCTCGGTGTCGCGCATCTCGAGCGTGGTGCCGTCGCTGCTCAGCACCTCGACGTTCAGGCACAGCGACTGCATCTCCTTGACGAGCACCTTGAACGACTCGGGGATGCCTGGCTCGGGGACGTTCTCGCCCTTGACGATGGCCTCGTAGACCTTGACCCGTCCGAGCACGTCGTCGGACTTGATGGTGAGCAGCTCCTGCAGCGCGTACGCCGCGCCGTAGGCCTCGAGCGCCCAGACCTCCATCTCGCCGAAACGCTGACCGCCGAACTGCGCCTTACCGCCCAGCGGCTGCTGGGTGATCATCGAGTACGGGCCGGTCGACCGGGCGTGGATCTTGTCGTCGACGAGGTGGTGCAGCTTGAGCATGTACATGTAGCCCACCGCCACCGCCTCGGGCAGCTTCTCGCCGCTGCGGCCGTCGAACAGCACGGCCTTGCCGTTGCCGCCGACCATCCGCTCGCCGTCCCGGTTGGGCATCGTCGACGCGAGGAGACCGGTGATCTCGTCCTCCTTGGCGCCGTCGAACACGGGGGTGGCGACGTTGCTGTCGGGCGGCGACTCGGAGGCGCCGATGCGGTGCAGCCGCTTCTGCCACTCCTCCTTCTTGCCGTCGACCTTCCAGCCGGACTTGGCGACCCACCCGAGGTGGGTCTCCAGCACCTGGCCGATGTTCATCCGGCCGGGCACGCCCAGCGGGTTCAGGATGATGTCGACGGGAGTGCCGTCCTCCATGAAGGGCATGTCCTCGACCGGCAGGATCTTGGAGATGACGCCCTTGTTGCCGTGCCGGCCGGCGAGCTTGTCGCCGTCGGAGATCTTGCGCTTCTGCGCGACGTAGACGCGCACCAGCTGGTTGACCCCAGGCGGCAGCTCGTCGCCCTCCTCGCGGTCGAAGACGCGGACGCCGATGACCGTGCCGGACTCGCCGTGCGGCACCTTCAGCGAGGTGTCGCGAACCTCCCGCGCCTTCTCACCGAAGATCGCACGCAGCAGCCGCTCCTCGGGCGTCAGCTCGGTCTCGCCCTTCGGCGTGACCTTGCCGACGAGGATGTCGCCGTTGCCCACCTCGGCACCGATACGGATGATCCCCCGGTCGTCCAGGTCGGCGAGCATCTCGTCGCTGACGTTGGGGATGTCGCGGGTGATCTCCTCGGGGCCCAGCTTGGTGTCGCGGGCGTCGACCTCGTGCTCCTCGATGTGGATCGAGGTGAGCACGTCCTCCTGCACCAGGCGCTGGGACAGGATGATCGCGTCCTCGTAGTTGTGGCCCTGCCAGGGCATGAACGCCACCAGCAGGTTGGTGCCGAGGGCCATCTCGCCCTCGTCGGTGCAGGGGCCGTCGGCGATCGGCTGCCCCTTCACGACCCGGGAACCCTCGACGACCAGCGGGCGCTGGTTGATGCAGGTCCCCTGGTTGGACCGGCGGAACTTCGCCAGCCGGTAGGAGCGGAGCGTGCCGTCGTCCTGCTGCACGTCGACCAGGTCGGCGCTGACCTCGCGCACGACTCCGGCCTGCTCGGCCACCACCACGTCGCCGGCGTCGACCGCGGCCCGGAACTCCATGCCGGTGCCGACCAGCGGCGA
The DNA here is from genome assembly GCA_963785115.1 of uncultured Actinomycetota bacterium. Classification (GTDB taxonomy): domain Bacteria; phylum Actinomycetota; class Actinomycetes; order Propionibacteriales; family Nocardioidaceae; genus JACCWP01. The sequence continues at coordinate 226,465 of CAWATY010000023.1, forward strand.
GTTGCTGCGGATCAGCGGTACGGCCTGGCGCTGCATGTTCGAGCCCATCAGCGCGCGGTTGGCGTCGTCGTGCTCGAGGAACGGGATCAGCGCTGTCGCGACCGACACCATCTGGCGCGGCGACACGTCCATGTAGTCGACGACCGTGCCGGGCACCAGGCCGACCTCGCCGTCGCGCTGGCGGACCAGCACCTGGTCGTCGACGAAGGTGCCGTTGTCGTTCAGGCCGGCGTTGGCCTGCGCGATGACGAAGCGGTCCTCCTCGCTTGCGGTCAGGTAGTCGATGTCATCGCTGACCTTGCCGTTGGTGACCTGGCGGTAGGGCGTCTCGACGAACCCGAAGGCGTTGATCCGGCCGTAGGTCGACAGCGACCCGATCAGGCCGATGTTCGGGCCCTCCGGGGTCTCGATCGGGCACATCCGGCCGTAGTGCGAGGTGTGCACGTCGCGCACCTCGTAGCCGGCGCGCTCCCGGGACAGACCGCCCGGGCCGAGCGCCGACAGCCGGCGCTTGTGGGTCAGGCCGGCGATCGGATTGGTCTGGTCCATGAACTGGCTGAGCTGGGAGGTGCCGAAGAACTCCTTCAGCGCCGCCACGACCGGCCGGATGTTGATCAGCGTCTGCGGGGTGATCGCCTCGACGTCCTGGGTGGTCATGCGCTCGCGCACCACCCGCTCCATCCGGGCCAGGCCCGTGCGCAGCTGGTTCTGGATCAGCTCGCCGACCGTACGCATCCGGCGGTTGCCGAAGTGGTCGATGTCGTCGGCCTCGACCGGGACGGTGCCCTGCGGGGCCTCCAGCTCGGTGCGCCCGTCGTGCAGCGCCACGATGTAGCGGATCGCCGCGACGATGTCGTCGACGGTCAGCGTCTGCTGGTCGAACGGCGCGTCCAGGCCGAGCTTGGTGTTGATCTTGTGCCGGCCGACCTTGGCGAGGTCGTAGCGCTTGGAGTTGAAGTAGTAGTTGTCGAGCAGCGTCTGGGCCGCCTCCCGGGTGGGGGGCTCGCCCGGGCGCAGCTTGCGGTAGATGTCGAGCAGCGCGTCGTCCTGGCCGGACGTGTGGTCCTTCTCCAGGGTCTGGCGGATCGACTCGTACTGGCCGAACTCCTCGAGGATCTCGGCCTCGGACCAGCCCAGCGCCTTGAGCAGCACGGTGACGTTCTGCTTGCGCTTGCGGTCGAGGCGGACCCCGACCATGTCCCGCTTGTCGATCTCGAACTCGAGCCAGGCACCGCGCGACGGGATGACCTTGGCGGTGTAGATGTCCTTGTCGCTGGTCTTGTCGGCGCTGCGCTCGAAGTAGACACCGGGCGAGCGGACCAGCTGGGACACGACGACACGCTCGGTGCCGTTGATGATGAAGGTGCCCTTGTCGCTCATCAGCGGGAAGTCGCCCATGAAGACGGTCTGGCTCTTGATCTCGCCGGTCTCGTTGTTCATGAACTCCGCGGTCACGAAGAGCGGAGCGGCGTAGGTGAAGTCCTTCTCCTTGCACTCGTCGACCGTGTACTTCGGCGGCTCGAAGCGAGGCTCGGCGAAGGAGAGCGACATCGTCTCCGAGAAGTCCTCGATCGGAGAGATCTCGGCGAAGATCTCCTGCAGCCCGAAGGTGCGGGAGACGTCCTGATGTCCCTCGTCCAGGGCCTTGTCGGTACGCGCCTTCCAGGCGGCGTCACCGAGCAGCCAGCTGAAGCTGGAGGTCTGGAGGGCCAGGAGCTCGGGAACCTCGAGCGGCTCGTCGATCTTGGCGAAGGAGATCCGGCGTGGGGCGAGTTCGTTGCTGGGGGCGATGGCCTTGGTGCTGGTGCGGCGGGTGGTGCTGGTGGAACGGGCGGCTGCGGGGTTGCGCGAGGCGGCCAAGAGGGGTCCTTCCGAGAGCTCGCGAGTCATCTGCACGGCGGACCGGCTACCGGTCCGTACGCATGCCGAACCGCCCCGGTCAAGGGCACTGAGAGGGCGGAAGGCAGCGCAAATTAGCAGTCTAGCCTCTCGGCGCACGGCTGTCGAGCCGGGCGCAGGACGCCTCCCGGCTCTCCTCGAGGGAGCTCCCGCCGCCGTTGCCGACCGCTGGGCTCAACCTCGCGACACGAGGATGACCGGTCGACGGGCCCCCGTCAAGCACCCGGGCCCTGTGCTGGGGACGGCCGGCCGCCGCGGCCACTGCCTCAGAGGCCGGTGACCTCGTCGACCAGCCAGTCGCCGCCGGTGTGCTCCATGGTGAGGACCGCCCGGTTCAGCAGCCGGGTGCCGCGCGTCTCGCCGGCCTCGCGGACGACCTGGTCGAGGTAGACCAGGACGTCGACCCGGTCGGGGTCGCAGTCGTCGCCGCACGGGACGACCGCCACGGCCTTGACCGTCGCGGTGATGCTTCGGCCGGTGTCCTCGCTGGCACCGGAGACCGCCTCGTCGATGCCCTCCTGGTACTTCGTGGCGTAGTCGTCGGTCATGAAGGCGCTGGCTGCCTCGGCGCTGCCCTCGATGTCGGAGCGGTCGATGCTGACGATGGGGCCGGCCGCCTCCTGTGCCGCGCTGGCGGCCTGGTCCCGGGCGGTGTCGAGGGCCTCGAGGCGGTCGGCACGGACGTGCAGCCACACCGCGGCGCTGACCGTGGCGGCGGCCAACAGGGCCAGGACCACCAGGACGGCCCAGCCGGTGCGGCCCAGCCGCGCCGGTGCTCTCGCCTCCATATCCGGACCGACACCGGCACCGTCCGCCGCCCGCACCTCCTGGCGACCCGGGCGGTCCCGCCGCGGAGCCGGGGCCGGCGGGGCTGCGTCACCGGCCGGCGCGCCGGCACGGGTGCGCTCGCCGGCGATGCGGCGGCGGCGCGGTGCGGGGGTCTCGGACGACACGGTCGGGGCTCCTCGGGGACGGCTCACTCGACGACCGGTACGAAGGTGTCGACCAGCCACTCGCCGTCCTCGCGCACGAGCGACACCTCGTAGCGGAAGTGCCGCTCGCGGGTCTGCAGGACTGACGTGGCCGTCGCGTCGGCGACGACGAGCACCCGCGCGGAGTCGGAGTCGGCGACCGCCACCCCTGCGCGAAGGACGTTGGCCGTCGATTCCAGCTTGCCGGCGACGGCGAGCTTGGCAGTGTCCTCGAACTGGGCGACGAACTGCTCCTTGGCGTCCCCGGTGGTCTGGGCCTCGATCCGTGCCCGGAGGTCCTCCATGTCGGTGTAGGAGTAGGTGTTGCTGTCCCGCACGAACTGGCTGGCGACCTCGGCCACCTCGTCGCGCCGCTGCTCCGCGGTGTCCGCCGTGCGGTAGTCGTCCCAGGCGACGACGCCGTAGACCGTGGCCGCGAGCGTCACGAGCACCAGGACGACGCCCGCCGCGAGCGCCCAGACGGGGGTGGTGGTGGCCGGTCTGCTCACCGGTGCACCAACGGACCCAGCAGCAGCCACTGCCACGCGTTGTCGCCCAGCACCTGCGCCTCATCCCCTGCCGACAGCACCTGCGGACCCGGCACGTGCCGGGCCGGGCGGACCCGCCCGGTACCGGGATCGTAGGACGCGACGACCGGCGCCCGGTTGTAGGCGGGGGCGTTCTGCGCCCCGCGGGCGTTGGACAGCGCCTGGGCCTCCAGGCAGCGCGCGTCGACGTTGAGCGGGATCTCACTGGTGTCGGCGGGGGGCCGCTTGTCCGTCGTCTCGTACCCCTGGTGGCAGACGTGCGGCTCGCTGGTGATGACGAGCCCGAAGTGCGCGTCGTAGAGCCCGCTGTAGGGATCCTTGGCCACCACGGTGTAGCCGCCCTCGACCACGTAGGGGTAGAGGACCAGGATCTGCTCCAGGTTGTTGAGGCGCGCGACGACGATCTCGTTGGTCGTGGTGAGGTTGCCGATCAGGGACGCCAGCTCGTCGGCGTTGTCGGCGACCAGCCGGCGCAGCGCGCTGGCCGCCCCGCTGCCGTTGTCGATCACCGCGCGGAGGTCACCGTCGCTGGCGGCGAGCGTGTCGGAGAACAGCGCCAGGTTTCGGGCGAACGTCTGGATGTCGCCGCGCGAGTCGATCTGGGTGTCGAGGACGGTCTCGGACTCGCGGATCAGCTGGGTAGTCACGTCGAAGTTGGCATCGGCCGCCTCGATGAAGGCGTTGCCGGTGTCCACGATCGTCCCCAGGTCGCGACCGGTGCCCTCGAAGGCCGCGCCCAGCTCGTCGATCGTGGTCCGCAGGCTGTTCTCGTCGACGGAATTGACCAGCTCGTCCATGTCGGTGAGCAGCGTGGTCGTGGAGAGCGGGACGGTCGTGTCACCGAGCGCGATCTGCGCCCCGTCGTCGAGGTACGGCCCCTTCCCGGTGCGGGGCTGCAGGTCGACGTACTGCTCGCCCACCGCCGACCGGTTGGCGACGACGGCCTGGAGGTCGGTCGGGATGTCGTCGTGCTCGTTGTCGATCTCGAGCTCGACGTCGACGCCCTCCTCGGTGAGGTCGAGCTGGCCGACCTGGCCGACGGTCACCCCGCGGTATGTCACCTCGGCGCCGGTGAAGATGCCGCCGGAGGAGTCGAAGTGGGCGACGACCGTGTAGCTCTGGTCGCTGACCAACCGGTCGAGCCGGGCGTAGCGGGCCCCCACGAACGTGATCCCCACCAGGGTCAGCACGACGAACACGGCCAGCTGGATCTTGACCTTGCGGCTGATCACGGCGTCATCAGCCCCGTCACCATCAGCGCGACCACGTCGGGGTCGTAGCCCAGCTCCGCCGCGGTCGGGACCGGCTGGACGCCGACCGGCACGAACGGCTCGGCTGCCGGCAGCCCGGGCAGGACAGCCGTCGCGCCGTGGCCGGAGGCGCCGAACGGGGCCGTGCGGCACAGCAGCGGAATCGAGCAGCCACCACCGCCGCCGCCACCACCACCGCCACCGCCACCGCCGGGGACACCAGGGACACCGGGCAGGCCGGGGCCGCCGCCACCGCCGGGGACACCGGGGACGCCGGGCAGGCCGGGACCGCCGCCACCGCCGCCACCGCCGCCGCCGGGCACCTCGGGCAGGCCGGGGCCACCGCCGCCACCGCCTCCACCGCCGGGCACCTCGGGCAGACCGGGGCCACCGCCGCCGCCCCCACCGCCTGGCAGCTCGGGCAGCTCAGGCAGCCCCTGGAGCACCGTCTGCAGGTTGAGGTCGGCCTGGATCTCCAGGTTGGTGTAGTCGCCGGTGTGCAGGTTGCGCGCCTCGACGGGGGTGGTCCCCACGACGGCATCGACGAACGGGTAGGACAGGGCGAGGCCGAGCGCCCGGGGGATGTCCTTGCCCACCCGGTTGAGCTCGGTGAGCACGGGGACGAGGTTGCGCAGGTTGGCGAGCGTGTCCTCCTTGGACGCCTTGATGACCCGGGTGCCGACCTGTCCCAGCCGGTCGAGCGAGTCGAGCATCTGCACCAGCGCCGCCCGCTGGTCGTCCAGCGACTCCAGGGCGGGCGGCAGGGTGTCGAGCGCGCTGGTGATCGCCGTCTCCTGCTGCCGCACGGACACGGCGAGGTTGTCGACCTTCTCGATGGCGGTCAGGATCGCCTGCTTGTTGTCGTCGAGCTGACCCATGAAGCCGGACAGCTGGGTGAGCAGCGAGCGCACCTCGGGCTCACGGCCCTCGAGCGCGTTGTTCAGCTCGACGGTGATCGTCTTGAGCTGGCCGATGCCGCCGCCATTGAGCACCAGGGACAGCGCCCCGAGGACCTCCTCGACCTCGGGGTTGCGACCGCTGCGCGCCAGCGGGATCACGTCGCCGTCACCGAGCCGCCCCGTGGCCGACTCGCCCTCAGGCGGGGCCAGCTCGACGAACTTCTCGCCGAGCAGGCTGGTCTGGTGCAGCGACGCGACGGCGTTGTCGGGCAGCTCGACCGAGCCGTTGACCAGCACCGTGACCTCGGCGTTCCAGCCGTCGAGGGTCACGTCGGTGACCCTGCCGACGGTGACGTCCCCGACCTTGACCGAGCTCTGCGGGACGAGGTCGAGCACGTCCTCGAACTGGATGTGCACCTCGTAGGCGTTGTCACCGACGTCGGCGCCGCCGGGCAGCGGCAGGTCGTAGACCGAGAAGTCGCAGCCCGACACCACCGTGGCCAGGATGCCGACCGCGGCGACGGCGCGCGCGCGTGACCCGAACCGGCGCGTCACGGTGCCAACCCCCCCAGCGTCGGGTCGATCTGCTCGACCTGGACCGGACGGTCCGGCCGCTCGCGACCGAAGGCGGCTCGGGGCAGCTGAGGAAGCTCGGGCAGCTCGCCGTCGTCGAGGATGTCGGTCAGGACCCCGCAGAGCTCGTCCTGCTCGTCCTCGTTGAGCAGCGTGCACAGCAGCAGCGCGGGGTCGTCCGACCCGATCTCGAGGCCTTCCAGCAGGTTGCTGCGCTGGTCCAGCGTGCCGGTGCCCTCGTTGTACGAGACCCCGAGGTTGGTCAGCGCCAGGGGTGCGACGTCCAGCGCCTCGGTGAGGGCGTCGCGCTCACGCACCAGCACCCGGGTGACGTTGGTCAGACCCTTGACGTTGCTGGCGATGAGCTCCTCGTTGCGCTGCACGAAACCCTGCACGTCGCCGAGGGCCCGTCCGAGCGCGTCCAGCGCCAGCGCGAGGTCGTCCCGCTCGCCCTTGAGCACCGTCGAGACCCCGGCCAGGCTGGCGTTGAACCGCCGAACCGCCGAGTCGTTCTCTGCCAGGGCGTGCACGAACCTGCCGACCTGACGGAGGCTGCCGAACAGCTCCTCCTTGTTGTTCGACAACGTGCCGGTCAGCAGCGCGAGGTCCTGGATCGTCTGATGCAGCTGGGCGCCGTTGCCGTCCAGGTTCTCGGCCGAGGCGTCGAGCAGCCGGCGCAGCGCGCCCGACGAGTTGGCGCCGTTCGGGCCCAGCGCGACCGACAGGTCGTCGATGGACTGGTAGATCTCGTCCAGCTCCACCGGTGTGGCCGCGCGCTCGACGTCGAGGGTCGCCCCGTCGGCCAGCACGGTCCCCCCGGTGTAGGCGGGAGTCAGCTGCACGTAGCGGTCGCCGACCACCGCGGGCGAGACGATGACCGCCTGCGCGTCGTCGGGGATCTTGACCTCGTCGTCGTACCACATCCGTACCTCGACCGAGGTGCCCGCGGGTGTCACCGACTCGACCTCGCCGACCTTGACGCCGAGCACGCGCACGTCGGACCCGACGTACAGCGACACCGTGCGCGGGAAGTCCACCGTGACGTAGCGCTTGCCCGTCTCAGGCCAGAAGGTGAGCACCGAGCCGACGAGCACCATGGCAATGACCGCCGCCACCAGGAGTCGCGGCAGGCCGGCCAGCCGCTCCGCCACCGTCGAGCCGGCCATCAGCCCAGCCCTCCGCCGTTGGCGAGGTCAGGCACCGGAGGCATGTTTTGGATGTAGGTGTCGAACCACGGACCGGTGCCCAGCGTGTTCGCGAACACCCGGTAGAACGGCGCCATCATCCGCAGGCTGCGGTCGAGGTTGTCCTGGTTGCCCTCCAGCACGTCGACGACCGTGTCCAGCCGTCGCAGCGCGGGCGTCAGGTCCTCGCGAGTGTCCGCGATCAGGCCGGACAGCTGCCCGGACAGCTGCCGGCTCGCGACCAGGAGGTCGTGGACGGCCTGCCGGCGGGCAGTGAGGGCACGGAACAGCTTGTCGCCGTCGCGGAAGAGCGTGACCAGCTCCTGGTTGCGGTCGGCGATGACGGTGCTGACGTCCTCGAGGTTGACCAGCAGCCGGTTGAGCTGGGCGTCTCTCGACGCGACCACCCGGGACAGCCGGGACAGGCCCTCGAGCGAGCTGCGCACCTCCTCAGGCGTCTTCTCGCCCACGTCGGCCAACGTGTGGAACGCCTCGGCCAGCTGGTCGGTGTCGATCCGCTGGACCGTGTTCGACAGTCCGCTGAAGGCCTCGACGACGTCGTACGGCGACGACGTGCGATCGACCGGGATCGTACTGCCTGCCTCGAGCTGCCCGGAGCCGTCGGGCTCCAGCGCGATGTACATCGACCCGAGCAGCGTCTTGATCCGGATCGAGGCCCCGGAGTCCTTGCCGAACGACGTGCCCTTGTCGACCCGGAAGCCCACGACGACACGGTCGCCGTCGAGCCGGATCTCCTCGACCTGCCCGACGCGTACGCCCGCCACCCGCACCTCGTCGCCGAGCTCGAGGCCGCCGGCCTCCGAGAACGCGGCGTAGTAGACCTCGCCGCCCCCGATCAGCGGCAGCTGCTCGGCCCGGAAGGCGGCCATGATCAGCGCGGCGATCACCGCGAGGCCGGCGATGCCGATGATGACGGGGTTGCGCTCGTGGAACGGCTTCACAGCGAACACCTCTCGGTGCCGACGTGATAGTCGATGGGGATCGAGCCGTTCTGGCCGAGCTCTATCCCCGCCGCGGCCAGCAGTTCGCGGAGCTTGCGCGGCACCGCGATCTGGCCCTCGAAGTTGCAGATGTAGAAGTTGAACCACGATCCGTAGGTGGCCGTGGCGCCGATCTTCTTCAGCTTCAGCGGCAGGATCTTGAGCGCCGTGTCGATGTCGCCCCGGCTGCTGGCGAGGTCACGGACCAGCCCGTGCAGCTGGCGGATGTCCTCGGTGAGGGCCGGCCTCGCGTCGGACACCAGGTCGGCGGTCTGGACCGACAGGTCGGAGATGGAGTTCAGGGACCCCAGGATGGCCCGGCGGTCCGACGACAGGCCGCTGACGAACTGCTGCAGCCGGAGGATCGTGTCGGACAGCTCGTCATCGCGCTCGGACAGCGTGGTCAGCACCGCGTCGAGGTTGTCGATCACGTCACCGATGAGCTCGTCGCGGTCGGCGAGGGTGTTGGTGAGCGAGCCGGTACGGGCCAGCAGCGCCTCGACGGTGCCACCCTCGCCCTGCAGCACCCGGATGATCTCGTAGGCCAGCTGGTTGACGTCGTCGGGCGACAACGCCTGGAACAGCGGCTTGAAGCCGTTGAACAGCACGGTGAGGTCGAGCGCCGGAGCGGTGCGGGAGATCGGGATGGTGTCGTCGCTGTGCAGCTCGGCGCCTCCGCCGGTGCCCTGCTCCAGCGCGATGTAGCGCTGGCCCACCAGGTTGCGGTAGCGGATCAGGGCGGTCGTGGTGTCGGTGAGGGTCACGTCGCTGTCGGTCTCGAACGTCACCAGCGCGTTGTCGTCGCCGTTGACCTCGATCTCGCTCACCGAGCCGACCCGCACGCCGGCGATCCGGATGTCGTCACCGGTGTTGAGCCCGGTCACGTCGCTGAAGACGGCCCGGTAGGTGGTGCGGTCGCCGAAGCCGATGTTGCCGATGGTCACGGCCAGCAGCGCGGTGGCGAGCGTGGTCACCACCAGGAAGATGCTCAGCTTGATCAGCGCGGCGAGCGTCGCGGAGTCGAAGCGCCTCATCGCACGCTCACCTCCGTCCCGCGGGTGAGCGGCCCGAGCAGCATGGTCGTGACGCCGGGGACCTCGTCCGGCGTCACGCCCAGCACCGGCCCGACCAGCGAGGCCATCAGCCGCTGCTCGGCCGCGGTGCCGGAGAACGTGCCGGAGATCCGGTACGTCCGGTCGGAGCCGAAGCCGGCACCGAAGCCGGCCCGGTACTTGCCGTGGAAGCCGGTGATGCCGCTCTTGTGGTACACCTCGACCGGGATCCCGGGTGCGGGGTTCTGCTGGCTGTGCGGAGGCAGCGGCAGCTCGTGGCAGGCGGGGCCGATGTCCGCGCCGTACTCGGGGTCGTCGGCCGGCGAGTAGCCGGTGGGCTGGTTCGGGATCAGCTCGAGGTTGATGTGCAGGGTGTGGTCGCGGTAGGCCTCGCTCATCCGCGGGATCCAGTTGACCAGGCCCTCGGTCAGGCAGGGGAACTCCGGCGAGTACTGGGCCAGCAGCGCGGTGACCGGTGCCGAGACCTGGCCCAGCCGGACGATGTCGTCACCGGTCTCGTCGAGGAACGCCCTCGTGGTGTCGGCGAAGCCGGTCACGTCGGTCAGCAGCTCGGCGATCTGCTGCTCCTTGTCGATCACGGTCTTGCCGGTCAGCACCTGGTTCTCCAGCAGCCGGCCCAGCTGCGGCATGACACCGGCGTAGATGTCGCTGGTGGTTCCGAGCTTCTCGAGGTCGCGGACCAGCTGGGGCACCTGCGGGTTGAGCCGCTGCAGGTACGAGTCGAGCCGGACCAGGTTGTCGCCGATCCGGTCTCCCCGGCCGCCGAGGGCGGTGGCCATCGCGTTCAGCGTGTACGAGAGCTGGGCGGGCCGGACCGCGGTCAGCAGCGGGTAGGTGTCCGCCAGCACCTGCTCGACCTCGACCGGCACGTCGGCGCGCTGGATGACGTCGCCTGATTGCAGCGCCTGGGAGGCGTCGAGCGACTGGCCCACCGGTGTCCCGTCGGGCACCTCGAGCGAGATGTACTTCTCACCGAACAGCGTCTTGGGCACGATCGTCGCGGTGACGTCGGCGGGGATGCCCCCGACGAGGTCGGGGTCGAGCGCGAGCCGGACCTTCGCACCGTCACCGTCGGCCGAGACCGAGCTGACCTCGCCGACGATCAGGCCACGGATCTTGACGTCGGCGGCCGACGGCAGCTGCAGCCCGACCCGCGACGCGTTGACGGTCACCGGCACCGAGTCGACGAAGGTCTTGGCGAAGAACGCATAGGTGATGCCGCCGAACGTCGCGATGATCGCGAGCAGCAGCACCCCCGCCACCCGACGCCGGGTGACGGCTCCCATGTCGCGCATGCGGGTAGCCATCGCTAACCCGCCAACCGGACGGTCGTGGTGGCGCCCCAGATGGCCATCGAGAGGAACAGGTCGACGACGTTGATCGCGACGATCGAGGTGCGGACCGCGTGTCCGACGGCAACGCCGACACCGGCCGGGCCGCCGCTGGCGTAGTAGCCGTAGTAGCAGTGGATGAGGATGACGAGCACGGCGAAGACCAGGACCTTGCCGAACGACCACAACACGTCACCCGGTGGTAGGAACAAGGTGAAGTAGTGGTCGTAGGTGCCCTCGCTCTGGCCGAAGAAGGTCGTCACCGTCAGCCGGGTCGCGAAGTAGGACGACAGCAGGCCGATCACGTACAACGGCACGATCGCCACCAGGCCGGCGATGATGCGGGTGGTGACCAGGAACGGCAGCGAGGGGATCGCCATCACCTCGAGCGCGTCGACCTCCTCACTGATCCGCATGGCGCCCAGCTGGGCGGTGAAGCCGCAGCCGACGGTGGCGGCCAGCGCGATGCCCGCGATCAGCGGCGAGATCTCACGGGTGTTGAAGTAGGCCGAGACGAAGCCCGAGAACGCCGCCGTCCCGATCTGGTTGAGCGCGGCATAGCCCTGCAGGCCGACCTCGGTGCCGGTGAAGAACGCCAGTGCGGTGATGACCCCGACGGTGCCGCCGATGACCGCCAGCGCACCCGAGCCGAGCGCAACCTCCGCCAGCAGCCGGAGGATCTCCTTGCGGTAGCGGCTGATGGTCCGCGGCGTCCAGGCGAGCGCCTTGACGTAGAACTCCAGCTGGGAGCCCATCTGGTCGAGGACCGCCAGCGGTCGGCGGTAGACCTCGCGGACGTCTGGCACCGCCGTCACCCGCCCTTGGGCGGCACGAGCTGGAAGTAGATCGCGCTCATGACGAAGTTGACGATGAACAGCAGCAGGAAGGTGATGACGACCGACTCGTTGACCGCGTCACCGACGCCCTTGGGCCCGCCGCCGGCGTTCATGCCCTTGTAGGAGGCGACGATGGCCGCGATCATCCCGAAGACCAGGGCCTTGAGCATGCCCTGCCACAGGTCGGGTAGCTGGGCGAGCGCCGTGAAAGAGGCAAGGTACGCCCCTGGAGTCCCGTCCTGGAGCACCACGTTGAAGACGTAGCCGCCCGCGACGCCGACGACGCTGACCAGCCCGTTGAGGAAGACGGCGACCAGCATGCAGGCGAGCACCCGGGGCACGACCAGGCGCTGGATCGGGTCGATGCCCAGCACCATCATCGCGTCGAGCTCCTCGCGGATCTTGCGCGCGCCCAGGTCGGCGGCGATCGCCGAGCCGCCGGCTCCCGCGATCAGCAGGGCGGTCGCGATCGGACCGGCCTCGCGCACGACCGCGAGCACGGCGGCCGACCCAGTGAACGACTGGGCGCCGAACTGCTTGATCAGGCCACCGACCTGCAGCGCGATCACCGCGCCGAACGGGATTGCCACCAGCGCAGTCGGGATGATCGTCACCGAGGCGATGAACCACGCCTGCTGGAGGAACTCGCGGACCTGGAACGGCCGCCGGAACAACCCGCGCCCGACGTCGAGGCCGAAGGCGAACAGCTTGCCTGCGGTCCCGATCGGCCCGGTGAGCGACAGCGAGCTCACGACGCGCCCTGGGCCGCTGCGTGCTGGCCCTCGAAGGATCCCGGGGGCGGCGTCACCCCGTTGTCGCGGCACCACTCACCGGGCTCGCGCTGGGTGTTGCGAGGCGTGCCGTCCGACGTCTCGAGCTGCAGCGGGATCGGCGGCAGCGGAGGCAGCTCCTGATCGCCCTCGGCGGCCAGCTCGTCGGCGTCCTTCTCCTCGCTCATGCCGATCGGGCCGATGCGCTGGGCGTTGAGGAACTGGCGGACCACCGGCTCCTCGCTGGTCAGCAGCATCTCGCGCGGTCCGAACATGGCCAGGTGCCGGTGGTAGAGCAGGCCGATGTTGTCGGGCACCGTCCGCGCGGTGTTGACGTCGTGGGTGACGATGAGGAACGTCGCCTCGATCTGGGCGTTGAGGTCGACGATCAGCTGGTTGAGGTACGCGCTGCGCACCGGGTCGAGGCCGGAGTCGGGCTCGTCGAACAGCACGATCTCGGGATCGAGGACCAGGGCCCGGGCCAGGCCGGCCCGCTTGCGCATGCCACCGGAGATCTCACCGGGGAGCTTGCCCTCCGCTCCGATCAGGCCGACCATCTCCATCTTGCCCATCACGATGGATCGGATCTCGGACTCGGACTTCTTGGTGTGCTCGCGGAGCGGGAAGGCCACGTTGTCGTACAGGGTCATCGAGCCGAACATGGCGCCGTCCTGGAACAGCACACCGAACAGCTTGCGGACCTCGTACAGCTCGCGCTCACGGCAGGTGGCGATGTCGTGGCCCTCGATGTGGATGTGACCGCTGTCCGGCTTGAGCAGGCCGATCAGGGTCTTGAGGAACACCGACTTGCCGGTGCCGGAGGGCCCCAGCAGCACGCAGATCTCACCCGGGGGCAGGGTGAGTGACACGTCGCCCCAGATGAGCTGCTTGCCGAAGCTCTTGGTGAGGCTGTCGACCTGGACCTCGACGCCCAACGCCGCCACCCTCCTCTCGGCCGTGCGCCCATGCCGCGACACCCGCGCCGGTGTCCGGTCGGCGGGCTCGTGCCTGGCGTAACGAGCCGCCGCCGCGCGGGTTACGTGCCGGTAGCCCTGGCACGGTCGCGCCGGTCCGACAGTGTGCCACGGGACACAGCGGCCCGCGTGCCCGCGCTCCGCTCTGCGCCGTTCGCGCCCTTCGCCCGGTACGACGACGGGCGGCCACCCCGGATTGCAGGTGACCGCCCGTCGTGCCTGGGCACGTCCCGCCCCCTGTGAGGGGGCGGGGTTGCTCAGTTGATGCTGCTCAGTTGACCGAGACGGTGGCTCCGGCGCCCTCGAGCGCCTCCTTGGCCTTGTCTGCGGCCTCCTTGTTGACCTTCTCCAGGATCGGCTTCGGAGCGGCCTCGACCAGCTCCTTGGCCTCCTTGAGGCCGAGGCTGGTGAGCCCGCGGACCTCCTTGATGACCTGGATCTTCTTCTCGCCGGCGGCCTCGAGGACGACGTCGAACTCGTCCTTCTCCTCCTCGGCCTCGGCGGGGGCGGCGCCAGCGCCGGCACCCGGGGCGGCGACCGCCACGGGAGCGGCGGCGGTCACGCCGAAGGTCTCCTCGAACTGCTTCACGAAGTCGCTCAGCTCGAGCAGCGTCATCTCCTTGAACGCGTCGAGCAGGTCAGTGCTGTCGATCTTCGCCATGGTGGCGAGTCCTTCCTAGACGGTGGTGCGGGTGGGGGTCGACGGTCACGCCTCGGTCGGCGTGTCCTGCTCCTGCTCGGTGGGAGCTTCCTGCTCCGGCTGCTCGGCCGAAGCTTCCGGCTCCGGCTGCTCAGCCGAAGCTCCCTGCTCCGGCTGCTCAGCTGAAGCTTCCGGCTCCTGCTCAGTGGGAGCCTCCTGCTCCGGCTCAGCCGGGGCTTCCTGCTCCCGCTGGGACTGCAGGGCACCCAGCACCCGCGCGGCCTGCGCGAGCGGGGCGTTGAACAGCGAAGCGGCATTCTGCAGCGATGCCTGCATCGCGCCGGCGAGCTTGGACAGGAGCACCTCGCGGGACTCCAGGTCGGCCATCCGGGTGATCTCGGCAGCGGTGATCGTCCTGCCGTCCAGCACGCCGCCCTTGATGACGAGCGGCTGGTTGGCCTTGGCGAAGTCACGCAGGCCCTTGGCGGCCTCGACCGCGTCGCCGTGGATGAAGGCGATGGCCGAGGGGCCGACGAGCATCTCGTCGAGCTCGGTGATGCCCGCATCCTTGGCGGCGATCTTGGTCAGCGTGTTCTTCACCACGGCGTAGGTCGCGTTCTCACCGAGCGCGCGGCGCAGCTCCTTGAGCTGCGCCACGGTGAGCCCGCGGTACTCGGTCAGGACGGCGCCGCTGGACTGCGAGAACTGCTCGCTCAGCTCGGCGACGGTCGCTGCCTTGTCGGGGCGCGCCATGGCACTCCTTCTCCTCGGGGTCCGCGCGGTCGCGCGGCGTCCACCGCCGACCGGACCCGGGAAAGGCAAACGCCCCGGGCGCAGGGGCCACGGGGCGGGATGTCCGAACCGGACACCGTCTCGTCACACCTGCGCTGGCCGCCCGTCTGTGAGGACGGACTCTTCGGACGCTTGCGCGTCGACCGGCGGTCTTCGGCAGATCTCAGCGTACGGGAACCTCCGGGGCCCCACCAAATCGCCTCAGTCGTCGTCGCTGAGCACGCGCGCCTTGCCGGGGTCGACCGGGATGCCGGGGCCCATGGTCGACGACATCGTCACCTTGCGCAGGTAGCGGCCCTTCGAGCTGGCCGGCTTGAGCCGCAGCACCTCGTCCAGCGCGGCCGCGTAGTTCTCCGCCAGCTGCTCCTCGGAGAACGACACCTTGCCGATGATGAAGTGCAGGTTGGCGTGCCGGTCGACGCGGAACTCGATCTTGCCGCCCTTGATGTCGGAGACTGCCTTGGCGACGTCCGGGGTGACGGTGCCGGTCTTGGGGTTGGGCATCAGGCCGCGGGGGCCGAGCACCCGGCCCAGTCTACCGACCTTGCCCATCATGTCCGGCGTCGCGACGACGGCGTCGAAGTCGAGCCAGCCGCCCGACACCTTCTCGACCATGTCGTCGGAGCCGATGTGGTCGGCCCCGGCCTCACGGGCCTCCTCGGCCTTGTCACCGGTGGCGAAGACCAGCACCCGGGCGGTCTTGCCGGTGCCGTGCGGGAGGTTGACCGTGCCGCGGACCATCTGCTCGGCCTTGCGCGGGTCGACGCCGAGCCGCATGGCCACGTCGACGGTCTGGTCGAACTTCGCCGGCTTGCCGCCCTTGGCCAGGCGCACGGCCTGGAGCGGGGTGTACAGGGTCGACGGGTCGAGCTTGTCCGCCGTCTCGCGATAGCTCTTGCTGCGCTGCATGTCTGGTTCCTTTCACCAGGGTGTGGTCGTCGGGCGCGTCAGCGGCCCTGCCACGTACTGCTGTCGGTCTGCTCTCAGTGTGCCGTGTCGGTCTGCGGTGCTGTCAGCGGTGGGCTCAGCCCTGGATGGTGACGCCCATCGAGCGAGCGGTGCCCTCGACGATCTTCATCGCGGCGTCGATGTCGTTGGCGTTGAGGTCGGGCTGCTTGGTGGTGGCGATCTCGCGCACCTGGTCACGCGTCAGCCGGCCGACCTTGTCCTTCTGCGGCACCGCCGAGCCCTTGCCGATGCCGGCGGCCTTCTTGATCAGCTCTGCGGCCGGCGGCGTCTTGGTGATGAACGTGAACGACCGGTCTTCGAAGATCGTGATCTCGACCGGGATGACGTTGCCGCGCATGGTCTCTGTCGCGGCGTTGTACGCCTTGCAGAACTCCATGATGTTCACGCCGTGCGGACCGAGGGCCGTGCCCACCGGGGGAGCAGGGGTGGCCTGACCGGCCTGGAGCTGCACCTTGACCAGTGCAGCGACCTTCTTCTTGGGGGGCATGGTTCTGGGTCCTTCGGTTGCGTTTCGTGGTGCGGTCGGTGGTGCGGTCGGTAGTGCGGTCTGCGGGCGGTCAGGCCCGCTGGATCTGGGTGAAGCTCAGCTCGACCGGGGTCTCCCGGCCGAAGATCTCGACCAGCGCCTTGACCCGCTGGGCGTCGATGTTGATCTCGGTGATGGTGGCGTGCAGGGTCGCGAACGGCCCGTCGACGACCATGACCGAGTCGCCCGCGGCGAAGTCGGAGAACTCGACCTTCGGGGCCTTCTTCGACGTGGCTGCGGACTCGCCGCTCTCGCTGGCGACAGCGGCGGCGGCCTGCGCCTCGACCGCGGGGGCCAGCATGGACTCGACCTCGGCCAGGCTCAGCGGGACCGGCTGGTGGCTGTGGCCGACGAAGCCTGTCACCGACGGGGTGTGCCGCACGGCCGACCAGGACTCGTCGGTGAGGTCCATCCGCACCAGCACGTAGCCGGGCAGGACGGTGCGCTTGACCATGCGGCGCTGGCCGTTCTTGATCTCGGCCACCTCCTCGGTCGGCACCGTGACCTCGTAGATGAAGTCCTCCATGTTCAACGAGCCGATCCGGCTCTCGATGTTGGCCTTCACCCGGTTCTCCATGCCGGAGTAGGTGTGGACCACGAACCACTCACCCGGCTGGGAGTGCAGCAGGTCGCGGAACTCCTGCAGCGGGTCGCCCGGGTCGTCGACCCCGGCGACGGGCTCGCCCTCCTCGACGGCGGCCTCCTCGGCCGCCACGTCGGCGGCGTCTGCGGCGGCGTCGATCGCGGCGCTCTCGGCCGGCCCGTCGTCGTCGGCAGCGGCCACGGCGACGTCGGCTGCCGGGTCCGCGGGCTCATCGGTGGGCTGCTCGGTGGGCTGCTCGGTGGGCTGCTCGGTGGGCTCGGCCGCCGTCTCGACCGTGTCGACGGGGTCGGTCGAGAGGTCGTCGACACCCAGGTCGACAGCGGCGTCGGAGGCGACGTCGTCGGGGGTCGCCTCGGTGGTCACGGCCTCGGCCTCGGCCGACTGCTCGAGGTCGTCGGCAGCGGCGTCGACGCCTGCCTGGACCTCGACGTCCTGGATTTCCTGGTCCTGACCCGTGCGGTTGTCGTCGGTGCGCTCGGTCTCACCCTCGGCCCGGAGCGCGGGGTCGAGGGAGTCATAGCTCTGCTCGACCTCGTCGATCGGCTGGGACACGTCGGTTTCCGCCACCTTCACTCGTACGTTGGGTTGGTCGTGGGCCGGTCAGCCGAAGACCGCGAACATCGCCTTGCCGAGAGCGAAGTCCAGGCCGGAGACGTACGCCATCATCACGGCCACGAACACCAGGACCACGAAGAAGTACGTGATGACCTGCTGCTGGGTGGGCCACACGACCTTGCGCAGCTCGGCGATGACCTGGCGCAGGAACAACCCGGGAGAGGTACGGCGCTCGCCGCCACTCGTCGCCGGTGCCCTCGACCGGGTGTCGCTCACTGCTGCCACCTGTCCTGTCGTCCGCCGGTGTGTCCGTCGGTCTGTCGCCCGGCCCGCTCGTCGGCCCGGTCTTGCAGGGCACGAGGGACTCGAACCCCCAACCTTCGGTTTTGGAGACCGATGCTCTGCCAGTTGAGCTAGTGCCCTGGGCGGAGGAACCGGCCGCACGCGGGCATGCTGACCACGGGTGCTGGATCCACCAACCGGCGAGTCTACGGGGTCTGGCCGGGGGGAGTCGAACCGGCGCTGGGGTCCGGCGGGGTGCCCGGGTAGGGCGGCGGGGCGCTGCGCGACCGGCGAACCGGGTGACACGATGGGCCCATGGCCGCACAGTCCGCCCCCCTGTCCAGCCGCGAGTCCACCCGGGTGTCCGCGCGGATCGGCGGCATCGCCGAGTCCGCGACCCTCGCGGTCGACTCCAAGGCCAAGGCCCTCAAGGCCGAGGGCCGACCGGTGATCGGGTTCGGCGCCGGCGAGCCCGACTTCCCCACGCCGGACGCCATCGTGGAGGCGGCGGTCGAAGCGTGCCGCGACCCCCGCAACCACCGCTACTCCCCCGCCGGCGGGCTGCCGGAGCTCAAGGCCGCGATCGTCGCCAAGACCGCGCGCGACTCCGGCTACGAGGTCGCCCCGGCGCAGGTGCTGGTCACCAACGGCGGCAAGCAGGCCGTCTTCGAGGCGTTCGCCGCCCTGCTCGACCCCGGTGACGAGGTGCTGCTGCCCGCGCCGTACTGGACCACCTACCCCGAGTCGGTGCGGCTCGCTGACGGGGTACCCGTCGAGGTCCTCGCCGACGAGACCCAGGACTACCTGGTCACCGTCGAGCAGCTCGAGGCGGCGCGTACCGACCGCACCAAGGTGCTGCTGTTCTGCTCGCCCTCCAACCCCACCGGTGCGGTCTACCCGCGCGAGCAGGTCGAGGCGATCGGGCGCTGGGCGGTCGAGCACGGCCTCTGGGTGCTCACCGACGAGATCTACGAGCACCTCGTCTACGACGGCGCCGAGGCGGTGTCCCTGCCGGTGGCGGTGCCCGAGCTGGCCGACCGCTGCGTGGTCGTCAACGGGGTCGCGAAGACTTACGCGATGACAGGGTGGCGGGTGGGCTGGGTGCTCGGCCCGCCCGACGTGGTCAAGGCGGCCACCAACCTGCAGTCGCACGCCACGTCCAACGTGTCCAACGTTGCTCAGCGGGCTGCGGTCGCGGCGCTCACCGGTGACCTGTCGGCGGTGGCGATGATGCGGGAGGCCTTCGACCGCCGGCGCCGCACGATGGTGTCGATGCTGAACGAGATCGACGGCGTCGTCTGCCCGACCCCGCAGGGCGCGTTCTACGCCTACCCCTCGGTCAAGGGGGTCCTCGGTCGCGACGTCGGCGGCCACACCCCGACGTCGTCTGCCGAGCTGGCCGGGATCATCCTCGACCAGGTCGAGGTGGCGGTCGTGCCCGGCGAGGCGTTCGGGACCCCGGGCTACCTGCGGTTGTCGTACGCGCTCGGCGACGACGACCTCGCCGAGGGCGTCGCCAGGATGCAGAAGCTGCTCGGCACCGGCTGACGGGGTGGGCGAGCCGGACTGCTACAGCTGCACGCGGGAGGAGGCGGCGGACCAGCCTCCGCACGAGCGGGTCGTCGTCACCGACCACTGGCGGGTGGCACACGCCTTCGACACCTCGCTGCCCGGCTGGTTGGTGGTGCTGCCCCGTCGCCACCTGCTCAGCCTGTCCGAGCTCACGCCCGCGGCGGCCGCTGAGCTGGGACCGCTGCTGTCCGGTCTCACCACCGCGCTCGAACAGGTCACCGGCTGCGCCAAGACGTACGTGCTGCTGCTGGCCGAGGCCGAGGGCTTCGCCCACCTGCACCTGCACGTGGTGCCGCGGATGCCGGACCAGCCGACCGAGGAGCGGGGCCCGCGGATCTTCGCCCGGCTCGGCCGGCCGGAGCCCGAGCGGGTGCCGGTCGCCGAGCGCGACCGGCTGGCGGCCGCGCTCGCCGCCGCGCTGCCGGCCGGGACACCGCGGTGAGCGTGGCGGCCGAGGCGACGGACCGGCGGTCGATCCTGGCACTGCCCAAGGCGCACCTGCACCTGCACTTCACCGGCTCGATGCGGCACGCGACCCTCGTCGAGCTGGCCGACCGGGACGGCGTGCGGCTGCCCTCGGCGCTGCGTGAGGACTGGCCGCCGGAGCTGTCGGTGGCGGACGAGAAGGGCTGGTTCCGGTTCCAGCGGCTCTACGACGTCGCCCGATCGGTGCTGCGCACGGAGGACGACGTGCGTCGCCTCGTGCGCGAGGCCGCCGAGGACGACGTGGCCGACGGATGCGGCTGGACCGAGATCCAGGTCGACCCGTCGG
The DNA here is from genome assembly GCA_963785115.1 of uncultured Actinomycetota bacterium. Lineage (GTDB taxonomy): Bacteria > Actinomycetota > Actinomycetes > Propionibacteriales > Nocardioidaceae > JACCWP01. The sequence continues at coordinate 246,486 of CAWATY010000023.1, forward strand.
GCTACGCGGCGCGGTTCGGCGGGATCACCGCTTTCACCGACCTGGTCCTCGACGCGGTGCGGGAGACGGGCGAGGCGACCGGGCTGCCGATGGCGGTGGTGATCGCCGCGAACCGGACCCGGCACCCGATGGACGCGCGGACGCTGGCCCGGCTGGCGGCCCAGTACGTCGGTCGCGGGGTGGTGGCCTTCGGGTTGTCGAACGACGAGCGGCGAGGGTTCGCCGAGGACTTCGCCCGGGCTTTCGACATCGCCCGGGCCGCCGGGCTGGCCAGCGTGCCGCACGGTGGCGAGCTGCGCGGGCCGGGGAGCGTCCGGGCCTGCCTCACCGCGTTGCACGCCGACCGGCTGGGCCACGGCGTGCGCTGCGTCGAGGACCCCGAGGTGCTGGGGAGGGTCGTCGACTCCGGCGTGACGCTCGAGGTGTGCCCCGTCTCCAACGTCTCGCTCGGCGTCTACTCGACCCTCGAGGAGGTGCCGCTGCCGACGCTGCTGGAGGCCGGGGTGCCGATCGCCCTCGGCGCGGACGACCCGCTGCTCTTCGGGTCGCGGCTCGCCGGGCAGTACGCGGTCGTCCGAGCCGCGCACGAGCTCTCCGACCCCACGCTGGCCGACCTGGCCCGGATGTCCGTGCGCGCCTCCTACGCCCCCGACACCCTCCGCGCCGACCTCCTGACCCGGATCGACACCTGGCTCACCGGCTGACGCCATCTGGGTTTCCCAAGTGAACGTGGGAAACCGAAGGTCCCACCGCGTAATTACGCGGTGCATCCCTAGGTTTCGCGGTGGAACCCTTGGTACCGGTGGAACCCCTTGGTGCCGGTGGAACCCTTGGCCACGGAGCCCCCACCCCGCCCCCTCGCCGCGACGTCGGCCGCGTCGGTCGGGCACTACAGCGAGCAGCCGACGGTGACGGGCTCGTTGACCAGCGTGAGCCCGAACCGGTCATGCACGCCGTCGCGCACCTCGCGGGCCAGCGCGAGCAGATCGGCGGTACGGGCGTTGCCGCGGTTGGTGAGCGCCAGGGTGTGCTTGGACGAGATCCGGGCCGGCCCGGTGCCGTAGCCCTTGCCGAAGCCTGAGTGCTCGATCAGCCAGGCCGCGCTCACCTTGACGGTGCCGTCGGCCTGCGGCCAACGGGGCACCTCGTCGGGAAGCGCGGCTGCGGCGTCGTCGGCGACCACCGGGTTGGTGAAGAACGAGCCCGCGCTCCAGGTGTCGTGGTCGGCCGGGTCGAGCACCATCCCCTTGCCGGCCCGCAGCGCCAGCACCGCCTCGCGCACCTCGGACAGGGGCCGCCGCTCCCCCACCTCGGCACCCAGCCGCCGGGCCAGCTCGGCGTACGCAACGGGGGCGGACAGGTCGCCGAGCGGCAGCTGGAAGGTCACCTCGAGCACCAGGAACCGGCCGGGGTCGGCCTTGAACCGGCTGGTCCGGTAGCCGAAACCGCAGTCTGCGTTCGCGAACGTCCGCTGCCGGCGCTCGACGCGGTCCCAAGTGCGCACCGAGGCCAGGGTCTGCGCGACGTCCTGCCCGTACGCGCCGACGTTCTGCACCGGGGTCGCCCCGACGGAGCCGGGGATGCCGGCCAGCGCCTCGACGCCCACCCAGCCCTCGCGCACTGCGCGTGCGGCCAGCGCGTCCCAGTTCTCGCCCGCCGCCACCCGGACCAGCGCGCCGCCGCACAGGTCGGACTCGACGTGCACGCCGCGGGTACGGACCAGCACCACCGGACCGGACACGCCCTCGTCGGCCACGACCAGGTTGCTGCCACCGGCGACCACCAGCGCGGGCTCACCCTCGGCGTCAGCGGCCGAGACCGCGTCCACCAGAGCCTGCTCGTCATGGGCCTCGACCGACCGAGGCGCCGGACCGCCGAGGCGCAGCGTGGTGAGCCCCGCGAACGTGACCGGCTCAGTCATCGACGGCAACGCTGGCCCGCGCCTGGCCGAGCACCTTCGTGCCAGCGCAGGTCACGGTGAGATCGACCCGGGCCCGGCCGTTGCCGACCGTGCCCACGACCCCGTCGACGGTGACCTCGATCCCGTCGTCGTCGTCGGGCACGACCACCGGGCGGGTGAACCGCACGCCGTACTCGCGCACCCGGGCGGGATCGCCGGCCCACTCCGTCAGCGCGCGGCCGCCGAGCGCCATCGTGAACATGCCGTGCGCGACGACGCCGGGCAGGCCGACCGCGGTAGCCACCCGGTCGGACCAGTGGATCGGGTTGTGGTCGCCGCTGGCACCCGCGTAAGCGATCAGGTCGGCCCGGGTGACCCGGTAGGTCTGGGTAGGTAGCGCCGCACCCTCGGTGAGCTGCCCGGCCATCAGGCGTCCTCGCCCTCGGCGGCCGGCGCCCGGTGGGCGAGCGAGGCCCGGGCGGTGCACACCAGCTCGCCGTCGGCATCTGTGATCGCGCTGCTGGTGGCCACCAGGTCGGTGCCGGCGGCGGTGCGTACGGACTCGACGGTGAGTGTCGCAGTCAGCAGGTCGCCGGCGTACACCGCGCGGCTGCTCTCGAAGCGCTGCTCGGCGTGCACCACGTTGCGCAGCTCGATGCCGACCGTGGGGTCGGCCAGCAGCCGCCGCATCGCCTCGAAGGCGACGACGATCGGGTAGGTGGGCGGCGCGGGCACGTCGCGGTGCCCTCGCTGCCGGGCGACGTCGACGTCGGTGTGGACCGGGTCGGCCTCGCCGACCGCGGCCGCGAAGCGCGCCACGTCGGCCCGACTCACGTCGTAGGGCGGGGTGGGGTCGAACGTACGCCCGGCCAGGCCGGGGTCGAGGGCCACGGCGCGCTCGTCCGCCTCCGTCAGCGGGTCTCGCGGTGATCGGTGTGCTTGCCGCAGCGCGGGCAGAACTTCTTCAGGTCCATCCGGTCCGGGTCGTTGCGGCGGTTCTTCTTGGTGATGTAGTTGCGCTCCTTGCAGACCGTGCACGCCATCGTGATCTTGGGGCGGACGTCTGAGCTCTTGCTGGCCACGGGCTGCCTACCTGTCTGCGTCGTTGTGCGTCTGTGTCGCTTGTGCCGATCTGTGCCGCGTAGCGGGGGCGGGACTCGAACCCGCGACACCACGATTATGAGCCGTGTGCTCTGACCGCCTGAGCTACCCCGCCGCCAGGCCCGGTCGTCGCCGGCGAGCCGACGAGTGCGGTCCCAGAGCCCCTTTACGGAATCGAACCGTAGACCTTCTCCTTACCATGGAGACGCTCTGCCGACTGAGCTAAAGGGGCGGGCGACCTCAGAGGATACACAGCGGGGTGAACGCCGCTGAAATCGGCGGCCCGCCACACAGCGCCGACCCGGGCCCCGCAGGGCCGGGTCGGCGGCTGGCCGGTGACAGACCGGTGGCTGGCCGGTGGCAGGTGCAGGATTCGAACCTGCGAAGGCTGTGCCGGCTGATTTACAGTCAGCTCCCTTTGGCCGCTCGGGCAACCTGCCGGGCGCCGCGCGCCCCTTACGATCGGGGCCGGCGACACGGAACGATAGCCCACCGAGCAACGCACATTTCCGGGAGGACAACCATGGCGGCCGACTCCAGCTTCGACATCGTCAGCAAGGTCGACCGGCAGGAGGTCGACAACGCCCTCAACCAGGCGGCCAAGGAGATCTCCCAGCGCTTCGACTTCAAGAACACCAACACCTCGATCGCCTGGCGCGGTGAGAACGGCGTCGAGATCTCCGCCAACGCCGAGGAGCGGGCGATGGCCGCCCTGGACGTGTTCAAGTCCAAGCTGGTCAAGCGCGGCGTCTCGCTCAAGGCACTGGAGTCCGGCGAGCCGCGGCAGTCCGGCCGCGAGGTCAAGATCGACGCCACGCTGAACCAGGGGATCAGCCAGGAGCACGCCAAGAAGATCTCCAAGCTGGTGCGCGACGAGGGACCCAAGGGCGTGAAGGTCCAGGTCCAGGGTGACGAGCTGCGGGTGTCGAGCAAGAAGCGCGACGACCTGCAGGCGGTCATCGCGCTCGTCAAGGAGCAGGAGTACGACTTCGCCGTGCAGTTCGTGAACTACCGGTAGGGCGACCGTGAGCAGCCAGGCCGTCCCGGGCCGGGCCTACGTCGTACCCGGATCGATCAGCGGGGGCGAGGACGGCCTCGCCGAGGGCGGCAACGTCAACAACTTCAGGGCGAAGTCGCGGGTGCGAGAGTCGGTGCTGCTCGTCCCCGCCGTCCCCGGCCTCTCCGACAGCCGCGCCACCGACCACCAGCGGGTCAAGGCCAAGATGCCCAACTGGCTGCGCATCGTGCTGCGTTACGCGGGCACCAACTACGGCCCCTGGGACAAGCTGCCGGACGAGGTGCACCTGCCGGTGCTGATCGACCCGGCGACCGGCCAGATCACCGCGGTCGACGTCGACCTGGCGTGCACCGAGCTGGAGCCGTACCGCGAGGTCGCGACCCGGTTCTGGAAGCAGACCGAGGCGGTCCTGGCGCCGGTGCGCACCGCCGTGTGGCTGCCCGGAGCAGCGATCCGTGGCGCGCGCGAGTTCGTGGCCGACTGGAAGGGGGCGATCAGCGACATCGGGAAGAGCTCGGTCGAGAACGACCGGCCTCCGAAGCCCAAGGAGGCCGAGCAGGCACGGCGCACCGCCCGCCAGCTCGGGCACGCCCTCGCGCGCCAGCCCGAGCAGCACGCCAAGGTGCGCGCCAGTGCCCTGGAGGCCGGTCCGATGATGGCCGACGGCGTACGCGGGGGCGTCTATCCGCGGTACGGCTTCATCTCCTGGCTGGAGTGGCAGGAGCTGTCCACGGCGATCACTCCGGAGGAGGCCGCCGGCTACCGCGAGCGGGCCGGCCTCGACGCCCCGGACGGCGAGTGACGCCTCCCGGCCCTCACTCGCCGATGTGCACGCCTGAGCCTGGTCCGGGTGGGATGTCGCCCACGTAGAAGACGGTGAGCACCAGCACCCAGGCGACCCAGAACGGCACCACGAACGGCAGCATCCGGGCCATCAGCGTGCCCAGCCCGGCCTCCGGTTCGTACCGGCGCAGCATGGTGAGCAGCACGATCATGTACGGGTTCAGCGGCGTGATGACCTGGGTGGCGGCGTCACCCACCCGGAAGGCCGCCTGCACGAAGCCCGGCTCGATGCCGAGCAGCGCGAACATCGGCACGAACACCGCCGCCACCAGCGTCCACATCGCCGAACCGGAGACGATCAGCAGGTTGAGGCACGAGGCCAGCACGATGAACACCAGAATCGCCGCGAACGCGGGCAGCCCGATCGCCTTCACCCCGTCGGCGCCGGCGACGGCGAGCCACGAGCCGACGCCGGACCAGTCGAACAGGGCGGTGAACTGCCCGAGGATGAAGGCCAGCACGATGAAGCCGGACATCGACCGGATCATCTGGGCCATGACCCGCGGGACGTCGGCCGCCCGGCTGAAGGTGCCCGAGACGAACCCGTACACGATGCCGGGCACCGCGAACATCGTGAAGACGATGAACACGATGGAGTCCAGCAGCGGTGACTCCGGCAGGTAGTTACCCTCCTCGTTGCGCCACGGTGAACCGGGCAGCGCGACCGCCAGGACGATCACCAACGCGGTGCCGATCGCCGCCAGCAGCGCCCAGCGCAGGGCGCGCCGCTCGGCGTCGGTGAGCTCGACTCCCGCCACCGTGTCGGCGGGGGCGGCGCCCTCGTCGTCATCGGCCGTCTGCTCGGTGGGCACGTCGAGCCGCCACATCCGGGGCTCGAGCACCCGGGCGATCACCCAGCCGGCGATCAGGCTGAGCACCACCGCCGAGGTGACGTTGAAGAAGTAGTTGGTCAGCGGGTTGACCGGCCGGCCGGGATCGGGCAGGCCCGCCGTGACCGCATTGGTGATGCCGGCGAACAGGGCGTCGAGGCTGGTGACGAACACCGACGTCGAGTAGCCAGCGCCCACCGCGGCGAATCCGCCGAGCAGACCGGCCACCGGGTGCCGCCCGGCCGCCTTGAACACCATCGCGGCCAGCGGCGGGATCACGACGAAGGACGAGTCGGCCATCACCGACCCGCTCACGCCGACGAAACCGACCGCGTACGGGAGCGCCCACCGCGGGGCGGAGCCGAACAGCCGGCGGATGCCGGCGGCAAGCAGCCCGGAGTGCTCGGCGAGCGCGACGCCGATCAGGATCGTCAGCACGGTGACCAGCGGCGGGAACTCGATGAAGTTGGCGCCGAGGGTGGTGGTGAGCCAGACCATCCCCTCACCGGTGAACAGCCCACGGATCTGGGTGCTCTCGTCGGCGCCGGGCACCTGCACCTCGACGCCGGCCCACGCGAGGCCTGTCGAGACGAAGGCCACGACGAGGAACAGCAGCACGAACAGGATGAACGGCTCGGGCAGCCGGTTGCCGGCCCGTTCGAGGGCGGACAGCAGCCGGTCGACGCGCGTGGTCGGGCCGGTGGCGGTGGCGTCGCTCATGTCACTCCTCGAAGTACGACGGCACGTCGATCGGGTCCTCGGCGGCGAACTCCGCGTCGACCGCGGCGCGCAGCTCTGGGTCGGCCAGGTAGTCGAGCGCGACCAGGGCGAGACCGGCCGCGCCGTCGAGCACGGCCCGGTCGCCGGCCGGCGAGGCAGCGGCCGCGGCGAACTCGCGGGTGTGCAACGACACCTGCGGGTCGGCCACGGCGATCATCGGGTGCAGCGACGGCACCCGGTAGGAGACGTTGCCGAAGTCGGTGGACCCGGCCAGCAGGTCGGGCACCACGCCGCGCGGCAGGACCTCGCGCCCACGCCCGGCAAGACGTACACCCCATCGACCGGCCAGCGCGGCGTTGGCTCGTACCGGCAGGGTCGCGGGCAGCTCGTCCCACTCGATCTCGACACCGCAGCCGGTCATCAGGGCGGCACCGCGGACGATCTGCTCCAGCCGCCTGCTCAGTGCGCGCAGCGTGTCCGGGTGCGGCGAGCGCACGTAGAACAGCAGCTGTCCGCGGTCCGGGATGACGTTGGGCCGGTCACCGCCCTCGGTCACGACGCAGTGCACGCGGTCGCTCGGCGGCAGCTGCTGGCGGTGCAGCGCCACCCCCTGATAGGCGAGCGCCACCGCGTCCAGGGCGTTGCGACCCATGAACGGCTGCGCGGAGGCGTGCGCCGTGGCGCCGAGGAAGGTGACCCGCGCGATGCGGCGACCGAGGAAGACGTGCTCGGCCACGTCGAGGCCGAACGGGTGCACCATCACCGCCGCGTCGAGGCCCTCGAGCTGCCCGGCGCGGGCGAGCAGCTCCTTGCCCCCACCGCCCTCCTCGCCTGGCGTACCGAGCCACCGGACCCGGCCCGGCAGTGCGTCGCCGAGCGACGCCAGGGCGAGGAACGCACCCAGTCCCGCCGCCGCGATGATGTTGTGACCGCAGCCGTGACCGATGCCCGGCAGGGCGTCGTACTCGCTCATCACCGCGATCGTCGGACCCGTGGTGCCGACCTCGGCCCGCAGCGCCGTCGGCAGGTCGCCGACGCCGTGGGTCACGTCCGCGCCGTGCGCCCGCGCGACCTCGGCGAGAAGCGCGCTGCTGCGCTCCTCCTCGAACCTGACCTCCGGGTGTGCCGCCAGCTCGTGCGAGACCCGCAGCAGGTCGGCCTCGAGGCCGGCAACGGCCTCCTCGACCCGCTGCGCGGTGGCGGCGTCGGCGCCGTCGTGCGCCGAGGTCAGCGGGTCAGCGGCCCCGGCCCGCTCGGCCATGTCGGCCATCACCCGGTTCAGGAACGCGGGATCGACCGGCTCCGGGCCGGGCTCGGACATCGGACTGCTCCTCGCGTCGGTGTCTGCGAGGAGTCTGCGCCGCGCCCGTTATGTACGCAATTCGCCGCCGCCGAGCGAGAGCCGCTTGCTCGCTAGCCTTCGGGCTCGGTCGGCGGCAGCGCCCGCAGGTCGCGCTCAGACTCCACGACCAACCGTTGGGCCTCTGCCAGCCCCGAGCCGCCGGAGGCCGGGGAGCGCGACGCAACCACCGATGGAAGAGCGCCCCGGGGCGCCGTCGGCCCCGCTGCCGAGGGCACGCTCGGTGGCATCTCGTCACGCAGGCGCACCGGCACCAGCAGGACATCGGCGCGGACCCGCAGCAGCGGCATGCCGAGCAGTCGGGCCAGCACGTGGGCCTCGACCCCTACGCCCTCGGGGAGCCTTCCCTCTGGGTCAGGCGTCGCGATGAGACCCCTGACCGGCGCCGCCGACCGGGGGTCTCTGTGCGCGGCTGTGCTCGTCGAGCCGTACCGAGGCCTTCTGAGCCAACGCAACCAGCTGGGCATATCGCTCACGTCCTGCTCTCGAGCCGAGCACGTAGCCGACAGCGAAGAAGGCCACGGTCCTGATCCTCACGACTGCGACCACTTCCTGCGAGCTGCCGAGACCACCGAGCTCGCCATCGTCACTGCCAACGCCGTCCCCGCCATCACCGCTCCCGACTTGACCGCAGCCTTGCCGGGGACGGGTACGTGCCCCCGCAGCGGCTCGGTGGCCTTCTCCCACCTGCTCTGCCTCGTGAACCATGCCATCGTCGATCTCCCTCCTGGGCGGTCAGCCGCGCAGCTTGGACTGCGCGTCGATCGCGCTGACCAGCTCGGCCTTGTTCATCGACGATCGACCGGTGATGTCGAGGGTCGTCGCGAGGTCGAGCAGGTCCTTGCGGGGTAGCTCGTCGAGATCTTCTGGGACGTCCTTGCGCCGCAACTGCTTGGTGATGTCCTTCGCGTGGGACGCGGCAGCCCGCTGCACCTCCGTGGCCTCGGCCACCTGTTCGTCCGCGCCCTCGGCCCGCGTACGCGCCTCGCCGGCGAGGTCCGCTGCCCGCTGCTGCGCCTCGGCGGCTGCCTGCTGCGCGGCCTGCACTGCCTCGTCGGCGAGCCGACGGGCCTCGGCCATCTGCTCTGTCGCCTCGGCGATCCTCGACCGGGCGCGCTCCTGAGCCTGTTCGGCCTCCGCGCGGGCCTGCTCCTCGTCGGCTCGGACCTCCTCGGCCACCTGGCGCACCGAGCCCTGCGCCTCCTCTTCCGCGCGGGCACGGCTCGCCTCCACCTCCTCGTCCGCCTTCCGGCGCGCCTCCGCGACCTGGGCCTCCACCTGCTCGGCCGCGCGTTGCTCGCTGTCGCGTACCCGGCGCTCACCCTCCGCCGAGACATCGCTGGCGTGGTCGCTGAGCTCCTTGGCACGCCGCGCCTCGTCCAGAGCGTCCGCCTCGAGCTGCTGTGCTCGCTCGGCGGCCTCCCTGGCACGGGTCAGCCGAGCCTCCAGCGAGTCGCCGCGAGCCACGCCGTCGCGGACGCTGTGCGCCACCGCTCGAGCGTGGTCACGGCTACCGGCGGCAGCGTTCTCGGCCGGCCCCACGAGTGCCTTGGACAACAACCACGAGACGTTGCTCGGCAGCTCCTTGAGCCCTACCTTCGCGTGCCCGGTCAGCCACCGGACAGGCTTCCTCTCGGACATCGGTCCCTCCCCAGGGCGATGAGCGCGAGCGGCCGCTGCGCTCACTGCGCACCCTGGGCCAGGGAGGCGAAGTCCGCATTTCGGAGCCGTCGGGAAGCCGTCAGAGACACGCCCCCGGCGTCCGTCGTTCATCCGGACAAACGACTCCGAGCACGCGACCCCGTCACCCCGATCAGTGCTGCACGATGAGCGCGTCCACGTCTACCCGGGCCCGCCCCGGTGTCGCGCGGTTCACCACCTCGACGACGTGCTCGCCGGGACCCAGCGACCGGGACCAGACGACCACTCGGCGCCGGGTCTCGCCGGCCTGGGAGTCGACCGTGGCCACCGCGACCCCGTCGACGCTGATACGCACCTCGCCGCGCTGGGGTGCCTTCGTCATGATCAGGGCGATCCGGCTCATGTCCTCGATCGTGATGGTGACGGTCGCCCCCTTGGTGCTGGTGTGGATCAGACGCCCACCGGACACGCACGTGCACAGTGCGGGCTCCCAGCCATGCGACCGAGCGATCGTCGGCGCACCGATCATGAACGACGCCGTGGTCCCGTCCTCCTGGACGACGTAGGGCGACACCTGGGCCTCTTCGTACCGGGCATTGCCGGCCATGTCGTAGGCGGTGACTGCCCAGCCTGCCTTGACCTGCGAGCCGCCACCGCAGTCGCCGTGATTGTCGGTGGCCGTCGCCCGGAAGGCGGTGTCGTGGGGCCCGCCGTAGTTGGACCACCAGTCGTACAGCACGGCGGGAGGACCACCCCGCGACAGTTCCCAGATGTTGTAGCCGCGGATGCCGCTGGGATCGCGCGCCGTCCAGCTCACCCGGTACGGGATGTCGGTGTAGATGTCGGGGGCGCACTCCTGGCCGGGCTGGTTGCTGCGACCGACCTGCGCACCCACCACCCAGTCGGCCTGGACCTCCAGGTGTGGTGCCTGCCGATCCGGTCCCTGCCCGTGCGCCTCAGGAGCCACCAGGGGGACGGCGAGGAGCAGGCTCGACAACAACGCGGTCGTCGCAGGCATCAGCCGACGGGCCACCATGCGCACCCCCTGCGCTATCGGGGCCTCCTGCCCCGCGGCACCGCACCGTTGCGACGTCGTATCGGCGACCGTAGTGGTCCGAACGCCCCCGTTGCACCGTTTCGGCTACTGCGATCCCGGCGACCGCCCTCAGTCGAGCAAAGCGGCCCAGGTCTCCGCGCCGACCGCGCCGTCAGCGGTCAGTCCGGCCGCGCGCTGATAGGCAGCGACGGCGTCTGCCGTACGGGCGGTGAACTGGCCGTCGACGGCGACCGGCCGACCGGCGGCCGACAGCAGCAGCTGGGCGGCCCGCACGGCCTCGGTGGCACCGGCGCGCGGACGGTGGCTGCCGACCATCACCGTGGTGACGGCCGACTCCCAGGTACGCGGGCCTGCCGTGCCGTCGATCGGCAGCCGCCGGGCGCGCTGGAAGGCCCGCACCGCCGCCACGGTGGCGCCGCCGACCACCCCGTCGACCGGAACCGACTGCCCGCCCTGGCGGAGCAGGTGCTGCAGGGCGCGCACCCGCACGCCCTCGGCGCCACGGGACGTGGTCGGCCACTGCCGGGCAGCCGGCAGCGGCCGCTCGCCGAGCGCGGAGCCCACGGCGGCGCGCAGGTCGGGCAGCATCCCGTAGAGCACCTCGCCCGGGCATTCGGTGGCGTTGAAGTCGCGGTGGCCGAGGATGCCGGACGACGCAATGCCGTACTGCCCGCAGATCCAGGCGCTGGTCTCGACCAGCGAGTCCCACAGCGCCTGGGTGGGGCCGACGGACGTGTAGGTGCCCTCGTTCTCGATCCCGATGCAGGTGGAGTTGTAGCCGCCGACGTGCGCGCCGATGACGTGCTGCGTGCCGCCGGACACCGCACCCAGGCTCTCGTGCCGGCCCTCCATGACGTAGCCACCGCGGCTGATCGTGAACTGCTGGCCGCTGTCGATCCAGCCGTTGCCGAAGTGCCACTGCTGGATGTCGCGCGCGAGCTGGTAGGCGTGCGCCTGGGTGTAGTCGGTGGAGTTGGCGCTGGCGGTGTGGTGCACGACCAGGTTCGCCGGCGGCGACGTGAACTCGATCGTCCCGCGGGCCGCCTCGGCGCCCCAGGTGGCGCAGGAGGCCACGCTGGGGGCGGCGACGGCGCCCGGCGCCAGCCGCAGCTGGAAGGGACCGACGGCGGCGGCCGTGCCCAGCACCGCGCCGGCTCGGAACACCGAGCGGCGACTCGGCCGGAGCGACCGGTCGGGGCGGGGGGTCGGGGCGGCAGTTCCGGTCATGGCGGTCCTCCTCCAGGGCGGATGTCGATCTCCTGACCGTAGGACGCGGTGGGGTCATCTGTCCCGTTTCGTGACCTTTTATCCCACTAGCCTGAGGCGCATCCGACGAGGAGGTTCGCCATGACGCCGACCCGACCCCTGTCCCGACCCCTGTCCCGCCGCACCCTGATCCGCGGCGCCGTGGCGGTGCCCGTCGCCGCCGGCCTGGCCGCCGTCGCCGCCGGCCCCGCGGCGGCGTACTCGTGGACCCGCACCCTCGCCGAGGGTTCATCCGGCGCCGACGTCGCCGAGCTGCAGGTACGGGTCGCCGGCTGGGCCGCCGACTCCGCCCAGCAGACCTACGTGGCCGTCGACGGCGCGTTCGGGGCGGGCACCAAGGCCGCCGTCGTGCGGTTCCAGCGGGCGTACGGTTTGTCGGCCGACGGTGTCGCCGGACCACAGACGCACACCGCGCTGAACGCGCTGGAGAGCGCCGACGGCTCCACCGCGCACTTCGAGTGGACCGAGTTCGACTCCAAGGACGGCGCCGGCTTCACCGGTGGGAAGGTCGGCGAGTCGACGGTGCGCGAGAACGTGCGCCGGCTGATGTACAAGCTGGAGGCGCTGCGGCTGAAGTCCGGCGGCGGCGCGGTGACGGTGAACTCCGGCTTCCGCTCGGTGGCCCACAACGCCTCCGTCGGCGGGGCCAGCAACTCGATGCACGTCTACGGCGTCGCCGGCGACGTCGTCGTCTCCGGCCGCACGACCCGGCAGACCTACCAGGTGGCCGAGACCTGCGGCTTCTCCGGCCTGGAGGCCTACACCCACTCCTGGCAGCACTGCGACAGCCGAGTCGAGTACGCCTACGGCTCACAGTCGTGGTGGTGGGAGTCCGGCACCGTCTGAGCCCCCGGCCTAGGCTCGGTCGGCGGGGTCCGTCGATCGGCAGGAGACGTTACGTGCAGCAGCGCAGCATCGGTGACGTGCAGGTGAGCGCGGTCGGCCTCGGCGCCATGCCGTTCTCCGTCGACCCGATCCCGGACACCGACCGCGCGGTCGCGACGGTGCACGCAGCCCTGGAGGCCGGCGTCACGCTGATCGACACCGCCGACGCGTACACCTGCACCGAGGCCGACTACATGCCCGGCCACAACGAGCAGCTGGTGGCCCGCGCGCTCGCCTCGTGGGGCGGTGACACCGACGAGGTGCTGGTCGCGACCAAGGGCGGGCACACCCGCTCGCCCGACGGCAGCTGGGGCACCGACGGGCGGCCCGAGCACCTGCGGCGCGCGGCCGAGGCGTCGCTGCGCACCCTGCAGGTCGAGGCGATCGGGCTCTACCAGCACCACCGTCCCGACCCCGACGTCCCGTACGAGGAGACGATGGGTGGGCTCAACGAGCTGCTCGAGGCCGGGCTGGTGCAGCGGGTGGGCATCTCCAACGCCGACCCCGACCAGATCCGTGCCGCGCACCGGGTGATCGGCGACGGGCTGGTCAGCGTGCAGAACCAGCTGTCGCCGAAGTTCCGCAGCAGCCTGCCCGAGGTGGAGGTCTGCGACGAGCTGGGTCTGGCCTTCCTGCCGTGGAGCCCGCTCGGGGGAATGCGCCAGGCGAGCGACCTCGGCGAGCGGCACTCGGCGTTCGCCGATGTGGCGCGGCGGCACGGCGCCAGTCCGCAGCAGGTCGCGCTGGCCTGGCTGCTCGGGCTGTCCGAGCGGGTGGTGCCGATCCCGGGGGCCAGCCGGCCGGAGTCGATCCGCAGCTCGGTGGAGGCGGCCGGACTCGAGCTGTCCGCCGACGACCGCTCCGCGCTCGACGATGCCTGAGCCGTCGCCCTTCGCGCCGGGTGCGTCGCTGGGGCCGTTCGCCGACCATGTCGGGCTCCGGCTGACGCATGCCGACGGCGACGAGGTCCGCGGCGAGTGGGAGGCGGGCGAACACCTGCACCAGCCGTTCGGGCTGGTCAACGGCGGTGCGCACAGCACGGTCGTCGAGACCCTGGCCAGCGTGGCGGCGGGGATCTGGTTCGGCGACCGCGGCTCGGTCGTGGGGGTCTCGAACCAGACCGACTTCTACCGGGCGGTACGCACCGGCCCGCTGCGGTCGAGGGCGGTGCCGATCCACCGGGGGCGCTCGCAGCAGGTGTGGGTGGTCGAGACCCACGACGCCTCCGACCGGCTGGTGGCCCGCGGGCAGGTCCGGCTGCAGAACCTGCCCAGCGCGGGTGGATCCGGGAGCGGATCGGGGACCGGATCCGGAACGTGACCCATGTCGCCCCGCCGCCTGGCGGACGTGGCGAGCGATCCTGTCCTACGCGCCTATCCTGGTAGGTGGCACACATCCGCGTACGAGCGGGGCGAGTGCGACCCGACCGGTCCACGTCCCGCCGGGAAGAGGACCCGCGTGACCAGGCAGGTCAAGCAGCTCGACCGCGTCATCATCAGATTCGCCGGCGACTCCGGCGACGGCATGCAGCTCACCGGTGACCGGTTCACCCAGGAGACGGCACTGTTCGGCAACGACCTGTCGACGCTGCCGAACTTCCCCGCCGAGATCCGAGCGCCAGCCGGCACGATGGCGGGCGTCTCCAGCTTCCAGGTGCACTTCGCCGACCACGACATCCTGACCCCGGGCGACGCGCCCGACGTGCTGGTGGCGATGAACCCGGCCGCGCTGCGGGCCAACATCCGCGACGTCCCGCGCGGGGCGACGATCATCGTCGACACCCACGACTTCTCGTCCCGCAACCTCACGAAGGCGGGCTACGAGACCAACCCGCTCGAGGACGGCACGCTGGAGCCGTACCTCGTGCACGACGTCGACCTCACGGCGCTGACCGTCGAGGCGGTCAAGGAGTTCGGGCTGTCCCGCAAGGACGCCGGCCGGGCCAAGAACATGTTCGCGCTCGGGCTGCTGTCGTGGATGTACGACCGCCCGACCGAGCCGACGGTGGAGTTCCTCACCACCCGGTTCGGCTCCCGCCCGACGCTGCGCGACGCCAACGTGACGGCGTTCCGCACCGGGTGGAACTTCGGGGAGACGACCGAGGCGTTCGCGGTGCGCTACGAGGTGAAGCCGGCGTCGATGGAGACCGGCCGCTACCGCAACGTCACCGGCAACACCGCGCTCGCGTACGGGCTGATCGCGGCCAGCAAGCAGTCCGGCCTGCCGCTGTTCCTCGGGTCGTACCCGATCACCCCGGCCTCCGACATCCTGCACGAGCTGAGCAAGCACAAGCGGTTCGGCGTGACGACGTTCCAGGCCGAGGACGAGATCTCCGGTGTCGGCGCCGCGCTGGGCGCGGCGTTCGGTGGGGCGCTCGGCGTGACCACGACCTCGGGGCCGGGGGTGTCGCTGAAGTCGGAGACGATCGGGCTAGCGGTGATGCTCGAGCTGCCGCTGCTGGTCTGCGACATCCAGCGCGGCGGGCCGAGCACCGGGCTGCCGACCAAGGCCGAGCAGGCCGACCTGCTGCAGGCGATGTTCGGCCGCAACGGCGAGGCGCCGCTGCCGATCGTGGCCCCCCGCTCACCGGCCGACTGCTTCGACGCCACCCTCGAGGCGGTGCGGATCGCCGTGACGTACCGGACGCCGGTGATCCTGCTGTCCGACGGCTACCTGGCCAACGGGTCCGAGCCGTGGCAGCTGCCCGACGTGAGTGCGCTGCCGACGATCGACCCCGCCTTCGCCACCGGGCCCAACGAGGTCGCCGATGACGGCACCGAGTCGTTCCAGCCGTACCTGCGCGACCCCGACACGCTGGCCCGCCCGTGGGCGGTGCCGGGGACGCCGGAGCTGATGAACCGGATCGGCGGGCTGGAGAAGGCCGACCGCACCGGCGACATCTCCTACGACCCCGACAACCACGACCTGATGGTGCGCACCCGGCAGGCCAAGATCGACCGCATCGCCGACACGATCCCCCCGCTCGAGGTCGACGACCCCACCGGCGACGCCAAGCTGCTGGTCGTCGGCTGGGGCTCGACGTACGGGCCGATCGGCGCAGGCGTGCGACGGGTGCGGCGCGACGGCGGCAAGGTGGCGCAGGTGCACCTGCGGCACCTCAGCCCGATGCCCAACGACCTCGGCGACGTGCTGGCCCGCTACGAGCGGGTGGTCGTGCCCGAGATGAACCTCGGCCAGCTGGCGCTGCTGCTCCGTGGTCGCTACCTGATCGATGCCAAGAGCCACAACCAGGTGCGCGGCCTGCCGTTCAAGGCCGCCGAGCTCGCCGACGTGTTCCGCGAGCACCTGTCCGAGATGGCCGAGACGGCCGGTGACGCCCCGCGCGACACCGGCGAGGAGGTGTCTGCATGACCGCCGTCGACCTGCCCGCGCCGGTGCTGGCCCGTGACGGGCTGGAGGGTGTGCCGAGCACCGACGACAAGCAGACCCGCAAGGAGTACACCTCCGACCAGGAGGTGCGCTGGTGCCCCGGCTGCGGCGACTACATCGTGCTGAACGCGGTGCAGGGCTTCCTGCCGGACCTGGGGCTGCGGCGCGAGAACATCGTCTTCGTCTCGGGGATCGGGTGCTCGTCGCGCTTTCCCTACTACCTCGACACCTACGGCATGCACTCGATCCACGGGCGCGCGCCGGCGATCGCGACCGGCCTGGCGACGACCCGGCCCGACCTGTCGGTGTGGGTGGTGACCGGTGACGGCGACGCGCTGTCGATCGGCGGCAACCACCTGATCCACGCCCTGCGCCGCAACGTGAACATGACGATCCTGCTGTTCAACAACCGGATCTACGGGCTGACCAAGGGGCAGTACTCACCCACCTCGGAGACGGGCAAGGTCACCAAGTCGACGCCGATGGGGTCGGTCGACACGCCGTTCAACCCGGTGTCGCTGGCGCTGGGGGCCGAGGCGACGTTCGTGGGCCGGACGATCGACTCCGACCGGGCACACCTGACCGGCGTGCTGCGCGAGGCGGCCGCCCATCGCGGCACGTCGCTGGTGGAGATCTACCAGAACTGCCCGATCTTCAACGACGGCGCGTTCGACGCGTTCAAGGACAAGGACAGCCGCGAGGCCGCGGTGATCCCGCTGGAGCACGGCATGCCGGTGCGGTTCGGTCCGGACGGTTCGCTGGGCGTCGTCCGCGACCAGGCGAGCGGGTCGATGCGGGTGGCCGAGGTCGCCGAGGTCGGCGAGGACGCACTGGTCGTCCACGACGCGCACGCCGACGACTCGACCGGGGCCTTCGCGCTGTCTCGGCTGACCGACGCGGGCATCCTGCAGCAGTCGCCGATCGGGATCTTCCGCCAGGTCGAGCGCCCCACCTACGACGACCTGGCCCGCAGCCAGGTCCGGACCGCCCAGGAGACCGAGGGCCACGGCGACCTCGCCGCCCTGCTCGCCGGCAAGGACACCTGGACCGTCGACTGACCCGCGCCTGCGGCGCGACGCGTTTTCGCAGCCCAGGCTGCGAAAACGCCACTTCCCCAGCGCTGTATCGCTGGGGAACTGTCGATTTCGCTGGGGAGGCCTAGGTGCGGGCGGTCGTGTACGAGGCCTTCGGCGGGCCGATCGAGGTACGTGACGTCGTCGAACCCGACTGCCCGGCGGATGCTGTCGTAGTCCGGGTCGCCGCAACCGGCGTATGCCGCAGCGACTGGCACGGCTGGCACGGGCACGACGACGACATCCGGACGCTGCCGCACGTACCCGGCCACGAGCTCGCGGGGACTGTCGACCGGGTCGGCGCCGCCGTCACCGGCTGGTCGCCGGGAGCCCGCGTCACCACGCCGTTCGTCTGCGCCTGCGGCAGCTGCGAGCAGTGCCGCGCCGGCGACGGACAGGTGTGCAGCCGGCAGACCCAGCCGGGCTTCACCCACTGGGGCTCGATGGCCGAGCTGGTCGTGATCCGCCATGCCGACGTCAACCTGGTCGCCCTCCCCGACGACGTCGACGACGTCGTGGCCGCCGGGCTCGGCTGCCGGTTCGCCACCGCCTACCGGGCCGTCACCGTCCACGGACAGGCCGGTCCCGACCGCTGGGTCGCCGTGCACGGCTGCGGCGGCGTCGGGTTGTCGGCGGTGATGGTGGCGCGCTCCCGCGGCGCGCGGGTGCTCGCGGTCGACCCGTCGTCCGCGGCGCGTACGGCCGCCGCGGCGGTCGGCGCGGAAACGGTGCTCGATCCCTCCGGGCTCGACCCGGAGACGGTCGGCGCGGCCGTCCGGGACATGACCGACGGCGGTGCGTACGCCAGCCTGGACGCTCTCGGCGGCACCGCCACCCTGGTGGCGTCGCTGTGCGGACTGCGACCCCGTGGCCGGCACGTGCAGGTCGGCCTGCTCGCCGGCGGGGACGCGCGACCCCCGGTCCCCCTCGGGCGGCTGGTCGCCCGCGAGCTGGAGCTGGTCGGCAGCCACGGCATGGCCGCCGCCGACTACCCGCCCATGCTGGCCGAGATCGCCGCCGGCACGTTGCGCCCCGACCGGCTGATCGGCCGGGTCATCGGCTTGGACGACGCCCCCGCCGCCCTGGCCGCCCTCGACCAGCCCGCCGCGGCCGCCGGCATGACCGTCGTTCGCCTCACGACGACCCCCTGACCGCCCGCACCCTGCCGCAGCGGGAGTGCCTACGGTGTCCTCACACTCGTCGAGGAGGACCGTGAGCGAACCGCCGACCGTCCAAGAGGCCGCGGCGCGGCAGGCGCTGAGCTATTACGACTCGTGGCTGGCCTTCCAGCAGCCGTACCTCCGGGTGCCGGGGGTGCAGGCGGCCGTGCTGCTCGGCGACCAGATCGTGCTGTCGACGGCACACGGGCTGGCCGACGTCGAGCGCGCCGTTCCGCTGACCACGCGGCACCTGTTCCGGATCGCCTCGCACTCCAAGACGTTCACCGCCACCGCCGTGCTGCAGCTGGCCGAGCAGGGCCGGCTGCGCCTCGACGACACCGCCGGCAGCTGGCTGCCGGAGCTGACCGACGGCGGCTCACCGCTCGCCGACGTCACCCTGCGCGAGCTGCTCAGCCATGCGTCCGGGATGTTCCGGGACAGCCGTGACGGCGACTTCTGGCAGCTGTGGCGGCCGTTCCCCGACCGCGACGGGCTGCGCGAGATCCTGCTGTCGGCGGACGTTGCGGTGGTCCCGCGGCACGAGCGGTTCAAGTACTCCAACATCGGCTATGCCCTGCTCGGGTTAGTGATCGAGGCCGCGTCCGGTCAGCCGTACGCCAACCAGCTGCGGCAGTCAGTGCTCGAACCGCTCGGGCTGCGCGACACCACGCCGGACCTCGACCCGGCGCGAGCCGACGACTACGCCACGGGACACAGCTCGCTGGCGTACGCCGACCGCCGGGTCCCAATCGAGCAGGTGGACACCGCGGCGATGGCGGCGGCGACCGGCTTCGCCGCCACCGCCAGCGACCTGGTGACGTACTTCTCGGCGCACTTCCTCGGCGACGATCGGCTGCTGACCGACGCCTCCAAGCGGCAGATGCAGCAAGGGCTCTGGGCGGCCGGCGCCGAGGGTCGACGCTACGGCCTGGGGATGGGGGTGCAGACCATCGGCGACCGCCCGGTCATCGGCCACGGTGGCGGCTTCCCGGGCCACATCACCGGCACGGTGGCCGACCCGCAGGCGCGGCTCGCGGTGTCGGTGCTCACCAACGCCGTCGACGGTCCGGCCGAGCCGCTCGCGCACGCGGCTGTCCGGCTGGTCGACCTCGCCTGCGGCGACCGGGCGCGGCCCGCGGAGGCAGCGGATTCCGAGACCACGCTGCAGCGCTTCACCGGCCGCTTCGCCGGGCTGTGGGGTGTCGTCGACGTGGCGCTGCTGGGCGGCCGGCTGTTCCAGGTCGACGCCACCGCGTCCGACCCCACGGCCGAGGCGGTCGAGCTCGACCATGTCGACGACAGCACGCTGCGCTTCGCCGGCGGCCGCGGCTTCGGCTCGTACGGCGAGCCACTGCGGTACGACTTCGCCCCAGACGGCACGATCCGCTCGCTGCGCGGCTCCAGCGGTGCCACCCTGACGCCGCTGGACCGCTTCGACCTCGGCGACCGGGTCGACGCCCGGTGACCGGCACCGGGGTGCTGCTGCGCGACGTGCGGCTCGGCAGCGGCGGGCAGGTCAGCGACGTACGGATCGCGGACGGCGTGGTCGTCGCGATCGGCGACGTCGAGGCCGAGCGTGGTGACGAGGTGTGGCATCAGCGCGACGCCGTGCTCCTCCCCGGCTTCGTCGACGGGCACGTGCACGCGACCCAGTGGGCGGTCCGACGGATGCGGGTCGACGTGTCCGCGGCCACTTCGGCCACAGAGGTCGCCGACCTGCTGGTGGCGGGCAGCCGCGACGCCGCGACCGGGCCGGACGAAGTGCTGGCCGGCCACGGCTACCGGGCGGCGCTCTGGTCGCGGCCGCCGCACAAGGACGTGCTGGAGGCCGCGCTGCCCGGCCGGGCCGTCGTCGTGCTGAGCCAGGACATGCACGCGGTGTGGCTGAGCCCCGCCGCGCTGGCGCGGACCGGTTGCGACCACCCCACCGGCGTCCTCGTCGAGCAGGACGCCTTCGACATCGTCCGGGACCTCGACGCGGCGCGCAGCCCCGAGACCGTCGACGGCTGGGTCGCCGCAGCGATGGCCACGGCCGCGTCCCGGGGGATCACCGAGGTCGTCGACCTCGAGTTCGCCGACAACCGGGCCAGCTGGACCCGCCGGGCAGCCGACGGTCCGTTGCCGGTACGGGTGCGCAGCGGCGTCTGGCTGCCCTGGCTGGACGAGGCCGAGGAGCGCGGGCTGCGTACTGGCCAGCCGCTGCCCGGCACCGGCGGACTGGTCGAGACCGGCCCGTTCAAGCTGATCGCCGACGGGTCGCTCAACACCCGGACCGCCTGCTGCCACGACCCCTACGCCGACCCGACCGGCGACGCCCCGAACGGGCTGCTGCTGATCGAGCCGGATGAGCTGGTCGCGCTGATGACCCGGGTGTCGGCGCACGGGCTGGCGCCGGCGGTGCACGCCATCGGCGACCGGGCCAACAGCGTGGTGCTCGACGCCTTCGAGCGCGTGGGCTGCGCCGGGTCGATCGAGCACGCCCAGCAGGTGCGGGCGGTCGACGTGCCCCGCTTCGCCCGCCCGGGGCTCGTGGCGTCGGTCCAGCCGCAGCACGTGGTCGCCGACCGCGACGCCGCCGATCACCTGTGGGCCGGGCACACCGCCCACGCCTACCCCTTCGCCGGCCTGCTCGCGGCAGGTGCGCGGCTGCGATTCGGCTCCGACGCGCCCGTGGCCGATCCCCATCCCTGGCAGGCCGTCGCGGACGCGGTTCGCCGCACCGACGACGAGCGACCGCCCTGGCACCCCGAGCAGGCACTCCCGCTGGTCGCCGCTCTGCCCGCCGCGAGCGACGGCCGCAGCGGCGTACGGGTCGGCGACCGCGCCGACCTGGTGCTCGTCGGAGCTGACCCCGCCACCGTGCCCGCCACCGACCTCGCGGAGACGCCGGTGCTCGCCACCCTGCTCGCCGGCCGCTTCACCCACCGCGGCTGAGCACGACCACCTCGCATCCGTGCAGCCCGATCTGGCGGCGCTCGGTCGCTGAACCCGCCGTTGTACAGCCGGGTAGCGTGACGGGGTGAGCGAGGCGCGGCAGGGTTTCCTGAGCGGCCTCGCGGCGTACTCGTTGTGGGGCGTCTTCCCGCTCTACTTCCCGCTGCTGGACCCGGCCGGCTCGATCGAGGTGCTGGCCCACCGGATCGCGTGGTCGCTGCTGATCTGCCTCGCCCTGTTGGCGCTGCGGCGGGGTTGGGATCGCCTCCGGGCGGTGGTGACCGACCGGCGACGGATGAGCTACCTCGGGGTGGCGGCGGTCGTGATCTCGGTCAACTGGGGCGTGTTCATCTGGGCCTCGACGCACGACCACGTCGTCGACACCGCGCTCGGCTACTTCATCAACCCGCTGGTGCTGATCGGTCTCGGCGTGGTGCTGCTCGGCGAGCGGTTGCGGCCCGCCCAGTGGGTGGGGCTCGCCGTCGCCGCGGCCGCGGTCGTCGAGCTCACCGTCGACTACGGGCGGCCGCCGTGGGTGGCGCTGGTCCTCGCCGCGTCGTTCGGCACGTACGGGCTGATGAAGAATCGCGCCTCCGTCGGGGCGGTCGAGGGACTGACCGTCGAGACGCTGCTGCTGATGCCGCTCGCGCTCGGCTACGTGATCTGGTTGGAGTCGTCCGGCGACGGCTCCTTCGCCATCGATGCGCCCGGACACGCGCTGCTGCTCGCCGGCACCGGTCTGGTCACGGCGCTGCCGCTGCTGCTGTTCGGCGCGGCGGCCACCCGGGTGCCGCTGAGCACGCTCGGCCTGCTGCAGTACGTGGCCCCCGTCATCCAGTTCGCCCTGGGCGTGCTGGTGTTCCACGAGGCCATGAGCACCGGGCGGTGGGTCGGCTTCCTGCTGGTGTGGATCGCGCTGGTCATCATCAGCCTGGAGTCGCTCGTGCCACGGGCAGCGCACCTCCCGCGCGGCGCGGCAGGCCCGGCGCGACCCGATCACCGACGCCGCCGGCTCCGTCTGCTGACGCCCGCCCCTCTCCGCGCTCATCCGACCCTTCCGCCACCCCCACCGCGCTCATCCGACCCGTTGCGCCACCACTCCCTCCGCGCTCATCCGACCCTTCCGCCACCACATCCTCCGCGCTCATCCGACCTTTCCGCCAGCGCCTGTGGATGAGCGCAGCGGTGTGCCGCCGCCGCATCGGCAGGCTGTCCCGATGCGCGACGACTTCCTGGGGGGCGGCCTCCCGTTCACGAGCGCCGGGGCCGCGGCATTCGGCACTTGAGCGGCGCGGGCTGACCGGTCTGGTGCGATCCGGTGTGCTGCGACGTCCGCTGCGGGGCCTGTACGTCGACG
Organism: uncultured Actinomycetota bacterium; assembly: GCA_963785115.1. Lineage (GTDB taxonomy): Bacteria > Actinomycetota > Actinomycetes > Propionibacteriales > Nocardioidaceae > JACCWP01. The sequence continues at coordinate 269,021 of CAWATY010000023.1, forward strand.
CTCGCCTACCGGACACCCGGGATCTGCGGATCGCCTGCCTGAGGACGGTGATGCCCGCGCACGCGGCGGCGTGCCGACGGACGGCCGCCTGGGTCTGGGGCGCGGACACCTTCGCGCCCGGCGAACAGTCCCGTGCTGACCCCCGAGTGCGTGGTCCCGCACCACACGGCTCGGATGAAGCATCAGTCCGTGCGGATCGTCGAAGCAGAGCTGTCGGAGGCTGACATCACCGAGGTCGGCGGCCTACCGGCTGACCACTACCCCTGCGGACGGCGCTCGATCTCGCTCGGCACCTGACTCGTCCGATGGCCCTGGCTGCCCTGGACATGTTCACGCACCGCGGTCTCGTCACCTTGCCCGAGCTACTGGCCGGCGTGGAGCCGTTGGCCGGCTTTCCGGGTATCCGCCAGGCACGTGAGCTGATCCTGCTGACCGAGCCCGACACCGAATCACCCGGCGAGTCATGGCTGAGGCTGCGCCTGGTGGATGCCGGCTTTCCTCGACCGCGCCCGCAGATCAGCATCGTCGACGCGTCCGGGCGGGAGATCTATCGGATCGATCTCGGATGGCCAGACCTCAAGCTCGGTCTGGAGTACGACGGCCAAGAGGACCATTCGTCGCCACGGCAGCGTGCTCACGATCAAGCCCGGCGCGCCGATCTCGACCGGCGGTTCGGCTGGACCGTGCGCGGCGTCGGGCGAGGCGAGGTGCTCGGACGCGACCCCGCTCTCGAGCTCGCGGTGGGCGAGTGGCTCGGTCGTCGCCCGCTGCTGCCCCGACTCTGGTGACGCTGCGACGCCTCGGCCGGCTGCATAACGGTCGGATGAGCGGAGGGAAGGGTCGGCGGAAGGGTCGGATGAGCGGGGGGAAGGGTCGGCGGAAGGGTCGGATGAGCGGGGGGAAGGGCCGGCGGAAGGGTCGGATGAGCGGGGACGGGGTCGAGCGGGGGTCAGGAGGTGCGGGTGACGACCAGGTCGCAGAGCGCGTCGAGGGCGGCCCGGGGTGGACCCTCGGGCAGCGTCGGCAGCAGCGCGCGTGCCTCCTCGGCGCGGTCCAGCACGTAGCCGCGGGCCTCTGCCATGGCCGGGTGCTCGCGCAGCAGGGCCAGCGCCTCGGAGTGCGGGGCGTCGTCGCCGAGGTCACCGGCGAGCAGCGACAGCAGTCGGGCGTCGGCAGGGTCGCTCGAGCGCTGCGCCAGCAGCACGGGCAGCGTCGGCACCCCCTCCCGCAGGTCCGTGCCGGGGGTCTTGCCGGACTCGACGGCGTTGCTCGCGACGTCGAGCACGTCGTCGGACAGCTGGAAGGCGACGCCGATCCGCTCGCCGTACTCGGTGAGCACCTCCTGGTGCTCGACGGCAACCCCGGCGGTCAGCGCCCCCATCCGGGCGGCGGCCGCGATCAGCGACCCGGTCTTGTCCGACACCACGGACAGGTAGTGCTCAAGCGGGTCCTCGTCGTCACCCGGCCCCAGCGTCTCCCGGATCTGCCCCTGAACCAGCCGGGAGAACGTCCGGGCCTGGATCCGCACCGCCTCGGGTCCGAGGTCGGCGACGATGTCGGAGGCCTGGGCGAACAGCCAGTCGCCGATCAGGATCGCGACCGAGTTGTCGAAGCGCGCGTTGGCGCTGGGCGCACCCCGGCGCAGCGGCGCCTCGTCCATCACGTCGTCGTGGTACAGCGTGGCGAGGTGGGTGAGCTCGACGACCAGCGCAGACGGGACCACGCCCTCGGCGTCGGGGTCGCCGAGCTCTGCCGCCAGCAGCACCAGCAACGGGCGGAACCGCTTGCCTCCGGCGTCGAGCAGGTGCCGGGCCGCCTCGGTCACGAACGGTGCGTCGCTGGCCACCGCGGCAGCCAGCCGCTGCTCGATCGCGGTCATCCGGTCGCGGACGCGGCGCTCGAGGTCGGGGTCACCGACCTGGATAGCCAGACCGCCTGCGGACACGAGGACCCCCTGGGTCAACGGATGAACGAGCCGGCCTGTTGCGCGAGCTCGAGGACGGGGCCGGGGACGACCCCCAGCGCGACGGTGGCCAGCGCTGTCACGCCGATCACCGCCGTGGTGAGCATGCTAGGCACGGCCACTGCCGGCCCGTCGCCGACCGGGTCGGAGAAGAACATCGTGACGATGACGCGCACGTAGAAGAAGGCCGCCACCGCGCTGACCACCACTGCGACCACGACCAGCGGCCAGGCACCTCCGGACCAGGCGGACGCGAACACCGTCCACTTGCCGATGAACCCGCTGGTCAGCGGGATCCCTGCGAACGCGAGCAGGAAGAACGCGAAGACCCCGGCGAGCAGCGGCGCCTCCCGGCCGAGCCCTGCCCAGCGGGCCAGCTGGGTCGTCTCGCCGCCCGCGTCGCGGACGACGGTCACCACGGCGAACGCGCCGATCGTGGAGAAGCCGTAGGCGGTCAGGTAGAACAGCACGCTGGACAGGCTGGTGAACGGCGCGTCGTCGGAGCTGCTGCCCGCGTAGACACCCACGAAGCCGACGAGGACGAAGCCGGCGTGGGCGATCGACGAGTACGCCAGCATCCGCTTGACGTCGGTCTGGGTGATCGCGACCACCGACCCCACGACCATCGTCAGGACCGCCACGATCCACATCAGCGGGCGCCAGTCCCACGACGCCCCGCCGAACGCGACGTAGAAGACCCGCAGCAGCGCGCCGAAGGCCGCGATCTTGGTGCAGGCCGCCATGAACGCGGTCACCGCGGTGGGGGCGCCCTGGTAGACGTCGGGGGTCCAGGCGTGGAACGGCGCCGCGCCGACCTTGAACAGCATCCCCACCGAGATCAGCCCGATGCCGCCGAGCAGGTACGCGTTCGCGCCCGGGCTGTTGGACACGGCCTGGTCGATGGCCGCGAGCTCGAACGAGCCCGCGAAGCCGTAGACCAGCGCGATGCCGTACAGGAAGAACGCCGACGAGAACGCGCCGAGCAGGAAGTACTTCATCGCCGCTTCCTGCGAGAGCAGCCGCCGACGACGGGCCAGTCCGCAGAGCAGGTACAGCGGCAGCGACAGCACCTCGAGCGCGACGAACATCGTCAGCAGGTCGTTGGAGGCCGGGAACAGCATCATCCCGGCGACCGCGAACAGCATCAGCGGGAACACCTCGGTGTGCTCGATCCGCCGGGTCGAGGCCTCGCGCTCGGCATCGGTGCCGGGCAGCGCGGCCGCCTGTCCGGCGAAGCCGGTGAGACCGCCCTCCAGCCGTCGCTCGGCGAACAGCAACGCGCTGATCAGGGAGAGCACCAGCAGCACGCCCCACAGGAACACCGTGGGACCGTCGACGACGACGGCGTCCTCGACGACCAGCGACCCGCGGGCGAGCAGGTCGCCCTTGACGTCGTCGAGGCCGAGTGCCACCTCGACGGTCGTCGCCAGCGCGACGAGAAGCGTGGTCACCGCGACCGCCACCTGCACGGTGTAGCGCCAGGCGCGGGGGGCGAACGCCTCGACGAGCACGCCCAGCACCGCACCCCCGAGCACGACCAGGAACGGGAGCACCGTCGCGTACTCGACGGTGGGTGCGTCGAACTCGGTCACGGCTGAGCCTCCTCAGCGACCGCTGGCGTCACGTCGGGCGCCGGGTCGCTCACGCCGACGTGGTCGAGGGTGTCGGCCACGGCCGGGTCGATGACGTCGAGCAGCACCTGCGGGAAGAAGCCGAGCGCCACGATCACTGCGATCACCGGGCCGAGGGCGAGCCGCTCGCGCAGCCCGAGGTCGGGTGTGCCGGCGAGGTCGGGTCGCTGCGGCCCGTTCATCGTGCGTTGGTACATGATCAGGATGTAGAGCGCCGCGAGGACGATGCCGAGCACCGCGAACGCCGCGGCCACCTCGGAGTGGCGGAAGGTCCCGGCCAGCACCAGGAACTCCGACACGAACGGCGACAGGCCGGGCAGCGACAGGCTGGAGAGCCCGGCGACCATGAAGATGCCGGCCAGCACGGGCGCGGCCTTCTGCACTCCCCCGTAGTCGCTGATCGACGCCGAGCGGTTCCGGTGCCGATGGATCAGCATCCCGGTGACGAGGAAGAGCGCGGCGGTCGACAACCCGTGGTTGAACATGTAGAGCGTCGAGCCGGAACCGCCCTGGCTGGTGAACACGAAGATGCCCAGCACGATGAAGCCGAAGTGCGACACGGAGGTGTAGGCGATCAGTCGCCGCATGTCGTCCTGGCCGATGGCGAGGATGGCGCCGTACAGCACGCTGACGACGGCGAGCACGATGACCACCGGCGAGGCCCACTGCGACGCCTCGGGGAACAGGCCGAGGCAGAACCGGATCATGCCGAAGGTGCCGATCTTGTCCAGCACGCTCACCAGCAGCACCGACGTGCCGGGGGTGGCCGACTCGGCCGCGTCCGGCAGCCAGGTGTGCACCGGCACCATCGGTGCCTTGACCGCGAACGCGACGAAGAAGCCCAGGAACAACCAACGGCCGGTGGTCTCGTCGATCCCGCCGGAGGCCGCAAGGTCGGTCAGGTCCTGCAGCAGGTACGACGGGTCGCCCGCGGCGGCGGACACCACGTAGAGCCCGACGACCGACGCCAGCATGAGCAGCCCGCCGAACAGGCTGAACAGCAGGAACTTGACCGCCGCGTACGAGCGCCGACCGACGCCGAAACCACCGATCAGGAAGTAGATCGGGATCAACGTCGCCTCGAACAGGACGTAGAACAAGAACACGTCGGTGGCGGCGAACACCCCCACTGCGAGCCCCTCGAGGGCGAGCACCCAGGCGAAGAACGCGTTGCTGCTCCAGCGGCCCTCGTCGCCGTCCTGCCAGGACGCAAGGACGACCACCGGCGTGAGGACCAGGGTGAGCAGCACCAGGGTGAGCCCGATGCCGTCGACGCCGAGGGCGTAGTGCGCGCCGAGGGACGGAATCCACTCGTGCTCCTCGGTCATCTGGTAGCCCGCGTCGGCGTCGAACTGTGTCACCGCCGCGACCAGGCCGACCACCAGCGCACCGAGCGAGGTGCCGAGCGCGACCTGGGGCGCGAGGCCGGCGCGGCCGCGCGGCATCAGGGTGAGGACGACCGCACCCAGCAGCGGCAGCGCCGCGGTGACGGTGAGCCAGGGGAAGCTCATGACAACGTCACCGCCAGGGTCGCGACGATGGCGAGCAGGGCGCCGGCGAGCATGGTCAGCGCGTACGAGCGGACGAAGCCGGTCTGCACCCGGCGGGCGGCGCCGGACGTGCCGCCGACCAGTGCGGCGAGCCCGTCGACGAAGCCGTCGACCAGGACGTCGTCGATGTAGACCAGCGCCTTGGTGAGCCGCTGGCCGGGCCGCATGAACACCGCCTCGTTGAAGGCGTCTCCGTACAGGTCCGCGCGAGCGGCCCGGGTCGCCCAGCCGACCCGGCGCGGGGTCTCGTCCGCGATGTCACGCCCGGGACCGTAGGTGAACCAAGCGATCGCGATGCCGGCGGCCACCACCAGCACGATGAGGCCGGTGAGCACGATCGGGTCGACGAACAGGTCGTGCGCCTCCTCGGGCCCGGTGATCGGCTCCAGCCAGTCGGTGATCCACCCGCCGAGCAGCAGCACGCCGCCGACCGCCGAGCCCGCGGCCAGCACGACCAACGGGACCGTCATGACGCTCGGCGACTCGTGCGGGTGCACCTCCGGACGCCACCGCTTGGAGCCGAGGAACGTCATCAGCATCACGCGGGTCATGTAGAACGCGGTGATCCCGGCCCCGACCAGCGCCCCCGTGCCGTAGACCCAGCCCTCACCGAACGCCGCTTCGATGATGCGGTCCTTGCTGAAGAAGCCGGAGAAGCCGGGGAAGCCGATGATCGCCAGGTAGCCCAGGGCGAACGTGGCGAACGTGATCGGCATCGAGCGGGCGAGCGCGCCGTAGTGGCGCATGTTCACGTCGTCGTCGGTGGCGTGCATGACCGAGCCGGCGCCGAGGAAGAGGTTGGCCTTGAAGAAGCCGTGCGTGAGCAGGTGGAAGATCGCGAACGCGTAGCCTGCCGGCCCGATCCCCGCGGCCAGCATCATGTAGCCGATCTGGCTCATGGTCGACCCGGCCAGGGCCTTCTTGATGTCGTCCTTGGCGCACCCGATGATCGCGCCGACCAACAGCGTGACCAGACCGACGATCACGACCGCGGTCTCGGCGGTGGGGGTGTACGCGTAGACGAAGCCCGACCGGACGACCAGGTAGACCCCGGCCGTCACCATGGTGGCCGCGTGGATCAGGGCGGAGACCGGAGTCGGGCCTTCCATCGCGTCCAGCAGCCAGGACTGCAGCGGCACCTGCGCCGACTTGCCGCACGCCGCGAGCAGCAGCAGCAGCCCGAGAGCGGTCGCCACCGAGTCGGACGCCTCCGGCATCGCCGCGGAGACACCCACGAACGACGACGTCGCGAAGGTCGTCACCATCAGCATCACGGCCAGCGACATGCCCAGGTCGCCGACCCGGTTGACGATGAACGCCTTCTTGGCCGCAGTCGCCGCCGAGTCCTTGTGCGCCCAGAAGCCGATCAGCAGGTACGACGCCAGGCCCACGCCTTCCCAGCCGAGGAAGACCGCGAGGTAGTCGTCGGCCAGGACGAGCACCAGCATCGCGGTGACGAACAGGTTGAGGAACCCGAAGAACCGGCGCCGGCGGTCGTCGTGGGCCATGTAGCCCACCGAGTAGACGTGGATGAGGGACCCGACGCCGGTGATCAGCAGCACGAACAGGGCGGACAGCTGGTCGAACATCAGCCCGACGTGGACGGTGTAGTCGCCGACGTCGAGCCAGGTCCACAGGTTCTGCGAGACCTGCCGCTCCTCGTGGTCGCGGCCGAGCAGGGACACGAACATGAACAGGCCGAGCACGAACGAGCCGATCGGCATCGCGCACCCGAGCAGGTGGCCCCAGCGGTCCGTGCGCCGGCCACCGACCAGCAGCACCGCGGCCCCGAGCGCCGGCAGCGCGACGACCAGCCACAGCAGCGAGAACACGCCGTCGGCCTCCAACGGCGCGACGGGCACGCCCGCCTCCGCGGCGGCGAGCGGAACGCTCAGGGCGAGCTGGCTCACGGTGCTCCTCAGGCTCCTCGGGCTACTCGGGTTACTCGGGTTACTCGGGTCTCAGTACTTCAGCAGGCTGGCGTCGTCGACGGAGGCGGACCGACGGGACCGGAAGATCGCGACGATGATGGCCAGGCCCACCACGACCTCGGCCGCGGCGACGACCATCACGAAGAACGCGGCCACCTGTCCGTCGAGCTCGCCGTGGGCACGGGAGAACGACACGAACGCCAGGTTGGAGGCGTTGAGCATCAGCTCGACGCACATGAACACGACGATCGCGTTGCGCCGTACCAGCACCCCGACCGCGCCGATGGTGAACAGCAGCGCGGACAGCGTCAGGTAGTGGTCGGTGTTCACCGGCCGCTCCCGCGGTCGGTGTGGTCGGAGGCGGTGCGCCGGTGCGAGTCGGTGGTGTCGATCGCCGTGGCGGTCCGGTCGGGATCCGCGACCTCGTCGACGAGCGACTCCCGGGTGACGCCCCGCGCGTGCAGCGAGCGCGATATCGACAGCTGCGACGGGGTGCCGTCGGGCAGCAGCGCCGGGGTGTCGACGGCGTTGTGCCGGGCGATGACACCGGGTGTCGGCAGCGGCCCGGGGTGCTTGCCGGTGTCGGCGTAGTCGCGCATCCGCTGTGCGGCGAGGTCGCGCTGGGTCGGCTTCGGCGTGAGCCGCTCGCGGTGCGCGAGCACCATCGCGCCCAGCGCCGCGGTGATGAGCAGCGCGCTGGTCACCTCGAAGGCCAGGACGTAGCGGCTGAACAACAGCTGCGCCACGGCCGGCACGTTGCCGCCCTCGTTGGCCGAGCCGAGCCCCACGCCGGCCGAGGCGGTGGCCTGGGCGATCCCCAGGACCAGCACCAGCCCGAACAGCAGCCCGACCGCGGTGGCGGTCAGCCGCTGGCCGCGGATGGTCTCGACGACCGAGTCGGAGGCGTCGACGCCGACGAGCATCAGCACGAACAGGAACAGCATCAAGATGGCGCCGGTGTAGACGATGATCTGCACCGCGAACAGGAACGGTGCGTCCTGCACGGCGTACAGCACCGCCAGGCACACCATGACGAAGGCCAGCAGCAGGGCCGAGTGCACGGCCTTGCGCACCAGGACCATGCCCAGCGCGGCCAGCACCATCAGCGGCGCGAGCGTCCAGAAGGCGATCACGAGGCCGCCTCCGGTTCGGCCGATGCCTCGGTCCCACCAGAGCCGGACTGGCTGCCGCGGTAGTAGTCCTTCTCGTCGGCACCGAGCCGCATCGGGTGCGGCGGCTGCTCCATGCCGGGCAGCAGCGGGGCCAGCAGGTCGGACTTCTCGTAGATGAGGTCGGCCCGGTTGTCGTCGGCGAGCTCGTACTCGTTGGTCATCGTCAGCGCACGGGTGGGGCACGCCTCGATGCACAGCCCGCACAGGATGCAGCGCAGGTAGTTGATCTGGTAGACGCGCCCGTAGCGCTCGCCCGGCGAGAAGCGCGCGGCCTCGGTGTTGTCGTCTCCCTCGACGTAGATGGCATCGGCAGGACACGCCCACGCGCACAGCTCGCAGCCGATGCACTTCTCCAGCCCGTCGGGCCAGCGGTTGAGCTGGTGCCGGCCGTGGAAGCGCGGGGCCGTGGCCTTCTTCTCGTACGGGTACTCCTCGGTCACGACCCGTCGGAACATCGTGCGGAACGTGACCCCGAACCCGGCGACCGGGTCCCAGAGCTGTTCCTTGAGGCTAGCCATCGTCGTCCTCCGAAGGATCGCCGTGCGGGTCGAGCGCGGCAGCGCGGTCGTCGCCCACCACCGGGCTCAGCTCGGGCAGCCGCTGCCCGGGCATGGGGGGCACCGGGTAGCCGCCCGCGAACGGGTCGAAGGCCGGTTCGTCGACGTCCGCCTCGTCGTCACCCCCGCGTTCGGGGACGAACGCCGTCGCGAGCAGCAGCACGGCGAGGACCACGCCGCCGCCCACCAGCCAGGTCTGGTCGAGCTCGCCCTCGGCGAGCCGGTTGCGCACCACGCGCACCACCGACACCGCGACGATCCAAACCAGCGCCGCCGGGATGAGGACCTTCCAACCGAACTTCATGAACTGGTCGTAGCGCAGCCTCGGCAGCGTGCCGCGCAGCCAGATGAACAGGAAGAGGAAGCCGGCCACCTTGGCGAGGAACCACAGGATCGGCCAGTAGCCGGTGCTCGCGTCGTCCCACAACGACAGCGGCCACGGGGGACGCCAGCCGCCGAGGTACAGCGTGGCGGCGAGGGCCGAGACCGTGACCATGTTGACGTACTCGGCCAGGAAGAACAGCGCGAACTTCAGCGACGAGTACTCGGTGTGGAAGCCGCCCACCAGCTCGCCCTCGGCCTCCGCCAGGTCGAAGGGAGCCCGGTTGGTCTCGCCGACCATCGAGATCACGTAGATGACGAAGCTCGGCAGCAGGATGAAGGCGAACCACACGTCGTTCTGCGCATCGACGATGCCCGAGGTCGACATGGTCCCCGCGTAGATGAAGACCGCGACCAGGGACAGGCCCATCGCGACCTCGTACGAGATCACCTGGGCCGACGAGCGCAGCCCGCCGAGCAGGGCGTAGGTGGAACCCGACGACCAGCCGCCGAGCACGATGCCGTAGACCCCGACCGACCCCACCGCGAGGATGTAGAGCACCGCTACCGGCAGGTCGGTGACCTGCAGGGGGGTCGTCTGGTCCGAGAACGGCACCGACACGACCGGACCCAGCGGGATCACCGCGAACGCGATGAAGGCCGCGGTCGTGGAGATCACCGGTGCGAGGACGAAGACCACCTTGTCCGCGGCGGTCGGGGTGATGTCCTCCTTGAGCGCGAGCTTGATGCCGTCGGCGAGGGACTGCAGCAGGCCGAACGGGCCGTGGTACTTGGGGCCGACCCGGTGCTGCATCCGGGCCACGACCTTGCGCTCGGCCCAGATCGTGAGCAGCGTCATCAGCACCAGCAGCACGAACGCCAGCAGGCACTTGAGCCCGATGACCCACCACACGTCGTTGCCGAAGAGGGAGAGGTCTGCGGAGTCGGTCACGGCCGCCCTCCCTCGGTCTGCGCGAAGCCGGGTTCGAACGTGGGCACGTCGGGCGGCAGCGCGACGACGTCGTCGGTCGACTGGTCGCTGTGCAGGTCGGTGCCGGCCTCCAGGTGCACGACCTCGCCGCGACCGGCGCCCAGCACCACCCGCAGCGGCAGGTCGCCGGCGTGCTGCGGCGTCCACGCGACACCGTCGGGCAGGTCGGCCGACTCGGCCGGCAGCGTCACGGCGCCGGCGTCGGTGCGCAACGTCACCGGGTCGCCCTCGGCCAGCCCGAGCCGCTGCAGCCGGGCGGCCGAGACCCGGATGGTCTCCCGCCGCCCCGTGGCGCGCAGATGTGGCTCGCCGTCGAGCATCCGGCCGTCGTCGATGAGCAGCTTGACCGTGTCCAGCACGACCTCGTCGTCGCCCGGGACGGGTGCCGACCCGGCGGCAACGGTGGGCGCCGCCGCCCGGTCGCCGTCCCAGGGGCCGAGCTCGGTCAGCTCGGCCGCGGCCTCGGCGACGGTGCGCAGACCCAGCCCGTGTCCGCCGGTGAGCTCCTCGGCGATGCCGGCGAGCACCCGGACGTCGGGCAGCGCGTGGCCACCTGACAGCACCTGGTCGAACGGGCGCGGACGACCCTCCCAGTTGACGAAGGTCCCGGGCTTCTCGACCACCGGCGCGACCGGCAGCACGACGTCGGCCCGCCGGGTCACCTCGCTGGCGCGGATCTCGAGGCTGACCAGGAAGGGCACCGACTCCAGGGCCGTGCGCGCCAGCGTCGGGTCGGGGAGGTCGACCGGGTCGACGCCACCGACGACGAGCGCGGCGAGCCGACCGTGGACTGCGGCGTCGATCATGCCGTCGGTGTCGAGGCCGGCTGCCGCCGGCAGTCCCTCGACACCCCATGCCGCGGCCACGTCGGCGCGTGCCTCCGGGTCGGAGACGGGGCGTCCGCCGGGCAGCAGACCGGGCAGGCAACCGGCCTCGACGGCTCCCCGGTCACCGGCCCGCCGCGGGACCCAGGCGAGCCGGGCGCCGGTGGCCGTGGCCAGGTCGAGCGCGGCGCTCAGGGCTCCGGGCGAGCTGGCGAGTCGCTCGCCGACGAGCACGATCGCGTCGTCGTCGAGCGGGGCGCCGAGGGCACCGCGGGCGTCGTCGAGCCCTGCCAGCGCGCGCGCCTCGTCGCCGGGGGCGGTCGCCAGCAGGCTGGCGCCGAGCTTGGCCAGCCCCCGGGAGGTGTGGCTCGCGACCGCGACCACGCGGACACCGTGCTTGCGCACCGCCTTGCGCAGCCGCAGGAAGATGGTCGCGGCCTCCTCCTCGGGGTCGAGGCCGGCCAGCACGATCGTACGAGCCTTCTCGAGGTCGGCGTACGTCACGCCGAGCCCACTGCCCGCGACGTGGTTGGCGAGGAAGTCGGCCTCCTCCGCGGAGTGCTGGCGGGCGCGGAAGTCGACGTGGTTGGTGCCAAGGACGGCGCGCGCCAGCTTGGAGTAGGCGTAGGCGTCCTCGCGGGTGAGGCGTCCGCCGGCGAGCACGCCGACCGAGCCGCCGGCCGCGGCAAGCCCGCGGGCGGCGGCGGCAAACGCTGCGGGCCACGAGGCCGGCTCGAGCTCGCCGGTGTGCTCGTCGCGTACCAGCGGGTGGGTCAGTCGGTCGTCCTGGCGGGCGTAGGTGAACGCGAAGCGATCCTTGTCGCTGATCCACTCCTCGTTGACCTCAGGGTCGTCGGCCGCGAGCCGGCGCATGACCTTGCCGCGACGGTGGTCGACGCGGATCGCCGCGCCGCACGCGTCGTGCTCGGCGACCGCCGGCGTGGACACCAGGTCGAAGGGACGGGCCCGGAACCGGTACGCCGCGCTGGTCAGGGCGCCGACCGGACAGATCTGGATGGTGTTGCCGGAGAAGTAGGAGTCGAACGGCTGCTTCTCGTAGATGCCGACCTGCTGCAGGGCCCCGCGCTCGATCAGCTGGATGAACGGGTCGCCGGCGATCTGCTCGGAGAAACGCGTGCACCGCGCGCACAGCACGCAGCGCTCGCGGTCGAGCAGCACCTGCGCGGAGATGTTGATCGGCTTGGCGAACGTGCGCTTGGTCTCGGTGTAGCGGGTCTCGCCCCGGCCGTTGGACATGGCCTGGTTCTGCAGCGGGCACTCGCCGCCCTTGTCGCAGATCGGGCAGTCCAGCGGGTGGTTGACCAGCAGGAACTCCATGATCCCCTGCTGGGCCTTGTCGGCCTGGGCCGACGTCGCCTGGGTGCGCACGACCATGCCCGCGGCCACCGTGAGAGTGCACGAGGCCTGCGGCTTGGGCATCGGCCGGCCGTTGCCCGCGTCGGGCACCTCGACCAGGCACTGCCGGCAGGCGCCGACCGGGTCGAGCAACGGGTGGTCGCAGAAGCGCGGAACCTGCACGCCGACCAGCTCGGCGGCACGGATCACCAGCGTGTCCTTGGGGACGCTGACCTCGACGTCGTCGATCGTCAGCGTGATCAGGTCGTCGCGCTTCTCCAAGCCGCCCGAGGCGCCGCCCGCTGTGCTGCTGCCGGTCGTGACCGTCATCGGCCCGCCCCCACGGTCTGGGCCGGCGTGTGCAGCGCCGACGCGGCGTACGGGAACGCCTCCCAGGCGGGAGTGTGCGTGCCGAGTAGGAACTCGTCGCGGAAGTACTGGATCGAGCTGATGACGCAGGCGGCGGTGCCGTCGGCCAGGGCGCAGAACGACCGGCCGGCCATGTTGTCGGACATGTCAAGCAGCAGCTCGATGTCCTCCTCGGTGCCCTGTCCGGCCTCCAGCCGGCGCAGCACCTGCACCATCCACCAGGTGCCCTCGCGGCACGGGGTGCACTTGCCGCACGACTCGTGCTTGTAGAACTCCACCCAGCGCAGCGTCGTGCGCACCACCGAGGTGGTGTCGTCGAAGATCTGCAGCGCCTTGGTGCCGAGCATCGAACCCGCGGCACCGACCGCCTCGTAGTCGAGCGGCACGTCGAGGTGCTCGTCGGTGAGGATCGGCGTCGACGAGCCTCCGGGGGTCCAGAACTTCAGCTGCCGCCCGTCGCGGACACCACCGGCCAGGTCGAGCAGCTCGCGCAGGGTGATGCCCAGCGGCGCCTCGAGCTGGCCGGGACGGGTGACGTGCCCGGACAGCGAGTACAGCGTGAAGCCCTTGGACTTCTCGGTGCCCATCGAGCTGAACCAGTCGGCACCGCGGTCGAGGATCATCGGGACCGACGCGATCGACTCGACGTTGTTGATGACCGTCGGGCTGGCGTACAGGCCGGCGATGGCCGGGAACGGCGGCCGCAGCCGGGGCTGGCCGCGGCGGCCCTCCAGCGAGTCGAGCAGCGCAGTCTCCTCACCACAGATGTACGCGCCCGCGCCGGCGTGGACGATGATGTCGAGGTCGTAGCCGGAGCCGTGGATGTCGGTGCCCAGATGTCCGTCGCGGTAGGCCTCCTCGACAGCCCGCTGCACCCGGCGCAGCACGTGCAGCACCTCGCCGCGCACGTAGATGAACGCGTGCCGGGCGCGGATCGCGTACGACGAGATGATCACGCCCTCGATCAGCGTGTGTGGCGCCGCCAGCATCAGCGGGATGTCCTTGCAGGTGCCCGGCTCGGACTCGTCGGCGTTGACGACCAGGTAGTGCGGCTTGGCGCCCTCGGCCCCGTCGTCCTTGGGGATGAAGCCCCACTTCATGCCGGTGGGGAAGCCGGCGCCGCCGCGGCCGCGCAGGCCGGACTCCTTGACCGTCTCGATGACGTCGTCGGGCGACATCGACAGGGCCTTCTTCAGCCCGCGGTAGCCCCGCTCGTCGGTGTAGGTCTCGATCGTCCAGCAGCGGTCGCGGTCCCACGTCTGGGTGAGCACCGGGGTCAGGGTGTCGATGCTCACGCGTCCTCCTTGCCGGTGGTCCGCTGCTCGCCGTGGCCGCTGGTCGGCCCGCCCTCCTGGGAGGGCGGGGTGCGGCCGGACTCGTCGCGGGTCTCGGCCTGGGACTCCTGCACGCGGGACTCCTGGTCGGCGCGGCGGTAGGGCGCGGTGCCGCTGGAGTCGGACGGGTCGGCCTCACCCGAGCCGGGTCCGGTGCCGGAGCTGTCGGCCTCGTCGGCCTCCTCGACGCTCGGCGCGGTCCATCCCCGCTCGCGGGCGATGCGCAGCCCCATCAGCGAGGGTTCACCGGCACCCACGCCCTCGTCGGCGCGGCCGTCCGAGTAGCCGGCGAGCACCCGCTCGGCCTCGCGCCAGGTGCAGACCCGGGCGCCGCGGGGGGCAGCGACCTCCTCGCCGGAGCGGAGCCGGTCGACGAGGTCGACGGCGGAGTCGGGGGTCTGGTTGTCGAAGAACTCCCAGTTGACCATCACGACCGGCGCGTAGTCGCAGGCGGCGTTGCACTCCACGTGCTCGAGGCTGATCCGCCCGTCGTCGGTCGTCTCGTCGTTGCCGACGTCCAGGTGGTCCTTCAGCCGGTCGAAGATCGCGTCGCCGCCCATGACCGCGCACAGCGTGTTCGTGCAGACGCCGACGTGGTAGTCGCCCACCGGGCGGCGCTTGTACATCGTGTAGAAGGTGGCCACCCCGGACACGTCGGCGGTGCTGATGTCGAGCACTTCGGCGCACGCCTCGATGCCGGCCTCGGTGACACAGCCCTCGACGCTCTGCACGAGGTGCAGCATCGGCAGCAGCGCCGAGCGCGGCTGCGGGTAGCGGGCGGCGATCTCGGCCAGCTCGGCCATCGTCTGCTCGGGCAGCGGCGGCAGCGCGGCGTCGCCGCTGCCGGGCGGTGACGGCTGCGGCTGGACGGCGGTCACCGGTCCACCCCGCCCATCACCGGGTCGATGCTCGCGACGGCGACGATGACGTCGGCGATCTGCCCGCCCTCGGCCATCACGGACGTGCACTGCAGGTTGACGAACGACGGGTCGCGGAAGTGCGCACGGTAGGGCCGGGTGCCTCCGTCGGACACGACGTGGCAACCCAGCTCGCCGCGCGGCGACTCCACCAGGCCGTACGCCTGGCCGGCCGGCACCCGGAAGCCCTCGGTCACCAGCTTGAAGTGGTGGATCAGCGCCTCCATCGACTCGCCCATGATGTGCCGGATGTGGTCCAGCGAGTTGCCCATGCCGTCGCTGCCCACCGCCAGCTGCGCGGGCCACGCGATCTTCTTGTCGGCGACGACGACGGGCGCACCCTCGAGGTCGGCCAGCCGGTCGGCGCACTGCTCGACGATGCGCAGCGACTGCCACATCTCCTCGAGCCGGATGCGGAACCGTCCGTAGGAGTCGGAGGTGTCCCAGGTGACCACGTCGAAGTCGTAGCTGTCGTAGCCCCAGTAGGGCTGGGTGCGGCGCAGGTCCCACGGGTAGCCGGTGGCCCGCAGCACCGGGCCGGTCGCACCCAGCGCGAGGCAGCCGGCGAGGTCGAGGTGCCCGACGCCGCCGAGGCGGCCCTTGAAGATCGGGTTGGCATTGCAGAACGCGGCGTACTCGGGCAGCCGCTTCTTCATCAGCTTGACGAACTCGCGGATCGACTCCAGCGCCCCCGGCGGCATGTCCTGGGCGACGCCTCCGGGACGGATGAACGCGTGGTTCATCCGCAGCCCGGTGATGAGCTCGAACTGGTCGAGCACGAGCTCGCGCTCCCGGAAGCCGATCGTCATCACGGTGAGCGCGCCGATCTCCATGCCGCCGGTGGCGATGCACACCAGGTGGGACGAGATCCGGTTGAGCTCCATCAGCAGCACCCGCATCACGAGTGCCTTCTCGGGGATGTCGTCCTCGATGCCGAGCAGCCGCTCGACGCCGCGCGCGTACGCCCCCTCGTAGTAGAACGGCGCGAGGTAGTCCATCCGGGTGCAGAACGTGGAGCCCTGCACCCAGTTGCGGTACTCCATGTTCTTCTCGATGCCGGTGTGCAGGTACCCGATCCCGCACCGGGCCTCGGTGACGGTCTCGCCCTCGATCTCGAGAATCAGCCTCAGCACGCCGTGCGTCGACGGGTGCTGCGGGCCCATGTTGACGACGACCCGTTCCTGCTCTGCCTCGGCCGCTCCGGCGACCACGGAGTCCCAGTCCTGGCCGGTGACGGTGAAGACGGGGCCGGCGGTGGTGTCGGACTGCGGCGCGTACGGGTCGGTCACCTGGTCGGTGGTCATCAGCTGTACGACCTCCGCGTGTCCGGGGGCGGGATGGTGGCGCCCTTGTACTCCACCGGGATGCCCCCGAGCGGGTAGTCCTTGCGCTGCGGGTGACCGGGCCAGTCGTCGGGCATCATGATCCGGGTCAGCGCGGGGTGGCCGTCGAAGACGATGCCGAAGAAGTCGTAGGTCTCGCGCTCGTGCCAGTCGGCGGTCGGGTAGACCGACACCACCGACGGGACGTGCGGGTCGGCGTCGGGCGCCGCGACCTCGAGTCGGACCCGGCGGTTGTGGGTCATCGACAGCAGGTGGTAGACCGCGTGCAGCTCGCGGCCGGTGTCGTCGGGGTAGTGCACGCCGGACACGCCGCTGCAGAACTCGAAGCGCAGCTCGGCGTCGTCGCGCAGCCGGCGCACCGTGGCGAGCAGGTGCTCGCGGCGTACGAAGACCGTCATCTCGCCTCGGTCGACCACGACCCGCTCGACGACGTCGCCGACGCCGGTCTCGCGCAGGACGGTCTCGAGCCGGTCGACCACCTCGTCGAACCAGCCGCCGAACGGCCGCTCGCTGGCGCCCGGCATGACGACCGGCCGGCGCAGCCCGCCGTAGCCGGACGTGTCGCCCGAGCCCTGCACGCCGAACATGCCCTCGCGGACCGCGACCACCTCGAGCGAGGTGGCCTCCGCCCCCGCGGGCACGACGGTGTTCTCGGGCATCTCCTGCTGGACGCCGAGGTCGCGCTCGGGGCCCTGCGGGGAGGTGCCCACCTCCGGCTCGTGGCCCGCGGTCTTGTCGTCTCCGCGCGAGTGCTCGCGCAGGTCGTCGTCGGGACTCTCGGGTGGGGTCACCGCAGCATCCCGTGCTGGTGCGAGGTCGGGAGCGCCGCCAGCGCTTCGCGCTCGTCGCTGTCGATCTCGGCCGTGCGGTGGGCGCCGAGCTTCTCGGCCTTGATGTTGGCGTGCAGCTTGAGGATCGCGTCGATGAGCATCTCCGGCCGGGGCGGGCAGCCCGGCAGGTACATGTCCACCGGCACCACGTGGTCGACGCCCTGGACGATCGCGTAGTTGTTGAACATCCCGCCAGAGCTCGCGCAGACGCCCATCGCGAGCACCCACTTCGGGTTGGCCATCTGGTCGTAGATCTGGCGCAGCACCGGGGCCATCTTGTTGCTGACCCGGCCGGCCACGATCATCAGGTCGGCCTGGCGCGGAGACGCCCGGAAGACCTCCATGCCCCAACGGGACGAGTCGTAGCGCGGGCCGCCGAAGGTCATCATCTCGATCGCGCAGCAGGCCAGTCCGAACGTGGCCGGCCACAGCGAGGCCTTGCGGAAGTAGCCCGCGACGGTCTCGACCGAGGTCAGCAGCACGCCGCTGGGAAGCTTCTCCTCGACGCCCATCAGGCTCGTCCCTCCTTCGTCCGGCCGTGGCCAATCAGGTGGCCGCTCAAGTGACCGCTCAGTCCCACTCGAGACCCCCACGCCGCCAGACGTAGGCGTACGCGACGAACACGGTGAGGATGAACAGCACCATCTCGATCAGCCCGAACATCGCCAACGAGTCGAAGGCGACGGCATAGGGGTAGAGAAAGATGATCTCGATGTCGAAGACGATGAACAGCATCGCCGTGATGAAGTACTTGACCGGGAACCGGCCCCCACCGACCGGCTGCGGTGTGGGCTCGATGCCGCACTCGTAGGAGTCGAGCCGGGCACGGTTGTAGCGCTTGGGGCCGGTGAGCCCGCTGACCGTCACCGAGAAGACCGCGAAACCCAGGCCGATCGCGCCGAGCACGAGCACCGGAACGTACGCGCTCATCGAGTGCTGTCCCCTTCCTGCGCCACCGGCCGCACCACGGTCCGCACCGCAATCCGCACCGCAATCCGCACCGCGACGGGACAGGCCCCGTCACGGCACGACATCGTAGGAGCGCCCCCGCGCCCCGGCCGGGTTAGGTGAGCCTGACCAGCATGCCGTCGCACGCGCTGCCTCATGCGGCGGGCGCCAGTCTGCTCAGGCCGTTGATGATGCGGTCGGTCGCGTCACCGCCCCGCGGGTCGGTGAGGTTGGCCAGCATCTTCAGCGCGAACCGCATCAGGGCCGGCCGCTTGAGCCCGTGGTAGGCGGCGGCCTTCATCACCGCGGGGTTGCCGATCAGCCGGACGAAGATCCGGCCCAGCGTGTAGTAGCCGCCGTAACGCGCGTCGAGGGCACGGGGGTAGGCCGCGAGCGCCAGGTCGTGCTCGTGCTCCGGCCGGCCGAGCGCCTGGGCGATGACCTCGGCCGCCAGCAGCCCGGACTCGAGGGCGTAGGCGATCCCCTCGCCGTTGAACGGGTTGACCATGCCGCCGGCGTCGCCGACGAGCAGCACCCCCCGGTCGTAGTGCGGCTTGCGGTTGAAGCCCATCGGCAGCGCCGCGCCGCGTACCGGCTCGGTGCGGTTCTGCTCGCGGAACCCCCACTCCTCGGGCGTGTGGTCGAGCCAGCGGCGCAGCAGGTCCTTGTAGTCGACCTGCCGGAATGCCGCCGACGTGTCGAGGATGCCGAGGCCCACGTTGCAGGTGCCGTCGCCGACACCGAAGATCCAGCCGTAGCCGGGCAGCAGGCCGCTGGAGGTGGCATCGCGGTCCCACAGCTCGAGCCAGGACTCCAGCCAGTCGTCGTCGTGGCGGGGGCTGGTGTAGTAGGTGCGCACGGCGACGCCCATCGGGCGGTTCTCGCGGCGGTTGAGGCCGAGCGAGAGCGCCAGCCGGGCGGAGTTGCCGTCGGCGGCGACGATGATCGGCGCGCGGAACTCGCGCTCGTCGCCGGTCCGCCTGCCGTTGTGGTCGAGGGTGCGGGCGGTGACACCGACGACGCGACCGGTGCGCTCGTCGAGCACCGGTCCGGTCACCTGGGTGCGCTCGCGCAGCCGGGCGCCGGACTTCTCCGCGTGCCGGGCGAGGATCTCGTCGAAGTCGGTGCGGGTACGGACCAGCCCGTAGCCGGGGAAGTCGGTCAGCTCGGGCCACGGCAGCTCGAGCCGGTGGCCGCCGCCGATGATGCGCAGGCCCTGGTTGCGGACCCAGCCCGGGCCCTCCAGGTCGACCCCCATCGTGAGCAGCTGCTTGACCGCGCGCGGGGTCAGTCCGTCGCCGCAGACCTTCTCGCGGGGGAACGTGGTCTTCTCCAGGACGAGCACGTTCGCACCCGTCTGAGCCAGGTGGTGGGCGACCGCGGACCCGGCCGGACCGGCGCCGACGACGAGGACGTCGGCGTCCCGCTCGGCGGCGGCGCTGCTGGGGCTCATCGCGGGTCCTCGACGGAGAGGTTTGTGACCTCGTGAATCTCTTCACGAACTGCCGCCGACAGCGTACGCCGCCCCTGCCCGCCGCGCGACGCAGCCCAACCAAACGGATCTCGTGCCAGCAAATCTTCCGGCGCGGCGGTCGTCCCGACGCGTACACGGCCGGACGGTCGGGCGACCTGAGCACACACCCACCGAGATGTCGCCGATTGCGCGATCGCCGCACCTGATCACGCAATCCGCGGCATCTCGTAGGTGGCGATGCGTCCCGGTGCCTCGGCGCGGCACGAGAACAGCCCTTCCGGCGAGGTGGTCGCCCGAGCGCAGGTTCTGCCGAAAGGTCGGGCGACGGAAGGCGCAGCTACCGGCGAGGCGGTCGCCCGGACGCGCATACGGCCGGACGGTCGGGCGACCTGAGCACAGACCCACCGAGATGTCGCCGATTGCGCGATCGCCGCACCTGATCACGCAATCCGCGGCATCTCGCTGACGCGGCTGCGGAGTCAGTCCGGACCCTCCGACTAGGCGGTCGTCCGAGCGCGCGTACGGCCAGAAGATCGGCAGCGGGGACCGTCAGGAACGGGTGCCGGTGTGCAGGGCGACGATGCCGCCGGAGAGGTTCTGCCAGCGGACGCGGTCCCATTCGGCGGCGGCGATGCGGCGGGCGAGGGCGGGCTGGTCGGGCCAGGCGCGGATCGACTCGGCAAGGTAGACGTACGCGTCCGGCGCGGACGAGACGGCGCGGGCCACCGGGGGGAGCAGCCGCATCAGGTACTCGAGGTAGACGGTGCGGAAGGGCGGGAACGTCGGCCGGCTGAACTCGCAGACCACCAGCCGACCTCCCGGCCGGGTCACCCGCGCCAGCTCGCGCAGCGCGGCGTCGGGGTCGACCACGTTCCGCAGTCCGAACGAGAGCGTCACCGCGTCGAAGGCGGCGTCGGCGAACGGCAGCCGGGTTCCGTCGCCGGCGGTGAACGGCAACGCCGGCCGCGCGGCCTTGCCGACGTGCAGCATGCCGAGCGACAGGTCGCAGGGGACGACGAAGGCGCCCTGGTCGGCGAACGGCTGGCTGGACGTCCCCGTCCCGGCGGCCAGGTCGAGCACCCGCTCGCCGGGCGCAGCCGCCACCGCGCGCACCACCGCCCGCCGCCACCGGCGGTCCTGGAACAGCGACAGCACGTCGTTGGTCAGGTCGTAGCGGGCTGCCACCGCGTCGAACATCGCGGCCACCTCGTCGGGCCGCTTGTCGAGCGAGGCGCGGGGCACCCGCACACCCTGCCACGGCACGCCTGGGCGTTCCTCCGTACCCTGCTGCGGTGACCTCAGTCGTCCACGACGTCGGCGCCGACGCCCGGCTCGTCGTACGGACCACGGAGCTGGCCGACCCGATCGGCGCCGCCGCCGACCTGCTCGACCTGCTGCCCGACGACCACCCGCTGGCCTGGCTCCGGCAGGGCGAGGGCCTGGTCGGATGGGGTGTCGCCGCGCGGGTCCGCACGAGCGGGCCCGAACGCTTCGCCGACGCGAACGCCTGGTGGCAGCGGACCGTCGAGGCAGCCGTCGTACGCGACGAGGTCGGCGTCCCCGGGACCGGAATGGTGGCGTTCGGCGCGTTCGGCTTCGCAGACGAGCCCGGCGACTCGGTCATGGTCGTGCCCCGCGTGGTCGTGGGCCGCCGGCACCAGGACGGCCGGGCCCGCACCTGGGTCAGCGTCGTCGGGACCGGACGGCTCCCTCCCGCCGAGCTGCTGGTCGCGGCTCCCCCGCCGGCGCCCCCCCGCGGCCTGCGTTACGCCGACGGCGCGCTCGACGGCGCCCAGTGGGCAGCCGCGGTGGAGGAGGCGGTCCGCCGGATCGGCGCCAGTGACCTGGAGAAGGTCGTGCTCGCGCGCGACCTGGTGGCCCAGGCCGACGCCCCGGTCGACGCCCGCTGGCCGTTGCGCCGGCTCGCGGAGTCCTACTCCGGCTGCTGGACCTATCACGTCGACGGCCTGCTCGGTGCCACCCCCGAGATGCTCGTACGCCGCGAACGGGGGCTCGTCACCTCGCGGGTGCTCGCGGGCACCATCCGCCGCACCGGCGACGACCAGCACGACCTGGCACTGGCCGGCGCGTTGGCCCGCAGCAGCAAGGACCTCGAGGAGCACGAGTACGCCGTGCGGTCGGTCGCCGGAGCCCTCGCCCCGCACTGCAGCAGCATGAACGTCCCCGAAGCACCGTTCGTCCTGCACCTGCCCAACGTCATGCACCTCGCCACCGACGTCACCGGCGTGCTGGCCGACCAGACCGGCGCGCTGTCCCTGGCCGCGGCGCTGCACCCGTCGGCGGCCGTGGGGGGCACGCCCACCGAGCTCGCCCTGCAGACGATCGACGAGCTCGAGCACATGCCCCGTGGCCGTTACGCCGGGCCGGTCGGGTGGATGGACGCCGACGGCGACGGCGAGTGGGGGCTCGCGCTGCGCTGCGGCGAGGTCGACGGCGACCGGGTCCGGCTGTTCGCCGGCTGCGGCATCGTGGCCGGCTCGCAGGCCGAGGCCGAGCTGGCCGAGGCGCACGCCAAGCTGATCCCCGTGCGCGACGCGCTCACACCCTGAGCGGCTCACCCGACGGACAGCCCCACGGCTCCGACCCCTGCACGGCGACGTGCACCAGCACCCGGAGCAACGGGCGGGCCACGAACAACCCGGCCGAGGTCTGCGGGTCGCCGAGCATCTCGAGCAACCACTCGACGCCGTCGGCCGCGCGCTCGCCTGCCGCAAGACTGGACACGTACCCCATCCGCGCCAGGAAGGCGCGCTCCTGCTCGTCCCCCTCGGTCAGGCTGGCGTAGAACGACCCGCCGCGGAGGGCACGCAAGGTCGCCGGGTAGTCGGCCGGGTCGAAGAGCGTGCCCGAGACGAGCTCGATCTGGGCCAGCTCGCCACGGGAGTCGTCGCGCACCATCCGGCCGAGCACGTCGACCAGGCCCCCGCCGGGTGGGTGCCGGCTGACCCACCAGGAGGCCACGTCGAACGCGTCGGCGATGCCGTCGGCGACGATCTGCAGCCGTCGCTCAGCCGTCCGGTCGGGCTCGGTCCGGAGCTCGTCGAGCACCCGGTCGGCGACGTCGTCCTCACCGCGTGGGTAGAGGACGGCCACCGCCGACGAGGTCGAGGACAGCGTGCTGGAGGTCAGCTGTCGGGTCTGCTTGTGCCGGTACTGCGCGGCGTCGGCCAGCCGGAGCAGAGCGCGTGTCGCGGTCGCGACCGAGTCGGCACCGGCCGGGCGGGACACCGTCGTCGCGGTGCCGACCGCGATGCCCGCGCCGTGCGGCAACCTCGTCTCCGCCAGCCGCTCGGCGATCGCCGTGACGTCCTGTTCGCGGGCGCCGTCGGCCAGCAGCAGGAACTCGTCACCACCGATTCGTGCGGCGAGCGCGTCACCGAGGCCCGCGGCCTCGACGCTGAGGTGTCCTGCCACCACCCGGACCAGCTCGTCGCCGGCGGTGTGCCCGAAGGCGTCGTTGACCCGCTTGAGACCGTTGATGTCGCAGAGCAGCACCGACACCGGCGGGAACGGTTCGGGCGCCGCCAGCCGCTGCTCGAGCCACTCGTCGGCCGCGCGGCGGTTGGCCACGCCGGTCAGCGGGTCGGAGTAGGCCAACCTCGCGAGGTCGGAGAGCAGGTCGAGCCGGGCCAGTCCCGAGGACAGCAGGCCGGCGAAGGTCAGCCCCGTGGTCAGGTCGTCGGGCCCGAACGGCTCACGCCGCCGGGCGACGTAGACCTCGCCCCAGACCATGTCGGCAACCTCCACGCTGAACGCGGCGGCGTGGTTCTTGCCCAGCCGACGCAACAGCTGCGCGTCAGGGTCGGCGGTCCGCGGATCGTCGACCGAGCCCACCCACGCCTGGATGGCACCGGTGGCGGTCGCGTGCGCCTGCGGGTAGTCGCCGATGGGGTACGTAGCGTCGCGCGGCCACTCCTGCTCCCACTCGGCGAGGTCGCCGAGGTTGCGCAGCACCCGGATCGCGCCCTCCGCCCGGTCGAACCGGCTGACCGACACGGAGTCGGCCTCGAGCAGCGACAGGGCCACGGCGGCGCCCCGGTCGACAAGGTCGGTGACGGAGTCGCTCGACGACACGGCCTGGGCGAAGTCACGCAGGCAGTGCAGTCGGTTCCCTCCGTCCGCCACCGGACGCTCCCTCCCCCGACGTCGGCTCCTGACGGGCCGCACGCCGAACCCTTTGCTGGGTGTGAGGAGTATGTCGCCGCTCCTGCGATACGACCGGGTCTGCGACCGCACTCGACCGGAGCGGCCGACTGCCTGCCAGCCGTTCGTCCGATCCGGCCTTCGCGGCGGAACCCGGCCGGTGCCAGGCTCAGCCGGCCGTGGCGGCGGCTGCCCGGGCCCGGTCGAGCAGCCGGCGCTCCAGCGCCCGCCGGCCGGCCCGGTCGACCCGTACCTGCAGCACCTCGATGCCCGAGGGCGGTGCGGCCAGCGCCGCGCGGAGCGCCTCGCGACTGGTGGCCAGCCGGTGCGGCGTGCTGCTCGTCGCACACGCTGCGGCCAGGTCGGCGCCGGTCGGTGTGCCGAAGACCCGCTCGAAGGCCGCGGCGTGGTCGGGTGCGCCCTGCTCGAGCCCGGCGAAGATGCTGCCCCCGTCGTCGTCGGCGACCACGATCGTGAGGTCGGGTCGGGGCTCGTCTGGTCCGAGCAGCAGGCCGCCCAGGTCGTGCAGGAAGGTGAGGTCGCCGACGTACGCGAGCGCGCGGCTCGACGGACGGGCCAGCGCGGCTCCGATCGCCGTCGACAGCGTGCCGTCGATGCCGGACAGGCCCCGGTTGGCCAGCACCAGCCGGCGCTCCCCCACAGCCGCGGGCGGCGCGACCAGGTCGAGGTCGCGCACCGGTTGCGACGAGCCGACGACGAGCAGCCCGCGCGCCGGCAGTGCCTCGGCGACCGCCCGCGCCACGTCGTGCGGCAGCAGGACTCCCACGGGCAGCTCGGCCCGCGCGGCGTCGAGCTCGTCGTCGACCGCCCCGGACACCGCCTCGTCGAGACGTGCCCAGTCCTGTCGCCAGCGCGGCTCGTCGGGTGCCGCGGTGAGGGCGCCGTGGACGGCCGAGGTCTGGTGCCCCGGGTCGGTCCAGGGCAGCCGGCCGGCACAGGCGACCAGCTCGACGTCGGGGCGCGACAGCAGCGTCGTGACCTGTCGGGACAGCGTCGGGCGGCCGTAGGTCACCACCCGCTCGATCCGTCCGGCCAGCGGCTCGTGGGCGAGCAGCAACCGGTGGCTGCGCAGCGCGTGCGTTCCCGTCCGGGCGCCGGAGGCGGGTTCGGCGAGCAACGGCCAGTCGGCCGCCTCCGCGAGCTCACGGGCGGGAGGTCCGGCGTCCGCGCCCGCGACGACTACCGTGCGCGGACCGGCCGGCAGCTGCACCGGCACCGGCGGCACAGGGTCCGGCAACCGGGTCCACGGAGCACCGTCGGGCCGGCCGGCCGCGGGCTCGTCGTCCGTCCCGGACGGCACCAGCGGCTCGGCCAGGCAGAGGTTGAGGTGCACCGGTCCGGGCCCGGCTCCGACCGCGCCGGTGGCGGCGGCGACCGCCCGCGCGACCAGCGCCCGCCACGCCTCCTGCGGCGCGCCCGTGTCGGCGGGCACGTCGGCGTGCAGCCGCACCGCGCCGACGAACAGCCGCGCCTGGTCGGTGGTGGTCTGGTTGGCTCCCGTGCCGCGGAGGGCGGCGGGACGGTCGGCCGAGACCACCACGACCGGCACGCCACTGTGGTGCGCCTCCAGCACCGCGGGGTGCAGGTGCGCGACCGCCGTGCCGGAGGTGGTGATCACCGGCACCGGGCGACGTCCGCCGCGGGCCAGTCCCAGCGCGAGGAACCCGGCCGTGCGCTCGTCGATGCGCACGTGCAGCCGCAGCCGCCCGGCAGCATCGGCCGCGTGCAGCGCCAGGGCCAGCGGCGCCGAGCGCGAACCGGGGGCGAGCACTGCCTCTCGCACCCCGTGCCGCACGAGCTCGTCGACGACGAGCCGGGCCAGCTGGGTCGACGTCGTCACGACCGTCGATCCTGCCCGACTGTCCGGTCCAGCGCGCCGACGGCGTCGACGCGGTCGCGCCAGCGCGCGGTGAGCGCCGCGTCGGCGGCCACCTCGGTCGCGAGGTCGGGAACGACCCGACGCACCGGGAGGGCGCCGTCCACTGGCAGCAGCGGCTCGCTCGTGACGTCACGGCCGAAAAGCGTCGCGGTGCCGAGGCCGCAGTCGTACGGGAGCTCCGGCAGCGCGGCCGCCAGCGCGACCCCTGCCGCCAACCCCACCGAGCTCTCCAGCGCGGAGGAGACCACGACGGGAAGCCCGATCCGTTCCGCGATCTCGAGACAGGCCGCCACCCCGCCCAGCGGCGCCACCTTCAGCACCGCGATGTCGGCCGCCTCCAGCGCGGCCACCCGGTAGGGGTCGTCGGCGCGGCGGATCGACTCGTCGGCCGCGATCGGCACGTCGGTACGGCGCCGCAGGGCCGCGAGGTCCTCGACCGTCGGGCACGGCTGCTCGGCGTACTCCAGGCCGCCGGCCGCCCGGTCGAGGGCCCGCAGCGCGACGTGGGCGGTGTCGACGTCCCAGCCGCCGTTGGCGTCGACCCGGACCCGTCCGCCCGGTCCCAGCGCCGCACGCACCGCCTCGACCCGCGCGACGTCGTCGGCGAGGGTCTGCCCCGGCTCGGCCACCTTGACCTTGGCGGTGCGACAGCCGTGCGACCCGCCGGCGATGGCCGCCGCCTGCTCGGGACCGACGGCCGGCACCGTGCAGTTGACCGGCACCTGCGCGCGGCGTGCCGGCGGCCACCCCTGGTCGGCGGCCTCGACCGCCGAGCGCCACCACGGCTGCGACTCGGTCGCGTCGTAGTCCCAGAACGGGCAGAACTCCCCCCACCCGGCGGCTCCCTCGACCAGCACGCCGTCGCGCTCGGTGAGGCCCCGGAAGCGGACCCGCATCGGCAGCGCATAGACGTGCGCGGCACGCACGGAGGCGTCGGCAGGGGCCACGCCGGTGCAGCGTACGTGCCCGACTCAGCCGGTGAGCAGCCCCCGACGGCGCGCGACGGCGGCGGCCTCGGTGCGGCTGGCGACCGCGAGCTTGGCCAGGATGTTGGACACGTGCACGCTCACCGTCTTGGGGCTGATGAACAGCCGGGTGCCGATCTCGCGGTTGCTCCGCCCCTCGGCCACCAGCGCGAGGATCTCCTGCTCCCGTGCGGTGAGCGCCTCGTCGACCCGGCTGGCAGCCGCCCGCCGCGGCGCGGCCCCCAGCTCGCGCAGCTCGGCCAGCAGCGGCTCGGCACCCAGCCGGTGCGCCACCTCACGGGCGGGATCGGCCTGCTCGCGCGCCGCCGCCGCCTCTCCCACGGCTCGCAGCACCGCCGCCAGCCGGGTGCGCGAGCGGGCGAGCTCGAAGACGTGCGGGAACCGCTCGAACGCGTCGACCGCGTTGCGCCACGCCTCGACCAGACGCTTCTCGTCGGGGGGGTCGACCCCAGTGAGCCAGCGCAGCCGCACGTGCTCGGCCTCGAGCCGGGCCAGCCAGGCGTCACCCTCGGGACCCCGTGGGCGTCGACCGAGCCGGTCCGTGCGGATCGCCGCCCGGCGACCCGCCTCCAGCAGCTCGGTCCCCCGCTCGACCAGCTCGCCGCGGGCATCGGCGCCCACCAGCGAGACGTGGTTGGCGAGCTGCCCGATGAGGATCGCGCTGAGCCGGGTGCGGGCCTGGAAGTCGGGCGCCCGCCACAGCTGCTGCACGATCGTGACCGCCGCGTCGTGCTCGGCGATCGCGCCGTCGAGGTCGCCCGCGTCGCCGAGCAGGTCGACGGCAGCCCCGGCCCCGAGGATCGCCGCGAAGCCGTCGCGGTCCCACGTCGGCCGGACGAGCGGCAGCAGCTCACGGCCCCGCGCGTCGCCGCGGCCGGCAGCGACGGCGAGGGCCGCCGCCGCCAGGATGGCCTCCGCGACGGGCGGCGGGGACTCGCCGGTGACGTCGAGCTGCCGCAGCGCCTCGTCCCACTCGCCGCACTCGTAGGCGACCAGGCCGGACAGCACGCGGGCATCGAAGCCGTAGGGCGCCCAGGGCAGGCCGAGCTCTGCGGCGCGGGCGGTGCCGGTCCGGAAGGCGGCCAGCGCCTCCTTCAGCTCGCCCCGCTCGAGGTGCAGGCCGCCGAGGTGGTGCAGCGCGCGCAGCTCGGCAGGATCGTCGCTCGCCCGGGCGTCGGTGATCATCTGCTCCAGCGTCGCCCGCGAGGCCTCCGCGTCACCGCCGCGGTCCTGGATCCGGGCGAGCGTCGCGGTCGCGGCGTGAACCTGGTCGGGCAGTCGCAGCGCGCGAGCGAGATCGAGCGCGTCCTCGGCCCACCGGGTGGCGTCCTCGTCGCGCTGACGGTCGCTGAGCGCCTCGGCGTGCACGTTGGCGAGCCGGCAGCGCAGCGGGGTGGGCGGGTCGGCCGGCACCAGCTCGAGCGCCTCGGTCGTGACCGACAGGACGTCGAAGTAGGCATCGATGAGGATCGCCGCGGAGGCGAGGGCGAGGAGCAACGTTCCTCGCCGCACGGGGTCGGTGTCCGGGGGCAGCTGCGCCAGCTGCTCCTCCACCAGGGCGACCGCGTAGTGCAGATGCCCCGCGGCGAGCGCGGCGGCGCTCGCCCGGACGGTCAGCTCGACGAGGTCGACGCCGGGGACCTGGCCGGCGGGCGTGTCAGCGTCGCTGTCGGCGCCCGGGCGGGCCGCGAGCTCGAGGGCGAGCCGGTAGTGCTGCAGCGCCTCCTCCGGGCCGCCGACGGCGGCCGCCTCGTCGCCAGCGCGAACACTGGCCCGCAGCGCGGTCGCGTCGTCGTGCGCCGCCCGCGCGTGCCGGGCCAGGTCGGCGGCCGCGCCCGGTCGCTCCTGCCCGCACAGCGCCTGCACGTACGCGGCGTGCATCCGCACCCGCTCCCCGGGCAGCAGGTCGTCGTAGACGGCTTCGCCGAGCAGCGCGTGCCGGAAGCCGTAGTCGTCGCTGCCCACCGCCACCAGCACGTTGCGCTCGACCGCCGCGCGGATCGCGACGTCGAGCTCGGCTCCGTCGAGGCCTGCGACCGCGCTGAGCACCGGGTGGCTCACGCTGCGCCCGGCCGCCGAGGCCACGCGGACGACCTGCCGGGCGGCGGCGTCGAGCTGGTCGAGGCGTACCAGCAGCAGGCCGGCGAGGTCGGGCGGCACCGGGCCCGCGCCGAGCGCCGTCGCCGCGACCAGCTCCTCGGTGAACAACGCGTTGCCCTCGGCGCGCTCGACCACGGCGTGGACGTCGGCCTCGCGCAGCGGGGCGGGGTGCAGGGCACGGATCAGCCGGCGGATGTCACCGTCGGGCAGCGGACCGAGCTCGAGCCGACCCATCCCCGGTATCCGGCCCCACTGCGCCGCGGTCGCCCGCAACGGGTGCCGTCGGTGCAGGTCGTCGCTGCGGTAGGACGCGACGATCGAGACCGGTCCTTCGAACCCGCGGCTGAACAGCAGGCTGAGCAGGTCACGACTGGACTGGTCGGCCCAGTGCACGTCCTCGATCACCACCAGCAGTGGCGCGTCGGCCGCCACCTCCTCGAGGGCGGCGTGCACCGCCTCGACGAGCTCACCGCGGTCTGCAGGGCCGTCGGCCGGGCGCTCGGCGCCCCGGCCCGGCACCAGCGGCCGCAGCGGCGGGTGTGCCTCGACCAGCCGGGCCGACAGCCCGGGTGTGGCGACGTCGAGGCGGGCGAAGACCTCGGCGAACGGCAGGTAGGGCAGCGCCGAGTCGCCGAAGTCGAGACAGTGGCCGACGGCGACCTGCCAGCCGGCCTCGGTGGCGTTCGCGCGCAGTGCCGCAAGGAGCCGGGTCTTGCCGATGCCGGCGTCGCCGGCCAACAGCACGAACCCCGCCGCCGGGTCGGGCTCGCCGATCCCGACCAGCCCGATCAGCCGGTCGATCTCGGCGGCCCGCCCGACGAGCGGGGTGGTGGGTGGGGGGTCCAGCGGCACGTCCCCCATTGTCGCTGACAGGACCGACGCTCAGTGACCGGCGACGGGGCGGTGCCCCAGCCACAGGGCGAAGCGCGCGGTGCGTCCCGCTGCGGAGCGGGCCGGCCGGCGCCGCGCCGGGCGGGCCAGGGTCCGCAGGTCCCGTGCGTGGTCGGTGGCGAGCAGTCCGGCGGTGTAGGGGTCGAGGTGGGACAACATGGTGGGGCTCCTTCGCTCGGGTGCTGCGATCGCTCGGTTGCTGCGATGAACCCGACTCTGCGCGGCTGAGGTACCCCGACACATGAGGACAAAGCCTTAGCCGCCGTCCTAGGTGCCTCAGATCCGCCCGGACCGGACGAGGGCCGCCAGCGCGAGCCGGTCGACCTTGCCCCCGGGCAGCAACGGGAGCGCGTCGACCGACTGCACCGCCCGCGGAGCCCAGGTCCTGGGCAGCGAGGCGGCCACGTGGTCGCGCAGTGCCTCGACCGACGGTGGGCCCGCCGAGCCGCCGACGACGACGGCGACGACCCGGCTGCCCCACTCGGCGTCGTCCGTGGCGGTGACGGCTGCCTGGACCACGTCGGGGTGCGCCTGCACGGCCCGCTCCACGGCGGCCAGGTGCACGGTGACGCCGCCGGTGTGCACCACGTCGTCGGCGCGGCCGAGCACGTCGAGCCGCCCGTCGTCGCCGATCCGCCCGACGTCGTCCGTACGCAGCCACCCGTCGCGGAGCACTGCGGCCGTCCCGGTCGGGTCGTCGGCGTACCCGTCGAACAGCACCGGCCCGGCCAGGTGGATCCGCCCGTCGTCGGCGACCCGTACCGCTACCCCGTCGAGCGCCACGCCGTCGTACACGCACCCGCCGCAGGTCTCGCTCGCGCCGTACGTCGTGACCACGCGGACGTCCGCGGCGCGGGCCCGCGTGAGCAGGTCCCGTGCCGCCGGCGCACCACCCACCAGCACGGCGTCGAAGGACCGCAGCACGCCGAGCCGGCCGTCGCGGTCGAGCCGGTGCAGCTGGGTGGGGACGACCGAGACGTACGTCCGCTCGGCGGTCAGCTGGTCGAGACCACCGGGCAGCGGGTCTGCGGCGAGCACCGGCTCGGTGCCCGCGACCAGCGAGCGCACGAGCACCATCAGCCCGGCCACGTTGGTCGCCGGCAGGGCGAGCAGCCACTGACCCGGCCCACCCAGCCGGTCGAGGCTCGCGGTGGCCGACGCGCGCAGGGCGGCCGGCGACAGCATCACGTCCTTGGGTGCGCCCGTTGAGCCTGAGGTGCGTACGACCACCGGGCCGTCCGGGCCACCGGGGGCGCTCCACCACTCCCGCAGCGCCGCCCAGACGGCCGCGGGTGAACCGCTCAGCGGCCGCAGCGGGGAGGGCACGGCCCGAGGGTAGGCCCGCCTGGGAGACTCCTGGCTCGTGACATCGGTCGGGCAGTGGGTCGAGGGCGCACGCCCGCGCACGTTGCCGGCCGCGGTCTCACCGGTGCTCGCGGGCACCGGAGCCGCTGCGTACGCCGACGCCGTCGTGTGGTGGAAGGCGCTGCTCGCGCTGGTGGTCGCGCTGGCGCTCCAGATCGGTGTCAACTACGCCAACGACTACTCCGACGGCGTCCGGGGCACCGACGCCGACCGGGTCGGGCCGCTGCGGCTCGTCGGGTCGGGCGCCGCCGCCCCCGGCGCGGTGCGGCTGGCGGCGTTCGTCGCCTTCGGGGTGGCGGCCGCGGCCGGCCTGGTGCTGGCCGCGACCAGCGGCTGGTGGCTGCTCGGTGTCGGCGCGGTCGCGATCGTCGCCGCCTGGTTCTACACGGGTGGCAGCCGGCCCTACGGCTACCGCGGGCTCGGCGAGGTCTTCGTCTTCTGCTTCTTCGGTCTGGTCGCCGTCTGCGGCACGACGTACGTGCAGGTCGGTCGGATCACCGCGACGAGCGTGCTCGCGGCCGTCGCCGTCGGGGCGCTGGCGTGTGCGCTGCTGGTGGCCAACAACCTGCGCGACATCCCGACCGACGTGGTCGCCGGCAAGCGCACCCTCGCGGTGCTGCTCGGCGACCGAGGCTCCCGTGCGGCGTACACGCTCCTGCTGACGGTGGCCCTGGCGCTGCTGGTGCCGCTCGCGCTCAGCACCCCGTGGGCGCTGCTCGGACTGGCCTTCGTCGCGCCCGCGGCCCGCGCGCTGCGGCCGGTGCTGGGTGGTGCGGTCGGTCCCGCGCTGGTGCCGGTACTGCGCGACACCGGGCTCGCCGAGCTGGTCTGGGCGCTCGGCGTCGCGGTCGGGCTCGCCCTCGCCTGACCACCCCGCGCGACGGCGACCTGTCGGGCGGTCAGCGCGGGGCGGGCAGCTCGTCGAGCTCGGGCTCGACGCCGCCGTGCCGCAGCGCCCGGGCGTACAGCGCGATCGCCGGGGCGAGCAGCGCAGCGCCCGCGACCAGCGCCGAGCGCAGCGACACCAGCGCACCGAGGGCGCCGACGCCGGGGCCGCCGAGGATCTGGCCGAACGCGTCGGACTGGCCGTTCAGCGAGATGACCGTGGCCCGGACCCGTGAGTCGGTGATCTGCTGGTTGAGCCAGGTCACCGCGACCGACGCCTCCACCGACCGAGTGAGCCCGTACGCCCATACCGCGGCCACCGCGAGCCAGAACGGGCCGGCGAACGCGAAGGCCAGCACCACGGCGACCTGGACCACCGAGATCACCAGCAGCCAACGGGCCAGGCCCTCCTGACCGACCCGCTCGAAGCGGCGCACCACCACCTCCGAGGCGACGATCCCGAGCAGCATCGAGACCACGCCGAGCAGCCCGAACCACACCACCGGGTCGAGCGCGCCGAGCGAGGGCAGCCCGACGTCACGGATCAGGTGCGCCTCCCACAGCCGGTCGTAGCTCTCGGTCGACGCGCCGGCGAAGAACGAGATGGCGAGGATCAGCAGCAGCAGCGGCCGGACCCGGACGAAGCGCACGCCCGCGCCCGCGGTGTCCCGCATCTGGCCGCCGAACGCTGCCACCCGGCCAGCGACCCCGGCCACCGGCTCCGCCCGCTCGGGCCGGACCCACCCGGTCTCGGGCAGCAGCACCCACGCCAGGAGGCCGACCAGGACGCAGATCGACCCGCCCACGACCAGCGCTGCCCCGAGGTCCCAGCTGGCCACGCCCACCCCGACTCCGATGCCGACGAGGCCGCCGACGTTCTCCGCCTGGTGGCCGCGGGCGAACACGACGCCGACCCGGTCGGCGCCCACCTCGTCGGTGATCCACGCCTCCTGCGCGCCGCTGGTGAACGTGTAGCCGAAGCCCCAGACCACCCAGCCGGCCCACACCGCCCAGACGGTCGGGACCGACCCGGCGAGCACGATCCCGGTTCCGAAGATCACCCAGCCGATGACCAGCGAGAGCTTCCGCCCGTACAGGTCGGCGACGATCCCGGTGGGCACCTCGAAGACCAGCACGGCCAGCTCCAGGAAGGTGCCGACCAGGACCAGCTCGAAGGGGTTCATCCCGACGTCGGTGACGAAGTAGACCGCCGAGACGGTGAACGCCGCCTTGGTTCCGACGGCCAGCAACAGCTCGACGCCGTAGTACGCCGTGCGCGGCGCGAGCCTGGTCACGAGGGCTCAGCGTGGGCCGCGCGGCGGGCCGGCGTCCAGCGATTTGGCCGCGGCCCGGAGGCTGCGGTCGGCCCGGGTCAGGTCGGGGTCAGGTCGGGGGCCGCCACTGCCCGGTGCGGGAGAACTCCTCGAGCGTGGCGGTGTACGGCGCCGGGTCGAGTCCCTGCGCGCCGACCCACACGTCGTCGCACAGCGTCCGGCCGTAGCGGTCGCCGCCGTCGCAGATCAAGGTGACGACGCTGCCCTCCTCGCCGGCGGCGCGCATGCCGGCCACCAGGTGCAGGGCACCCCACAGGTTGGTTCCGGTGGAGCCGCCGACCGAACGGCCGGTCACGGCCGTGCACCAGCGCATGGCCGCGATCGACGCGGCGTCGGGCACGCGGAGCATGGCGTCCACCGCTCCTGGCACGAACGACGGCTCCACCCGCGGCCGCCCGATGCCCTCGATCCGCGACGAGATCCCGGTGGTCCAGTCGTCGACGCCGGACTCGTACCCGGGGAAGAACGCGGAGTTCTCCGGGTCGACCACGGCCACCCGCGTGGCGTGCCGGCGGTAGCGCACGTAACGCCCGACCGTGGCCGACGTGCCGCCGGTGCCGGCGCCGACCACGACCCACGCCGGAACCGGGTGCGGCTCGTCGGCGAGCTGGGCGAAGATCGACTCCGCGATGTTGTTGTTGCCGCGCCAGTCGGTCGCGCGCTCGGCGTAGGTGAACTGGTCCATGAAGTGGCCGCCGCACTCCCGGGCCAGCCGGTGCGCCTCGGCGTAGACCTCCGACGGGTCGGCCACCAGGTGGCACCGTCCGCCGTGGAACTCGATCAGCTCGACCTTCTCCTGGCTGGTCGACGCGGGCATCACCGCGACGAACGGCAGGTCCAGCAGCCGGGCGAAGTAGGCCTCGCTGACGGCGGTGGAGCCGCTGCTGGCCTCGATCACCGTCGTGCCCGGACCGATCCAGCCGTTGCAGGTCGCGTACAGGAACAGCGAGCGGGCCAACCGGTGCTTGAGCGAGCCGGTGGGGTGCACCGACTCGTCCTTGAGGTAGACCTCGACGCCGGGCGGGCCGGGCAGCGGCAGCACGTGCAGGTGGGTGTCGGCGCTGCGGTTGGCGTCGGCCTCCACCCGGCGGACCGCCTCGGCCACCCACGCCCGGTCGGGTCCCCGGGCGACCGACGTGGTGGCGGGGCTCACTCGTCCTCCGCGCGGCGGGACTCCTCGAACCGGTGCGCGATCCGGCGGGCCCGGCCATCGACCTCGTGGGCGAGGTCGTCGCGCAGTCCGGACAGCAACCAGTACGAGGCGATGGCCGAGACGGCCAGCGCGACCAGCGCGGTCCAGAGCACGGTCAGCTGGTCCCAGCTCAGCCAGGCCCCGCCCACCGCCCACACGACGCCGAACGCGGCGAGGAACAGCCCGACCCGCGCGCCGGTGTAGCGAACGAAGCTGGTCATCCCGCGGCCCACCCGAGCAGCGACCGCAGCGTGGCCGGGTCCATGTTGCCGCCGGACACGACCGCGACCGTCCGACCGCCGGGCAGCTTGCCGGCCGCCTCGAGGACCGCGGCGGTGGTCACGGCACCGCTCGGCTCGGCCACCAGCCGGGACCGGTGCACAAGCTGGGCCACCGCCGCCCTGATCGCGTCCTCGCTGACCGTCACGACGTCGTCGACGAGCTCCGAGATCAGCGGCCAGGTGAGATCGCCGAGCGCGGGGACCCGCAGCCCGTCGGCGATGGTGCGGCCGGTGTCCGCGGTCGACCAGCGGGCCAGCGAGCCCGTGCGCAGGCTCTCGGTCGCGTCACCCGCGAGGGCCGGCTCGCAGCCGACGACGCGTACGCCCGGCACCAGTGCCTTGAGCGCTACCGCGACCCCGGCGATCAGCCCGCCCCCACCGACGGGGACCAGCACGGTCTCGACGTCGGGCAGGTCGGCCGCGATCTCCAGGCCGACCGTGCCCTGGCCGGCGATGACGTCGTGGTGGTCGAAGGGCGGGATCTCGACCGCACCCGTGCGGGCCGCGATGTCCGCGCAGGCGCTGACCCGGTCCTCCGGCGCCACCCGCACGACCTCGGACCCGGCACGGCGCATGGCCTCCAGCTTGATCTCGGGAGCGCCGTGCGGGACCACGACGGTGCACGGCACCCCGGCCGCGGCGGCCGCGTGGGCGAGGGCCCAGCCGTGATTGCCCGACGAGTGCGTGACGACGCCGCGGCTCCGCTGGTCGCCGTCCAGCCGGGCGACGGCGTTGGTCGCGCCGCGCAGCTTGAACGCCCCGGTGGGCTGCAGCTGCTCGGGCTTCAGCCACAGCCGCGTCGCGGGTGGTGCCCACGTCGCGGGCAGCAGCGGGGTGCGGACGCAGCTGCCCGCGATCCGTTCCGCGGCGGCGTGCACGTCCTGCACCGTGACCTGCAGCGTGACCACCGGGACAGGGTGCCAGACCTGTCCGCCCGGCTAATCCGCAGTGTGCGACCTAGGCTGGTGGGGTGGTCAAGGCGTTGATTGTCGTGGCGGCGGTGGGCCTCACCGTCTACTGCCTGTTCGACGTCCGCAGCAGTGCGGGCCACCGGGTCCGCGGGCTGCCCCGGTCGGCCTGGTTCCTCGTCGTCCTGGTCCCGCTGCTGGGCCCGCTCGCCTGGCTGGTGGGCGGCCGCCCAACCAACGGCGGCAGCCCCGGTCCGCGTACCCCGCCCCCCGTCGTCGGCCCCGACGACGACCCCGACTTCCTGTGGGAGATCGAGCGCCGACGCCGCCGCCCCCGCCCCGGAGACGGCGACGACAACCCCCAACCCCACGCCGGCTGACCCCCGAACGGGGTTTGCCCTGTTCCGGTTTCCCAAGTTCACCCGGGAAACCCGATCTCCTACCGCGTAGCTACGCGGTGGAACCTTCGGTTTCCCAAGCGAACTTGGGAAACCCGGTCGCGGCTCAGAAGGCGTAGGAGTGCAGGCCGCTGGCGAACAGGTTGATGCCGACGAAGTTGAACAGGAAGGTCAGGAAGCCGGCCAGGGCCAGCCAGGCGGCGCCGGTGCCGCGCCAGCCGGCGGTCGCCCGGGCGTGCAGGTAGCCGGCGTAGACGACCCAGGTGATGAAGGCCCAGACCTCCTTGGGATCCCAGCCCCAGTAGCGGCCCCACGCGTTCTGCGCCCAGATCGGGCCGGCGATCAGCGCGGCGAACGTCCAGATGGGGAAGGCGAACGCGTGCACCCGGTAGGACAGCCGGTCCATCACCACGGTGCTGGGGAAGCGGCCGAGCAGGCCGCGCTCGCCGCTGCCCGGTGAGCGCCGCTCGGCGCGCTCCTTGATCAGGTACGCCGCCGACGTGGCCGCGCCGACGGTGAACGCGCCGCCGGCGAGAGCGGCCGCGGAGACGTGCAGCAGCAGCCAGTACGAGTCCAGCGCGGGCACCAGTGGACCGGCGGGGACGTAGACCAGGACCGAGAGCCCGAGGACCACCACGCAGAAGCCGGTCACCAGCGGACCCAGCCAGGCGGTGCCCAGCCGGGACACCACGCCGAGGTGGACGACCGACACGACGAGCGCGCCGAGCACGGCGAACTCGTACATGTTCCCCCACGGCACCCGCTCGGCCGCGAGCCCGCGGGTCAGGACGCCCGCGGCCAGCAGCGCGGTGCCCAGCACCGTGAGCGAGATGCCGATGCCGCCCAGCCGGTCACTGCGTGAGGTGTCCGGCGCAGTCGCGTCCGGATCGGACGGTGGCACCGGTCCCGGTGCGCCGCCCGCCGGCACGGCGTCGCGCTCGCGGACCGGCCGCACCTCACGGGCGAAGGCCCACTCGGCGAGGTGCGCGACGCACGCGAGGGCCAGCACGACCGCCGCGGAAGCGACGGCCGCGTTGGACAGCTGCGCGAAGGCTTCGGTGTTCACGAGCGGTTGCCTCCCGGGGTGCGCAGCTCGGTGACGAAGTCGTCGAGGTCGGTGCCCAGGTCACCGCCGGCGACCCGGCCGAGGCCACCGACCTCGACCACCGTACGACCATCCTCGGCGCGGGCGCGCACCCACGTCCGCCGCGGCCGGATGAACAGCGAGCCGAGCAGTCCGATCACGGCGGCCACCAGTCCGGTGAGCGGCAGCCAGCTCAACGGCGTCGACGAGATCTGCAGCCGCGCGAACTCGCGCACGCCGTCGAAGCTGATGCTGCCGAGCCCGCCGGGCAACGCGGCCTCCTCACCCTTGGACAGGCTGATCCGCAGCGGCTCGCCCTCAGCGTCGCGAACCTCGGTGAGACCCGCCTTGTCCAGCGTGAACACCGACTGCGACGTCCCGTCGTCCATGCCGAGGTCTCCCTGCCAGGCGACCAACGACAGCTGGGCGTTGACCGCCTCGGGGAAAACGGAGCGCGAGATGCCGTCGTCGCCGGTCACGGCGCTGGGCAGGAACAACCCCTCGAACCCGAGCTGCGCCGGCTCGGCCTCCGGCGCCTTCACCACCCCCTGGCTCACGTACGACGCGTCCTGCGGCAGGAACGGCACCGGCCCCGAGTAGGTCACCTCACCGTCGCCGTCGCGGACGGTCACGACGGGGGCGTAGCCGCTGCCGACGAGGAACACCGATGTCCCGCCGACGGTCAGCGGGTGGTTGACCGAGATGTCGAAGTCTTCGGCGTCGTCGCCGGGGGCCGGGGTGATGCTGCCGGTGGCCTCGAACCGGCTCGGCTGGCCGGCCTGCTCGCCCTCGGTCACGAACGACGCGGTCATCGTGTCCAAGGTGAGGGAGAACGGCGGCAGCGAGTCCGGCCCGGTGAGCGGGCCGGACTTGAACTCGTCGTACTGCGTGAGCGTGTTGGAGAAGCCCTGTCCCTCGATCACGATGACGTTGCCGCGGTAGCCCCACAGCGAGCCGATGGCGACGCCCACCAGGACCGCCAGCAGGCTGAGGTGGAAGACGAGGTTGCCGGCCTCCCGCAGGTAGCCCTTCTCGGCGCGCACCGAGCCCGGTTGGTCCCCCGCGGGCGGGTCGACGTCGACCCGGTGCCGTCGACGCCGCAGCAGCCGCGCGGCGTCGGCGAGCACGTCGGCGGGTGGGCGGTCGGTGTCGTATCCGATGTAGGCCGGCAGCCGGTCGAGCCGGCGCGGGGTGCGCGGGGGCCGGGCCCGCAGCGCCCGCCAGTACGCCGCCGAGCGGGGGACGACGCAGCCGACCACCGAGATCACTAGCAGCAGGTAGACGGCCGCGAACCACGGCGAGGAGTAGACCGAGAAGACGCCCAGCCGATCGAGCCACGGCGCGAGGTCGGGGTGGTCGGTACGGAACCGGGCCACCGCGAGCGAGTCGACGCCCTGCTGCGGTACCAGCGAGCCCGGCACGGCCGCGAGGGCAAGCGCGAGCAGCAGCAACAACGCGGTACGCATCGAGGTGAGCTGCCGCCAGGCCCAGCGGGCAAGCTCCCTCGCCGACAGCGCGGGCGGGCGGCCCGGGTCGCGCTCGAAGCGGCCGCCGCCGGGTGGGGCATCGGACGGAGGTGCCGGCGTGTCCTCGCGGGTCGAGGCCACCGCAGCCCCTCAGACCACCGTCGTGCCCGAGGGCAACGACGTCTGCAGCTCGGTGACGAGCCAGGTCCATCCACCGGTCAGCAGCAGCAACCCGACGGCGACCAGCAGCAGCCCGCCGAACCGGGTGATCCACACCTGGTGCCGGCGCACGAACGCGGTGGCGCCGAGCATCCGCCGGAACGCCAGCCCGGCGAGCACGAACGGGATCCCCAGGCCGAGGCAGTAGCAGAAGGTCAGGAACGCGCCGCGCCCCGCGCTGGCCTGGTCGGCCGACAGCGCGAGCACTGCGGTCAGCGTCGGACCGATGCACGGCACCCAACCCAGCCCGAACAGCACACCCAGCAGTGGGGCGGCCGCGACCCCGATGGCCGGCACCCGGTGCACGCGCAGGTCGCGCTGGGCGAAGGGCAGCAGCCCCGCGAACACCAGGCCCAGCACGACGACGACCGCGCCGAGCACGACCGAGATCTCGCGCTGGTACGTGAGGAACCAGGTGCCGACGGCGCCGAGCAGCGTGCCCAGCGACACGTAGACGAACGAGAAGCCGAGGACGAACAACCCGGTCCCGGCCAGCATCCGGCCCTTGTGCGCCTGCTGGCCGTCGGCCCCGGTCGCCGACTCGGTGCCGGAGGCCATCAGGTCGGCACCGGACAGCCCGGTGACGTACGAGACGTAGCCGGGCAGCAGCGGGAGCACGCACGGCGAGAAGAAGCTGACCAGCCCCGCCACCAGCGCGACCGGCACCGCGAGCAGCAACGACCCCGAGTAGGCGGTGTCGCCGAACCACTCACCCATCGGTCACCTCGTCGACCACGTCGACGAACGTCTCGGCACTCTGCTTGTCCAGCAGCCGGGCAGCGAGCCGGCCCTCGGTGTCGACGACGAACGTCGTGGGCGTGGCCGCCGCAGTCATCTCACCGCGGAAGCCGAGCAGCTGGGTGCTCGCCGGGTCGTAGACGCTCGGCCAGGTCACGTCGTTGTCGGCCTCGTAGCGCAGAGCCGCGGCGCGGTCGTCGCGGATGTTGATGCCGAGGAACACCACGTCGTCGTCGCGGAGCTCCGCCTCGGCCGCGACCAGGTCCGGCGTCTCGACGCGGCAATTCGTGCACCACGAGCCCCAGACGTTGACCACCACCACCTGGCCGGCGTAGTCGTCGAGCGAGACCTGCTCGCCGTCGAGCGTCTCGCCGCTGACGTCGGGCGCCGCTTCGCGCTCGTCGGCCGGGAGCACGGTGATGCCGTAGTCGCCCTGGACATAGCCACCGGTGGCGCGCTCGGCCTGCAGGCCACCTGAACAGCCCGAGCAGCCGCCGAGCAGCACCGCCGCGGCAGCGGCGAGCAGCGCCAGGCGACGTGGCCTCATGCCCCGAACTGCTCGTCGTCCGCGCGCGTCAGCAGGTCGGCCGCGGGCTCGGAGTAGGCCACGGCCCGCACCCGGTCGCCGGCGTAGGTGATCGACGTGACGCTCGCGAGCGCGCACTGGCGCCTGCGCGGGTCGTGCAGGAACCGCCGGCCCTCGATCGCGCAGCGGGCGATCCACACCGGCAGCTGGTGCGAGACGACGACGGCCTCGTGGCCGCGGGCCTCGTCGCGGGCGTCGGCCGCGGCGGCGAGCATGCGGGCCGCGATCTGCGCGTACGGCTCACCCCACGACGGCCGCCACGGGTTGCGCAGCACCCACCA
Source organism: uncultured Actinomycetota bacterium (assembly GCA_963785115.1). GTDB lineage: Bacteria > Actinomycetota > Actinomycetes > Propionibacteriales > Nocardioidaceae > JACCWP01. Next base: position 309,310 of record CAWATY010000023.1, read on the forward strand.
CACGCCGGGGTGCCACAGCGCGCCGTCGCCGACGCCGAACGTCTTGCCCTGGAAGTGGTTGCCGGCCTCGACCACCCGCTCGTCGATCACCGGGTCGAGCCCGAACGCCTTGGCAGTGGGCGCCGCCGTCTCCTGCGCCCGCTCGAGTGGCGACGACACCAGGTGGGTGATGTCGCGACCGCCGAACCAGGAGGCCGCCCGCTCGGCCATCCGCTCGCCGAGCTCAGACAGGTGGTAGTCGGGCAGCCGTCCGTAGAGCACCCCAGCGGGGTTGTGCACCTCGCCGTGCCTGAGCAGGTGCACCACGGTGACGATCTCGTCGGGATGGATGCTCATCCGGTCGTCGCTGCTTCCTCGTCGGGCCGCGCGGCGGCCGCGGCGCGGGCGGCGTGCGGCAACGCCGCGGCCACCCGGTCCAGGGCTGCGTCGTCGAGAGCACCGTTGACGAACCAGGCCTCGAAGGCACTCGGCGGCAGCGCCACGCCGTGCGCGAGCATCGCGTGGAAGAAGGCCCGGAAGCGGTGCAGCGCCTGGGCCTTAGAGCCGGCGAAGTCGCGCACCTCGGTGGCAGCCGAGTGCTCGTCGTCGACGAAGAACACGCTGAACAGGTTGCCCGCCCACTGCGCGACGTGCGGGACCCCCTCGGCCTCCAGCGCCTTGCCGGCGAGCGCGCCGAGGGTGGCGGAGGTCGCGTCGAGGCGGGCGTACAGGTCGTCGGTGGCGAGCCGCAGCGCGGCGAGCCCGGCGCTGGTGGCGACCGGGTTCCCGGACAGGGTGCCCGCCTGGTAGACCGGCCCCTCCGGTGCGAGCTGTGCCATCACGTCGGCGCGCCCACCGAAGGCGGCCGCGGGAAAGCCGCCACCCATGACCTTGCCGAACGTCACCAGGTCGGGCCGCCAACCCTCCCTGGCACCGTCGAGACCCCACCAGCCGGAGCGGTGCACCCGGAAGCCCGTCATCACCTCGTCGCTGACCAGCAGCGCCCCGTGCTCGCGGCAGGTGTCGGCCAGGAACCGGTTGAAGCCGGGGACCGGCGGGACCGCGCCCATGTTCCCGCACGCCGCCTCGGTGATGACGCAGGCGATGCGCTCGCCGTGCTCGGCGAACGCCGCCGCCACGGCCGCGGTGTCGTTGTAGGGGAGCACGAGCGTCGACGCTGTCGTCGCGGCCGGCACTCCCGGCGTGCCGGGCAGCGCGAAAGTCACAAGTCCGGAGCCCGCAGAGGCCAGCAGCGCGTCGACGTGCCCGTGGTAGCAGCCGGCGAACTTCACCACCACGTCGCGCCCGGTGACCCCGCGGGCCAGCCGCACGGCCGACATCGTCGCCTCGGTGCCCGACGACACCAGCCGGACCTGCTCGACCGATGTGCGGTCGACGATCTCCTCGGCCAGCAGCACCTCCGCCTCGGTGGGCGCGCCGTACGACGTGCCACCGGCCGCCGCGCGGGTCACCGCCGCCACGACCTCGGGGTGGGCGTGACCGTGCAGCAGCGCCCCCCAGGACGAGACCAGGTCGACGTAGTCGCGACCGTCGGCGTCGGTGACGTACGCGCCACGCGCCGAGGCGATGAAGCGGGGGGTGCCCCCGACCGCGCGGAAGGCGCGCACCGGCGAGTTCACCCCGCCCGGCACCACGGCCCGGGCGCGCTGCAGCAGCGCTGCCGACACCGGGGCGTCGTAGGGATAGGGCGCGGCGTCGGTCACGCTGCCATTGTCGCGGACCCTGCCGCGGCGGCACGTGCGGGTCGGTGCCCCCGGGCGCGGGACTGCCGGGGCGTGGGCTTTGCCCGATCCGTCCCGACTGCTCCGCCCACCCGCCGTGAGCCCGGTCACGCCGCGGTTTCGGGAGTCCCCGCGAGCGGGTAGGGATACCTCCGACCGGCCGATGTGCCGTCCAGCGATCACGTCGTAACCTGGTGTGATCCTGCTCGTTGCTCGGGTCGGTGGCACGTCGCGACAGCGGCGTGTGGGGAGGCCGGAGGAGACATGCGCCTGCACAGTCGCGAGCCGCGACCGCTGCGTCGCTGGCAGAAGGCGACAGCCATCATCCCGCTCGTGCTCGTGTCGGGCGCCTGGACCGCGTCCCTGACCGGATCCGGTGCCGCCCTCGCGGCAGCCGGCGACCCGGGCGTTCCCGCGGTGCCCACCACCCCCTTCGAGCAGCCGGCGAGCGTCTCCGTCCCGGGCGGGTCGTCACCGACCGCCCAGGGGAGCAACGGCAGCCCCAGCGGATCGGTCGACGGGATCCCGACCGCCTCCCTGCTCGCGTACCAGACCGCCTCCGACGTCCTCGACAAGGCCGACGCGTCCTGCCACCTGCCCTGGGCGATCGTCGCGGCCATCGGCAAGGTCGAGTCCGACCACGGCCGGTACGGGAACAACACCGTCGGGTCCGACGGCATCTCGCGGCCCGGCATCTACGGCATCGCGCTCGACGGGACCAACAACACCGCGCGCATCACCGACACCGATGGTGGCTCGCTCGACGGCGACCCCGTCTACGACCGCGCGGTCGGCCCCATGCAGTTCATCCCCGGGACCTGGGCCGTGGTAGGGGTCGACGGTGACGGCGACGGCGACAAGAACCCGCAGGACATCGACGACGCGTCCGTCGCGGCGGCGGTCTACCTGTGCGCGGGCAACGACGACCTGTCCACCCCGTCCGGCGCCCAGTCGGCGGTCTACCGCTACAACCACTCCGACGACTACGTCGAGCTCGTGCTCTCGATCGCCGACGACTACACCAACGGTTCCTACTCCATGGTCCCCAACGGCACCTCGTCACCAAGCGTCGTGCCGACCACGCCGCTGGGCGGGACCGGCGGTACCGGCGGCGGCGGCAACGGCGGCGGCGGCAACGGCGGGGGCAACGGCGGCGGCGGTGGCGGCGGCACCGGCGGCGAGGACCCGCACGGCAACGGCGGTGGCGGCGGCAACGGCGGTGGCGGCGGCGGCGGCGGCAACGGCGGCGGTGGCGGCGGCAACGGCGGCGGTGGCGGCAACGGCGGCGGTGGCGGCAACGGCGGCGGTGGCGGCAACGGCGGCGGTGGCGGCAACGGTGGCGGTGGCGGCGGCGGCGGCAACGGGGGTGGCGGCGGCGGCACCGAGGACCCGCCCGTGACCCCGCCCGACGTGCTCACCCCGTTGGAGAAGGCCACGAAGTACTGCGCAGGCGCGCTGAGCGGTTCCGGCGCCTCGCAGACTCAGGTGCAGCAGTGCATCGACGCGTACCTGTCCGGCGGCCAGGCCGCAGCGGCCAACGTCGTCGACTCGATCCTCGACCTGCTCGGCGGCCTCGGTGGAGGCGGCGGCGGGGGCGGCGGTGGCGGCGGTGGCGGTGGCGGCGGTGGCGGCGGGGGTGGCGGCGGCGGCTGCATCCTGATCGTCTGTCCGCGCAACGGCTGACCCGGCACCGGCCAGCAGCACCGGGGCACCGGGAGCTCAGCGCAGGCCGCGTGCCACCTCGGTCGCCCAGTAGGTGAGCACCACGTCGGCCCCGGCGCGCCGGATCGACGTGAGCGTCTCCAGGATCGCGCGGTCCCGGTCGATCCAGCCGTTGGCCGCGGCGGCCTCGACCATCGCGTACTCACCCGAGACGCAGTAGGCAGCCACCGGCACGGTGACGTGCGCCCGCACCAGAGGCAGCAGGTCGAGGTAGCCGAGCGCCGGCTTCACCATGACCACGTCGGCGCCCTCGCCGACGTCGAGCAGCGCCTCGCGCAGGGCCTCGCGCGCGTTGGCAGGGTCCTGCTGGTACGTCCGCCGGTCTCCGGTCAACGACGAGTCGACCGCCTCGCGGAACGGGCCGAAGAACGCCGACGCGTACTTGGCGGCATACGCCAGGATCGCCGTGTCCTCGTGCCCGGCCGCGTCGAGCTCGGCGCGTACCCGCCCCACCTGACCGTCCATCATCCCGCTCGGTCCGACCATCGCCACGCCCGCGTCGGCGTGCACGACCGCCATCTGCGCGTACCGCTCCAGGGTCGCGTCGTTGTCGACCCGACCGGAGGCGTCGAGAACCCCGCAGTGCCCGTGGTCGGTGAACTCGTCGAGGCACAGGTCGCTCATGACCACCAGAGCGTCGCCCGCCTCGGCGACCGCGTCGCGGATCGCGGTGGCCAGCACGCCGTCGGGGTCGAGCGCGGCACTGCCCACCGCGTCCTTGGTCGCGGGCAGGCCGAACAGCATCACGCCGCCGACACCGGCCTCGACCGCCTCCGCCACGGCCTTGCGCATGCTGTCGCGGGTGTGTTGGACGACTCCCGGCATGCTCGTCACTGGCACCGGCTCGGTCGCGCCCTCCCGGACGAACAGCGGCAGCACCAGCTGCCGGGGTGCCAGCGACGTCTCGGCGACCAGCCTGCGGACGGCCGGCGACGTGCGCAGCCGGCGCGGCCGTTCGGCCGGGAAGCTCACCTCAGGTGGCCCGGCGCCGGGCCGACGGCTTCTTGTCCGACGGCTTGGTCACCGGCTCCCCCGCCTCGAGGCAGGCGAGTCGCCGGTCGGCGCCGAAGTCGGCGAGGGCGTCGGCCAGCACTGCCACCGACGGCTCGTCGGCCAGCACGTCGACGCGCAGCCCGTGCTCCTTCGCGGTCTTGGCCGTGGCTGGACCGATGCAGGCGATCACCGTGGAGGGGTGCGGCTTGCCCGCGATGCCCACCAGGTTGCGCACCGTCGACGACGAGGTGAAGACCACCGCGTCGAACCGGCCGGCCTTGATCGCCTCCCGGGTCGGCGCGGGCGGCGGAGCGGCCCGCACCGTGCGGTAGGCGGTCACGTCGTCGACCTCCCAGCCGAGCTCCTGCAGGCCCGCCACGAGGGTCTCGGTGGCAATGTCGGCGCGGGGCAGGAACACCCGGTTGATCGGGTCGAGCACGTCGTCGTAGGGCGGCCAGTCGGCGAGCAGCCCCGCGGCCGACTGCTCACCGGACGGCACCAGGTCGGGCGTGATGCCCCAGGTGGAGATCGCCTGCGCGGTCGACTCGCCGACCGCGGCAACCTTCAGTCCCGAGAACGCGCGGGCGTCGAGCCCGTACTCCTCGAACTTCTCGCGGACCGCGCGAACGGCGTTGACCGAGGTGAAGCCGACCCACTCGTAGCGGCCCTCCACCAGGCCGCGGACGGCCTTGTCCATCTGCTGCGGGTTGCGGGGTGGCTCGACCGAGATCGTCGCCACCTCCTCCGGCACCGCACCGTGGGAGCGCAGCCGCGCGGTGAGGTTGCCGGCCTGCTCCTTGGTACGCGGCACGAGGACGCGCCAGCCGAACAGCGGCCGGGTCTCGTACCAGCTGAGCACGTCGCGCAGCTCGACGACCGCGCCGACGACGACGACGGCGGGCGCCTTGACCCGGGCAGCGGCCACGTCGTCGGCGACCCGCTCGAGGGTCGAGACCAGCGTGCGCTGGGCGGTGGTGGTGCCTCCGGAGGTCACGGCGACCGGCGTCTCCGGGCTGCGCCCGGCGTCGACCAGTGCCGGCGCGATGGTCGGCAGGTCGGCGAGCGCGGACAGCAGCACCAGCGTCCCGGTGCCGCCGTGCGCGGACCAGTCGACGCCGCGGCCACCGGCCTTGACCACGCTGACCTGCTCGGTGCCCTTGCGGGTGAGCGGCACCCCGGCGTACGCGGGGACGGCGACGGCCTCGGGAACCCCCGGCACCACCTCGACACCCACGCCTGCCTTGACGCACGCCTGCGCCTCCTCGGGCGCAGAACCGTGCACGAAGGGGTCGCCGGCGAGCAGCCGCACCACCCGCGCTCCCCCGCGCGCCTGCTTGACCACGAGCTTGCCGCGGGCGGCGAGGGTCAGCGGCGTGCCGCCGTCACTCTGCGCGCCGTCGACGAGCAGGCCCGGACCGGCGTCGCCGGAGGGGTCGACGTCGTCACGCAGCGAGGCCACCAGGGCGGCGTGCTCGGGCACCTCGGTGACGACGACGTCGGCAGCGCGGATCAGCTCGACCGCGCGGACCGTGAGCAGGCCGGGGTCGCCCGGGCCGGTGCCCACGAAGCTGACCTGCCCGGGACGGCTGGCGGCCTTGGCCGAACGTGCCGTCGAGCTGGAGGTGCGGGTGGAGGCAGTGCTGGTCACGGCGTCCTTCTCGGTCGGGGTCGGACGGGCTTCGGTGCGGGTGCGCTTGCGGGTGCTGGTCGCGGTTTTGGTGCGGGTGCTGGTGCGAGTACTGGTCCGGGTGCTGGTCCGGGTGCTGGATCGGGGAGTCATGCGGGCTCCCCCCTGCTGGCGCCGATCAGCTCGGCGGCGCCGCGGGCGAGCATCTCGGCGGCGAGCTTCTCGCCCACCGCGGCCGGCTCGGCGGGCGAACCGGTGGCCGACAGCCGCAGCTGCGGCGCCCCCTCGGGCGCGACCACGACGGCCCGCAGCCACAGCTCGTCGGGAGTCCAGTCGTCGGTCGTCTCGGTCGTCTCGGTCGTCTCATCGGCACTGCCCGCGTCCCCCGTCCAGGCCAGCTCGGCCAGGGCACCGACTGGCGCCGAGCAGCCGGCCTCGACCGCGGCGAGGAACGCCCGCTCGGCGGTCACGGTCGTGCGTGCGGCGGCGTCGTCGAGGGCGTCGGTGACGACGCCGGCGACCGGGTCGTCGGTACGGCACTCGACCGCGAGCGCGCCCTGCCCGGGGGCCGGCAGCATCTGCAGCGGGTCGAGCACCTCGGTCGCGTCGTCGAGGCGGCCGAGGCGGGCCAGCCCGGCGCGGGCCAGCACGACGGCGTCCAGGTCACCGTCGTGCACGCGGCGCAGCCGGGTGTCGACGTTGCCCCGCAGGTCGACGACGTCGAGGCCGAGGCCCAGCGCCCGCAGCTGGGCGGCGCGACGGGGCGAGCCGGTGCCGATCGTGGCGCCAGGCGGCAGCTCACCGAGGGTCAACCCGTCGCGGGCGACCACGACGTCACGAGGGTCCTCGCGGACGGGGACGGCCGCGAGCACGACGCCGTCGCAGGGTGCGGTGGGCAGGTCCTTCAGCGAGTGCACGGCGAGGTCGACCCGGCCCGCCAGCAGCGCGTCGCGCAACGCCGACACGAACACGCCCTGACCGCCGATCGCGGCCAGCGGGGCGTCGTCGACGTCACCGCGCGTGCTGACCTCGACCAGCTCGACGGTGCGTCCGGTGACCGCACCCAGCCGCTCGGAGACGATGCGGCTCTGCGCCTGCGCCAGGGCGCTGGCCCGGGTGCCCACCCGCAGGGTGTCCGCGCTCACGCCGTCACCCCCTGGCCGTTCGGACCCACCTGGTCATCGGTGGTGGGCGCAGCGACGTCGGGGCGGGTGACCGCGTCGGCGGTGCCGGACGGGAGCGAGAACAGCTCGGCAAGCACCTCGGCGTACGACATGCCGGCGGGCTGGCCGGTGAGCTCCTTGACCCGGGTGGTGGGGGCGTGCAGCAGCTTGCCCGCGACCCGGCGGACGGTCTGCTCCAGCTCGGCGCGTACCGCGGGGTCGGCGGCGGGGAGCCGGGACCACAGCCGGGTCAGCTCGGACTCGACGACGTCGGTGGCCATGGAGCGCAGCGCGACGACGGTGGGGGTGGCGCGGGAGGCCCGACGGGCGCCCACGAACGCGGCCACCTCCTCGGCCACGATTCGCCGCACCTGGTCGACGTCGGCCGAGGTCTCCGCGTCCGCCAGCTCGTCGACCAGCGTGGCCAGGCCGATGTAGTGCACCCGCGGGTCGGCGGCGAGCAGCGGGTCGACGTCGTGTGGCAGGGCGAGGTCGAGCACGACCAGCGGCGGACCGGCCGGCCTGGTGTCGAGCGCGGGAGCGACGACCGCCGCCTCGACCACGACGCCGGTCGCGCCGGTGCAGCAGACCAGGACGTCGGCCTCCGCGACGGCCGCGGTGAGCTCGTCGAGCCCGCCCGCGCGACCGCCGACCGAGGAGACCAGTCGGGCCGCGCGCGCCGGCGTGCGGTTGAGCACGGTGACCTGCGCGGCGCCGCGACGGTCGAGGTGCGCGACCGCCAGCGCGGCCATGGCGCCGGCGCCGACGACCAGGGCCCGGCTGCCGCCGAGCGGGGTGCCGTGCGCCTCCGCGCGGTCGAGCGCGGCGGAGACGAGCGACGGGCCGGCCCGGTCGATGCCGGTCTCGGCGTGGCCGCGCTTGCCGACCCGCAACGCCTGCTGGAACGCGCTGTTCAGTGCCGGGCCGACGGTGCCGTCGTCCTGCCCACGGGTCAGCGCGGCTCGTACCTGCCCGAGCACCTGGCTCTCGCCGACGACCATCGAGTCGAGCCCGGCGGCCACGGTGAACAGGTGCGCAAGAGCGCCCTCGTCGTAGTGCACGTACAGGTGTGCGACGGTCTGCTCGCGGTCGCCGCCAGCCAGGTCGCACAACAGCCCCGAGACGTCCTCGACGCTGCCGTGGAACCGGTCCACCTCGGCGTAGACCTCGACCCGGTTGCAGGTGGAGACGACGACGGCCCCGACGACGTGCTCGGTGTCGGCGACCGACCGGGCCAGCTTGGAGGCACCGTCGGGTCCGACGGCGAGGGCCTCGAGCACCGCGACGGGCGCGCTCAGGTGGGACGCACCCACGCACAGGATGCTCACGACGACCCCACCACCCGGGCGACCACGTCGTCGAGGCCGAGGGCGTCGGTGCCGAGGCCGGCCATCTGCTTCTTCTGCTCGTGGTAGGCGAGGATCTGCAGCTCGATGGACAGGTCGACCTTGCGCACGTCGACCCCCGCGGGAACCGTGATCACGGCCGGTGCGAAGTTGAGGATGCTGGTGACACCCGCCGTGACCAGGCGGTCGGCCACCTGCTGCGCGACGGCGGCGGGAGTGGACACGACGCCGATCGAGATGCCGTGCTCGCGGACCAGGTCGTCGAGGTCGTCGACGTGCCGCACCGGTACGCCGCCGTACACCTCGTCGACGCGGGCGGTGTCGTTGTCGACCAAGGCGGCGACGCGGAACCCGCGGGTGCCGAAACCCGCGTAGTTGGCGAGCGCCTGACCCAGGTTGCCGAGCCCGACGATCACGACCGGCCAGTCCTGGGTGAGCCCGATCTCGCGGGCGATCTGGTAGCGCAGGTACTCGACGTCGTAGCCGACCCCGCGGGTGCCGTAGGAGCCCAGATGGCTGAGGTCCTTGCGCAGCTTGGCCGAGTTGACGCCAGCGGCCGTCGCGAGGTCCTCGCTGGACGCGGTGGCGACGCCTCGGTCGGCGAGCATGGTGAGCGCGCGCAGGTAGATCGGGAGCCGGGCGACGGTGGCCTCGGGGATCCCCCGGCCACGCTCGTCAGGGGTCGCCGACTGGCCGGTCGCCGGAGCGGTCGGACGCACCGGGCGCTGGTCGGGAGCTGGGTTCACGGCTGCGATTCGGGTTCCTGGGAGACGGCTGTCGGGGCCCGAGGGCCGTCCTCACTGTAAGAGCTTGTGAACGGGAGAACAAAATCCGCCGAGGGGTGGACGCCGCCGGGTGAGGCAGGTCACCCGGGCGCCGCGCCGGCCTCCAGCGCCTGGCGCAGCCGGCGGCCGTCGACCCGCCAGAAGTCGTGCTGTCGCCCGTCGACGAACGTGACCGGCACCTGCTCGGTGAACATCTCACGCAGCACCCGTGCGGAGGGAGTGTCGGCGTCGACGTCGATCTCGACCCACTCGGCGCCGACCTCGGCGCAGGTCGCTGCGACGACCTCGACGGCCTGGGCGCACAGGTGGCACCCGGGCCGCGAGTAGACCACCACCCGCGCGTCGCCGGCGTGCGGGACCGCCTCGCTCATGTCAGCGCTCATGTCAGGGCTCATGCCAGCCCGAGCGCGTCGCGACCCATCGCCCGCAGCCGGCCCTTCGCCACCTTGCCGGTCGCCGAGTGCGGCAGGCCGTCCACGACGACCACGCGACCGGGTTGCTTGAACCGGGCGAGCCGGTGTTCGCAGTGGCTGCGCACCCGCTCGACCAGCGCGTCGGTTGTTCCGACGCCCGGGTCCGCAGCGACGACGTAGGCCACCACCGCCTCCCCGGTCTGCTCGTCCGGCAGGCCGATCACCGCCACCTCGCCCACGCCGTCGACCTCGGCGACGACCGACTCCACCTCCGACGGGTAGACGTTGAAGCCCGACACGATCACCAGCTCGCGCAGCCGGTCGACGAGCAGCAGGTCGCCGTACGGGTCCAGCACGGCCAGGTCTCCGGTCGACCACCAGCCATCGGCATCCGGGCCCTCGACGCCGTCCGGCCAGTAGCCGGAGAACAGGTTGTCTCCGCGCACCCGGATCTCACCAGGGTCACCGGGGCTGACGTCGTCGGTGCCGTCGACGACGCGGACCTCGACACCCGGCAGCGGCCCGCCGACGCCGTCGGGGTCGGGCGGGGCGCCGGCAGCCCTGGCTCGCGACGCCAGCGTCGACGACACGACCGGCGACGTCTCCGTCAGGCCGTAGCCCCGCTCCACCTCCAGCCCGGTCGCCTCGGTGACGAGGGCGGCGAGCTCGGGGTCCAGCGGAGCCGCACCGCAGACCACGAGCCGGACGGACCGCATCCGGTCGGCGAGGTCGGGCCGACCGGCCCAGGCCGCCACGACCGGGGGAGCCACCGGCAGGTTGGTCACCGCGTGTTCGGCGACCACCCGCAGCGTCTCCTCGGGCTCGAAGCGCTCGAGCAGCACCAGCTGGGCACCGGTGGCGAGCACCTGCCCGAGCACGGCGTTGAGGCCGTAGACGTGGAACAACGGCAGCAGCCCCAGCACCACGTCGTCGCCGGTCATCGCCGGCGGATCGAGGGCGCCGACCTGCGCGACGTTCGCCAGCAGCGCGCGGTGGCTGAGCATGGCGCCACGCGGGTGCCCGCTGGTGCCGGAGGTGTAGAGCAGCACCGCCAGCCGCTCGCGGTCCGAGGGGCTGACGACCGGGCTGGTGCCTCTGCTGGCGAGCTCCTCCCAGCGCAGCTCGCCCCGCTGCGCCTCCTGCGCGTCGTGCACGACCAGGGTGGGCGCGGCGGCGCGGGCCCGTACGCTCTCGCCGGCCCCCTCGACGGCCTCGCGAACCGCCTCGACGGCGGTGCGCAGCGCGGGAGCGGTGGAGGCGTCGCCGACGACGACGCGGGCACCCGAGTCGGCCACCATCCGCACCAGCTCACCGGTGGCCGAGCGCGGGTTCATCGGGACAGCCACCAGCCCGGCGCGCAGCACGGCGAGGTAGGTCGTGACCAGACACAGCGAGTTGGGCAGCGCGAAGGCCACTCGTTGACCCGCGACCAGGCCGAGCGACGACAGCCCGCTGGCCAGCGACTCGACGTCGGCGTCGAGCTCGCGCCACGTACGGGACCCGCCTGCTCCCTCCGCCTCGATGACGGCGGTCCGGTCAGCGTCGGGGCCGATGGCCCGCTCGCGCAGCAGCGCGGCGACGTTGACCGGGCGGGCGGAGCCGGGAGCATCCTCCGTCACCGGGCCGAGTCTGGCACAGCGGCGTCCGGAGCCCGCTGGGGTGCGGACGCAGGTGTCCTACGCTGCGGACGTGCCCAGCCGTGCAGCAGGACGCATCGCGGCACAGCCCCGCGCGGGCGACCTGCAGGCCCGGTCGGTGCTGGCGGGCGAGGCTGCCGCTGCGGCCGCCGAGGTCGAGCGGGCACTCGACGTGCCGGCCGATCCCACGGTTGCAGCGTTCTTCGACGTCGACAACACGATCATGCAGGGCGCGTCGATCTACCACCTGGCCCGCGGCCTGCACCGGCGCCGGTTCTTCACCACCCGCGACATCCTGGGAGCCGCCTGGCACCAGGCCTGGTTCCGGGTCGCCGGGGTCGAGGACCCCGACCACATCAGCAGCGCCCGCACGTCCGCGCTGTCGTTCATCGAGGGGCACCGGGTCAGCGAGCTCGAGTCGCTCGGGTCGGAGATCTTCGACGAGGTGATGGCGCGCCGGATCTGGCCGGGGACGCGCGCCCTTGCCCAGCGCCACCTCGACCGCGGCCAGCGGGTCTGGCTGGTGACCGCGGCCCCGATCGAGATCGCCGCCATCATCGCCGCCCGGCTGGGGCTGACGGGGGCCCTCGGGACCGTCCCTGAGCAGGTCGACGGCGTCTACACCGGTCGCCTGGTGGGCGACCTGCTGCACGGCCCGGCCAAGGCCGAGGCGGTCCGGGCACTCGCCGAGCGCGAGGGCCTCGAGCTGCACCGCTGCGCGGCGTACTCGGACTCCTCCAACGACCTCCCGCTGCTCGGCCTGGTCGGCCACCCGTGCGCGGTCAACCCTGACGCCGCCCTGCGGGACCACGCCAAGCGCGCCGGCTGGCGGGTCTACGACTACCGGACGGGCCGCAAGGCGGCCCGCTGGGGTGTCCTCGCCGCGCTGGCCACCGGCGCCGTGGTGGGCGGCGCCACCGCCGGTGCAGCCGCCCGGCGACGCATGTCCTGAGGGGGTCGTCCGGTCGGAGTCGGCAGCCGGACGTGTGACCTGCACCGCGCTCGACTTCCCCCTCCACCCCTTCGCGCTTACCCTTGGGCGGTTGCGCCCCGGCCTCGTGCCGGGGGAGGGAGTGCTATGCGACCGCTCGGTGGGGGGGATCGGCGCGGCCCAGCAGACGTCGGCCTCGACGGCCCTGCGGGCGGCCGTGCTGCTGGTGGTTCGCGCGCCCGCGCTGTCCGGTGCGGCCTACGCGCGCGAGTTCGACGTGCTGCTCTCCGAGGCCACCCGCGCCAGCGACGGCGCCGGGTCGTCCCACGGCTCCGGTGCGGTCGCGGAGCAGCTGCCCCCCGAGGACCCCGATCGTGACCGCCTGGTCGCTCTGGTCCAGCTCGCGCAGGAGGGTGACGCCGAGGCGTTCGGCCAGCTGTACGACCGCTACGTCGACGGCGTCTACCGGTTCTGCTACCACCGGGTGTCGAGCACGACGCTCGCCGAGGACCTCACCAGCGAGACGTTCTTCCGGGCGTTGCGCGGCATCGCCCAGTTCCGCTGGCAGGGCCGCGACTTCGGTGCCTGGCTGACCACGATCGCCCGCAACCTCGTCACCGACCACTACAAGTCGAGCCGTTCGCGGCTCGAGACCGTCTCCGACGAGCTGCCCGAGCGCGGCGACCTGCACCCGGGTCCCGAGGCCGAGGCACTGGCCGTTCTCACCCAGGAGGCCCTCGCCGTGGCGCTGCAGCGGCTGCCGGCCGAGCAGCGCGACTGCGTGGTGATGCGGTTCCTGCAGGGTCTGTCGATCGCGGAGACCGCCGAGGTGCTGGGCCGCTCCGACGGGGCGGTCAAGCAGCTGCAGCTGCGCGCCGTACGCAACCTCGCAAAGTGGCTTCCCCGGGACGAACGATGAACCGCGTAACCTGCCGGCCCGCGGCGTCGTTGACCGAGGTGACGTGGGGGCCGGTTCGGCCACTGCGCGACACCGATCCCGCGAGGACACGATGAGGACGCCGACGCTCCCGGGCCGCCGCCGCGCGGCCGAGCTCGACGACGTCCTGGAAGGTCGGCGAACCGCGACCGACCGTGTCGTGCGCGAGCTGGTGCGCACCGTCGATGCCGTACGCGAGCTCCCAGCCATCGCGCCCGACCCCACCTTCACCGCCGACCTGCGGATCCGGGTCGTCGCCGCCGCCGAGCGCGAGCTGGGCCGCGTGCCGACGTCTCGCCGCTCCGGGCACCGTGTCCCGGCCGGCCCGACCGCCCTGCCGACGCGTCGTCGCGTCGGCGTCGCGGTGGCCGCCTCGACCTTCGTGCTGCTCGGTGGCGGTGCCGGCATCGCCTCTGCCGCGACGCAGGCGCTGCCCGGCGACCTGCTCTACCCCGTGAAGCGGGGCGTGGAGCAGACCCAGGTTGCCCTCGATGACACCGACAGCGAGCGGGGCCGCACCCTCGTCGCCCAGGCCGACACCCGGCTCGACGAGCTGCACGCTCTGGTGGCCGGGGACACGCAGCCCGACTCCGAGGACCTGCTCGTCGACACCCTGGACACCTTCTCCGACCAGGCGGAGGAGGGCGGTGACGACCTCCTCGCGGCCTACGCCGATGGCGACGACGGAGCAGCCGCCGCTCTCGACGACTTCACCGCAGGCGCCGGCGCGGCCCTCACCGACCTGTCGGGGACGCTCCCCGCCGGTGCGCAGGAGTCGTTCGCCGATGCGGCGGACACCGTGACCACGTTGCAGACCGACCTCGGCGGAGTGTGCCCCGACTGCGTCGCGACCAGCTCGGTACGGGTCCCGACCGAGCTGCTGGCGTCGGCGGAGAGCCTGCTGCCCACCGATGGCGTCCCCAACGCCGGAGACACGCTGCTCGCGGGCGAGCCGCTCGCGCCGGGCGACCTCCAGCTTCCCGACATCGACCCGGGCGACCTGCCCGGCGATGCCGACGGCGACTCCGGGCTCGACCCGGACGACCCGGCGCTCGACCCCGACGATCCGAGCGGCGGGGGCGGCACCGGCGACGACGGCTCCGACCCCGAGGTGCCCGGCGACCCCGACGTACCCGGAGATCCCGACGTGCCTGGCGACGGCGACGCTCTCGGCGATGCCTTGGGTGACACCGTCGAAGAGGTGATCGGTGGCGTCCTCGGCGGCCCCGGCGACGGACCGCTCGGCGGCGTCGGCGACGGCATCGACGACGTGCTCGAGAACGAGGTCCCGATCGGTGACCCGCTCGGCGGCGTCCTCGGTGGTAACGGCTCGGGCAACGGCTCCGGCAGCGGCTCCGGCAACGGCTCCGGTTCGGGGAGCGGCGGCGGCCTCGGCGGTCTGGGCGACACGTTGGGCGGCCTCGGCGGCTGACCGACTTCCCTGCCCCCTGGTCAGGAGAAGACGTGCTCGCGGTGCATGAGCAGCGCGTACAGGGTCTGCTGGATCGCCTCGCGCACCTGGTCGGTGACGTTGAAGACGAGCATCGGGTCGTCGGCCGCACCGTCGGAGTAGGCGTCGGTGCGGATCGGCTCGCCGAACTCGATCACCCACTTGCTCGGCAGCGGCACCATGCCGAGCGGGCCGAGCCACGGGAACAGCGGGGTGATCGGGACGTACGGCACCCCGAGCAGCCGGGCCAGCGTCGGCAGGTTGCCGATCATCGGGTAGGTCTCCTCCGCGCCGACGATCGAGCACGGCACGATCGGCACCCCGGTGCGCATCGCGGCGGAGACGAAGCCGCCGCGGCCGAAGCGCTGCAGCTTGTAGCGCTCGGAGTAGGGCTTGCCGATCCCCTTGAACCCTTCGGGCCAGACGCCCACCAGCTCGCCGCTGGCGAGCATCCGCTCGGCGTCCTCGCCGCACGCCAACGTGGCGCCACCCTTGCGGGCGAGCTCGGAGACGAACGGCAACGTGAACACCAGGTCGGCACCGAGCGCGCGCAGGTAGCGGCCGGCGTGGTCGTGCACGACCAGGCCGGTCATCAGGGCGTCCAGCGGCACCGTCCCGGAGTGGTTGGCGACCAGCAGGGCGCCGCCCTCGTCGGGGATGTTGTCGAGGCCCCGCACCTCGATCCGGAACCACTTCTCTGCCAGCGGGCGCAGCATCGGCATGATCACGGCCGACGTCAGGTCGGCGTCGAAGCCCAGCTCGTCGACCTCGTACTCGCCGGTGACCCGGCGGCGCAGGAACGCCAGCGCCTGTGCGACGGGGTCGACCTCGGCCGGCGACTGGGTGGTCGGACCGACCTCGACGGCCGGCTCGACCGACGGCGGCTGCTCGCCGGCGGTGGGCTCCTCGACGTCGGGCGGCGGGGGCGCCTCGCGCAGCGGTGCCGGTTTGGCGGCGTCGGGCGGGCGGCGGGTGCGTGTGCGCGTCGCAGGAGCAACCGACCGCGCGGCCTTGCTCGGTGACGACGTGCGGCTGCCTCGCCCCGGACGTCCCCGAGTGCCCAGCGGGATGATGTCGGCCTCAGCCACCGCTGCCACCTCCCCGTGTGGCTCCCTGTGTCGACAGTGCCGCGCCGTACGTGGCGAACGCGCCGCCGAGCCGCTCCTCGAGCCGGCGGACGACGGTGGGCTCGACAGGCCCCCGGCCGACCGCGGCGGCGTAGGCATCCAACGTCTCGGCCGTCGACCAGCGCGGCGGGTAGCCGAACTGCTCACGCACGGCAGCAGTGTCGACGACCCGACCATGGGTGAGGAAGGCCACCTGGTCGGGCGACAGGTCGAGCCGGGACGTGCGGCGCAGAGCCTGGCCGATCGGACCGACACCCGCGGCAGGAACGGGGAGCGGCACCCGGCCGAGCCGGCGCAGCACCTGGGAGAGCACCAGCACGCCGTCACCGGCGACGTTGTACGTGCCTGCGAGGTCGTTGACGGCGGCCCGGGCCACGATCGCCAGCGCGTCCTCGGGATGCAGCACCTGCAGCCGCGGGTCGAAGCCAAGGACGGTCGGCACGACCGGTAGCCGCAGGTACTGGGCGAGCTGTCCGTCGACGCCCTCGCCGATCACGTCGGCACAGCGCAGCACCGTGACGGCGACGTCGGGTCGCCGACGGCCGAAGCCGCGGACGTAGCCCTCGACCTCGGAGCAGTCCTTGCCGAAGCCGGAGCGCGGCAGCCGCTTGGGCGCGGTGTCCTCGGTGAACAGGCCCGGGTCACGCGCCGAGGCGCCGTAGACCGCGGTCGACGACTTGAGCACCAGGTTGCGCACACCGGCCGAGCGCTGGCACGCGGCCAGCAGCTGCATGGTGCCGATGACGTTGGTCTCCTTGACCGAGGAGGTGCCCCCCGCCCGCCCCGCGGTCTCCAGCACGCCCATGTGCACGACGGTGTCGACGTCCTCGACCGCGAGAACCTTGGCGATCACCGGGTTGCGGATGTCCGCGCGTACGAAGCGCACCCCGGAGAGATCACCACGCGGCGGCAGCACGTCGACGCCGACGACGCGATCGACCTCCGGGTCGTCGGCCAGTCGGCGGGCGGCGGCAGCACCGAGCTGGCTCGCCACGCCGGTCACGAGGACGACGCGACCCATCGTCACCTCACAGGAGTCATGTGGCCGGCGGGATGTCCGTCATCTCGGGGCGGGAGTCACTTCCCGGCGCGACGCCGCTGGATACGTGTCCGCTTCAGCAGCTTGCGGTGCTTCTTCTTCGCCATGCGCTTGCGTCGCTTCTTGATGACGGAACCCACGTACGTACCGGCCAATCACTCGGGAGCGTCCACGCGCGCGGACGCCCGGGCAGCCTACCTGCCCGGGCGGCGCGGTGGATCGGGGCGGCGCTCAGCCGGCCTGGAAGTACGACTTCTTGAGGTACTCGTCGACGGCACTCTCGGGAACCCGGAAGGACCGTCCGACGCGGACCGCCTCCAGCTCGCCGTTGTGCACAAGACGGTAGACGGTCATTTTCGACACCCGCATGGTCTGTGCCACCTCGGCGACGGTGAGGAACCGCACCTCGGACAGACCTGGCTTCTGCGGACCAGAGGCCATGGCGCACCGCACCTTCTGCACGGGGACGCTCGCCGGCTTCCCCACCGGCGACCTGACGTCTGTGCGTACCGGGAGGGTAGTGCCTGGTGTGGCAGGTGGGAAGCGCGAGTAGTCCGGATGCCTGCAGAGCTGTCCGAGTGGGGGATGCCGCGCGGTGGCCCGCAGGCGGGCAGGAGGGGCCGGCTCAGTAGTGGGGATCGAGCCCCAGCGAGGGGTAGACGGCGGTCCGGGTGGCGAGGATCGACCGGTCCAGCCAGCTGCCCGGATCGTACCCTTCTGTCCAGGATCGGTAGACCGGGTCGTGACCGTCGGTCATCGACGTCGGACCCGGGCGGCCGAGGAGTCGCTCGACGTGGTCGCGCCACGCCTGCGGGGTGGGGGTGGTCGGGTCGAGCGGGCGGCCGTCGATGACCGCGAGCAGGTGGGTCCAGGCGCGTGGGACGACGTCGGCGATGGCGTACCCGCCGCCGCCGGTCGCCACCCAGCGCCCGCCGGTGACCTCGCGGGCCAGGTCGGCGATCGCGAGGTAGGAGGCCCGCTGCCCGTCGACCGACAGCATCAGGTGTGCGAGCGGATCGGCGCGGTGCGAGTCGCAGCCGTGCTGGGTGACCAGCACGTCGGGCTCGAAGGCTCGCACGACGTCGGGCACGACGGCGTGGAAGGCGCGCAGCCAGCCGCCGTCCTCGGTGCCGGGCGGCAGCGCGACATTGACGGCGCTGCCCGGTGCGCCGGGCCCTCCGCACTCCGTCGGGGCGCCGGTGCCCGGGAACAGCGTCTGCGGCGTCTCGTGCAGGCTGACCGTCAGCACCCGGGGGTCGTCGTAGAAGATCTCCTGCACGCCGTCGCCGTGGTGCACGTCGACGTCGACGTAGGCCACCCGCTGGGCGCCCTGCTCGAGCAGCCAGGCGATCGCGACCGCCACGTCGTTGTAGACGCAGAAGCCACTGGCACTGCCACGCATTGCGTGGTGCAGGCCGCCGGACGGGCTGACCGCCCGGCGCACCTCCCCCGACCAGACCCGGCGAGCGGCCTCGACCGTGGCCGCGACCACCCGCGCACTCGCCTCGTGCATGCCGGCGAAGGTCGGGTTGTCGTCGCTGCCCAGGCCGCGGGACAGGTCGTGCGCCGTCGGGTCAGCGCCCGCCTTGCGTACGCAGTCGACGTACGCCTCGTCGTGGACCAGCGGCAGCCACTCGTCGCCCGAGCCGGGCACCGGCACCTCGCGCAGGCCGCCCTCCCCCACCACGTCGAGCGCCCGCGCCAGCCGCATGGTGAGGTCGATGCGGTCCGGCGCCATCGGGTGGGCCGGGCCGAAGTCGTACTGCGTGAGGCTGTCGTCGAAGACGACGCAGGCGTCACCGTCGGGTGTACGGGACATGGCGCGGACACTACCGCCGCCCGTAGGCTGGGCCTGTGACGACCGTGCGCACACTCCGTTCGTGGTGGTCCGCCTCCTAGGCGGACCGTCGTTGCGCACCCTTCCCGACTCGCACCCGACCGCCTCGATGCAGGCGGTCGTCGCACGTTCGCTCCCGGTGGCGCCGCTCGTACGAGGCCACACCCTGCGGAGAGACCATGACCAGCACGCTGACCAGCACGCGGACCACGACCCCCACCACCGCCGCTGCGCCGACCACCGCACCGATCACGGCGCTGTCCGGCATCACCCCGAGCGGATCGCTGACGCTCGGCAACCACCTCGGCGCCCTGCGCCGGTTCGGGATCGAGCAACGCGCGGCACGCAGCTTCTACTTCGTCGCCGACCTGCACGCGCTCACCACCCGGCACGACCCGGCCCTGCAGCGCGCACGCAGCCGTGAGCTCGCGACCGTGATGCTCGCGGCCGGGATCGATCCCGCGGTCTCGACGCTGTTCGTCCAGTCGCGGGTGCCCGCGCACACCGAGCTCGGCTACCTGCTGGAGTGCACCGCGCACGTCGGCGAGCTCGGCCGGATGGTGCAGTTCAAGACCAAGGGGAGCCGCCCTGGCACCCGGGCCAGCCTGTTCACGTACCCGTGCCTGATGGCCGCCGACATCCTGCTGTACGACGCCGACGAGGTGCCGGTCGGCGGCGACCAGGACCAGCACGTCGAGCTGGCGCGGGTGCTCGCCGAGCGGTTCAACCACACGTACGGCGAGACCTTCCGGGTGCCCCGGGTGGCCGCCGCCGAGCGGACGGCGCGGATCGCCGACCTCGCCGACCCGACCGCCAAGATGAGCAAGTCCGACCCCGACTCGGCGGCGGGCGTGGTGCGGGTGCTCGACCCGCCGGAGGTCATCCGGCGCAAGGTGATGCGGGCCGTGACCGACGACCGGGGTGAGGTGCGCTTCGACCCGGTCGGCCAGCCCGGGGTCTCCAACCTGCTCACCGTGCTCGCCGCCTGCACCGGGGACGACCCCGAGGCCGTCGCCGACGGTTTCACCGGCTACGCCGACCTCAAGCGGGCGGTGGTCGACGCCGTCGTCGCCGAGCTGGCGCCGCTGCAGCGCGCGTACGCCGAGCTTGCTGCCGACGCCCCCGCGGTCGACGCGGTGCTCGCCGACGGCGCCGTCCGCGCGCAAGCGGCCGCCGCCCCGGTCCTGCAGCGCGCCCGGCGCGCGATCGGCCTGGACTGACCCCTCCTGCGCTCATCCGACCGTTGCGCGCAGACCTGAACGCGGCAGAAGGGTCGGAGCGCCGCGGAGAGGGGTTCGGTCAGGGCCGGCCGTGGAAGCTGTCGTGTCGATGCTTGTTGCCGGACGCGTCAGTGACGACGACTCCCTGGCAGATCGAGCACGCCCAGAACCGGCGGGCGGGAGCGTCCACGTTGTCGTCTGGCTCCCTGATCCGCAGCTCCGTGTAGGTCGGCTGCGGCGGTGCACTGTCCTCGGTGTCCCCTGTTTGCTCGCTCATGCAGCGGACCGTACGCCCGCCACGTCGGGCTGTCAGAGGTTCGGCGGAAGCGCCTCAGCCACCCGCGGACAGGTCGCGGGAGCGGTTGCGCGCGGCCTCCATCGCGGTGAGGAAGGCCGCGCGGACCTTGTGGTCCTCGAGCTCGCGGACCGCGGCGGCCGTGGTGCCGCCAGGTGAGGTGACGCGCTCGCGCAGCACGGTCGGGTGCTCGCCGGTCTCGCGCAACAGCTTGGCCGAGCCCACGACGGTCTGGACCACGAGCTCGGTCGAGGTGCTGCGCGGCAGGCCGAGGTGCACGCCGGCCTCGATCATCGCCTCGACGACGAAGAACAGGTAGGCGGGCCCGGACCCGCTGATCGCGGTGACGGCGTCCTGCTGCTTCTCCGGTACCCGCAGCACCTTGCCGGTCGCCGACAACAGCTCCTCGACCTCGGCGAGATGTGGCTCGTCGCACGAGGAGCCGCGCGAGATCGTCGCCATGCCCTCGTCGACCAGCGCGGGTGTGTTGGGCATGACCCGCACGACCGGCGTCCCGGTCGGCAGCCGGCTCTCGACGAACGCGGTGGTGATGCCGGCCGCCAGCGACACGACCATGGTCCCGGCCTGCAGGTGCGGCGCGATCTCGTCGAGCACGTCGGCCATGTCCTGCGGCTTGACCACGAGCACGACGGTGTCGGCCTTGCGAGCGGCGTCGACGTTGCCGACGACGTCGATGCCGTAACGCTCGTGCAGCTCGGCCGCCCTCTCCTCGCGCCGCTCGGCGAGCAGCAGCTCGTCCGGTCGCCGGCCCGCGCGCAACAGCCCCGACACCAGGGCCTCACCCATCACGCCGGCACCCACCACCGCCACCACAGTCATGTCCCCATGATGCCTCCCCACCCCGCGTACCCCGTCTGGGTTTCCCAAGTGAACCCGGGAAACCCGAGGTTCCACCGTGTAGCTACACGGTGGAACCCTCGGTTTCCCAAGCCAACTTGGGAAACCGGGACCGGGTCAGGCGGTGCGGCGGCGGAGGGTGGCGGCGCCGAGGAGCAGGGCGAGCAGGCCGGCACCGCCGACGACGAGGACGTCGACGGAGAGGTCGCTGGTCCAGACCGACGAGTCCTGCACCTGCTGCATGGCCTCGACGGCGTACGAGAGCGGCAGCACGTCGGACACCGCGTTCAGCACGTCGGGGAGCGCGGAGCGGGGGACGAACAACCCGCACAGCAGCAGCTGCGGCAGCACCAGGGCGGGCATGAACTGCACTGCCTGGAACTCGGTCTCCGCGAAGGCGGACACGAACAGCCCGAGGGCGCTGCCGAGCACCGCGTCGAGCACCGCCACCAGCGTGAGGGACCACAGCGCGCCCTGCACGTCCATGTCCAGCAGACCCACGGCCAGCCCGACGGCGAGCAGCGACTGCACGAGCGCGACCAGGCCGAAGGCGAGTGCGTACCCCAGCAGCAGGTCGGCCTTGCCCATCGGCATCGACAGCAGCCGCTCCAGCGTCCCCGACGACCGCTCGCGCAGCGTCGTCACCGACGTCACGAGGAACATCACGATGAAGGGGAACAGCGCGAGCAGCGGCGGGCCGAACCGGTTGAACACCAGGTCGTTGCCGTCGAACATCCACCAGAGCAGGGTCAGCAGCACGCACGGGACGAGCAGCAGCATCGCCACCGTGCGGTGGTCGCGCCGTAGCTGGGCCAGGACGCGGCCGGCCACGGCCAGGGTGATGCGCGGGTTCATCGCGAGACCTCCTGTCGCTCGGCCGCGCCGTCGACCAGCGCAAGGAAGGCCGACTCGACGTCGTCGGTGCCGGTGGCGGACCGCAGACCTGCCGGGGTGTCCTCCGCGAGGAGCTGGCCCTCGCGCAGCAGCATCAGCCGGTCGCAGCGGTCGGCCTCGTCCATCACGTGGCTGGAGACCAGCAGCGTGCGGCCGGCGTCGGCGAGCTCGTGGAACAGCGCCCACAGGTCGCGCCGCAGCACCGGGTCGAGCCCCACCGTCGGTTCGTCGAGCACCAACAGCTCAGGATCGCCGAGCAGGGCGACCGCCAGCGAGGCCCGCGAGCGCTGTCCCCCCGACAGCTGGCCGACGAGGGCGTCGGCGTGGTCGACCAGGTCGACCCGCCGCAACGACTCGGCGACCGTGTCGTGCTCCGCCCCGAGCACCCGGGCGAAGAACACCAGGTTCTCCCGAACGGTGAGGTCGGCGTAGACGCTCGGCGCCTGGGTCACGTAGCCGACCCGCCGGCGCAGCGGTGCCGAGCCGGCCGGCAGACCGAGCACCTCGATGCTGCCGCCCTGGACCTTCTGCACCCCGACGATCGCCCGGATCAACGTCGACTTGCCGCCACCGGAGGGTCCCAGCAGGCCGGTGACCTGCCCGGTACGCACCACGCAGGACAGGTCGGGCAGGACCACTCGGCCCCCGCGCACCACCCGCAGGTGCTCTGCCACCACTGCCGCAGGTTTATTGGTCATGTGTTTAATATGCTCCGCCGACCGCGCCCTTGTCAAGTCGTTGCGGACCCCGGATCACCGCGCAGATGGTGCTGCAGCACCGGGGCCAGCAGGTCGACCAGATCCTCGGCGGAGGTCGACGCCAGCGGCTCGACCGCGATCACGTACCGGAACAGCTCCATGCCGATCACCTGCGCGATCGCCAGCTGCATGCGCAGCCTCGGGTCGGGACCCGCGACCGCCGGCCCGAGCGCGTTGGCCGCGATGCGCAGGAACCCGTCGCGCAGCATGGTGGCGACCGCCTCGGAGGTCATCGCCCCCCGCACCATCGCGAGCAGCGGCTCGCGTTTCTCCTCGTCCTCCCAGATGCCGACGATCGCGGCGGCGAGCCGGCGGCCTACCTCCTCGGGCGGTCCCTCGGCCACCGGCCGGAGCACCACCCGCGGGTCGAACGGCACCGCGAGCGCCGCCAGGAAGAGGTCCTCCTTGGAGCCGAAGAAGTGGTGCACCATCCCCGGCGCGACGCCAGCGGTGGCCGCCACGCTCCTGATCGTCGTGCGCTCAAATCCCTTGTCTGCAAAGGATGTACGCGCCGCGGCGAGCACCTCGCTGCGAGTGTCCGGCGACCCGGGACGACGTCCGGGGCCACGGGACGGAGCCGTCGACACGGCGGTTCAGCCCTTGGTCGCCAGGGAGCGGGCGAAGAACGCGACGTTCGCTGGCCGCTCGGCGAGACGACGCACCAGGTAGCCGTACCAGTCGTCGCCGTAGGGGACGTACACGCGCATCGTGTGCCCCGCCTCGGCCAGCCGTCGCTGCTCGTCGGGCCGCACGCCATAGAGCATCTGGTACTCGTAGCTGTCCGTGGTGCGGTCGGCGCGCTCGCACAGCACGCCGGCGATGCGGATCAGTCGCGGGTCGTGGGTGGCGACCATCGGGTAGCCGCCGCCGTTCATCAGCACCTTGAGACAACGCACGTACGAGCGGTCGACGTCGACGCGGTCGGGGTAGGCGACCGACTCCGGCTCCTTGTACGCCCCTTTGCACAGCCGCACCCGCGACCCGGCGTAGGCCAGGTCCTTGCAGTCGCCCTCGGTGCGCCGCAGGTAGGACTGCAGCACCACGCCCGTCTCGGGGAAGTCCTGACGCAGCTCGGTCACGACGTCGAGCGTGTGGTCCGTCGTCGTGTGGTCCTCCATGTCGACGGTCACCGTCGTGCCGGAATTGCGCGCGGCCTGGCACACCCGCCGGGCGTTGTCGAGGGCGAGCCGGCCGGCGTCGGCGTCGCCGATCGCCTGGCCGATCGCGGACAGCTTGACCGAGACCTCGGTGCCGCTCGTCAACCCCGCCTCGGAGAGCAGCCCGAGCACGGTCTCGTAAGCCTGCACCGTCGCGTCGGCCTGCTGGGGGTCGGTGGTGTCCTCGCCGAGGTGGTCCAACGACACCCGCAGCCCGCGGGCGGACAGCTCGCCGGCCACCCGTACCGCGTCGGCCGGCGTCTCGCCGGCGACGAAGCGGCTGACGACCCCGCTGGAGACGGGCAGCGTGGTGGCCAGCTGCTTGACCCGTGCGCTGCGCGACAGCGCCAGCAACGACCTCCTCAGCACCCCGTCCTCCTGTCCCGTGCGTCTGGCTGACTGTACGGCCTCACGGCAGCCGCTCCGCGGCTTCGTCGGGCCCGACGGCGGAGCCGGGTCCGCGCCGGGTCGCCAGGTGCAGCCGGGTGAACGCCAACGCCTCGGCGAGGTCTGCCTCGCGCGCATCGCGGTCGTCGGCGCGGCGGGTGTTGATCTCCACGACCACGTGGCCGCCGTAGCGCTGGGTCGCCAGCAGCTCCAGCAGCTCGGCACACGGCTGGTCGCCGCGACCGGGGACGAGGTGCTCGTCCTTGGCCGAGCCGGAACCGTCGGCCATGTGCACGTGAGTGAGGCGGTCGGCGAGGTCGCGAACCATCGCGAGCGCGTCCGACCCGCTGGTCGCGGTGTGCGAGAGGTCGAGGGTGACGTGGGCGGCGTCGTGCTGCAGCGGGTCCCACGAGGGGGTGTACGCCTGCACCTCGCGGTTCCGGGCGCGCCACGGGTACATGTTCTCCACCGCGTACGCGAGCCCGGTTCGCTCCTCGAGGTCGGCGAGCCCGTCGACGAACCCGCGGCCGTAGTCGCGCTGCCAGCGGAAGGCCGGGTGCACCACCACCACGTCGGCGCCGAGGGTCTGCGCCATGTCGCCGCTGCGCTCCAGCTTGGCCCAGGGGTCGGTGCCCCAGACCCGCTGGGTGATGAGCAGGCACGGGGCGTGCACCGCCACCACCGGCAGCTGGTGGTCGTCGCGCAGCCGCTGGACGGCGTCGAGGTCCTGGCTGGTCTCGTCGATGCCGACCATGACCTCGACCGCGTCGTAGCCGAGCTCGGCAGCCAGGGCGAACGCCTGCCCGGTCGGCGCCGGGTAGACCGACGCGGTGGAGAGCACGACCGCCGCGGCGGGCACCTCCACCGTCGGGTCGTCCGGCTCGCTCACTCCACGCAGCCTAGGCAGTCCGTCGCCGGCGCCGCCCGTCGACGCGGCGGGATCAGTCGTGCCGGCCGCGCGGATCGTCGTCGGTGGGCTCCTCGGGTGCGGTGCGGGTGGGTCACATCAGGTCGAGCCGCTCCAGGATGACGCCTTCACGCAGCGCCCAGGGGCAGATCTCGAGGTGTGCCAGCCCGAACAGCTCCATCAGCCCGTCGGCGACGAACGCCCCGGCGACCACCTGGTGGGCCCGGTTGGCGGAGACACCCGGCAGGTCGGCGATCTCGTCGACTGACATCTTCACCAACCGGGGCAGCCAGTCGGCGAGCTCGTCGCGAGCCAGCGAGCGCCGTACGAACGGCCCCCGGTCCGACGCTGCGGCGCCGCAGATCCTGGCCAGCGACCGGAACGTCTTGCTGGTGGCCACGGCATGGTCGGCCTCGCCCCAGCGCAGCACCACCCCGGCGTCCTCGGCCAGCCGTCCGCGCACGGTGCGGCGCAGCGTACGGACGGCCTCGTCGTCGACCGGCTGATCGGGCAGGTGGTCGCGGGCCAGCCGGGCGGCCCCCAACGGCAACGACTGCACGACCTCGGGCTTCTCCTCGGTGCCGGCGGCGATCTCCAGCGACCCGCCGCCGACGTCGAAGACGGCCAGCCGGCCGGACGACCAGCCGAACCACCGGCGCACGGCCAGAAAGGTCAGCCGCGCCTCGTCGGCACCGGTGAGCGCGTCCAGCTCCACGCCGGTGCGGGCCCGGACGGTGTCCAGCACCTCGTCGACGTTGCTGGCGTCGCGGACGGCCGAGGTGGCGAACGCGATGAGGGATGCGCAGCCCTTGTCCTCGGCGACCTGCTGCGCCTGCTCGACGAAGCCGAGCAACGCCTCCACGCCCGAGGGGTCCACGGCGCCGGTCGGGTCGAGGTGCTCGGCCAGCCGCAGCGGTGCCTTGAACGAGTACGCAGGCAGCGGGGCGGCGCCGCGGTGCGCGTCGACGACGAGCAGGTGGCCGGTGTTCGACCCGATGTCAAGCACGCCGGTGCGCATGGACAGCGAGGCTAGTCGGGTCGGCGGTCAGCGGCGCCGGATCGACCGCAGCACGGCGTCGTCGGGCAGCAGCGGGTCGGAGAAGCGCAGCGTCAGCACCCGCGACCCCGGGCGCGGCGGCTGGGCGCGGGTCGGGACCACGAGCCGGGCGGTCCGCTCACCGGGCCGCAGCAGCGCCCGGACACGGAATCCCTCCGCCACGTGGTCGCCGGGCCCGACGCCGCCCGAAAGGTTCGCATCAGCCCACCCCGCGGGCACGTCGGAGACCAGCAGGTCGGGCGGCGTGCCGGTGACGACACCACGGACCCTGACCGAGACCGGGTAGTCCGCCGGCTGGTCCAGCCGCAGCTGCCACACCATCGGGCGACCGGGTGCGACCGAGGGCGTCGCGCGGCGCACCGACAGCCGGGCGTCGGGGTCGTCGTCGCGCACCACGACTCGGGACAGCGCGTCGCCGATCACCACGGACCGTTCACCGATCGCCTGCAGGTAGATCTCGGTCCGCTGCACATCGTCGACCTCGTCGGCCTCGTACGGGACCTCGAAGGTGCCGGCGGTCGCTCCCGCCGGCACGTCGACCTTGATCCCCCGCGTCACCACGCCGTCGTCGTAGGTGGTCGCCGCAACCGTCAGCCGGCCGGGCTGGGGCGCCGGCGCGTCGAGGCGGTAGGTCATCGTCGCGCTCGCCTGCCCCGGCCCATCGCCCTCGTCGACGACGACGGTGCGTCCGAGGGACAGGGTCGGGACCCGTGTGTCGGGCACCGGCAGCAACCCGGGTTGCCGGATCGCCGCGTCGAGCAACCAGACCCGGCCGGTGGGCGAAGCCGAGGCGAAGCCGATCGAGGCCACGTCGGTGAGGTCGATCCGGGCGGGGGCCCGCTGCGGGGCGAGCCGCAGGGTCTGCGCCCAGTACGTGCGCAGGTAGCCGCCTACCAGACCGTGCAGCGTGCGGGGCTCCGTCTGCCAGGCGTCGCCGTCGGTGTCGGTCAGCCGGATCCGTACCCGCTGGCCCTCCATCTGCGGATCGACCACGGTGCGCAGGTCGACCGACGTCCCGGGCGCGGACAGGTCGGCCGGCTCGTCAAGGAACAACCCGGACCCCACGCCCGCCTGCGACCACCGCAGCACCAGCTCGGTCGGTGACGCCACCGGGACGGGGAGGTTCGACCAGTGCGGTTTGCGGAAGGCCCGGACCCCCTGGGCGCAGGGCGGCGCGAACGCTCCCTGGGTCCCGATCGACCGGCACAGGGTGCCCGCACCGGTGACCGCGCCGTCGACCCCCGGTCGCAGCAGCGTGCGGTCGCCACCGATCGCCTCGGTACGCACCGCCGCCGCGGCGGCCGACGGCACGGTGAACGCGTTCGGCCGGTCGAGCACCTGCAGCATCTCGGTGTCACCTGTCTCGAACACCTGCACGGCCGCGGCGATCCACGCCTTGCCGGCCGCACGCTGCTGGGCACCTGTCAGGCGGTGCGGGGCGGCCTTGCCGCACAGCGGGTGGTTGTCGTCGAACCAGTCGTCGAAGCTCGGCGCCACCGAGACGCCGGGCGTCCACTCGGTGTTGAAGAAGTTGTGGTTGGCGCCCCGCATCAGCACGCTGCTGCGGAACGCCGTGTCGTCGGCGGTGAGGTCGCGCGGCAGGTCCGTGTACTGCTGGCCCTGCAGGTCGCTGACGTCGCCGTCGCAGTACGGCAGCAGCGTGACCGACGGCGTGTACGGGGTCGACAGCCGGGCGAAGTCGGTCGGGGCGACGAGCACCAGGCCGAGCAGCGACCACGGGGCGTCCGCCGGAGCATCGGTGCTCGCCCGGGCGACACCCTCGCCACCGCGGCTGTGACCGACCAGGACGGTGCGGTCCACGTCGACCCGGCCGTTCCAGCGTGGCCGGCCGGGATCGTCGGCCCACTGCGCGATCAGGTCGAGGTGGTGGCGTACCAGCGCCGAACGTGCGTCCGCACCGGCGTCCAGGCTGGCGTCGTCCTGGGCGTTGATCGCGTTCGCGGAGATGGACACGCTGGCGAAGCCCTGGGTGGCGAGTAGCCGCTGGACGTACTCGTAGCCGAGATAGCTGGGAACCGGCTGCTGCGCCCCCGGGCAGTGCCACTGCCCAGCCCTTCGCGGCCCAGGAGCCGCGTCGGGCAGTGCCGCGCCTGCCCCGGGGCGGTAGCAGACGTTGTGCCTGCCGTGCAGGAACAGCACCAGCGGGGCGTCGTCGACGCCCGCGGGGAGCACGACGTGTCCGAGCACCTCCAGCGAACGGTCGTACTCCGGCCAGGGCAGCGCGGCCGCGGTGTAGTCGAAGACGGCGCCGACCTCGCCGTCACCCGGGACACCGGGGTCGACGTCGAGCACGTCGACGTCGCGGAAGGCGCCTGCGCCCGCGTCCCCGGCGGGCCCGAGGGAGCTGGCGCCGGAGCGGTCGAGGCGGTCGGCACCGAGCCACACCTCGAGCCGGCGCGTGTCGACGCCGCCGAGCAGCCGGAGCGGGACCGCCAGGCCGTGGCCGTCCGGCGTGAGCGTCGGCACGGCGACGAGCCGGCCGTCGACGCGCAGCTCCGGGCGGGCGTCGGTCACCGGAAGCCGCGCCGCCGAGCGCCACACCGCGAACCCGGTCGACTCGCCGTCGGGTCGCTGGGAGCCGGGTCGAACCGTCCACGTCCCCACCGTGCGGCCCCCCGACGGGAGCGGGACGACCGGCGCGGCAGCCGCGACGGTCGACGCGCTGATGTGACGTGCCGGCCGCGCCGGCCGCGTCGGCGCCGCCGGTCAGGACGCCTGCCGCGAGCAGGACGCTCAGGAGGCCCGCCGGCAGTCCCGCCGGCAGTCCCGCCGGCAGCCTGATCCGACCCCGGGTCCGGGCAGCGCGCATGGGTCACCTCGTCCTTCGTTGCCAGGCATCCTTGTCCACGCCGTTTGCGTGGCTAGGGTTGCCCCCGTGCCCGAGGTCGCGCTGGACTTTCCCCGCGCCTGGGCCGAGTTCCCCGATCCTGAGGTCGACGGCCAGGTGTTCCGCTGCGACCTCACGTTCCTCACCTCGAGCTGGACCTGCATCTTCGGCCGCGGCTGCCCCGGCGTCTATGCCGAGCGGCCGCACGACGGGTGCTGCACCCTCGGCGCGCACTTCGCCGACAAGGCGGACGAGAAGCGGGTCCGCAAGGCGATGAAGCTGCTGGGGCCCGACGACTGGCAGTACCGCAAGCAGGGTCGCAAGAACGGCATCGTCGAGATCGACGACGACGGCGAGCGCAAGACCCGGGTCGTCGACGGCGCCTGCGTGTTCCTCAACCGGCCGGGCTTCCCCGGGGGTGAGGGCTGCGCCCTGCACGGATGGGCCCTGCGCAACGACACCGAGCCGCTGGAGACCAAGCCGGACGTCTGCTGGCAGCTGCCGATCCGGCGCCGCTACCGCGACGTCGAGCGCACCGACGGCAGCAGCTACACCGAGATCAGCATCGAGGAGTACGACCGTCGCGGCTGGGGCGCCGGCGGGCACGACATGGACTGGTACTGCTCGGGGAACACCGAGGCACACATCGCCCCCGACCCGGTCTACATCGGCAACCGGGCCGAGCTGGTCGAGCTGATGGGCAAAGGCGCGTACAAGCAGCTGGTCGCCCTCTGCGAGGAGCACCTGGCCAAGCGCAGCGTCCTGACGCTGCATCCCGCGACCCGGGGCGCTCGCAAGCGCCGCTGACCCACCCCCGCCGCCCGGCCGGCTCCGCGGCGGGACCACAATGCGCGACATGCGCCTCGACCACGTCTCGTACGCGGCGGGACCGGACGGTCTGCAGGACACCGCCGGGCGGTTGAGCGAGCAGATCGGCGAGGAGTTCGTCGACGGCGGGGTGCATCCCCGCTTCGGGACCCGCAACATGCTGCTGCCGCTCGCGGCCGGCCACTACCTCGAGGTCGTGGCGGTGCTCGACCACCCCGCCTCGGACAAGGTGCCGTTCGGGCAGGTGGTCCGCGCCCGGACGCTGGCGGGTGGCGGCTGGCTCGGCTGGGTGGTCGCGGTCGGCGACATCGCTCCGTACGAGCGGCGGCTCGGTCGGCCCTCGGTGCCGGGCAACCGCCGCCGACCCGACGGCTACGAGCTGCGCTGGCGCCAGCTCGGCGTCAAGGGGCTACAGGCCGACCCGCAGCTGCCGTTCCTCGTGCAGTGGGAGACCCCCGCCGAGTCGCACCCGTCGACGGGGGCGAGCGGGAGGGTGGCGCTGCGGGCACTGGAGATCGCCGGGACGCCCGAGCGGGTGGACGAGTGGCTCGGGGTGCCGTCGGCGACGGCGTTCGGCGACGTCGAGGTGATGTGGGTGTCGCCCGAGGGACAGCCAGGCATCGTCGCGACCCACCTGTCGACCCCTGCGGGCACCGTCCGGTTGTGAGCAGGGTCGAGCCCGGTGCCGTGCCGAGCCCGAACATCTGGCACCACACCGCGACCTACGAGCGGGAGAACCGCGCTGTCGACCCCGACGGGCTGATCGAGCGCGCCATGGCCGAGGTACGGGGTTGGGACGGCGCCACCGTCGTCGACGTCGGCTGCGGGACCGGGTACCACCTGCCCCGCTTCGCCGAGCGTGCCGCCCGGGTGGTGGGGGTGGAGCCGCACGCCGGGCTCGCCGCGCTCGCCGAGCGACGCTGCGCCGGTCTCGACAACGTCGTGGTGCGGGCCGGCACCGCCCAGGCGCTGCCGGTGGCCGACGCGTCGGTCGAGGTGGTGCACGCCCGCTGGGCGTACTTCTTCGGCCCCGGCTGTGAGCCCGGGCTGGCCGAGATCGACCGGGTGCTGCGGGTGGGCGGCGCGGCGTTCGTGATCGACAACGACGCGACCCGCAGCACCTTCGGCGCGTGGTTCCGGCGGGCGAAGCCGACGTACGACCCCGCCGCGGTCGAGCGGTTCTGGTCCAGCCGCGGCTGGACCCGCACCCCGGTCCTCACCGAGTGGCGCTTCGACACCCGCGCCGACCTCGAGGCGGTGATCGCCATCGAGTTCGCCCCCGCCCTGGCCGAGCGGCTCCTCACCTCTCACCCCGGCACGTCCGTCGACTACGCCGTCAACGTCTGGTGGCGCCGCCGCTGACCCGTGAATCCCGCTCAAGTTTTCGCAGCCCGGGCTGCGAGAACCGCGCTGACCCAGCGCTACAGCGCCGGGGAACCGAGGCTTTCCCAGGGTCCCCAGCGAAAACTCCGCCGCGTCGCGGCGGTGGTGTCGGCGGCAGCGCCTAGCGTGTCGGCATGGCCCCGACGTCGACCAAGCAGCAGCGGCCGCGGGCGGCGTACCGGTGCGCGGAGTGCGGCTGGGAGGGCGGCAAGTGGGTGGGGCGCTGCCCGGAGTGCCAGGCGTGGGGCAGCGTCGACGAGGCGGGGGCGAAGCCGACCGGGCGCACGGTCGCCGGCCCGGTGAGCAGCCCGGCCCGACCGATCACCGAGGTCGACGTCGAGGCGTCCCGGGCGATCACCTCGGGCATCGGCGAGCTCGACCGGGTCCTCGGCGGCGGCGTGGTCAAGGGCGTCTCGCTGCTGCTCGCCGGCGAGCCCGGGGTCGGCAAGTCCACGCTGCTGCTCGCCGTCGCCGCCAAGTGGGCGGCCGCCGGGCGCCGCACGCTCTACGTCACCGGTGAGGAGTCCGCGGCCCAGGTGCGGCTGCGCGCCGAGCGCACCAACGCCGTGCACGCCGAGCTGTTCCTCGCCGCCGAGACCGACCTCGCCGCCGTGCTCGGTCACGTCGAGCAGGTACGGCCCACCCTGCTCGTCGTCGACTCCGTGCAGACCGTGGGCGCCGCCGAGACCGACGGGGTGCCCGGCGGGGTCACTCAGGTGCGCGAGGTCGCGTCCAGCCTCGTCCAGGTCGCCAAGCGCCGCGGCATCGCCACTCTGCTGGTCGGCCACGTCACCAAGGAAGGCGGCATCGCCGGACCGCGTGCCCTCGAGCACCTCGTCGACGTGGTGCTGCACTTCGAGGGCGACCGCGCGTCGCGGCTGCGGTTCGTCCGAGCGGTCAAGAACCGCTACGGCCCCGTCGACGAAGTCGGCTGCTTCGACCTCTCCAACGACGGCATCGTCGAGGTGCGCGACCCGACCGGTCTGTTCGTGTCCCGCCACGTGGAGCCGGTTGCCGGCACCTGCGTCACCGTCACCCTCGACGGCCGCCGCCCGCTGCTCGGCGAGGTGCAGGCGCTGGTCGCCCCGTCGGCCCTGCAGTCCCCCCGGCGCGCGACCAGCGGCATCGAGACCACGCGTGCGGCGATGGTGCTGGCCGTGCTCGAGCGCCGGGCCGGGCTGAAGCTGTCGTCGCAGGACGTCTACCTCGCGACCGTGGGCGGCGGCCGGCTCACCGAGCCGTCGTCCGACCTCGCGGTCGCGATCGCCACCGCCTCGGCCGCCGCGGACACGTTGGTGTCGACCGACCTGGTCGCGCTGGGCGAGGTCGGCCTGGCCGGCGAGGTGCGCCGGGTGCCGGGTCTGCGGCGTCGGCTCGAGGAGGCCGCCCGGCTGGGCTTCCGGCACGCGCTGGTGCCCTCCGACACCGGTCCCGAGAAGCTGCCTGCCATCGACGGGCTGCGGGTCATCGACGTCCCCGACCTGCTCGGCGCCCTCCGCGCCGTCGGGCTCGTACCGGGAGCTGCCCGCGCCAAGGTGGCGCCCAACCATGGTCAGCCGCGGGTGCCGCACCTCAGCGTCGTACGTCCCGAGTGAGCGGGCTCCCGGTGCCTGTCCGGCCCGCCGCGCCAGCGGCGGAACAGGCTGCCTTCTCGACCGGTCCACCCCCTACACTTCGCGACGTCGGTGTTGACCAGCAGACGGGGGCCGACGGGACGTGAACGTGGTGAGCAGCAACCCTGGCGAGCGGTCGGCGGACGAGATCCGGCTGCGCGCCACGTTGGCGACGATCGCCCCGGGCACCGCCTTGCGCGAGGGACTGGAGCGGATCCTTCGCGGGCGCACCGGTGCGTTGCTGGTGCTCGGCCTCGATCGCACCGTCGAGTCGATCTCGACCGGCGGCTTCGAGCTGGACGTGCCCTTCACCGCGACCGGCCTGCGCGAGCTCGCCAAGATGGACGGCGCGATAGTCCTCGACCGCGACGTCACCCGGATCGTGCGGGCCGCCGTGCACCTGATGCCGGACGCCTCCATCCATACCGACGAGACCGGCACCCGGCACCGCACCGCCGACCGGGTCGCCCGGCAGACCGGGCTGCCGGTGGTCTCGGTGTCGCAGTCGATGCAGATCATCGCCGTCTACGTCGGCGGCCTGCGGCACGTGCTGGAGGACACCGGCGCCATCCTGTCCCGGGCCAACCAGGCCCTGGCCACCCTGGAGCGCTACAAGATGCGCCTCGACGAGGTGTCCGGCGCCCTTTCCGCCCTCGAGATCGAGGACCTGGTGACGGTGCGCGACGTCGCATCGGTCGCGCAGCGGCTGGAGATGGTCGTCCGGATCGCCCGCGAGATCGAGGGCTACGTGGTCGAGCTCGGTGCCGACGGCCGGCTGCTGTCGCTGCAGCTGGAAGAGCTCGTCGGCGGCGTCGACGACGAGCGCGGCCTGGTCGTACGCGACTACGCCCCGGCCGGTCGACGCTCCCGCCCGGTCGACGACGTGCTCGACGAGCTCAGCGCCCTGGGCCCGAGTGAGCTGGTCGACGTCGCAGCCGTCGCCCGCGCGGTCGGGCTGGCCCAGGGCGAGCACCTCGACACCGCACTGTCGCCACGCGGCTTCCGGCTGCTGGCCAAGGTCCCGCGGCTGCCGGGCGCCGTCGTCGAGCGGCTGGTCGACCACTTCGGCACGTTGCAAAAGCTGCTGGCCGCGAGCATCGACGACCTGCAGGCCGTCGACGGCGTCGGCGAGCTGCGCGCCCGCAGCGTGCGCGAGGGGCTCAGCCGGCTGGCGGAGTCGAGCATCCTCGAGCGCTACGTCTGAGCCACATCCGGCGCGGCCCGCTCAGCCGTGGTCGGGGTCTCCCGCGTGGTTGCCGGTGCTGGCGTCGTCCTCGCCGCCGTAGTCGACACCCGGGTCGGTCCCGTCGCCCTCGTCACCCTGGCCGTCACCCTGGCCGTCACCCTGGCCGTCACCCTGGCCGCCACCGTGGCCGTCCCCGTGGCCGCGCGGGCCGTCGTCGCCCTCGCCCTCGTCGTCGGCCGGCACGGCCGGCCGCAGGTCGAAGTCGGCCCGGCTCGGCTCGCCCTCGTAGACCGCAGCCTCGACGGCGTACGCACCAGGTGGCGCGACTTGCGTCGCGCCGGTGCACTGCCGGTCGCTGTACAGGCCCGGCCAGACGACGTCGAGCGACGACGACCAGCCGGGGCGCAGCACAACGGTGCGCTCGGGCACCGCACCGGAGCACTCCTCGGTGCTCCACACGGGCGAGCCGCCGGTGGACACCTGGACCAGCAGCAGCCCGGAGTCGACCTCGATGCGGCACGGCAGCGAGCCAACCGTGGTCAGCGTGAGGTGCACCGCC
Source organism: uncultured Actinomycetota bacterium (assembly GCA_963785115.1). Taxonomy (GTDB): domain Bacteria; phylum Actinomycetota; class Actinomycetes; order Propionibacteriales; family Nocardioidaceae; genus JACCWP01. The sequence continues at coordinate 343,988 of CAWATY010000023.1, forward strand.
ACGTCCTCACCGCCGCGGGCACCGGCGTCGACGTCCGGCACCACGCGAACGTCCTTGGGCAGGCAGCCGCCCTGCGGGTCCGGCAACGGTGCGGTGACCACTCGCGGGTCGCCCTCGTCGTCCTGACCGCTTCCCGAACCGTTCTGCTGGCCGTTCTGCTGGCCGTTGTGCTGACCGTGACCACCTCCGGTGCCCTGGTTGTCCGAGGGAGCGGTCGGCTCCGTGGTGGGCGGCGTGGTCGTCGTCTCGTCGGGCTGGCTGGCCGCGGCCTCACCGGCGTCGTCGCCACCGCCGAGCAGGGCGGCGACACCCCAGACCAGCACCAGCGCGACGGACAGCACCAGCGTGCGCCGGAACCAGTAGACGCGCTGCGGCAGCCGCCGGACCGGGCGCCGGGGGGAAGGACGGCGAGACGTCGGGGCAGTCATCGCCGATAACGCTAGGCCACCCGCGCCGCCCTCCCCGGGTGCCGCGCCGGAGCGCCCCGCCGGCATCGCGTCGGTGACGGTGGGGCAGGATCCCGGGCGATGACGGCAGACGTCCCGGCCCGGGTCACGGCCTGGTACGCCGCGCACCGGCGCGACCTGCCGTGGCGGCGCGACGACGCCACGCCGTGGGGCGTCGTGGTCTCGGAGTTCATGCTGCAGCAGACCCCGGTCGCGCGGGTGCTGCCGGTGTGGGAGCAGTGGATGCGCCGCTGGCCGACACCCGCAGCACTGGCCGCGGAGCCACCGGGCGAGGCGGTACGGGCCTGGGGGCGCCTCGGCTACCCCCGCCGGGCACTGCGGCTGCACTCCACCGCCGCTGCGCTCGTCGAGCGGCACGGTGGTGAGGTGCCGGCCGACGTCGACGGGCTGCGGGCGCTGCCGGGTGTCGGCGACTACACCGCCGCGGCCGTTGCTGCCTTCGCCTACCGTCGGCGCACCGCCGTACTCGACACCAACGTGCGCCGCGTCCTCGGCCGGCTGCTGCGGGCCGAGGCACAGCCTGTCGCCTCGAGTCCTGGCCGGGCCGAGCGCGCCGAAGCCGAGGCGCTGCTGCCCGCAGACGCGGCCGAGGCGGCGACCTGGTCGGTCGCGGTGATGGAGCTCGGCGCGCTGGTCTGCACCGCGCGGGCACCGCGCTGCGGACGCTGCCCGGTGGCTGCCGACTGCCGGTGGCTGGCCGCCGGCTCACCGATCGGTACGACCACTCGGCGCACCCAGACGTACGCCGGCACGGACCGTCAGGTGCGTGGCCGGCTGCTGGCTGTGCTCCGCGACGCCGACGGGCCCACGCCGCGGGCCGCTCTGGAGGCGGCGTGGGACGAGCCGGTGCGGCGCGAGCGCGCCCTCGACGGCCTGGTGGCCGACGGGCTGGTGGAGCTCGCCGGCAACGGTGCGTACTGCCTGCCCGGGACGATCGCCGTCACGAGTTGCTGACCCGCTGGACCGCGTCCGCCAGGTCGCGGACGACCTGGTCGACGTGCCGCGCCCCGGCGTCGACCGGCTGGTCCAGGATCAGCCCGAACAGCGTGGCGTCCACCAGCTCACCGACCCGGGCCGACCGGCGCGGGTGCACACCGCTGCGCACCATGAAGTCGGCCACCGCGCTGCCCCACACCTCGTTGCTGCGCCGCGCTGCCGACAGGTACGGCTCCTCGCCCAGCAGCCCGAGGGCCGCCGACTGGGCGTAGACGCACAGGCAACGGGCGATGACCGGCCGCTGCCAGACCCGCCACAGCGCCGCCACGGCCGCCCGCGGCGTACGCGCAGGCGGCAGCTCACGCAGCGCCGCGACCGACCGGTCGTTGCTGCGTTCGATCACGCCCGCGACGAGCGCGTCCTTGCTGCCGAAGTGGTAGACGAGCATCCGGTCGCTGGTGCCGAGCGCGGCCGCCAGCGGGCGCAGGCTCAGCCCCGCGATCCCGTGCTCCAGCACGTAGTCCGTCGCCGCTTCGGCCAGCGCGTCCCGTCGCTCGGTCCCGCGGGTCATGGCGGCCCCTCCCGGTTTCGTCCGACTGCCGTAGCGAGTGCTACAGTAGCGTTATGTAGCGACTGCTACAGAGAGACCGAGAGATCAGGAGCAGGACCATGTGGTTGGCGGGGCTGATGCTGGGCGTGGCGATAGTGGTGGAGGTCGTGGCGACCGCCGTGCTACCGCGCACCGCCGGCTTCACCCACCCGTGGTGGACGGCGGCCGTCCTCGGTGGGTACGCCCTGTCGATCTGGCTGCTCGCCGCCGTGGTCCGGCACATCCCGGTGTCGGTGGCCTACGCGGTCTGGTCGGGAGCCGGCACCGCCCTGGTGGCAATCGCGGGCTTCGCCTTCCTCGGCGAACGACTCGACGTGGTCAAGGCCGCCGGCCTGACCGCCATCGTGCTGGGCGTCGTCGCGCTCAACCTCACGTCGCCCCACTGAGGCGCATCTGCAGCCACTCGCCCCGCGATCTCCGCACCTGCCCCGTGTCATAACGCGGGGCGAGTGCGGGTTTCGCAAGCAGACTTGCGAAACCCGCATCGCGCGGAGATCCGCGGCGGCACCGACCCGGGGTCACTCCGGGGTGGCGGCCTCCACGGGGGGTGTGTCGGGCAGCTCGGCCTTGGCGGTGCCGGCGAAGGTGAAGGTGGCGTCCTGGCCGTCGCCGTCGACGTCGACCAGGACGATCTGGCCGGGGCGCACCTCGCCGTACAGCAGCTTCTCGGCGAGCGTGTCCTCGATCTCGCGCTGCACCGTGCGGCGCAGCGGCCGGGCCCCGAGGACGGGGTCGAAGCCACGCTCGGCAAGGACCTTCTTGGCCGCCGGGGTGAGCTCGAGGGCCATGTCCTTGTCCTTCAGCCGCGTCTCGACCGAGACCAGCATGAAGTCGACCATGCTGATGATCTCGTCCTGGGTGAGCGGCGGGAACACGATCATCTCGTCGACGCGGTTGAGGAACTCGGGCCGGAAGTGCTGCTTGAGCTCCTCGCCGACCTTGCTCTTCATCCGCTCGTACGACCCGGCCGAGTCGCCGGACTGCTGGAATCCGAGGTTGACGCCCTTGGCAATGTCCCGGGTACCCAGGTTGGTGGTCATGATGATGACGGTGTTCTTGAAGTCGATGACCCGACCCTGGGAATCGGTGAGCCGACCCTCCTCGAGGATCTGCAGCAACGAGTTGAAGATGTCCGGGTGCGCCTTCTCGATCTCGTCGAAAAGGACCACCGAGAAAGGCTTACGGCGCACCTTCTCGGTGAGCTGCCCGCCTTCTTCATAGCCCACGTAACCGGGAGGTGAGCCGAACAGCCGAGACACCGTGTGCTTCTCGGAGAACTCGCTCATGTCCAGCTGGATCAACGCGTCGTCGTCACCGAACAAGAAGTTGGCCAGCGCCTTCGACAACCAGGTCTTCCCGACGCCCGACGGACCGGCGAAGATGAACGACCCGCCGGGCCGACGCGGGTCCTTGAGCCCGGCCCGGGTGCGCCGGATCGCCCGGGACAGGGCCTTGATCGCCTCGTCCTGGCCGATGACCCGCTTGTGCAGCTCGTCCTCCATCTTGAGCAGCCGGGTCGACTCCTCCTCGGTGAGCTTGACGATCGGAATGCCGGTCGCGGTGGCGAGGACCTCGGCGATGAGCTCGTCGTCGACCTCGGCCACGACGTCCATGTCGCCGGCCTTCCACTGCTTCTCGCGCTCGGCGCGGGCACCGATCAGCTTCTTCTCCTCGTCGCGCAGCGAGGCCGCGGCCTCGAAGTCCTGCGCGTCGATGGCCCCCTCCTTGCGCTTGCGCACGTCGGCGATCTTCTCGTCGAACTCGCGCAGGTCCGGCGGCGCGGTCATCCGGCGGATGCGCAGCCGCGAGCCTGCCTCGTCGATGAGGTCGATGGCCTTGTCCGGGAGGAAACGGTCGGAGATGTACCGGTCTGCGAAGGTCGCCGCCGAGACCAGGGCCTCGTCGGTGATCGTCACCCGGTGGTGGGCCTCGTAGCGGTCCCGCAGGCCCTTCAGCATCTCGATGGTGTGCGCGATCGTCGGCTCGGCCACCTGGATCGGCTGGAAGCGGCGCTCCAGCGCGGCGTCCTTCTCCAGGTGCTTGCGGTACTCGTCGAGGGTCGTCGCACCGATCGTCTGCAGCTCGCCTCGCGCCAGCATCGGCTTGAGGATGCTGGCCGCGTCGATGGCCCCCTCGGCCGCACCGGCGCCGACGAGCGTGTGGATCTCGTCGATGAACAGCACGATGTCGCCACGGGTGCGGATCTCCTTGAGCACCTTCTTGAGGCGCTCCTCGAAGTCACCGCGGTAGCGCGACCCAGCGACGAGCGCGCCCAGGTCGAGGGTGTAGATCTGCTTGTCCTTCAGGGTCTCGGGCACGTCGCCACGGACGATGTCCTGGGCGAGGCCCTGGACGATCGTGGTCTTGCCGACGCCCGGCTCACCGATGAGGACGGGGTTGTTCTTGGTACGGCGGGACAGCACCTGCATGACCCGCTCGATCTCCTTGTCCCGGCCGATGACCGGGTCGAGCTTGCCCTCGCGGGCCGACTGGGTGAGGTTCTGCCCGAACTGGTCGAGCACCAGCGAGCTGCTCGGGGCGCTCTCGGAGGGGGCGCCGGACGCCGCGGTCTCCTTGCCCTGGTAGCCGCTGAGCAGCTGGATGACCTGCTGCCGGACGCGGTTGAGGTCGGCGCCGAGCTTGACCAGCACCTGGGCGGCGACGCCCTCGCCCTCGCGGATCAGGCCGAGCAGGATGTGTTCGGTGCCGATGTAGTTGTGCCCGAGCTGCAGCGCCTCGCGCAGGCTCAGCTCGAGAACCTTCTTGGCCCGCGGCGTGAACGGGATGTGCCCGCTCGGCGCCTGCTGGCCCTGTCCGATGATGTCCTCGACCTGGGCGCGGACGGCCTCCAGCGAGATCCCGAGGCTCTCCAGCGCCTTTGCGGCGACGCCTTCGCCCTCGTGGATCAGGCCCAGCAGGATGTGCTCGGTGCCGATGTAGTTGTGGCTGAGCATCCGGGCCTCTTCTTGGGCCAGGACGACGACCCGACGCGCACGGTCGGTGAACCTCTCGAACATCTGTCTGTCTCCTTGCCCGACCACTGCGCCGGCACCCACTGCGCGGCGAGGGGTCTTTGCGATCATGCTAGTCACGGCATCGCAATGCCGTGGACGGACGGCCCGGGATTCGAACCGGTCGGACGACCCCCGGCCGGTGTTCCCGTACCCAACACCCGTCTCAACATCGGTCCCGAGACGACTGTTCCCCGGCCGGGTTCACCGCTGGCGAACACCCGACCGGGGAACAGCACGTGTGGCGGGACCTGCTACCGGTGGGTCAGCGAGCCGCCCGGTACGCCTCGGTGATCTCGGCGGACACGCGCCCGCGGTCCGAGACCTCGTAGCCGTTGGCACGCGCCCACTCGCGCACCTCCCGGGCCGAGCCGGCGCCGTTCTCCGACGCCCGCGAGCGGCCGCGCCGCCGCCCACTCCGGTTCACGCGTCGGCCCGCTCCGACATAGCCGGCGAGGGAATTGCGCAGCTTGCCGGCATTCTTGGCGGACAGGTCGATCTCGTAGGACACGCCGTCCAGACCGAACTGCACGGTCTCGTCGGCCTTGCCTTCGTCGATGTCGTCCACCAGGAGAACTTGGACTTTCTGAGCCATTCGATGTCCCTCACTTCGTGCGATGGTGGTCCCGTTTCCCCGGACGGAATTGTGAATGCCACAATATTAGCAGCAGGAGAACGCGAAAAGCATTGCAGGAGTGCCCGTCCCAGGTTATTTCATTGTCAATCGGGCCGCACCAACGGGAACAGGATGGATTCCCGGATACCGGTGCCCATCAACAACATGGTGAGCCGGTCGATGCCCATTCCCATTCCCCCCGCGGGCGGCATCCCGTGCTCGAGCGCGCGCAAGAACACCTCGTCGAGGTCGTTGGCCTCGGGATTGCCCGCGGCCGCCTGCGCGGCCTGCTGCTCGAGCCGCTCGCGCTGGACGACCGGGTCGTTCAGCTCGGTGAACGCCGTGACCAGCTCGACGCCGTTGACGATGACGTCGAAGGCCTCGTTGAGTCCGGGCACCGACTGGTGCGGCTTGGCCAGCGGCTTGACCTCGGCCGGGTAGTCGCAGACGAACGTCGGCTGCACCAACGTCTCCTCGACCAGCTGCTCGTACAGCTCGACCAGGATCTCGGCGACGCCCCAGTGCGGCTGCAGCGCGACGCCGTGCGTCTCGGCGTGCCCGCGCAGCGCCGCCTCGTCGGTGTCCATGCTGACCTCGTCGCCGACGGCCTTGCTCACCAGCTGCAGCAGGCCGACCCGCCGCCACGGACCCTCGAGGTCGATCTCCGTGCCGTCCCGGCCGGTCACGACGGTGCGCCCCAGGGCGCGGGCCGCGGCCTGGACCAGGGACCGGACCAGCTCCATCATCGACTCGTAGTCGCCATAGGCCTGGTAGGCCTCGAGCATCATGAACTCGGCGGCATGCGTGGAGTCGATGCCCTCGTTGCGGAAGGTCTTGCCGATCTCGTAGACCCGCTCCACACCACCGACCATCGCCCGCTTGAGGTCGAGCTCGAGCGCGATCCGCAGCAACATGTCCTGGTCGAAAGCGTTCAGGTGCGTCCTGAACGGGCGCGCGGCCGCGCCTCCGTTGGTCAGCTGGAGCACCGGTGTCTCGACCTCGACGTAGTCCTGCGCGTGCAGCTCCTCGCGCAGCGCGCGGAGCACCGTGGCCTTGGCCCGCACCATCTCGCGCGCCTCTGGTCGCACGATCATGTCCAGGTAGCGGTACCGGACCCGGGCCTCCTCGCTGAGCGGGTTGTGCTCGTTGGGCAACGGGCGCAGCGCCTTGGTGGCCATCCGCCAGTCGCTCGCCTGCACCGACAGCTCACCGCGCCGGCTGAGCACCACCTCGCCCTCCACGGCGAGGTGGTCGCCGATGTCGACCAGCGACTTGAACGCCTCCAGTCGCTCCTCCCCCACCTCGGCGAGCGAGAGCATCACCTGCAGCTCGGTGCCGTCGCCCTCGCGCAGCCGGGCGAAGCAGAGCTTGCCGGTGTTGCGGAGGAAGATCACTCGCCCGGTCACCGCCACCCGGTCGCCGGTGCCTGCTCCGGACTCCAGGCCGGCGCCCTCGTACGTCTGCCGCACCTGCCGCAGCGTGTGCGTGCGAGGCACGTTGCGCGGATACGGCTCGACGCCGGAGTCGATCAGCCGTTGGCGCTTCTCACGGCGCACCCGCTCCTGCTCGGACAGGTCGTCGCTGGCACCGGGGGGCTGCTCGGTCATGGCAGGGAAGGCTACGGGGGACTGCAGTTGCGCTCGAACACCAGCCGCAGCCCGATCATGGTCAGCGCCGGCTCGTGCACGTCCACCTCGGTGCACTCCTCGAGCACCACGGACGCAAGACCGCCGGTGGCCACGACTGTGACGTCGGCCCGCGGGACACCGAGCGCGTCGACCATCCGGGTCACCACGCCGTCGACCTGGGACGCGAAGCCGAAGACGGCACCGGCCTGCAGCGCCTCGACGGTGTTCTTGGCGATCACCGACCGAGGCCGGGCCAGCTCCACCCGGCGCAGCTGCGCGCCGCGGCGACCCAGCGCCTCGAGCGAGATCTCGATGCCGGGAGCGATGGCGCCGCCGACGTACTCGCCACGGGCGCTCACCACGTCGAAGGTGGTAGCGGTGCCGACGTCGACCACGATGCACGGTCCCGCTCCCGGTCCCCCGTAGAGCGTGGACGCGGCGAGCGCGTTGACAATGCGGTCGGTGCCGACCTCTCGCGGGTTGTCCATCAGCACCGGGACACCCGTCTTCACCCCCGCCTCGACGACGAGGTTCGGGACGTCGTGGAAGTAGCGCTCGAGCACCTGCCGCAGCTCGTGCAGCACCATCGGCACCGTCGAGCACACGACGATGCCGGTGGTCGGCATGCCGAGGGAGCCCGGCGGCGCCTCGTGCGCCGGGTCGGTGCCGCCGCGCAGCAACCCGCGCAGCAGCACGAACCACTCGTCCGCGGTACGGCTCTCCTCGGTCGTGACCCGCCACCGGTGCTCCAGCTTGTCGCCGTCGAACACCCCCAGCACGGTGTGGCTGTTGCCGATGTCGATGCAGAGCAGCATCAGGCGTCTCCGCTGGGCTGGAGGGCGATGGCGACGTTGTCGAGCAGCCGCGTCCCGCCGACCCGGCCCGCCACCAGCAGCCGGGCGGGGCCGGCGACGGGCGGTGGACCGAGGTCGGGGTCGGTGAGGGCGACGTACTCCGTGTCGACGCCCGACGCCTCGTCGAGCACGGCGCCGGCCGCCGCCTCGACCCCCGCGGCGTCAGCGCCCTCGGCCGCCGCCCTCGCACCCTCCTGGAGGGACCGGGACAGGCACCGGGCGGTGGCCCGGTCGTCGGGTTCGAGGTAGCGGTTGCGCGAGGACAGCGCGAGCCCGTCCGGTTCGCGCACCAGCGGCCCGGGCACCACCTCGACGCCGAGGCGGAGCTCACGCACCATCCTGCGGACGAGGACGAGCTGCTGGTAGTCCTTCTCGCCGAACACCGCCGCATCGGGGCTGGCGGCACCGAAGAGCTTGGCGACGACGGTCAGCACGCCGCGGAAGTGGGTGGGCCGTGCGGCGCCCTCCAGCACGCTGCCCAAGGCGCCGGGGTCGACGGTGATGCCGGTACCGACGCCGTACGGGTACAGGTCGGCGACGGCCGGGATCCACACCGTCCCCACTCCGGCGCTGGCGAGCGCCTCGGCGTCCGCCTCGAGGGTCCGGGGGTAGCGCTCGAGGTCTTCACCCGGCGCGAACTGCAGCGGGTTGACGAAGATGGAGACCACGACGTGGTCCGCGTGCTGCGCGGCCAGCCGCACCAGTGACAGGTGCCCCGCGTGCAGCGCGCCCATGGTGGGGACCAGCGCCACCCGGGCGCCGTCGCCGCGCGCGTCGTCCAGCCGACGGGCCAGCGCGGCGCCGTCGTGGACCAGCGCGGCCATCAGGCCGGCGCGCGGTCGCTGCCGAGCACCTCGTCGATCGAGGCGGCCTGCTCGGGCGACAACCGCCCGTCGACCGCCGCGCGCTGCGCGGTCGCGCTGGCCATGGCGCGGTAGGCGTCGCGGGTGCTGGGCTCGGCGTCCTCGAGGGCCTCGAGGTGGGCGGCGATCGTACGGGTGTCACCCCGGACGACCGGCCCGGTCAGGGCCGCGTCGCCGTAGGCGAGCCCGTTGTCGAGGGCCGCCTGCAGCAGCGGCCGCAGGACGGCTGCCGGGTCCTCGGAGCCGGCGGCGCGGAGCAGGTCCATCGCCTGGCCGACGAGGGTGACCAGGTGGTTGGCCCCGTGCGCGAGGGCCGCGTGGTAGCGGATCCGCTGGTCCTCGGGCACGTGCACCGCACGGGCGCCGAGGTCGGCGGCGAGCCGTTCGCCGACCGCGCGACCCCGCGGGCCGGCGGTGAGGCCGACGACGATGCCGGGCAACCGGGCGAGGTCGACGTCGGTGCCGGTGAAGGTCATCGCGGGGTGCAGGGCCAGCGTGAGCGCACCTGCCTCGGCCGCCGGGGCGAGCACACCCGTGCCGTGCCGGCCGCTGGTGTGCAGCACGATCTGGCCGGGCCGCAGAGCTCCGGTCGCGGCGAGCCGCTCGACCAGGTCGGCGAGCCCGTCGTCGGGAACGGTGAGCAGCAGCAGGTCGGCCGCGCGGGCGACCTCGACCGGAGGCTGCGGGCTGAGGCCCGGCAGCAGCGTCTCCAGCCGCATCGTGGTGGCGGCCGAGGAGCCGGAGGCGGCAACGACGTCGTGGCCGGCGGCCCGCAGCGCGGCGGCGAGGACGGCGCCCACGCGGCCGGCGCCGATGACGCCGATGCGGTAGCGCTGAGCAGGGGCAGGAGCGCGCATGTGCTGCACCTTTCGTTCCAGTCCACGGTGGGTACCGGACGGTGGGAGCCGAGCGCCGCAAGCGTACGTCGCCGGCAGGGGCGGGGCACCGTGCCGTCGCTCACACCGCGCTCAGGCCGGGCTCAGGCCGGGCTCACACCGGTCCGGCCAGCCGCAGCGCCAGGTCGCGGGCGTCAGCCGCCTCGCGGTGCCTGCCCACGGCGTGGACCGGGCCGGCGGGCAGGTGCACGTCGACGGTGGCCAGGCCCAACCTGCGCTGCAGCGGACCCTGGCGGAGCCCGCAGGACTGCACCTTGTGCCGCGGGACCACATCGGTGCGCCGCACCAGCACCCCCCGCCGGCTGACCACCTGCCCGTCGCCGACCCCGAGCCGCAGCACCGGCCAGCCCAGCTGGCTCCAGCCACCGGGCCCGCCGCGGAGCGGCGTGCAAGGTCGTGGCACCGGGGCCACCGCGGCCCAGGGCCTCGACGGCCAGCCGGGCGCCGGCGTCGCGATCGATCACCGGCACCAGCGTGCTGGTGTAGCGCGCCTCGTCCTCGCCGCGAGCCCGCACGCCGGCGACGGTCACGCGTACCTCGCACCAGCCCAGCCAGCGCCACACGATCGGCTCCACGACGACGACGCCCTGCACCCGGTCGATCGGCACCGACTGGCTGCGCACCCCGAACAGCCCTGCCCGCACGCCGAGTCCGCGGGACGTACGGGTGAGCATGAAGTCGTACTGCGCCACGAACCCGCCGCCCACCGCGTTGGCCAGGCCGAGCCCCATCGGCACCAGCAGCGCCAGCCCGAGCGGTTGCCCGAGGGCGGTGGACATCGCGAGCCCGACGGCCGAGCCGACGACGGCCAGCAGCACGCCGGTGCGTGCCAGCTGGCTGACCAGCAGCAGCCCGGGCGCCACCCGGTGCAGCACCTCGTCGGGTACTGCCTGGCCCTCCGGCGCGGCGGCCTCCGCACCGGTCTGAACCCGGCCGCCGGCGCGCTCCAGCAGCTCGCCGCGCAGGTCCAGCGCGTGCGCGTGGGTGAGAAACGCCAGGGACGCCTCGGTCTCGCCGCCGGCGGTCTCGATCTGCAGCTCGGCCATCCCGAACAGCCTGGCCAGGAAGGGCTGCTGCACCTCGACCGCCTGCACCCGGTCGAGCCGGATCCGGCGGGACCGACGGAACAGGATGCCGCTCTCGATCCGCAGCGTCACCGGGCCCAGCCGGAACCAGGTGAACCACCAGCTGAGCAGGCCCCAGCCGAACACGGCGAGCACCACCGGCAGCACCACCCAGATCGGCCAGTCCAGCGACCCGCCGCCCTCCAGCAGCTGACGGCCGGCCGCGAGCAGCAGCGCCACCAGCACGATGCCGCCGCGCAGCAGCGGCGACAGCGGGTGCACGCGCTGCAGCCGGCCTTCGTCTTCGTCTTCTCCCTCGCGCGGCTCGCTCACAATCCGGCCGCCTGCGCCTCGCCGCGCTCGGCCAGCCGGTCCCGCAGCCGGCGCGCGACCTCGGGGGGCAGCCCGGGCAGCTGTGCCCCGCTCGACGCCGACGCGGTGTGCATCCGGACGGTGGTGATCCCGGCGGCGCGCTGCAGCGGGCCGGCCGTCACGTCCACCAGCTGCATCCGCCCGTACGGCACGACGTCGAGGCGCCGCCAGAGCCGGCCCCGGGTGACGACGAGGTCGAGGTCCCGCTCCACCCATCCCCAGGCGGCGACCTGGCGGCCGATCAGCCACCACAGCCACCCTGCGACGAGCAGCACGGCGAGGGCGAGCAGCACCCACCAGGTGCGCCGCTCGGTGTCGAGGACGAGCAGCAGGACGACGCCCGCCAGCACCAGCAGGGTGGCCGCGGCCAGGCCGCCGCGGCGCAGCAGGGCGAGCCGCGGGCTGATCCGTTCCCAGTCGTGTCCGGGGACGGTGAACGGGTCAGGTCCGGCTGCCGGGTCGACCGCGCTCACACCGGCGAGCGTACGTGGGAGCAGCGGGTGGCCCGGCTCAGCAACAGCGTTGCGGCGGACCGGTGTCGGCGGCCCGCTGCCGGGTCCGCTCGAACTCGCGCCGGGTGGGTGGCGGCAGGTCGGGGTGCGCGGCCCGGTGCCCGGCGACGTGCCGGGCATAGTCGGCCTCGAAGGCCGCCTCGCCGCTCACCTCGCGCAGGTACCACCACACCCCGCGCAGGCCGGTGCGCAGCCCGGTCCGCAACCCGGGCGTGACGATGCTCATCGTCGGTCACCGCCTGCGGCCGCCTCGGACATCGCCCGCTTCTCCGCCGCGGTCGGGATGAGGCCCGACGGCGCCACGATCTCGGAGCGTACGTACGGCACCTCTGTGGTCTCGGCCTCGCCGCCCTGGCGAATCGTGCGGATGCACACCCGAGCGGCGTCGGCGATCACGATCACCACCAGCACCGCGAACAACGCGGCGAGAATGCCGTCGACGGTCTGGTTCGTGACCACCTGGTGCATGTCGTCCATGCTGGTCGCCGGAGGCAGGACCTCTCCGTCGTCGATCGCGTTGGAGAAGCGCTCGCGGTTGGAGAAGAAGCCGAGGATCGGGTCGTCGGAGAAGACCTTCTGCCAGCTCGCGGTCAGCGTGACCGCGGCGTCCCACGCGAGCGGGATCCCGGTGACCCACGCCCACTTCAGCTTGCCGTGCTTGATCAGCAGCGTGGTGGCCACGGTGAGCGCGATCGCGGCCAGCAGCTGGTTGGCGATGCCGAACAGCGGGAACAGCTGGTTGATGCCGCCGAGCGGGTCGGTGACGCCCGCGTACAGGAAGTAGCCCCACGCGCCGACCACGATCGCGCTGGTCAGGTAGACGCCCGGGCGCCAGGACACGTCGCGCAACGGCTTGTAGACGTTGCCGAGGGTGTCCTGCAGCATGAACCGGCCGACCCGGGTGCCGGCGTCGACGGTCGTGAGGATGAACAACGCCTCGAACATGATCGCGAAGTGGTACCAGAACGCCTGGCCCCCGCCACCGAACGCGTCGGCGAAGATCATCGACATGCCAACGGCCAGAGTCGGAGCGCCACCCGTGCGCCCGGCCAGGGTGTCCTCCTCGACCGAGTCGGCGAACGCCTGCAGCTGCTCGGGCGAGATCGTGAAGCCGATGTTGGCGACTGCCTCGGACGCCGACTGCACGCTGTCACCGAGCACGGTGGCCGGCATGTTCATCGCGAAGTAGAGGCCGGGGTCGATGATCGACGCGGCGATGATCGCGCTGACCGCGACGAACGACTCGGCGAGCATGCCGCCGTAGCCGATCAGCCGGACCTGCGACTCCTTCTCGATCATCTTCGGGGTGGTGCCCGACGAGATCAGGGCGTGGAAGCCGGACAGCGCACCGCAGGCGATGGTGATGAACACGAACGGGAACAGGGCGCCGGCGAAGACCGGGCCCTCGCCGTTGAACGCGAAGTCGGTCGTGGCTGCGGTCTCCATCGTCGGCCGGGCCAGCAGGATGCCGATCGCCAGCAGGGCGATCGTGCCGATCTTCATGAACGTCGACAGGTAGTCGCGCGGCGCGAGCAGCATCCACACCGGCAGCACCGAGGCGACGAAGCCGTAGATGATCAGGCAGAGCACCAGCGCCTCGGGCGACAGCGTGAAGGTGTCGGCCAGGCTGGACCCGTCGACCCAGCCACCGGCGACGATCGCGAGCAGCAGCAGGGCCACCCCGATGGCGGTGGTCTCCATGACCCGGCCGGGCCGGATGGTGCGCAGGTAGAAGCCCATGAACAGCGCGATCGGGATCGTCATCGCGATCGAGAAGGTCGCCCAGGGCGAAGCGGCCATCGCGTTGACCACGACGAGTGCCAGCACGGCCAGCAGGATCACCATGATCGCGAACACGCCGATCAGGGCGGCGGCCCCGCCCACCGGACCGATCTCCTCACGGGCCATCTGGCCGAGGCTCTTGCCGTCGCGCCGCATCGAGAAGAACAGCACCACCATGTCCTGGACGGCGCCGGCCACGATGACGCCGACGATGATCCAGATCGTCCCCGGCAGGTAGCCCATCTGGGCCGCCAGGACGGGACCCACCAGCGGGCCGGCACCGGCGATGGCCGCGAAGTGATGGCCGTACAGCACCCGGCGGTCGGTGACTTGGAAGTCGATGTCGTTGCTGAGCCGCTCGGCCGGGGTGGCCCGCGTGTCGTCGACGCCGAGCACCTTGTAGGCGATGAAGCGCGCGTAGTAGCGGTAGGCGATCGCGTACGACCCGAGCGCCGCGCCGATCAGCCAGACCGCGGAGATGTTCTCGTCGCGCACCAGGGCGATGACGCCCCAGCAGACCGCGCCGACGGCGGCGACGACCGCCCAGAGAACCATCGAGCGCGGTGACGGACGATCTCGTGGCGGTCGCCCGGACGGGTTGTCGGACGGGTGTTCAGGCTGGCGTTCCGACGTCGTCACGGTGGCCTCCGGCGCCGTTGCTGGGCAGGACGCGGTATCCGCCCCGGATACCGCAGATGCACACCTTCTGCCCAATCCGCGACCCGGTCAACCGGCCGCGGGCTCACTGCGTGAGACCAGAGTCAGCGCAGAGTCAGCGCAGACTCAGAGCAGACTCAGAGCAGGCCGTGCTCCTCCAGCCACTGCTGGGCGACGTCCTCGGGCTTCTGCCGCTCGAGGTTGACGGCCACGTTGAGCGCGGCCAGGTCCTCGGTGGTCAGCTCGCTGGACAGGGCGTTCAGCGTGTCGGCGATGTCCGGGTTGGCGTCGAGCACCGTCTGCGAGACGACCGGGACGAGGTTCTGCGCGACCTGCAGGCCCTGGTCGTCCTCGAGGATGACCAGCCCCTGCTGCTCCAGCGAACCGTCGGACGTGGCGACCAGCCCGAGCTGCGACTCACCGCTGGTCACGGACTTGATCGTCTGCGGCGAGTCGAACCCGGTCGGAAGGACCTTCTCGATCTCGAGCCCATAGGTCTTCTCCAGCCCGACCTTGCAGTCGGGACGGCTGGCACAGTCCTCGGAGGCGGCCAGCGTGATGGGCTCGCCCAGCTCGCCCAGGTCGCTCAGGGTCGTGAGGTCGTTCTCCTCGGCGAAGTCGGTGGTGACCGCGAAGGCGTTCTGGTCGGTGGCCTCGGCCGGCTCCAGGGCGACCAGACGCTGCTCCTCCAGCAGCGGCTGGAGGGCGTCCATCGTCGCGCCGATGTCGTTGGAGCTCACCTGCTCGGCGTCCGGCCCGTTCTTCTGGATCTGCAGCGCGTCGGTGATCGACCCGGCGTACTCGGGGACGATGTCGATCTTGCCGTCCTGCAGCTCGGGCAGGTAGATGTCGCGCGTGGTCACCAGCTTGGTCTCGGTGGTGTAGCCCGCGTCCTCGAGCAGCAGCGCGTACATCGACGCCATGATCTGCAGCTCGTAGAAGTCCTGGCCGCCGATGACAAGAGTGCCCTTGTCGTCGGACGACCCGGAGTCGCCGTCGTCGCCCTCCAGCGGGTCGTCGCTGCCCCCGCAGGCGGACAGCACCAGCAGCGCTGCTGCGGCAAGGGTCGTCGAGAGGAATCGCGTACGTCGCATGGTGTGCTCCACCTTCTGTGTCCCGCGGGCTGGTGCCCACGCGTGTCCGGTGAGGCACCGACGGCGCCCCGCTCCGGGACGACCTCAACACCCCAAGCCGCTGAGCGCAACCCAGTCGGCGGTTCCGACAGGACACACTTCGGTCACGGTCCGACGGGCTCCGCGGTGGCCGACGGGGTCTCCGGGCGTACAGCGGCCCGGGCGCGGTCGCCCGGCACCGGGGCCGCAGCCCGCTCGACCAGGGCCATCAGACCCTCGAGCACAATCGCGACGAAAGCGATCAGGACGGCGCCGGCGACCACCTGTGCCGAGTCCTGGACGGCGAACCCCTCGGTCACGACGTTGCCCAGGCCGGGGCCGGCGACCAGTGCGGCGATCGTGGCCGTGGCCCAGACCTGGACCACCGCCAACCGCAGGCCGGTGACCACCAGTGGCAACGCGAGCGGCAGCTCGACCCGGCGGAACAGCTGCCCGCCACGCATGCCCATCCCGCGGGCGGCCTCGACGATCTCGCGGTCGACCTCCCGCAGGCCGACATAGGTGTTGGTCACGATCGGGGGCAGCGCGAACAGCAGCAACGACACCAGCGTGGCCAGCCCCGCGCGGCCGTACGGGCCGAGCTCGGCGATGCCGAGCGGACCGAGCGACAGGTAGCCGAGCACCGCGAAGGTCGGCACCGCCCGACCGACGTTGCTGATGTTGATCGCCAGCACCCCGCCGCGGCCGATGTGGCCGAACCAGAACGCGATCGGCAGCCCGACGAGTGCCGCGGCGACGACGCTGGTGACGGTGAGCAGCAGCTGTTGGACGAGGTAGGCGCCCATCCCCTGGGGCCCGGACCAGTTGGCTCCGTCGACCAGATAGGTCCACGCGTCGGCGAAGATCTCCATCTCAGCGTCCCCGCTGCCACGGCATGGCGGCCCGTTGAACGCCGAGCAGCACCAGGTCGAAGGACACGGCGAGCAGCACGCACAGCACGCTGGCGGTGAACAGCTCGGCGCGGAAGTTCGTGTTGTAGCCCTGGAGGATCAGGTTTCCCAGGCCCCCGTAACCGAGGATCGAGCCGACCGTCAGCAGGGCCACCGTCGACACGGTGGCCACCCGCAGCCCGGCGAAGATGACCGGCAGCGCGAGCGGCAGCTCGATCCGGAACAGCAGCCGGGCCGGTCCGTACCCGAGGCCGCGACCCGCGTCCTGGACGTCGTAGGGCACGGCGGCGAGGCCGGCGAGGATGTTGCGTACCAGGATCGTCAACGAGTACAGGGCGAGCCCGATCACCACCGTCCACGGGTTGATGCCGGACAGGTTGAGCGCCGCGAAGACGGGCAGCAGCAGCGAGAACATCGCCAGCGAGGGAATCGTGTACAGAACGGTGCTGAGCCCGAGGACGGCGCCCGCGACCGCTTCACTGCGCCGGGAGAGCACCGCCAGCGGGAACGCGATCACCAGACCCAGCAGGACGGACACCACCGTCATCCAGACGTGCTGCTGCAGGGCGTCGACGATCTCCTCGCTGCGGTCGGAGATGTAGGCCGGGCAGAACCAGTGGTTGTTGACGAAGTCGTAACAGCTGCTGCTCGAGTCGACACCGGGGACCGCGGCTAGGGTCCCTGCATGGCTCCCGGCGACGATCACGCGCGAGACGCTATCGAGGATCCGATGATCCGTCTCGACGGCGTCGGCAAGACGTACCCCGATGGCACGGTCGCCGTGCAGCAGCTCGACCTGGTCGTCCCGCGCGGTGACCTCGTGGTGCTCGTCGGTCCGTCGGGCTGCGGCAAGTCGACGACGCTGCGGATGGTCAACCGGCTGATCGAGCCCACGTCCGGCACGATCACCCTCGACGGCGAGGACGTGACCCGCGTCGACCCGGTCGAGCTGCGCCGCCGCATCGGCTACGTGATCCAGCAGGTCGGTCTGTTCCCGCACCAGACGGTGCGGACCAACGTCGCCACGGTCGCGACGCTGCTGGGCTGGGACCGCAAGCGCACCCGCGAGCGGGTCGACGAGCTGCTGACGCTGGTGGGGCTCGAGCCCGGGCAGTACGGCGACCGTTACCCGCACCAGCTCTCCGGCGGCCAGCGCCAGCGGGTGGGGGTGGCCCGCGCGCTGGTGGCCGACCCGCCGGTGCTGCTGATGGACGAGCCGTTCGGCGCCGTCGACCCGGTCGTCCGGGTACGACTGCAGGACGAGTTCGTGGCGCTGCAGGAGCGGCTCGGGACCACGGTGCTGTTCGTGACCCACGACATCGAGGAGGCGGTGCGGCTCGGCAACCGGGTCGCCGTCTTCCAGCAGGGCGGCCGGCTGGCGCAGTACGACTCACCCGCCCGGATCCTCGGGGCGCCCTCGGACGACTTCGTGGCCGACTTCGTCGGTGCCGACCGCGGCCTGCGGCGACTGGCCGTCACCCAGATCGACGAGCACGACCTGCAGGTGCCGCCGGTGGTAGGGCTCGGCGACTCGCTCGGCCAGGCCCGGGGAACGCTGGAGGCCGAGGGCGCACGCTGGGCGGTCGTGCTCGACGACGACGGCAACCTGCGCGGCTGGATCGACCGGGACCGTACGGCCGGCCGCGGCGGCACGGTCGCCGATCAGGTCCGCCGGATGGAGGCCTGGGTGCCACGGGACTCCTCGCTCAAGGACGCGCTGGCCCAGATGCTGCAGCACGACGCGGGCTGGGTGGCCGTGCTGGAGGGCTCCCGGTTCTGCGGCGTGCTCACCCCCGCCACCCTGCACGAGGCGGCCCGCCGCTCGGTCGATGCCGACGACCGCGGCGTCGACTCGTCCACCGTCGAGGTGGAGTCGGCCGGGCCGGTCCACGCCTGACCCCCGGGCAACCACAGAGCGGAGCGTGGGTTTCCCAAGCGAACGTGGGAAACCGAGGGTTCCACCGCGTAGCGACACGGGCGAACCTTGGGTTTCCCAAGCGAACTTGGGAAACCCGTGGGCCGTCAGGCCCGGCGGCGCCAGTCCTCGGCGGCCTCGCCGGCGGCGTCGGCGGCACGTTGGTCCCAGGCGACCAGGTCGACAACGCTGGGGGTCTCACCGGCCTCCCAGACCGCGACCTCGTCGGCGTCGGGCGTCGCCACACCGGCAGCGGGGGCGGCGGTTTCGACAGCGGGGGTGGCGAGCGCGGTGCGCAGCTGGGCGACCTCGACCTGCAGCCGCTCGGCGCGGCGGGACTCCGTGGCGGCCAGCTCGTCGGCGTCGTCGGCACGGCGCAGAGCGGCCCGCAGTACCTGGCGGAGCCGGACGATCGCCCGCTCGCGGTCGGCCAGCCGGTTCGTCATCGAGGTCGCGAACCGAGCGTGCTCGGAGGCGCTCCGGGCGCTCAGCCGCTGGTAGCCCTGCGCCTGCCGGGCCCGGTCCAGGGCGGCGTCGCGACGGGCCTGTACGACCTCGGCCTGCATGATCCGGGCGGCGGCCACGCCACCCAGCAGCGCCGCGACGGCCGCGGCGCCGGTCCACTGACCGGTGCCGACCGACAGGGCCACGCAGCCGGTGGCCGCGAGGAGCAGGCCGACGACGACGGTGACCCGCACGCTGCGCTGACGACGACGGTTCGCTGCCACGCGGGGACCGTACCGACCAGCGACGTCACCGGCGGGGAGGCGCGCCGACACCACCTGCCCCAACAGTCACAGCGCTACCAGGAACCTGAATGAGGTCAGGAGGACGTCTGGTCCCGAGGCGCATCCTCGTCGTCGTCATCGTCCTGCCGCTCCTCGTCGCGGGACCCAGGCACCTGACAGGCCCGCTCGAGCGCGAGCCCGCCGACGACGACCAGCGCTGCGGACCCCGCGGCGAGCAGGCCGCGCACCAGTCGCTCCTGCGGCAGCGCCGCGTCGTTGCCGAGGAAGCCCAGCGCGAAGGCGGCGTAGCCACCGCAGACCGCCGCGCCCACGAGGGCGCACGAGCGGCCGAGGACGAAGAGGTTGACGGCGCGGTGCGCCTCGATCCGTGGGCCGGGCCGGCGCAGCGAGCGCCAGGTGTTCCACGCCAGGGCCATCAGGACCACGGCGAGGAACGCCAGCGTGAGCACGGCGCTCCAGGGCACCCGGGGGACGATGCCGCCGCCGCGCTCGACCAGGGGTGCCACCGAGCCACCGACCAGCACGCCCACCAGCACGGCCACCGCCAGCGTGGCCGCCGACGTCGGACGCAGTCGGCCGGGGGCGGGCCCGCTCACGCCATGCTCAGTCGGTGGCGACGCTGAGGTCGTCGCGGCGTCGCGGCGCGCCGCCCTCGACGTCGGCGAGCAGGTCGACGACCCAGCCGTGCCCGGGCAGGAAGCCCTCCGGGTCGACGTCGTGCCACGGCTGCAGCACGAAGGCGCGGACGTGCGCTCGCGGGTGTGGCAGCACCAGGTCGTCGTCACTGATCTTCTGGTCGCCGACGCTCACCAGGTCGACATCGAGGGTTCGGGGGGCGTTGCGCTCCACCGGACGCTGCCGGCCGAACGCGTCCTCGATGGCCAAGGCCCGGTCGAGCAGCGTGTGCGGGGACAGCGTGGTGTCGATGGTGACCACCAGGTTGAGGAAGTCGCGGGAGCCGTCGGGGGCGTCGACCGGCTCGGACTCGTAGACCGGGGACACGTCGACCACGACGACCTCGGGGGTGTCCACCAGCGCCGACAGGCCGCCCTGCAGGTTGGCCAGCCGCTCACCCAGGTTGGAGCCCATCGCCAGAACCGCACGCCGGATCGGCCGCATCTCACCGGTCATGGTGTCGGCGTCGACGATGTGGGGGTTCGGCGTCTCGGTCACGCTCGGCTCCGCTCTATCGTGACGGCGACGTCGGTCAACGTCACCGGGACGGGGGCCTGGGGCTTGTGCACGGTGACCGTCACCCGGTCGACGATCGGGTCCCCCAAACACAGGCTCGCGATCCGTTCCGCAAGCGTTTCGATCAGTTCCACGGGGTCCGACGTGATCGCCTCGCCGACCCGATGGGCCAAGTGGCCGTAGTCGACAGTACGCGACAAGTCGTCCCCCGCCCCAGCCCGTCTCAGGTCCAGCTCGAGCGTGACGTCGACCACGAAGGTCTGGCCGAGCTCGCGCTCGTGCGGCAGCACCCCGTGGTGTCCGTGCGCGGTGATGCCGGTGAGGCTGATGCGGTCACCCACGACCGTCCTCCGCCCGCGCCCAGGCGCTCGCCACACGGACCGCGTCCGCGCTGCCGCGCACCTCGTGCACCCGCACGCACCACGTGCCCGCTGCCGCGGCCAGCGCGGAACAGGCCGCGCTGGCGTCGTCGCGCCCCGCCGGCGGCCGGTCCCGGCCGTCCACGGCGAGCAGGGTGCCGAGGAAACGCTTGCGGCTGGCCCCGATCAGCAGCGGCCGGCCCAGGGCGTGCAGGGCGTCGAGCGCGGCGAGCAGCAGCCAGTTGTGCTCTGCGGTCTTTGCGAACCCCAGCCCCGGATCCAGCACGATCCGCGACGGGTCCATTCCCGCCTCGTCGGCGGCCTCCATCCGCTCCCGAAGGTGCGCGACCACGTCGGCCACCACGTCGTCGTAGCTGGCGTGCGCCTGCATGTCGGCGGAGTGCCGGCGCCAGTGCATGACGACGTACGGGACGCCCGCGTCGGCGACGCTCGCGAGCATGGTCTCGTCGGCCAGCCCTCCCGACACGTCGTTGACCATGACGGCGCCGGCGTCCAGCGCGGCCCGCGCGACCCCCGCTCGCATCGTGTCGATCGAGACCAAGGCGCCGGCGGCGGCGAGCTCGCGCACCACCGGGAGGACCCGTCGCAGCTCCTCCGCCTCCGGCGGGCGCTGCGCACCCGGGCGGGTCGACTCGCCCCCCACGTCGACCAGATCGGCGCCGTCAGCCAGCAGCGACAGGCCGTGCTCGACCGCTGCGGCCGGCTCGAACCACTCGCCGCCGTCGGAGAAGGAGTCGGGCGTGACGTTGACGACGCCCATCACCAGGCACCTGCCCGGCGCCGGCAGTCCGGCCACGGAGTGGAGCGGGGCGGCGTGCACGGGCCCACGCTAGCGGCGCGGGTGGTGGCGTGATCAGCCGAGGATGAGGCTCATCGCCTCGGCGCGGGTGGCGGGGTCGCGGAGCTGGCCGCGCACCGCGCTGGTCACGGTCTTGGCGCCGGGCTTGCGTACGCCCCGCATGGTCATGCACAGGTGCTCGGCCTCGATCACCACGATCACCCCGCGCGGAGTGAGGCTGCGCTTGAGCCCGTCGGCCACCTGGGTGGTCAGCCGCTCCTGCACCTGCGGCCGGCGCGCGTACACGTCGACCAGCCGGGCCAGCTTGGACAGGCCGGTGATCTGGCCCTCGGGGTTGGGGATGTAGCCGACGTGCGCCTTGCCGGTGAACGGCACCAGGTGGTGCTCGCACACCGACCACAGCTCGAGGTCCTTGACGAGCACGAGCTCGTCGTGGCCGAGATCGAAGACCGTGGTGAGCACGTCCTCGGACCGCTGGCGCAGCCCGGCCGTCATCTCCTCCCAGGCCCGCGCGACCCGCCGCGGCGTCTCGAGCAGCCCCTGGCGCTCGGGGTCCTCGCCCATCGCCAGCAGCAGCTCGCGCACCGCCGCGGCCGCGCGAGCGTGGTCGAACGCGGGCGCGGGCTCGCCGGGTTCGGGCAGGCCGATCGGGTCGACCGGGTCGCCGGAGGGCACGGATCAGTCCTGGCCGCTGACCGGCCCCGGGTCGGCGTCGGCGCCGAGGCCCTCGCCGCCCCCCGGAGGCGCGGCCGCTCCCGGGTTGCCGCCACCGGTACGGATGTCACCGCCGTCGCCGGGAGCCAGCACGATGCTGCCCTCGTCCTGGTCGGCGGGGTTGGACCCGTTGGAGCCGGCAGGAAGGCTCACCGGCGGCTTGTCCGACGGGATCCTCCGTGGCGAGCCGGTCCATGCCGGTCGCCGGTCGCGTCGCCGCAGCGGTTCGAAGATCTCGGCCACCTGGTGCTGGTCGAGCGTCTCCTTCTCGAACAGCTCGAGCACGAGGTTGTCCAGCACGTCACGGTTGTCGACGAGGACGTCGAAGGCCTCCTGGTGCGCGGAGGTGATCAACACCTTGACCTCCTCGTCGACCATCGCCGCGATCTCCTCGGAGTAGTTGCGGGTGTGGCCGATGTCGCGGCCCAGGAACGGCTCGCTGTTGCTCTCGCCGAACTTGATCGCCCCGAGCCGCTCGGTCATGCCGTACTGGGTCACCATCGCCCGCGCCAGCGCGGTGGCCTTCTCGATGTCGTTGGCGGCGCCCGTCGTGGGGTCGTGGAAGACGAGCTCCTCGGCCGCGCGGCCACCGAGCATGTACGCCAGCCGGTCGAGCATCTCGCTGCGGGTCGTGGAGTACTTGTCCTCGTCGGGAAGCACCATCGTGTAGCCGAGGGCCCGGCCGCGCGGAAGGATCGTGATCTTGCGGACCGGGTCGCTGCCCGGCAGCGCCGCGGCCACCAGGGCGTGCCCGCCCTCGTGGTAGGCGGTGATCTTCTTCTCCTGGTCGCTCATCAGCCGGGTCTTGCGCTGCGGGCCGGCGATAACGCGGTCGATCGCCTCGTCCAGCGCGACGTCATCGATCATCTTGAGGTCCTTGCGGGCGGTCAGCAGTGCCGCCTCGTTGAGCACGTTGGCCAGGTCGGCCCCGGTGAAGCCGGGCGTGCGCCGGGCGACGGCCTTGAGGTCGACGCCCTGGGCCAGCGGCTTGCCGCGCGAGTGCACCTCGAGGATCTTCCTGCGCCCGACGGCGTCGGGGGCGTCGACACCGATCTGCCGGTCGAAGCGACCGGGCCGCAGCAGGGCAGGGTCGAGCACGTCAGGGCGGTTGGTCGCGGCGATCAGGATCACGCCGCCGCGTACGTCGAAGCCGTCCATCTCGACCAGCAGCTGGTTGAGGGTCTGCTCGCGCTCGTCGTGACCCCCGCCGAGACCCGCGCCGCGGTGCCGACCGACGGCGTCGATCTCGTCGATGAACACGATCGCGGGGGCGTTCTCCTTGGCCTGCTCGAAGAGGTCGCGGACCCGGCTGGCGCCGACACCGACGAACATCTCGACGAAGTCGGAGCCGGAGATCGAGTAGAAGGGCACACCCGCCTCACCGGCGACCGCGCGGGCCAGCAGCGTCTTGCCCGTGCCGGGCTGGCCGTAGAGCAGCACGCCCTTGGGGATCTTGGCGCCGACGGCCTGGAACTTCGCGGGCTCGGAGAGGAACTCCTTGATCTCCTCGAGCTCCTCGACCGCCTCCTGCGCACCGGCGACGTCGTCGAACGTCGTCTTGGGCATGTCCTTGGTGATGAGCCGGGCCTTGGACTTGCCGAACTGCATCACCCGGCCGCCGCCGCCCTGCACCTGGTTGATGAGGAAGATGAACAGCAAGAAGATCAGCACGAAGGGCAGCAGCGCACCGAGCACCGAGCCGAGCAAGCTGGGCTCGCGGGGCGCCTCGACGTCGAAGCTCTCGATCGTGCCGTCTTCGACGCCCTGCTGCACGAGGTCGACCAGCTCGATCCCCTGGTCGAGCTGGTACTGCGAAAGGATCTCGGAGTCGTCGTCGAGGGTGAGCTGGACCTCGGAGTCGCCGTCGACGAACAGCGCCGACTTGACGTCGCCCGACTTGATCGTCGAGACGATCGTGGAGGTGTCGACGTCCTTCGGACCGCTGGAGGCGGACAGGACCTGCAGGATCGCGAGCACCGCGACGACGCCGAGGACGATCCACAGCCACGGCCCGCGAAAGATGCGCTTGAAGTCCATGTCGCGGGGTTTGCGCCCCGTCCCTCCTGCTGAGCGGTGATGTGCGTAGACGTATGACGGTACCCGCCGGAAGCCCGGCTGCGCCTACCGACCAGCACAACGAGCCGTTCGGCGCCGGGCGTTCCCCGCGGTCGCCGGCGGCGTCAAGCCAGGTCTGGATCAGGTGTAGACGTGCGGAGCCAGGGTGCCGATGTCGCGCAGGTTGCGGTAGCGCTCGGCGTAGTCGAGGCCGTACCCCACGACGAACTCGTCGGGGATGTCGAAGCCGACGTACGCGACGTCGACGTTCATCCGCTGCGCCTCGGGCTTGCGCAGCAGCGTGCAGATCGCCACCGAGGCCGGCCCGCGCGAGCTCAGGTTGCTCACCAGCCAGGACAGCGTGAGGCCGGTGTCGATGATGTCCTCCACCACCAGGACGTGCCGGTCGGTGATGTCGGAGTCGAGGTCCTTGAGGATGCGCACGACCCCGGACGACGTCGTGCCGGAGCCGTACGAGGAGACCGCCATCCAGTCCATCTCGACGTGCCGGTCGAGGCTGCGGGCGAGGTCTGCCATCACCATCACTGCACCGCGCAGGACCCCCACGAGCAGCAGGTCCTTGCCCTCGTAGTCGCGGGTGATGTCGCGGGCGAGCTCGTCGAGCCGGGTGCGGACCTGTTCCTCGGTGACCAGCACCCGGGTGAGGTCTCCGTCGACGTGCCCGCGCTCCACGCCGGTCAGCCTGTCACACGGCGACGGGCCATCCGCACGGTGCCTGCGTCGCGCCAGGCATGCACGTGACCGGGCAGGTCGACGCCCTGCTGGCCGTGCCATCCGGTGACCAGCGCGTCGGCGGCTGCGACGTGGCCGGCGCTCAGATCGCCGGCGGGACACCCGGCCGCCAGCGCCGCCCGGCGCAGCACCCGGCGGCGCACCGCCTCCGGGGCCGCGGCCAGCGCGTCCACCCGCAGGGCGGCACCGTCTGCGGCACCGTCTGCGGCACCGAGGGAGGCGCTGTCGGCGAGCTCGTCGGCGAGCGCGTCCAGGGCGTCTGCGTCGGCGCGGAGCAGACCGGCGGTACGCGCCAGCGCGTCCCGCACGCCCGGACCGAGCCCCGTCTCGAGCGCCGGCAGCAGGGTGTGACGGATCCGGGCGCGGGCGTGCGCCGGGTCGGCGTTGTGCGGGTCGTCCCACCAGTCGAGGCCGAGCGCGCGGCAGGCGGCCGCGGTCTCGTCCCGGGTGACGTCGAGCAACGGCCGGCGGACGCGGCCGGCGGCCGGGCGCATCCCGGCCAGCGAGCGGGCGCCGGAGCCACGGGCCAGCCCGAGCAGGACCGTCTCGGCCTGGTCGTCGCGGGTGTGGCCGAGCAGCAGCGCCTTGGCGGCCAGGCCGTCGGCGACCCGGTCGAGCGCCGCCCGCCGCGCGTCCCGCGCGGCTCCCTCCGGCCCGCCGGCGCTGCCCACGGTCACCAGCTCGACGCACACCGGGTCGGCGCCCAGGTCCTGCGCCGTCGCCGCGGCCGCGGCGGCGACCTGCGCGGAGCCGGGCTGCAGCCCGTGGTCGACCACGACCGCACCGACCGCGAGGCCGGCCTTGGGCCCCTCGAAGCAGCAGCCGGCGAGCAGGGCCAGCGAGTCGGCGCCGCCGGAGCAGCCGACGAGCACCAGGTCACCGGGGTCGAGGTCGGCCAGCGCGGCGCGTACGGCGGCCCGGGTGCGGGCCACCGCCGGGTCGAGCCGGCGACCCACGGCGAGCCCTCAGCCGACCACGCGGTCGCACCAGCGGCCGGGGTCGGCGATCTCGGCCGGACGGGGCAGGTTGTCCGGTCGCTCCCAGACCGCGGCGAAGCCGTCGTGGCCCACCCGGTCGACGACGCCACGCACGAACGCGGCCCCGTCCCGGTACTGCCGCATCTTCGCCTCCAGGCCGAGCAGCCGGCGGACGATCTTGTCGACGGGGCCGGCGCCCTTGCGGCGCTGGCTGAAGCGCTTGCGCAGCGCCTCGACGCTCGGGACCACCTCGGGTCCGACACCGTCCATCACGACGTCGGCGTGGCCCTCGAGCAGTGACATGACCGCGGTGATCTCCTCGACCACTGCCTTCTGCTCGGTCGACTGGACGAGATCGAGCAACGACGCCTCGTCGTCGCCCCGCAGCACCCGACCGACGACCTTGAGGGCCTGATCGACCAGCTTCGGCACGTCGGCGACCTCGAGGTCGGTGGTCTCGGCCAGCTTCGAGACCCGCGAGCGCAGGTGGTCGCCGAGCCACGGCACGCCGCCGAACTGCAGCCGGTGGGTCTCCTCGTGCAGGCACACCCACATCCGGAAGTCACCGACGTCGGCGTCGAGCTCGCGCTCGGCCTGGACGATGTTGGGCGCGACGAGCAGCAGCCGCCCGCCGTCGGTGGCGAACGGGTCGAACTGGCCGAGAACCTTGTGCGCCATGAACGCCAGCAGGCCACCCACCTCGAGCCCGGTGACCCGGGACCCGACGGCACGGGCCCACGGCGTCACGCCCTTGGCCTTGGCCAGCCGCTCCTCCAGCGGCTCGGCGAGCACGGCGAACCCCTCGACGCTGGCCTGCACCCAGCGGCTGCGGTCGACGACCAGCACCGGGGTCCGGGCCGGGTCGGCGTCGAGACCGGTGTACGCCGACACGTGCTCGCGGGAGCGGGCGGCGGCGTCGCGCAGCCCTTCCACCGCCTCGTCGGCCTGGGCGGCGGAGACCTCCGGGCCGGGCCGCAGCAGCGACTGCGCCGACCGGACCGCGAGGTCCCAGTCGATGACCCCGTGCCGCCGGCGTCGCGGCCTGCGGGCGGGAGGGCCGCCCAGGGGTTCCGGTGTCGCCGGTGTCGCCGATGTCATGACGACCACGGTACGGGCGCGTGGGTATGGCGCGTGGGTATGGACCGTCAGCGCGCGCATCCGCAACCGGCAAGCGCGGCGGCCAGCCGGTCGAGCTGGGCGCGGGCGTCGAGGGTGTCGACGGGGCGGACTGCGTCGGTCAGCAGGACGAAGCCGAGCAGCGTGCCGTCGCGGGTCACGACGACTCCCGCGAGGCCGTGGACGCCGGTGAGCGTGCCGGTCTTGGCCCGTACCGTCCCGCGGGCGTCCTCGGTCCCGGTGGTCACGAACCGGTAGGCGAGGCTGCCGCTGAACCGCGCGACCGGAAGCCCGCTCACCACGGTGCGCAGCTCGGGCCGGTCGGGGTCGGTGCCGAGCGACAGCACCGCCAGCTCCGCGGCGAGCGTGACGGTGTCGTCGCGGGACAGCCCGCTGCCGTCGTGGATGGAGACGCCGCGCCACGGCACGCCGAGGTCGGTGAGCGTCTTGCGGACCCCCTCGGTGCCGCCGGCGAAGGAGCCGGCCCGGTCCGTCGCCAGGCCGACGTGGCGCAGCAGCACCTCGGCGCCCTCGTTGTCGCTGACCTGCAGCACGTGCTCCACGATCTCGGCGAGCGGGGCACTGTCGGCAGACGCGACCACGTCGCCGTGCGCGGTCGTCGCCGCCGGCGTCCCCGCGACCCGGATCCCGCGCTGTCGCAGCTCGGTCACCAGGGTCTCGGCCGCCGCTGCTGCGGGGTCGGGGGACCGCTCGCCGTAGCCGTACCCGAGCCGCCCCTCGTCGACCCACAGCGCCGAGATCGGGCTGACCACCTCGTCGGGGACGTACGAGGCCTCCCACTGCGGGGAGACGGCGGGCCCGCTGAACAAGGTGGCGTCCCACCCGACCCGCACCGTGTCGATCCCGTCGCGGCGCAGTGCGCGCACCGCCTGACCGGCCAGCTCGTCGACGCTGGCCACGGTCGAGACGTCGGGGGCGTACGCCGCCACCGGGTCGGACGGCGTGCGGGCGAGCAGCGGGTCGCCGCCACCGACCAGGACCAGCCGTGGCGGCCCGCTGCCGCGACCGTCGAGCGCCACGGTCGTGGTGAAGCGGTGGTCGGGGCCGAGCGTCTCCAGCGCGGCCGCGGTGGTGAAGAGCTTGAGGGTGGAGGCGGGGGTGAAGGTGTCGCCGCCGCCGATCGCCATCAGATCGCGACCGCGGTCGAGGTCGCGGACCGCGACGCCGACGTGCCGGCCGAGGTCGCGGTCGGCGAGCAGTCCGGCGAGCCGCTGCCGCACGGCGGCCGGGTCGAGCGCGGGTCCGGCCGGCTCCCCCAGGACGGGCTCCGCCGCGCGGGCGGGCGGGAGGTCGAGGCCCTCGGGTGGCGGGACCAGGGTGGGGTCGCGGCGCCCGGGCGCCGGCGGGTCGTCGGCGACGTACAGACTGGTCGCGATGCCGGCGCCCGCGAGGACGACGATCAGCAGGGCGACGAGCGCCAGGGTCCGGGTGCGCACCGATCTCCTCCCGTCACCGTCCGGCTCGCCGATGCGAGACACTAGCCCGGCACTCCTGAGGGTGCGGCGACGAAGGGAGCGCGGGCGTGCTGTTCGACGTGACGGTCGAGATCCCCAAGGGTCAGCGCAACAAGTACGAGGTCGACCACACGACCCACCGGATCCGGCTCGATCGCACCCTGTTCACCGCCACCCAGTACCCCGCCGACTACGGCTTCGTCGAGCACACCCTCGGCCAGGACGGTGATCCGCTGGACGCGCTCGTGCTGCTGTCCGAGCCGACCTTCCCCGGCTGCCTGATCGAGTGCCGGGCCATCGGCATGTTCCGGATGAGCGACGAGGCCGGCCGCGACGACAAGGTGATGTGCGTGCCGGCCCACGACCCCCGCCAGGAGCACCTGCGCGACATCCACCACATGCCGGAGTTCGACCGGCTGGAGATCCAGCACTTCTTCGAGGTCTACAAGGACCTCGAGCCCGGCAAGTCTGTCGAGGGCGCCACCTGGGTCGGCCGCACCGAGGCCGAGCGCGAGGTCGTCGCCTCGCAGCGCCGGTTCGAGAAGTACGGCTACGACGGCCCGGCCAGCGCCGACCCCGCCGGCGCCGGCTGACCCACCCCCGAGGTCAGCCGACCCGGCCGAAGAGGTCGGGAGTGATCCAGTAGTACATCGACACGATCTCGACGCTGCGGCCCGGGCGCGGTGCCTGGATCATCTGACCGCCACCGAGGTACATCGCGACGTGGTAGATCGAGCTCGCGCTGCCGTTGCTCCAGAACAGCAGGTCACCCGGCTGCAGCTGCGACTGCGAGATCGGGGTGGTCTCGGAGTACTGGGCGACCGACCAGTGCGACAGCGGGTGCCCGGCAGCCGCCCACGCCTGACTGGTCAGCCCCGAGCAGTCCCACGCGTCCGGGCCGGCGGCGCCGTACACGTACGGCTCGCCGAGCTGGGCCTTGGCGAACGCGATCGCGCGGGCGGCGCCGGTGGGGTTCGGCGGGTTCGGCGGGTTCGGCGGGTTCGGCGGGTTCGGCGGGTTCGGCGGGTTCGGCGGGTTCGGCGGGTTCGGCGGGTTCGGGTTGCCGCCACCGCCACCGTTGCCGCCACCGCCACCGCCACCGTTGCCGCCGCCGTTGCCGCCGTTGCCGCCACCGCCGCCGTTGCCGGGCGGGTCGGACGGCGGGTCCGCGGGCGGGTCGTCTCCCTGCTCGCCCTCCTCCTCGGCCTCTTCCTCGGCCTCTTCCTCGGCCTGCTCCTCAGCCTCTTCCTGGGCCTGCTCCTCGGCTGCCTGAGCCAGCGCCCGCTGGCGCTGGCGGGCGAGCGCGACCGAGACGTCCTGCGCCTCGGCGAGCGCCCGGACGAGCGCATCGGTCTCTGCGGCCAGCCGGGCCTCTTCTTGCTCGGCGAGGGCGACCGCAGCCTCGGCCGCGTCGCGTGCGTCGCGGGCCTCGGCGGCGGCCTCGGCCCGGCGGTCCAGCGCGGCCTCGGCCTCGTCCTGCAGCACGTCGGCCACCGAGCGGGCGGCGTCCCATCCGTCGAGTCGCGACTGCAGCGCCGCAGAGGTGTCCGACCAGGCGCCGTACTGGGCGAGCAGGTCCTCCGGCCCGCCCGACGACAGCAGCAGCCCGACCTGGCCGAGCGCCGTGGCGTCCTGCGAGCTGCCGACGACGAAGGCCGCGAGCGAGCGCCGCTGCCGCTCCACCTCGGCGGTGGCGCGTTCGGCCCGGCGCACCGCGGCCCGGGCCTCGGCGCGGGCCTGCTGCAGCGCGTACCGGGCCCCGTTGTACGCCTCCGCCGCCTGCATCGACGCCACGCGGACGTCGCTGAGCTGCTGCTGGGCCAAGGCGAGCTGGGCCTGGATCTGGCCGACCTGGTCGGCGCGCAACGCGGCCGCCTGCCGTGCCTCGCGCACATCGGAACGGGACGGGATGGTCTCGTCGGTGGTCGAGGAACCGCCAGGTTCGGCGGACGCCGACGTGAGTGGTGCGGCGAGGACCGCGAGCAGCGCCGCCAGGACCACGGCAGAGGGCACGGAACGACGGGTCGATCGGCCACGGTCGGGTCGACGCACGACGGCCCACCCCTTCGCTCGCTGTGGTGAGCGCGGCGCCGAGCCCGATCCCCGAGGGCTCGCCGCCGCACTCATGAGCCCCGCAGGGCCACTGTCGTCCCACAGAGAACACCAATCACAAGAAACCCGCCAGCCCCACGGCGTGTCCGCTTGCAAATTACAACCATGTAGTACTCACGGGGTCCGCCAAAGCGGCGGAGGCGGTGGCGCGGAGGGTCAGTCGCCGAGGGCGGCGGAGACCACGGCGGTGGCCTCCTCCTGGACCCGGGCCAGGTGGTCAGGTCCGGCGAACGACTCGGCGTAGACCTTGTAGACGTCCTCGGTCCCGGACGGCCGGGCGGCGAACCAGGCGCGCTCGGTCACGACCTTCAGGCCGCCGATCGCCGCGCCGTTGCCGGGCGCGGTCGTCAGCCGGTCGGTGATGGGGTCGCCGGCGAGCTCGGTGGCCTCGACCTGGTCCGGCGAGAGCTCGGCCAGCCGGGCCTTCTGCTCGCGGTCGGCGGGCGCGTCCACCCGGGCGTACGCCGGGTCGCCGAAGCGGTCGGTCAGGTCGGCGTACAACTGGCTCGGCGTCCGACCGGTGAGGGCCAGTATCTCGGCGGCGAGCAGCGCCAGCAGGATCCCGTCCTTGTCGGTGGTCCAGGTGCTGCCGTCGCGACGCAGGAAGCTCGCGCCGGCGCTCTCCTCGCCGCCGAAGGCGACGCTGCCGTCGAGCAGGCCGGGCACGAACCACTTGAAGCCGACCGGCACCTCCAGCAGCGTGCGCCCGCGGGCACCGACGACCTTGTCGATCATGCTCGACGACACCAGCGTCTTGCCGACAGCGACGCCGTCGGACCACGAGCGACTGGCCAGCAGGTAGTCGATCGCGACCGCGAGGAAGTGGTTGGGGTTCATCAGCCCGGCGTCCGGCGTCACGATGCCGTGCCGGTCGGCGTCGGCGTCGTTGCCGGTGGCGACGTCGAACGCGTCCCGTTGATCGACGAGCGACGCCATGGCGTACGGCGACGAGCAGTCCATCCGGATCTTGCCGTCGTGGTCGAGGGTCATGAACGCCCACTGCGGGTCGACCCGGTCGTTGACGACGGTCAGGTCCAGCCGGTGCCGCTCGGCGATCGCGCCCCAGTACGCCACGCTCGCCCCGCCCATCGGGTCGGCGCCGATCCGCACCCCGGCGTCGCGTACCGCGTCGAGGTCGAGCACCGTCGCCAGGTCATCGACGTAGTGGCCGAGGAAGTCATAGCCGACGCACGCGTCCTTGGTCTGCGCAGTGCTCGCCCGGCGAACCGATCCGACGCCCTCGCGCAGCAGCTGGTTGGCGCGGTCGGCGATCCAGCCGGTGGCATCGCTGTCGGCTGGGCCGCCGTGCGGTGGGTTGTACTTGAAGCCGCCGTCGCGCGGCGGGTTGTGCGACGGCGTCACCACGATCCCGTCGACCGTGCCGTGGTCGGCGTCGCGGTTGAGCCGCAGGATCGCGTGCGACAGGGCCGGAGTCGGCGTGTATCCGTCGGCCTCGTCGACCAGCGTCGTCACGCCGTTGGCGACCAGGACCTCCAGCGCGGTGTGCCACGCGGGCAGCGACAACCCGTGCGTGTCCCTGGCCAGGCACAGCGGGCCGTCGTGTCCCTGACTCGCCCGGTAGTCGCAGATCGCCTGGGTGATCGCCAGGATGTGCGCCTCGTTGAACGCGCCGTCGAGGCTCGAGCCGCGGTGACCCGACGTCCCGAAGACCACCTGCTGTCCCGGGTCGTCCGGGTCGGGGACGGTGTCGTAGTACGCGGCCTCGAGCGCCGCCAGGTCGACGAGGTCTCCGGGCTGGGCCGGCTGGCCGGCGCGCTCGTGCATGCGGGCGACCCTAGTGCGGGCCTGGCCCCGCCGCCCGCGGCGTCAACGGTGGGATACCGTCGGTATGTGAGCACGTCGCTGCCGCCCGGTCCGCGGCTCCCCGCGCTGGTGCAGACGCTGGTGTTCTTCCGCTACCGGCACGCGATGCTGCCGCTGCTGAGGCGGCGATACGGCGACGTCCTTCGACTACGGGTGGTGCCCGACCAGCAGCTGGTCATGGTGTGCCGGCCCGAACACGTCCGCGAGGTCTTCACCGGCGCGCCCGAGACGATGCACGCGGGCGAAGGCAACGCCGTGCTCGGCCCGGTGATGGGCCAGCACTCGGTGCTGCTGGTCGACGACGCGCAGCACGTACGCGCGCGGCGGCTGCTGATGCCGGCGTTCAACGGCGTCGCCCTGCGTGGGTACGCGGGTCTGATCGAGCAGCTCGCGGAACAGGAGGTCTCCGGCTGGTCGCCGGGCGAGCCGTTCCGCGCGCTGGACCGGATGAACCGGCTCACCCTCGAGATCATCTGCCGGGTGGTGTTCGGGATCCGCCAGGCCGACCAGCTGGAGCGGCTGCGGCCGCTGGTCAACGCCACTGTCGCGATCTCGCCGCTGGTGCTGCTCGGCTGGGCCTATCCGCGGCTGCAGCGGGTCGGTCCGTGGCGCCGCTACGTCGACGTGCAGACCGCCCTGGACGCGGAGCTGTACGCACAGATCGGCGCCCGGCGCGACCACCCAGACGCCGGGGAGGGCAGCGACGTCCTGTCCCGGCTGCTGGCGGTCGGCGACGACGAGTCCGAGCCGCTGACCGACGTCGAGCTGCGCGACCAGCTTGTGACGCTGCTGCTGGCCGGGCACGAGACCACCGCGTCGGCGCTGGCGTGGGCGCTGCACGAGCTCGCGTACTCGCCCGAGACGCAGGCGCGGGCCCGCGAGGCAGCGGACAGCGGCCAGCCAGGTGACGCGTACCTGCAGGCGGTGCTCAAGGAATCGATGCGGCTGCACCCGGTGATCTCGTTCGTGGCCCGCCGGCTGACTGCGCCTACGCAGATCGCGGGCTACCGGCTGCCAGCCGGCGTGACGGTGATGCCCGCGATCCTGCTCGCGCACGCCGACCCCGACGCGTACCCGCACCCCGAGCGGTTCGACCCGGACCGCTTCGTCGGCGAGTCGCCGCCGCCGAACACGTGGATCCCGTTCGGCGGTGGCACCCGGCGCTGCCTCGGCGCGGGCTTCGCTCTGCTCGAGGGCACCGCGGTGCTCCGCGCGGTGCTCCGCCGGTGGGAGCTGCAGCCCGTCCGACCGGCGCGCGAACGGCCCCGCATCCGCAACATCACCGCGGTGCCGGGCGGCGGGGCGACGATCGCGGTCCACCCGCGGAGCCGGCACGACCGACCTGAGGCGCAGGTGCCCACCGCGGCGGTGGTCCGTACCGTGACCAGGTGAGCGAGCCCACCCCGCCAACCGCCGAGGAGCCCCCCGACCCGGCGCGCTGGCGCGCACTCGCTCTGTGTCTGGTGGCCGGGTTCATGACCCTGCTCGACGTGTCGATCGTCAACGTCGCGCTGCCGTCGATCCGCAGCGACTTCGGCGCCGATGAGAGCGACGTGCAGTGGATCGTCGCGGGCTACATGTTGGCCTTCGGCGCGATCCTGGTGCCGGCGGGCCGGCTGGGAGACGCGCGCAACCGCCGTGGCGTCTTCGCGTTCGGCGTCGGGCTGTTCACGCTGTTCTCGGCCCTGTGCGGGGTCGCCCCGTCGCCGGGCTGGCTGGTGACCTTCCGACTGCTGCAGGGGTTGTCGGCCGGGTTCATCTCGCCGCAGGTCTCGGGCTTCATCCAGACGATGTTCCGTGGCGCCGAGCGGGGTCGGGCGTTCGGCATGTTCGGTGCGACGGTCGGCTTGTCGACCGCGGTCGGGCCCTTGCTGGGCGGCCTGCTGGTGACCACCGGCGGCAGCGACAACGGCTGGCGTTGGGTGTTCCTGGTCAACGTCCCGGTCGGCGTGGTCGCGCTGCTGCTGGTGCGACGGTTGCTGCCTCCCGCCGGGCCGCGGCGCGCTCGGCAGTCGCTCGACCCGGTGGGTGTCGTCCTGTTCGCCGGCGCGATGGTGCTCGCCCTGCTGCCGTTGGTCGAGGGCTCCAGCGACGAGCTGTCCAGTCGCCCATGGTGGCTGCTGGCTCCGTCGCTGGCCCTGCTCGCCGGGTTCGCCTGGTGGGAGCGGCACTGGGACCGGCGGGGCGAGGCGACCCTGGTGGATCTGCGACTGGTCCGGGTGCGCTCGTACGTGCTCGGCGTCGGGCTCGGCACCGTCTTCTTCGCCGGCTTCACCTCGATCTTCCTGGTGCTCACGCTGTACCTGCAGATCGGCCTCGGTTACTCGGCCCTCGAGGCGGGGGTGACACAGACGTCGTTCGCCGTGGGATCGGCGATCGCGGCCGCCCTCGGCGGCCGACTGGTGGAGCGGCTCGGCCGGACCCTGGTGGTGGGTGCCCTGGTCGTCTGCGCGATCGGGCTGGTGGCGCTCGACGTGCAGGTGTCGGTCATGGACAACCCCGGCGGATGGGCCCTGACGCCGGCCTTGTTCGTGACCGGCCTCGGCACCGGGGCGGTGATCTCGCCCAACGTGACGCTCACCGTCTCCGAGGTCGACGTGCGCTACGCGGGCAGCGCCGGCGGCATGCTGCAGACCGCTCAGCGGGTGGGGTCGGCCGTCGGCGTCGCCCTGGTGCTCGCCCAGTTCTTCTCCACCCTGGCCACCAGCGGCGGGGACTTCGGCCACGCCCTCTCGATCGGCCTGCGCAGCACCCTCGCGTTCGTCCTCGGCGCTCTGCTGCTCGGCCTGCTCGACCTCCGCTTCACCCGACGAGCGGCCGCGGCATCGCGGGTACGGGCGGCAGACGTCAGGGAGTAGCGGAGGCGAGTGGGGCCAGCTGGCTGGCCAGGGCGGAGAGCACCTGACTGCAGCCGCCGTCGACCCGCACGTCGGCGAGGTCGTCGCCGCGGGTCGGGCCGCGGTTGATGATCACGACCGTGGTGCCTGACCGCGCGGCCTGCCGGACGAAGCGGAAGCCGCTCATCACGGTCAGGGACGAGCCGGCCACGAGCACGACATCGGCGTCGTCGACCAGGGCGGTCGCCTCGGCGACCCGCTCGCGCGGCACGTTCTCGCCGAAGAAGACCACGTGCGGCTTCAACCGTCCGCCGCAGCCCTCGCACGTCGGCACCCGGAACCCGGCTGTGTCATTCACGATGGCGTCACCGTCCGGAGCCATCTGCACGTCACGGTCGATCCCGTACGACTGGTTGTCGGCCCGCAGCCGTCGCTGCAGGCTCGCCCGCGACGAGACCGCGCGGCAGTCGAGGCACACCACCTCGGAGACCCGGCCGTGCAGATCGATGACCCGGCGGTGGCCGGCCGCGGTGTGCAGGCCGTCGACGTTCTGGGTCACCAGCGCAGTCACCGTGCCGTGCCGCTCCAGCGCCGCCAGCGCGTGGTGCCCGGCGTTCGGCCTGGCGGCACCCATCCGCTGCCACCCTATGTAGGCGCGCGCCCAGTAACGCCGCTGCGCATCGCCGCCCGAGCAGAACACGTCGTAGGTCATCGGAGTACGGACCGGTGACCCAGGACCCCGGTAGTCGGGGATCCCGGAGTCGGTCGACATCCCGGCGCCGGTCAGTGCGACCACTCGCCGACCGGCGAGCAGCTCGCTGACCTGCTGCAGCTGTGAGCCGTCGCCCGGAGCCGTCACGACGCCGAGCGTACGGGCGTCAGCAGGCTCTGACCCAGGAGCACTCCACGCCGACCGGCAGCGGGTGCGCCGGCTGCAGCTCGGCGGGATCGACCGGCTCGCCGCGGGAGTCGGCGTCGTCGCTCCACTCCGCGAGCGTCACCCCGACGGCGTCCTCGATCGCCCGCGGACTGGTGAGGTAGTGGTTGCTGAGCATGGAGAAGACCAGCAGCCGCCCGTCGGCGTCGGTGACGTAACCGGACAGTGCGGTCACCCCGGTGAGCGACCCGGTCTTGGCGTGCAGGTTGCCCGCGGCCGCGGTGCCGACCATCCGGCTGCGCAGCGTGCCGCCCACCATCCGGTCCGGTTCGCCGGCGATCGGCAGCGCGTCGTACCAGGTGTCGAACCACGGCTCGTCCTGCGCGGCCAGCAGCAGGTCGGCGATCGCGTCGGGCGTGAGCTCGTCCATCCGGGACAGCCCGGAGCCGTCGACGAGCCGGATCCGCGACACGTCGACACCCACGTCGTCCGCGTACGCCAGCACCTGCTCGAGGCCGGCGTCCCACGAGCCCTGTCCGCCCAGCTCGGCGCCGAGCGTCTTGACCAGCGTCTCGGCGTGGCCGTTGTTGCTGAGCTTGAGGAACGGCGTCATCAGCCGGGCCAGATTCATCGACCGGTCGGTCGCGAGCCGGTCGGCGTCGGGTGGGGTCGTGGCGCGCCGGGTCGGGCCCTCGACGCTGACGCCCGCGGCGGTGAGCGCGCGGCGGAAGACGTCGGCGGCGTACGCCGGAGGGTCGGGGACGGTGACCCAGTTGATGGTCTCGCCGCCGTCGACGGGCACGTTGCCCGAGATGATCACCCGGTTGGTGGCGTGCTGCCGGTCGATGCTGAGGGTGTCGGTCGAACCCGCCGGGCCGGTGGTGGAGCGGTCGACCACCTCGAGCACGTCGGTACGCGGCGTCATCGAGACCTCGACCGGGTCACCGGCACGGGCTCCGGGCCCGGCGGTGACGATCACGTTGCCGGCGTCGTAGTCGGTGTTGGGCGCGACGGTGAGCGCCGAGACGACGGCGCTGTAGTAGTAGGGCTCGTCGTCCCACGACCAGCCGGTCCCGAGCGGCGCCGCGTCGAAGTACGTCGCGTCGGTGAAGAGGTTTCCGTGGACGGTGGTGATGCCGGCGTCGGCCAGGTCGGTCGCGAGACCCCGGTAGTCGCGCGCCAGGGCGGTCGGGTCTCCGCCCCCACGCAGGAACAGGTCGCCGTCGAGGACGCTGTCGCCGGGGCCGACCCGTTCGCCGTTCGTGAGCACGTCGGTGTGGAAGCGGAAGCCACGACCGAGGCCGGCCAGCGCCGCCGTCGACGTGAACAGCTTGGCGTTGGAGGCGGGCAGCAGCCGGTCGGAGCCCTCGCGGTCGTACAGCACCTCTTCGGTGGCCGCGTCGCGCACCACCAGCCCGACCTGCGAGCCGTCGTAGGCCGGGTCGGCCAGCAGCTCGTCCAACCGCTCGGCGAGCGCGGGGTCGGCGGCCGCGGGGGCGGTCTGCGGGGCGGAGCCGGCGGGCGGGCCGACGGCGACGAAGGCCGTGGCGCCACCGGCGACCAGGGCGAGGGCGGCGAGCAGGGCGGGGGTCCGGGGGGCGGGTGCCATGCCGGTGGGGTTCCCGGACGGTGACGTGGGCAAACGCACAGGGCGACGGACGTCACGGCGACGCGGGCGGCATACCGTGGGTACGGTCGGGGGCATGACTCAGACCGCCCTCGGCGAGGGGCTGCGGCACGCCCTCGCCGGCCGCTGGCCGCACATCCGCGACGAGGCCCGGGAACGGCTGTCACCGGAGGACCTCGCGCACGCGTCCGGGCTCTCCACCGACGAGCACCGCGCCCGGATCGCCGAGCAGATGCGGCTCATCGTCAAGACCGGCCACCCGCACGCCGGCTTCGCCCGCCAGCACGGCGGGGGCGGCGACCCCGGCGCGTCGGTCACGTCGTTCGAGATGCTGGCCAACGCCGACCTCTCGCTGCTGGTCAAGGCCGGCGTGCAGTGGGGACTGTTCGGTGGGGCGATCGAGAACCTCGGGACCGAGCGGCACCACGGGCTGCTTCCCCAGGTGATGGACCTGACCCTGCCCGGCTGCTTCGCGATGACCGAGACCGGGCACGGCAGCGACGTGCAGTCGCTGCTCACCACGGCGACCTACGACCCCGACACCGACGAGTTCGTCGTGCACACGCCGAACCTCCAGGCCCGCAAGGACTACATCGGCGGCGCCGCCCGCGACGCCCGGATGGCGGTCGTGTTCGCCCAGCTCGAGACCCGCGGCGAGACGCACGGCGTGCACGCGCTGCTGGTTCCCATCCGCGACGAGGACGGACGCACCCGGGACGGCGTGACCATCGAGGACTGCGGCTGGAAGGCCGGGCTCAACGGTGTCGACAACGGCCGGCTGTGGTTCGACCACGTGCGGGTGCCGCGGGACAACCTGCTCGACCGGTACGCCAAGGTCGACGCCGACGGCACGTACTCGAGCCCGATCGACAACGAGGGCAAGCGGTTCTTCACCATGCTCGGCACGCTGATCCGCGGCCGGATCTCCGTCGCGGGCGGCGCGGGCTCGGCGGCCCGGGTGGCTCTGGCGATCGCCATCCGCTACGGCGAGCGGCGTCGCCAGTTCAAGGCGCCGAGCGGCGAGGAAGTGGTGCTGCTCGACTACCGGGCACACCAGCGCCGGCTGCTGCCGCGGCTGGCCCGGTCGTACGCGCTGGCGTTCGCGCAGAACGAGATGGTGTCGCGGATGCACGACGTGCAGACGATCGTGCAGCAGGGTGAGGACGCCGACGCGCACGACCAGCGCGAGCTCGAGGCGCGCGCCGCCGGGCTGAAGGCGCTGACCACCTGGCACGCCACCCGGACGATCCAGGAGTGCCGGGAGGCCTGCGGCGGGGCGGGCTACCTGGAGGAGAACCGGCTGCCGCAGCTGAAGGCCGACACCGATGTGTTCACGACCTTCGAGGGCGACAACACGGTGCTGCTGCAGCTGGTGGCCAAGGAGCTGCTGGTGGGGTACGCCTCGGAGTTCGGCGGTCTCGACACCTGGGGGATGGTGCGGTTCGCCACCCGGCAGGTGGCAGGAACCGTGGTCGAGCGCACCGCCGCGCGCGACCTGATCCAGCGCCTCGTCGACGCCGCCCGGCGCGACGACTCGAAGGACCTGCGCTCCCGCGGCACCCAGCTGGAGATGCTGGAGGACCGCGAGCAGCACCTGCTGGAGACTCTCGCCCGGCGCCTGCGTCGGGCCACCGCCGACGACGCCGACTCGTTCGCGATCTACAACGCCGCGCAGCCGCACGTGCTGCGGCTCGCCAGCGCGCACACGGAGCGGGTGGTGCTGGAGGCGTTCGTCGCCGGCATCGAGGCGTGCGCCGACCCGGAGGCGAAGGCGCTGCTGGAGACCCTGTGCGACCTGTTCGTGCTCGACTGCATCGAGTCGGACAAGGCGTGGTTCCTCGAGCACGGCCGGCTCACCCCCACCCGGGCCAAGGCCGTCTCATCGACCGTCGACGCCCTCTGCGTCGAGCTGCGACCGCACAGCGCCGTCCTGGTCGAGGGCTTCGGCATCCCCGACGAGTGGCTCGGCGCCGCCATGCTCACCGAGTAGGCGTGGTCAGGTTTCCCAAGTGAACGTGGGAAACCCGAGCTCCCACCGCGTTGCTACACGGTGGAACCCTCGGTTTCCCGGGTGAACTTGGGAAACCCGTACCCACCTCAGCCCACGCGGGCGCGGCCGTGGGCCTCGCGGTCGGGGGTGTCGGAGTGCTGGTCGCGGTCGGGGGTCTGGACCTCGCCGACGATGGCGTCGTGGGACAGCGGCCAGGACAGGTAGCGCACGCCGAGGTTGACGACGGTCGCGATCCGGTTGCGGGTGCCGAGCAGGAACATGATGTGCACGAACAGCCAGATCAGCCAGGCCACGAAGCCGGTCAGGTTGGGCACCCGCTTGATCTGCGCGACCGCGGCGGAGCGGCCGATGGTCGCGAGGATGCCCTTGTCCCAGTACGTCATCGGGCGGGTCGGCTCGCCCGCGAGCAGCCGGACGATCTGCCGACCGGCGTGCTTGCCACCCTGCAGGGCCGGCTGCGCGAGCTGCGG
This sequence comes from uncultured Actinomycetota bacterium, assembly GCA_963785115.1. Lineage (GTDB taxonomy): Bacteria > Actinomycetota > Actinomycetes > Propionibacteriales > Nocardioidaceae > JACCWP01. Next base: position 384,161 of record CAWATY010000023.1, read on the forward strand.
CAGCTGCTCGGGCGAGTACGCGATGTCGCCGACGGCGAACACGTCGTCGAACCCGCGCACCCGCAGGTCGGCGTCGACCTCGATCCGGCCGGCCTTGCCCTGCGGCAGTCCCCACTCGGAGACGACGTCGGGTGCCTTGATCCCGCTGGCCCAGATCACCAGGCCCGCTTCGATGAACTCGCCGTCGTCGACGACGACGCCGTTGTGCCGGACCTCCTTCACCGTGGTGCCGAGCCGCAGCTGGACACCGCGCTTCTCGAGCGCCCGCTTGGCGTACCGCTGCAGCCGCGGCGCGAACGGCGAGAGCAGGTTGGGCACCATCTCGACGAGCGTGATGTGCATCCGGTCCGGGTCGAGCTCGGGGTACAGCTCGGGCGCGCTGGTGTTGCGCAGCTCGGCAAGCGTGCCCGCCATCTCGACGCCGGTGGCGCCGCCGCCGACGATCAGCACCCGCAAGTCGTGCGGCTGGCCCTGCCGCACCGCGCGCTCGAGGTCACTGAACATCCGGTCCCGCACCGCTAGCGCCTGCGCGCGGGTGTACAGCGCGAGCGCGTGCTCCTCGGCACCCGGGATCCCGAAGTAGTTCGTGGTGACGCCGGTGGCGATGACCAGGTAGTCGTAGTCGAGCGAGAGACCCGCGTCGAGGTAGACCCGCTTGGCGGTGGTGTCGATGCCCGTGACATCACCCTTGCTGAAGCGCATGTTGCGCTGCCTGGAGTGCACCGACCGCAGGAAGTACGTGATGTCGCCGGGGTTCAGCCCGGCCGTGGCCACCTGGTAGAGCAGCGGCTGGAAGGTGTTGTACGCGTGCCGGTCGATCAGCGTCACGTCGACCGGGGCCTTGCGCAGCGCCTTGACCGCCGAGAGCCCACCGAAACCACCGCCGAGGACCACGACGTGCGGGCGGGCGTTCCGGCGGCTGGTCATGGTGGCTCATCTCCGTCATCGAGGGTGGTGCTGCTACCTCTCTCAACGCTCGCAGACGGCATACCCATCTCGGGGACGGCCCCCTCGCGACGTGACGTCGGCGACAGGTCTCATCGCCCGTCGCGGTCCGGGCCGGGCCCGGGTTGGCAGTGCGGGCACCACCAGGTCGCCCGCCGCTCGCCGTCGCCGGGCACCTCCGGGACGTACCGCACCGGCGTCCGGCACCGGCGGCACGGCTGGCCGGACCGCGCGTAGACCCAGTGCTCCTCGCCCGGTCGGGGATTGCCGGTGGTGACCTGACCGTTGCCCCTGACCCGGATGCTCTGCCGGAGCATCCTGGCCGCCGTCCCGACCAGGGCCGGCGCATCGACGTCGCCCGCCGGGGTCCACGGGCTGTGCCCGCGCACGAAAAGCAGCTCGTTGACCCACAGGTTGCCGAGGCCGGCCAGCGTCGTCTGGTCAAGCAGGGCTGCCGCGAGCGGGCGGTCGGGTCGGACCCGCAGCCGGCGGACGGCCTCGTCGGCGTCCCAGTCGTCGCGCAGCGGGTCGGGTCCGAGCAGACCGGTGACCCGCTCCTCGTCGGCGGTACGCAACAGCTCGACCACGGGCATCCGCAGCGCCAGGGCCTGCCGGTCGTCGTCGGTGGCGAGCAGCACCCGCACGTCCGCAGCCAGCCTGGCCGGCAGCCGCCGACCGGGACCCAGCACGGCCCACTCGCCGTCCATCCGCAGGTGCGTGTGCAGCGTGTTTTCGTCGTCGAACCGGGTGAACAGATGCTTGCCGTGGGTTCCCGTGCCGAGCACGGTCCGACCGGACAGGTCGGCGGTGGCGTGCTGCGGCACCCGGAAGTCGCTGCGGGTCAGCCGGCGACCGGCGAGCCCGCGGTCGAGTCGGCGGGCCGCCCGCCACACGCTGTCGCCCTCGGGCACGGTGGCAGCGTAGGCCGCACCGCTCTCGACGGCGCTACTACGTTGGGTGGCTACGCTTGGTGGCTACGTTGGGTGGCATGTCGAAAACCCGTGGTGGCCAGGGCGCAGCGCTGCTGGTCGCCGGGGTGCTCGTGCTCGGCGTGGTGAGCGCACCGGCATTCGGCAGCACTGTCGCCGGCATCGCGCCGAACCCGGTCGGCAGGTCGGCGGGCGACCACGCCGCTCTCGCCGATCGAGCACAGACCGCCGTACGCACGACCGCGCAGGTCCGGCGGATCCTGGTGCGGATGACCAACCGGGCCCGCGCCCGGCACGACCTGCGACCGCTGCAGATCAGGCCGTGCCTGGCCGAGGTGGCACAGCACTGGGCCGCCCACATGGCGCGCCGCGGCCAGCTGGAGCACAACGACCTGGACAATGTGCAGCAGGCCTGCCACGCCCAGGTGCCGGTCGGGGAGAACATCGCAATGGGCTACCGCACGCCGCGTGCCGCGCTGCGCGCGTGGATGCACTCCGACGGCCACCGGGCGAACATCCTGCGGCGCTCGTACGACCACATCGGCGTCGGCGTCCGCCGCGACTCCGACGGCCGCCGCTGGTGGGTCCAGGACTTCGCCGACTTCCGCTGAGAAGAGCCCGGACGCGAGTCAGGGCAGCAGCTCGCCGACCGCGGCCCGGGCGCCCTCCGGCGTGACGGCCGCCCGCGCGGCTGCCGCCGCCTGCTCGCAGGTTTCGAGGTCGACCTCGGCCAGCAGCGCGCGCACGCCGGGGACCGCCACCGGCGCCATCGACAGCGAGCGGACCCCGAGCCCGACCAGAACCGCGGCCAGTCTCGGGTCCGCTGCGGCCTCGCCGCACACACCCACCGGCCGGTGGGTCGCCCGGCCGCCCGCGCAGGTGGCCGCGACGAGGTCGAGCAACGCCGGCTGCCACGGGTCGAGCAGGACCCCGAGGTCACCGAGCTGGCGGTCGGCCGCGAGGGTGTACTGCGCGAGGTCGTTGGTGCCGATCGAGCAGAAGTCGACCTCGGCGAGCAGCGACGCCGAGCGCAGGGCGGCGGAGGGCACCTCGACCATCACGCCGACGGTTCCGAGGCCGGCACCGCGGGCCTGTTCGGCGAAGCCACGGGCCTCGTCGACGGTGGCCACCATCGGCGCCATCACCCAGGGCGAGGTTCCGGTTCGGCCGGCCGCCGCGGCCAGCGCGGCGAGCTGGCGGGTGAGCACGTCGGGCCGCACGGTCGCCGTACGCAGCCCGCGCACCCCGAGCGCCGGGTTGTCCTCGGCCGGCAGCCCGAGGAAGGGCACCGGCTTGTCCGAGCCCGCGTCGAGGGTGCGGACCACCACCCGCCGGTCGCCGAACGCGGCGAGCACCTCGGCATAGGTCTCCACCTGCTCGTCGGACGACGGCTCGTCGTCGCGGCCGAGGAACAGGAACTCGGTGCGGAACAACCCGACACCTTCGACGTCGGCCGCGGCCGCCGCCTTGGCGTCGTCGACGGTGCCGACGTTGGCCAGCAGCGCGACCGCCACGCCGTCGGACGTGGCGCCCGGACCGGTGGCGCGCGAGCGGCGCTCGGCCTCCCGCCGCTCGCGGGCGGCCAGCTCCCCGGAGAGGTCGGCGTCTGGATCGACGTGCAGCTCGCCGGTCGACCCGTCGAGCACGACGTCGTGCCCGCCCGCCGCGTCGCGCGCCCCCGGGCAGGCGACCACGGCGGGGATGCCCAGCGACCGGGCCAGGATCGTGGTGTGGCTGGTGGGTCCGCCCTGCTCGGTGACGATCCCGACCACGACCGCCGGGTCGAGCAGGGCGGTGTCGGCGGGCGCCAGGTCGTGGGCGACGAGCACGTACGGGTGTCCCGGGTCGGGCAGCCCGACCAGCACCCGACCCTCCAGGCTGGCGGCCAACCGCTCGCCCACGTCGACGACGTCGCCGGCGCGCTCGGCCAGGTAGCCACCGAGTCCGCGCAGCTGATCGGCGTAACCCGCGGCCGCCGACCGGATGGCCTCCGCGGGAGGCGTACCGGACGCCTCGAGCCGGCCGGCCGCCGCCAGCAGCTCGGGGTCGGCGGCGAACATCGCCAGTGCCTCGACCACGTCGCGGCCAGCGGTCGTGGTCGCCGCCGCGGACCGGGCGGTGAGCTCGTCGACGACGCGCCGTGAGGCGTCGGCCAGGTCGGCCGCCGGCTCGGCGCTGCCGGACTCGGCGTCCCAGCGCACTGCCGGCCCGGACGCGATGCCGGGGCTCGCCGGCACGCCGCTCAGAGTGGTCACCCGGCCACGGTTCCACAGCATGGGGCAGGGTGTGCGCTCGTGTCCGGCCTGCTGTTCACCGACTGGCTGGTGCTGGTCCTGGCGGCGGCGGTCGTGGGTTTCGCCAAGACGGCCATCGGCGGTGCGGGCGGGCTGGCGGTCGTGCTGTTCGCCCTGGTGCTGCCCACCCGCGAGTCGACCGGCGCGATCCTGCCGGTGCTGATCTGCGGCGACCTGCTCGCCGTCGCGCGCTACCGGGCGCACGCCGACTGGGCAGTGATCGTGCGGCTGATGCCCTGGGTCGCCGTAGGCGTCGGTTTCGGGGCCGTGTTCGTCGCGTACGCCGGCGACCGGCTGATGGGCCTGGTGATCGCCGGCACGCTGCTGGTGCTGGTCGGGGTGCAGGTCACGCGCAGCCACCGGCAGCGGCGGAGCGAGCCAGGTTCGCCGGACACCTCGCGTGACGCGGACGTCTCGCCGGGAGGTCGGGCGCGGCACGTGCTCGCAGCCGGTGCGGGAGTGCTGGCCGGTGTCACGACGATGGTCGCCAACGCGGCCGGCGCGGTCACGTCGATCTACTTCCTGCTGTCCGGCCTGCCGATGCTGCGGTTCCTCGGCACCAGCGCGTGGTTCTTCCTGGTCGTGAACCTGTTCAAGGTGCCGTTCAGCGTGGGCCTCGGCCTGCTCGGGTGGAGCGACCTGCTGCGCGCGCTGCTGCTCCTCCCCGCGGTCCTGGCCGGGGCGGCCGCGGGCATCGCGCTCATCGGCCGCATCGAACAGCGGGTCTTCGAGGACGTGACCGCCGCGCTCGTGGTGGCGGCCGCGCTGTTGCTGCTGGTCTGAGCCCCTACCCGAGCCGCGACCCGGCGGAGGCCAGGCCGAGCCAGCCGTGCGGCGCGCCCGCGAAGCACCAGCCGAGGTGCGGGGCGCGCTTGCTGATCCAGACCGCCGGCACCCGGCGGTCGCCGCGCCGGGAGCCCGCCAGCGAGAAGCAGTGATTGGTCTCCAGCACGTCAGGCCGCACTGTCAGCAGCGCGATGCCCTCGGCAACGGTGAGCGGTGTTCGCCCGCGCTCGGCCACCGTGCCGAGCGCCGACTCCGGCGGCATCCCACAGAACTCCGAGCCGCGTTCGACGTCGACGAGCAGGTACGCGGCGCCGGCGGGGACCTCGATGGCGTCGATCGTCGCGTACTCGTCGATGTCTGCGGCGTGCTGGTTCACCGATCCGGTGCGGGTGCCGAGCCGGGTCCGCGCCATGGCCTCGGCTGCGGGCGTGACGGCGGCCGGTACGACGAGCACGAAGCCGATCCGCTCGGTGTCCGGACCCGCGGCTGCCTCGTCCGGCAGTGCGGCATGCAGCCGCGCGAGCGTCTCGGTGGGCACAGGGAAGCCGTGGCTGGCCCAGGACGCAGCCTGACGATCCAGCTCGCCGGACGGATCGGCGGAGGGCTCGACGGACGACTCGGCAGACGACTCGGTGAACGGGGTCAGGGCTGCGGGCACAGGTGCACCTCTCGAGGCAGGGGCCGGGCTACCCAGAACGACGGACCGACGAGAATTGTTCCCCCCGCTTGACCCTGTCACTGGGTGAGGCCCCAGGCTGCACAGCCATGCACCTGCTCACCGTCGGCGAGCTCGCGGAGGCCAGCGGGCTGTCGGTCCCGACGATCCGCCGCTACGGCCGGATCGGCGTGCTGGCCCCCACGCGCGTCGACGAGCGCACCGGCTACCGCTGGTACTCCCGGGACCAGGTGCAGACCGCCGTGCTGATCCGTACGCTCCGCCAGCTGTCCGTCCCGCTGGCAGACGTGCAGGCGATCCTCCAGGAGCCCGACCCGACCCGGCGGCTGGCCCGGATCGAGCAGCACTGGGTCGACGTGGAGCGCGAGGTGGCGTCGGGACGACGGGTCCGCGACCATCTGGCCCGGATGCTCGGCGGCTGGCAGGAGGCCGTCGACGCCTACCGGGTCGAGGTGCGGCCGGTCGGCGAGATCGGCGTGCTGACCCGGCGCCGGATGGTGCACCTGCTCGAGGTGCCGGCGCTCGTGGACGAGTCGGTCGTGCTGTTGCAGGCGCGGGCCGAACGGGAGCGGCGGCGGGTCACTGGACGTCCGGTCGCGATCTACCGCTGGCCCATCGGCCACGAGGACGGCGAGGACGACGGCGGGGCAGGCGACCGTGACGTCGAGGTGTGCCTGCCCGTCGACGGCGATGGCGACGCCCTGCTCCCCGCCGGCTCGCTCGCCTGTGCCGAGGCCGTGGGCGACGACGCCGTGCCACCCCGGCTGCTCACCGCGTACGGCGCGGTGTCGCAATGGGCGCACGAGCACGACCAGGTGCTCACCGGTCCACCCGTGCAGATCCACCTGGAACCCGATCGACTCCGGGTGGGCTGGCTGGTGCGGCCGCCCGCACAGGAGGTGCGGTGACCGCCCACCCAGCAGTGCTCATCGGGGTGTTGTGCGGGGTGCAGTTCCTGGCGGTGGTCGACAGCCTGGCCGTGGCGCTCGCGCTGCCCTCGATCGGGACCGACCTGGGGCTGTCCGCCGGCGGGCTGTCCTGGGTGATGAACGCGATGTCCGTGGCGCTGGCCGGCGGCCTACTGCTGTCCGGGCGGCTGGGCGACGTGATCGGAAGACGGCCGATGTTCGTCACGGGGCTCGTGCTGCTGACTATCGGCGCAGCGGTCGCCGGAGCCGGCCAGGTTCCCGCCGTCCTGCTCACCGGCCGGGTGCTGCAGGGCCTCGGCGCCGCGATGGCGTACCCCTCCTGCCTGGCCCTGCTGGGCGAGTCGTTCCCGGACGAGCCGTGGCGCAGTCGGGCCTTCGCCGGCAGCTCTGTCACCGGGGCCACGGCCACCGTCACGGGCGTCGTGTTCGGCGGCTTCGTCACCGGCTGGCTCGGCTGGCCCTGGGTCTTCTGGCTGACGGTGCCGGCGGGGCTGCTGCTGCTCGCGCTGGGACTGCGGGTGCTGCCGGCGGACCGCACCCGGCGCCGCAGCGGCAGGCGCAGCGGCAGGCGCAGCCTCGACGTCCCGGGAGCGGTGCTCGCGACAGCGACCGTCGTCGCGGTCGTGACCACCGTGATCCAGGTCGGCGAGACCCGACGACTCGACGTGCTCGCCGTGGGTGCGGTGGTGTCCGCGGTCCTGCTGGCTGCCCTGGTCGCCCGTGAGCGCGCGGCCGCCGACCCGCTGCTCGCGGGGGCGGTGCTCGGCTCCCGGCAGGTGCGGGGCGGCTGCGCGGGAATGGCGGGCGACTCCGCCCTGTACTCCGCGATCACGTTCACCACGGCGTTGCTGCTGCACGACCGGCTGGGCATGGCGGCTGCCACCGCCGGGCTGGCCATGGTGCCGGTCAGTCTCGGGATCGTCGGCTTCGGGACCCTGCTCGGGCCACGGCTGCGCAGGCGGTACGGGTCGGTGCGGCTGGTGCTCGGCGGTCTGGTCCTCGGGGCCGGCGCTGCCGGCTGGCTGGCAGCCACACCGGCCGACCCGTCGTACGGCACGCACCTGCTGGCGCCGCTGCTGCTGGTCGGCGCCGCACTGAGCGCGATCACCATGGGCTCCCAGGAGCGGGTGCTGGGGCGAGGCGACGAGGCGCACCGCGGCGTCGCGTCCAGCGTGCTCGAGACGTCGACCCACGTCGGCGGCGCGGTCGCCGTCGCCTGCTACGCCGGCGTGCTCGCCGCGACGGACGGCGACTACGGCGCGGCGTACGTCGCGGCGGCGGCGTTCGCGGTCGCCGCGCTGGTGGCGGTGGCGTTCAGCGCTGGGCGGCCAACCACGCCGCGCCGACGATCCCGGCCGCGTTCCCGAGCTGGGCGGGAACGATCGGTGCCCGCAGGTGCAGCAGCGGGAGGAACTTCTGCGCGTGCTTCGACACCCCGCCGCCCACCACGATGAGGTCGGGGCTGAGCACGTCCTCGACGTGGGCGAAGTAACGCTGCAGCCGGTCCGCCCACACCTCCCAGGACAAGTCCTCTGCCTCCCGGGCCCGGGAGGCGGCGCGGCTCTCGGCGTCGAACCCGTCGAGCTCGAGGTGCCCGAGCTCGCTGTTGGGCACCAGCACACCGTCGTGCAGCAGGGCGCTGCCGATGCCGGTACCGAGGGTGGCCACGATGACCAGACCGTTGTTGTGCTGGGCGGCGCCGAAGTGCAGCTCACCCACCCCCGCGGCGTCGCCGTCGTTGACCACGGCGACCGGCCGGCCGAGGGTTTCGGCGAGCAGGGCCGCCGCGTCGGTGCCGATCCACGTCTTGTCGATGTTGGCTGCCGTGCGCACGACGCCGTTGACGACGACACCAGGCACGGTCACCCCGATGGGTGAGCCCTTCGCCTTGTCGCGGAACTTGTGGGCGATGCGGCCCACGACCTCGGCGACCGCCGACGGCGTCGACGGGTCGGGCGTGGCGATCCGCTCCCGGTCGGCGGCGAACTCGCCGGTCTTCAGGTCGACCGGAGCGCCCTTGATGCCGCTGCCGCCGATGTCGATGCCGAGGGGGTGGGTGGTCGTCACGGACGCCATGGTGCCGTGGATGTGCCTACGATGCCGAGACAGACGACTCCACGGGGTGAGCCTTCGTGCAGGTACTGGCACGCATGGCGGCGGCGGTCGCGCTGATCGGCCTGGCCGCGGCGGCGTGGTGGGGCGTACCGGCGGCGGTCGGCGACGATGCCGGTCGCGGCGATCTACCGGCAGCGCTCCCCGACGACCCGGGGTCCGTACCACTGCTGAAACCCGGCAGCGCGTTCGAGCCGGTCGGCCTTGTCGTCTCGTACGGGCAGCAACAGCTGGTCGCGGTGGGCACGGAGACCGGGGCGCTGCGCCGGTTCGAGCTCCCCCACGCGACCGGGACGCTCTCGCTGTCTGCCGACGGCACCGCGCTCGGGTGGGTCGATCCAGATGAGCCGGAGGTCCTGCACGTGTGGGACCTCGTCGGCGGCGACGAGCAGGAGCGCCGACTCGAGGCGGCTGGCGGCGCCGTCACCAGCGCCCTGCTGGCCCCGGACGGGGACCGGGTGGCTCTCACCGTGTCAGCCGCCCATCGGCAGGTGCTGGTCGCCGACCTCGCCGATGGCACCACGGCGTCCGTGCCGATGCAGCGGCCGCTGGCGTGGACGGCTGACGGCGAGGAGCTGCTGCCGTTCAGCGAGTTCGACATCGCCGCGGTGGACGTCGCCACCGGCGAGCGGCGCACGGTGGTCGAGATCACGGGCGACGGCGAGGGCGTGGCCAGTGCCGTGTCCCCGGACGAGCAGACGGTCGTGCAGTGGAGGACGGGCGCCGAGGGCGACGGACCGGTCACAGGTCACGTGATCGACGTGCACAGCGGCGATGACACCGCACTCGACAGTGACACCACCGGCGACCTCACCCCGGACGTGCTGGCCTGGGTCGATGACGACGTGATCGTCGCCGTCGACCCTGGTGACGCCGACGAGTTCGCGGAGGGAACCCCGGACGGCACCGGCCTGGTGACGGTCGACGTGTCCGACCAGGTTGCCGAGCCCCTGATCGGCTGGGCGCCGTCGGAGCGCGACCGGCAGACGCTGGTCGCACCGCAGGCCCTTGCCGACGCTGTCGAGACCTCGACCACCACCTCCTGGTGGACCGACCGGCCCTGGCTGCTGGGCGGAGCGGCGCTGCTCGTCGTGGCCGCACTCGCCGGTGTCGTCGTGCCGTGGTCCAGAATCGGCCGGTGACGACCGCCCGACTGGTGCCCGTGACCACGGACATGTCCGGCGCGGAGCTGGACGCCGAGGACGCCTGGCACACCATTCGTGCACACGGGCTGGGCACGCTGGTCGCGCAGTCCTTCGTGCGGTTCCGATACGGCGACGGCTTCACCAACAGCCGGGCGCTCGCGCTGCAGATCGCGCTCGCGGTGATCCCGTTCCTGATCGCGCTCACCGGGCTGGCCGCCGACCTGGACGCAGAACGCGCCGCGAACGCCCTGGCCGCGACGGTGAGTGCGCTGTCGCCGGGTTCCGGCAGCGGTGACGTGACCCAGGCAGCGCTGCAGCCGGCGGACACGGCGGAGCGCGCCGGGGAAGTGGCGCTGGCCTTCGGCCTGGCCTTCGCCGCGGTCTCCCTGACCACGGCGATGGCGCAGGTCGAGCGCGGCACGAATCGCATCTACGGCATCGAGCGCGACCGGCCGGCCCTGCACAAGTACGTCCGGGCGGCGGTGCTGTCCGCGCTGCTGGCGGCGCCTGTCGGTGTCGGCTTCCTGGTGCTGGTGGGCGGCGGGGCCTTCGGCGACGCCATGCAGCAGTTCTACGGCTGGTCCGACGGTGCCGCCCGGGTGTGGGACGCGGTGCGCTGGCCGCTGGGGATCGTCGTGTCGACCCTCGCCATCGCGGTGCTGCTCGACCACTCCCCGCGCCGGCGTCAGCCGGCGCTGAGCTGGCTGGCGCTCGGGGCGGGCATCGCGGTGGCGCTGAGCGTGACCGCCTCCGGACTGCTCGCGCTGTACGTGCGCTACAGCGGCTCGTTCGGCAGCGTCTACGGGCCGCTGGCCGGGGTGATGGCGCTGCTGATCTGGTCGTACCTCACGTCCATCGCCCTCTTCCTCGGCACGGCCGTTGCTGCCCAGCTCGAGGCGCTGCGCGCCGGCGTGACCGACCCGGTGTTCGACGACCCCGGACCGCCCGAGGGCACCCGTCGCCGGGGCGACGACGCCTAACTGCGCCAGCCGTCAGGCCAGCGCCTCACGGACGAGCTCGACCGGGTGCCGCGCGCTGCGCTCGGTGCCGTGACCGATCTGCTGGCGGCAGGAGACACCGCTCGCGCAGATGACCGTGTCGGGGCCTTCGGCGCGTACGGCCGGGAACAGCCGGTCCTCCCCCACCGTCATCGACACCTCGTAGTGCTCGTCCTCGAAGCCGAACGACCCGGCCATGCCGCAGCAGCCGGCGTCGACCTCGGCCACCTCAACGCCGGGGATGCGCCGCAGCAGTGCCACGGTCGCGGCGGTGCCCACCTCGGCCTTCTGGTGGCAGTGACCGTGGTAGAGGATCCGACGACCGGCCACGGGTGAGTCGTCGCGCAGCCGGAGCCGGCCGTCGTCGATGGCCTCGGCGAGCAGCTCCTCGAGCTGACGCACCCGCTCGCCGACGGCACGTACCGCAGGGTCGCCGGGGAGCAGGGCCGTGTGCTCGTCGCGCAACGTGAACAGACACGACGGCTCGCAGCCGACGACCGGTCCGTCCGGTCTCGCCGCCAGTCGACGCGACAGCACCGTGGCCTTGGCCTTGGCGTCGTCGACCAGACCCTTCGACAGGCTGGAGCGCCCGCAGCACCCGCTGCTCTCCAGCCGCACCTGCCAGCCCGCCGCCTCGAGCAGCTCGACCGCGGCGCGGCCGATGTGCGGCTCGGTGTACGTCGCGAACGAGTCGGCGAGGAACGTCACGGTCCCCTGCGACGCGGTCACCGATCCGGTGCGGCGGCGAAACCAGCGGACCAGGTTGTCGCGCTGGAACACCGGCAGCGGTCGCGCCGGCGCGATGCCGATCGCACGCTGCATCCCCTTGCGGGCAAGGCGGTTGCGGCCCGGCAGATTCGACAACGGCGCCGCCAGCGACCCCAGCCGGTTCAGCGTGCGGATCGCTCCGAAGACACGCGAGCGCAGTGGGGTGCCGTGCACGTCGTGGTGGTGGGCGAGAGCCTCGCTCTTCAGCGACGCCATGTCCACGCCGAGCGGGCACTCGCTCTTGCATGCCTTGCACATCAGGCAGAGGTCGAGGATCTCGTGCAGCCGTTCGTCGCCGAGCGCGGCGTGCGGGTCGGGCTCGGTCAGCGCCTTGACCAGAGCATTGGCCCGGCCGCGGACCGAGTGCTCCTCCTCGCGGGTCGCCATGTACGACGGGCACATCACGCCGGTGTCGGCCTTGCGACACAACCCGATGTTCATGCAGCGGTCGGCCGCACCGCGCATCCCACCAACCACATCGAAGTCGAGCCGGGTGCGCAGCGGCGGGGCCGGCGGCAGGGCCGCGTCGCGCAGGTGGTCGGTCATCGGTGGCGCGTCGACGATCTTGCCGGGGTTCAGCACGCCGGTCGGGTCGAAGAGGCGCTTCACCTCGCGCATCGCGTCGTAGAGCGCGTCGCCGAACAGCTCACGGTTGAACTCGCTGCGGGCCAGCCCGTCACCGTGCTCCGACGAGTTCACCCCGCCGTACTCGCGGACGAGGTCCTTCACCTGCTCGGCCACCGCGCGCATGGTCTCGGCCTGCCCCGGCTTCGACAGGTCGACGAACGGCCGGATGTGCAGGCAGCCCACCGACGCGTGCCCGTAGAAGCCCGCGGAGAGGTCGTGGGTGTCGAGCACGGCACGCACCTTGCGGGTGTACGCCGCCAGGTGCTCCGGCGGCACGGCGGTGTCCTCGATGAACGCCAGCGGCCGGTTCGCGCCGCTGCTGCTGGCCATCAGCAGTCCGAGGCCGGCCTTGCGGACCTTGAGCAGGTAGCCCTGCTGCTCGGCGGTCTCCGCCCGGAGCAGGTGGTAGCCGTGCCCGTGCTCGCCCCAGACCTTCGCCAGCCGGTCGAGTCGCTCGCCGAGCTCGGCCGGGTCGTCGCCGGTGAACGACACGAACAGCAGGGCCTCGGGATCGCCCTCGAGGATGTCGCCCAGCCCGGCGTACTCGATCTTGGAGCGGGACAGGTCGAGGATCGTGCGGTCCAGCAGCTCGACCTGTGCCGGGTCGAGGGCCAGCGCGTCGCTGGTGGCGTCGATCGCCTCCTGCACGCTGGCGAAGTGGCCGACGCCGAACATCGTGTGTGCCGGCTTCGCGACCAGATCGACCTCCGCCTCGGTGACCACGACCAGCGTGCCCTCGGCGCCGACGACGAACTTCGCCAGGTCGAGCGGCGCACCGTTGTCGATGTCGGCGAGCAACCGGTCGAGGCGGTAGCCGCCGGCCCGCCGCCAGTGCTCGGGGAAGCCGGTCTCGATCGCGTGCCGTCCGCCCTCGACCAGCTCGGGCAGCCGGCGGAGGATCGCGCCCTCGAGGGTGCCGGCCCGGCCCCGGCGGGCGAGCTCGTCCGCGTCGATCGGACCCAGCCGGGTCCGCGTCCCGTCGGCGAGCACGACGTCCAGCGCCCGGACGTGGTCGATCGTCATGCCGTAGCGGACCGACCCGCTGCCGGCGGAGTTGTTGCCGACCATCCCGCCGATCGTGGCTCGGTTGCTGGTGGACGTGTCCGGCCCGAACATCAGCCCGTGCGGCGCCGCGGCACGGTTCAGCTGATCCTGGACGACGCCCGGCTGGACCCGGGCGGTCCGGGCGTCCGGGTCGAGCGCCACGATCTCGGCCAGGTGCCGGGACATGTCCAGCACCAGGCCCGGGCCGACGGTCTGGCCGGCCAGGCTGGTGCCGGCGCCACGCGCGAGTACCGGCACCCCGAGGTCGTGGCAGGCCCGGACCGCGGCGGCGACGTCGTCGGCATGACGGGGGAACGCGACCCCGAGCGGCGTGATCGTGTACATGCTCGCGTCGCGGCTGAACAGGTGCCGGGTGTAGTCGTCGAAGCGGACGTCGGCCGCGCCGCCCTCGAGCTCGCGCTCGAGCCGGTGCTGCAGCTCGGCGGTGGTGTGGGTGGGCGCGTCGACGGTCGCGGTCACCCCGCGACGATAGGGCGATCGCGCCTGTCTCGCCGTCGGGGGTCTGGGCGTTCGCCGCTGGCTGACACCGGGCATGACGGCTGCCGCCGGGGTGTTGAGGGTCGGCATGGACGAGCAGTCGACGGGGCCGTCGGAGGCTCCGTTGGATGCGTACTCGCGAATCGTCACCGAGGTGGCGGCAGCGATCGGGCCCAGCGTCGGCGCGGTGCGGCTGCGCCGCGGCGCGGGCTCGGCGGTCACCTTCACCGATGACGGCTTCCTGCTCACCAACGCGCACGTGGTCGGCCGCGAGGACGCGGGGACGGTGGCCTTCGGCGACGGGACGACGATGCCCTTCCACGTGATCGGTGCCGACCCGCTTTCGGACCTCGCTGTCGTACGAGCCGACGGGCCGACACCCTCGCGCGCCCGGCTCGGCGAGGCAGCCAACCTGCGGGTGGGCCAGCTCGTCGTCGCCGTCGGCAATCCGCTCGGGCTGAGCGGGTCGGTGACCGCCGGCGTCGTGAGCGGGCTCGGCCGGTCGATGCCCACCCGATCGGGCGCAGCGGTACGGGTCGTGGACGACGTCGTCCAGACCGACGCGGCGCTGAACCCTGGCAACTCCGGTGGTGCCCTCGCCACGGCCGACGCCTCGGTGGTCGGCATCAACACCGCCGTCGCCGGCATCGGGGTCGGCCTGGCGATCCCGGTGAACGCCACGACCCGGCAGATCATCAGCACGCTGATGCGCGAGGGACGGGTCCGGCGGGCGTACCTCGGCGTGGCCGGGGTGCCCGCGCCGCTGCCTCCCCCGGTGGCGGAGCGGACCGGACAGCAGACGGGCCTGCGCGTCGCCGAGGTCGTGCCCGGAAGCCCCGCCGAGCGGGCGGGCATCCTTGCCGGCGACGTGGTGGTCGCCGCGGGTGGCGCCGCGGTGCGGACCGCACAGGAGCTGCAGCGGCTGATGCTCGCCGAGGCCATCGGCAGCCGGCTCGCGGTCACCGTGCTGCGGTCGGGGGCGATGGTCGACGTCGTCGCGCATCCCACTGAGCTGTCGCCTGCCGACTGAGGGGGTGGCGAGCGTCGGCTCGGCAAGGAGCTGTCGCCGATTCGAAGGGCACAAGCGGCAAGGAAGAAGGGCCGGGTGGTTGAGGCGGCGTTCGTCCTCGGCTCGAGTGGTGGAAACATCCGAGACTTCTTCGACTTTCGTCAAGCCTGGTTGGGGAAAGTCCTCGCCACTGTCCGTTCGACGTGCTAGGATGAACACATGTTCGAAACAGTCGCCACCGCGTTCGCGGAGGTCACCGCGCCGGGGTCGTCCGACGACGACACCGCTGACACGGCGTTGGTGGACCGGATCGCGGCACTGGAGCGACTGTCCCAGGCGGCGCAAGCAGCGCAGGTGCGGGAGCTGGCGGCGTTGAAGGCGCGGCGGGTGGCCGAGGACGCCGAGATCGGGCTGTCCGGGGACATGGCCGGCCGGTCGGTGCCGGTCGAGGTGTCCAAGGCTCTCGGGGTGGCGACGATGACGGCGCGGACCAGGGTGGAGAACGCGGCCACCGCGGTCGAGTCGCATCCGCGGTTGTTGGAGCTGGTCGGCACCGGCCGGGTGTCGATGGCCGGGCTGAACCGGGTGATCGAGACCACCAGGGTGCTGGAACCCGCCCAGCAGCGGCGGGTCGACGAGCTGGTCTGCGCCGAGGCCCGCCGCCGGCAAGATGACCCCCGGTGAGCTGGCCAAGGCCGCCGACCGCCGTGTCCTGGCGATCGACCCCGACGCCGCGGCGAAACGTGCCGCCCGCGCCCGGGCCACCCGGGACGTGCGGCGTCAGTGACCCGTGGCAGGGCACCGCAACCGTGTGGGCCAGCCTGCGGGCCGAGGAAGCACTGGCGATCTACACCCGCATCGACCGCACCAGCCGCGGCATGCGCGCCGCCGGCGACCCCCGACCGCTGAACACCCTGCGCGCCGACCTGGTCTGCGAACTCCTCCTCGGCAAAGCCGCCAAGTCACCCCAGCACCGAGCCGAGGCGAGACCGACCAGCCGACAGCGACCGCCGACCGACCAGGCCGACCAGGCCGACCAGGCCGCGCCGGCCGAGGGCACCTCGGCGGTGCCGGACTGGCGGTCGACCAACGGGCTCGAGCCCTGGGTGGCCAGCGACGCCGCCGCCGGCTGCCGCGGTGACCGACCCCGACCCGGCGCCGGAGCAGGACTGCTGGGACAGCTACCCCGACACGGACACTCCCGCGGACCAGCTCGGACCCCGACGCCGACCCCGACCCGAGCCTGACCGGCAGTCCGCCGGCGCCCGGCGGGTGCCGGTCGACGTGGAGGTGCAGGTGGTGGTGTCGTTGGCGACCTGGCTCGGTCTGGACCGCGAACCCGGCCTGCTCCGCGGCTACGGCGCGATCGACGCCGACACCCTCACCGACATCGTCACCACCGCGCAGAGCACCGGGGCCACCACCAGCCTGCGCCGGTTGTTCTGCGACCCGACCGACGGCCGGCTGGTGCAGATGGACTCCACCGCCCGGCAGGTTCACCGGCACCCTGCGCCAGTTCACCACCTGGCGCGACCACACCGACCGGCTCACCGGCGACACCATCGCCGACATCGACCACATCCGAGACCACCACCACCACGGACCCACCGCCGCCCACAACGGCCAAGGCCTGTCCAGGCGCAGCCACACCCTCAAAGACCACCCCCGCGTGCACGCAAAGACCAAACCGGACCGGCCCTGGGGCGACGGCATCGACAGCTACCGGCACAACGCCCCCGACATCGACTGGACCCTGCCCAACACCACCACCCACACCAGCAGGCCGCCACCAGCCCTCGGCCCCGGCTCCGACCCCACCGACCACACCGTCGACACCGAATGGCTCACCTGGCTCCACGACCTGCCGCACCAACAGCCGCCACCACACCCCGACGACGAGATCGACACCCTCACCGCCCAGCTCGCCGGACTCGGCGACCCCCGCTGACTCCAAGACCTGCAGACATTGCGGGGAGTAGGCACGCGGGGCCTGTATGGCAGAGGCGTGCCCCCGGACCATGGTCGCAACGGCCCGGGGGCACTGTGCCAATGGTGCGACGCCGCTCCCCGGCATCGTGCGCGGACCGTGGTCGCAGTCAGCCGTACGGACGTGAGCCGGGTGCGAACGCCGGGACTGCGGCCAGCCGAGCGGTCCTATCCGCCCGCTGTTGCGTAACCCGAACCGGTAAGCCGCGTACTAGGCCTGCAGCACCTCGAGCGCCGCCTCGACGCCAGTGGTCGAGACCGGCACTCCCGCCAGCACCAGACCCATCTGCACGCCCGCGAGGGTGCCGGCCAGCGACAGGTCGTTGAAGTCGCCGAGGTGGCCGATGCGGAACACCGTGCCGGCAAGCTTCGTCAGCCCGGCGCCGAGCGACATGTCGAAGCGCTCGAGCACGATGCGGCGCACCTCGTCGGCGTCGTGGCCGTCGGGCAACAGGACCGCGGTGAGCGAGCCGGAGTGCTCGCGATCGTCGAGGCAGAGCACCTCCAGCCCCCAGGCGCGCACCGCCGCCCGCGTCGCGGCGGCGTGCCGCTGGTGCCGGGCGAAGACCTCCGGCAGGCCCTCCTCGTCGAGCATCTGCAGCGCCTCGCGCAGCCCGTACAGCAGGTTGGTGGCGGGCGTGTACGGGAAGAACCCGCGGCTGTTGGCCTCGAGGATCGGCTCCCAGTCCCAGTACGACTTCGCCGACCGCGCCTCACGCGACGCCGCCAGCGCCTTCTCGCTCACCGCGTTGAAGGACAGGCCCGGCGGCAGCATCAGCCCCTTCTGCGAGCCCGCGACAGTGACGTCGACGCCCCACTCGTCATGCCGGTAGTCGATCGAGGCCAGCGACGAGATCGTGTCGACGAGGAACAGCGCGGGGTGTCCCGCCTCGTCGATGGCGGCGCGGATCTCGGGGATCCGGCTGGTCACGCCCGTCGACGTCTCGTTGTGCACCACGCAGACCGCTGCGATCTCGTGCCCGGTGTCGGCCGCCAGTCGCTCGGCCACCTGCGCGGGGTCGACGCCGTGCCGCCAGTCGCCCGGCACCATGTCGACCTTCAGCCCCAGGGTGCGCGCCATCTCCTGCCAGAGCGTGGCGAAGTGGCCGGTCTCGAAGCAGAGCACCCGGTCGCCGGGGCTGAGCGTGTTGACCAGCGCGGCCTCCCACGCCCCGGTACCGGAGGCCGGGTAGACGATCACCGGCTGGGTGGTGCCGAAGACCGGTTTCACCGCCTCCAGCAGGTGCAGCGTCAGGTCACGGAACTCCGGTCCGCGATGGTCGATGGTCGGCATCGCGATCGCGTTCAGCACCCGGTCGGGCACGTTGGTCGGGCCGGGGATCTGCAGGAAGTGGCGACCCATGGGGGTCCTCTCGTGCGTCGGTCGGCTGTCCGCCCGAGCTGTCCACTGACATGCCCGCTGCGCTGTCCGCTGGGCGGAATCTCATTACCGTCCTACGGACTCTAAGGGGCGTACCGGACACCGGCCATCCCGGCTACCCGCTCTTGACGCTTCCGGGCAAACCGGGCACTGTGCTCGCCAGCGAAACCTGGCTTCCACATCGCGGAAGCCGCGCCGGGCCCCCTGACCCTGGAGCGACGCCGATGTCCGTGGAATTGATCTCCATCCTCGTCCTGGTGGCGGTGTTCCTCGTCGCCACCGTGCTGCCGGTGAACATGGGCGCGCTGGCGCTGGTCGCCGCCTACGTGGTCGGCGTCTACGTCGTCGAGCCGGGCACTCTGCTCGGCGAGGAAGACAACATCGACGGGGTGTTCCTCGGCTTCCCGGGGGACCTGTTCGTCATCCTCGTCGGCGTCACGTACCTGTTCGCCATCGCGCGCGACAACGGCACCGTCGACTGGCTGGTCGACGTGTCGGTGAAGTCGGTCGGCGGGCGCATCGTGATGATCCCGTGGGTCATGTTCGGGGTCACCGCGATCCTCACCGCCTTCGGTGCGGTGGTACCGGCCGCCGTCGCCATCGTGGCGCCGATCGCCATGGGCTTCGCCGTCCGCTACCAGATCAACCTCGTCCTGATGGGACTGATGGTGATCAACGGGGCGACCGCCGGTGGCTTCTCCCCGCTCAGCGTGTTCGGGACGATCGCCAACGACGCCGCCGGCGACCTCGACCTGAACGACAACCCGCTGCTGCTGTTCGTCGCGTCGCTGGTGTTCAACATCGTGCTCGGCGCCATCACGTTCGTGGTCTTCGGTGGTCGCGTGTTGATCGGACGGCGCGACGAGGGCGAGTCGGAGGCGGCCGCCAAGGAGAAGGCTGAGGAGGTGGCCGAGCTGCAGGGTGGCGAGGGCGCCACCTTGACCGAGACCGAGACCGCGCGCGTGCGCAACCGGCGGATCACCGTCGCCGGCATGCTCGCGCTCGCCGTGGGCGTGCTCTTCTTCGAGTGGGACATCGGCTTCACCGCCATTGGGCTCGGCATCGTGCTGACCCTGCTCAGCCCCAACCTCGCCAAGAGCTCGATCGCCAAGATCGCCTGGCCGACCGTGCTGCTGATCTGCGGCATCGTCACGTACGTGTCCCTGTTGGAGAACATCGGCACGGTCGAGTGGCTCGGCGAGAAGGTGGCCAACATGGACGCGCCGCTGCTCGCCGCCCTGGTGATCTGCTACATCGGCGGCATCGTGTCGGCGTTCGCCTCGACCACCGGCATCCTCGGCACGCTGATCCCGTTGGCGGGTCCGTTCCTGCTCGCGGGCGACGTCGGCACGGTCGCCATGCTCATCGCGCTGTGCATCTCGAGCTCCGTCGTCGACTCCAGCCCGTTCTCGACCTCGGGCGCGCTCGTCGTGGCCAACGCGCCGGAAGACGGTCGCGACCGCGTCTTCCGCCAGCTGATGATCTGGGGCTTCACCATGGTCGCAGTGGCACCGTTCGTGACCTGGGGACTGCTGGTCGCGCCCGGTTGGTGACGGGTCGATCGGTACGCCCTGACGACGCCAGACGGGGAGGCACGCATTGGCAACGACCGCCGGTGGCGTGCAATCGATCGAACGAGCCATGCACGTGCTCGAGGCAGTCGCACGCAACGAGGCAGGCATGGGATTGTCCCGGATCGCTGCTGAGACAGGGCTGCCGTTGCCGACCATCCACCGGCTGGTGCGCACCCTGGTCGACCTCGGTTACCTCCGCCAGGAGCCGTCGCGCGCGTACGCGCTCGGGCCGCGGCTGCTGCTGCTGACCGAGAGCTCGTCAGCGATGCTCAACAGCATCGCCCGCCCGCACTTGTCCGAACTGGTCGACAGCCTCGGCGAGACGGCCAACCTCGCGATGCTGGACGGTGACCGGGCGGCCTATCTCGCGCAGGTGCCGTCGCGGCACGCGATGCGGATGTTCACCGAGGTCGGACGCCGGGTGCTGCTGCACTGCACGGGGGTGGGCAAGGCGCTCGCGTCGACACTGCCGCCCGACGAGGTGCGCGACATCCTCGACCGTTCTGGCATGCCGGCACAGACCGACCACACGCTGACCGACCCCGACGCGATGCTGCGCCAGCTCGACTGGGTCCGCCGGCACGGGTACGCACTCGACGACGGCGAGCAGGAGATCGGTGTGCGTTGCGTGGCGGTCACGGTGCCGGACGTGTCGGTGCGGCTGGCCCTGTCGGTCTCGGGTCCCACCGCCAGGATCAGCGACGACGTCGTGCAGGTGGCGGTCCCTCTCCTGCACCGGGCGGCCGGAGCGCTGGCCGCCGACCTGGTCTGACGTGGCGCGCCGAGCAACCATGGCCGAGGGAGCCTGTTTGACTCAAAGAGTAGTGTGGGAGTCGACATTGTCGTCCGGGAGGCCACGTGATCCTCGAGCAGTACTACATCAGCTGCCTGTCCCAGGGCTCCTACCTCGTCGGTGACGAGTCCAGTGGGCAGGCGATAGTCGTCGACCCCCGCCGAGACATCGACGACTACCTTGCTGACGCCGAGCTGCACGGCCTCTCGATCGTCGGCGTGATCAACACTCACTTCCACGCCGACTTCGTCGCCGGACACCTCGAGCTCGCGGCCCGCACGGGGGCCTGGATCGGCTACGGGCGGATGGCCGAGGCCGAGTACGACATCCGCCGGCTGGCGCACGGCGAGCGGATCAGTCTCGGAGAGGTCGAGATCGAGGTGCTCGAGACCCCTGGCCACACCTGGGAGTCGATCAGCCTGCTGGTGCGCGAGCACGCGGGCGACGCAACGCCCTACGCCGTGCTCACCGGCGACGCGCTGTTCATCGGCGACGTGGGCCGCCCCGACCTCGCAGTCTCCGTCGGCGCCTCGGCCGACGAGCTGGGCCGGGCGCTGTACGCCTCCATCCACGACGTGCTGATGGCGCTGCCCGACCCGGTCCGGCTGCTGCCCGGGCACGGCGCCGGCTCGGCGTGCGGCAAGAACCTCTCCGACGAGCTGCAGTCCACGATCGGCGCGCAGCGGACGACGAACCCCTCGGTGCAGCCGATGAGCGAGGACGACTTCGTCGCGCTGATCACCAGTGGCCAGCCGTCGGCACCCGCCTACTTCGCCGTCGATGCGGTGCTCAACCGCCGGCGCCGCGCGCCGGTGACCGAGCCGCACCGCTCGACCGCGCTCACGCCGGACGCGGTCCGCGCAGCGATCGAGAGCGGCGTACGGGTGCTCGACGCCCGCATCCCCGAGGAGTTCGCCGCCGGTCACCTGCGCGGGTCGATCAACGTCGGCGCCGACGGCCGGCTCTCCGAGACCGCGGGCATGATGCTGCGCCAGGACGATCCGATCGTGACCGTGACCGAGCCGGGGCGCGAGGACGAGGTGAAGATGCGGCTGGCCCGGATCGGGTTCGACGACGTCCGCGGTCACCTGGCCGACCCCTCGCGGTCGCTGGTCGAGCTCGCCGACCTCGTCGAGACCGGCCGCCGCATCGACGTCGACGAGCTGACCGAGGCGGTGCGGGCCGGTCGGGTCGCCGTGCTCGACGTCCGCAACGCCGGCGAGCGCGCCGAGGGCGCCATCGACAGCTCGCTGCACATCCCGCTGGCCGAGCTCGAGCGGCGTGTCGACGAGGTGCCGACCGACCGCCGGGTCGTCGTGCACTGCGCGAGCGGCTGGCGCTCGAGCGTCGCCGCCAGCGTCCTGCGTGCGCACGGCCACCGCGACGTGGTCGACCTGCTCGGCGGCTACGACGCGTGGGAGCAGACGCACGCGGGCGTGCCTGGCTGAGCCGTCAGGACGGTGGCAGCCGCAGCCCGTGCATGCCACCGTCGACGGCGAGCACCGTGCCGGTGACGGACCCGGACAGCGGTGAGGCGAGGAAGGCCACCGCCTGCGCGACGTCGGCGGCGGACACCAGTCGCCCGGTCGGCTGCCGTGCCTCCAGGGCGGCGCGGGCCGCGACCGGGTCGGCGGACGCGTCCAGCAGCCGCTCCACCCAGGGCGTGTCGACCGTCCCGGGTGCCACCGCGTTGCAGCGCACGCCGTCGCGCACGCCGTCGGCGGCGACCGCCAGCGTCAGCGCGAGCACCGCGCCCTTCGTCGCGCTGTAGAGCGCCCGCTCGGGCAGTCCCGCCCAGGAGGCCACCGACGCGGTGACCACGACGGACGCGTGCTCCGACTCGCGCAGGTGCGGCATCGCCGCGGAGAGCGTGCGGGCCACCCCCGTCACGTTGACGTCGAGCACCCGCGCCCACTCGTCGTCGGGGTTGTCCTCGACCCGGCCGACCGCGCCGACGCCCGCGTTGGCCACGACCACGTCCAGCCCACCGCAGCGGTCGACGACCCGCTGGACCGCGCTCTCGACCGTCGCCCGGTCGCGTACGTCGCACTCCTCGCCGGCCAGCCCGGCGGGCAGGCTCGCGACGTCGAGGTCGAGCGCGGTCACGTCGGCGCCGCGGTCGGCGAACACCTGTGCCGTGGCCAGGCCGATCCCCGATGCCCCTCCGGTCACCACCGCCGTCAAGCCGGCGAGGTCGCTCACCGTGAGGACCAGAAGCCGCCGTCGGGCCAGCGGTACGTCGCCACCGACTCGTCGTGCATCCGCGCGCTGTAGCCAGGAGCCGTCGGCAGCACGTACCGGGCGTCCTTGACCACGCACGGGTCGACGAAGTGCTCGTGCAGGTGGTCGACGTACTCGACGACGCGGTTGTCCATGCTCCCGGACACCGCGACGAAGTCGACCACGGCCAGGTGCTGCACCAGCTCACAGAGCCCGACGCCGCCGGCGTGCGGGCACACCGGGACGTCGAAGTGGGCTGCCAGCAGCTGCACCGCCAGGATCTCGTTGACGCTGGCCAGCCGGCACGAGTCCAGCTGGCAGTAGTCGATCGCCTCCGCCTGCAGCAGCTGCTTGAACATCACCCGGTTGTGCGCGTGCTCGCCGGTGGCGACGCCGACGGGCCTGACCGCCTGACGGATGGCGGCGTGGCCGAGTACGTCGTCGGGGCTGGTCGGTTCCTCGATCCAGGTGAGGTCGAACTGCGCCAGCGCGTTGACCCAGTCGATGGCCTGCGGTACGTCCCAGACCTGGTTGGCGTCGATCGACAGCTCCACGTCCGGGCCGATCTCGTCGCGGGCGATGCCGCAGCGGCGCACGTCGTCGGCGAGGTCGGCACCCACCTTGAGCTTCACGTGCCGGAAGCCCTGGTCGACGGCCTCGCGGCACAGCCGCCGCAGCTTGTCGTCGTCGTAGCCGAGCCAGCCCGGCGAGGTGGTGTAGCAGGGGTAGCCGACCCGGTCGAGCTCGGCGACCCGCTCGGCCCGGGTCGGCTCCAGCGCGCGCAGCCGATCGACGACCTCCTCGCGAGTGATCACGTCGCCCAGGTACGACAGGTCCGCGACGTCGGCGAGCTGCTCGGGCGTCATGTCGACCAGCAGCCGCCACAGCGGCTTGCCGGCCCGCCGGGCCACCAGGTCCCAGGCGGCGTTGAGCACCGCGGCGAGGGCGAGGTGCACGACCCCCTTCTCCGGACCCAGCCAGCGCAGCTGCGAGTCGGTCTTGAAGGACCGGCTGACCGCGCCCATGTCGGTCAGCATCTCGTCGACGTCGTGCCCGACCAGGTGCTCGCCCAGCTGGCGCGCGGTCTCCGCCACGATGTCGGTGCCGCGGCCAATCGTGAACGTGAACCCGTACCCCGCGAGGTCAGCATCGTCGGTGCCGAGCACCACGTACGCCGCGGAGTAGTCGCAGTCGGTGTTCATCGCGTCGGAGCCGTCGGCCTCGAGCGAGGTCGGGTAGCGCACGTCGACGACGTCGACGCCGGTCACCCGGGTCATGGGGTCCGTCCCTTCGTCCTGGCCCGTCGGGCCGCCTCGACGGCCGCCGCGACGAGGGTGCGCACGGTGTCGACGTCTCCTGCCGCCACCGCATCGGCCGGCACCATCCAGCTGCCGCCGACGGCGGCCACCGCGTCCACCGCGAGGTAGTCGGCGAGGTCGTCGGCGCCGATGCCGCCGGTGGGCACGAACCGCATGGCGGGGAACGGCGCCGCCAGCGCCCGGACGGCGGCTGCCCCGCCCAGCTGCCCGGCGGGGAACAGCTTGACGGCGTCCAGGCCCAGCGCGGTGGCGGCCATCAGGTCGCTCGGGGTCGCGACACCCGGCAGCACGGCGACGCCGCGCGCGCGGGCCCGGTCGACCACCTCGGCGGACAGCCCCGGCGAGACGACGAAGCGGGCACCGGCGTCGACGGCGTCGTCGACCTGGCCCGGGCTCAGCACCGTGCCGGCGCCGACCAGCACGTCGCCGGTGGTCGCCGTCGTACGCAGCACCTCGAGCGCCTGCGGCGTCCGTAGCGTGATCTCGGCCACCGGCAGTCCCCCGTCGACGAGCGCCCGCGTCAGAGCCGGTGCCTGCTCGGGGTCGTCGAGCACGACCACGGGCACCAGCAGGTGGTCGGCCAGGGCGTCGAGGGTCTCGCTCACCGCAGCGGCTTGCCCTCGGCATCGAGGACGTCGCGCCAGGACACCTTCGGGCGCCAGCCGAGCAGCCGCTCGGCCTTGGCGTTCGAGATGCCGGCCGCGTCCGGGCGGTCGACCGGCCGCAGCTCGGTCGGCGAGCCGGGGAACGACGCCTCCCAGCAGGCGTACAGGTCGCGCCCGCCGACGGTGTCGTCGGCGGTGATGAAGAAGACCTCGTGCCCGGGCAGGTCGCTCTCGACCGACAGCCGGATCGCCTCGCCGAGGTCGCCCGCGTCGATGTAGGACCACCCGTTCAGCGAGGGCTCGGAGTGGTCGGCGACCGACGGCCCGAGGTTTCGCGCGTACGACGTCTCGTCCTGAACCCAGGTGGGCCGCAACGAGATCACCCGCAGGTCGGACCTGCGGACGGCGGCGTCGCAGACCTGCTCGCCGAGGTGCTTGGCCAGCGCGTACGGGTCCTGCGGCTCGACCCGGTGCTCCTCGTCGACCGGCAGGTAGTCGGGGTGCCACGGCCGCTCGGGGAAGAGGTAGCCGGGAACCGTCTCGCTGGAGATGTTGACCAGCCGTGGGACTCGCCAGCGCACACACGCCTCGACGACGTTGAACACGCCGAGCAGGTTGTTGCTGAACACGACGTGCGGCGCGTGCTTGCCTGGCGCGGGGATGGCGCCGGCGTGCACGACGGCGTCGAACGGACCTGGTTTGTCGGTGGCACCGGGCGACCAGCCCCCGACCAGCGCGTACACCTCTCCCGCGTCGGTGAGGTCGGTGCGCACGTAGTCGGCCGCGCCGTCGTCGGGGCGGTCCCACCCAGGCTCGGCGCGATCGGTCGCGGTCACCTGGTGGCCGGCGGCCTGCAGCACCCGGATGGCCGAGCGGCCGACCTTGCCCCGGGCTCCGGTCACGAGTACACGCATGGTCGGTATCCGACCAGCCCGCCCGTACGCGCACAACACCGGGTGGCGGCAACTGTTGCCGCCGCCTACGTTCCCCCAATGGAGATTCGCACCCTCGGGCGCAGTGGCTGCGCCGTGTCCTCGTTCGCCCTCGGCACCATGACGTTCGGCCGCGAGACCGACGAGACGGGCTCGCACGAGCAGCTCGACGTCTTCGTCGAGTCCGGCGGCACCCTCGTCGACACCGCCGACGTCTACTCCGACACCGAGTCAGAGGCGATCATCGGCCGCTGGCTGGCCAAGGCGCCGGTCGAGGTGAGTGAGCGGGTGGTGCTCGCGACCAAGGGCCGGTTCCCCACCGACGACTCGCCCAACGGGCTCGGCCTGTCGCGACGGCACCTGTCGCTCGCGCTGGACGCGTCGCTGCGGCGACTGCAGGTCGAGACGATCGACCTCTACCAGGTGCACGCCTACGACCCGATCACTCCGCTGGACGAGACCCTGCGCTTCATCGACGACGCGGTCCGTGCCGGCAAGGTGCGGTACTTCGGCCTGTCGAACTTCACCGGCTGGCAGCTCCAGCGGGCGGTCGACCTCACCGAGCACCACGGCTGGACCCGGCCGGTGACGCTGCAGCCGCAGTACAACCTGCTGGTCCGCGAGATCGAGTGGGAGATCGTCCCGGCAGCGCAGCACAACGGACTCGGGCTGCTGCCGTGGTCGCCGCTCGGCGGCGGATGGCTGACCGGCAAGTACCAGCGCGACGAGCGGCCGACGGGTGCGACGCGGTTGGGCGACAACCCCGACGCCGGGGTCGAGGCGTACGACCGGCGCAGCACGCTGCAACGCACCTGGGACGTGGTCGAGGCGCTCGAGGAGGTCGCGAACGGCCGCGACGTGCCGATGGCGAGCGTCGCGCTGGCCTGGCTGGTCGCCCGGCCGGCCGTGACCTCGGTGATCCTGGGCGCCCGGACAACAGAGCAGCTGCGCGCCAACCTGGCCACGGCCGACCTGCGGCTCACCGTCGACGAGACCGCCCGACTCGACGAGGCCAGCGACCCAGCCGCCGCCGACTACCCATACGGCGGACCGGGCACCAACCAGCGGTCACGACGGATCGAGGGCGGACGCTGAGCGGCGGCGCCTGTGGCGGAGGAGAGGGCAAGGAGAGGATATGATGGGAGGTGGAGAGGAGGAGTTGATGAGGAGATAGGGAGAGGAAGATGGGTAGTGGATAGGGTGAATGAGCTGGGGTATAGGGCAAGAGAGCTTAGAGAGCGTAGGGCAGCCGGGTAGCAGTAAGGACAGTAAGGCAGCGGAGAAGAGCGCGCGACGGAGGGAGGCTGCGGGATGCGGCAAGGTGCGGTGCGGCGGCGATGGGGACGGTGATGGACAGCCGCAGGCGGCGAAGCGGTGCGATGCGTTGGGTGAGGAGGATGTAGGTACATAGGAGGCAGCGAACCCAGGCGAGGGGTTGGTGGGCGCGCACGGTTGGTGAGCAGGGCCACAGCGCAGGGCGGGACGCACTGGGCGCTGTGGCTGCGGACGGCGGCGACGAGCGGACGAGAAACCAGCGACGCGGTTCCAGCGGGATGCGCTCGATGCGGCAAGGCGATGGTCACAGGCGGTGGTGAGCGAGACGAGCAGCGCGGCACATGTGACGGGGACCTGCGCAGGGGCGCGCGAGGCCACGAAGACAGACGATGCGAGCCTGAGCAGCGCGGTCGTGAGATAGTACGAAGGAAGCAACTCGCCCACGCCGCCGAGCATGAGGCGCGATTGGGGATGAGATGATCACTGGAAACGAGAAGCGCGCGGCGGAGGGAGTGAGTGCGTGCGGGGAACGGGTGCGAGTGAGGTCACGTTGGTGATCAACGGGTGCGACGGATCAATCGGTCGGGTGTGGCCGTGCGCTCTGACAAGGTCATCCCACAGCTCGACCACGTGTCGTGCGCACACCCCCCCGCGCGTCCACACGCCGCTCGCCGTGAGACCCACACCGACACGAGCGCGAGACACACAAAAAAAAAAAATGCCACGATCGGGGACATGACCCCGGGCCGCATCGGCTACGTGCTGGGCGGCGGCGGCGTGCACGGCTCGTGCGAGGTGGGCATGCTCCGCGCCCTCACCGAGGCGGGCATCGAGCCCGATCTGGTCGTCGGCACGTCCATCGGCGCGATCAACGGGGCGGCGTACGCGCTCTCGCCCGGTCCGGATGCGGTCGAGCGGCTCGCCGACCTGTGGCGCCGGATGTCCGGCAGCGCGGTCCTCGGTGGCTCGTTGCTCGGACGGGCCGGCACCCTGATCCGCTCGCGCACTCACCTGCACGAGCACGACGCGCTGCGCGAGCTGCTGAGCTCCGAGGTCGGAGACCGGCGGATCGAGGACCTGCCGGTCCAGTTCCAGTGCGTGGCGGCGAGCATCGAGCGTGCCCGCGAGCACTGGTTCACCAGCGGCCCGCTGGTCGACGCCGTGCTCGCCAGCTCCGCGGCCCCGGGGCTGCTGCCAGCCGTCGAGATCGACGGGGAGCACTTCCTGGACGGCGGCCTGGTGGACAGCATCCCGGTCGGGCGCGCGGTGGAGCTCGGGGCCACGACGGTCTTCGTGCTGCAGGTCGGCCGGGTCGAGACCCCGCTGGAGCCGCCGCGCTCACCGGCGGAAGTGGCGTTCGTCGCCTTCGAGATCGCCCGCCGGCACCGCTTCGCCACGACGATGGCCGAGCTGACCGACGACGTCGACGTGCACGTGCTGCCGGCCGGGGCCGATCCGGCCCGGCTGTCGGGGTTCCGCCAGCTGCGCTACCGCGACCTCGGTGACGTCGGCGCGCGGATCGACGCGGCGTACGAGGCCACGGCCGCGTACCTCGCCGCCTGAGCGCCAATCGGCACGCACCGTGCCACCATCGGGCGGTGAGGGTTCCCCCGTGGCCGGTGCGCCGGGTGCTCGGCGTCGGGCTGCTGGTGGCCTTGGTGCTCGTCGTGCTGGCGCTGCCGCTGCTGGTGGTGGCCGCCCTCGTGGCCTCGAACTGGCTGCCCGGCCGGTGGCGCGGCCCGCGGTTGTTCGCGTTCGCCCTGGTGGGGCTGACGCTGGAGGCGGCGTCCGTGGTGGTGGCGTTCGGGCTGTGGGTGGCCAGCGGCTTCGGGTACGCCATCCGCCGACCGGTGTTCCAGCGCGCGCACCTCGCGGTCCTGCGCTGGCTGCTGGTCGTGCTGGTGGGCGTCGCCCAGTGGCTCTTCCGGCTCGAGGTCGTCACCGACGGCGACGGCTGGAGCCCGTTGGACGACGGCGTCCCGGGGTCGACCAACGCGATGCTGGTGCTGGGCCGGCACGCCGGCCCCGGCGACAGCGTGCTGCTGATGGAGACGCTGATGAACCGCGACCACCTCCGCCGGCCGCGGGTGGTGATGAAGGACACCATGCAGCTGGACCCGCTCGTCGACGTCTACTTCAACCGGCTGCGCGCGGCCTTCGTCAACCCGTCGGGCGCTGACGGCGACGCGGCCGAGGTACGGATCGCCGAGCTCGCCGCCGACCTCGGCACCGAGGACGCGCTGCTGATCTTCCCCGAGGGCGGCAACTTCACGCCGGGCCGACGTGGGCGCGCTATCCGGAGCCTGCGGCGTCGGGGTCACACAGAGTCCGCCGAGCGGGCCGAGGAGCTGGTGCACGTGTTGCCGCCTCGCCCCGGCGGCGTCCTGGCGGCGCTCGACGCGGCCCCGCACGCCGACGTCGTGTTCGTGGCGCACACCGGGCTCGACCACCTCACCGGCGTACGCGACATCTGGCGCTCGATCCCGCAGGAGAAGGAGCTCTACCTGCGCTGGTGGTTCTACGCCGCCGACGACGTCCCCACCGGCCGCGACCAGCGGATCGAGTGGCTCTTCGACCGGTGGAGCGACATCGACCGCTGGATCACCGAGCACCGCGACCCCGTCCCCCACTGACCCTGCTGCTCAGGTCCGGGCGGCCGAGGGTGGGTGGCCGTAGCGAGAGCGGTAGGCCCGGCCGAAGTGGGAGACGTTGCCGAAGCCCGCCGCCTGGCACGCCTCGGTGACGGTGACGTCGGTCGACACCAGCAGCGAGCGGGCGAAGCGCAGCCTGCGCTGCAGCAGGTAGGCCTGGAACGGCACGCCCGTGTAGGCATGGAAGCGCTCACTGAAGTAGTTGGCGGACAGGTGCGCCTGCGCGGCAACCTCGACCAGGGTCAGGTGCTCACGGAAGTGCTGGTCGACGTGGAACAGCGCGCGCCGCATCGGGGTGTCGGCGCCACCGGCCGGGGCGACGTGGGCGTCGGCGCCGGTGTCGGCGCCGGTGTCGCTCGCGACCGGCAGCCGCCGGGCGAACTCCACCAACAGGCACCGCAGCAGCGCCTCGACGACCTGGGCGGAGCCCGGCAGCCCGCTGACGTGCTCGCGCCACATCCGCTCGACGTCCGGGCGCGCCGCCGAGAAGTCGTCGACCACCCACCCGCTGCGCTCGGACGCGGGACCGAGCAGCTCGTGCAGGTGCGGGTCGATCAGCAGCGGGTCGATCACGACGTCGTAGCAGCGGAGCGGCTCGTCGCCGATGGCCTCGTAGCCGTGCAGCTCGGCCGGGCTCAGCAGCAGCGCGGTGCCCGGTCCGATCTCGTGCGCCTCGCCGTCGCAGACGTGCCGGCTGCGCCCGGAGAGCACGAGCACCAGCTCGTAGAAGTCGTGCCAGTGCACCGGCACGTCGTGCAACCGCTGGTGCAGGACCCGCACCGGGGCGTCCGGCGTGGCCAGCGCATCGAGGGTGTAGCGCTCGACCGGGTCCAGGCTCATCCCCCGCACCGTACAAAACGATTTGTCACTGCGCTAGGGTTCCGGGGCGGCGACGGGCGGGAAGGACGGATCGATGACCCAGACGCAGGACGCTGGGCGCGAGCGAGTGACGATCCTCGACGTCGCGGAGCGCGCCGGCGTCAGCGCCACCACCGTGTCGCACGTGCTCTCGGGCAAGCGGCTGGTCGCCGCCACCACCCGCGAGCGGGTCGAGCAGGCCGTGCAGGAGCTCGGCTACCGCCCCAACCACGTCGCCCGCAATCTGCGCACCCGCCGCTCGCACATGATCGCCGTTGTCGTGCCGGACATCACCAACCCGTTCTACAGCGTCCTCACCCGCGGGCTCGCCGACGCCGTGCTGGGCGGCGACTACGGCACCTATGTCTGCAACACCGACGGGCGCCTCGACCGCGAGCGCACCTTCGTCGAGGACGTCATGGACCGCGGCGTCGACGGCATGGTCATCGCCTCGGTCAGCGCGGCCGCCGGACAGGCCTCGGCACCGATCCGCTACGGCACGCCGGTGGTCTGCCTCGGCGACAGCATCGACCACCCCGACATCGACCGAGTGGTCTCTGACGACGGCGACGGCTCCTGCGCCGCCACCCTGCACCTGCTGCGCCGGGGTGCTCAGCGGGTGGCGATGATCAAGGGCCCGCCCCACACCGGCGTCGCCCGTGTCGACGGCTACGCCCGGGCCCTGGGCGAGACCGGTAAGGAGTACGACGAGCGCTACACGGTCCGCGGTGACTGGACCCGACCGGGCGGGCGCAGCGCGATGCACCAGCTGATGCGACTCGACCCGCCACCCGACGCCGTGTTCTGCGCCAACGACCTGATGGCCATCGGCGCCATGGACGCCGCACGCGAGCTCGGGTTGTCGATCCCCGGTGACGTGGCCCTCGCGGGCTTCGACGACATCGACGCCGCCGAGCTGGTGAGCCCGTCGCTGACCACGGTCGGCAACCCGTCCTACGAGACCGGCCGCGCGGCCGGTGACCTGCTGCTGACCCGGATGCAGGACCACTACTCCGGACCGCGCCGCACCGTCGTGCTGCCCTGCCCGTTGATCCAGCGCGAATCTGCCTGACCCCCAGCACCCCCCGAGAGAGGGCCCCCGGATGCAGCGCGGTGTCTACTTCGACGCCTGGTTCCCGCGGCAGCACTGCTATCACCCGAGCCTGCCCCCGCGGCGGCTGCGCATGGTCGACGACCTCGTGGCCTACCGGGCGGACGTGCTGGTGTGGTCGGCGCTCGGCGGCGGGTCGCTCGCCCTGCCGTACCTCGAGCAAGAGGCGTTCGGCGCGGTCGACGCCCGGTCGCGCTTCTACGGGTTCGTCAACGACAGCGAGTTCATCGCCGCGTGCCATGAGCAGGGCATCAGCGTCTTCGGCGTCGTGTTCGAGGCGCAGGGCTGGGAGTTCCCGGTCGAGCTCAACGACGCCGAGGACACCGTCCTCGCCCTGAACGAGCTCCGGGGCGTCGGCCACCGGGACTGGCTGGGGCTGCGCGAGTTCTCGCAGAACCGCTACCCGAAGCTGTGGCCAGCCGGTGGAGACGTACTTCCCCGGCGGCCTGGTCAACAGCGACGGCGAGCCGGTCACCGACCTGATCGAGGAGTGCGCCGCCCGCGACATCCACCAGGTCGCCTGTCACGCGCGCTGGGTGGAGTGCCCCGACCGCGACCACCAGTGTTACTACATGGACCGCAACAACCCGGTCTGGCGTGAGTACCTCAAGGCCGTGATCCGGATCCAGATCGACGCCGGAGTCGACGGCATCCAGCTGGACGAGGCCGAGCTGCCGATGGGGGCCTTCCAGTACGGCGCCTGCTTCTGCAAGGACTGCATGAAGGGCTTCCGGGCCCACCTGCAGGCGCTGCCCGACGACGAGCGCAGCGCCGACCTCGAGGGCGTCGACCTGGAGACGTTCCACTACGGCGAGTGGCTGCTCGCCCGGGGCTTCGACTTCACCGGCGACCGCAGCTCGACGCCGTTGTTCGGTGACTACTTCCGCTACCAGTGCACCGCGATCCAGCGGTACTTCCACGAGCTGGCTGCCTATGCCCGCGCGTACGGGCGCGAGCAGGGTCGCGACGTCCTGGTGTCCGGCAACTTCTTCAACCTCGACCCGACCTACCTCGCACTCGCCGACGACGTCGACCTCGTCATCACCGAGATGCGCAACACGAGCTATCGGCAGCCGGAGTGGTACCGCTACGTCGCGGCGTTCGCCGGCGACAAGGACGTCGTCGTCGTGGAGAACCCCTACGGGGGCGTGGTGCCCGAGCTGGTGGCGATGCTCAAGGAGGGCCGCGGGCACGACCTGCTGCGGCTGTCGCTGCACGAGGGTGCGGCGTTCGGCGCCAACATGACGGTGCCGTACGGCTCCTGGATGGGCAGCACGATCGAGGACTCCTTCTACGCCCCACACGACCTGCTGGTCGAGGTCCAGGACTTCCTCGCCGACCACGACGACCTGTACCAGCGACGGACCCATCACGAGCTCGCCGTGGTGTTCAGCGTCGCGAGCACCCGCGAGCTGATCAGCCGCCAGGACGCGAGCGACAACCTGCGCAACGCCCGCGACGAGTCGGTGCAGGTTCCCTACCGCAACGTGGTGAAGGCCCTCGCCGACGCGGCGGAGCCGTTCGACGTCGTGCTGTTCCCCGACGGCGTCACGGCCCCCGACCGGGTCATCGGCGACACCCTCGCGCGGTACCGCACCGTGGTGCTGCCGGACTGCACCGTCCTCACCGCGGCGCAGGCAGAGGCGGTCACCGCGTTCCTGGACGGCGGCGGCACGGTCGTCGTCACCGACCGGTTCGGCGACACCCTGGACCCGGGGCAGCGCGAGGCGCTGCTCACCCATCCCGGCGTGCGTCGGGCGGACCACCGCGACCTCGACGCCCTGCTGCCGCACGGCGCGCAGGTGCGCCTCGGCTCCGGCGGTGGCACGGGCGGCCACCCGGACGGGTCACCGGCGTCGGACTCAACATCGGCCGGCTCGACGACGACGCCGCGGCGGTGCACCTGGTCAACTACCGCTACGACGCCGAGACCGACCAGGTGCAGCCGCTGGCCGACCTCGAGCTGGCGGTCCGGCTCCCGTTCACGGCGACCTCGGCCCGCCTGGTCGCGACCGACGGCAGCACCGAGCTGGCGCTGCGCGCCGACGGCGACCGGAACGTCGTCACGGTGCCCGCCCTGGGCGTGCACGGCGTCGTCGTGCTGCAGACGGGCGAGGTGGCCTGATGCGGACCGCCGTGCTGCGGGGGCCGCGGAACTTCGTCGTCGAGGAGGTCCGGTCC
Source organism: uncultured Actinomycetota bacterium (assembly GCA_963785115.1). GTDB lineage: Bacteria > Actinomycetota > Actinomycetes > Propionibacteriales > Nocardioidaceae > JACCWP01. Next base: position 417,807 of record CAWATY010000023.1, read on the forward strand.
CGGCGATCGGGCCCGCCGACGTGCTCGTACGCGTCGCGGCCTGCGGCGTGTGTGCCTCCGACCTCGAGGCGTGGAACGGCAGTGGCAACCCGGCCTACCCGCTGCACCTCGGTCACGAGGCAAGCGGCACCGTCGAGGAGGTCGGTGCCGAGGTCCGCGACCTCAGGCCCGGCGACACCGTGGGGGTCTGGGTGACCAGCCGCGGCTACTCCGACTACGTCGCCGTGCCGGCCGCGCACTGCCGGGTCGTGCACGGGGTGCCGTTGGGCCAGGCACTCGCCGAGCCGTTGGCCTGCGCGGCCAACGCGGTGGAGGCGGCCGACGTGCGGCTCGGCGACGACGTCGTGCTCATCGGCGCCGGCTTCATGGGCAACCTCGTGCACCAGCTGGTCAACCTGCGCGGCGCGCGGCGGGTCGTGGTCGCCGACACCCGTCCGGACGCACTGGCCCGCGCCTCGGCCCAGGGAGCGACCCGCGTCGTCGACGTCACCAGCGAGTCGCTGCCCGACGCGGTCCGCGAGCTGACCGGCGGCCGCGGAGCGGACCTGACCTTCGAGTGCACCGGGACGCAGGGCGCGCTGACCAGCATCGGCGGCGTCACCCGGATGAGCGGCACGCTCGTGCTGGTGGGCTTCCACCAGGGCTCCGCCGCGCGAGATCCCGCTGGCGTACTGGAACTGGATGGCCTTCAGCATCGTCAACGCCCACTTCCGCGAGGTGGCCACCATCATGCGGGGCATGACGATCGGGACCCGACTGCTGGAGTCGGGCGCGATCCACCTCGGGCCCCTGGTGACCCACCGGTTCGGCCTCGAGCAGATCGGCGCGGCGTTCACCACCATGGTGGACAAGCCGGACGGCTTCGCGAAGGCCACCGTGGTGCTCGATCCGGCGGCCGCCAGCGACTGAGTCGTTACCTGCCCGGTTTCGGCGCTTCCGGGGACAGCGGGGCTGCGGGCGGGTCACAATCCTTGACAACCACGCAGGTCCCCGACGATGCTTCCCGGCAACGCGCCAAACGATTTGCATGAGCGCCGGGCGTCGGGGCACCTACACGATCGAACGAGGAGCTGATCCCGTGCACAGTCGCACTTCTTGGAGGTCGCGGGCGGCCATCGCGTCGATCGCCACCGCCGCCCTGGCCATGGCCGGCTGTTCCAGCGGCACCGGCGCCAACACCGAGCGCGGCGAGGGCGAGGGTCCCGTCGAGGCCCCGTCCGAGGACGTGACCATCACCTTCCAGGTCACCGACGCCGCCATGGGCCCGACGATGGAGAAGTTCGTCAAGGACTTCGAGGCGGAGTACCCGACGATCACCGTCGAGCTGCAGAAGGCGCCGACGGACGCGGCCAGCCAGAAGCTCACCACCCAGATCGCCGGCGGCAACCCGCCCGACGTCGCCTACGTCAACGCGAGCGACACCGCCGACTTCGCCTCGCGCGACGCGCTGGTCAACCTCACAGACTACATCAACCGCAGCGACATCGTGAACCCCGACGACTACGTCGACGCCTTCCGCACCTTCGTCAGCTTCGAGGACGAGATGTACGGGCTGCCGTTCAACGGTGAGTCGACCGGCCTGTTCTACCGCACCGACCTCTTCGAGGAGGCAGGCATCGACGGCCCGCCCACCACCTGGGAGGAGTTCGAGGACACCGCCGCCAAGCTGACGAAGCCGGACAAGGGGACGTACGGCTTCGAGATCTTCGCTCCCGAGGCCGCCTACTACTGGTACCCGTGGCTCTACCAGGCCGGCGGTGACGTCCTCAGCCCGGAGGGCGAGATCCTGTTCACCAGTGACGAGGCCCGCACCGCCGCCGAGTACTACGTCGGCCTGGCGGACTACTCGCCGCCGGACTACCTCAACTCGAACTCGTACGACGGCCGGCGTGGCCTTCATCCAGGGCCAGGTCGGCATGTACATGGCCGGCGCCTGGTTCGCGGGCGTGCTGCAGTCCGAGGCGCCGCAGATCGATGACAAGTGGGCCGCCGCGCCGCTGCCCGAGGGCCTGCCGGCTGCAAGACGACGATCGCCGGCGACGCGCTGATCATGGTCGCCAACGACCAGAACAGCGACGAAGAGGTCGACGCGGCCTGGCTGTGGATGGAGTACCTGTCCCAGCCGGACATCATGGCCGAGTGGACCTACGGGTCCCCGGACGGCACCAACCTGCCGCCGCTGACCTCGCTGCTCGAGGGCGACGACCTGATCGAGGAGAAGCCGGTGCTCGAGGGCTTCGCCAAGCTGATGGACTGTGGTGTCGCCAGCAGGCGCTCCAACCCCAAGGCGCCGCAGGTCGAGGAGGTCCTCAACGAGGAGCTCGCCGAGGCGATCTACGGTCTGCAGACCGCCGACGGAGGCGCTCGACAAGGCCGCCGTACAGGGCGCAGGAGATCCTCGACAAGTAGCGCACCGCACGAGCACGGTCGGCGACGACGACCCGGGCCGGGTGGCCCGGGTCGTCGTCCGAGACGGGAGGGACTGGTCGATGACGACCGCGGCGGCGACCCGGCCGCGACCGAAGCGACGACAGGCCGACCCGTCGGCAGCGCGGCACGGCGCGCAGGACTGCGGCGGGAGTGGTCGGCCTACCTGTTCCTCGCGCCGGGTCTCATCATCTTCAGCGTCTTCACGGTCTTCTCGCTGCTTGTTCGCGTTCTGGCTGACGTTCCACGAGTGGAGCATCATCCAGCCGGAGACGCCGTTCGTCGGCCTGGACAACTACCGGGAGATGCTCCACGACGAGAAGTACCGGCCGCTCGATCATCAACACGTTCTACTTCACCGGCGGCTCGGTGCCGTTGCAGATGGCCTCGGGCTGGGTATCGCGATGCTGGTCAACCAGCCGATCCGGTTCCGTGGCCTGTGGCGCACGTTCTACTACCTGCCGGTCGTCACCCCGTTCGTGGTGCAGGCGCATCTTGTGGAAGTGGCTCTACAACGGCCAGTTCGGGCTGTTCAACTTCTACCTGCTGAAGACGAACCTGATCAACAACCCGCTGTACTGGCTCTCCGACCAGAACCTCGCCATGCCTGCCGTGATCCTGATGATCGTCTGGGGCAGCACCGGCTTCTCGATGGTCGTCTACCTGGCCGGGCTGCAGGCGATCCCCGAGGAGCTGTACGAGGCGGCCGAGATCGACGGCGCCGGCGCCTGGGCCCGATTCAAGCACGTCACCATCCCCATGCTCGCCCCGACCACGTTGTTCCTGCTGGTGATGGGGATCATCGGCTCGTTCCAGGTGTTCGCCCAGATCTTCGTGATGACGCAGGGCGGACCGGTGGGACGGACCGAGGTGATGGTCTACTTCATCTACCGCTCGGCGTTCGAGTTCTACGAGATGGGGTACGCCAGCACGCTGGCGTTCGGGCTCTTCGCCATCCTGCTCGTCGTCACGTACTTCCAGCTGCGCTTCTACCGGAAGGCGATGGGATGACGCGGTCGGCGAGTCGCCGGGCATCGACGCCCCGGCCGCGCTGCAGACCGAGAACGTCCAGGGCAAGGCCCGCTGAAGTCGGCCGCGCCCGGCGGCGGGCCACCAAGAAGAGGCTCTTCATCACGTACCTGATCCTGGTCCCGGGCGCGTTCCTCTTCATGGCGCCCTTCGCCTGGATGATCAGCGCGTCATTCCAGCCGGCGGGTGAGATCTTCTCCACCCCGCCGCAGTGGTTCCCCGACGTGACGACCATGACGGGTACAAGCAGTTCCTCGACATCGGCGACCTCACGAAGGTGCAGCGCGAGTCCGGGTCCGGCAGCTGGCGCTGGTTCGCCAACTCCGCCTTCGTCGCGATCTCGGTGACCATCCTGCAGACGTTCTTCAACTCGCTGTGCGCCTACGCCTTCGCCAAGCGTCAGTTCCCCGGCCGGGACATCATCTTCTTCCTGTTCCTGGGCACGATGATGCTGCCGCCGCAGGTCTCGCTGATCCCGAACTACATCATCCTCAAGCGGATGCCGTTCTTCGGCGACAACGACGCGATGGGACTCGGCGGCCACGGGATGCTGGACTCCTACTGGGGGCTGATCCTGCCCGGCTGCGTCAGCGCGTTCGGCATCTTCCTGCTGCGGCAGTACATGATGTCGATCCCCGACGAGCTGCTCGACGCCGCGCGGGTCGACGGCGCCAACGAGTTCCAGATCTACTGGCGGGTCGTGCTGCCGCTGTGCGTGCCCGCGCTGGCGGCCACCGCGATCTTCACCTTCCAGGGCGCGTGGGAGGACTTCCTCTGGCCGCTCGTCATCATCGACAACCCCGATCTCTTCACCGCCCCGTTGGGCCTCGGTCTGTTCGTGGGGCAGAACAAGGCGTCGTGGACGGTGCTCTTCGCCGGCTCGGTGATCTGCACCCTGCCGATGGTGATCGTGTTCCTGATCTTCCAGCGCAAGTTCATCCAGGGCATCGCGCTCACCGGCGTCAAGGGCTGACCGGGTGCCGGACCTCCGGGTGGGCGTGCTCGGCGCCGGCATGATCGCGAACGAGCACGTGGGGGCGTACGCCGCGACGCCGGGTGTCCGCGTCGTCGCGGTCGTCGACCCGGTGGCCCCCAAGGCCGAGCGGCTGGCCGGACGGGTCGACGCAGCTGTCGTCCCCGACCTCGAGGCGGTGCTGACCGCGGGAGTCGACATCGTCAGCGTCTGTACGCCACCGCTGACCCACGCCGACCCGGCCGTCGCGGCGCTCGAGGCCGGCTGTCACGTGCTGTGCGAGAAGCCGCTGGCCCGCACGCTCGACGACGGACAGCGCATCGCCGAGGCGGCGCGCACGGCCCCCGGGCTGCTGATGGTGGGCCACGTGTCGCGTTTCGAACCCGATCACGCGGCGGCCAAGGCCGCCGTCGAAGCGGGCAGGATCGGCGCGGTGCGGATGGTCAGCCACTCGATGACCACCAGCCTGCCCGGGTGGAGCGAGGGCGGCTGGTTCACCGACCCCGAACAGTCAGGCGGCCCGCTGCTCGACCTCGGCGTGCACGGTTTCGACTTCCTGTCCTGGGTGGTGGGCAGCGAGCCGGTGCGGGTGCACGCGGTCGGCGCGGACACGCCGACCGGCCCGGTGACGTACGCGCTGGCGACGGTGCGCTACGCCAACGGGGCGATGGGCCTGGTCGAGAGCAGCTGGGCGCACCCGGCCTCGCACGGGTTCGCGCTGCGCACCGAGATCGTCGGCACCCGCGGCCGGATCGACTGGGACTACGCCGGGCTGACCAGCGGCACGCTGCACCGCGACGGCCAGCCGCCGACCCGCTGGGAGCCGCTGGGCGCCCGCGGCTACCTGGCCGAGATCGGCGCGTTCGTCGAAGCGATCCGCACCGGTGCCCCCGCACCGATACCGGTCGACGACGGCCTGCGCTCCCTGCGCACGGCACTTGCCGCGCTGGAGTCGGTGCGAACCGGAGACGCCGTGGACCTGAGCGACCGGGTCGCCGCGTGACGGGCCGGCTGGGCGTTGCCCTGCTCGGGTGCGCGCACGGGCCGCACGCCTGGTCGTACGCCCGCGCCCTGACCGCCTCGGAGCATGCCGATCTTGTCGGCGTCCACGACGCGTCGCCGCAGCTCGCTGACGCGATCACCCGCGACTTCGCTGTGCCGTACCACGTGTCCGCCGAGCAGCTGGTGAGCACGTCCGGGGTCGACGCCGTCGTCGTCTGCAGCGCGACGGTCGAGCACCGCCGGCTGGTCGAGCTGGCTGCGGCACACGGACGCCACGTGCTCTGCGAGAAGCCGGTTGCCACCACGCTTGCCGATGCCCACGCGATGGTGGCGGCCTGCGCCGGCGCGGGCGTGCAGCTGCACACCGCCTTCGTGAGCCGGTTCCACCCGCTGGTCGAGCAGGCGCGTGCCGCCGTACGCGCCGGCGACGTCGGGGACGTGCTCGGAGTGGTCGCCGGCAACCGCGGCCGCCCACCGCTGCCCCCGCAGTACCCGGGCTGGATCACCGACCCCGACCAGTCCGGCGGTGGGGCCCTGATCGACCACTCGGTGCACCTCACCGACGTGCTGCGACACGTGACCGGGCGCGAGGTGCAGCGGGTCTTCGCCGAGGCGGGCGACCTGCTGTGGGACTCCGGTGTCGACGACCTGGCGCTGTTGTCGCTCGTCCTCGACGGCGGCGCCGTCGCGACCCTCGACCCCAGCTGGTCGGTGCCGGCGAACCACCCCTGGGACTACGACTTCTTCCTGCGCCTGCTGGGATCCCAGGGCTCGCTGGCGATCGACGACGCCGCCGAGTCGGTCCGGCTCGTCGGTGCGGATGCGCCCGGCCTGCGCCTGGTCGGCGTGGGTGCGGACGTCGACGCCCGGATGGTGGAGGCGTTCGTCGCCTCCGTACGCGCCGGCGACGTGCTCGACCCGTGCGCAACCGGCGAGGACGGGACAGCCGCGCTGGAGGTCGCGCTGGCGGCCTACACGTCGGCGGCGGGAGGGCACCCGGTCGTCCTGGCGCGCTGACAGAGTCCGTCAGGCGGTGCGGCGGGGAGTGGCGAGGCGATCGTCGAGCCAGGCCATCACCTGGTCGGCGGGCATGGGCCGAGCGACGCCGTAACCCTGCACGACGTCGCAGCCGAGCGTGCGCACGCGGGCCATGACCTGGTGGTCCTCGACGCCCTCGGCGACGACCCGTAGACCCAGCTCGTGGGCCAGGGCCACCGTCGCGCGGATGATGGCAGAGTCCGCCGGGTCGGTGCCCAGGCGGCTCACGAAGCCCTGGTCGATCTTGACCTCCTGCACCGGCAGCCGTTCGAGGTACGCGAGCGACGAGTGCCCGGTGCCGAAGTCGTCGACCGACAGCTGCACGCCCAGCTCGCGCAGCTGGCGCAGGACCGTGAGGCAGCGCTCCGGGTCGGACATCACGTCGTGCTCGGTGATCTCGAGCACCAGCCGGGCGGGCGGCGTGCCGGTCGTGAGCAGTAGCCGCGACACGGTGTCGACGACCCGTTCCTCGAGCAGGTCGCGCGGGGTCATGTTCACCGACACCACGAGGTCGTGACCGCGGTCCGCCCACGTCGCGCGCTGGCGGAGCGCCTGCTCCAGGATGCGCGCGCTGAGGATCCGACCGAGCCCCGTGCGCTCGGCGACCGCGATCACCTCGAGCGGCGGCACGTACCCGTGCACCGGGTGCCGCCAGCGCAGCAACGCCTCCAGGCCGAGCGGCCGGTGCCGGACGGCGTCGACCTGCGGCTGGAACCACAGCGACAGCTCGTCTCGCTCCAGGGCCGCCGCGAGGTCGCCGGCGAGGGCGAGCCGGCGGTGCACGGCCCCGCTGCCGTCCGGCGTGTACGGCTCGACCCCGGAGCGGGCCTGCTTGGCGGCGTACATCGCGACGTCGGCATGGGTCAGTGTGTGCTGGGCCTTGTCGAGGTCGTCGGAAAGCGCCGCCATGCCGACGCTGGCGGTGGCGATCACGCTGATCCCGCCCATGCTCACCGGCTCGCTGATGATCTGCCGGAGCGCTCGCGCGTGCCGCAGGGCTTCCTCCGCCGAGGCTCCTGGCAGCAGGACCGCGAACTCGTCACCCCCCAGCCGGGCCACCGTCCCGCGGCGGTACTCCTGCAGCCGGGTGCCGGTCACCGTGATCAGAGCGTCCCCGGCGGCGTGTCCGAGCGTGTCGTTGACGTCCTTGAAGTCGTCCAGGTCGATGAGCAGGACGGCGCCGCCCTCGCCCCGTGCGACCGCGTCCTGCACCGACTGCTGGAACGCGCGTCGGTTGGGCAGCCCGGTGAGAGCGTCGTGGTTGGCCTCGTGGTCGCGCTGAGCGGCGAGCCGACGCAGCCGGTCGACAAGGCGGGCCTTGTCCAGCGTGACCGCGATGTGGCCCGCCAGCGTCTCCAGCAGCCGCAGGTCCTCGGTGCTGAACGTCTCCTGCTCGAAGGTCCGGTCGAGCACCAGCAGGACCGCTCGCACCTCGGCGCTGATCGGGACGTGCACGGCGATCCCGTCGCGGTGGTCACCGAGGGGTGTCCCGGACGCGGCGCCGCGCCGCGCCGTCTCGGCGGGCCGCAGCACAGGGGTCCCGGCCACTGCGGGCGACCACCACTGCTCCGTGAGGCCCTGGCCGGGCAGGACGTTCTGGACCACGCTTCCGTCGCGAAGCACGCTGCGGCTACCCGGCTCCTCCGCCGTCGGGAGCACCAGCAGCTCGGCCTCGGCCGCGCGCAGCAGCGCGGCCGCCTCTCTCAGCACGGCGCCGACGAGACCGTCGAGATCGGCGGTGTCGCCGGTCGAGCCGACGAACCGGTAGAGCAGCTCGAGCCGAGCGTGTCGGGTGACGAGCGAGACGTATCCCCGATAGGCAAGGCCGAGGATCGGAACCAGCACCGCCACCAGGACCAGCCCGGCGGGCTCGTGCTCGAGCAGCACCACCACCAGCAGCGCCACGCAGGTGTTGACGACGGCCCCGGGAAGTCCGGAGTGCAGCGCCTCCCGCAGGACCTGGTCGTCCAGGGACCGCTCGGTCAGGCTGATCGCCGCCGTCACCGCCGCCGCGGACACCAGGTCCGTGACGAGCACGGCCGCGAGGGCCGCGAGCCACGCCCTCGGCTCGGCGTGCCCGACGCCGCCCAGCAGGGCGTGGTAGGTCAGCAGCCCGAGCGAGGCCTCGAGGCCGTACATCGCTGCGTTGAACGCGAGCTTCACCCCGCGCTGACGGGACCAGAGCAGCAGCGCGAGTCCCGCACCGAGCACGTACGCGGTGGTGTACTCCGCGCCGGTCAGGAAGGTCAGCCCGATGACCGCGGGGATCTCCCGCAGAGTGAGGCTGTGCGAGCTACGGGTCGCGGGAAGGTGAATGACGAAGATCTCGCCGGCCGCGAAGACGAGGAGCAGCGCCCACCACTGCGGACCAGGCAACTGCTCCGGCGGGAAGTCGCCGAACCGGTGGGCATTGAGCCCCACGGCGACGGCGAGCATGGCGGTGGCCAGGGCCCAGATCGGCCCGGTACCGTCCCGCCATCGCGAGCGCGCGACCACCTGCTCGCTCACCTCAGGCCTCCAGGGGTTCGACGGCCCAGCCGTCGGTGCTGGGGCCGGCAGTCAGCGCCGATGCATCAGGGACTGCTGCGCCAGCTCCGTGCGAGGAACGACTCGGTGCGCCAGCTGCGCGCCTCCCAGGAGGCCGCCCTCCAGCTGCGCGCCTCCCAGGTACCGTACCGCCAGCTGCGTGCCAGCCAGGAGTCATCGCGCCAGCTGCGCGCCTGCCAGTACGCCTCGGACCAGGTGTGGTCCTCCCAGGCGACGCCTGACCAGGATGTCCCTGTCCAGTCGATCGCGGACCAGCCGGCCGTGCTCCAGGAGCTGCCGGTCCACGCCCGTCCGGCCCATGTGCCGCCGGTCCACGCCCGTCCCGCGGCCGAGGCCTGCGCCCACTCCACCGGCTGCCAGGTCTCGCCCAGCGCATCGGTCTCGCCGCTGAGCTCGACACCCGTGGTCGGGTCGAACACGTGCTCGCCGCCGCGGGAAGCCTCCAGGGAGCCGAGACCGGTCGAGGTCGGCCACGTCTGTCGCGACAGCAGGGTCGAGAGCACCGACGTGTGCAGGGCGCCCTCGACGTCGAGAACTCCGGTGCCCATGGCCGGCTGCGACACCTTGAGCTTGTCGGCCGAGCTGCGCAGCAGCGCCTTGACCTGGTCGGGAGTCAGGTACGGACGGTCGTCCAGCAGCAGGGCGACAGCACCTGCCACCACGGCCGTGGACTGCGACGTGCCGCTGCCGCGGAAGTAGCGGTGGGCGAGCTCGTCCTCGATGAGGCCCTCGGGGTGCAGGTCGTCGATGTACGAGCCGGGGACGCGCAGCGACACCACGGACTTGCCGGGGGCCACCAGGTCCGGCCGGCGGCTCGCGTTGCCGCCGTTGGAGAAGTCGGCAACCGTGTCGTCGCTGAGCGACTTCGTGCCGAGGTGGTCGACGGAGCCCACGGCAATGACGTAGGGGTCGGCAGCGGGCATCAGCAGCGAGGGCGACGAGATGCCGTCGTTGCCTGCCGCCGCAACGACGACGATGCCGCTGCGCCAGGCATTCTCGACCGCGTGTGCCAGCGGGTCGACCGAGGCGGGCTGCGTCGAGGTGGTCCCGTAGGCGAGGCTGATGACGCGCACGTTCATGCCGTTGTCGTTACGGTGCTGGACGACCCAGTCGATCGCGGCGATCACCTGCGAGACGTCGGCGCCACCGTCGCCGGTCGCCACCTTCATGTTGAGGATCTGTGCGCCGGGAGCAACGCCGGCGAACACGTCGTCGTCAGGCTTGTCAGGTCGGAAACCGGGGTCGCGGCCGGCGATGATCCCGGCCATGTGGGTGCCGTGACCGAAACCGTCGAGGTAGCGGGTGCCGCTGCGCTGGCTCTCGTAGGAGAGGTCCGGTCCGTTGACGACCTGGCCCTGGTCGAGGCCGGGCACGGGAGTGACGCCGGTGTCGATGACGGCGACGGTGACCCCTGCGCCGGTCACCCGGTGGTGCCAGGCGTGCTGCGCGCCGATGCGGTCGGTCAGCGAGTACAGAGACCCGAGGTCCTTCTTGGCCTCCCAGGTCCCGGTGAGCTCGGCTGCCTCGTCGCCCTCGCCGGTCTCGTCGTCGCCCCAGTCGGTGTCGAGGGTCTCCGGGTCGCCGCCGAGCAGGGTGCCCAGCAGGCCGTCGGAGCCGGACGACCCGTGGCCGGACGACGAACCGTCGCCGTTCTTCGCCATCGCCGAGGGAGCCATTGCGAGACCGCTGACGGCCATCATGCCCGTCAGTAGCGTGGTTACAAGAGTCCGGCGGATGCGCGACCTGACAACCGGCCCGGCACCAGAGGTGTCAGCCATGCCGTGAGAGTGACACGGGGACCCGATCGGGCGCCTTCCTCAGGCGAGCGGATCATCCGTTCGGTCAGCCAGTGCTGTCCCCCAGGTCAGCATCGGCTCGAAATGGGTGGCATCCCGTGACCCCTGGCGGACCCGGGCCTATGCCACTGGCACGTTCTCGTAGGTGTTGCCCGCGGTGTCCTTGCCCCGGGCCAGCCAGATCTTCCACCCGGCGTTCTGCTGAACCGGCAGCACGCGCACCGATGCCGGGAAGTAGCGCATCGTGTATCCGGTGCGACGCACCGGGCTGGTGTTGGGCTTGGCGCCGTGCATGATCCGCCCGTCGTGCAGCGAGAACTCCCCGCGCTGGAGCTCGAAGTCGACCGCCTTGTCCTCGTCGACGTCGACGATCTCTGCGTGGAAGGTCTGGACCGTCTTGTCGGTCGGGCGGTAGTCGGAGAAACCGTTGTGGTGAGTGCCGGGGATGACCCGCATGCAGCCGTTCTCACGGGTACTCGGGTTCTCCAGCGCCAGCCACACCGTCACGATGTGGTCGTAGGCACTGAGCCGCCCGTTCCAGAACGCCGAGTCCTCGTGCCAGGGCGTTGCCCGCCCGGTGAACGGGTCCTTGGAGATGAAGTGGCTGGTCCACAAGGCGATGTCCGGCCCCACCAGCGGCTCGACCAGGTCGAGGGCCTCGTCGCCCAGCAGGAAGTCCAGCAGCCGTCGGTCGCGGAAGTGCGGGGTGTCCAGCTCGTCGGACAGCTTGTCACCCTTGTCGGCAAGGTGTTCGTTGAAGATCGCCTCGAGCTCGGCGAGCTTGTCGGGCGCGTACAGCTGCTTGCCCGGCAGCAGGTAGCCGTCGGTGCGGAACCTCTCGACGTCGGCGGCGGTGAGCATCAGCGGGTCTCCCGGTTCTGGTGGTGCCGTTCGGCACGGCGTTGCTGGACGTCCACGACCCTAGGTTCGCGGACGGGTGTGCCGCCGCTCCGTGCTTCGGCGACGCTCGACGGATGTTCGGACGAGACTCGGGTCATGGTCAGGCGCCGTTCTTGCCCAGCGCCCGGACCAGCTCGGCGAACAGGTCGAGGTCCTCGACGAAGTCCTCGGGGCTGGTCTTGGGCGAGACCCCGGTCGTGGCGACCTCGTGGAAGTACTCCAGCTCGTGGGTGTACGGGTCCTTCAGGTGCGGTCGCGTGACGGTGCGCCGGAACGCGTCACCGTCGGTCTCCTCCACGACCAGGGTCGTGGGGAAGTGCCGCACATAGGGGGTGTCGTACTGCACCTTGAGCGACCGGGAGTCGCCGAAGACCTCGAGGTGGGCATCGAAGCGCAGCTGGTCGTCGACACCGGTCTCGTACGCGACCACGAAGTCGTCGTAGTCGAGCAGTGCGGCGATGTAGCCGCCACCTCGCCACTGCCGCGCCGCGGCCACTCCGGTCGGGCGGCCCAGCAGCTCCCGCATGGCCGACAGGTCGTGGCTGCCCAGCCCGCACAGCAACCGGTACGCGCCCGCCAGCTCGTCGGGGACGTCGCCCACGGCGTCGGTGACCAGGGCCCGGCCCCGGGCCCAGCGCTGCTCCATCAGCTCGCGCGGGATGTCGTCCGGACGCAGCACGTGGGCGGTCTGGTCGATGATCAGCCGGTTGCGGCCGATGACGTCGTGCACCCGGGCGAAGTTGATTCGGCCGAGCGACGGCATCAGGTCGACGGCCTCGACGAAGGCCGGGGCGAACCGCCGCATGTAGCCGACCATCACGGTCAGCCCGGTGCGGTCGCGGCACGCGACGATGTCCTCGGCCTCCCGCGGGCTCAGGCACATGGGCTTCTCCACCAGCACGTGCAGGCCGTGCTCGAGCGCGGTCGTGACGCACTCGGCGTGGTACTCGTCGCTGTTCAGCACGAGCACCGCGTCGAGGTCGCCGGCGGCGAGCATCTCCTCGGCCGTGGCGTAGCACGCCGGGATGCCGTACCGCCGGCCCACCTGCTCGCGCAGCATCGGGGAGATGTCGCAGCCGGCGCGCACCTCGAACAGGTGCGGCAAGGACTGCAGCACGGGCAGGTGGACGACCTGGGCGACCTCGCCCAGGCCGATGAGGCCGACTCGCAGCACGAGGTCAGCTCCCTTCGTCAAACGGTCGGCTCAGCCGCCGGAGGAGAACGCCGCGTCGAACGACGCGGCGGGTGGCTCGATCTGGGTCAGCTGCCGGATGAAGGCCAGTGCGTCGGGAGCACCGAACGAGCGGTCCATCCCGGCGTCCTCCCACTCCACGCTGATCGGCCCGGAGTAGCCGATCGAGTTGAGCATCCGGAAGACCGGCTCCCAGGGGACGTCACCGTGGCCGGTGGACACGAAGTCCCATCCCCGCCGTGGGTCGCCCCAGGCCAGGTGCGATCCCAGCCGGCCGTTGCGGCCGTTCAGCTGCTTGGTCGACTCCTTGCAGTCGACGTGGTAGATCCGGTCGCGGAAGTCCCAGAGGAACCCCACCGGGTCGAGGTCCTGCCAGACGAAGTGGCTCGGGTCGAAGTTGAGACCGAACGCCTCGCGGTGCCCGATGGCCTCCATCGTGCGCACCGTCGTCCAGTAGTCGTAGGCGATCTCGCTGGGGTGCACCTCGTGCGCGAATCGCACGCCCACCTCGTCGAAGACGTCGAGGATGGGGTTCCACCGCTCGGCGAAGTCGGCATAGCCGCGCTCGAGCATCTCCGGCGGCACCGGTGGGAACATCGCCACGGTGTGCCAGATCGATGACCCGGTGAAGCCGATCACGGTGTCGACGCCGAGCTTGGCGGCAGCCCGCGCGGTGTCCTTGATCTCCTGCGCGGCCCGCTGGCGCACGCCTTCGGCGTCGCCGTCGCCCCAGATCCGGGGCGGCAGGATCCCCTGGTGCCGCTCGTCGATCGGGTGGTCGCACACCGCCTGACCGGTGAGGTGGCAGGAGATCGCGAAGACCTGCAACCCGTGCCGGTCGAGGATCTCGCGACGGCCGGCGACGTACGCGTCGTCCTGCATCGCCTTGTCGACCTCGAAGTGGTCGCCCCAGCAGCAGATCTCCAGTCCGTCGTAGCCCCACTCGGCGGCCTGACGGCACATCTCCTCGAAGGGCAGGTCGGCGAACTGGCCGGTGAACAGCGTGACGGGTCGTGGCACCTGGCTCTCCTCTCTCTCAACCGGTCTCGACGGTGGTCCAGCGCGAGTCGTCGGCCGCCGAGCGCTCGACCGCGTCGAGCACTCGCTGCACCGCCAGCCCGTCGGCGAACGACGGTGAGGGATCGCGCCCCTCGGCGACGTCGCGGACGAAGTCGGCCACCTCGTGCACGAACGTGTGCTCGTAGCCGAGCCCGTGGCCGGGTGGCCACCACGCCGCAAGGTAGGGGTGCTCGGCCTCGGTGACCAGCACCCGGCGAAAACCCGCCTCGGTGGCAGGCACCGTGCCGTCGTAGACGGACAGCTCGTTCATCGACTCGAAGTCGAACGCGATGCTTCCCCGCGAGCCGTTGATCTCCAGCCGCATCGCATTCTTTCGGCCGGTCGCGAACCGGGTGGCCTCGAAGACGGCGAGGGCGCCGCCGTCGGTGCGGCCCAGGAAGGCCGTGGCGTCGTCGACCGTCACCTCGCCGGTCTCGGCGGCACTGCTGCTGGCCGCGAGCCCGGACGACGCGTCGGGCAGCGGGCGGCGGCGGACGAACGTCTCCATGGTGGCCGAGACGCCCACCAGCCGGTGACCGGTGACGAAGCGCGCGAGATCGATGACATGGGCACCGATGTCGCCGAGGGCGCCGGACCCGGCCAGCTCTTTCTGCAGCCGCCACACCAGCGGGAACTCGGGGTCGACGATCCAGTCCTGCAGGTATTGGGCCCGGATGTGGCGCACCTCGCCCACCCGGCCGAGGTCGACCAGCTGCCGGGCGTACGCGAGCGCGGGGACCCGCCGGTAGTTGAAGCCCACCATCGAGCGCACTCCCCGCCCGGCCGCCTCGGTGGCCGCCGCAGTCATCTGCTCGGCCTGCACGACGCTGTTGGCCAGGGGCTTCTCGCAGACCACGTGCTTGCCGGCGGCCAGCGCCGCCAGCGCGATCTCGGCGTGGGTGTCACCGGGGGTGCAGATGTCGACGATGTCGATGTCGTCGCGGACCACCGCCTCCCGCCAGTCGGCGCAGCTGTCCGCCCAGCCCAGCCGGCGCGCCGTGGCGGCGACCTTCGCCCGGTCCCGGCCACAGACCAGACGCATGTCGATGTCGCGGGGCAGGTCGAACACCCGCGGGGCCTGTCGCCAGGCCACCGAGTGCGCCGCTCCCATGAAGGCGTAGCCGATCATCGCCACCCGGAGGGGGCCGTCTCCCGCCGCCTGCCCGGCCTCCACCACGGTTGCCGCCTCCTCTGCTGCGCAATCGTTTTGCACGCCGCGCCACGACCGTAGAGCAGGACGCGGCACCGCGACAAGCAATCGCGCCGAAAGCGCCCGATCACAGGGTGCCGAGGCGCTCCAGGAACAGCGCCCGGAACGCGTCGGCCTCGACCGCGGTGCCGATCGCGCAGTTGGCCGGCGGCGGGTCGGCGCCGGTCAGCAGGTCGGCCACCGTCACGCCCCGGGCCACCCGTCCGGCCGTCTCGACCGCGACGTGCGCCGGGGCCCAGGTCACCAGGTCGGGCCGGGTCACGACGGCGACCGCGAGCGGGTCGTGCAGCGCGCAGCTGTCCTGCTCGAGCGGGTCGCCGGGATTGGCCGCGCCGTGGTGGTCGATCCAGGACAGGGCGCTCTCCCCGGCGAACGCCGCGAAGTCGCGCCCGGACGCGCACATGGCCCGCGCGTCGTCGCGGGTGAGCCGCACCTGACGCGTCACGTCCAGGCCCACCAGGCGCAGCGGCGCACCGCTCGCGAACACCACAGCGGCCGCGCCGGGGTCGCACCAGATGTTGTACTCACCCGGCATCGCCAGCCGGTTGGTGTGCTCGAGGTACACACCGCCCATGGCGACGATCTCGCGGACGTCGCGGGCGAGGGCCGGCTCCAGCAGCAGCGCCAGCGCCACGTTGGTCAGCGGCCCGATGGCCACCAGCGTGATATCGCCCGGCGCCGCCGTCACCGCCTCCACGATCGCCGGGGCGGCGTACGGGTCGCGCCTGCTGTCGGCCCGACCGGACCCGCCGCGCAGGGACAGCGCCGCCCCGCCGACGACGGGGACCTCGGGCCTTCCGAGCCGCTCGAGCAGCTCCCGGGTGAGCCGGGTGCAGGTGTCGACGTCGGCGTTGCCACCCACCGTCGTCACCAGCTCGAGGGTGATCTCGGGGTCGGCCAGGGCCAGAGCCAGGGCGAACCCGTCGTCGATGTCCGAGCCCGGGTTGCCCATGCCGAGGTCGGTGTCGAGGACGACCCGTCGGGTCCCGCTCACGGCCGGCCCGGGAGGCTCAGCGGGCGGCCCACAACAGCCCCCGCTCGGTCAGCGCGCGGACCGGTGGCACGTCGAGGTCGGTCGGGAAGTGCCCGATCGTCGAGACGAAGACCCGACCCTTGCCCCACCCCCGCGTCCAGACCGCCGGCGCGACCACCTCCTGCTGCCAGGGCGTCTGCGTGCCCGGGGTGAACCGCGAGATGGCCAGCACGTCGTTCAGCCCGTCGGCGAGGCTCCAGTACTGCTCGGTGTGCTGCTGCCACTTCGGGGCGATCCCCTGCACGATCGGGTGGTCGGCCCGCTCGGGCACCACCTCGATCTCGTGGTCGCGAATGCCCTCGGGGTGGGTGGCGAACTGGCCACCCGTCAGCTGCAGGTACTCCGGCGAGAACCGGAAGGAGTCGACGATCCCGCCGTGCCACCCGGCGAGCCCGGTGCCGGCCGCCACCGCGGCCGACAGCCGGGCCACCCGGTCGTCGGTGATCTCACCCTGGGTCCAGCACTGGAGCACGAGGTCGCTGCCGCCGAGCAGGTCATCGTCGTCGTACGCGTCGAGCTCCTCGCGCACGACGACGTCGAAGCCGTGCTCCTCCAGGAACGGGATGAACCGCTCGGTCGCCTCGACGGGCGAGTGACCCTCCCAGCCCCCACGGACCACGAGCGCCTGCCGACTGCCCTGCTGCACGGTGTCTCCTCGTCGTGTCACGACCGGACCGGGCGGGCCGGACGAACTGCAGGGCCTAGCGCGGGACCTCCCACAGCGGCTGGCGGTGCGACATGCCCTGCAGCACCCGGCACACGGCGTCGTAGGCCGCCTTCGGCCGCAGTCCCTGGTCGAAGATCAGCGGCCGGCGGGCCGCGCCGTCGTCGCGCGGGTAGTCCTCGTTCAACCAGGTGTAGCGGTCGGAGAGCCCGAAGGCCATGACCGACTTCACCGCGGGCTCGTCCAGCGTGACGTCGAGGTAGCGGTGGTAGACGTCGGCGATCCGGCGGTCGCGCACGGTCGGGGACTTCGGCAGGCCGTCGTCGAGCACGTCGAGCTCGGTGATGAGGATCTTCAGACCGCGGTCGGCCACGTCGGTGAGGAAGCCGCGGTAGCCCTTGGCGTCGAACCGCTCGCCGAACTGCTCGGCCAGCAGATGACCCTGCACCCCGAGGGCGTGGACCGGCACGTTCTCGTCGAGCAGGGTGTCGATCACCTTGAGGGTTGCCTTGCGCCGCGCCTCAGGCCGGTCGCCGTACTGGTTCACGGTCTCGAAGCCGAACTCGTTGAGCACGAGCACGGCCTGCTTGTCCTGCTCCCGCGCGATGTGGAAGACCTCGTTGATGTACTGGCGGCCGATGGTGTTGTACCAGGGCACGTTGGTGCGGAACCCGTTCTTGCCTTCGGGGTCGGTGACCTCGTTGGCGGTGATCCACCCGGCGGTGCGGCCCTTGTAGCGGTGCGCCATCTTCTTGACGATCGGGTAGAGAAGGTCCTCGGCCTGCTTCTTGGTCAGTCCCCACAGGTCGTCATCGGTCCAGCCCTCGCCGAAACCCTCGTCCCAGACCAGGTGAGCGGCGAACACCAGCTGCTTCTTGCGCTCGGCGAAGGCGTAGAACTTGTCGCCGTAGCGGAAGTCGAGCGGCGACTTCGGAGTCGGCTTCAGCCGCCACCACAGCAGGTCGTCCTCGGTGAACAGGATGCCGGCCTCGCGCGCCAATAGCTGACGGTACGGATGGTCCTTCATCCAGGTCGTGAACGACGACCCGAAGACCAGACCCTTCTGCTGTGCCTGCTGCCACAGCGGTCGGCGGCGCTCGACACCGCGCGCGGCCTCCGCCGCGCCGGTGGGCAGAGTCGCCAGCCCGGTGGCCGCCGCGCCCGCGGCACCGAGCATCAGCGCGCGCCGGCTCACCCGCTCGTCAGTGAATGGAAGACTGCCCATGCCCTCGCTCCTTCGGTCGGCCGGCTCGCGACGCCGGCCCGCAGGCCCGGCGTAGTGCAAATCGTTTGCGCGTTCGGGTGGGTGGAGCGTACTTGGACCCGGGGGGCGAGGGAAGCGGTCCGCGGAAAATGGCGGGCGCATCCGGGGCGTGGTGGAGCTCAGTCGAGCGGAGGCTGCTCGAGCTCGGCCCAGGTGGCCTTGCCGGTGCGGGTGATCCGTGACCCCCAGGCCGCGGCCAGCGCCGCCACGATCGGCAGCCCGCGTCCGTGCTCGTCGTCGTCCGCGGCGACCCGGGCCCGCGGCGCCGAGGCGGAGCGGTCGGCCACCTCGAGCACGACCCGGTCGGGCGACACGTACGCGCGCACCACGACCGGCGGCCCGACGTGGGCCATGGCGTTGGCCATCAGCTCGGCGGCGACGTGCGCGACGGGGTCGGCGAGCCCGGGTGCGTGCTCGGCGACAAGGGCGGTGAGCCGGCGTCGTGCTCGCGGTACGTCCGGGAGCTGCTCGAGGGTCGCCGACACCCGCGCCACCGGGAGCACCGACGGGTCGCTGCGCAACAGCACGAGGGCCGCGTCGTCGGCGCCGTGCGCCCGGGTCAGCATCAGGTCGGCGGCCTCGTCGAGGTCGCGGTCCGGGCCCACGGCCTCGAGGTCGGCGGCCAGCCGGTCGATCCCGTCGTCGATGTCGACCGTGCTCGACTCGACCAGCCCGTCGGTGAACGCCAGCAGCAGCGACCCGGCGGGGAAGTCCGTGACGGCCTCCTCGTAGCCGCCGATCCCGAGGCCCAGGGGAGGACCGGGCGGGGCGGACACCCGACGCACGACCCCCGCGGGGTCGCGCACCAGCAGCGGTGGGTGGCCCGCGTTGGCGATCCGCAACGTCTGGTCGAAGGTCTCGATCACGGCGTACGCAGCCGTCGCGAACCGCGGCCGCAGCGCACTGTCGTCGGCGCTCTCCACCGCAACCAGCTCGTGCACCTGGGCGTCGAGGACGGTGAGCAGGTCGGCCGGCGGCAGGTCGGCGTGCGCGGCCGCTCGCATGCCGGAGCGGGCCTGCCCCATGACGATCGCGGCGGGCACGCCGCGGCCGGACACGTCGCCCACGCCGACGCCGACCCGCCCGGCACCCAGGTCGTGGACGTCCCACCAGTCGCCGCCCACTTCGACCTCGTCACTGCCGGCGACGTAGCGAGCCACCACGGCGAGTCCCGGTGGCGTCGGCGGAGCAGCAGGCAGCAACGAGCGCTGCAGGTTCAAGGCCACCTGGCGCTGCTGCTGGTAGGCACGGGCGTTGGCGACGGCGGTGCCGGCGCGGGCCGCGGCGTCCTCGAGCACGGCGACGTCGGCATCGGTGAGCGGTGGTCTGTCGACCGTGGTGAGCAGCACGAGAGCACCGGTGAGCTCCCCGGCCACGGCCAGCGGCACCACCACCAGCGTCCGAGCCAGGGCAGCCTGCATCCACTGCACGGTCTTCGGGTCACCGATGCCTGGGCCGTCCTGCACGTCGACGACCACGGTCTTGCCGGCCGCCAGCGCTGCCTCCCACGGCGACGGTCCGCCGCCGGACTCCGCGGTGGGCGGTGGGCCCGCGGTCGCCAGCAGGTGGGCCGAGATCGTCATCGCGTTCGGCCCGCGGGCGGAGGCGATCCTGAGGTCGGGGACGACGTAGACCGCGGCGACGTCGCACACCGCCGGCACCAGCTGGTCGGTGAGGGCACGCAGCGCGGCGTCCGGGTCGGTGGCGGTGCTCATCCGCTCGGCCAGTCGCGACAACAGCTCGGCCCGCTCGACCGCGCGCGCGGCGTCGGTCTCGGCCGTGACGTCGACCGACGTGATGACCACGCCCTCGTACGGATGGGCCACGCCCAGCGGTGCGAGCACGTAGCGCAGGTGCACGGGATCGCCGTTGACGTCACGTACCCCGGTGTCGGCACGCGGCACCTGCACGACCTCGCCGTTCTGCAGCACGGCGTCGAGGGTCTGCATCGGACGCCCCGCCAGCTCGGGGAACGCCTCGTTCATCGGCAAGCCGAGCGTGCGCCGACCGAACAGCCGGACCGACTCGGCGTTCTGGAACGAGAGCACGTGGTCGGCGCCCCGGGTCACGAGGACGAGCGCGGGCGACGAGTCCCAGGCCAGGCGCAGCTCGGGCGGCAGTGGGTGCCGCATCGACACGGCGCCCGGGTGGGCGTCGTCGTTCGCCGGACCTCCTGGCGCGTCGGTCACAGCCGGACGCTACCCCTCCTGGCGTCCGACGGCCGGACAGATACGGCCCGGGCGCATAGGTTTCGGTCACCCGACGGAGGAGACACCGTGCGTGTGCTGCTGCCCACCCTGACCACCGCCCTCGTGCTCGTCGCGGGAGCCGCGTCGGCACCGCTCGCCACGGCTGCGCCCCGACCCGGACCGGACGACGGGCTGGCCGACCGGGTCCGGGTCAGCGGACTCTGCGACGGGGGCCCGAGCTACTCGGTGGTCCTGCGCAACGAGCGCTTCGACGGCGACCGGTTCGTGCAGGGTGAGCTGACCGTGCGGCACGCGGGCGAGCGCACCCGGTGGAGTCTGGCCAGCGAGGCCTCAACCCAGTTCGCCGACGGCACCGGCGTCACCGGGAACAGCGACGGCTTCGCGCGCAGCAACGACCGCGGCGTGATCCGTACCAGCGCGGCGACCCGGGCCGGGGTCCACCACGGCTTCATGTTCCTGCTCATCCGCGGGCCGCGGACCTGCTACGTCGACGTGCGGGTCTGAACGGGCTGACCAGGATGGACCTGATGTTGGCCGAGCGAGGCTCGGTCGACGACCTGGACGCCCTGGCCGCGGCCGGCTACTCCTTCGACCTCAAGGTCGACGGCATCCGCGCCCTGGTGAGCACCTCACCGAGTACGGCAGACACGGCCCGGGTGGGCATGCGGACCCGCCTCGGGGCCGACCTGACCGTGCGCTTCCCCGAGCTCGGTGCCGCGCTGCGGCAGGTCGCCGACCGGCACCCTGGCCTGGTGCTCGACGCCGAGGTGGCGGTGCCCGACGCCCGGGGACTGCCGTCGTGGCCGCTCACCCAGCAGCGGACCGCGCAGCGCTCGGCGGCTGCCCGCTGGGCCGAACGGCTGCCCGCTCGGCTGTACGTCTTCGACCTGCTGGGCCGCGACGGCCGCTCGACCCGCTCCTGGCCGTACGAGCAGCGGCGCGCGGCTTTGGAGGAGCTGGCTGCCGACTGGGAGCCGCCGCTGGGTCTCACGCTGGCGAGCCCGGATCCGTGGCCGCTGTGGGAGGTCGTCACGGCGCACCGGCTGGAGGGCCTGGTCGCCAAGCGCCGGCGCAGCCGGTACCACCGCGGCCGCTCGCCGGACTGGGTCAAGATCAAGGCTCTGCGCACCGTGAGCTGCCTGGTCGGCGGCGTCGACTGGGGTCCCGAGGCTGCCCTGCCGGCCGCTCGCCGCGCGCACCCGCGCTCGTTGGAGACCTACCTCGTCGACGACGCCGGCGAGCTGGTGCCCGTCGGGCGGGTGGGTGCGGGCACCTCAGCCGCGCTGCGACAGCTGCTGCTGGACGCGCTGCGCCACCCGCCGGCCGTCGTCGAGGTCGAGTACACGTCGGTGACGTCGGCTGGCCGGCTGCGCCAGCCTGTGCTCCGCGGCGTGCGTACCGACCTGGACGTGCTGGCGTGCAGCGTCGACCAGCTCGACTTGCCCGGGTAGGCGACCGACCGGCTCGCCGCTAGCGTGACGATCCGGTGCGAGGAAGGGGATCAGATGAGCCAGGTACCGGCCGCCCGACGGCTGCTGACCGACGGCTTCGGCCGGATCCGGGACCTTGTCGGTTCCGTGGTCGACGGGTTGGACACCGACCAGCTCGCCTGGCGGCCGGAGGGCCGCGGCAACTCCATCGGCTGGCTGGTCTGGCACCTGACCCGGATCCAGGACGACCACCTCGCCGATGCTGCCGGTGCCCCCCAGGTCTGGACCGAGCAGGGGTGGGGCGAGCGGTCCGGTCTGCCGTTCGAGCCCGAGGAGACCGGGTACGGGCACGGGTCGGCCGAGGTCGACGCGGTGCGGGTCGAGTCCGAGCTGCTGCGCGGCTACCACGACGCAGTGCACGAGCAGACGCTCGCGCACCTCGAGGGCTGGGTCGACGACGACTTCGACCGGGTGGTCGACGAGCGCTGGGATCCTCCGGTGACGCTCTCGGTCCGGCTGGTCAGCGTGCTGTCCGACGACCTGCAGCACGTGGGGCAGGCTGCGTACGTGCGCGGGCTGCTGCCCTGACGCGGGACTGTCACGCCCCGTTGACCCCCGCCCGGTCAAACCGCCCTGGAGCGGGAAGTGAACCCGCGGGTAGTGTCAACGGCGCCATCACGGTGCGTCCCGGCTGTGGACGCACGATCTGTCAGCTCGGGGGACAAGCGGGGCGGGAGACCGGGTTGCCCGACAGTGTGGGTCAGCGGATCCGCGACCTGCGAACGCGACAGCAGCTCTCGCAGGCCGACCTGGCCAAGCAGACCCAGCTGTCCGGGAGCTACGTCTCGCTCATCGAGTCCGGGCGCCGGCCGCCTACCGCACGTGCCCTGCGGCTGATCGCCGAACGGCTCGGCTGCTCGATCGAGTACCTCGAGCACGGGGTCGGCCGGCCGGAATCGGCGGAGGACGCGCTCGTCGTGGAGCTCGACTTCGCCGAGCTGGCGCTGCGATCCGGCGAGGTCGCCGAGGCCAGGACGCGATTCGCCGAGGCCGCGCAACGGGCGGCGGCACACCAGCAGCGACCCGAGCTGGCCTGGCGCGCCCATTGGGGGCTGGCCCGCGCGCACGAGGTCGGCGGCGACCTCGAAGCGGCCGTGACGGCGTACGAGCAGCTGCTGCGCAGCCCCGGCGGGGGCGACGACGACTTCCCGGTGGAGACGGCGCTCTGCCGCGCGTACCTGGAGGCCGGCGACCTCTCGCACGCGATCGAGGTCGGCGAGCGGGCCTTGGCACGGGCCGAGGCGGACGGCGAGACCCTCGTCAGCGACGCCGCCGTCGAGCTGGCCTCGACGCTGGTCGGCGGCTACCACGAGCGCGGCGACCTGACCCGAGCGCACCTGCTGGCCCAGCGGGTCATCGAGGGCGCCGACCGGGCACGATCCCCGCACGCCCGTGGAGCCGCCTACTGGAACGCGGGCCTGGTGGCGGAGGCACGCGGCGACCTGGCGGCCGCCCGCCGGTGCCTGGACCGCGCGGTCGCGCTGTACGGCGAGGGCGACAACGCCCGCGGGGTCGCCCTGCTGCGCGTCGCGCAGGCCTGGCTGGTGATGCAGGACGGCTCCCCCGACGTCACGACCGTTGTGCGGGAGTGGCTGGACAAGGCTCGCGACGAGCTCACCGTCGTCGGGTCGACCGTCGACCTTGCCTACGTCGACACCGAGCTGGCCAGGTGTGCCCTGCTGGAGCAGGACTTCGACGCCGCGGCGGCCGCCAGCCAGAGCGCGCTGGATCGGCTCGGCACCGGGCCAAGGCTCGAGACCTCACGCGCCCAGCTGACGCTGGCCCGGGCGCTGCTCGGACTGGGCGCGATCGACGACGCGCCCCGGGTGCTGGCCCAGGCAGCGGCCACCCTCGACAGCATCGGACAGAACCGGCAGGCCGCCGCGGTGTGGCAGGAGCTGGCCGACGTCTACCGCGAGCTCGACCGACCGGCCGAGGCGATGGAAGCGTTGCAGCACGGCATGGCCGCCAGCGGCGTGCCTCGCCACGCCCGCCCACTCCCCGGTGGTGGGCGGACGCCGAGCGGAGTCATCACGGGCAGCAGTGAGGTGGGCCCGCGATGAGCGTGCCCTCCGCCCAGCCCCCCAGCTGAGTCACCGCCACTGCCGGGACCCCGACCAGCACACCCAGCGTCAGGGTCGCGGTCACGGTCGACGTCACTGCCAAACGCACTATCCGAGCCACGGCCAACCACCTCGTCGCAGGCGTGCAGGAGGCTCGGAGTCAACTTCCCTTGACAACTGTTGTCAAGCATCTTTGACAAGGCATTCACTACGCATTTAGCACAGGCGTCAGCGTTGGCCCGTGACTAGAGTCCTCAAAGGGTCAACCGGATTGACAGGAGACTTGACACGATGGCGCGGGTCGAGGCATTCCACGCGAACCTGCCCGGCAGCTACGTGCACCACAACGACGACGAATGCCCGGAGGGGCTGGCCATCGATGTGCGCGACCGCAGTCTCGGCACCGGCGAGCTGCCGCTGTGCGCGTGGTGCATGCGGCTCGGCCGGGGGCTACGAGCGGGCCTTGCCTAGGGCGTGTCGCCGCGGGTGAACGCTCGGACGGCCTCGGACACGTCGTCCTCGACGAGGTCGGCGTTGATGGCCAGGGCGGCGGCGGAGCCGGCGCCGGCGGCGGTGATGACCTGGGCGCGGGGATCGACGACGTTGCCGGCCGCCCAGACGCCGGGGACGCTGGTGCGCCCGGCGCTGTCGGTGCTGACCCAGCCGTCGTCGTCGACGGCGCAGTCGAGAGCGACCAGGAGCTGGTTGTTCGGGACGAACCGGGGTGGCACGAACAAAGCGTCGCGCGGTACGACACACCCGTCGGCCAGCTGGACGCCGACCAGCCGGTCGTCATCGATGACGAGCTGCTCGATGGTGCCCTCGACGACGCCGATGGCCCGGGCGACCAGCTCGGAGCGCTCCGTGGTGGTCAGGGTGTCGGGCGGGGTGAAATAGACCAGGTCGTGGGTCCACTGCCGGACGATCTGGGCGTACCTGACGGCACCGGGGGTGCCGCCGACGACTCCGAGCCGGCGGTCGCGAACCTCGTGGCCGTGGCAGTAGGGGCAGTGCAGGACGTCGCGCGCCCACCGGTCGGCCAGACCCGCGACGTCGGGCAGCTCGTCCCGCAGGCCGGTGGCGACCAGCACTGTGCGCGCGGCGACGCGTTGCGGGTTCGCGAGCAGCGCCCAGAAGCCGTGACGTCCGTTCGGCACGAGCCGGGTGACCTCGCCGACGACGATCTCGCCGCCATATTCCTCGACCTCCTGCCGACCGGCGGAGAGGAAGTCCGCGGGACTCATGCCGTCGCGGGACAGGTAGCCGTGCATGTGCGTGGCGGGGGCGTTGCGCGGTGCCTGGGAGTCGATCACGACGACCCTGCGACCCGCGCGGGCGAGGACAAGGGCTGCGGACAGGCCGGCGGCGCTTCCGCCGACGATCGCGACGTCGTACTGACTGCCGTGCTGGCTCATGGGCACCAGCCTGGGGGTCGGGTCCTGTCTCCCCTACCGATGTTGCTGTTTACGGGAAGGGCGAGTGGGATGAGGGCGTGGATGCACTCGGCACGACCATCGAGGCGGCAGTCGACGGCGTCGGGCAACGGCTGAGGAGAGTGCGCGCGCAGCGTCAGATGACGTTGACCGGGGTCGCAGAGGCGACGGGCATCTCGAAGAGCACCCTGTCGCGGCTGGAGAACGGGCAGCGGCGCCCCACCCTGGAGCTGCTGCTGGCGCTGTCCGGTACGTACCGGGTGCCCTTGGACGACCTCGTCGGTGCTCCCGACGTCGGAGACCCGCGCATCCGCCTCAAGCCCGGTCACGTCAAGGGCCGGACGGTCATCCCGCTCACCAAGCAGCCCGACGGGATGCAGGCGTGGAAGGTGGTCATCCCGACCAGCAAGATCGACCCCGAACCGCGAGCCCACGACGGGCACGAGTGGATCTACGTCCTGGCCGGCCAGCTGCGACTCGTCCTGGGGAACGAGGACTGGGTGCTCGGCCCCGGCGAGGTGGCCGAGTTCGACACCCAGGTGCCGCACTGGTTCGGCAGCACCGGCAAGGAGCCGGCGGAGATCCTCAGCATCTTCGCTCGACCGGGCGAACGCATGAACGTCCGGACGCCGCCTGCGCCGTCGTAGTCAGTGCGTCAGCGCCACCGGTCGCCTGGTGCGTCAGCGCCACCGGTCGCCTGGTGCTCGCACGTACGTGCGCCACACGTGCCCCCACGGGGTGACCCCGAGAATGACGACGACCAGGGAGCAGTTGACCGCGACGTCGGTCGTGGCCGTGTCGAGGCTCCCCGCGGCAGCTGTGGGCAGCGCAACCAGCGAGAGCCAGAGGATCTTCCAGGCCGACTCGAACAGCAGCACCGGCAGCAGCGTGACCGGGTACCGCAGCCCGAGGAAGGCCAGCAGGGACATGGCGGTGAGCAGGCACAGCGTCACGCCCTCGTAGAGCGGCAGGGTGTGGGCCTCCGGGAGGAGTGGCCACTTCACGAGGACGAGTCCGACGCCCATCAGCAGGTAGCCGGCGCGCATCAGGTTGAGGCGGGTCAGGGACAGATCGGGCGCGGTGGTGGGCGCCGCCGCAGCCTGGGTCAGGGTCATGAGGTTCTCCGGTTTCGTCTCGTCCATGGGTCGACGTTCGTCGCATCTGTTCCGGCGGCCTAGCGATGTTGCTGGTGCTGGGAATCACCGTCGCGGGCGGCGCCGGTGGGTGTGACCGAGAGGAGGGTGGCGCCGAGGTCGCGGACCTTCGCGAGCAGGCCGTGCAGCTCGGCCTGGTCGGTCACGACGCCGCGAAGGACGGTCGTGCCGTCTTCCTGGTGGACGATGGCAAGGCCGTCGAACCAGGTCGACCAGTGCTGGTCGAGGTGTCCCTCGATCCGCAGCTCGTATCTCCTGGGCGCGCCGGTCGGCATGGTCAGGCCCCTGCCTGCGCGGCTCGTGCTCGTCGCGCGCGTCGGGCTGCGGGTCGGCGGATGATCCATTCGGCGACGGCGGCGTTGAAGGCCCAGCCCGCGCTCATCGAGAGGGCGGTGCTCAGGTCGCCGGTCCCGAAGGCTGCTTCGCCGAAGCCCTGGGTGATCGTCTGGGTGCCGGCGCCGAGTGCGAGGGCGTACGCGCGGATCATCCAGGCACGATGGGTGGCGATGTCGCGGCGTCGGATGGCCGAGAAGCCGAGAACGATCGCGGCGGCCATCGCGGAGCTGACCAGGAGCCGGACCGCCCACAGCAGGTCACCGCCTGGCGCGCCCGGGTAGAACAGCGTCATCCAGAAGCCGGAGCCGGCGACTGCCAGCCCGGCCACGACCAGCACACGGCCGGACCTGCGGTGCCAGTTGGGCCGGCGGCGACGCAGCCGGGCGGAGAACTGGAGAGCGCCGAGCAGCGCGTACACGGCCGCACCCACGACGTGCACCACCAGCGGCGCCGGAGAGGCGTCGATGCGCGGGTTGGACGGCAGCACCGGCGGGCCGCCAGCGATCTCGACCAGCCGCAGTGTCCCGGAGACGACCGGGATGACGCTGAGGACGACCAGCGCGAGGGGAACTCCCCAGCTCGACCCGTCCCGGCCGCCCGACCGACGCTGCTGCGCCGGTCGGGCGCCAGGGAGCGTGCTCTGGGTCATGCGGCACCTGCGGTGGTGACGCTGCGGGCGCCGGTGGACGGAGTCGCGGTGTCGTCGGCGCGCGCCGTGAGCCAGAGCGAGTAGCCGAGGGCGATCATCGCGATGCCGTTCGGGAAGGCCAGGAACCGGTAGAAGGCGTCCGGCAACACCGCGAGCGCGACCGTGACGACGCCACCGACGGCCAGCAGGGCCGATGCCCAGCGCGCCAGGACGCCGGCCCGGAACAGCGCGATGCCGAAGACGAGACCGCCGCCGAGGTAGGCGAAGCCCTGCAGCTGGATGAGGTTCTGCAACAGCCCGATGTCGCCCTCGGCATGGCCGTTGGTCGCCGCGGCGAGCACGTCGTTGACGTAGCCGGGGTTGCTGTCGGCGAGCGAGGGGAGGACGTAGGCGGAGACGAAGGCCGTGCTCAGGATCATCAGATACCCGGCCCCGAACAGCAGGTACCCGACCAGGCCCAGCACGCCGACCTGCTTCACCTGGCGCAGGTACATGCCGGTGATGCCGACCAGCGCCAGGGCGGCCATCAGCACCTTCAGCGAGCCGCGCACGGCCCACTCCGTGGTTTCGACGGAGGTGACGTCGGAGTGGGGGTGGTTGATCTGGACGCCGATGAAGATCACGCCGGCGGCGATGGCGGCGAGGCCAGCCGCCCGGCTGAGGGTGGCGGGAGTGGGGGTCATGTCGGTTGCCTTTCTGCTGGTCCGTGACGGGCGCCGCGGGATGCCTGGAACCTAGAAAGGGAAGGGGTGGTCCGACGTCACCAGATGATGTGATTGACGTGGTGACAAGGCAGCATCCGCCCGCTCAGACCGCGGGTGGCGACCTGGGGCTAGAGGAGTCCGCGTTCGTGGGCGCGGCGGACGGCGGCCACCCGGGTCGTGACGTCGAGCTTGGTGAAGATGCGCTTGGTGTGGGTGCGCAGCGTGTTGAGCGAGACGTAGAGCTCGCGGGCGATCTGCGGCCCGGTCAGGTCACTGTCGAGGAGCCGGAGCACCTCGCGCTCCCGCTGGCTCAACGGGTCGGCCAGGGCCTGCCCGGCCTCCGCGACCGCGGACGCCGACTGCGCGCGCTCGAGGAGTCGGCGGGCGTGCTCCTGGACCGCCGCGCCACCTTCGCCGCCGATGGCATCGACGTTGCCGGGGTCGGCGGCGGCACGTAGCAGGGCCAGCATCGGGGCGCCCTCGTCCAGGAACAGCCGGACGTAGCCGTCCGGCTCCGGCGCCTCGACGAGCGCCCGGCCCAGCGCGGTCACCGCCCCTTGCCGGTCACCGTCGACATGGAGGGCGAGGGCCTGCAGCACGCGCATCTCGAGCAGGCTGCCGTCCCGCCGAGCGCCGGCCGCTGCTGCATGCAACCGAAGCAGCAGACCCAGCGCCGCAGCGACCGGGGAGGCGCTGCCCGCGTGGTCGGAGGGCGATCCGGCGAGGTGCTGGGCAAGCAGCAGTCGCACCAGGGTCAGGTGCTCGTACTCGCGCAGGTAGTCCGCGACGCCGTCGACGGTGACCCCGCGCTCGTGCGCCCAGCCGGCCGCCGCTGAGAGGTCGCCGGCGGAGATCCGGAGCCGGGCCCTCATCGCGGCGATGGGGCGGAGGTCGGGGTAGAAGCCGTGCCGGTACAGCGTCTCGGCCTCGTCGAGCAGATCCGACGCGGTGTCGTAGTCCCCGGCCGTGACGCGCACCTGCGCCATGGCCACGAACCACCGGTGCCGGTTCTCGGTGATGGAGGAGCGTTCGCGGAGCACTCGCGCGGTCTCCAGGTGCGACTCGGCGCTCACCAGGTCGTCGAGCTCACGGTCGCGCTCGGCCAGACCGACGTGCAGGTCCGCGGTGGCGCGTGGGTACGGCTCGCCGCCCTCGGTCGCCGTGCGCAAGCCCTGCTCGTACAGCCGGCGGGCGCGGCTGGGCCGTCCCGAGGCCACCCACATGTCGGCGAGCTGCACCGTGCCGTCCAGCTCGTCGACCAGGTTGCCCGCGGCATGCAGGCTGCGGACGGCCTCGGAGAACGTCGAGAGGGCCTCCTGCACGTCCCCAGCCGCGTAGGCGGCGAGTCCGAGGAACCCCGCTCCCCCACCGCGCACGATGTGGTCCTCCGGCCCGGCCAGCTCCAGCGCGCGCCGCGCGTGTCGCACCGTCGCGGCGACGTCGCCGCGCGCCTGCGCCAGCGATGCGCGATAGACCGCGATCGTCCCCGGTGCGGCGCGCAGGTCTTCGGTGTCGGCCCACGCCGCCGCGATGGTCGTGTCGCGTGCACCGGCGGCCAGCGCCGCTTCGGCGTCCTCGAGCCGCAACTCGACCGCGTCGAGCTCACCCGACATCAGCAGTGACCAGCCGGCCATGATGCTGAGCACCGGACTGCGGCGCACCACGGCCTCCGGCAACGACCGCGTCCAGGCCAGCAGCACGCTGTCCTGTCGGCCGCGTCGCATCACCGGCAGGGCTTCCTCCATCAAGAAGGCGGCACGGTCGAAGTCCTCGGCGGCGAGCGCGTGCCGCACCGCGTCCCGGACCAGGTCGTGCGAGGCGTACCAGGAACTGGCCCGCTGGTGCAGGCCTGGCACCTGATCGGCGTGCGCGGCCAGCAGACGTGCCTGCAGGACGTCGGCGAACAGGTGGTGGTAGCGGTACCAGGAGCGCTCGGTGTCGAGCGGGACCAGGAACAGGTTGTCGCGCTCGAGTTCGTCCAGCGTGCGGGTGCCATCGGCTCGTCCGGTGACCGCGTCACAGAGCGGGCCGGTGAGTCGGTCGAGGACGGCGGTGCGCAGCAGGAAGTCGCGGACGTCCGCGGGCTGCCTGGCCAGGACCTCGTCGGCGAGATAGTCGATGACGAACCGGTTGCTCCCGGTGAAGGCGTCGATGAAACCAGCGACCTCACCGCGCTCGGAGATGCCACGCAGCGAGAGCGCAGCGAGCTGAAGGCCGGCGATCCATCCTTCGGTGCGCTCCTCCAGCGCGTGTGCGTCGGCGGCGGTGAGCTCCAGGCCCATCACCTGGTTGAGGAACTCTGCCGCCTCGTCGGCGGTAAAGCGCAGATCGGCGGCGCGCAGCTCGACCAGCTGCCCGCGAGTGCGGAGCCGGGACACCGGCAGCGGTGGATCGGACCGGGTGGCGATCACCAGGTGCAGCTGATCGGGGACGTGCTGGAGGAGGAAGGTCACTGCTTCGTGCACGTCGGGCGATCCGATGACGTGATAGTCGTCGAGCACGAGGACCCACTGCTGCCCCGGTGTCTCTGCACCGGCGCGGGCGAGCTCGTTGACGAGCACGGTCTGGTCGGTGGAGGTCGAGGCGGTGTGCAGGGACTCGAGGAATGCCGCGTCGATGTCGAGGCCGGCGCTGTGCAGCGCTGCCACCAGGTGCGTCAGCAGCCGCCCCAGGTCGTTGTCGCCGTCGTCGAGGGAGACCCACCCGACGCGGCTGGGTGACTGGCGTTCCTCCAGGTGCGCGAGCCAGTCGCTGAGCACCGTGGTCTTGCCGAACCCGGCCGGTGCGGAAACGAGGGTGAGCCGGTGGCCGGCCTCGAGCGTGGCGTCGAGCCGCTCGATCAGTCTCCGGCGCGCGACCAGCTGCGGCCGCCTGGCCGGCGCGAACAGCTTGGTCGCGAGGACCGGAG
>CAWATY010000024.1:0-118298 GCA_963785115.1 uncultured Actinomycetota bacterium
GGGGGTCCCGGGCTCCGCGGACACGACCACCGCCCCCGGGGCGGGCAGTCGCAACGCGGCCCGGTGCAGGTCGGCCCGCCCAGGATCGGCGGCGGGGCCGACGACCGCCACCTCGACCGGGCCGTCGGCGAGCGCCTCGGCCACCGCGAGCGTCCAGCCCGCGAAGCGCGGTGCCTGCCGAGCCACGCCTGCGGCCTGACCGACCGCCCGCGCGGCGGCCTCCCGGTGCCGCGACGACCCGGTGACCGCAGCGTGGGCCAGCAGCGCGGCCGCGGCCGACGACACGCCGGCCGGGCTGGCGTTGTCGCTGGCGTCGGCCGGTCGCAGCACCAGGGCCTCGGCGTCGGAGGCCGTGTCGTGGAAGGCACCGTCGGCATCGACGAACCCGGTCAGGACGCGGTCCAGCACCGCCTCCGCCCGCTGCAGCCAGGCCGGGTCACCGGTCGCGCCGAGCAGCGCGAGGTAGCCCTCGGCCACGCAGCCGTGGTCGTCGAGCACACCCGCGTGCGGGCCCACGACGCCGCCGCGGGAGGTGCGGCGCAATCCGTCGGGCTGAGTGTGCAGGCCCGCGAGCAGCTCACCCGCGGCCACGGCCGCCGCCAGGTAGCGCGGCTCGTCGAGCAACACGCCAGCCTCGGCGAGTGCGCTGACGGCGAGCCCGTTCCAGGCAGCTACCACCTTGTCGTCGCGGGCCGGTCGCGGCCGTCGGGCCCGGGCGTCCAGCAACCGGGCGCGGACCCGTCGCCAGCGTTCGAGGTCGTCGGGGTCGGAGCGCAGCTGAAGCGTCGATGCGCCCCGCTCGAACGTGCCCGCGGGAGTGATCCGCAGCAGGTCCGCGGCCCAGTCCGCGTCGTCGGCGCCGAGCACCGCGGCGAGCTCGTCGCGGGTCCAGACGTAGAACGCCCCCTCCCGCCCCTCGCTGTCGGCGTCGAGCGCCGAGGCGAAGCCACCCTGGTTCGTGCCCAGCTCGGCGAGCAGGAAGTCGGCGGTCTCGCGGACCACCCGCTCGCCCAGGGCGGCGCCCGTCTGGCACCACCAGTGCAGGTACGCCCGAAGAAGCAGCGCGTTGTCGTAGAGCATCTTCTCGAAGTGCGGCACCACCCAGTCGGCGTCGACCGAGTAGCGGGCGAAGCCTCCGGCCAGCTGGTCGTACATGCCACCGCGCGCCATTGCCTCGAACGTGGCGTTAGCCATCTCGAGCGCCCGGGTGGACCCGGTCCTCGCGGCGTGCCGGAGCAGCCACTCGAGCACCATCGACGGCGGGAACTTGGGAGCGCCGCCGAAGCCGCTGTGCCGCTCGTCCCACTGCGCCGACAGCGTGTCCAGCGCTGCGGCGAGGGCGCTGTCGTCGAGATCGATGCCCGCACCGCTGGCCACTGCCGTCGCGCCGCGCAGCCGCGCGACCACGTCTGACCCGACCTTCGTGACGGTGTCCCGCTTGGTCTGCCAGGCATCGGTGAGGGCCTCCAGCACCTGCCGGAACGCGGGCATCCCCTGCACCGCGGCCGGCGGGAAGTAGGTGCCGCAGAAGAACGGCTCGGCGTCCGGCGTGAGCACACAGGTCATCGGCCAGCCCCCCTGGCCGGTCATCGCCTGTGTCGCGGTCATGTAGACCGCGTCGACGTCGGGCCGCTCCTCGCGATCGACCTTGATGCACACGAAGTGCGCGTTGAGGTACGCCGCCGTCGCCGGGTCCTCGAAGGACTCGTGCGCCATCACGTGGCACCAGTGACAGGCCGCGTAACCGATGCTCAGCAGCACCGGCAGGTCGCGGTCCCGGGCCTCGTCGAAGGCCTCGGTGCACCACGGCCACCAGTCGACCGGATTGTCGGCGTGCTGCTGGAGGTACGGACTGGTCGAGTCGGCGAGCCGGTTCACCCGCCCAGGCTAGGTCGGCGCGTACGGAAGTGCGCCGTCAGGCGACGGCGACCATCAGCGACCGGACCCGGCCGACCAGCTCGGGGGGCACCTCGGTCATGCCGTGGACCTCGGCGGCGTGCGTCGCCACCTGGCCGAGCACCCGGTCCTCGGTGCCCTCGAACGTCGCAGTGCAACCGGGCACCACGTCACCGCAGCGAAACCTCTTCACGGGTGCTCCCTCTCGGTGATCATCGGTGTTCGTGGGTGCGCGTCGTGGGTCTTGCGGGGCCGTCAGGTCGGCCGGTGCTGGGTCGGCAGGGCGAGCGAGCCCGGACGGACGGTTGCGGCGTCAAGGTTCCGGGAGCGGCGCAGCAGGTGCTCGATCAGGTGATCCATGGTCACCAGGCCGGTCGCCCGGCCCTGCCCGTCGGTGCAGACGACCGGTGCGTACCGATATCCCTCGGGGCGGGCGAGCGCACGTTGCAGGACCTCGGCGGGCGTGGCGTCCGGCGGCGACGTCATGGCCGGGACCCGGACCAGACCGCCGTCGGGGGACAGCACGACGACCGCCTGCGGCCGGCCGTGCGGGTCGCACACGACGCCCGGCGAGGACGGGAGGAGTCCGTCCACCAGCAACACTGGCAGCAGCAGCTCAGGCAGATCGCCGGAAGGCGTGACCTCTCGGGGCAGGTCGGCAAGGACATCGCCCGCTCGGGGGGACAGCTTCGTCCAGGCGGGCGCGGGACGGCCGAGCAGCCAACCCTGGCCGAGCGCGATGCCGAGCGTGGCGCAGGTCCGCAGGTCGGTCTCGCTCTCGATGCCTTCGGCCACGGCCCACGCGTCGAGCCGGCCGGCAAGCTCGCCCAGGGCCTGGACCACCGCGCGTCGCACCGGGTCGTTGCCGCAACCGGTCACCAGCCCGCGGTCGATCTTCACCAGCTCGGGGCGCAGCACCAGCAGGGAGCGAAGGTTGGCGTACCCCGCCCCGGCGTCGTCGACGGCGAGCTTGGCGCCGCGCTCACGCAGGGTCGCGACCGTCTCGACGATCTGCGTCGCGCCGTGGACGGGGACGTGTTCGGTGAGCTCGATGACGACGCGGGTCAGGTCCGAGGGCTCCTGCAGCGCCTCGCCGACCAAGGGATCGATCAGTGCGTCGGGATCGACGTTGAGGGACAGGAACGTGTTCGGCGGGAGGTCGTCGCGCCGTGACAGCGCGGCCCGCACGGCGAGGGCGTTCAGCTCCGCGCTGCGGCCCACCCGCGCGGCAGCGAGGAACCAGTCCTGGGGCACGCTCGGCTCCAGGGTGGGGAACCGACTGAGCATCTCGAAGCCGACCGCCTCACCGGTGGCGAGGTCGATGATCGGCTGCGCGACGGTCGCGAGCGGCTCGCGCTCGGCCAGGACGTCCGCGATGACGGCGGACGCGGACGCGTCGTCGGGAGGACCCCGGACCACGTCGTGGTCTAGCCGTGTTTCCATCGACCTGTCTCCCGTTGCCTGGCGGAACCAGCCACGCTACGAGCGCCGGGTCGCGATGGCTCCGGCGCTCTCCGTGTGGCACCGGTTCGGGGGACGGAAACGACCGATCGGATGAGTCAGGCGAAAGGGCGGACTAGTCCCGTCGGCCGCTCACGGCGTACGTCCCGGGTCGACCGGCGGGTGCTCCGAGGACCCACCGGGTGGGTCCGTCGACGGTGGAGACGGTGCCGATGACGGTGCCGATGACGGTGCCGACGACGGGTCCGGCGGGCTGTCCGATGTCGGGTCGGCGGTGTCGCCCGGGTCGGCGTCATCGCTCTCGAAGTCGATCTTCTTCAGCTGGCGGGTGAAGCTGCGCAGCAGCAGCGCGGTTGCCACGGCGAGCGCGAGCACCACGAGCAGGCCGAGCACACCGGGTCGGACGGTGTCCTCGTCGAGCGCGGCCCGCAGCACCGCGGTGGCCTGGTGTGCCCTGCCCTCGCTCGCGTCCACGTCACCATCATGGCAACCCGGTCAGCAGACACCGGCACCGCGGCCCGCTGCTGCGGACCGCGGTGCCGGTGCTGCTGTGCTGCGTGTTGTGCTGTCGCTGTGCTAGCGGTGACTGCTCATGCGGCTCAGAGCCCGCGCAGCCGCCAGATCGCACCGCTCCAGTCGGGGTTGCCACCGAAGCCGGTGCTCGGCGCGATCGACCACGCCGCCACCTGAACGCGGTGCTGGCGAGCGACGATGCCGGCCGGGAACGGAACCCGCATGTAGCTGCGACCGTGACCGGTGTTGGCCTTGACGACCCGACCCGGGAAGCACTGCGGGATCTGGTTGAACCCGCAGCCGCCGAACAGCTCGGAGACGTACAGCGTGCCGTTGGCCTTGGCCGCCACACCGGTGATGGTCGTGAAGCCCTTGTAGACGTGCAGGACCTTGCCGTGCCGGCTGTACTCGAAGACGCGGGCCTTGCCCCGCTTCTCCGACCACAGCGTGCCCACGTAGATGTGGCCGTTGCCACCGCGGGTGATCGACGTCGGAACCGCGTCCGCACGACCGGGGTCGGGCAGCGCGGCCCACAGCTCGGTGTCGCCGTCCTTGACCTGGATGATCGAGTTGCCGGCGGCGTCGGCGACCAGGATCTGGTTCTTCAGCGCCAGCAGGGCGTACGGGTTCGAGTCGAAGCCCTCGCCATCGGGGTCGTGGTTGCGCTCGTAGGCCGTGATGTTGGCCTTGATCCACTTGCCGCCACCCGCGTGGCCGGCGACCAGCTTGCCCAGCTGACGACCGTTCACGCCGGCCGGGAGCGCCTGCGGCGGCGCGTACGTCATCGCGGCGAAGTACGGACCGACGCCGGGCCGGCGTCCGGCGCCGTCAGCACCGGTGGCGAAGGAGCCGTCGGAACCGGCGCCCGAGATGAGCCCTCCGATGACCTCGTGCCGCTGGCCGCGGAACACGCTGACCGATCCGGTGAACCCGACGCACGTCTGGTTCTGGCCCGACCCGATGCAGTGCGGCCCGCCATGGCCGGCCTCGGCGACGACAAGGCCGCCGTTGAAGGTCAGCGCCATCTGGCGCGGGTTGTCCAGCCCGACGTGCAGCGGGCGGTAGTTGGTGGGCACCCGTACGCCGGGCTTGCCTGCGGCGGAGCCGGTGGGCTTGCCCAGCGTCTTGTTGATGATCGCGCGGAAACTGTCACTGTCGTCGCCGGAGCCGGCCGCACCTGCCTGCGGTGCGGTGACCGCGGCGGCGACCAGCGGAATCGTCGCGAGGGCAACGGCGACCATGCGCCTGCGACGGATTGATCCGGGCATGGGGTCTCCTCTTCTGGGGAACCTGTCGAGAACCTGTGTAGTGGGCAGGACCCGATGCCGTCAGCGAAACGGCCCAAATCCGCTCAGCCGCGCAACCCGGCGAACAGGTCGTCCTCGGGGGTTGTCGTGGGCACCCGGCTGTCCACCAGCTCGAAGTCCTCGGTCGGCCAGGCCGCCTGGTGAACCTCGAGCGGGCAGGCGAACCACGCGCCCTCGGGGTCGATCTGGGTGGCGTGGGCGAGCAGCGCGCGGTCCCGCACCGGGAAGTACTGGGCGCAGTGCACCTGGGTGGTGATCCGGGCCTCGCGCTCCGGGTCGTCCTCCCACTCGGCCAGCCGCTCGGCGTACGGCGACTCAAGCCCGCGGCGCAGCATCTCGTCGTGCAGTGCCTGCGTGCGAGCCCGGTGGAAACCGTGGTGGTAGTAGAGCTTCAGCGGTGCCCACGGCGCCCCGGCGTCGACGAACCTGTCCGGGTCCCCGGCGGCCTCGTAGGCGCGGACCGACACCTCGTGGCAGCGCACGTGGTCGGGGTGGGGATAGCCGCCGTTCTCGTCGTAGGTCGTGACGACGTGTGGACGGAACGACCGCAGCAGCCGCACCAGCGGCGCGGTGGCCACATCGAGGTCGATCGCGGCGAAGCACCCGTCCGGCAAGGGCGGCGGCGGATCGCCCTCGGGGTAGCCGGAGTCGACGAATCCCAACCAGTCCTGGGTGACGCCGAGGATCTCGCGGGCCCGCTCCATCTCCTGACGGCGGATCTCGCTGATGTTGGCCAGCACGTCGGGCCGATCCATGTTCGGGTTGAGGATCGAGCCGCGCTCGCCGCCGGTACAGGTCACGACGTGCACGTCGACGCCCTCGGCGACGTAGCGCGCGGTCGTGGCAGCCCCCTTGCTCGATTCGTCGTCCGGGTGCGCGTGCACGTGCAGCAGGCGCAGCCGCTCCTCGCCGTCCACCGCAGGGATCACGACTGAAAGGATGCAGCATGCCCCGCGTGAGCCCGGCGGCCGCCGCCCGGGCGGCGATGCCCGAGCGCTACGGCACCCCGCCCCGATGGCACACGCCGGTCACCGTCGCGGTGGCGGCTGTCGTCGCCGTCGCCGGCGTGAGCTGGCTGCTGTGGGCCGCGACCGTGCACTCGACTCCCGACGTGGACGGAGGGGTGACCACCTTCGAGGTCGTCTCCGACCAGCGCACCGACGTGACCCTCGAAGTGCACCGGGGGGTCGCGTCCGCCGTGGCCTGCGAGGTGTATGCACAGGCCGAGGACAAGGCGATCGTGGGCGAGCTGACCGTGCACCTCGAACCCGCCCCGGCCGGTACGATGACTTCGACGGTGCACGTCGCTACCGAGCGGCGCGCTGCCGTCGCGGTCTTGCGTAGCTGCCGGCTGGAGTGATCCTCTCCGGAGTCTTGCTAGGCTGGCCCGCTTATCCCCGCGCAGGGCACGTCAGAACACCTCAGAACACGTGCAGCATCAGCGCACACCCGCTCACCACCCCCGACACGAGGAGCAGTCAGCCGTGTCCCAGTCGACCGAGGAAAACGTCATCTGGCTCACCCAGGAGGCGCGAGACCGCCTCCAGGCGGAGCTGGATCACCTGCGTGGTCCCGGCCGTGCGGAGCTTTCGGCACGGATCGGAGAGGCCCGCGACGAGGGTGACCTTCGCGAGAACGGCGGCTACCACGCCGCCAAGGAGGAGCAGGGCAAGGCCGAGGCGCGGATCCGTCAGCTCGAGGACATGCTGCGCCGGGCCGAGGTCGGCGACCTGCCCAGCAAGGGCGACCCGCTGGGTCCGGGCATGGTGGTGACCATCCGTTTCGCCGGCGACGACGACACCGAGACGTTCCTGCTGGGCTCGCGTGAGCTGGCCGGCGATGTCGAGGTCGCGGTCTACTCGCCGCAGAGCCCGCTCGGCCGCGAGATCGTCGGCAAGCAGATCGGCGACACCGCCACGTACGAGGCCCCGAACGGTCGTGCCGTCGAGGTCGAGGTCGTGGCCGCCGAACCGTTCACCCGCTGACGAGGAGGCCGCGATGGCGACGACCGACCTGACAGGTGAGACCTTCGAGCAGGCCGTCGGTGCCGACGGGATCGTGCTCGTCGACTTCTGGGCGGCCTGGTGCGGTCCGTGCCGTTCGTTCGCGCCGGTCTTCGAGGCGGCATCGGAGCAGCACACCGACATCAGCTTCATGAAGGTCGACACCGAGGCAGAGCACGGTCTGGGCTCCGCGCTCGGCATCTCGTCGATACCGACCCTGATGGCCTTCCGCGACGGGATCCTGCTGCACGCGCAGCCGGGTGCCCTGCCCCCGGCAGCGCTCGAGCAGCTGATCGCAGCGGTCCGCGACGTCGACATGGACGACGTCCGCCGCCAGCTGGCCGAGCAGGAGACCCAGCAGAAGAACCAGCAGCAGAGCCCGCCGGACGGTCAGGCGAGCGCGACCGGGTAGCCGGCTTCGCGGAGCCCGGCGACCACCGCCTCGCGGTGCTCGTCGCCACGGGTCTCCACCTGCAGCACCAGCTCGACCTCGTCGACGTGCAGCCGCGACGAGACCCGCTGGTGGACGACGTCGAGCACGTTGGCCTGCGCCTCGGCGATCAGCCGGAGCAGCCGGACCAGCTCGCCCGGCCGGTCCGGCACCCGGACCGTGAAGCTCAGGTAGCGGCCCGCCGCGGCCAACCCGTGCCGCACCACCTGGAGCAGCAGCAGCGGGTCGATGTTGCCGCCGGACAGGACCGCGACCACCGGACCGGGCCAGTGGCGCGGCTGGTCGAGCAGCGCAGCCACCGCCGCGGCACCGGCGGGCTCCACCACCTGCTTGGCCCGCTCGAGCAACAGCAAGAGCGCCCGCGACAGCGACTCCTCCCCGACCGTCACGACCTCGTCGACGTGCTGCTGGACCGCCGCGAGCGGCACCTGACCGGGACGGCCGACGGCTATCCCGTCGGCGATGGTGCTCATCCGGTCCAGCGCGACGGGCTCACCCGCCGCCAGGCTCGCCGGGTACGCCGCCGCACCGGCCGCTTGGACCCCGACCACCCGCGCCTGCGGCAGCAGTCCGCGCAGCGCCGTGGCCACCCCGGCGAGCAGGCCGCCGCCCCCGCAGGGGACCAGCACCGTGACGGCGTCCGGCACCTGCTCGGCGAGCTCCAGCCCCAGCGTGCCCTGCCCGGCGACCACGTCGGGGTGGTCGAACGGGTGGATGAGGACCGCCCCGGTCGCGTCGGCGTGCTCGCGCGCGGCTGCCAGGGCGGTGTCGATGTCGTCGCCTGCGAACCGCACCTCGGCGCCGTATGCCAGCGTCGCCTTCTGCTTGGGGATCGCGGCACCCCGTGGCATGAACACCGTCGCGTCCGTCCCGAGCATCGAGGCGGCCAGGGCGACCCCCTGCGCGTGATTCCCGGCGCTGGCCGCCACCACCCCACGGGAACGCTCGGTCGCGCTGAGCCCGGCGATGCGTACGTAGGCCCCCCGGATCTTGAACGACCCGGTGCGCTGCAGGTTCTCGCACTTGAGGTACACGTCGGAGCCGACCAGGTCTGCCAGCCAGCGGGACCGTTCGACCGGGGTGGTGGTGGCCACGCCGGCGAGCAGGTCGCGTGCCCGCTCGATGTCGGCGAGCGACACGGCCTGGGCGGACACGGCGGCCAGGGTACGGGAGCAGGTCAGGACAGCCGGGTGCGGAAGACCGTGCGCCAGCGGAGCGTGTCGGCGGTGGGGCCCACGGTGGCGGTCTCCCAGGCCAGCGTCGCGTGCCGTCCGTCCAGGTCGAGCGTCGCCAGCATGTTGTCGAACCACGGCCCGTTGCGGATGGACCACCGCCACGGCGGGTCGGGGACCTTGGCGCTTCGCGCCACTGCGGCACCCACGGCGTTGGCCACGCCGTACGCGAGTCCGGCGAGCACGAAGCGCATCGATCGCGGCAGTGGGTTGCGAATCGGCGAGCACACCGCCTGCAGCACCCGGCCCGGCGTGCCTCGCGGCAGCTCGGCCTCGGCAAGGTAGGAGTGGTGCACGTCGCCGGCCAGCCACAGCACGGTCGCCGGCGCGTCCCCGTGCGCTCCCTGCGCCACCTCGGCGCTGCGCCGGGCCAGCCGCTGGAAGGACTCCTGGAAGGCGCCCCAGTGCTCCAGGTCGAAGTCCTGCCGCAGCCGCTCCCCCCAGCTCTTGTGCCGGTCGCCCCACGCGCCGTCGGTCACCGCCTCGTTCCAGGCCTCCAGGTGGTGCAGCCCCATCGGCAGCAGGAACGGCAGCGACGTCCCGACAATCACGTGGTCGTGGTCGCCCACCATCAGGTCCTCGGCCCACTGCATCTCGTCCGGGTCGAGCATCGAGCGCTCCCCCGGTTCGAGCATCCGGCCGGCGCGCGAGTCCAGCACCAGCAGCCGGGAATCGCCGAGCCGGCGGGTCCAGCTCCACCGGTAGCCGGCCGGGTCGCGGTCGGCCCGCTCGGCGAACTCGTCCAGCAGCGGCCCCACGTCGGTGCCTGGTGGCCCCTCGGAGCAGGCCTGCTGGACCCGCTGCCAGACCTCGTCGTCGGCGCGTTCGTCCGGGCCGAGGTTGCCCAGGTGCTGGTAGATCCAGTACGACGCCAGCCCGCCGACGATGCGGCGGTGCCACCAGCCGATCCCGTTCATCTCGTCGCGCCAGGCCTGGGAGGTGTTCCAGTCGTCCCGGACGTCGTGGTCGTCGAACACCATGCTGCTGGAGCACGTCGACAGCACCCATCGGGTGGCCGGCTCGGTCCAGGCCAGCCGGTAGAGGTATGCGTACTCCTCGAAGTCGGCCAGCTCCTCGCCCGGCTCCGCGTCGATGTCCCGGCGGGAGGCGATGAAGTCGCGCATCGCGTCCGACGTCTCGTCGGCGTACACCTGGTCGCCGAGGAACAGCAGCATGGCCGGCCACGCCTCGCCGGCGGCACCGCTGCGCTCGGGTGGCTTGCCGTGGGCCAGCCGCAGGGCCAGCGCACGGAGCAGGTCGATGCCGTAGCGCCGGTTGGTCGACGGGTCGTGCGGCAGGCTCTCGCGGCAGGTGCCGAACACCACTCGCAGCGGCCTGGACAGGTCCAGCGTCCGCAGCGCGCTCGGCGGGAAGCCCGACCCCGGCGGCGGCCAGGCCTGGTGCTCGCCGTCCCCGTCGTCGATCCACACCTCGTACGGCTCGGCCGAGCCCGGCTCGAGGCCGGTGACGTCGACGATGGCGTAGTGGTGACCGTGCGCGTTGAAGGTGCCGGCCTCGCCCGAGCACGTGGCGGTGCGCACGTGCACCCGTGCCGGCCGGCCGGTCTCGACCCAGACCGACGCAGTGGTCTCGCCGACGTGACGCAGCAGCGGTCCGAGCACCAGCAGCGGCGGGCGGTCGGCATCGAGCTGCTCAGTCGTCATCGGTGTCTCCGTCGGCGGTGTCATCGGCAGCCTGGTCCGATGCAGTCGCGGACCCGCTCGAGCCGGGCAGCCATCCGGGCCTGCACGTCGGCGTAGCGGGGCAGGCCGGCCAGGTTGTCGACCTGCGACGGGTCGGCAGACAGGTCGTACAGCTCCACCCCGCCGTGCGCGTACTCGGTGTAGAACCACCCGGACGACGTGCGGATGGCGTCGTAGGAGCGCCAGGGCGACTCCCTGTCGAGCGACTCGATCAACAGGTCGCGACCGGTCTGGGTGCCGTGCCGGTCGCGCATCAGCGGCACCAGGTTGCGCCCGTCGATGGGGAAGCGTCCCTCGGCGCCGGTCGTCCCGGTGAGCGCCAGGATCGTCGGTGCGAGGTCGTGCAGGCCGACCACGTGGCGTCGGGTGACACCGTTCGGCTCACCGGGTGCCCGGATGAGCAGCGGCACCTTCGACATCGGCTCGTACGGCAGCTTCTTCTCCGTGGGAAAGCGGTGCTCGCCGAGGGTCAGCCCGTTGTCGGACGCGAAGATGATCGTGGTGGTGTCCAGCACCCCCTGGCGTCGCAGCGACGCGACGATCTTCTGCACCCCGTCGTCCACCGACAGCAGGGCCTCGAGCCGGTTCTCCGCGAAGACCTGGGTACGCACCAGCTGCCGGTTGGTCATCCGGGGCACCCGCACGTCCCGCGGCTTGTCGGACACGTCGGGCTCGTCGTAGCCCGGGTCGTCGACGGGTGGCTGGGCGCCGTCGAACGCGTGCTCGTACTTCTTGGCGGGCACCGGCGCCCTGCCCAGCTCACCGTTGACGGTGGCCTCGTGCGGGGCCGTGTAGTCCACGTGCAAGAACATCGGCTCGTCGGCGTGCGCGCGCACGAACGTCGTGGCGAGGTCGGTCACCGTGTCGGTCTGGTAGCCCGGCAGCGTCTGCAGGTTGCCGTTGATGTTGTAGGTCGTGGGGTCGCGGTAGGCGTAGACGCCGCGCACGGCGGCCTTCCACACGTCCCAGCCCGGTGGCTCGTAGCGGGGTTCGGACTTGCCGTACTGGTTGAGGTACTTGCCGATGTAACCGGTGGAGTAGCCGGACCGGTCGAGCCAGGTGGCAAGGCTGGCGTCGTCGCGGAACGCGGCGAAGCCACCGCGGGGGAACACGTTGCTCTCGACTCCCGAGTTGTGTGCGTACTGGCCGGTGAGGATGCTCACTCGCGACGGACAGCAGACCGGGTCGACCGCGTAGGCGTTGCGGAACGTCACCCCGTGCCCGCCGATCAGCTTCCGCACCTTCGGCATCGCCCACAGCTCGTCGGCGCGCATGTCGTCGACGAGGACGATGACGACGTTGCGGCTCTGCGGGGCGACCGCCGAGTCGACAGCACCCGGCCCGGCTGGGTCGCCGTGCGCGCCCACCGACAGCAGGCTCACGACGGCGAGCACCGACGCGCCGGCGGCCACGGCGACGGAACGGAACCCCACTATGTTGCGCCCTCTCGCGCGGCTCGTCGCGCCACCCGTTCACCGGCCCAGTACTTGCCGACCGCGTTGGCACAGGCGGCGAGCGGCACGGCGATGAGGGCGCCGATGATCCCGCCGGCGACGAGACCGATGGCGATCGCCAGGATGATCCCCAGCGGGTGCACCGCGACCAGCCGCCCCATCAGGAACGGCTGCAGCACGTGCGACTCGAACTGCTGCACGACGACGACCGCCGCCAGCATGATCAGCGCGACGACGGGACCCTGGGCGACCAGTGCCACCAGCACCGCGACC
Organism: uncultured Actinomycetota bacterium; assembly: GCA_963785115.1. Classification (GTDB taxonomy): domain Bacteria; phylum Actinomycetota; class Actinomycetes; order Propionibacteriales; family Nocardioidaceae; genus JACCWP01. Next base: position 12,294 of record CAWATY010000024.1, read on the forward strand.
GACCCCGACACCGCCGCGCCGACGATCGGGACGAAGGCGCCGAGGAACACGAGCACGCCCAGCGGCAGGGCGAGCGGCACGCCCAGGATCAGGGCGGCGAGGGCGATGCCGAGCGCGTCGGTGAAAGCCACCAGGACGGTGGCCCGCACGAACGCGGTCAGCGACACCCACGCCACCCGACCGGACTGGTCGAGACCGGAGCGCGCTGCCCGCGGGAAGAGCTGCACCACCCACGTCCAGATGCCGGAGCCCTGGGCGCAGAAGAAGAAGGTCGCGAACAGCACGATGAACAATCCGGTGAACACGTGCGTCACCGTCGTCCCGACCTCGGCCGCGCGGGTCACGACCTCGCTGCCGCCTGCGCCCTGTACGGCTTCCTGGGCGTTGGAGATCAGATCACTGAGCTGCTCGTCGCTGAGGCCGAGCGGCCCGTCACGCAGCCAGTCCTGGACCTGGGTGAGGCCCTCGACCACGTCGTCGGCCAGCTGCCGGGACTGGGCGGCGACCTGGGTGCCCACCAGGGTGAGCAGACCGAAGACGAGCACTACCCCTCCGAGCACGACGAGGAAGGCCCCGAGCTTGCGGCGCACCCCCACCCGCTCCAGCAGGTCGACGGCGGGCGCGGCGAGCGCCGTGGTCAGCATCGCGATCGCCAGCGGGATGGTGACCTCGCTGAAGAACGCCAACAGGGAGAGCACCAGCTGAGCCGCCGCGAAGACGACGATCAGGCACAGCGCCCAGACCGCGGTGGTGAGCACCGCGGGTGGCACCCCGAATCCCTCGAAGGCCCAGCGGGTGGGCTCGGCGCTCGCGTCGGCGGGCTCCGGCGGCACGTCCGCGACGACGCCCTGCTGGTCGTCGCCGCCGGCCTGGTCGCGGCGCATGCGCGACCGCATGCGGTCGACCGTCCGCCACCTGCTCACCAGAGCATCCTGCCTGTACCCGCCGCCTCAGCAGTACCCGGCCCGGTCAGGTGCGCCGCGAGGAGTCCCCGCGCGACGTCGGCGTCGTCGCCCGCGAGCAGGCCGGCCGCCACCAGCACGTACGAGCGGTCGACGACCACCCGCGGCGCCTCGGGCAGCAGCCAGCCGCCCGCCACGTCGGCCCCGGTCGACGCCCGCAGCACCCGCTCGGCCTGCTGCGGTGGCGCGTGCCGCAGGACGCCGCCGGACCCCACCAGCAGCCCGACCTGACGCAGGTCCTTGCCGGAGCGCTCGACCACCCGGCCGTCCGGTCCCAGCACCACGCGCTGCCCGCCGGCGTGCCGCCGAAGCGCCACGCCGGCCGCGACCTCGGCCAGCCGGAGGTCGACGTCGAGCCCGGCCGTGTCGGTGGGCACCAGCCCGGGGTCGGCGTGCCGCTGCTCGGCCTCCGGCAGCAACCGCTCCGCCTCGTCGGCGGACACCAGCCCGGCCTCGCGGGCCTGCTGCACCGCCGGCACGGCGTTCCAGCGCATGCCCAGGTCGCCCTCCACCGTGCGGGTGACCCGGGTGGGCGCGACGACCTGCCGGGCCAGCTCGCCGTCCTCGGGGTCGAGCTCGACGACGGAATGGACGTCGGTGGTCGCACCCCCGACGTCGACCACCGCGACGTCGCCGCTCACCTGGGCGAGCGCCTCGACGCCGGTGAGCACGACGTCGGGAGTCGGACCGGTCACCATCGCGGCGAACTCCGTCGACGCGGACAGCCCCTTGCCGCCGATCACGTGCCGCAGGAACGCCTCCCGGATGGCGCCGCGGGCGTGCTCGGGCACGAGCACGCCGATCCTCGGCACGACGTTCGCCGCGACCTCGTACGGCACACCGCCGGCCGCCAACAGGGCTGCGGACTCGTCGGCGGCGTCGGCGTTGCCGGCTACCACCACCGGACCGGTCCAGCCCGCGTCGGCGAGGGTCCGAGCGGCCCCGGTGACCACCGCGGTGTTGCCGCCGTCGGTGCCGCCGACCAGCAGCACCAGATCGGGTCGGCTGGCGGCCAGGGCGGCCGTCCTGGCGCCGCCGGGACCACCGTCGAGGCCGCCGTCGCCGACGTGCACGACCCGGCCTCCGCTGGACAGCGCTACCCGCCGGCCGGCCTCGGCGGTGACCAGCTCCTCGTTGCCGACGACCGCGATCCGCAACCCGCCGCCGGCCGAGGAACAGGCGCGTACCGGAGCGTCGCGAGCGGCCGGGTTGTCCCGCGCCAGCAGGTCGCGGCACTGGGTCCAGCCGTCCAGCACGTCGGTGTCGACGGTGGTGCGTACCGACACGGCGGCCACCACCCGCGCCGCCCCCAGGTCGACCAGCAGCGCCTTGGTGAAGGTGGAGCCGAAGTCGGCGCAGACGACGAACGTCACGCGGCAGTGCTGCCCGCAGCGGCGGCGCTCACGCCAGGGCCTGCGCGACGTCGGCGACCAGGTCGTCGGCCGACTCGATGCCGACGCTGAGCCGGACCAGGTCGCCCGGCACCTCCAGGTGGGAGCCGGCGACCGAGGCGTGAGTCATCCGGCCGGGGTGCTCGACCAGGGACTCGACGCCGCCGAGCGACTCCGCGAGCGTGAACAGCTCGAAGCGCTCGGTGACCCGCACGGCGGCCTCCTCGCCGCCGCGCACGCGGAACGACACCATGCCGCCGTAGCGACGCATCTGCCGGCTCGCGGTCTCGTGGCCCGGGTGGTCGGGCAGGCCCGGGTAGAGCACGTCGACCGCCTCCGGACAGGTGCTGAGGAACTCGACCACCCGCTCGGCGTTGTCGCAGTGACGCTCCATCCGCAGGGCGAGGGTGCGCAGGCCGCGCAGCACCAGCCAGGCGTCGAAGGGCCCGGCGACGGCGCCGACCGCGTTGTGCGTGAACGTGAGCCGCTCGACCAGCTCGTCGGTCCGGGTGACCAGGGCCCCGCCCACCACGTCTGAGTGCCCGCCGCAGTACTTGGTCGTGGAGTGCACCACCACGTCGGCGCCCAGCGCCAGCGGCTGCTGCAGGTACGGGGAGGCGAACGTGTTGTCCACCACCAGCAGTGCACCGGCCTCATGAGCGACCCCGGCCAGTGCCGCGAGGTCGGCGATGCCGAGCAACGGGTTGGTGGGCGTCTCCACCCAGACCACCCGGGTGCTGCCCGGCCGGATTGCCGCTCGCACCGCGTCGACGTCGTGCACCGAGACGTACGTCGGCTCCAGCCCCCACGGCCGCAGCACCCGCTCGAACAGCCGGGAGCTGCCGCCGTACGCGTCGTCGGGCACGACGACGTGGTCGCCCGGCACGCAGACGGTGCGCAGCAGGGTGTCCTCGGCGGCCATCCCGCTGGCGAACGCGTACCCGCGGGTGCCGCCCTCCAGCGAGGCCAGGCACTCCTCCAGCGCGGTGCGTGTCGGATTCGCCGAGCGGGAGTACTCGTAGCCCCCGCGGAGGCCACCCACCCCGTCCTGGGCGTAGGTGCTGGTCGCGTAGATGGCCGGGACGACGGCGCCGGTGCGCGAGTCGGGGTCCTGTCCGGCGTGGATCGCGCGCGTCTCGAAGCCGTGCCCGGCGGGCGTCACTGCCATGGCGCCGAGGCTAACCCCGCCCCTTCCCGCGCGATCCGTGGGCTGCGGTTGCGCCATCCGCGCCATATGGCTGCGCGATCCGTGGCTGATGGCTGCGCGATCCGTGGCCGATGGCTGCGCGATCCGTGAGTTACGGCCCGGTCGATGCAGCGGCGTCCAGGTGCGCGAGCACGACCCGGCCGCGCGGCGACAGCTGGTAACCGACCGGCAAGCTGTAGGTGAGCCCGAGGTTCTTCAGCTTCCGTACGTCCACCTTGAACGGCTGCGTCTCGCGGCCGAACGACGCCGCGAGGTCGGGGGCGCGCACCGCCGGCCGCTCGGCGATGCACCGGAGCACGGCGTGCGTCCAGGCGCCGTGGCTGCTGGCCCGGTCGAGCCGGCCGAGCCGCGTGAGCACGTCGTCCATCGCTGCAGCGTCGAGCCGGTCGTCCGCGGCGAGCTCGACACGGGGGTCGCGGCCGGTCTCCTGGCGGAACGCGATCCGGAAGACCGGGTCGCCCGGGTCGCCGCGCAGCGCGGCGCGTACCTCGTCGGCCTTGGCGTGCCCCGCCGCCCGGGCGTCAGCGGCGGTGATCCGCGCCGGGTCGACCTGCGCGACCGACTCCACCAGCAGCCGGCCGGCGTTGGTGCGATAGACCCGACCGGCGATCACCCGGGTCCGCCCCCAGCGACGGAAGGCCAGGGTGATCCGCCCGTCCAGCACGGCCAGCCGCTCGTCGCCCGCGAACCTCACCCGCCCAGTCTGCCGGGGGGAACGAACCGCCGGCGAGCACTGTTGACGACGGTGCGACCATCGGTGGTCGTCGGAGGAGGTACGGATGGTGTTCGGCCGCACGAAGACGGAGCTGCCCAGCCGCGAGAACGCGCTGCCGGGTCGCGAGACCCGGCCCTTCCCGGTGGGTGACACCCACCTGGTGCTGGGCACGCCGATCGAGTCGGAGGTTCCCGAGGGCTACGCCGAGGTCGTCGTCGGCCTTGGCTGCTTCTGGGGCGAGGAGAAGACGTTCTGGGAGATCGACGGCGTCTGGTCGACGTCGGTCGGCTATGCGGGCGGCGTGACGCCGAACCCGACGTACGAGGAGGTGTGCACCGGCCGCACCGGGCACGCCGAGGTGGTGCGGGTCGTCTACGACCCGGCGAAGGTCAGCTTCGAACAGCTGCTCAAGGTGTTCTGGGAGAACCACGACCCGACCCAGGGCATGCGGCAGGGCAACGACCGCGGCACGCAGTACCGCTCGGTGATCTTCACGACCACCCCCGAGCAGCAGGCCGCCGCGGAGCGGTCGCGCGACGCGTACCAGAAGCAGATGACCGCGCGCGGGTACGGCGAGATCACCACGGTCATCGCGCCGCTGGACACGTACTGGTACGCCGAGGACTACCACCAGCAGTACCTGGTGAAGAACCCGTTCGGCTACTGCCCGATCCACGCGACCGGAGTGGACTACGTCGACGCCTGACGCGATGTCCGTGACGCGATGTCGATTCGAGCGGCCGCCGTTCGTGTAGGAGACGAAGCGGCGGACACCGGGTGCGCACGTGATACGAGGAGCTGACATGGCCGAGTACCTCATCTACTTCAACCAGCAGTGGGTCGGCGACCACGACGAGGAGTGGTTCCGCGGGCGCGGGCCGCTCGCCAGTGCGGTCGTCGACGAGATCAAGGCCGCCGGCGCCTACCTGTTCGCCGGGGGGTTGGAGGAGGACGGGCCGGTCTTCAGCGCGGACGCGACCAGCGGTGAGCTGCTCTTCACCGACGGGCCGTACGTCGAGACCAAGGAGTTCCTGGGCGGACTCACGGTCGTGGACGTGCCCGACGAGGAGACCGCCAGGATGTGGGCCGGCAAGATCGCGGAGGCGTGCGGCTGGCCCCAGGAGGTTCGCCGCTTCGGGTCGATGCCCGAGACCCGGTGACGGGCTGTCCCGTCCCCGCGACCTGGGTGGACTCCGTCGACGTCTGACGCGATGTCCGTGACGCGATGTCGATTCGAGCGGCCGCCGTTCGTGTAGGAGACGAAGCGGCGGACACCGGTCCGCGAATGGAACGAGGAGCAGACATGGCCGAGTACCTCATCTACTTCAACCAGCAGTGGGTCGGCGACCACAGCGAGGAGTGGTTCCGCGGGCGCGGGCCGCTCGGCATGGCGGTCATCCACGAGATGGAGGCCGCTGGCGCGTACGTGTTCGCCGGTGGACTGGAGGAGGAGGACGGTCCGGTCTTCAGCGCTGACGCGACCAGCGGCGAGCTGTTGATCACCGACGGGCCCTTCGTCGAGACCAAGGAGTTCCTGGGCGGGTTCACGGTGGTGAGAGCGGCCGACGAGGAGGAGGCCAAGATGTGGGCGGGCAAGATCGCGGAGGCGTGCGGCTGGCCCCAGGAGGTTCGCCGCTTCAAGCCACGGCCCGAGACCCGGTGACGGGCTAGCGTCGCCGGGTGACCGACGACATCAAGGCCGCCGCGGCGGGCACCTGGCAGCTCGGCGACCTCACCGTCAACAGGATCGGGTTCGGGACCAAGCGCCTCGCGGGCGACGGCTCGCTCGACATCGACACCCCACGCGACCGTGATCGCACGATCCGACTGCTGCGGCGCGCCGTCGAGCTCGGGGTCAACCACATCGACACCGCCGCCTTCTACCCCAGCTACGGCGAGCTGGGGGAGACCGGCTTCACCTCGTTGGGATGGGCCAACGCGCTCGTCCGGGAGGCGTTCGCGCCGTATCCCGACGACCTGGTGATCGCCACGAAGGTGGGCCCGACCGAGGAGGGCCTGGCTCGACCGGACCAGCTCCGCGGGTTGGTCGAGGCGGACCTGCGCGACCTGGGGCGGGACCATCTCGACCTCGTGTACCTGCGTCAGCACGGGCTGGACTCGATCGCGGAGCACTTCGGCGTGCTGGCCGACCTGCGCGACGCGGGTCTGATCCGGCACCTGGGGGTGTCCAGCATCCGGCTGCCGCACCTGGAAGAGGCCCGGAAGATCGCGCCCGTCGTGTCGGTCCAGAACCGGTACAGCGTCGACTTCGGTCGGGTCAACGACGAGCTGCTCACGACCTGCGGCGACGAGGGCATCGCCTTCGTGCCGTACTTCGGGCTCGCCGGGGAGGGCAGGGAGGGCGGGGGCGTCGCCCCCAACGAGACGGTGCAGACCGTCGCCGACAGGCACGGGGCCACACCCGCACAGGTGCGGATCGCCTGGACGCTGAGCCGGGGTCCGCACCTGCTCGTCATCCCCGGCACGGGCGACCCAGACCACCTCGCCGAGAACGTCGCGGCCGGTGCCTTGTCCCTGTCCGCTGACGAGCTGGCCAGCCTCAGCTGATCACGGCCGCTGCTGGACCAGCTCGACCAGGTTGCCGTCGGGGTCGGTGAACAGCGCAGCACGGTTGGCGCCGGCGTCGTGCGGTGGGGCGAGCGTCGGGACGCCGGCCTCGGTGAGCTCCGCGTACGCCTTGTCGACGTCGTCGGTCCACACGACGATCTCGCCGGCCGGGCTCCCCGGGGTCGGTTCGATCCCGTGCACCCGCCGAGCGGCCTCGACGGTGCCGAGCCCGATGCAGAAGCCGTCGAGTCGCAGCTCGACGTGCTCGGGCACGCCCTCCCCCGCCGAGGCGTTATCCCGCTGGACTCCGGTGCCCGGGTCGACCTAGTTTCCCCGCATGGGTGCCTGCCGATGAGCGAGCAGCGGACGTACGACGACATGTGGGTCGACCCCGCGGACGACCCCCGCGACACGGGACCGTCGCTCGGCGACGAGCGGAGCACGCTGCTGGAGTACCTGCGGGTGCAGCGGCTCACGCTGGAGATGAAGTGCGACGGCCTCGACGCCGAGCAGATGGCACGCCGCTCGGTGGAGCCCTCGACACTGTCGCTGCTCGGGTTGGTGCGGCACCTGAGAAAGCCGACGTCGAGCTCGCCTGGTTCCGGCGTCGGATGTCGGGGCTCGACGTGCCCTGGCGGTTCCGCACCGCCGACGACCGCGACGCCGCCTTCAACGGCGCGGTCGGTGACGCCGCGGCCGTCGAGGAGGCCTGGCAGGCCTGGCGGGAGGAGTGCGCGTTCAGCGACCAGTTCGTGGCCGACGCCCCCGACCTCGAGGTCACCGGCTCGTACGAGGACGGCGAGATCTCGCTACGCGAGCTGCTGGTGCACATGATCGAGGATTGGCGACGAGGAGTAGCGGCAGGGCGTACGACAGTACGCCCGGCACCTCGGACACGCCGACCTGCTGCGCGAGCGGATCGACGGCCGCACCGGCCAGTAGTCGATCCACAGCGATCCAGGCCGATCCGTCGTCCGAACGGTCGGAGTTCCCCGTCAGTGAGCCGCCTGCCTGCCTCCGCGTGACGTCACGGTCACCGTCTGTGCATATGTTCGCCACTGCAGGCAACCGTCGAGACTCACTCACCCGGACGACCAGGTGAACGATCACGGTGCCTCAACTGAAGGCACCTGATGACTCGAGTCCGACGTCCTCGCACACTCGTCACACGAACCGGGTCGGCAGGAGTAGCCATCGGAGCGTGCGCGCTGCTTGCGGCGGGTCAGCTCGCGACCATGTCCCCCGCATCGGCCGATCCAGCGGGCCCCGCGGCCGCGGCCGAGTTCGTCGACCTGGGCACCGCCGGGCAGTACTCGGTGCTTGCCGGCGGTGGGGTCTCCAACACGGGGTCCGCCACCGTGCTCGCCCTGAAGCTCGGGCTCAGCCCCGCCGGCGTCATCGCCGGCTTCCCGCCCGGTACGGCGCAGGCGATCAACGACAAGAACCCCGCCGCCGACCAGGCACAGGAAGATCGCCAAACGGCCTACGACGCCGCGGCGGCACAGGACAGCACCAGCACGTTCGCCGGTGACCAGGCCGGGGTCACCTTCGGGCCCGGCGTGCACACCAGCGTCGCCGCCTCCACGAACACGGGCACGATGACCCTCGACGCCGACGGCGACTCGAGCGCGGTCTTCGTCTTCCAGATCGGCGGGGCGCTCAGCCCCGCTGCCTCGGCCAAGGTTGTGCTGACCGATGGCGCCCTGGCGAACAACGTGTACTGGCAGGTCGTCGGAGCGGTGTCGCTCGGCGCCAACGCCAAGTACGTCGGGACGTTCCTCGGAGCCAGCACGATCTCCTTCGGCGAAGGCGCCTCGCTGAAGGGTCGCGCCCTCACTCCCAGCACAGTGGCGCTGGCCAACAGCCCCGTCACCCAGCCCATCGACGACCTGACCGACCCGCTCGTGAGCATCAACGGTGGCGCGACACGCTCCACGAACGACGCGACACCGGCGATCTCCGGCACCACCGACGAGCCTGCCGGCAGGGCAGTGCACGTCACGGTGGGCGGACAGAACCTGACCACGACGGTCGCCGCCGGGGGCGTATGGAGCGTCAGCGCCAACACCCTCGCGCCGGGACCGCACGACGTCGTCGCGACGATCACCGACCCGTCCCAGAACGTCGGCACCGCGACCCAGGTCCTCACCGTCGATGTCACGGCGCCCGTCGTGACGTTCGACGACGGCGCCTCGGCGGCCACGAAGGACAAGACCCCCTTGATCTCCGGCACGACCGATGCACCGGCTGACACGCCGGTCACTGTCACCGTGGCCGGGCAGACGATGCACACCACGGTCGGCAACGCCGACGACTGGAGCGTCACCGCGGCGACCCTGACCGAGACCGCCCACAACGTGGTGGCGTCGGTCGAGGACGCCGCGCACAACACCGGCTCGGCGAACCAGATCCTCACCGTGGACGTGACCAAGCCGGTCGTCACCATCGACGGCGGCGCGGCCCGATCGACCGACGACACGTCGCCCTGGATCTACGGGACGACTGCAGAGCCAGCCGGTACGACCGTGCACGTCACGATCGACGATCAGGAGCTGACCGCGACAGTGCTCGACGACGGCACCTGGGGCGTCAGCGCGCAGACCGTGCCCGAGGACGCGTACGACGTGGTGGCGTCGATCACCGATGCCGCACTCAACACCGGCACCGCGACTCAGCGACTCACCATCGGCGATGCGCCCGCGACGCGCTACCAGCCCGATGCGGCGATCCGGCAGATGCCGGGGAAGTTCGTCGGCGCCGGGATCTACGACGTCGCCAACCAGACGGTGACCAAGCGGCTGCGGAGTCCCGCTCGCACGGCCACCTTCGAGGTGCGCGTGACGAACCGCGGCGACGCGGCCGAGCGGATGAGGGTTCACGGCACGCCGCGGAACAGCGTGTTCAGGGTGGTCTACCTGGCGGGCGACAAGAACGTGACAGCAGCCGTCGCGGCCGGCACGTACCGCACCCCCCGGCTGGCGCCGGGCAAGGCGGTTCGTCTGGTCATGAAGGTCACCAGGACGAAGACAGCCCACCGCGGCGACACGCTGACGCTCAACGTCACCGCGAGCTCCGTCCACACCCATTCGGCACAGGACACCGTGGCCGGCATCGTTCGGCTGGCCAAGGGATCGGCTCGCACCACCGGCTAGACCCGCACCGCTCTTCGGACTGAACAGCTCCTCCTGCCTGACAAGGAGGAGCTGTTCAGTTGTCTCAGTCCGTGTCGACCTTGACTGCCGTCTTCTGCAGCAGCTCACACTCGAGGCGGCTCGTGTGCTCGGGCATCTCGCAGGCGCCGTCCACCAGTTCACGGTCCGCAAGCGGCGCGGCCAGCGTCACCTCTAGGTCGTACACGACCCCCACGTCGGTATCGCACTCTCCACCGGTGGACTCGGTCTCGCGAACGGTGATGACCACCCGATCCGAGTCCTCCTCGATGTCCGCCGCTGAGCCGGTCTGACAGGTGCCGCCGGTGAAGGTCAGCCGCACCACCGCTCCCTCGACCTTGGCGGGCTTGTCCCACGGCGTGACATACGTGGTGGACCGGTCGGGGAGAAGCCAGCCGATGACGCCCACTGCACCGAGTGCCAGTACGCAACCCAGCACGATGCGTCGGTTCACCGCCCCACGCTGCGACCGCGTCCCTCCACGCCTTCCGCGGCAGCTCACGTCTTGAGTGTGACCGATCGGCGAGTTCCGGGAGATCGGATATCTCGGCCGGCGGCTGACCTACCGGTGCGTCGGGGAGCCTGTCCCGTTCTCGAGCGGGGCTTGCGTGGTGGCCCGTGCCCTGGCGACGAGCGCATTGACGACGTCGGCGGCCTCGTCGGCATGATCGACGCTCACGTGCAGGGGCAGGTGGTCCGTGGTCTCGAGAACGAGGGCGTCGCCCTTCCCCACGATGAGCGACCGGGCGTCGATGTCGTCCGTGTCATCAAGGTCGTCAAAGGGGACCGGCTGAGTCTGTCGGTCGGTCGATGCTCGGGTGATGGTGTGCAGCGGCACTCTGTGTTTGGGCCAGCCGAGCAGTCGGGAGAACTGCACGCCGTCGTCGTTGATGCGCACTCGGACCCGGTATCGGGACAGCGACAGGCCGGCCATGATCAGCACGACGATGGCGGCAGACGTGCTCACGACGGCGACACCGACGGAAATGACGACCAGACCTGCGACGACCCACGGGCGTTTGGAGTCGGTGGCACCGCCGAGCCACAAGACGCGCAGGCCCAGTGGGAACGTGAGGGGGGATGGAGCCGGCTGAGGGACCTGCTGGGGCTCAACGGGCAGCACTGAGCTCAGTAGCGATCCGTAGAAGCCGAGGACGACAAGGGCCAGGAAGCCCTGCCATGGCTGTGGCTGCGCGGCAGCCATGTTCGGAGCGCCTACGGCGACGAGTTCTGCCTTCGCGGTCAGGAAGAGAATGATGGAAAAGCCGATCGTGATCCCCACGACGGTGGTGCGGGAAGAGCTGGTACCGCGACTGCGGAGCGTCACCACCGCGAGGACGGTCATCGCCAGATAGATCGGGACCATGCCGACGTAGTACGAATCAGGATCAACCCCGTCCCGTTCCCCCAACAGGGACAGTCGGCCTCCGCTCCAGTCCCACGGGTCGGGCATCGGGTCCGGCAGCCGGTCGGCCACCAGAACGTGCACGAGCGCACCCAGAATCGACGGCGCTGCGAGCAACAGCACCGTCAAGACTCTCCGTCGCCGCAGTGAGGGGTTTTGATCGCGGTGCTCGGTCATGCCGGCACCTCCTCGATGTGGCGCAGCAACTGATCCTTGCTCATCCCCAGCCGGGTCGCGGTCTTCACCAGCGCCCTGACCTGCTCCTCGAGATCGACCACGCCGACATCAACCGTTGCCCTGACCTGTGCGCCGCGGCCGCGCCGCAGCTCGATTGTTCCCTCGTCACGCAGCATCGAGTACGCGCGCAGGACCGTGTGCATGTTCACCCCGAGACCGGCGGCGAGCTCACGGGCCGGCGGCAGCTTGTCGCCGGGCTCCAGACGACCCGACACCAGTGCACCCCGGACCTGGCTGGCGATCTGGTCCGCCAAGCCGACCGGGCTGTCGAGGTCGACACCGAAGAGCATAGTTCGCATGCTACTAGAACAATGCGCAGCGTGACCAGGGCTGTTCTCAGCGTCTGAGGTGGAGGGTGTTGGTGCGGGGCCGTCGTTCGGGGTCGACCCAGGCGGGTGGGGTGAACTCGGGTCGTTTGTTGGCGGCTAGGCGGACGGTCCATTCGCCGCGGTGGATGACGACGTGGTGGGTGTGGCAGAGCAGCACCCCGTTGTCGAGGGAGGTGGGTCCGCCGAACAGCCAGTGGATGATGTGGTGCACGTTGGTCCAGGCCGGCGGCCGGTCGCATCCGGGGAAAGCGCAGCCGCGGTCTCTGATCTCGACGGCCCGGCGGAGTTCCTTGGTGAAGACCCGGATCGCCCGGCCCACGTCGAGCGGGACGCCGTTGCTGTTGAGCAGCACGGGGATGATGGTGGCGTCGCAGGCGAGCCGGCGGATGTCGGCGGCCGAGATCGGGGTGCCGGTGTCCAGGGTGCCCAGCCCGAGGGAGGCCTTGAGCGCGTCGAAGTCGATGGTGACGGCGATGTGGGCGGGGAACCCGAAGCTGGTCGGGGTCTCCGGCGCGCCGAGGGTGCGTCGGCAGATCTCGACCAGCGCGTCGGCCTGACGCTGCCCGGCGAGTCCGGGTGTCGGTGCCGCCGTCTGCGTTGGGTAGTCCGCCGGGCTTGGCGAAGGGTTCCAGCGCGGCGGACACGGTGGCCCAGGACTCTGGGTCGAGCTCGCCGGCCAGCCGGATCCGGCCGCGGTGGTCGACCCGGGCGGACAGGGAGTTCTTGCGGTTCTGGTCGCGGGCCTCGGCCTGGGCGAGCGCTTCGGCCTCGGCCTGCTCGGCCACCTCCGGGGCGAGGTAGGCGAGTAGGTGCTGGCCGTAGCCGGCGAGAACCTGCGCGGAGTGGTCAGCCGCCCACTCCAACATGAGCTTCTCACCGCGGCCGATCACGTCCTGGCCGAGCTCGGCGGGCAGGGTTCCGATGGCGGTGGCGATCACCCTCGCCTGGTCGGCGTCGATGTCCCCGGCCGCGAACGCGGCGTTGGTGGCCACCAGCCCACCGGACAGCTGGTCGGCCAGCTCGCACACCTGCCGGGCCTTGGCCCGCCGGGCGGTCAACAGGTCGGCCAGCCAGGCAGTGGTCGAGGTGGCACCGACGGTCTTGGCCAGGTCCCGGCGGGTCGCCTCCCCGACCGCGGTGGTCTGCACCGCAGCCGTCCTGCGCAACACCTCCTCAGCGGCGGTGATGACCTCGGCCACGGCGGCGTCGTCGACCGACCACAACGTCAGGCGGCCCGGATCGACCAGCTCTTCCAACTTCTCGGCGAACCGACGACACAACTGCGCCACCGGGTGCCCGGCGGTGCTGGTCGGCTGGTCGCTCATGGAACAAACCTAGACCCCGCCACCGACACTCCTCCGACCCCGAATCCCCTTGTCCACAAGGGATATCTCCACGATGCGACATCACGCACCGTGCCCGGGCGAACGCGGCAACAACCGACCCACTTCGGCGCTCATCCGACCGTTGCGCTTGCGGCACAACAGTCGGATGAGCGCCTGAGAGGAGCGGGGAGGCGGTGCGGCCTCAGCCGCCGGGTACGGTAGAAGGTCCCCCTCTCGAAGGAGCACGCACCGTGATCGGCTTCATCGTGTTCGGACTCGTCGTCGGCGCACTGGCCCGGCTGATCAAGCCCGGCAAGCAGAACCTCAGCCTGCTCGCCACCCTGGGCCTCGGGCTGGTCGGCAGCGTCATCGGCGGCACCATCGCCTGGCTGATCGGCACCGGCGACATCCTGGAGCTCGACTTCATCGGCTCGGTCGTCGCGATCGTCGCCGCGGTGGCGCTCGTCGGCACCGCCGAGGCGATCACCGGCGGCAAGTCGTCGTCGCGTACCTGACCGTCAGGGCCGCTCCCTCCCGATGCCGGGGGCCGCGGCCGCGTTGCCGTTGGGCACGAACAGCGTGGTGAGCCCCCGCTCGTAGATCGCCGCTGCGCCGTCCGGGTCGCACTGCGACACCTGCAGCCGTACCACTCGCTCGCCGCGCTGCACAGAGAGTGCACCCGTCGGAGTCACCTGCACCTGGTCGCTGCCCGCGGCGCCGAGGTAGGACACCTCCGGCAGGGTCGCCGCCTGGCCCGCGACGGCGACGCGCACGTTCAGCTGCACCGACGGAGCGGTCGAGTCAGCAGCGGCGTAGGCGGTGCGCACGGAGCCGTTCACCATCAGGACCCCGTCGGCCGGGACCTGCACCTTGGTCTGCAGGGCGGTGGTGAACGGACAGGTGGCGAAGTCCTGGGAGAAGGTTTCGTCGCGCCACACGGTGTCGACGCGGCCGACCTGGGCGCCGCTCAGACCGTCGACCATGTCGGCGTTCAGGCCGGGCACGCGAGCGGACGAGCTCACCGCGAGCGAGGGCTTGTCGTCGCCGTTCGACTTCAGGCTGAGGGCCGGGCCGGCTGCGTGCCGCTGCAGCACGGTGGCGTTGCCGGCATCGTTGGCCCGACCGAGGATCAGGCTGTCGCCGTTGGCGGCGAACGTGGCGTAGTCGACCCCCATGACCAGCAAGGCGGCGGCCGCGACGGCGCCGAGGGCGCCCTTCCAGGCGGGACGGGGCACGGGCACGACGGTCTCCTCGGTCCGCCCCGACGTACGCGGGGCCTCCCGCGCAGCATCGCCGTGGCCCGGTCCCCTGTCCCGCGATCGGCCGAGCGGGCGTGACCACGGCCACGCCGCCCACCCTCGACCCACCCTGTAACTCGAAGTTACAGTCGGCGGCATGCGCCCCACGACCGACCACCGGGTGATCGTCATCGGCTCGGGGTTCGCCGGCATCGCCATGGGCATCAAGCTCAAGGAAGCCGGTGTCAACGACTTCGTGATCCTGGAGAAGGACGACGACCTCGGCGGCACCTGGCGGGACAACACCTACCCCGGCTGCGCCTGCGACATCCCGAGCTACCTGTACTCGTACTCCTTCGAGCCCAACCCCGGTTGGAGCCGGATGTTCTCACCGCAGGACGAGATCTGGGACTACCTGCGGCACTGCGTCGACACGTACGGGCTCGCGCCGCACCTGCGCTACGGCGCCGAGGTCACCAGCGCGACGTACGACGAGTCCGCGGCGGCGTGGACCGTGCAGACCGGATCGGGCGACGTGCTCACCGCGCAGGTCGTGACGGCGGGAGTCGGAGCACTGCACCAGCCGAACTACCCCGACCTGCCCGGCCTGGAGACGTTCCGGGGAACCACCTTCCACTCGGCCGACTGGGACCACGACCACGACCTGGCCGGCGAGCGGGTCGCGGTGATCGGCACCGGCGCGAGCTCCATCCAGTTCGTGCCCAAGATCGCCCCCAAGGCCGCGCACGTCGACGTCTACCAGCGGCACGCGCCGTGGGTGACGCCCAAGCCGGACCGGCGCATCGGCGCGCAGGAGCGGGCGTGGCACACGAAGTTCCCGATCGGCCAGAAGGCGATCCGCAGCCTCGTCTTCTGGGGTCTCGAGGCACGGGGCGTCGGCTTCGCCATCAGCCCGCGGCTGATGAAGGGGCTGGAGGTCCAGGCGCGGCGGCACCTGGAGAAGCAGGTTCCCGACCCCGACCTGCGTGCCCGGCTCACGCCGGACTACCAGATCGGCTGCAAGCGGATCCTGATCAGCAACGACTACTACCCGACGCTGAACCGCGATGACGTCGACCTCGTCACCGACGGCATCCGCGAGGTGACCGCCACCGGCGTCGTCACCACCGACGGCACCGAGCGATCCGCCGACACGATCATCTTCGGCACCGGCTTCGAGGTGAGCGGCAACCTCACCCGGATGAAGATCGTCGGTCGCGAGGGCGTCGAGCTCAATGAGCGCTGGGAGCGGCAGGGGATCGGCGCGCACCTCGGCATCACCATGTCCGGGTTCCCGAACCTGTTCCTGCTGGTCGGCCCCAACACCGGGCTCGGGCACAACTCGATGGTGTTCATGATCGAGCAGCAGGTGGCGTACGTGGTCCAGGCGCTGAAGACCATGGACCGGCGTGGTGCCGACTGGATCGAGGTGCGCGAGCGCCCGCAGCGGCGCTTCGTCGACCGGGTGCAGACCCGGCTGTCCGACAGCGTGTGGAGCAGCTGTCAGAGCTGGTACCTGGACGAGAACGGCCGCAACTTCACCATCTGGCCGCACTTCACCTGGCAGTACTGGCTGGCCACCCGGCGGCTGCGCACCCGCGACTTCGCGCTCGGCAACGCCCGCACTCCCGCCTGAGGCAGGTCAGGGGGTGGCCTGGGCGATGTGGCCGAGCAGGTCGTGCCGGGTGATCACTCCCACCGGTCGGCCGTCCTCCTGCACCAGCAGCGCGTCGGCGGCCTCCAGCGCGACGACCGCCTCACCGACCGGCTGCCCGGAGCCGATGGTGGGCAGCGGTGGATCCATGTGCTGGTCCACCCGGTCGACCAGGTGCGCGTGCCCCGCGAACAGCGCCTCGAGCAGCGCCCGCTCGCTCACCGCACCCGCGACCTCCGCCGCCATCACCGGGGGCTCGGCCCGCACCACCGGCATCTGCGAGACGCTGTACTCGCGCAGGATCTCCACGGCCTCCGCGATCGTCTCGCCGGGGTGGGTGTGCACGAGGTCGGGCAGCCGGCCGACGCCGCCCTCACGCTTGCCGCGCAGCACGTCGCCGACGGTCTGCTCCTCCAGCTGCGGGCCGAAACCGTAGCGCCCGAGCCAGCCGTCGTCGAAGACCTTGGTGAGGTAGCCGCGTCCGCCGTCGGGCAGCAGCACCACCACCAGCGACCCGTCGGACAGATCCGCGGCGAGCTGCACGGCGGCGACCACCGCCATGCCGCAGGAGCCGCCCACCAGCAACCCCTCCTCCCGGGCCAGCCGGCGCGTCATCGCGAACGCGTCGCCGTCGGAGACCGCCATCACCCGGTCGCAGACGTCGGGGTCGTAGGTACCGGGCCAGAAGTCCTCGCCGACGCCCTCGACCAGGTAGGGCCGGCCGCTGCCGCCGGAGTAGACCGATCCCACCGGGTCTGCCCCCACGATCTGCACCCGCCCGTCACTGACCTCCTTGAGGTAGCGTCCGGCGCCGCTGATCGTGCCGCCGGTGCCGATGCCCGCGACGAAGTGCGTGATCCGGCCCTCGGTCTGCTCCCACAGCTCGGGCCCGGTGGTCTCGTAGTGGCTCTGCGGATTCTGCGGGTTGGAGTACTGGTCGGGCTTCCAGGCGCCCTCCATCTCGGTGCTGAGCCGGTCGGAGACGCTGTAGTAGGAGTCGGGGTGGTCCGGCTCCACCGCGGTCGGGCAGACGACCACCTCGGCGCCGTACGCGCGCAGCACGTTGCGCTTGTCCTCGCTCACCTTGTCCGGGCAGACGAAGACGCAGCGGTAGCCGCGCTGCTGGGCGACGAGGGCCAGCCCGACGCCGGTGTTGCCCGACGTCGGCTCGACGATCGTGCCGCCCGGCTGCAGCGACCCGTCGGCCTCGGCCGCCTCGACCATGCGCACCGCGATCCGGTCCTTCACGCTGCCGCCGGGGTTGAGGTACTCCACCTTCGCGAGCACGGGCACGCGCTGCTGCCCGGCCACCCGCTGCAGGCGGACGAGAGGGGTGTCACCGATGAGGTCGATCACGGAGTCGGCGTAGGGCACCGGGTCACAGTAGACGTCGGCCTACAGTGGACGAGCCATGAGCCGCGCCGGTGCAGCCCGCCGACTCGCCACCGCCGCCGCGTACGGGGGTGGCGGCCTCGGCCTGCTCGGCGGCACCCTCTACGGCGTGGTGCGCGGCCAGGCCGCCTGGGCCCGCCGCACCATCGGCAACGCGATCGGGCAGGGTCCGGAGGTCGACCACACCTACGGCGGGGGCCTACCGGGTGAGCCGCTGTCGGTGCTGGTGCTCGGCGACTCGGCCGCGGCGGGCTACGGCATGCAGACGGCCGACGAGGCGCCGGCCGGCATGCTCGGCGCCGGGCTGTCGCACATCGCGGGGCGCCCGGTGCACGTCACCAGCCTGGCGCGGGTGGGTGCGCAGTCGTCGGCCCTGGACGAGCAGATCGACCGCGGGCTCGCCACCCGTCCCCAGGTCGCCGTGATCATCGTCGGCACCAACGACGTGACCCACCGGGTGCTGCCCTCGGAGTCCGTGCGGGCGCTGTCGGCCGCGGTCCGACGGCTCCGCGCCGCCGGCTGCGAGGTCGTGGTCGGCACCTGCCCCGACCTCGGGTCGATCCGCCCGCTGCCGCACCCGCTGCGGCTGATCGCCCGCGAGTGGAGCCGCCGGCTCGCCGCCGCGCAGACGATCGCGGTCGTGGAGGCGGGCGGGCGGTCGGTGTCGCTGGCCGCGTTGCTGGGCCCCAGCTTCAACGCCGCGCCGAGCGAGCTGTTCGGCCCGGACCGCTTCCACCCGTCATCCGCGGGCTACGCCAGCATGGTCGCGACGCTGCTGCCGTCGGTCGCCGCCGCCCTGGGCGTGTGGGACGACGACGAGGAGCCGATGGAGGCGCCGGGAGCCGCCGGCGACACCGTGCTGCCGATCTCGTTCGCCGCCGTCGAGGCGGTCCGGCTCCCCGGCACCGAGGTGGCGGGAGCCCGGGTGGGGGGCCGCGACGCCGGCCCGCGCGGCCGCTGGGCCCAGCTGAGGCACCGGGTCCGTCGGCCCGTACCGGTCGTGACGGAGGCCGGCGGCGGGGTGCCGTCGACGTAGTCACAGCGGGCCTTGTGCCCCGGGCGGCGATGGGGCACGCTCACAGGATCGGTTCCGACGAGGAGGCACGATGGCCCTGCACCACTCCGAAGAGACGCATCAGCTGCTGGTCGCCAAGGTTCCCGCGGTGACCGGCCGTCAGCTTCCCGAGTGGTTCCATTGCCTCGACGAGGGCCCGACGTTCTCCCGTTTCGAGGACCGGGTCAACTGGCTGCGCGACGAGTACGGGCTGTCGCACGGCCACGCCACCGCGATCGTGCACGAGCGTGACCTGCGGCGTTCCCGCCGCTCGTTCAGCTGATCGGGATCAGTCGCCGCGCAGGATCGCGAGGATCCGCAGCATCTCGATGTAGATCCAGACGATCGTCACGGTGAGCCCGAACGCGGCCCGCCACGACTCGCGCTCCGGTGCGCCCGCCGCGATCGCCTTCTCGACGTAGTCGAAGTCGAGGATCAGCATCAGCACGCCGAGGATGACGCCGACGATGCTGGTGATCAGCCCCAGGGTGCCGAAGCCGTTGAAGCCGAAGTCGGCGTTGAAGAAGCTGAGAACCAGGTCGAGCATCGCCACGCCGACGAAGCCGAACATCGCCGCGATGACGCCGCGACGGAACTTCGGGGTGACCTTGATGTCCAGCACCTTGTACGCGGTCAGCGTGCCGGCGAACGCGGCCATGGTGCCGATCACGGCACCCAGCACGACGCCGTCGTACCACGTCTCGAGGACCTTGGAGATGGCGCCGACGGCCACGCCCTGCAGCACCGCATAGGCCAGCACCAGGGCTGGGCTCACCACCCGCTTGAAGCTGTTGACCATCGCCAGCACGAAGCCGCCGAGGCTGCCGGCCAGCAGCAGCGCCTGCGCGCGGCCGAGGTTGTCCACCGCCTCCGGCGTGCTGCCGGCGACCTCGCCGATCATGATCCAGGTGGTGGCCGCGGAGGCGACCAGCACGAACAGCGTGATGCCGGTCTTCTGCACCACCGAGTCGATGGTGATCCGGCCGGAGTCGACCGGCGCCGTGGTCTGGGGCTGTCCGGGCTGCCCAGGTGAACCCACGGACCAGGTAGAGGGGTCGGCCTGGGTGGTCGACCCGTAACCGCTGTAGCCGCTCGCGCTTCGACCGTTGAACGCGTCGTTGCGCGTGAACACCGGGTTGGAGCTCTGCATCGTCATCCTCCGAGGGCGGAGCCCCCACGCCGGGGGCCTGCTCCCAGCGTACCGGGACGACGCCACGGCCCACGTCCGTGTGCGCCCGGCGTGAGCGCCGTGCCCCCGGTGGGGATCGAACCCACACTGGAACGGGTTTAAGCCGTCTGCCTCTGCCGGTTGGGCTACGGGGGCCGGACCGGACCGGGCCGCGCCCGGCTACGCCAGCATGCCGGACCGGCCGTCGGCATGGGGGCGCACCGCCACCATCTGGTGCACACCGATCCGATCCCGCTCGAAAGCGACGGTGGACAGCGCGAGCGACAACCGCCACACCCGCAGCCGGTTGTCTCCCACCGCGTCGACGGCGTCGGCGTGGCGGATGTCGACGCGGTGCAGCCAGGCCTGCAGGGTGGGCGGGTAGTGCTCGCGCCAGGACTCGACCAGGCGCACCTCGAGCCCGGCGTCCTCGACGGCCGACACCAGCACCCCGATGGGCGGCAGCGGACCCTCGGGCATGACGTAGGCGGTCATGAACGACGGCCCCGGCTGGGCGTCGCCGGGGCGGCGGGTCAGTGCCTGCAGGACCAGCCGGCCGCCGGGCCGGAGCAGCTGGTGCAACCGGGCCATGTGCTCGACCAGGTCGGTCTCGGCAACGTGCTCGATCGACTCCACGACCGCCACCGCGTCGTACGGGCCGTCGTCGACCGCGTCCACGTCGCCCAGCCGTACCTCCGCACGCTCGGCCAGCCCGAGCCCCTCGAGGCGGCGGCGGGCCACCTCGGCCCGGTCGGCCGACCGGACCAGCCCGACCGCCTCCACGCCGCGGTGCCGCACCGCATGGACCAGCAGCGACCCCCAGCCGCAGCCGAGGTCGAGCAGCCGCATGCCCTCGGTGAGGCCGAGCCGGTCGCAGATCAGGTCCAGCTTGGCCCGCTGCGCCGCCTCCACGTCGCCGGGCCCGTCCGCCCAGTAGCCGCAGGAGTAGGCCAACGACTCGCCCAGGACGTGGGCCATCAGGTCGATGCCACCGTCGTCCTGGACCTCGGCCGCCGCCAGCTCACGCGCACCCCGGTGCCCGCGGGAGCCGATCAGCCGCCCCTCGGACAGCAGCCGCTCCTCCGGCGGAGGTTTCGGCGCGGGACCGACGGCGCCGAGCAGGACCGCCGTGCGGAGCACCTCGCGGCGGTCGGCGGCGGTGAGCGACGGTTTCCCGCCCACCAACGAGCCGTACGCGGCGAGCGCGCGCAAGGCGTCGGTGAGGTCGCCGTCGACGTCGATCTCGCCGGTCACGAAGGCCCGGGCCAGCCCCAGCTCGCCGGGCGCCCACAGCAGCCGCCGCACGGCGCGCCGGCTGCGCACGTGCAGGGTGGGGCCGTCGCCCGCCCCCGCGGTGGAACCGTCCCACCCCACCAGCCGCACGGGGGGCTCCATCGCGAACAGGTGCACGAGCAGGTCGTACAGGCGGGGCGCCACCCCGCTCCCCGGCTCCGCACTCGGCACGATGGGGTTTCTACCAGCCGGGACCGCCCGGCCCGTCCCCGGGCGTGGGGGCGCCGGCGACCTCGGCCGCACGGACCAGCACGGCGGTGAGCATCGGCATCGTGAGCCGGCCGGTGAAGGTGTTCTGCTGGCTCGGGTGGTAGCAGCCGAGCAGCACCACCTCTGCCCCGCCCGGACGGCCGAGGACCGCCTCGACGGCATGGCCGAAGCGCGGCACCGGGCGGGGCACCGTGCCGCCGGTGTCGCGGACCAGCCGGAGGGCCGCGTCCCAGGCGAAGCCGCCCAGGGCCACCACGGCGCGCACGGTCGGCCACAACAGCCGGGCTTCGGCGTGCAACCACGGCGCGCAGGCGTCCCGCTCGGCCGGTGTCGGCCGGTTGTCGGGCGGCGCGCACCGGACAGCGGCGGCGACCCGGGTGCCCACCAGCTCGAGGCCGTCGGCGGCGTGGTCACTGGTCGGCTGGTTCGCCAGTCCGGCGGCATGCAGCGCCGCGTACAGCCAGTCCGCCGAGCGGTCGCCGGTGAACACCCGGCCCGTGCGGTTGCCACCCTGCGCCGCCGGCGCCAGCCCCACGACGAGCACGCCGGCGTGCGGGTCGCCGAAGCCGGTCACCGGGCGGCCCCAGTAGGGCTCGCCCGCGAACGACCGCCGCTTCTCCACGGCCACCTGCTCGCGCCAGGCGACCAGCCGCGGACAGGCCCGACAGACCGAGACCCGGGCGTCGATCTCGTCGAGCCCGGCAGCCGGGTCGGCCAGCGCACGCACCCCTTCGGCGTCGGTGGCGACCTCGGTCGAGGGCCCGCCGGGGTCGCCGGGCCAGCCGGTCCCGGGTGGCACCGGGCTCGGGAACGGCTGGCCGGTCGCCGGGTGCGGCAGCAGCGGGCCGGCGCTCACTGGTCCACCGGCTCCACCAGCGACCACGCGATGCCGTCGAGCACGTCGTGGGTGCTCACCACCAGGTCGTCGACCCCGGCCGCGGCGAGCACCCGGTCCAGCACCACCGCCCCGCCCCCGATGACATCGGCACGGCCCGGGTGCATGACCGGCATCGCCCGCCGCTCGTCGACGGTCGCCCCCAGGAGTGCGGCGCACGCGGCGTGCACGTCGGCCGCGGCAACCCGCGCGCCGTGCAGCCGCTCGTCGGTCAGCCGGGACAGCCCCAGCGCCAGGCCGGCCACGGTCACGACGGTGCCGCTCACGCCGACCAGCGTGCGGGCGTCGCCGGCCCGTACCGGCAGTGCCGCCAGCGCCCGCTCGACGTCGCTCTCGGCGGCTTCGCGCTGAGCGGGGGTCGGGGGGTCGGCATCCAGGTGCCGCTCGGTCAGCCGGACCGACCCCACGTCGGCCGATGCCGCGGCCACCACCCGGTGACCGTCGCCGAGCACCAGCTCGGTGGATCCGCCGCCCACGTCGACCACGAGCACCGGGTCGGCAAGTCCCGGCAGCCCGCGGGCCACGCCGGCGTACGAGAGCGCCGCCTCCTCCTCGCCGGTGAGCACCTCGGCCTCGACGCCGAGCCGGTCGCGCATCCCGGCGGTGAAGGCCTCGCCGTTGCGCGCGTCCCGGGCCGCCGACGTCGCGCAGCACCGGACCCGCGCCGCCCCGAGCCGTCGCACCGTCGCGGCGTAGTCGGCGCACGCGGCCAGCGTGCGCTGCAGCGCCTCGGGGGCGATCTCGCCGGTGCGGTCGACGCCCTGGCCGAGCCGCACCATGCGCAATTCGCGCTCCAGGTCGACCTGACGACCGGTGGCCGGGTCGAGGTCGGCGACCAGCAGCTTGAGCGAGTTGGTGCCGCAGTCGAGCGCCGCGACCCTCACGGTCGACTCACTGTCGCCTCACGGTTCACTCACGGCTCTCGACGTCGACGCACGGCCCGCCCGACCACCAGGGGTCGAGCTGGGCCAGCGCCTCGTCGCCGAGCCGGTTCGCGCCAGGCCCCTGGGCCAAGGCGTGCCCGACCAGCACGTGCAGACACTTGACCCGGTGCGGCATGCCGCCTGCGGACACCCCGTCGATCTCCGGCACCTCGCCGAGCCGCCGGCGCTGCTCGAGGTAGTCGCGGTGCGAGTCGGCGTACGAGGCGGCCAGCTCGTCGTCGGTGCCGAGCCGGTCGGTCATCTCGCGCATCAGCCCGCCCGCCTCGAGGGTGCCGACGGCACCGGTCAGGCGGGGACAGGTCAGGTAGTACAGCGTCGGGAACGGCGTGCCGTCGGGCAGCCGCGGCTCGGTCTCGACGACGTCGGGGTGCCCGCACGGGCACCGGTGCGCGACCTCGTGCACCCCCCGCGGCTCGCGGCCGAGCTGGGCGGCCACGGCAGCCAGGTCGCCCGGCCGCACGCTCATCCGGTGTTGCCGGCGCGCCACACGCTGCCCCACAGCGTGTCGTACCAGTGCCGCGGTGGCGCCACCGCGGCGCTCTCGCTCGCCGTCGGCGTCTCCAGGGTCTTGCCGTCGCGGCCGATGACCCGGTACCCGGTCTCGCCCGGCAACAGGTAGCCGAGCCGACCCCGTGCCTGCTGCTCGACGTAGGCAGGGTCGTCCCAGCGACGCTTCTCCCGCTCCAGCGCGGCGACCTGGTCCTCGACGGCCGAGATCTGCTGCTCGGTCTCGGCGATCTGCTGCCGCTGGTCCAGCCAGGCGCGCAGGCTGGAGGCGTACGAGATCACGAGCACCAGCATGACCAGGCCGAGCACGACCGCCCGACTGGTGAACCGCGGGCCGCCGCCGGTCCCGGCACCCGCACGCTCCCGCGACCCGCCCCGCGGTGACCGCGGACCCGAGGGAGGTCGGCTGGAGTCTCGCCCGGCTGCCACGGCGCGCGCTCAGCCCTCGGCAGCGGCGGACGACAGGGAGCGGGGGAAGGCGAGCCGCCCGGCGTAGCGGGCGGCGTCGTCGAGCTCCTCCTCGATCCGCAGCAGCTGGTTGTACTTCGCGGTCCGCTCTGACCGGGCCGGTGCCCCGCACTTGAGCTGACCGCAGTTGGTGGCCACCGCGAGATCGGCGATCGTCGTGTCCTCGGTCTCGCCCGAGCGGTGGCTCATCATGCAGCGGAAACCGTTGCGGTGGGCGAGCTCGACCGCGTCGAGGGTCTCGGTGAGCGTGCCGATCTGGTTGACCTTCACCAGCAGCGCGTTGGCCGCTCGCTCGGAGATCCCGCGCTGCAGCCGGGTGGTGTTGGTGACGAACAGGTCGTCGCCCACCAGCTGGGTGCGGTCGCCGAGCGACTCGGTGATCGCCTGCCAGCCGGTCCAGTCCTCCTCGTCGAGCGGGTCCTCGAGCGAGACGATCGGGTACGCGTCGACCAGGTCGGCGTAGTAGGCGGTCATCTCGTCGGCCGTCTTGGAGCCGCCCTCGAACGCGTACGCGCCGTCGTTGTGGAACTCCGTCGCGGCCACGTCGAGCGCCAACGCGATGTCGTCGCCCAGCACCAACCCGGCCTTGTCCACCGCCGTCGCGATGAGGTCGAGCGCCTCGCGGTTGCTCGGCAGGTCGGGCGCGAAGCCACCTTCGTCGCCCAGCCCGGTGGCCAGCCCGCGCTGCTTCAGCACCGACTTGAGGGCGTGGTAGACCTCCACGCCGTGTCGCAGCGCCTCGGCGTAGGTCGCGGCCCCGACCGGGGCGATCATGAACTCCTGGACGTCGACGCCGCTGTCGGCGTGGGCGCCACCGTTGATGATGTTCATCATCGGCACCGGCAGCAGGTGCGCGTTGGGTCCGCCGACGTAGCGGAACAGCGGCAGCTGCGCCGACTCAGCGGCGGCGCGGGCGACGGCCAGCGAGACGCCGAGCAGCGCGTTGGCGCCCAGCGACGACTTGTTGTCGGTGCCGTCGAGGGTGAGCAGCACCTGGTCGACGAGCCGCTGCTCGTCGGCGTCCATGCCGGCCAGCTCGGGCGCAATCCGGTCGTTGACCGCACGCACCGCGCCGTCGACGCCCTTGCCGAGCCAGCGGTCGCCGCCGTCGCGCAGCTCGACGGCCTCGAACTGCCCGGTCGACGCACCCGACGGAACGGCTGCGCGGCCGATCACGCCGTCGTCGAGGGCGACCTCGACCTCGACGGTCGGGTTGCCCCGGGAGTCCAGGATCGTCCGGGCGCCGAGCGCCTCGATGCTGGCCACGAACGCGGCTCCTCATACCGGGGAAAAGGGGGACCCGCTCAGGCTATCCAGTCGGCGGCACGGCGGCCGGGACCGGCTCGCCCGATGCTTGCGCCGACCCAGCCGCGAGGTGCATTCTGAACACATGACCAATTACGGGGCCGCGGCCGGCTCGGCCGTGTTCCTCGTCGTCGCGCCCGGTGTCGTGACCGGGCTGGTGCCCTGGATGCTCACCACCGGCTGGCAGGCGGGCACGCCGTGGTGGCCGCCGCTGCGACTCGTCGGAGCCGTGCTCGTCGCGGTCGCCCTGGCGTGCCTGCTGCACGCCTTCGCCCGCTTCGTCGTCGAGGGTCGCGGCACGCCTGCGCCGATCGCCCCGACCGAGGAGCTCGTGGTCGGCGGTCTGTACCGGTACGTGCGCAACCCGATGTACCTCGCGGTGCTCTCGCTGCTGGTCGGCCAGGCGCTGCTGCTGTCCCGACCAGTGCTGCTCGGCTACGCGGTGACCGTGGCCCTCGCCGTCGTCAGCTTCGTCCGGGGGTACGAGGAACCGACCCTGCGCGACCAGTTCGGCCCCGCCTACGACGACTACCGGGCCGACGTGCCCGGGTGGTGGCCCCGGCTCAGCGCGCGGCGGACTACCCCGGTCTGACTGCTGGGGGAGGTGCCGCCTCGGCCTCGCGGACCCGCGCCGACAGCTCGGCCAGCGTGGAGCGCAGCGCGGCCTCGGGGTCGACCCCGTCGGCACGGGCCGCGGCGACCAGGGCCAGCAGCCGGGCGCCGTACGAGCCGTCGTCGACCACGGGGGTCTCGAGCCCGGCCTGCTCGACCCGGCCGAGCAGCTTGTCGGCCCGGGCGAGCGCCGGCAGCTCGGCCGGAACACCGTCGAGCACCGAGGTGCGGCCCTTCTCGGCAGCCTTGAGCCGCTCCCAGCTGACCGACTGGCTGGCGGCATCGGTGACGGTGACGGTGCCAGCGTCAGTGCCAGCGTCGGTGCCGAACACGTGCGGGTGCCGGCGCACCAGCTTGGCGGTGATGTCGCCGGCGACGTCGTCGATGTCGAACGGTGCGACGGGGTCCTCGGTGGCGATCCGGGCGTGGAACACGACCTGCAGCAGCAGGTCGCCGAGCTCCTCACGCAGGTGCTGGCGGTCGCCGGAGTCGAGCGCCTCCAGCACCTCGTAGGTCTCCTCGAGCAGGTAGCGGGCCAGGCTGGAGTGGGTCTGCTCGGCGTCCCAGGGACAGCCGCCGGGCGAGCGGAGGCGGTCCATCACGGCGACCAGCTCCAGCAGCGCGCTCACTGGCGGCGTCTCACTGGCGGCGTCTCACTGGCAGATCTGCGAGTCCGGCAGCCCGGAGACGTCGGGCGGCGCACCCGGTGCCGGGACGGTCGTCTCGGTGGGTTCGAGGGGCGCCGACAAGGACCCGCTGCCGCCGGCCACCTGTCCTTCCTCGAAGTCGCCGAACCGCGGGTCCAGCTCGACATCGTGGTCGTCGGCGTAGTCGGCCACGTAGGCCTGCCCCACCGCCTGGGGGTCTTCCTGCGCGTCGTCGGAATCGCCCTGCTGGTCCTGCCCGATGGCGAAGTACAGCGCCTGCAGTCGGCCGAACGCCGCCAGGTAGTCGCGGAACGCCTCCTCGTCGCCGGTATCGAGCGCGGAGTAGATGCCGTCGAGGGCGGCGTTGTCGGGTGGCTGGGTCATGCTCGGCGGGACGTCGAGGTCGAGTCCGTCGGCGGCCTGCACGGCCAGCTGCTCGTTGATCAGCACGCCGAGCACGTTGTCGCGGTAGGTCGACAGGGGCTGCGGTTGCCACTCGGTCTCGTTCGACTTCGAGTAGGTCAGCTCCGCCGCACAGACCGACTCGGCCATGGCGTCCACCTGGTCCAGGGGAATCGCCGCGCCGTCCACCGTGGCGGCGGCACCGGGCGACACGTCGCCGCAGCCCGCCAGGGTCAGGCCGGCCACCGGGACCACCAGGGCCAGCACGACCGCGCGCCGCACACCGCTCCGCATCGACACCGTCCTCTCGTGCGCACCAGCAGGGTACGCAAACGGATCCGGCTCCGCGGCCAGGGGTCGGCCCCGCTCAGCTACCGGTCGCGGCCGGCGCGTACCGGGCCGGATCCAGCGCCGCGTCGATGACCTCGCGGCACCAGTCCAGCAGCGCCTCGTCGCGCAGCGGCGTGCCGCCCACGACGGCGGTGCGCGGCCGCGGGACCAGCACCGTGTGCACCGCCGGCTTGAACAGCGCGCGCGGGTAGAGCCGCTGCAGCCGCAGCTGCCCGGACTCCGGCAGGTCGACGGGCCCGAACCGGATGTGCTGTTGCTGCGCGGTCACGTCGGTGAGCCCGGCGACCCGGAGCCGCGCCCGAAGCCGTGCGACCTCCAGCAGGGTGGCCACCGGTGCCGGCGGCTCGCCGTAGCGGTCGACGAGCTCGGCGCGGATCTCGGCGACCTCGTCGTCGCTGCGGACCGCCGCGAGCCGCTTGTAGGCCTCCAGCCGCAACCGCTCGCTCGGCACGTAGTCGTGCGGCAGGTGCGCGTCGACCGGCAGCTCGATGCTGGTCTCCTTCTCCTCCGACGGCCCGTCGCCGCGGAACTCGGCGACCGCCTCGCCCACCAGCCGGACGTACAGGTCGAAGCCCACGTCGGCGATGTGCCCGGACTGCTCGTCGCCGAGCAGGTTGCCGGCACCGCGGATCTCGAGGTCCTTCATCGCCACCGCCATGCCGCCGCCGAGCTCTGAGTGCTGGGCGATCGTCACCAACCGGTCGTGGGCGGTCTCGGTGAGCGGCTTGTCCGGCGGGTAGAGGAAGTAGGCGTAGGCCCGCTCCCGGCCGCGGCCGACCCGCCCCCGCAGCTGGTGCAGCTGGGACAGGCCGAGCGCGTCGGCCCGCTCGATGATCATCGTGTTGGCGTTGGACACGTCCAGACCGGACTCGACGATCGTGGTGCACACCAGCACGTCGAAGCGCTTCTCCCAGAAGTCGACCATGACCTGCTCGAGCCGGTGCTCGCCCAGCTGTCCGTGCGCGGTCGCGATCCGCGCCTCCGGGACCAGCTTGCGCAGCCGGTCGGCGGCGCGCTCCATCGACTGCACCCGGTTGTGGATGTAGAAGACCTGGCCGTCGCGGAGCAGCTCGCGGCGGACGGCCGCCGTGACCTGCCCGTCGTCATAGCCCCCGACGAAGCTGAGCACCGGGTGCCGCTCCTCCGGTGGAGTCGCGATCGTCGACATCTCGCGGATGCCGGTGATGGCCATCTCCAGCGTGCGCGGGATCGGCGTCGCCGACATGGACAGCACGTCGACCGCCGCCCGCAGGTGCTTGAGCTGCTCCTTGTGCTCGACGCCGAAGCGCTGCTCCTCGTCGACGACGACCAGCCCGAGGTCCTTGAACCGGGTGTCGGGCGACAACAGCCGGTGGGTGCCGATCACCACGTCGATGCTCCCGTCGGCCAGGCCGGCCAACACCTGCTTGGCCTCGGCATCGGTCTGGAAGCGGGACAGGGCCTTGAGCTCCACCGGGAACTGCGCGTAACGCTCGGCGAACGTCTCGGTGTGCTGCTGGACCAACAAGGTCGTCGGCACCAGCACCGCCACCTGCTTGCCGTCCTGCACGGCCTTGAACGCGGCCCGCACGGCGATCTCGGTCTTGCCGTAGCCCACGTCGCCGCAGACCAGCCGGTCCATCGGCATCGTGCGGCGCATGTCGCGCTTGACGTCCTCGACCGTCGAGAGCTGGTCGGGGGTCTCGACGTAGGGGAACGCCTCCTCCAGCTCGCGCTGCCAGGGGGTGTCCGGACCGAAGGCGAAGCCCTGGGTGGCCTGCCGCGCGGCGTACAGCTTGATCAGCTCGGCGGCGATCTGGCGGACCGCGCGCCGGGCCCTGCCCTTGCGCTTGGCCCAGTCGCCACCGCCGAGCTTGTCCAGCGCCGGTTGCTCGCCACCGATGTAGCGGGTGACCTGGTCCAGCTGGTCGGTGGGCACGAACAGCCGGTCGCCCGGCTGGCCGCGCTTCGACGGCGCGTACTCCAGCAGCAGGTACTCGCGGGTCGCGCCCTGCACGGTGCGCTGGGCCATCTGCACGTAGCGGCCGACACCGTGCTGGTCGTGCACCACGAGGTCGCCGGCCACGAGCTGCAGCGGGTCGATCTGCCGCTTGCGGCGGGCCGGCATCCGCCGCTCGTCGCGGCTCGCCGCCCGCTGGCCGACGAGGTCGTCGTGGGTGAGCACCACCAGCGCGAGCGGGTCGGACACCAGGCCGTGGGACAGACAGCCCTGGGCCAGATGGACCAGGCCCCGCTCCGGCTCGGCCGGCAGCCCGTCGTGCAACCGGGCGGCGACGTCGTGCTCGGCGAGCAGCTCGGCGGTGCGGGCCGCCTGGCCCGCGCCCGGCGTGACGACGACGACCCGGCGGCCCTGGCTGAGCCACTGCCGCATGTCGTCGACGGCCCGGTCGGTGTCACCGCGGTACAGCGGTGCGGCCACCAGGTCGACCGCGCGGGCGGTCACGGCGCCCCCGTCGACGTCGACCCCGAGGTCGACGACCTCGCCGGTGTCAGTACGCACCGGCGCGCGCTGCTCCGGCTCGGTCAGGTCGAGGCCGAACGGCGACGTGCTCCACCAGGGCAGGCCGCGGGCCAGGGCGCCGGTCCGCACGTCGGCGAGCGAGTGGTACGCGCTCGCGCCGAGGTCGACCGGTGCCTCGGCACCCGTCGCGGCAGCACCCCACGAGGCGCGCAGGAACTCCTCGCTGGTCGCCACCAGGTCGTGCGCGCGGGCCCGCACCCGTTCGGGGTCGCACAGCACCACGTGCGAGCGCTCCGGGAGCAGGTCGGTGAGCATCTCCATGTCGTCGACCAGCACCGGCGCCAGCGACTCCATGCCCTCGACCGCCTGTCCGTCGGCGAGCCGGGTGAGCATCTCGGCGAGCGACGGGTGGTCGCGGGCCAGCTCCGCGGCGCGCGCACGGACCTCGTCGGTGAGCAGCAGCTCACGGCACGGGGGCGCCCACAGCACGTCGACCGCATCGAGTGAGCGCTGGTCGGCGACCGCGAACGAGCGCACCTCCTCGACCAGGTCGCCGAACATCTCCACCCGCAGCGGGTGCTCCTCGGT
The DNA here is from genome assembly GCA_963785115.1 of uncultured Actinomycetota bacterium. Classification (GTDB taxonomy): domain Bacteria; phylum Actinomycetota; class Actinomycetes; order Propionibacteriales; family Nocardioidaceae; genus JACCWP01. Next base: position 42,792 of record CAWATY010000024.1, read on the forward strand.
CGGCGGGAACACGTCGATGATGCCGCCCCGCACGGCGAACTCGCCGCGCCGTTCCACCAGGTCGACCCGGTGGTAGGCCGCGCCCGCGAGCGCGCGGACGACGTCGTCGAGGTCGGCCTCGTCACCCACCGCGAGCCGTACCGGCTCGAGGTCGGCAAGACCGCTCACCTGCGGCTGGAGTACCGACCGCACCGGGGCGGCCAGCACGCGGACCGGGCCGGTGGGGGTCCCCGGCTCCCCCGGGTGCACCAGGCGGCGCAGCACCGCGAGCCGCCGTCCCACCGTGTCGGAGCGTGGCGACAGCCGCTCGTGCGGCAGCGTTTCCCATGCCGGGTAGAGCGCCACCTCGTGCGGGTCGAGCAGGTCGCCGAGGGCCTCCACCAGCTCCTCTGACTCGCGCTGGGTGGCGGTGACGGCAAGCACGGTGCGGGCAGCACCCGCGCCGCCCTCACCGACGTCGCCCGCCAGCGCCGAGACCAGGAACGGCCGCAGCGCCGGCGGACCCGTGAGGTCGAGGGTGGCCAGCTCCGCCGGCCGGGTACGGGCGGTCGCGACCACGTCGGACAGGACCGGGTCGGTCGTGACGAGCGTGGCCAGGCCGGCGAGGGCGGCCGACGGACCCGGCGGGGTCATGTCAGGGGGCTCCAGGGGCAGCACGAACGGCCCCGCTCCGGACGGAGGGGGGTGTGTCCCCAGCCTACGACGCGGCGCGGACCGTCAGGGTGCCGGCCGCAACGCCACGGCCAGCGCCGCGCCCCTCGCGGACGTGACGTCGGTGCTGGCGGTACGCGTGGGGTAGTTCGCGAGGGCGTACGGGCCGGCCGAGTCGGCCAGCGCCACGCTCACCCGACCGACGCCGGTACCGACCTGGACCGCCCGCTCGGCCACCTGGTCCGGGAGCGTCCAGGCACCGGTGTCGGGCGACTTGTCCGACCACACGACGACCACCCAGGAGCCGGCGACGCCGGACAGGCCGGGAGAGCTGTGCACCGAATCGTCGGCGTCCGCAAACGCCGCCGAGTCCACCACGGGATCGGCCTGGTCGACGCCCCGGTAGGCAGCCGACGCCGTGACCCACTTGTCCACCGATCCCAGCGGCACCGGCTCGCTGGTGCCCGGCTCACCCGACTCCACGACGTGTCGCCAGGCCACGGTCCACAACGGCCCGGACTGGGCGACGTCCACTTCGGTCCACCCGCTCGGCGCGGGGGGTACGTCGGTGCCGCTCGAGGTGACCGTGGCGATCACGACGTCGCCGGCCTGCGCACCGGCGGGGACCCACAGCGCCGCCTGACTGCTGTTGCCGCCCGCGCTACGGGCGTCAGCCATCGTCACGCCGCCGTCGGCGTCGACGGTCACGGTCCTGCTGGCCGTTGCAGTGTCCCCGTTGTCGTCGGTGACGGTCAGCGCCACCTCGTAGGTCCCGTCGGCGGCGAAGGTGTGCGTCGGGTCGGGCTGCGTCGACGTCGTCCCGTCGTCGAAGTCCCAGGCGTAGTCGGTGACGATGCCGTCCGCGTCGGTGCTGGCGCTGCCGCCGGTCCAGCAGGTCCGGGCGCTGCAGTCGAGCCCCAGACGGGCGACCGGCGGCAGGTTGCCGGCGCCCGCCCCCGCGAACAGGGTGAGACCGCGCGCCGCCCAGTCCACGGTCTCGGTGCCGGCGACCGCCTGGGCGGGCGCCTGCGGGAGCCCGTCCACCAGCGGCACCCGGCGCAGTGCCCCGCCGGCGTTCGCGAAGTACAGGTTCGTGCCGGCCCTCAGCACGCCCTTCGTGGTCCCCCAGTTCAGCGGCCCGCGGACGAGGTGCTCGACCGGGCTCACGATGCCGCTCTCCGGCGAGAAGTCGCGCCAGGCCAGCTGGCGCACGCCAGTGCGGCTGTAGTACAGCCGGCCCTTCAGGTAGTACATGCCGCTGACCGACGGAAGCTGGGCGTAGAAGTCGGGGAACTCGCCCTCGTAGGTGTCGCCGGAACCGGTGTGCACACCGGCCCACACCGGGTCGTGGTACGGGTCGACGACCCGGTCGGGACCCAGATTGTCGTGGAACAGCAGCCGGCGGTGGAAGGTCCCGTCGGCCCAGCCGTACCAGAGCGTCTTGCCCAGCATGAAGGCGCCGCGCGACGAGCTCCAGTCGACGTCGCCGACGTCGACGAGCGTCGACGACCCGCTGCCCCCGGCACTGAGGGCGGTGCGGCGCACGGCGTCGGGGTCGTCACCTCCGCCGAGCGGGCCGAAGGCATAGACCTCGCCGGGCAGGCCGGGCACGAACTCCGACGGCAGCAGACTGCCTCCCTCGTTGGGGAAGAAGGCGATGCGCGGACGGCGGTAGACGTGGTCGCCGACCCAGGAGGTGTCGCTGCCCATGTAGACGCCGTCGTCCGTGGCGAGCAGGGCGGTCGTGCCGAAGCCGCGCGGGTTGCGGCCCGGGTTCCAGGACAGCGGAACCCCGGTCCGGGGGTCGAGGGCCGCGACACCGGCCCGCGGCACGGCGCCGGGCCCGGCTCCGCGGACCTCCAACGGGTTGTTCATGAAGCGCTGGTGGCCGCCGACGTAGACGGCGCTTCGGCTCACGTCGACCGACAGGAACGTGTCGCCACCGCTGGACCCCACCCAGGTGGGGTGCAGCTGAGTGCCCCGGGCCGCGGTCTCCCACCGGGCGGCCTTGTCGCACAGGTTGCGCCGGAACGGACCGCCGGTGGTCACGACGACGAAGAAGTCTCCGGACGGAGAGAACGAGACGCCCCGCATGTAGCTGGCGAACGACTTGGGGCTGCAGACGGGCGTGTAGTCCTGGGTCGCCCACGCGCGCACCACGCCGGGGTTGCGGCCCAGCCGGACCATGACGATCTGGTCACGGTCGAGACCGTTGGCCTTGGTGAAGTTCCCCGCCGCGACCAGTGCGTCACCGGCGGGCGACACGTCCAGCGCCCAGACGCCCTCCCGGGCTGGTGGCGCCTGCGGGGTGGTGTTGTGCTGCCCGGAGAGCTGCACGTCGACCCGGTGGGCGACCGTGCCGTCAGCGGCCTTGAGCGCTACCAGTCCTTGGTGACTCTGACCGCCGGCCTCGGTGAAGAACCCTCCCGCGTACACCGTCGTGCCGCGGTACACGAGCGCGTTGACCGCGCCGTTGAGCGCGCCGCCGTCGAAACCGGCGACCCGCCGGCCGTTGCGCACGTCGAGCTGGAGCACGGTGCTGACCTCGGTGGTCCCCAGGTGCTTGAACGCGCCGCCGACGTAGACCGAGTGGCCGTCGCTGCCCGCCGCGAGCGCACGGACATCGTCGTCGAGGCGGGGATGGAAGCGACGGACCAAGGCACCGGTGTCGGCGCGGTACGCGGCGATGTAGTTCCGCGCGACGGGCTCAGCGTCATCGCCGGGGTCGGCGACGCTGGTGAAGGTCCCGCCGATCACGATGACCGACCCCACCTGCGCGATCGCGCTGACCCTGCCGTCCAGCACCGAAGGTGTCGCGCCCGACGGGACCGCCGACGGGAGCACCAGTGGCGCGGCGGCAGCCTGCGCGACGGACGGGGTCGCGCCGGCAACCGGGCCGGCAGGGTTGGCGGCGGCCGGCGAGATCACGGACGCGGCACCCGACAGCGGTCCAAGGAGCAGTCCAGCTGCGAGCAGGCCGATGACCGGGACCCGTCGCCGTCGACGCAGGCTCACAGCGTGACCTCCGATCGGGCACTGCAAGGCACCACCGTGCGCTCGGACGCCTGCGCCCCCCAGCAGTGCGACTTCGGTCGGACGCGCGCTTCCACGATAGGTCGGCATTGCCCAGCCGTCCGAGAATCCACCGGATCGGGACGTACGCCTCCCGGCCCGGTCAGTCCGCGATGCGCAGCAGCACGGTCATCACCACGGCGCGGGTGCTCGAAGCGTCGGTCGAGGCGACGAAGCCGCCCACGGTCCCGGGAGCGACAGCGTTGCCCGAGTCGACGAGCAGCGAGGTCACCCGGCCCGCCCCGCCGGTGTACGCCTCGAGGCGTGGCTGGGTCCCGGGGGGCGGGACCCAGGCCGTCGTCGCACTGGACTTGTCGGCGAAGTACGACAGCACCCATGTCGGCTCGGTGGTCGTGACGGTCGGCGTGGTGTGCGTGGCGCCCGAGGCCTCGGCGGCCGACGTCACGGTCACGCCGCCGGCACCCGGAGCGACACCGCGATACACGGCGAGCGACAGGGTGGTGCGCAGCGCCCGGTCGGCCGTGACCGTCACCGAGGAGCCTGCATCGGCAGCGGTGAGCGTCCGCGTCCAGACCGTCGACACCATGCCCACCGAGGTCCGGCTGTCCTCGAGCGTCCATCCGGGCAGGTTGGCCAGGTTCGGGTCCACAGCGTTGTGTGTCGCCAGCAGTACGGCGGTGTCCCCCGCCACCGCACTGCCGGGGACCGGCACCGTGAGCGCTGCGACGTTGCCGTTGGCCTTGGTCGCGGCGACCGGCTCGACGTGCGGCGCCAGTGCCTGCACCTCGTGCGTCACCTGGTCGGTGAGTCCGTCGTCGTCGGTGACGGTCAGGGTGACGTCGTACGGACCCGGGTCGTCGTAGTCGTGCTCCGGCGCCACCCCGGTTCCGGTCTCGCCGTCACCGAAGTCCCACGTGAACGAGTCCACCGTGCCGTCGGGATCGGTCGAGCCCGACGCGTCGAAGCTGCAGTGCTGGTTGGTGCAGCTGCGGGCGAACGCCCCTGTCGGCGACTGCTCCGCAGGAGGTGCCGCGAGCGTCAGCGTCACCATCACCGCGCGGGTACTCGTCGCGTTGGTCGTGGCGGTGAGGCCACCGACCGCCCCTGCCGGCGACAGGTCCGACGAGTCGGCCAGCAGCGCCGTCACGCGCCCCGCGCCGCCGCCGTAGGAGGTTCCCCGCACCACGACCTCGGGGGGAGCCGTCCAGGCGGTGGTGGCCGAGGACTTGTCCGACCAGTACGAGACCACCAGCGACCGCGGCGGGGCTTCCACCTCCGGTGTCGTGTGGGTCGTCGTGGAGGTGTCCACCGAGCTCGCCGAGGCCGAGACCGGCCCGGTCCCCGGGTCGACGCCGGACCACACCGCAGCGGTGAGGGTCGTGCGGACGGCCCGGTCGGCGGTGACCGTCACGGCCGAACCGGGGTCGCCGGGCTGCAGGACCTTGCTCCACACCGTGGTCACCATGCCGGTGGTGCTCCGGGCGACCTCCTGTGTCCAGCCGGTCACGCCAGTCGGCGCGCCCACCGCGGGGTTGTCGACGTTGTGCGTCGCGAAGAGCACGGCGGTGTCGCCCGGCTGTGCCGCTGCTGGGATCGTCACCACCGTCGCGGCCTGATTGGTGGTGGTGCTCACCCGGTCGACGAACTCGATCGGCTGCGCTGTCCCGTTGACCGTGACCTCGTGGGCGACGGAGTCGGACGCGCCGTCGTCGTCGGTCACGGTGAGCGTGATCTCGTACGTGCCGTCCGAGCCGAACCGGTGCGACGTCCGCGCCCTCGGCTTGCCCGCGGTGCCGGCGAAGTCCCAGGCCCACGCCGCGACAGCTCCGTCGGCGTCGGTGGACCCCCGGCCGTCGACCGAGCACACCAGGCCGAGGCAGTCGACGGTGAACGCCGCTTCCGGCGGGCTGTTGGGCGCCACGGGCTGCACGGTGCGGGTGGTCTGCGCGGAGGCGCCGTCGTCGTCGGTCACGGTCAGCGTGACGACGTACGTTCCCGGCGTCGCGTACCCGTGGGGGTCGGGCGTGGGCCCGGTCGCGGTGGACCCGTCACCGTAGTCCCACGCGTACGAGGCGATGCTGCCGTCCGGGTCGGAGGAGCCGCTCGGGTCGACCGAGCACGTCAGGTCCGTGCAGTTGGTCGTGAACGACGCGCTCGGCGCCTTGTTCGGCGGCGTGCCGATGACGAACAGGGCGCGCCCCCGCCAGTCGACACCGCCGGAGGACGGCCCGGTGACCGTGGTCGCCGTCGACGAGGGGGTGTTGCCGGCGAACGGGATGCGGAGCAGGTCACCGGTGCTCGCCGACGCGGCGTAGATCGCGTCGTCGGCGTAGAACATGCCGCGGATCCCCGAGTAGTTGAAGCCGGCCGGCGCCGAGAACCGGGCCGCACCCACGACGCCGCTGTCCGGGCTGAACCAGCGCCAGTAGAGCGTCGAGCTCCCGTTGAGGGTGTAGTAGAGCCGACCGTCGCGGTAGAACATGCCGCTCACCGTCGACAGCTCGGACACGATGCCCGACGGCTTGCCGTCGTAGGTGTTCCCACTGCCGGTGTCGACGCCCGCCCAGACGGGGTCGGCCCAGGGGTCGAGCACCCGCGACGCTCCGAAGGTCGTGCCGTCGAAGCTCCGGGCGGTGAACGTGCCGTCCGCCCAGCCGGTGTACAGCGTGCCGTCCAGCCAGAACGCACCGCGGGCCTGCCGCCAGGCGACGCCTGCTCCGTCGACAACGCTCGCCGCGCCGGCGGTCGTGCCGTCGAACGGCACAGCAGACACACCGTCCAGCGCCGAGTCGGGCACTGCCGGCTTGTCGGTGCGGACGATCTCGATGCCGTTCACCAGCGGGTTGTTGGTCACCCGGCTGAAGTCGATGTTCACCGTGCCGTCGCTGGTGACAGGGAACGACTTCATGGTGCCGACGGCGTGGCCGACGTCGGCCACGATGTCGTAGTTGCTGAGCATGGTCGACCCGTCGATACGCACGGTGAAGCGGCGCTGGCCGGGCTGCCGGGTCGTGGTGCTCCGGTTGGCGAAGTACAGCCGGACCTCCACCGGGGCGCCGGCGGGCACAGGGAAGAACCAGTTCATGTCCGGCGAGGAGCTCGACGGGTCGTAGCGCTCGGTGTCGAACACCGCCGTGGGGGTCCCTGCTGGGAGGGTCGGCGACCGGGTCGCCGACGGCGAGTAGGTCGACGAGCTCGTGGAGCTGTGGTAGCTGCTGGAGCTGCTGGTGTCCGCCGCCCAGTCCGGGCCGACGTCCTGCGCGGGCAGCGCCGGACCGCCGGCGTTGACCCGGTACAGCACCCGTCCGCCGTCGCTGACCTGCTTGGCGGCCAGGTAGGCCGTTCCGGGGAGCTCGGCGGACCGGTCGTCGACGAGGCCGTGCCCGCCGGCCAGCGGGAAGAAGACCATCTTCCCGCGGTTGTACTTGAAGTTGCCGATCCAGGCGGTGTCGTGCCCGAGCCACAGGCCCGACGGGGTGGCGTACAGCTCGTAGGCCGACACGCCGCGGGGGTTGCGGCCGGGGTTCCAGTCGACGGGCAGGCCGGTGTCGGGGTCGAGCGCGGCCACGCCCGGGCGCGGCACGGCACCGGCGCCAGCGTTGTCCCGGCCGTTGGTGTTGTTCAGCCAGCGGTTGTGCCCGCCGATGTAGACGGCTTCCTCGGTGGTCTCGACCGACCACAAGGTGTCGCCGCCGGTCTCGTCGATCCAGGTGGGCTCGACGGCGTCACCGGTGCCGTTGGTCTCGAACCGCGCGGCGGTGTCGCACAGGGTGCCGGCGTACGGCCCCCCGGTCGTGACGGCGACGAAGAAGCTTCCGTCGACCGAGAAGTCCACACCACGCATGTAGGAGTCGAACGCGCCCTTGCTGCAGTAGGGCTCGTAGCGCCGGGTGCGCCAGTCGGTCCGCACGGCCGCGCCCGCGCCGGTGAGATCGATCAGCACGGCCTGGTCGCGGGGCAGGCCGTCGGCTGTCCGGAAGTTGCCGACCACGACCAGCCGGGTCCCGTCCGGGCTCACGTCCATGCTCTTGGCGCCGACGCTCCCCTGCGTCCCGCTGCCGGTGTTGTTGTGGTGCTCGGCCAGGTCGACACCCATGTACGGGTCGAGCTTCCCCGTGCTCGCGTTGAAGGTCGCCAGGCCCTGGTGGACCTGTCCGCCAGCGGTGGTGAAGAACCCACCCGCGTACAGGCGGTTGCCCACCGAGCGCAGGTCGTTGACGACTCCGTTGGTGGCAGCCGCCTTGAAGCCCGGGACGGCCAGGCCGGTGCTGACGTCGATCAGGGCCAGGTGGCTGGCGTTCGCGCCGTTGAGCTGGGTGAATTCGCCCCCCGCGAACACCGTGCCGGGCACCGGTCCGGGCAGCAGCGTCTCGACCTTGCCGTTGAGGGCCGGGACGGCCGTCGTGCTGACCTGCCCCGTGCCCTCGTCGAAGATGAAGATGTTGGGCCGCGACAGCGTGACGTCGGAGCCGCGCGACTGGACCTCGGTGAACTTGCCCCCGACCACCATCTGGTCGCCGACCTCGGCGAAGGCCCACACCGACCCGTCCAGGACGGTCGGCGTGTGGCCGGGCACCGCCGAGACCACCTGGTCGTGCCCGGGTGCGGTGGACGACGACACGGCTGCGCTGGACGCCGACCCGCTCGCCGGGGACGCGAAGCTGCCGACCGTGCCGCCGGCCGTGCCGCCCGCCGGTCGGTCGGCGGCTGTGGCGGCGCTGGCGGACGGGACGGCCAGCAGGGCCGCCCCGAGTCCGAGGGTGATGAGCGCCGGGGCCACCTGGGACAGGACAGGGCGCCGCATAGCTGTACTCCTCGAGGGTCGAGCGGGCGACCCCCGCGACGTCCAGTGCATCAAGTCGCGGTCGGACAGGGCGGCGGTATCACGCCATTCGCCTGGGATCGTCACTCCGCGTGACGAGTCAGCTCCCGAGGTCGGCCACGAAGCAGCCGCGGTCGGGGCCGGCGGACGCCTCCAGCCGCCACCTGCCCGCCTCCGGGAGCTGCAGCTCGGAGTCGTAGTACAGCCACTGGTCGGCGTCGGCCAGCACCGGCGTGCGGGTGACGACCGGATCGCCGGACCCTTCCGGCGTCGCCCGCACCGTGAGCTCCCGGCTCCCGTCGGCGTGGGCGGGGATCCAGTAGATGCGGACCGAGAGCGAGCCGTCGGGCGCGGGTTCCGTGGCGCCGGCCTCGTCGAAGGGGCCCGCCCCGAAGTCGCCCGAGCGGACGTCGCGGTCGTCGGAGCCGACCTCGACGCAGTCACCGTTCGGGCTGCCCGGCAGGGTGTCGAGCACCTTCTCCTGGGCGTTGCGCCGGCCTATGCCGCTGCCACTGGGCGGCGACGACGTCACCGATGTCGGCGGCGCAGAGGTCGGCACCTCGCTCGACTCGAGCGTCGACGACGGAGCGCTCGCCTCCGGGTCGTCGCCGGAGTCGGTGCACGCGGTCAGCGCGCACCCGGCCAGCACCAGCAGGAGTACGCGGGCCGGCAGCGAGCCGGCCCGCGACTCCCTACCGGTCATGGAGCGGGTGCGAGCACGATCGACCACATCGTCGCCATCCCCGCCGCGGCGTTGGTGGTCGCCGCCAGTCCGCCGTAGTTTCCGCCGGGCACCGGCCCGTTGGAGTCGGCCAGCAGCGTCGACACGTGACCGGCGCCGCTGCCCGCCGTCGTCGAGCGCTGGGTCGCCTGCGCCGGGGTGGTCCACGACGTCGTGTTCGTGGACTTGTCCGCCCAGTACGAGACCACCCATGCACCCGCCGGCGCCGACACCGTCGGCGTGCTGTGCGAGGACCGCGACGTGGTGTCGACGGACCGCGTCACGGTCGGCGTCCCACCGGCCACGCCCCGGTAGACGCCGAGGGTCAGCGCGGCCTTCCGCTGGGTGCTGAGCACGACGGTCAGCGTCTTGCCCGCGTCACCCGCCTGCACCACGTGCGTCCATCCGACGGTCTGCATCGTCTTGGCGTTGTGGGTGCCGAGCGAGGTCCACGACCCGACACCGGTCGGTGTCGCGGGGCTCGCCGATGCCGCGTTCAGGCTCATCATCAGCACCAGTCGGTCACCGGGCTGCGCCGAGGCGGGCACGGTGAGCGTGTGGTTCTTGGCGTTGCGGTTCGCCTGCGCCGCGGCCACGAAGGCCACCGCGCTGCCCGGCGGCTCGGTCACCGTCACCTGGTGCGTCACCGAGTCACTGGCGCCACCGGCGTCGGTGACCGTCAGCGTGACGTCGTAGGTGTCCGCGACGTCGTACGCGTGCGACGGGTTCGTCGCCGTGGACGACTCCGTGTCCCCGAAGTCCCACGACCTGGTCATGGTCGTGCCCTCGGGGTCGCTCGACGTCGTGCTGTTGAAAGCACAGCTCAGGTCGGTGCACGACGAGGTGAACCGCGCCGTCGGCGCCTGGTTGGCCGGCTCGGTCACCGTCACCTGGTGCGTCACCGAGTCACTGGCGCCGTCGGCGTCGGTGACCGTCAGGGTGACGTCGTAGGTGTCCGCGACGTCGTACGGGTGCGTCGGGTTCGTCGCCGTGGACGACTCCGTGTCCCCGAAGTCCCAGGACCTGGTCATCGTCGTGCCCTCGGGATCGCTCGACGTCGTGCTGTTGAACGAACACGTCAGGTCGGTGCACGACGAGGTGAACCGCGCCGTCGGCGCCTGGTTCTGCGGCTCTCCCGGCACCGTCGAGAGGAACACCGCCCGGCCGGCCCAGCTGGCTCCGCCGGTCGCCGGACTGTCGACGACGGTCGCCGAACCGCTGGGAACACCGTCGACGAGCGACATCCGGGAAAGCGAGCCGTCCGCCTTCGAGGCGATGTAGAGCTCGTCACCGGCCGCGAACATCCCGCGCGCCTGGCTCCAGTCGAACCCGCCGGAGAGTGAGCTGGTGACCGGGGACACGATCCCGCTGTCCGGCACGAACGGCTGCCAGTACAGGTTGCCGTCGCCGGCGAGCGTGTAGTACAGCCGCCCCGACGCGTAGAACATGCCGGTGAGCCGGCCGAACTTGCCGTACAGGTCCGGGACCTGGCCGCGGAAGGTCTGCCCGCTGCCGGTGTCCACGTCGGACCACACCGGGTCGTTGTACGGGTCGATCCGGACGGCCGGGCCGAAGCTCGAGCCGTCGAAGTTGCGCCGGTACAGGTAGCCGTCGGCGCTGCCGTAGAACACCCGCTCGCCGATCATCACCGCGCCACGCACCGTGGACCAGTCGAAGCCCGGAGTGGCCAGCGTCGTCGCGGCGCCGGAGTCGTTACCGTCGAACGCGATCTGCTGGACGTCCTCGTCGGTGGGTGACGGCGTCGACCCCGTGCGGACGATCTCGATGCCGTTGATCAGCGAGTTCTCGACCTCGTGGCCGAAGTCGATGTCAACGGTGCCGTCACTGGTGATCGAGAAGCTCCGCATCGTGCCGGTCTGATCCCCGACCGCTTCGACGATGTCGTAGTCCTGGAGCTTGACCTGCCCGTCGATGCTGACGTCGAAGACGCGCTCACCGGGGTCGTTGGTGCAGTCGCACCGGTTCGCCAGGTACAGCCGCACGTCGACCGCCGTGTCGGCCGGGACCGGGATGTCCCACTGCATCTCGGGCGCGTCCCCCGGGTCCCAGCGCTCGGTGTCGAAGATCGCCGCCGGGGTGCTCGCGGGCACCGTGCCGTCGACGTTGGGAACCGGGGACCAGCCGGCCGTGTTGCTGCCGGAGTTCCGGAACGGGCCGTCGAAGCCTTCGTCGCCCGCCCAGTCCGGGCCGCTGTCGCTGGACAGCAGCTCGGGCCCGCCCGCGTTGACGCGGTACAGCACGTCGCTGTTGCCACCGGCACCGCCGGCCACGTAGACGTCACCGGGCAGGGAGCCGGTCGTGGTGGAGGCCACGGGACGGCCGCCCGCGTACGGGAAGAAGGCGATCTTCGGCCGCTGGTACTTGTGGTTGCCGATCCACGCGGTGTTGCTCCCGACGTAGACGCCGTTGTTGGTCGGGTAGACCACGTAGGCGGCGACGCCGCGCGGATTGCGGCCGGGGTTCCAGTCCAGCGGGACGCCGGTCGTCGGGTCCAGCGCGGACAGGCCGGGCCGCGGCACCGCGCCCTGGTTGGCGTAGTCGCTGCCGTAGGGGTTGTTCATCCAGCGCTGGTGACCGCCGACGTAGACGACCGAGTCGGTGATGCCGATGCCCCAGATCGTGTCGCCGCCGGCGTAGTTGGCCCAGGTGGGCTGCAGGTCGGTGCCGCTCGCGTGCGTCTCGAAGCGCGAGGCGGTGTCGCAGAGCGTCCCGTCGTTGTGACCGCCGGTGGCGCCGATCACGAAGTACGAGCCGTCCGGGGAGAGCTGCACGTCGCGCACGTAGCTGTCGAACGCCCAGTTGAAGCAGTACGGGGTGTAGCGGTTCGTGGCCCAGTCCGGCGTGACCTGGGCCGCCGCACCGTCGAGGCTGACCATCACGACCTGGTCGCGGGCCAGGCCGTCGGCGGTCTTGAAGTTGCCGATGACGATCATCCGGTCGCCGCTCGGCGTGACGTCCAGGTCCTTGGCGCCCACCGCGCCCTGGGCACCGGATCCGGTGTCGTTGTGCCGTTCCGTCAGCTGGACGTCGACGAAGGCGTCGAGCACACCGGTCGTCGCGTTGAGACTGGCCAGTCCACGGTGCACCTTGCCTGCGGCGGTGGTGAAGTTCCCGCCGATGTACAAGCGGTTACCCACCCGGTCGATGCCGGTCACGGCGCCGTTGGTGGCCGCGGCCTTGAAGGTGTTCACCGTCGAACCGTTGTTCACGTTCAGCAGGGCGACGTGGCTGGCGTTGGCGCCGTTGACCTGGCTGAAGGAGCCCGCGATGTAGACCGTGCCGGCCGTGGGGCCGGGCATGACCGCCACCACCTCGCCGTTGACGCTCGGCGCGAAGGAGTTGCGCAGCGCGCCGGTGTTCGAGTCGAACGCGAACAGGTTCGGCCGGTTGTAGGTCGGGCTCCCGCCACGCTCGCTGACGGAGGTGAAGTTGCCGCCCGCGATCGTCGTGTCACCGACCTGGGTGAGGGTCTCGACCGCGTTGTCGGTGACCCACGGCGTGGTGTTCGAGGGCACGGCGCTCGGCAGGCCGGGGCCGGTGTCCTCCGCGAGCGCGGCCGCGGCACCGGATGTCGTGGCGGCCATGGGGGCCGGGGCGGCGGCAGCGGCCGGCAGGCCGACGAGGGACTGGGTCAGCGGCCCGACGAGCAGGACTGACAGCAGGCAGGGGATGGAACGGCGCACGGCGATGGCTCCGAAGGAGGAAGGGGTGGTGGGACGGAACGGTTGATCGCAGACAGGTTGATCGCAGACAGTGAACGGGATATTGGCCCGAAGCGTTACGGTTTCCGGGAAAACTTCCGGCGCAGGTGGCGGGAGACGCCAAGACCTCTACGCAGCGTCATCAGCCGATGACGTCCGCCCTCACGGCGGGCGACCTCCCGCCACGCAGCGTGCCCGCCGGCGCCCCGCGTGCGGCGTCAGACCGTGCTGCCCACCGGCGCGCGGCGCGATTCGGCCGACCCCCAGATGCGCGGCCCGTAGGAGAAGAAAAGGTGCAGCATCAGCACCGCCACGAACGCTTCGGTGGGGCGGCTGAGGTAGCGCAACACCTCTTCGAGCAGGTTCTCGTACGGCTGGTCCGGCCGCAGGGCCGCGAAGGCGGCTGGAGCAGCCACGATGAACACCGTCCAGGCGACCAGTCGATCGAGCCGCTGCGGCTGCGCCGGCTCCAGGATCGAACGGTCGGCCCAGTCCAGCGCGATCGGCACCAGCAGCACGAAGAAGTACGTCTCGGCCAGATCGACGCCCCAGTCGGTGTGGCTGGTCGTGACGATCGCGATCAGGCTGGCCGCCGGGAGCGCCCAGCCCCAGGCGGGCAGCGGCCGCGGGAGCCGGCAGTACAGGACCAGGACCGCCACCGCGAACAGCGTCTCGTTGAGGGTCCGCACCGTGCTCTTGGTGTCGAGGACCAGTACCAGGACGGCGGCCAGCCCCAGGCCCCCGGCCGCCGCGAAGGCCACCCCCCACGAGACGTCCGGCCATCTGCGGAGCACCACGATCCACAGCGACAGCAGCAGCAGCGCCACTATCCCCTCGTTGTTGCGAGACACGTGCGCGGCGACATCGGCGGGCAGGACGGAGTCGAGCTGCTCGAGCACGATCAGGACGCTGACGACAGCCAGCACGCCGAAGTAGACGACGGCGGCCCACCGGGCAAGGACTGGCATGCCGACCAGAGTAGGTGGTCGGTCAGTCCACGGAGCTGTGATCGCGGATGAAGGAGACGATCGCCTCGGCCAGCTCCGGCCGGCACACGATCAGGTCGGGCAGGGTGGGGTCGTCGCGGTTGTAGCGCAGCCTCGAGCCGTCCACCCGTGAGGTGTGCAGGCCGGCTGCACGTGCGACCGCGACGGGTGCCGCCGAGTCCCACTCGTACTGGCCGCCCGCGTGCACATAGGCGTCGGACACGTCGCGGACGACCGAGATCACCTTGGCGCCGGCGGAGCCCATCGGCACGAGGTCGGCGTCGAGCCGCTCGGCCAGTGCCGGCACGAACTCCGGCGGGCGGGTCCGGCTGACGGCGATTCTCGGCCGCTCCGTGCGGCGAGCGGGCACCGTTGGCGGATCGGCGGTGGAGAACGTGACACCCAGGGCGGGCTGGGCGACCGCCCCCGCGACCAGGTCGCCGTCCTGCCACAGCGCGACGTGCACGGCCCAGTCGTCGCGCGGCGGCTCGGAGAACTCGCGGGTGCCGTCGAGGGGGTCGACGATCCACACTCGATCCGCCGTGGTCCGGCCCGCGTCGTCGCGCCCCTCCTCGGACAGCACGGCGTCGCCCGGACGGTGCTCGTCGAGCAGGGCCATCAACAGCTCGTGACTGGCCTCGTCACCGGCGTCCTTCAGGGCGCGGCCGGCGAGGCCCGACGTACGGATCTCGAGCAGCCGTGCACCTGCAACCCCGGCGACCCAGGCCGCGAACGCCGAGTCGTCGCCGGTGGCTGCCCGCGGGGGCTCCGGGAGTGGGGTCGCCATCAGACCATCCTCGCGGACCGCTTCCGCCCGCCGGCCGTCAGGGTGCGTACAGGAACACCGAGCGGGTGTTCCACACGTTGGCGTCGACCCCCGGGCCGCTCACCTGCGTGACGGCACCAGTCGGGGCCGACTGCAGCCACTGGACCGAACGCAGCGTCCCGTCCACGCGGTTGGAGACGAACAGGCGATCACCGGCCAGGAACATGCCGCCGGCCTGCGACCAGGAGATGCCGGCCGGTGCGGCCGGGCCCGTGAACCGCACGGCGCCGACGATCTGGCTCTCGGGCAGGAAGTACCGGTAGTACAAGGTCGACTGGCCGGACACCGTGTAGTAGAGCCGAGCCGTGGCGCGGTCGAAGAACATCCCGGTGACGTTGGGCAGCTCCGCTGCGAAGGTGGTCATGCCGTTGAGGTTCACCGTGGCCGGGGCGCCGAACGTCGTGCCGTCGAAGGTCCGCACCGTGAGGGTGCCATTGCTCCACCCGGTGAAGAGCTTCCCGTCCACCATGAAGGAGCCACGGCTGCTGCTCCAGTCCTGCCCGCCGTTGGCCACCGTCGCGGATGCGGTGACGCCGGTGGTGGTCATGGACCGGCGCGTCACGGTGTCGTCGGTGGTCGTGGCGGAGCCGAGCGAGTAGGTGTCTCCGGGCAGCGTGCCGGTGTTGTCCGGCGGGATTGCCTTGCCACCCGCGAGCGGCAGGAAGGCGATGCGCTTGCGCTCCTCCTGGCCCAGTCGGTCGGTGTCGTGTGCCACCCACAGTCCCTCGGGGAGCGGGAGGAACTCGCGCAGGCCGACACCGCGTTGTCGGCCCGGGTTCCACGAGAACGGCAACCCGTTGCGCGCGTCGAGCACCGCGATGCCACTGCGCTTCACCGCACCCTCTCCCGCGGCGTCGCCGCGGAAGGGGTTGTTCAGCCAGCGCTGGTGCCCACCGAGGTAGATGGACCGGCCGGTCGCCATGATCGAGAACAGTGTGTCCCCGCCGGTGTAGTCGACCCAGGTCGGGTTCTGTCCGGCGGAGTCGGGAAGGAACTCCCACCGCGTCGCCGCGTCGCACAACGTGCCCGAACCGACGCCTCCCGCGAACGCACCGGTCGTCGCGACGGCGAAGTACGAGCCGTCGGGGGCGATCGACACGTCCCGCATGTAGGAGTCGAAGCTGCCCGAGCACGACGTCGAGTAACGCGACGTGGACCAGGTCGCGAGGGTCGCCGGAGCCACGTCGGTGTTGAACATCGCGATCTGGACACGGCTCTGGCCATTGACCGTGCGGAAGTTGCCGATGGCGACCAGGTACCGACCGGAGGACGCGACGTCGAGCTCCTTGACGGCGACCGTGCCGCCGTTGAACGTGTCGGCGAAGCTCGCCGTGATCTGCTGGGTGTCCTTGCCGGTCGCGGGATCCAGCGCCACCAGCCCGCTCTTCACGGTCGTCCCCACCTTGGTGAAGGCACCGCCCACGTACAGCCGGCCGTTCTGCAGGACCATGTCCCACACCTGGCCGTTCAACGCAGGTGCCTTGAAGCCCGGCACCGGCTGCCCGGTGGTCACGTCCAGCCGCACCACCTTGCTCACCGGCGAACCGTTCAGCATGGAGAACTTGCCGGCCACGTACACGGACGTGCCGTCACCGGCGGACACCACCCGGTTGACAACGGCGTTGAACTGGGGCTGGAAGGTGCTGCTCACGGCCCCGGTGGTGGCGTTGAAGGCGAAGATGCCGGAGCGCGACAACGTGGGCCCGCCGGGCGGCGTCACCTGGGTAAAGGTTCCGCCGGCCACCATGGTGGAGCCCACCTTGGTGATCGACTTCACCGCCTTGTCCTCGACGTTGGGCGTGGTGTTGGCGGGGTTCGCCGACACAATCGAGTCGTAGGTCTGGGCGGCTGTCGCGGACTGGGTGGCGAGGCCTGCGGAGAGCAGGCAGCCAATGACCAGAGCGGCGATGACGTGGCGGGAGGCCAAGGAGGGCACAGTGGTCGCTTTCTGACGATCGGGACCGGTCTCGAACACGGACCGGGAGGTTGCGACCGGAATCGACGATATCCGGAACCCGCGAACCCGCCGCCAGAATGACATCTGGACCGGCCGAGTATTGGCCGAACGGCTGAGAGGACGACACATGGCCGCTAGCGGTGCGGAGCCCGACCCCGGTGTGTCGGTCGTGATCGCCACCCGGAACCGACCAGAACTGCTCCGCAGCGCGGTCGCGGCCGCGCTCGACCAGAGCTATCCCGGACCGGTCGAGGTGCTCGCAGTCTTCGACCAGGCGGATCCGGTCGACGGGCTCGTCCGCGACGGCGAGCAACGCTCGGTGCGAGTGCTCCGCAACGCACGCACGCCTGGGCTGCCGGGCGCCCGGAACACCGGGATCCTGGCGGCTCGACACCCCCTGATCGCCTTCTGCGACGACGACGACATGTGGCTCCCCGCAAAGCTCGCGACCCAGGTCGCCCAGATGGTCCGGCTGGGCGCGAACGCCGCCATCACCGGCATCACCATCCGCTACGGCGAGGAGCGACGGGTGCGGGTCCTCGACCGGGAGCGGCTGACCCATGCCCAGCTGATCCGGGACCGGCTCACCGAGGCGCACCCGTCGACCTTCCTCGCCCGCCGGGCGTTCGTGCTGGACCAGGCGGGCCTGGTGGACGAGGAGATCCCGGGCGGTTACGGCGAGGACTACGACTGGTTGCTCCGGGTGTCCCGGCACGGCGACGTGGCCGTCGTGCCCGAGCCCCTGGTGGAGATCTTGTGGCACCCGGGCTCCTTCTTCACCCGGCGCTGGGAGACGATCGTCGACGCCCTGGACTACTTGGTGGCGCAGCATCCGGAGTTCGCGGCTGACCGCCGCGGGCTGGCCCGGATACGCGGGCAGCAGGCGTTCGCGCTGGCTGCCCTCGGCCGGCGCCGTGAGGCCTGGCGGGCGCTGGGCGCGACGGTGCGCCGCAACCCGCTCGAGCGGCGGGTCGCCGTCACCCTCCCGGTCCTGCTCAGGGTGGTCAGCGCAGAACGCCTGCTGCACCTGGCCAACCGTGTCGGTCGCGGAATCTGACCGCTCAGCGGTAGCCGTGCAGGTGCCGGGTGCCGACCGTCAACGCCTCGACCACTCGCCTGTCCCGAGCGGGCATGTCCGTCCGCCAGGCCTCGTCAGCGCTGAGCCGGAGCTCGCCACTGAGGAAGCGCACCGGGTTCCCCGCCACCTGGTGACCCGGACGGACCACCACCCGGTCGTCGCCGACATCGCCGAGGCCGTCGTCCGACACGTCAGTGCCGGCGAACGCGAGGACGGCGCGCACGGTCTCCTGCGGGCGAGCCACGAAGTCCTCGTACCGCACCGTCGTCACCGGTACCCGGGTCGCCAGCACCCGGTAGGCGGCGACGAAGGTCGCCCACCACAGCGCCGACTCCGCCGCATCGGTCCGGTGCATGGTCGCGGCACTGCCCACCACCTCGGGGCGGGGGACGTTCTTGGCCAGTGAGAAGGCGACGCCGCGGGGGTCACGGACGATCTCGACGCAACGCAGGTCCACCCCCGCCCGGTGCAGCAGACCGGCGTAGGCGGGCATCTTGCTGGAGTCGACGATCAGCTCGGCTCCCGACACCCGTTGCACCGCTCGCAGCAGCGCCCCCACCAACCGGGCGAGGTGGTCGCGGGACAGTCGCCACCCCGGCCGCAGGCCGGGTCCGATCAGCGCGGGCAGGTTCCGGGTGCGGACCACCGTGTGGCGCAGCGCAACGACCTCGTCGGGGTCCAGCTGGCCCCAGCCGCCGTACGCCGCCTCGCCGACGCGCACCCAGAAGGGGCACTTGTCGAACGGCGCGCCACAGCCGCACAGCTCGTTGTCGCGCAGGCTCCTCTCCCACAGATGGACGGATTCGCCGATCGCGACGACCCCGGGCGCTGTCGCGAGCGCGCGCTCGAGCAGCGTGGAACCGCTGCGCCCCGATCCCGCGACCATGAGCACCCGCGGCCGGATCCGATGGGTGACGACCAGATCGCCGACCAGACGCCCCCAGCGCGCGACCGTGCGCTCGACCCGCCGGACCGCCTCGGGGTCGCGCGCCGCCGCGAAGTCGGCCGGGCTTTCCAGGCCACGATCGAGGAGCCGGTGCAGAGCCGACTCGTCGGTCGGGAGGTGCACCATGCCCTCCGCCGCGAGCCGACGACAGAAGGCCGACTGATGGTCGTCGACGTGTTCTCCCAGGGACGAGTCGCGCGGGACGACGATGGGCACCCGCCCTGCGCGGCGGGCCTCGACGATCGACATCGGGCCGCCCTGGGTGACGATGAGAGTGGCGGAGGCCATCAGCTCCTGCAGGGTGTCGTGCGGCAGCAGGTCATGTCCTTCGGCGTGGCGCGGCGGCGCCGAGGTGCCGTACTGGATGACGCAGCGCACCCGCGCGTCCCCGCGCGCCGCAGACCAGGCGTCCACCCACCGCACCAGCCGGTCGAAAGGGTGGTGGTCGGAGCCCACCGTGACGAGCACGAGCGGCGCGGCCTCGCCCGGCGCGCTCACAGCACCGGCCCGATGAGCTCGGAACCGGGGTAGAGCGGCCGCTGCTCGGGCCATTGGACGCAGAAGGACGTGCTGAGCGGCCGGCACAGCCGACCGGTGAGCGTCGTCGAGTCCACCCGGTCGTACACCTCGAGAAAGACGGTGGGGATCCGCAGCGCCCGAGCCGCCGCGAAGAACGGGAGCGCGACGCCGGCCCCGCTCGAGACGACCACGTCCGGCCGGCGACCGTTCACCACCCGGCGGGCGAGCCGGGCGTTGCGGAGCAGGTTGGGCACGTTTCGGGTCGTGGGATGGTGCGCCCAGACGACGTCCTCGCCGATGAGCGTCGAGCGGGCATCGGGCTTGTCGAAGGTGACCCAGGTCCGCCGGTGCCGGCGCCACCACGGCTCCAGCTGCAGGAGCTGGGCCAGGTGCCCGCCCGTCGAGGCGACCAACATGACGTAGCAGGTGGCGTCGTCAGCCCCGGCAGCTGCCACGTCGTCGGGCATGCGCAGAGCCTACGCCGCAGCGCGCCCCGGTCCGGCCCGAGTCAGCCCCTGACCAGACCGGCCCAGGCCCTCGCGGACGCGGCGTCGCTGAGCCGGAAGTCGCCGCCCACGGTGCCGTCGAAGTAGGTGACGAAGGCGGCACCCTGCCGCGCTACGTAGTCGCCCACGGCGCGCAACCACACGGCCCGGCCGGTGCCGTCGTCGCCCACCGCCACCCGGGAGCCGAGCTCGGAGAGCGCCCACTGGGCACCCACCTGCCGTGAAACCTGGACCGAATCGCCCAGCAGGGTCTCGGGATCGAGGTACGCACCGTCGCGGGCGCCGTGGTTGTAGCAGTCCCACGCCAGCACGTCGACCAGCCCGGCTGCCGGGACGTAGTCCTGCCAGCGGCGACCGGACTCCGGGGCCAGCGTCCAGCACATCAGCACGACGGTGGACTGCAGCCGGGGGTTGTGCGCCTGAGCGGCGAGCGCGGCGAGCCGCTCCCAGGCGTCGACGAACTGCTGGCTGGTGAAGTGTCCGGCAGCGATCTCGTCCTCAGGCTCGTGGTAGTAGATCCAGTAGGTGTCGCGGTTGGTCGGAGCGGAGGCGAACCAGGCCCGCAGCCGGCCGTCGACCGCACCACTGAGGACGGTGGCCGGCGGCACCTTGAACGACACCACGACCGGGGTGTCGTCGACGGAGTCGGACAGCGTTCCCCACCACGGCGGCAGACCGGCGTTGAAGACCCTGGCGACGTCGGGCCGCCCGTACGCGTCGACCGATCGGTCGAAGGCCGCCTCCAGCGACACGCCGCCGCTCTGGTCCAGCCCCGTCCCGAACAGGGTCGGCGGGGTCGGCGGCGCGGAGTGTTCAGGGGGTGACGGCTCCGGGGGCGTGGTGGGGTTGGTGAAGGCCTGAGGTGGGATCGGTTCCGGGCTCGGGTCGGCGCCGAACAGGACCCACAGCATCGCTGCGCACGCCACGAGGGCAGCCGCTGCGACCACGAGCGGCCAGCGCGCTCGGCGTCCCGCTTCGTGGGACGACCCCCCCGGGGGTTGTCGCCCGAATTGTCCCCCTGCTACGTTCACCGGCCGGGGGGAATTGGTCGCCGCCCACTCGGACGCCCCTGGAGGTCCCGCTCGATGTTTCCTGCTCACGCGCGTCCCGTCCCGGTCCATCTCGTCCGTCGCCCACCGAGCCACCGGGGTACGTCCCCGGCACCCCGACGCACGTTGCGCCGGCTCGTGGTCATGCTGGCCGTCCTCGCCGGCGTGGGCACCGTCATCGGACCTGCCCAGGCCGAGTTGTCGGCCCGACCGGCGTCCGACGCACGGGCCTGGACAGTCAACGGCCACGCCCCCCGCTTCGGTTCCACCGTGTTCCCCAACCCTGGGGAGAGCTACCGCAGCGCATTCTTGCGTGCGCAGGAACGGTACGGAGAATACGGGGTGGTGCGGTACTTCAAGCCCGGGCTGCCGAACAGCTGGTCGACGATCCAGCGCGACATCGACACGACTCCGGCCGTCATCTCCTTCAAGATGGACCCGCGAGCCGTCGTCGCCGGTCAGTACGACGCCTACATGCGCAGCTGGTTCGCCCAGGCACCGCGCGACCGGCCCACCTACTGGTCGTTCATCCACGAACCCGAGGACAACATCGAGGCCGGCCAGTTCACCGCCGCCCAGTACCAAGCCGCGTGGCAGCATCTGTCCCGCCTCGCGGACAGCGCAGACAACTACTACCTGCGGGCCACCCTGGTGCTCATGGGGTGGACCTCGTATCCCCAGTCGGGGCGCAGCTGGCGCACCTACTACCCCGGCGACCAGTACATCGACCTGCTGGGATGGGACAGCTACAACATGGCGCGGCTGGGCGGTAACTACGGCTCACCGGAGAACATGCTCGGCAGCGTCGTCCGCGCGTCGCAGCAGGCTGGTAAGCGATGGGGCCTTGCCGAGCTCGGCAGCGGTCTGGTGCCGGGCGACAACGGCACCCGTCGGGCGGCCTGGCTGCGTCAGGTCAGCGACTACGCCGATCGCCACGGAGCGCGCTTCGTCGCGTACTACGACCTGGTGATGGGGGTCGACTTCCGGCTCCGTGACGAGCCGTCACGGCTGGCCTGGCGGCAGGCCGTCCTCACCGGCAAGCGCTGAGGCCCACCGCCGACGCTGAACGTCGAACCGCCCGCCCGGTGACCCGGGCGGGCGGTTCGCGTGTAAGCGATGCGTTGAGCTGAGCGGTCAGCGGCTCACCTGGCCGCGCCAGGCGGTCTGCGACGGGTCGTCCAGCAGGCGGAACTCGCCACCGACCGGCGCGTCGAAGTAGGTCACGAACCGCGCATCGTGTGCCCGCAGGTACCGTCCCACGTCCCGCAGCCAGGTCGCCCGACCGGCGACGCCGCCGTCCTCGGGGACCACCAGGCTGCCGAGCTCGGCGATGCCGAAGGGCTTACCGGCGTTGCGCGATGCCGAGATGACGCCGTCGAAGACGCTGGAGGGCTCGCCGTACCGACCCACCTTGCGGGCCAGGTTGTAGCAGTCCCAGCCGAGGACGTCGATGGTCGCCTCACCGGGGTAGTAGTCGCGCCAGTTGCGGTGCGACTGGGGGTTGGTGGACCAGCCCATCAGGACGAGGGTCGCGCGGAGCTTCTTGTTGCCCACCGAGTCGGCGATGGCGGCGAGGTGGCGCCAGGCGGCGCGGTACTCGGGGGCGGTGAACTGGCCGGACTCGATGTTGTCCTCGGGCTCGTGGTAGTACGTCCACCAGGTGCGGTACGTGGTGGGCGCGTCGCGGAACCACTGCCGGATGTCAGCGTCGAAGTCGCCCGCCAGGACGCGGGTCGGGTCGTACTTGAACGAGATCGACGCGGGGGTGTCGCCGACGTTCGACTTGATCGCCGACCACGGCGCCGGTGCGCCGGAGTAGAAGATCCGCACGACGCCGAAGTCACCGTAGGCCCGCTCGGAGCGCTGGAACGCCTGCTTGTAGGTCTCGCCGGAGTTCATCCAGACACCGGTGCCGAACTTGGTGGCCGGCGCGCGACGCTCGGCGTCACCGTTCGAGGGAGCGCTGAAGCCGGCGGCCCGCACGGCGGTCGTCGATGCGACGGCGTCGGCGGACTGGGGGACTGAAGCCAGGGCCAGGCCGCAGGCGAGAGCGATCCCCGCGGGGATCCATCGGGCCCGGTGGTGGGCTAGCGTCTGATTCATGGTCGTGCACCTCGGTCATCGTGGTCTGAAGGTCGGGGGGTAACCCGCGGTCGCTTACGTTTCGTAACTTAGCAATAACTCTCTGTGACGATAAGCGTCACGCTCCGCATTGGTCTTGATGACTCTGTGTAGTGACCGAACGGATGACTGGGGGTCGTCCCGTGGTCCGGGGACGATCCGGACGTCCCGGGACGTAGGCTTCGGCGGTGCTGTCCAGGCGGGAGCTGCCG
Organism: uncultured Actinomycetota bacterium; assembly: GCA_963785115.1. GTDB lineage: Bacteria > Actinomycetota > Actinomycetes > Propionibacteriales > Nocardioidaceae > JACCWP01. The sequence continues at coordinate 65,941 of CAWATY010000024.1, forward strand.
AGCCTCGAAACCGCCCTCGCCGGAGGACGCAACAGCCTCAACGCGGTGCGGCTGGCGCTCGCGGCGCTGGTGATCGTGTCCCACGCCCCGCTGGTCGCCGGCGTGGGCCCGCCCTACGCCTGGGGCGATCTCGAGGTCGGCGGCTGGGCAGTGGCCGGGTTCTTCGGCATCTCCGGCTGGCTGATCACCCTGTCCCGCACCCGCCAGGGACCAGGACCGTTCCTCTGGCGACGGGTGCTGCGGATCTATCCCGGCTTCTGGGTGGTCCTCGCGCTCACGGCTCTGGTCCTGGCACCGCTGTCGACGCTCCTCGACGAGGGTCGCTGGCGGGCCGACCAGGCAGCGGAGTACGTCGTGGCCAACGCGAGCCTGCGGCTGCTCGAGCCGCGCATCGAGGGAACCCTGCCGGACACCGGGACGGCCAACTGGAACCTGTCGCTGTGGACGCTGTCGTGGGAGATGGCGTGCTACCTGGGGATCGCGGCGTTGCTGTGCTGGCGGATCGCCCGCGACCGCCGCTGGCCGGTGGTCACGGTGTTTCTGGTGGTGTACGTCGTCAACGCGGCGACGCAACTGACCGGCGCGGACCTGCCGGCGGCCGCCGACGCCGGCCTACGGCTGACGGCGTTCTTCCTGGCCGGAGCCGCACTGCAGCGGATCGGCGACCGGGTGCCGGTGCACCCGGTCCTGGCCGCCGGCGCCGTGGCAGCGCTCGGCATCTGCTGGACCACGCACACCGTCACGGCGTTCGGAGCCGTACCGCTGGCGTACCTGGCCCTGTTCCTCGGGGCGACCCTGCCGCTCACGCGCGTGGGCGCGCGCAACGACATCAGCTACGGCGTGTACCTCTACGGGTTCCCGATGGCGCAGCTGCTGGCCCTGGTCGGAGCGGCCGACCACGGGATGCCGCTGTACATCGCCTTGACGATGGCAGGGGTCGTGCCACTGGCGGCCGCGTCATGGTTCCTGGTGGAGAAGCCGGCCCTGCGGGCGAAGAACTGGTGGCCGTCCGCCCGGCCCCCGCGGGTGGCCGCGCGCTGAACCCTCAGGCCAGCCAGCGGCGCACGTCGGGTCGGTCGATCAGGGTCGCAAGGCGTTCGACGTCCGGCGCGAACAGCTCGAGCAGGGCCGTGCGGGTGTCGGGACGCATCGGCGGCGGGCGGAAGCTGGCGCGCGTGGAACGCCGCAGCCGGCGGGCCAGGCCCGACGTCAGCCGGTCCGGCAGCACCGCGCGCACGGCGGCCTTGGACCGCGTATCGGTGTTGAGCCAGCGAGACAACGCAGGCATCCGGGAGCGGCCGGCCGTGTTGTGCGCGGCCACCGAGAGCGTGCTGAAGTCGGCGGTCGAGCCCAGCCCCTGCGCCAGGGTGCGGCACACCGCTGCCGGGTCGGAGGTCAGGTCCTCGAACGTGTGGACGTGCAGGGCGCCGACGTCGTCGCGGGCCAGCAGCGGCTCCAGGTGCAGGGCATACAGTCCGTGGCGCACATAGCCCACCTGCCCACCGGTGCTCCGATAGTCCCCCGCACGGTCGCGGTCGGCGCGCAGCGCGTCCTCGAAGGTGGGTTCGGTCTCCCGGCCGAGGCCCCGCCGGTACCAGTACGAGGAGTAGGCCCGCTCCACCGGGTTGCGCAGGACGACGGCGAGCTGGCAGTCCGGGTAGAGCCGGAGCAGCCGCTCGAGCCCGTCGGGGTGGTACATCAGCGTGGCATGCTTCGCGATCCGGAGACCGGGCTCGTCGGAGTACTCCGCGTCGATCCTGGCTCGGACGGCATCGTCGGCGTCCGCACAGAGAAACGCCTCGGTCTCGGAGTGCCGGTGCTTGACCAGATCATCGTCCTGGGCCAGGTAGGCCAGCAAAGAGCTGGTGCCTGACTTCTGTGCTCCGACGATCATCAGCCGCAGTGGCCGATCGGAACTCGAGGGCGGGGTCACGCGCGATGATTCTAGGTGTACTGCCGAAGACGTTGCTGCAACGTGCCGGGGTCAGGGTGTGCCCGCGCCGCCGTAGAACGGGTCGTTACCCATCGCGCTGAACGCGGCCAGTGAGCTCGCGCTGGAGCGGACGTCCCACACGCACTGACCCTTGACCGTGTAGTTGTAGTAGGAAACGCCGGCGAACTGCGAGTACTCGGGGGTCTTGAACAGCGCCTGCGCGTCGGCGATCCACTGGGCCTTGCGTCCCGGCGACGCGGGATCCTCGACCGAGCCCCACTCCGTCAGGTACAGCGGGATGTCGGGGTGGAGGAGCCCGAACCGGCGCATCGGGTCGATCAACTGAGCGACCGACCGCCAGGCGGTGTTGATGCCCGGCCGGCAGCGGTACCAGTTGTAGGTGTCGGAGGCGATCCCGTCCACGTACTCGTCGCCGGGCCACCACTTCTGCGCGTAACGGCGCTCGCTCGGCGGCAACGTGAACGCGTAGCTGGTCATGATCCACATGAACTGGACGTTGTCGGCGCCACGCTCGCGGAAGATGTCGACCACGCGGCGCCACGCGGCGATGTACGTCGCGTCGGTGCCGTTGTTCAGGTTGACGGTTGCCTCGGGCTCGTGATTGAAGGTGAACCAGACCGGCACGCCGAGGCCGGCCATCCGATCGGCCCACTTGACGATGTCGGCGTACAAGGGCGAGCCGGGCTGGGCGTTGGCGATGTCTGCCCACTTGATCTGCGTGCCGTTCATCCGCTGGGCACGTACGGAGATCATCAGTTCGTGACCGGTGTTGATCAGCCAGCTGCGGTACCCGCCGGCGAACGACACGTCCCACTTGAGGAACAGCCGGGTGGAGTCGAACGTGCGCCCCACCGCGTTCTCGAGCCCGGTCATGTTCGCCTGGGTCGGCGTCACCTCTGCCCCGAACAGCAGCGGAGGAGTAGCGGCACCTCCGGCCTCGCTTGCGGCACCGGGCGCAGGCACCGCCAGCGCGAGGAGGGAGAGCATGAGGCCGGCCGCCAGGGCACCTCGTGATCGGTACGTGAGGCGCATGTCGTGTTCCTGTCGTGTCCGGTGGTCGGGGCGCGTCCCCTGTGCGCGTCCGGTGAGCCTACGCGCGACGTGGGCGACGCATGGTCGCTTTGGCGCATCACCGGCGGTCACCTCACGGGCGAACGTCGGGCCCCGCCCGGTGGAAGGCCGTTCGGTCGGCCGCTGGCTGTCCGAACGGCTGGAAACCCGCCTCGCGCGTACGAAGAGTAATCGTCTGACTCCGGAATATCACTCTCCGTAGTGCATGGTGGCACCAGACGACCTGCAGCCAAGGAGCCCACCGTGTCCGCTTCACTCCCTCGCGCCGCCCGCCCGCTGGTTCCCCTGGCGTGCGCGGCGCTCGTCGTCGCGCTTGCCGATCCCATGGCGTTCGCCGCCGGTCCGCTGTCCGGCCGGGACGCCACCGCGACGTTGAGCCCGACCGGGCAGGCCCGTGCGGCGTTCGGCACTGCCGTGGCGTCCGTCGGGGACCTCGACGGCGACGGGCACGACGACGTCGCGGTGGGGGTTCCGCTGTGGAACGGTGCCGATGACAACGAGGGCAGGGTCTATGTCTACCGGGGCTCCGCGGACGGCCTCAACACGTCTCCCACGACGCTCGACCCCACCGACCAGTTCGGCTCCCAGTTCGGGGCCAGCGTCGCCGCGGCTGGGGACGTCAACGCCGACGGCTTCGACGACATGCTGGTCGGGTCCCCGTGGTGGGACGGCACGACCACCGCTCAGACCGACGAGGGACGGGTCTACCTGTACCTCGGTGGCAGCGGTGGCCTGCAGGCGACCCCGGTCACCGTGGACCCCACGAACCAGAGCTTCGCCGGATTCGGTGCCGCAGCCTCGGGGGCGGGCGACCTGAACGGCGACGGCTACGACGACGTGGTCGTCGGGACGCCTGACTGGAACGGCACCAACGCCGACGAGGGTCGAGCCGACGTCTACTTCGGCTCGGCGAGCGGCCTGACCGGGCCCACCACGCTCGAGCCGGCCGACCAGCGGTACGCAGCCTTCGGCGCGTCCGTCGCGGGCGCTGGCGACGTCGATGCCGACGGTTTCGCCGACCTGCTCGTCGGAGCGCCCGAGTGGGGGACCGACCCCACCGAGGGTGAGGGGTCGGTCTGGCTGTACCGCGGCTCCGCCACCGGGCTGCGCCCGGTGCCCGCCGTGCTGAACCCCACCGACCAGCTCAACGCCGCGTTCGGGTCGACGGTGGCGGGAGCCGGCGACCTGAACGGTGACGGTTTTGACGACGTGGCACTCGCTGCCCCGGGAATGGGCGCGCCCGGCACGGGCACCGGACGGGTGTTCCTGATGAAGGGTTCCGCCGGCGGGCTCGTCGACGGCGTGACCCTGACCCCACCCGATCCCGACGCGACCGACTTCGGCGCCGCCCTGTCCGGCCCGGCGGACCTCGACGGAGACGGCAGGTCCGACATCGTGGTCGGCAGCCCGGGACGCGAGGCCGGTGACGAGCACCCCGGCGCCGCGTGGCTGTACACCGGTGCGTCCCAGGGGCTGGTGGCACCCGGCGTCCAGGTCACCGGGCCCAGTGACGCCGAGGCGACCTTCGCAGTCGCCCTGGACCTCGCCGGCGACGTCAACGGAGACGGCACGGCCGACCTGCTGGTCGGGGCCCCCGACCAGGACGGCACCGCTCGGGACGAGGGCGCAGTGCTGGTCTGGTCGAACCGGGCGCCCACGCTGTCAGCACCGGCCGACGTCGTGGGCGAGACGGGGGTGACCCAGTCGTTCTCGATGTCCGCTGCGGACGTCGACGGCGACGATCTGGTGTTCACCGCCGACGGACTGCCCTACGGGGCGAACGTCGACCCGTTGACCGGTGCGTTCAGCTGGACGCCCACCGGCACCCAGGCCGGGACGTACGACGTCGTCATGCGGGTCAGTGACGGCGTGTCGTCAGCCGTCCGCCCCCTGACGATGACCATCACCGAGCCGGGCGACCCTGACACCCGGACCGACACCGTCACGTCGCTGATCGTCGTGGACCGCGGTGCGGACCTGCGCGCCGGCGGTCGGGTCACCCCGGAAACGGACTTCCCCACGGTCCGGGTCAAGCTCTGGCACCGCCGCGCTGGTGTCTTCGAGGTCGTCTCGGTGGTCAACGTCGAGCTCGGGCCGCACGGCGGCTATGTCACGCAGTTCGCCGACGCGCCCGCGAGCGGTCTGTGCCGGGTGACTGCCTGGTACCACGGCGGCGAGACCACCAAGGCCAGCCGGGGAGTGGTCCGGCGTACCTGCTGACCGGTCCCGCGTCTGTCACACGGGGTCGAACGTGTAGCCCAGCAACGCGATCTCCCGGGCACAGATCTCCGCGACGTACGCCGCGTCCCCGTCGGTGTACAGCGGGCGGTAGTCACGCGAGGACGCCGGCCGCTGGCCGGACTTCGCGGTGACCGTCGCGGGTTCACCCGGCAGCCCGAGCTGCGACCAGAGCTCGACCAGCTCCGCGGCCAGCCTTTCGTAGCGCAGGATCCGGTCGACGCAGACCGCGTCTCCGCTCGCGTAGGTCGGGAAGTTGGTGAGCCGCTCCGGCTCGACCTCGTGCAGGAACTGCGAGAACTCCACCTGCTCCCGGCGCTCCCGCGTGCGCCAGTAGTACAGCGACACCGCCCTGTCCCACGGATTGCGCTCCACGGTGAACGTCGTCATCTGCTTCCACCTGGCGCCGCCGAGTGCCCGCCGGATCTGACCGGCCGGCATGTGGTTCCAGTACTGCGGGCGGCGGCGGCGCACCGCCCAGCGGGCCACGTCACGAGCCGTCAGGGCGCGCAGGGGCAGCCGCGTGTTCTGCGCCGACCGGTAACCCAGGCCGCGCCGGATCTCCTCGTCCTCGGGGAGGATCGAGGAGATCACGTCCTCGGGGCCGCACACCGCCGACAGGGCGATCTCGATCGAGGTGCCGGCGGTCTTGCGGGACTTCACGAAGACGAAGTCGTGCTGGAGGGACGCGATCACCGACACCACCTCCTCGGTCCGGTCAACGGACGGCCCCCGCGTCGGCGTCGAGCAGATCGGCCACCTCGGGGTTCCGGTCGCTCGACACCTTGCGACAGAAGTATGCAGCCGACGCGGTCACGGCCGGGACGTCCGCGGCGGTGAGGTAGGCCGGGTGTGGATCGCCCTCGGTCCAGCGCACGTACCGGCGCCGATCGTGCACCAGCCGCAGGTCTGCGGCGTTGTTCAGCAGGATCGTGGGCAGCAGCGCCTCGTCAGGGTTCGGCACCGTCGCGAGATAGCGCTCCGCCTCCGCCATCCGCGGTCGCGCCTCCGCGACTCTCTGCGCGGCCCTCCTGCCGAGGTTGACCCAGGTGTCGGCGACGTACAGATCGGTCCCCTTCCCGAACGGGTGCCGACGACGCACGGGCAGGGCCCGCCGGACGCCGGGGAGGGATCGGCGGTGGAGGTAGCGACTGCGGCAGCGGGCCTGCCACGGGTGAACGTCCGCACCGGGTAGGGGGTCGACCTGGTACCAGCGCAGCACGGCGTCGGCGTCCAACGCGTCGAGGTCTTGCTCCACCTCGGTCATTCGCCGGGCTGGGTAGTCCTGCCCCGACACGAGCAGCACCCAGGACAGGTCGGGGACGCGATCGAGTGCGATCTCCACGCACCGCACCATGGCACGCGCGAACGAGATCCCACCCCAGTCGCAGGGTTGGGGGTCGTCGACCACCAGCAGACGCTCGGTCGGCGCCAGCCCGTGCGGCTCGCCGCGCGGGTCGTGGTGCACCACGATGATCGTGCGTCGGCCCTCCAGGACCCTGTCGCACAATCGCCGGAGCAGCACCGGGTCGCGGTGCGAGAGCACGACGACCACGACCGGGCCGTCTGCACGGCCGGTCACCACGCGGCTCCCGCCCCGGACGACTTACGGCGCCGCACCACGGTGAGCAGCGCGTCCATCTCCAGCACGTCCCGGCGGTGGTAGGCCCCGGCCGCAAACGCGGCCGCACCGACGACACCCGCGACGAGCAGCGAGCCGACGGACTGCCCGAGCAGCAGCGCGACCGCCCCGGGCAGCGCGCCGAAGGACAGCAGCGCCAGGGCCATCGCCGTGAGGGTCGCCCGCCCGAGCGGGTGCATGGCGAGGAAGTGCCGGACCTGCGCCAGCGGCAGCAGGTTGTTGACCAGGATCGCCGCGGCCCAGCCGTACGCGGCGCCGATCACGCCGAGCTCCGGGACCAGGAGGAGGTCGAGCGACACCATGACCACCAGGGACAGACCGGTGTTGAGCATGCTCCACCCGCTGCGTCCGCTCATCAGCAGGACCATGTCGACGGGCCCGCACGCCGTGGCGACCAGCATCGCCAGGCACAGCACCTGCACGGCAGGCGCGCCTTCGACGTAGGCCGCACCGAAGACCTCGATCAGGAGGTCGGCGTAGGCGGTGGCGAACAGGTAGATGGGCCACGACACGAGCACCAGCCAGCAGGTGGTGGTCCGGTACATCAGCAGCGCACGCGCACGGTCCTTCTGCACCAGGAACTCGCTGATCCGGGGCGCCATCACCTGCTGGATCGCCTGCACGAACATGAGCCCCAGCACGGGAAAGCGTGTCGCGGCCGCGTAGACGGCCGCCTCGGACGGGCCACGCATCGCTCCCACGATGATGATGTCGAGGCGCTGCAGGGCCAGCGAGAAGATCCGGGACACCGCGCTCGGAGCCGAAAAGCGCCAGAACTCTGCGGCCAGCCCGGGCGACACGGTGTCCGGGACACCCTCGGGGAGGGCCTCGAGCCGCCGGACGTTGGAGCGCACGCGACGCACGATCCACCGGGCGACGAACAACGCGGCCGCTGCGTACGGCGCGACCCAGGCGACGATGACGAGCACCAGGGACTGGGACACGGCGACCACGACGGCGACCCCGGCGGCCTCCGTCGCACTGCGTCCGATCTTGTCGTACACGACCAGCGGCCGCACCGAGCCGAGAGCACGCGTCACCGCCAGCCCGAGTCGGTAGGCGACGAGGAGCGGCAGCGCGGCCAGCAGCACCCAGCAGACGTCGACGAAGGTCGCAGCGGCGGCCGGGTCGCCGTTGGTGACGAGGTCGGCGATGGGGTCGATCAGCAGGGCCATCACGGCGGTCAGGACCAGTCCGACCGCCAGAGTCGGGAGGAACGAGATCCTCATCAGGTACACGAGGTCGCGCGGGCGGTGCAGGGCCAGGGCGCGCGGGATGTGCCGGACCACCCCGATGTCGGCGCCGACGGTGCCGATGCTCACGGCGATCGTGAACAGCGCGGTGACCTGGAAGAAGATCCCGGCGTCCGTCTGATTCAGCCCGCGGGCGACGAGGACGGGCAGCACCAGGCTCAGTACCGCGTCGACGGCGCTGCCCGCGAGGTTGTACGTGCTGCCGCGGCCGAGCTTGTGCAGGTCGCCGCCGTGCTGGCGCCGCGTCGCCTCGTCGGACTCCGCCCCCGCCCCGGGGGAAGTCATGCCCGGCGCCAGGAGGGATCGCGGCCCCACCAGTCGGCCAGCTCGGCATCGAAGGGGGCGTAGTGGTCCTCGAGCCGCCGGCGCAGGTCGGCGCCCAGCGGCTGCTGCCGCGACCGGGCGTTGTGCCGGTCGAAGCTGATGCCCTGCGCGGGTTCGAGCTCGAGGAAGGCGCACACCTGCGCGAACACCGGCTCCGGCTCGGCGAAGAAGTCCGCGCTGTCGACGACCAGGATCCGGTCCCGGCCCACCTCCGCCTCCAGCGCCCGCAGCTGCTCGACGTACTGGCCGCGGGTCACGTGGGCGTGGTGCTGCCAGTGCTCGCTGTGGTAGCCGGGGTCACGGAGCAGCCGCTCCCGCTCACCCGCCAGGCGCTTCGGCTCGGCCGACACCGCGTCCTCGAACCCGAGGTCCTCGAAGCCCCGGCCCACCTCGTGGGAGTGCCCGGAGTAGGCCCGCTCGACGGGATCCCGCAGCATCACGATCAGCCGCGCTTCGGGCAGCTCGGCGGCGATCCGGCGCCCAGCGAGCGGATGGAACATGTAGTAGGGACTGGACTCACCCGTCAGCGGACGGCGGCCCCGTCGCCAGAACCGGGAGGTCGCCTCCACCGGGAAGTGTCCGCGGTACCAGCGCATGCCCTGGTCGTGGCCGACGTCGAAGTAGTGCACGCCCTTGACCAGCAGTGGCCTGGCGACCATGGGGTGCTGCGCCAACGTCTTGAACATGGACGTGGTGCCCGAGCGCTGAGCTCCCACGATCAGGAAGTCGGGTCGCATCCGCACCGAGCTGGTCAGGGCGGCCGTGGCCGCGCCGGCTCGACGCGCGGCCCGCCGCGACCGTCGCACCAGGCTGGGACGAGGGGTACGGGTCACGGCGTGCGGCCGGCTGTCGTCGTGCTCCTCAACGCGGGCACGATCCAGTCCTCGACGGCGCCGAGGGGCGACCCGGCCGCCGCCTGGTCGTCGGCGAGGTAACGGCAGCCCATCGTGAGCAGGTAGCTGCGGACGATGACGTCGGACGCAGCCCGCGGACCCGGTCCCACGGCTGCCAGGATCTGCTCGGCCCGAGCCAGCAGATCCGTTGCCGCGACCACCGGGCGGACGCCTCGTGCCGTGATCGCCTCATGCAGATCATGGTGCAGCAGGTCGTACCCGACGGGAACTCCGGTCGCGAACCGCTCCCAGTCCCACACCGGAACGCCGCCGGGGACGAGGGCGAGGTTGCCCGAGTTCAGGTCCCCGTGCCACGCGCCGGCCGGGACGACCACGTCGCCGGGGAGGTCAGCGACCAGTGCCCGCAGCGCCCCCGCCGACGCAGAGCCGAGAGCGTCCAGTGCCGACTGAAGACCCGTGCGGTGCGGGTGGTCCGCCCAGCGGTGCTCGCTCACGCCCCCGACCGTGCTGATCTCCTGCACGACCGCCACCAGCCGGCTGCGCGCGGCCGGTCCGGTGATCCGTCGTGACGGGATCGTCAGTGGGGTGAGAACGAGCAGGACCAGGTCGTGCCACTCCGACACCGCCCGCACACCGGGGGCGGTGAACGTCGTCGGGCTGATCTCGGCCAGCCTGCGCAGGGCCGCTGCCTCGTGCCGCACCAGCCGGCGGGTCAGCTCGCGGTGGCCCACCTTCACGAAGGCCACGACCTCGCCGTCCGTCGCCACCACCTGCAGCACCGGTTTGCGGTTGGAGCGGGCTGGTCCGACCGGCATCGCGAGCAGGGGGCGGGCGAGCCCCAGCAGCTCGGACAGCTGCGATTCGACGGAGTCCGCACCGGACGGTCCCTCGACGGTCAACCGGGTCCGGCCGACCCGCCCCAGCAACCCGGTGCGGGTGAGCCTGCCCAGGACGGCACGCGCGGCGCGGGTGCGCGGGCGCTGGCCGGTGAGCTGGCGGCGAACCGCCGCCGCGCCGGCCCGCGGGCTACCCGCCGACACCAGCAGCCGCGGGCTGCCCCGGTGCGGAAGCGCGACGTAGCGGGCGTACGCCGCGGCGTCTGGGTGGCTCCCCCGCCCGGACACCACCTGCAGCGGCGGCGGGTACAGGGCTTGCAGCATGTCGATCGCCGCGCGCCCGCGGTCGTCGGGGGCCGGCGGGGTCACCGGCGCGCCGCCTCGTCCGCGTGGTCGGGGACGGTACGAGCGGCCGATCGCAGCTGCTGGTTGCGCCACAGCATTCCCACCGCGAGCAACGCAACCGCGAGCGGGATGGTGAGCGCGCTGTAGAAGAGCGTGTAGAACACCATCAGCAACAGCACCAGGCCCGCGGCGATCCCCACCGGGGAATGGTCGCGGCGGTAGTGCCACAGCACCCGCAGGAAGAAGGCGAAGTAGAGGCCGGTGCCCAACAGTCCCTGGCTGATCAGGAGCAGCCAGAGCTGGCCGGTGCTGCCGATGTCGAAGTTTCCGCAGGACGGGCAGTCGGGCGTCCGCCCGATAGCGATCGACGCGTCGCTGCCGAGCTGCTGGCGGGTGCTCCCGTACCCCAGGACCGGCGACTGCAGCGCGGCCTCCATCGACGAGATGGCCAGGGACTCCCGGACGCTGTTGCTGTGTCCGTGCTCCAGCCGTGACTGGACCACGTCGGTGAGGGGCGACAGCGCGAACAGCGTGCCGCCGACCACGAGAGCGAACAGCAGCACCACCAGCGTGCGGGTCCGGCCCACCACTGCCATGCGGATCGCGACGACCGCGACCGCCAGGATGAGACCCAGCCAGACGCCACGATTGAGCGAGTAGATGATCGGCGCCAGGGCGATCGCCGGCAGCACGACGGCCAACAGCCGCTTCCGGGGGCTGGCGGCGGTCCCCCACCCGGCGACGATCCACACCATCAGCAGCGACACCGTGCTGCCCCATGCGTTGGTGTACGCGAAGGGTGCGGCCGGCCGGGGCGTCGTCTCCCCCAGCACCGGCTGCACCTGAGCCAGCTTGGCCTGCTGGCCGGGGTCGAGACCGCCGGGTAGCAGCGACGACAGCAGCGGGGTGAACCCGAAGTCGGGCAGTGCCAGGGCCAGCGTCCCGAGGGCGATGGTCGTCGCGCCGAGTCCGCAGAACCAGCCGATGACCCGCCGGCGCGAGCACTCGGCCTCGGTGACGTTGACGAACCACAGCATCATCACCGTGACCGCCAGGTAGTTCAGCAGCCGCAGGGTGAACGCGACGTACTGGCCGACGCCCCCCGGGGGCACAGTGTTGTCTGGGCTGAGACCGAGCATGGTGACGCTGAGCGCGACGCATGTCAGGAACAGTCCCCAGATGAGCGACCCGGGCGGCAGGATGACATTCCGCTTCCGGAGCAGCTGCACCGCCAAGGGCGCCATCAGCAGCGGGGCCACGAACTGGCTGATCCCCAGGGCCCACCACAGCGGCCATCCGGCGATGACCAGACCGATCTGCCAACCCGGCCGCAGTCGGCCGCGGCGGCGGACGTCTGACGGCGGGCCGGACGGGACCACCACGCCGCCCCGGATGTCCGAGGCCAGCACGTCCCGGGGCCGAGGTCGTGCGGGGCGCGCCGTCGTCGTCATCGGTAGCCGTACCGCAGCCGGGCCGGAAGCGTGCCGAGCTCGACCAGACGCCGCGCGTGCGCCGGCATCTGGTCCCGCCATGCCTCGTCGAGCCGCAACGGCATCCGTCCGCTCTCCAGCCGGATCCGACCCCCGGCGACCAGGTGCGTCCGCGGCACGGTGACTGCGCCACCGGTGGCGAAGGCCAGGTCGACGTCGGAGGGTGCCGGGGAACCTTCGAGGGCCAACACCCGTGTCAGCTCACGGCCCGGGTCGGCCACCAGGTCCTCGTAGCGGATGCGGACCAGCGGCACGCCGACGCGCGCGAGAGCGGCCACCGCGGCGTTGACCGTGACCCATCGCCGGCTCACCTTCCGGGTAGTGCTGCGCGGCATCTCCAGGTCGCGGTCCACCCCCGGGGGCAGCTCGACGTGCTTGGCGAACGAGTAGGCGACGCCGCGAGGGTCACGGACGACGTGCGCGACCCGCAGGTCGATCCCCGGGATCCGGCGCAGCACGTAGGCCAGCGACGGACGCTTCGACGAGTCCACCACGGTCGTCGCCCCGCTTTCTGCCGCGATGGCGTGGTACAGCGGCTCCAGCAAGGCGACATAGGCGGCCAGGTCGCGGGCGAACCGCGCGGGCGGTCGCGGCACCAGCAGCAGCGGTATGCGGGCGGTCCGGTCCACCGATGCTTGGAGCCTGGCGACCTCGGCGCGGTCCACGGTGTGCCAGCCGCCGTACGCACGCGCTCCGACCGAGGTCCAGAACGGGCAACGGGAGAACGGTTCGCCGCAGGCGCACAGTCCGTCGTGCTCGAGGCCGTTGGACCACAGGTAGAACAGCTCCCCGACTCCTACGTGACCCGGCAGCTGGTGCAGGAGCAGGTCGGACAGCGTCGAGCCGCTCCGTGGCATGCCGCCGACGTAGAGCACCCGCAGGCGGTGTCCCGGCCGGTCGCCCGTGCGGCCGGCGGCGCCGACAGTCACGGGGTGGCCGGACGACGCATCCCGAACCACCTGCGCCGGGAGCGGGCCTTGTTCCACGCCACCGGTGCCACCAGGACCCGGCGGGCACCTCCGAGCCCGACGGCGGCGATGATCTCGCGGAGCCGGTCGCGCTCGGTGCGGCCGTACTCGATCACGACGATGACCGCGTTGGCCTGGCGGGCGAACACGGGGCCATCGACGGCGGGGTCGTCGCTCGGCACCTCGACGATGACCACTTCGGCCTTCTGCCGGAGGGTGCGGATGGTCTCCATCACGGGTCGAGGCCGGACGTCGCCGTCGTGCAGGATGTCGGTGTCGGAGTAGTCGGTGAGCGAGAGGACGTGGTGGTCGACGAGCGGGCCGGCCTGCTCGTCGGCGATGGTCAGGTCCTGGAACTGCGTCAGCAGAGCGGTCGTGTCGCCGCCGGCGGCGGTGAGCACGGCGAGCGCCTGTGCCACCTGCGCTGCCAGCTGGCGCCCGCCTGCGGAGACGACCAGGACGACGGTGCTGCCGGAGCCCGGCGAGGCGAGCGCGGCATGCTGCAGCAGGATCACGTCGTGCTTGTCCGGCGCCCGCCGACCCCGCCCGCCACCGGACCACTCCTTGGGCAGGGTGGAGACCGGTGTGAGGCCGTACAGGCGAGAAACCTCAGCGGAGTCGTGCACGTACCGGTCGCGATTGTCGCGCCAGAACGCCACGCCGACGCCGAGGATCAACCCCGCCATGACGCCACTCGGCGCGGCGAGCACCGGATCGGGAGAGCTCGGCGTGCTCGGCAGCACGGCGTCGTTGATCACCCGACCCGGGTCGACGTCGACGGCGTTGATCACCGACAACCGGCCGTCCAGGTCGGAGAGCCGCTGCTCGAGGCTCGTCAGCCGCGCCTGCAGGTCGGCTCGCTCCTCGTCCGTCAGGGTGACGTCATCCAGCTGCTCGCGCAGGTCCTCCGCGCGCTGGTTGCCCGCGTCGATCTGGGCCTCGACCTCCGGCCCCTGCCCGGCCACGAGTGCCTCGGCAGTGTCCTTGCGGTCGACGAGGTACGCCTCGGCGAACGCCTGCGCCCCGGCTCTTGCCTCCTCCGCGGTGTCGGCCGCGTAGGTGATCTGCAGCACCGTCGTGTTCGCCGGGACCGTGACCGAGACGTCGCGCAGCAGCGACGGAAGGGCCACGTCCGTCTCGAGCTCGTCGGCCGCGAGCTGGGCCACCTGCTCCGACTTCACGAGCTGCGCCTCGGTGTCGAGGTTGATCTCACCGATGATGCGCGCGTCCTCGGCGTCGACGTCACCACTGGTCGCGAACACCCGCACCTTCGCCGACGACTCGTACGTGGGCGGGGCGAGCAGCAGATAGGCGGCCGTGGCGATCATCGCCAGGGTGAGACACGTCAGCAGGGCCAACCGTCGGCGCCGGAGCAGAGAGACGTAGTCGTGAACGCTCCGCGCACCGACGGCATCGTCGCCGTCGCCAGGGGAGATGGCGCGCGCGTCCGACAAGGCCTGCCTCCTCCCGCGGGCGCCCCGTCCCGGCGGCTTTGTGTGGGGGAAGTCTAGCGAGCCGACAGGCTCAGCTAGCGAGCCGACAGGCTCAGCTGGCGCCGTCGAACTTGGTGACGGCGCCGAAGGTCTTGCGGGCGATGTCGAGATCGCCGCGCAGGGTCCAGTTGTCGACGTAGTCGAGATCGAGGCGTACCGACTCGTGCCAGCGCAACCGGGATCGGCCGCTCACCTGCCACAGACCCGTCATACCCGGCTTCACGACCAGCCGGCGGCGGATCCAGTCGTCGTACTCGTGGGTCTCCGACATCAGCGCCGGGCGTGGCCCGATCAGCGACATCCGGCCCTGGATGACGTTCATCAACTGCGGGAGCTCGTCCAGCGAGCTGCGCCGCAGGAACCTCCCGGCCTTGGTGATCCGCGGGTCTGAGGTGATCTTGAACAGCGGGCCGGCGGCCTCGTTCTGCGCCTCGAGCTCTGCTCTCCGCGCCTCGGCGTCCACCGTCATGGTCCGCAGCTTGTACATCGTGAACGGCCGGCCGCCGCGCCCTGCTCGCGTCTGCTGGAACAGGGCCGGCCCCGGGGAGTCCCACCGCACCAGCACCATCAGGCCGGCCAGGATCGGGGAGACGAGCACGAGCAACACCGCGGCGACCACGCGGTCGGCGACGTCCTTGACCGCGAGGGCCAGGACCGGGCGCTGTGCGGGGCGCACCGACAGCAGCAGTCGCCGACCCAGCAGGCGGGGCTGGATCCGGCGCGGCACCGCGCCGTGCACCTCGGCGGCCACGGTCAGCTCGACCGGGCTGCCCTCCAGCGCCCAGCTCAGCCGCCGGACGTCGTAGGCGGTGACCACTGGTCCCGGCGCGACGACCACCTGATTGACGCCGAGCCGGGCGGCGACCACGGCGACGTCGTCCAACCCGCCCACGACGGGGAAGCCGGAGATGTCGGTGGGCTGGTCCTCGGCGTCGTCGTCGGGGGAGGTGAGGCAGATCCCGACGATCCGGACGGCCGGGTGCTCGATCCACTGGGCGACCAGGTGGCTGACCGCGATGCGGTCGCCGACCAACAGCGTGGCTTGCGGCAGCCGGAGCACGGCGCGGGCGCCGCGCAGCAGCAGCGGCGGCGCGGCGACGGCAAGGACGCCGGCCAGGGCGGCCCGCAGACCCGGGGCGTCGAGCGTGCCGAGTGCCATCAGCGCGAGCAGGACGGCCCCCGCCGACACCAGCAGCCGGCGGACCGGACGCAGCGAGGCGGAGCGGTCGTAGGCAGGAAGGGCGGCGATGTCGGCCAGCAGCACGACGGCCGCTGCGGGGCCGATCAGCATCCCGGCCCAGTCGCCCCACGACAGGCCCATCACGACGCCCATCGCCGCGAGCACCAGGACGGTCTCCACCCATCCGGTGGTCCGTCGGCGCGTCGTGGGACGCAGCAGCGGTTCGAGGTCGGGGCGTGCCTCGTCGCCCCGTACCGCGCCGTCTCCGGCAGCGGTCCCCTGCACCATGTCGTGCGTCTCCTGTCGTTGCCGCGGGTGTTGCGGGTGCTGCGGGCGCGGACTTCCGGCGTCGCCGTGGCGCGTCTGGGCCTCACTGTCGATGGTCACGAGGTGAGGTACCGCCCGCCTGCGTGGTGATCGCTTCGGGGCGGCCGCGCAAAGCAGCGCTCGCCGACCTGGTCGGCCCTCACTGCAGCACGGATGACGAACGGGTCGCGCGCCTCCAGCATCTCCGTCCTTCGTCCAGCCCGGAAAAACCGGGAGAGGCTGAGTCTCGCGACGTCATCAATACGACCCTATTCATGACGTCGCGACCAAGTTGCTGCGACCACACGTAATGCTTCCCCGATTATGCCCAGGGAAACGGCCTACGTCCTCCGACCTGCGCAAATACCGACCATCCGGTGGATCGCCCGGACTGTGGGGAAATATCCATTCGGCCCGCTTATGTCGTTTTTTGGGGCCGGTGGAAATCACTTTGTGTAATCACTAACCCCCGAAGGACGATACTTTCTGCAACATCGGCGGCCGTTTCGATCTGCCCGCCGAGTTCGCGGCGCTCCGCCGACCCGTACGGGGAGAGCACGTGGTCCGCCGGATCGCGGCGACCGGGGGGCCGACCGATGCCGAGGCGGACCCGGAGGAAGTCGGGCGTGCCGAGCGCGCGCTGCAGCGACCGCAGCCCGTTGTGCCCCGCGGTCCCCCCGCCCAGCTTGGCCCGCACGTCGCCGAACGGCAGGTCCAGCTCGTCGTGCACCGCGATCACGTGCTCCGGGTCGGCGCCGACGTATGCCGCCACGGCGGCAATCGGCCCGCCGCTCTCGTTCATGTACGCGCGCGCCTTGACCAGCACGACCCGGGGTGCCGGCCCGGCGCCGGGAGGACCGAACCGACCCTCGACGCTGTCGGCGCGACCGCTCTTGTGCCGGCGCCACCGGCCGCCGATCCGCTCGGCGAGCAGGTCGACCACCCGGTGCCCCACGTTGTGCCGGGTGTCGGCGTAGGACGCGCCGGGGTTCCCCAGGCCGACGACGACCCAGGGACCGGTACGGTCGTGGACCGGGTCGACCACCGCGTCAGGCGTCGTCGGACCCGGACGACCCGGACGAGTCGGACGAGCCGGACTCCTCGTCGTCGGCGTCGCCCTCGCCCTCGGTCGGCTCGCCCTCGACAGCCTCCGGCTCGGCCTCGTCGCGCTCGATGCCCGCCTCGGCCTCGGCCTCGGCCAGCTCGGCCTCCACCTCATCGGCGGTGGGTGCGGCGACGACGTTGACGACCAGCACCTCGGGATCGGTGATCAGCGACGTGCCCTCGGGCAGGTCGAGATCGGACGCGTGGATCTGCGCCCCGATCTCCAGGCCCTCGACGGAGACGTGCACCGCCTCGGGCAGCGCGGTCGCCTCGGCCTCGACGGAGATCTGCCCGGTCTCGGTGACGACCAGGGCGTCGGAGAGGGCCTCGCCGTCGACGATCACGGTGATGTCGACGGTGACCTTCTCGCCCCGGCGCACCAGCTGCAGGTCGGCGTGCTCGATGAAGCCGCGGATGGGGTCGCGCTGCACCTGCTTGGCCAGGGCCAGCTGGCCGTCGCCGTTGATGACGATCGACAGCAGCGCGTTGGGGTTCTTCAGCGCGAGCATCAGGTCGTGACCGGGCAGCGAGACGTGGACCGGCTGCTCGCCGTGCCCGTACAGGACCGCGGGGACCTTGTCGGCGCGCCGGATGCGACGAGCCGCGCCCTTGCCGAACTCGGTGCGCGGCTCGGCGGGGATGGAGATCTCAGGCACGGGCGGAACAGCTCCTCGGTCGTCGTGCGGTCGTCGTGCGGTCGTCGGGTCCCGGCGGGAGCGCGCGGGCCGTACACCGACCACCGCGTCGATCACGGGGAGTGTGCTCCCCCTCGCCGAGGCAACCTCGACAGTCTAGCGACCGGGGGCGCGCGGCGTCATCGTGGCCCGGTCGCCGCGGCGGCCGCCCGCTCCCGCCACACCTTCGCCAGCGCGCGGGCGGGCTCAGCGTCGACGCCGTAGGCCTCCGCCGTCGCTGCGAGCTCGTCGAACTCCGGCGCCCACCGCCAGGCCACCCGGTCGAGTGCGGTCTCGAGCTCGTCGTCACCGAGCGGCTCGGAGCCCGGCCGGTCCGCCTGAGCGGCCAGCGCGTCGGCGACGCCCGCCGACGCGGCGAGCTCGCGGGCAAGACCGGCGAGCGCCCGGCGGCCCTTGTTGTACAGCGCGAACGCGGCCTTCGCGGCGCTGGCCTGGCCCACCCGTTCCCCCACCCGCACCGGCAGCACGGCGGTGCCCGACCAGAGCCGCTCGGCCGCGGCGAGCCCGTCCGGCTCCCCCGCGAGCAGCAATTGCGTCGTCCCGGCTCCGGGTTGCGGTGGCGGACCGACCACCGCGGCGTCGACGAAGGCGTGGGCCGCCGGAAGCGCGGCCGCGGCCCGCTCCAGGGTCGACGGCGAGAGCGGGTTGGCCTCGACGTACAGCCCGGCGAAGCCCGAGCCGCCGACGGCGGACGCCACGTCGACCGCGCCCTGCGGAGCGCACGACGCCAGCACGACGTCGGCGGCGGCGAGGTCGGACCACTCCCGCTCGGCCAGGCCGGCAGCGCGCGCCCGCTGGGCGCTGGCAGCGCTGCGGCCCTGCGGCACCCACCAGACCTCGTGACCCGCGCCGACCAGCTCGGCGCCGAGCCGCGACCCCATGGCGCCGGGGTGCAGGACGGCGACCCGGGACACGGCCCCCGCGCCTCAGGCCCGGCCGTCGAAGAGGCTGGTGACCGAGCCGTCCTCGAAGACCTCGCGGATCGCGCGGCTGATCAGGGGAGCGATGGACAGCGTGGTGAGCTTGTCGAAGTGCCTGTCCGGGGGGATCGGCAGGGTGTTGGTGACGATGACCTCGCGGGCCCGGGAGTTCTTCAGCCGGTCGACGGCCGGTCCCGACAGCACGGCGTGCGTCGCGGCCACCACGACCTCGGCGGCGCCGTCGTCGAGCAGCGCGTCGACGGCCTTGCAGACGGTCCCGCCGGTGTCGATCATGTCGTCGACCAGCACGCAGGTGCGGCCCTTGATGTCGCCGACGACCCGGTTGGCCTTCGCCTCGTTGGGCCGGGACTGGTCGCGGGTCTTGTGGATGAACGCCAGCGGCGCACCGGACAGCCGGGCGGACCACTGCTCGGCCACGCGGATCCGGCCGGCATCGGGCGACACCACCGCGAGGTCGTTGGACCCGTACGCGGTCGCCACGTAGTCGGCGAGGATCGGCATCGCCATCAGGTGGTCGACGGGACCGTCGAAGTAGCCCTGGATCTGCGAGGAGTGCAGGTCGACGCTGATCAGCCGGTCGGCTCCGGCCTGCTTGAACATGTCGGCCACCAGCCGGGCCGAGATCGGCTCCCGGCCGCGGTGCTTCTTGTCCTGGCGGGCGTAGGGATAGAACGGCATGACCACGGTGATTCGCTTGGCCGACGCCCGCTTGAGCGCGTCGACCATGATCAGCTGCTCCATGATCCACTGGTTGATCGGTGCGGTGTGGCACTGCAGGACGAACGCGTCGCAGCCTCGCACCGACTCCTCGAACCGGACGTAGATCTCGCCGTTGGCGAAGTCGTAGACCTGCTGCGGCACCAGCCCGCTGCCCAGCAGGTGGGACACCTCGTCGGCGAGCTCGGGATGGGCCCGACCCGAGAAGACCATCAGGTTCTTCTCGGTGGTGCGCTTCATGCCGGTCACGGACACTCCCTACGCGGGCGGGCGGTGGGGTGGCTCGTCACCAGTCTGCCCGATGCCCGGCTCCTCCCGCGCGGCGGCCGCGGCCGCGGCACCGGCCGTTCCCGGCCTGCGGCGCTGCGTCCAGTCGTCGACGTGCCGCTGCGGCCCGCTGGACACCGCGAGGGCCCCCGCCGGCACGTCGCGCCGCACGACGGTGCCAGCACCCGTGGCGGCACCGTCGCCGATCGCGACCGGTGCGACGAACACGTTGTCGGAGCCGGTCCGGCAGTGCCGTCCCACGACCGTGCGGTGCTTGGCGACCCCGTCGTAGTTGGCGGTGATGGTGCCCGCACCGATGTTGGTGCCCTCGCCGATGTCGGCGTCACCGATGTACGACAGGTGCGGCACCTTGGCGCCCGGGCCGATGCTCGAGTTCTTGATCTCGACGTACGTGCCGATCTTGCCGCCCTCGGCCAGCCGGGTGCCGGGGCGCAGGTACGCGAACGGCCCGACGGTCGTGCCCGCCCCGAGCTGCGCACCGGAGCCGTGGGTGCGCACCACGTGTGCGCCGGCGCCCACCGTGACGTCGGTCAGCGACGTGTCCGGGCCCACCACCGCTTGCTCGTCCACCTTGGTCGACCCGTACAGCTGCACCCCGGGCAGCAGAGTGACGTCGGGCGCCAGCCGCACGTCCACGTCGACCCAGGTGGTCGTCGGGTCGACGACGGTCACGCCGGACCGCATCCAGTGCTCGAGGACCCGGCGGTTGAGCTCGGCGCCGAGCCGAGCCAGCTGGACCCGGTCGTTGACGCCCTCGGTCTCCCAGGCGTCGCCGACCGGCACCGTGCCGACGCCACGACCGTCGGCGACCGCCAGCCCGACCACGTCGGTCAGGTAGATCTCGCCGGCCGCGTTGTCGGGACCCACCCGGGCGAGGGCGCCCCGCAGCCAGGTCAGGTCGAACGCGTACATGCCGGAGTTGAGCTCGGTGATGGCGAGCTGCTCGGCGGTGGCGTCCTTCTGCTCCACGATCGCCTGTGGCCGGCCCGCCTCGTCGCGTACCAGCCGGCCGTAGCCGGTGGGGTCGTCGACCTCGAACGTCAGCACGGTCACCGCGTCACCGGTGGCGACGTGCGCGACGGCCAGCCGGCGCAACGTGTCGTCGCTGAGCAGGGGCGTGTCCGCGTACGTGACCAGCACGGTGCCCTCGGCGGCGGTGACCTCGGTCAGGCCGACGTCGGCCGCGTGGCCGGTGCCGAGCTGCTCCTCCTGCACGGCGGTGCGCGCCCGCGGCAGGCACTCGAGCACGTGCGGACCGACCTCGTCGCGCCCGTGTCCCACCACGACGACGACCTCGCCCGGGTCGAGCCGGTCGATCGCCCCGAGCACGTGCCCGACCAGGCTGCGGCCGCCGATGCGGTGCAGCACCTTCGGCGTCTGAGAGCGCATCCGGGTGCCGCCGCCGGCCGCGAGCACCACCACGGCTGTCACCGGCGGTGCGGGTCCCTGCGGGCTCGGGTGGGTCACGGGCGTACCTCCGCGGTCGCGGGCAGGGCGGGTCGCTCCCCGGGTAGGAGTCGAACCTACGTCGCTTGTCCGCATTCAAAGTGCGGCGGGCCCTGCCGACAGACCAACCGGGGATGGTCGGACCTCAGCGTACGGAAGGGGGCGGGTCCGCCGCCCGGACAAACCTGCGCGCCGCGTGACCGATCGCTCATCGCCACAACTGGCCGCCTACGCCTGCGTAGGTTACGGTGACGTAGGTAAGTGTGGCCTAATCAGAGTGAACCCTCGCTCGGTGCCCCAGTCCCCGGCCCCCACCCCGATCCGTCTGTGAGGACCGTATGACCCCTCCCACCCCCCCGCCCGTCCTCGAAGCCCCTGCCCCGACCGAGACCGCGGCCCCCGCCGCGACCGGCGAAGGCGCCGAGGCGACGTTCCTGTCCCGCGGTGAGCAGATCACCCTGGCGGTCTTCGTGATCGTCCCGTTCCTCGCCGTGCTGGCCGCCGTGCCGCTCGCGTGGGGCGGCTGGCTGGGCTGGAGCGACGTGGTCATCGCCCTGGTGGCCTACGGCATCAGCGGCCTGGGCATCACCTCCGGCTTCCACCGGTTGTTCACGCACAAGTCCTTCAAGCCCAACCGCGGCGTGAAGATCGCCCTGGCGATCGCCGGCAGCCTGGCGATCGAGGGGCCTGTCATCCGCTGGGTGGCAGACCACCGCAAGCACCACAAGTTCTCCGACCGCGACGGCGACCCGCACTCGCCGTGGCGCTACGGCGAGAGCGTCCCCGCGCTGATCAAGGGCATGGCCTACGCGCACCTCGGCTGGATGTTCGACGCCGAGCAGACGCCGCAGCGCAAGTACGCGCCCGACCTGATGAAGGACCCGGACATCGTGCGGGTCAACCGCCAGTTCCCGATGTGGGTCGCGGTGTCGTTGATCGCGCCGGCCGTGGCCGGTGGGCTGTGGACGATGTCGTGGCAGGGTGCGCTGACCGCGTTCTTCTGGGGCTCGCTGGTGCGCGTCTCGATGCTGCACCACGTCACCTGGTCCATCAACTCGATCTGCCACACGATCGGCGAGCAGCCGTTCAAGACCCGCGACCACTCCGGCAACGTGTGGTGGCTCGCGATCCCGAGCTTCGGTGAGTCGTGGCACAACCTGCACCACGCCGACCCGACCTGCGCCCGGCACGGCGTCCTGCGCGGCCAGATCGACCTGTCCGCACGCACCATCTGGACGCTCGAGAAGCTCGGCTGGGTCAGCGACGTGCGCTGGCCTGTGCCGGAGCGGCTCGCCGCCCGCCGCATGCCGGTGGAGACCGCCGCCTGACGGCCTTGCGCGACACTGGCGGGGTGACCGAGCCCGACGAGGTCCGACCCCGCCGCAGCACCCGCCACCGGATGACGGCCGCCGAGCGGCGCGAGCAGTTGATCGACGTCGCCCGCGGGCTGATCGCCGCCCGGGGGGTCGAGGGCACGTCGGTCGAGGAGATCGCCGCCAGGGCCGAGGTATCCAAGCCGGTGGTCTACGAGCACTTCGGCGGCAAGGAGGGCCTCTACGCGGTCGTCGTCGACCGCGAGGTCCAGCAGCTGCTCGCGATGATGCGTACCGCGCTGACCGCGGGTCGGCCGCGCGCGCTGCTGCAACAGGCGGCCTTCGCCCTGCTCGACTACATCGAGCAGAACCCGGACGGCTTCCGCATCCTGGTGCGCGACTCGCCCATCGGCTCGGCATCCGGGTCGTTCGTCTCGATCATCGGTGACATCGCCAGCCGGGTGGAGCACATCCTCGGTCGCGAGTTCAAGGCCCGCGGGTTCGACTCCAAGTACGCACCGATGTACGCGCAGATGCTGGTCGGCATGGTCGGGACCACCGGTCAGTGGTGGCTCGACGTCCGCAAGCCCAGCAAGGACGTGGTGGCCGCGCACCTGGTCAACCTCGCCTGGAACGGCCTGTCCGGGCTGGAGTCGAAGCCACCGCCGATCGAGCGTGGCTGACCCACCTCTGCGCACGCTCAGGCCGCGAGGTCGAGCACGTGGCGGAGCTGGAGCTCCATCGCCGATCGTGGTGCTGCTGCCGGCTCGTCGTGCGGTTCCGATCCGAGCCCGAGCGCCGGAGGCGGCCGGCTCACGTGCTGCTGCCCGGACGGCAGCGTCCAGCGGATGTCCGGCGCGTGGGCCCGGTAGGCGTCCAGACCGTCGTGCTGCGGCTCCACCGGGGCGACGTCGACGTGCACTCGCAGGTCGTTCTTCACCACCCGGTTGTTGAGCGTGCCGAGCGCCTGCGCGTTCGACGCCGCCGTGCGACCGCCGTACCGCCGGTCGCGCACGTGGTCGAGGTCGCCGATGGGTCCGCCGGTGAGCCGGTCGTGCTGGTCGCGCCACCGGGCGAACTGGGCGAGCCCGCCACGGAAGAGCTCCGCGGACGACTCCATCGCCAGCAGCCGCCCGTCGGTCGGGTCGCAGAACAGTCGGCGCAGCCTGGTCGCACCACCGGTCGCCTCGGCGACGTCGACGATCTCGCGGATCGTGTCGGCCGGGACGGCTCCGTAGCCGCGCAGCAGTCCCGGCTCGTCGTCGAGGCCGAGGACGGTCGCGAGGGAGACCACCACCTGCACCTCGACGTCGCGCTTGGCCTGGAGTCGGCCGAGCAGTGGAGGGATCTCTGCCGTCGGCACCGGCGCCTGTCCGGCTGCCGGGGCGTACTGGTCCCAGGCCGGGTCTGCTGGTGTCGGGTCCGGCTCCTGCTGCCAGTCGGCGGGCGGCGCCGCGCACTCGAACGCCGGCTCGACGCCCTGCTGGCGGCGCCACACCGGTGGCGGCCCCTCGACCGGGACGAGGCGACGGCCGAGCATCTGCTCCATGAACAGGTCGGCCCGAAGGTGGTCCAAAGGCCGATCGTCGCCGTCGTTGCGCATCGCCCGGGCCGCGGTGTCCAACCCTTCCCACACCGCCTTCGCGTCCTCGGCCCGCAGCAACGCCAACACCGCGGCGGTGCCGTCGACCGGGTCGAGCAATCGCACGTCGCGTCGCGCTCGCGCCCTGCGCACCCGCCGGGTCGCTGCTTCAGGGTCGGCTGCCAGCACTCGACGGACCGCACACCGGCCGAGCTCACCCGGGGTCAGCGACCGACGCCTCGCGTCAGCGGCGAGGCCGGCGTCCACCTCGCGGCGCGCCGCTGGGTCGAGCACGAGGGTCTCGGAAACCACCCGGTTCAGCCCGGCCATCGACACCCGACCGGAGCCGACCAAGCGCGAGGACCTGCGGATGGTCCACCACGGCGCGGGTCGCGGTGGCCACCCGGTTTCCTGCGGTGACGACTGCGACGCGGCACGCCTTCGCGACCTCGCACGCCACGACCCGGCTGACGCCGTCCATGGACGGGTCTCGGTCGCCGCCCACGGGCTCCCGGTCGCCGGCGGCGAGCTCCGCGGCGTTGAACGCCGCCATGTCCCGCACCTGCACCGCCTGCACCGCCGCCGCCAGTCGCTCGGCCGCGCCGATGCGTTCCACCAGGTTGGCCGGCGACGCTTCGGAACTGGGCTGCTCGAGCAGCGCGGACAAGGCGTCGCGGTCGCAGCCGGTCAGCTGCGCCAGACCCTCAACCACCCGCTCGAACATGTGTTCGATTGTACGGCATTCTATGCTGCCGCGCAACCCTCAATCCCCAAGCAGGCTTGATGAAAGTGGTATTGCGGATACCGCCGAAGCAACCCGTCACTCGCCCGCGGCCTCATGCCAGCAGTGCTCCGGCGATCCCTTCATGGCGCTTTACCGCGGGGTTGCAGCGCCGCCCCTCATGCTGACGACAAACTCGCTGTCGGCGCGACCCGCCACGATGACGCCATGACACCTCAGTACGGGCCGCACCGGTGGTCGGCGGGCTACCACGACGACGGCAACAACGACGCCTTCCGTGGGGCGACGTTCATGGTCGCCGATCTCGCGGGGGCACGGTTCGTCGACTGCGACATGACCGGCGTCAAGATCGTCGATGCCGCACTCGTCGACGTCGACGTGTCCGGCTACGTCGAGCGGCTGGTGGTCAACGGGGTCGACGTCACCGACTACGTGGACGCCGAGCTCGACCGCCGGCACCCCGAGCGGGTGCAGCTGCGGCAGATCGAGGACGCGGACGGCTTCCGCGCGATGTGGGACACCGTCGAGCGGATCTGGTCGGACACCGTCGCCCGCGCCGAGCGAGCTCCCCGAGGAAGCACTGCACGAGCGAGTCGACGGCGAGTGGTCGTTCGTCGAGACGCTGCGCCACCTGGTGTTCATCACCGACTCCTGGGCCAGCCGCACGATCCTCGACGAGGAGCGACCGTTCCACCCGCTCGCGCTCCCGCAGACCGCGTACGCACCGGCCGATGCGGCCGCGCTCGGCATGGACCTCGACGCGCGGCCCTCGTTCGCCGAGGCACTCGACGTCCGCAACGGAGCGGATGGCCCTGATCCGTGGTCTCGTCGACGGTGTCACCAACGCCGACCTCGGTCGGATGTGCGCGCGCTCCCCCGCCCCGGGCTACCCCGAGGGCGACCGCGCGGTCGCGGAGTGCCTCGGCGTGGTGATGGAGGAGGAGTGCGAGCACCACCGCTTCGCGGTGCGCGACCTGGCGGTGCTGGAGGCGCGGTAGGGCGCGCGCTCAGACGTCGGGTGCCAGCAGCTCGATCCGGTTGCCGTGGCCGTCGGCGGTGTAGAAGCGCCGGTAGCCCGGGAGGTCGTCGTCCCACCGCACCGGGTACTCCAACCCGGCCAGCAGCTCGGCGGTGGCGTCGAGGTCGTCGACCACGAACGCCGGGTGCGCCTTGCGCGCCGGGGCGAAGGGTTCCTCGACGCCGACGTGCACCTCCGCGGCCGCTCCGCGGAACCACACGCCACCGCGACCCGCGAGCACGGCCGGCTTGGCGACCTCCGGCAGCCCGAGCGCCTCACCCCAGAACCGACGCGCGACGTCCTCACCGCCCGGCGGGCAAGACACCTGCACGTGGTGGATCCTCACGACTCCTCCCGCAGGTACAGCTTCATGCCGACGTGCGACGGGTGGAAGCCGAGGCTGCGGTAGTACCGCTGCGCATCCGTGCGCTCCGCCATCGTGGTCAGCTGTGCGCGAACCGCGCCGCGTCGCCGCGCCTCGGCCAGCACGTGCTGCATCAGCTCGGTGCCGAGACCCTGTCCCCGCATCGCCGCGACGACCCGCACCGCCTCGATCTGGCAGATCAGCCCGCCGTCATGGGTGAGCTGACGCAGCCAGTTGACCTGGAGGGTCGCCACGATCTCGCCGTCGACCTCACCGACGAGCACGTCGGCACTGGGGTCGGCGGTGATCTCGGCCATCGCCGCCCGCTGCCGCTCGGTCAGCGCGGTCGGCTCCGGCCGTGCGCCGGGCGTCGTCCGCATGGTGTCGGTGCGCAGCATCGCCATGATCGTCTCGAGGTCGGCGTCGGTGGCGCTGCGGATCCGCATCACGACGGCTCCCGGTGCGCCACGCAGAACACCCGGCGGAACTCGAGCACGGTCCCGAACGATTGGGCCGGGTACGCCTCCCGCAGCGCCGCCCCGTACTCGCCCTCGAACCGCTCCCGCAGCGCCGGGTCGACCCGCTCGAGCGCCTGCAGCACCGGGCGGGCTCCGGTGGCCGACACCCACCGCAGCACCGGGTCGGGTCCGGTGAGCACGTGCAGATAGGTCGTCTCCCACGCATCGACCTGCCAACCCGGACGCGCGAGCGCCGCGAGGTAGGTGGCCGGGTCGTGACCCGCCGGGTGCTCGACGCCCGCGGTGTGCGGTGCGTATGGCTCGCGGGCCGCCACCTCGCGCAGCAGCACGTGGCTCGGCGCCCGAAGTTGCCCGGCAGCGAGAAGGCGAAGCACCCGTCCGGCGCCACCGCGTCGGCGAGACCAGCCACCAGGTCGAGGTGTCCCGGCACCCACTGCAGCGTCGCGTTGGACACCAGCAGGTCGACCGGTCGGTCCGGCCGCCAGTCCCGCAGGTCGTCCTGCCGGTACGTGACCCGCGGGTCGCTGTCGGCCTCGCGGGCCCGCTCGATCATCTCCGCGGACGCGTCGACGCCCTCGATCTGGGCGTCCGGCCAGCGGGTGAGCAGGACGGGCGTCAGCTGCCCCGGTCCGCAGCCGAGGTCGGTGATCCGGCGCGGCTGCACCTGTACCCGCGCCAGCAGGTCGACGAACGGCCGGCCGCGCTCGTCGGCGAAGCGCAGGTAGCTCGACGGGTCCCAGCGAGACTCCACGGGGCACCACCTCCGGCCGGGAGTCTGCAGAGAATTTATCTTGATGTCAAGATTCTTTTCCTCGTGACACGTCCGGCGGGAGAGTGTCGTACCAGGGCGACGACGCCTCCAGCTGGGCGGCCAGCGACATCAACCGCGCGTCGTCCCCGCGCGCGGCGACGAGCTGGACGGCGAGCGGCAGTCCTCGGCTCGAGAACCCCGCCGGCACCGACACCGCCGGCTGGCCGGTGTGGTTCCACAACGGCGTGTACGCGTAGAAGCGGCCCATGCTCAGCACCGTGCTCAACCCGTTGCCGGAGGCCCAGTGCCCGACCTCGGGCGGCTCGGCGGCGAGGACCGGGGTGAGCAGCGCGTCGACCCCTGTCGTCGCCATCACCCGGTGGCCGTGCTCGGCCGCCGACTCCACCGCCCGGACGAGCACGGCCGGACGCACCGCTGCACCCAGGCGGGCGATCTGCTGGGTCCGCGGCTCGAGCAGGTCGGGCCGGTCGGCGCGGGCCGCCGCCTGGTGGATCCCGGCGAGGTAGCGCGCCGTGAACGCCTGCGGGGCGACCCCCTGGGGAACACGCACCCGCCACACCTCGTGGCCGAGCGCGGCCAGCTGCCGGCCGGTGCGCAGCACGGCGTCGCGTACCTGCGGGTCGAGTCCACGAGGGAGGTTGACCCGCAACGGGGTGAGGTCGATGCCGATCCGGAGCCGTCCCGGGTCGCGCTCGGTCGCGGCGACCATGGAGTCGGTGTGGTCGCCGACCACGTCGAGGTAGCGGGCGGCGTCGCGGACCCGGCGGGTGAGCGCCCCCTGCACCGACAGGCCGGCCCAGTCCCCCGACGACGGCATCGTGCCGGCGGTGGGCTTGAAGCCGACCAGCCCGCAGCAGGCGGCGGGTATCCGGATCGAGCCCGCACCGTCGCTCGCAGTGGCGAGGCCGACCATCCCCGCGGCGACCGCCACCGCCGACCCGCCGGAGGAGCCACCGGGCGTGTGCCAGCGGTCCCACGGGTTGCGGGTCGCACCGGTCGCCGCCGACTCGGTGAACCCGTAGACCGCGAGCTCGGGCAGCGTGGTCTTGCCGACCACGACCGCGCCGGCGGCCCGCAACCGGCGGACGACCTCGGCGTCGTCGGTGGCCGGACGGGTGAACGCCCGGCTGCCCCAGCCGGTGACCTCGCCGGCGACATCGGTGTCGTCCTTGACCGCGACGGGCACCCCGAGCAGCGGACGACCCGTCGTCGACCTCTCGCCGGCCGCCCGCGCGACGTCGATCTCGGCTGCTGCGGCGCGCGCGCCGGCGGCATCGGTGCGGACGAACGCGCCCAGGGACGGGTCCCTGCGATCGACGGCGGCCAGCACGGCCTCGACCAGCTCGGCCGCAGTCACCTCGTCCTCGTCGAGGGCCCGCAGCTGGGCGTCCGGGCCGGCCGCCAGGAGGCCGGCTGTACGCATGACCGGAGTCTAGGTCCGCCGACCTCGATCCCGGATGTCTCGACGTCAAGAGTCTTGACGCCTAGCCTTGCGGGGTGCGCGACGAGGTCGACCGGTTGGTGGAGGCGTGGAGTCGGGAGCGGCCCGACCTCGACGTCGCGCCGATGGAGGTCCTGAGCCGGGTCACCCGACTCGCCCGGCACCTCGACCTGGCCCGGCGGCAGGCGTTCGCCGCGCACGGTCTCGAGACCTGGGAGTTCGACGTGCTGTCGGCGCTGCGCCGGTCCGGCTCCCCGTACGAGCTGTCTCCGGGCACGCTGCTGCGCGAGACGATGGTGACCAGCGGAACGATGACCAACCGGGTCGACCGGTTGGTGGAGCGGCGGCTGGTCGAGCGTCGACCGGATCCGGGAGACCGGCGCGGCGTGCTGGTCCGGCTGACCGCTCGCGGCCGGCACGCCGTCGACGCCGCGCTGGACGCGTTGCTGGCCGGCGAGCGCGAGCTGCTGGCCGGCCTCGGGCCCCGCGACCGGCAGCGGCTGGCCGGGTTGCTGCGGGTGCTGACCACACCGTTCGACGACGCCTGAGCCGACTGCTCACACCAGGGCAGCACCCGGAGCGGGACCGAAGACCCGCAGCGCGTCGGTGACGCCGGGTGCGAACCGCACGGCGCTCGACACCGGGTCGGCGACGTCGTCGTCGACGAGCAGCGCGACGGTCGGGCCGGAGCCCGACACGACCCCTGCGTGCGCGCCGGCCGCCAGGCCGACCGACAGCACGTCCGCCAGCTCGGGCCGCAGGTCGAGCGCCGCCGCCTCGAGGTCGTTGTGCAGGCGGGCGGCGACCGCCGCGACGTCGCCGGCACGCAGGGCGGCCACCAGCACCGCGTCGGGCTGCGGTGGCGAGACCGGTCCGTCCCCGCGCAGCTCGTCGAGCCGCGCGTACACCTGGGGCGTGGACAACCCCGCCGCACACACCGCGACGACCCAGTGCAGCGTCGTCGGCGCCGCCACCGGTTCGAGGAGGTGACCGCGACCGGTGCCCACCGCGGTGCCCCCGAGCAGCGCGAACGGCACGTCCGAGCCGAGTCGGGCAGCGAGCGTCTGCAGCGCAGCCGGGTCGAGCCCGTCGTCCCACAACGCGGCGCAGGCGACCAGGGCGGCCGCCGCGTCGGCCGATCCGCCGGCCATGCCGCCGGCCACCGGCACCTCCTTGCGCACCCGCAGGTGCACTCCTCGGGCGTGCCCGAGCCCGGCACGCAGCAGTCTGGCGGCCCGCACGGCGAGGTTGGTGGCGTCCTGCGGCACGCCGGGCACCGGCCGGCCGTTCGCGTCCGCGACCTCCACCGTGACCTCGTCGTCGTCGCGGTCGAGGGCGGTCACCTGGTCGTCGAGGTCGACGGCGTGGAAGACGGTGGCGAGCTGGTGGTAGCCGTCGTCGCCCGGCGGCCCGACGCGCAGCCCGAGGTTCAGCTTGGCCGGCGCCCGGGCCGTACGGGAACTTGCGCTCACCGCTTCTCCAGGGCGGCGGCCACCGCCACGAACGCGTCGACGTCGAGCTGCTCGCCCCGCGCTCCCGGGTCGACGTGCGCAGCACGGAGGACTTCCTCGGCCGACGTCGGCGACCCCACCAGCTCGGCCAGTGCCGAGCGCAGGGTCTTGCGACGCTGGGCGAAGGCCGCGTCGACGACGGCGAAGACGGCGTCGCGGCTCGGGCCCTGGCGCTGCTCGGCGTGCCGGCGCCACGCGACCAGTCCCGAGTCGACGTGCGGCGCCGGCCAGAACACCGTGCGGGCGACCCGACCGGCGGCCGACGCCGTCCCGTACCACGCAGCCTTCACGCTCGGCACGCCGTACGTGCGGCTGCCCGGCCCGGCGACCAGGCGGTCGGCGACCTCGGCCTGGACCATCACCAGAGCGTGCCGCACCGACGGCAGCAGCGCCCACAGGTGCAGCAGCACCGGGACGGACACGTTGTACGGAAGGTTGGCGACCAGGGCGGTGGGCGGCGGACCCGGCAGCGAGGTCAGCCGCAGCGCGTCCGCGGTGACCACGGTGAGCCGGTCGGCGTGTGCCGGAGCCCGGTCGCGGACGGTTCCGGGCAGTGTCCCCGCGAGCATCCGGTCGACCTCGACGGCGACCACGTGCCCGTCAGGACCGGTGGCGTCGAGCAGCCCGAGGGTGAGCGAGCCGAGGCCGGGCCCGACCTCGAGCACCACGTCGGAGGGCGCCAGGTCGGCGGTGCGGACGATGCGACGCACGGTGTTGGCGTCGACGACGAAGTTCTGTCCCCGCTGCTTGCTGGGGCGCAACCCGAGTCCGGCGGCCAGCTCCCGAACGTCGGCGGGGCCGAGCAGCCGGACGGCGGCCGGAGACTCGCTCAGGTGGGCAGGCCGAGGGACGCGGCGCAGGCGGGCCAGGCGCCGTAGCCACCGCTGGCGTCGCGCACCTTCGTCGCGATCGCGATCTGCTCTTCGCGGGTCGCCTCGTGCGGGTACGCGGCGTACGCGCCGCCACCGTAGGACTGCCAGGTGCCGAGGTTGAACTGCAGGCCGCCGTAGTAGCCGTTGCCGGTGTTGATCGACCAGTTGCCGCCCGACTCGCACTGCGCCAGCTGGTCCCAGACGCCCGGGTCGGTGACGACCGGCACCTCGGGGTCGGGACGCTCCTTGGTGCCGTGCAGCTCGATCTGGACGACCGGCTCGCGGACCAGCTTGCGGTCCAGCACGACCTTGTCGCGGATGTCGCCGTCGGCGCGGATCACGCGGACGGTGAGCTTGCGGGTGCCCGCCTCGCCCTCGCGGACGACGTCGGTCTCGTCCTCGTACATGTCGTCGGAGGTGCGCACCTTGGTCTCGTAGGGCACCGACTCGGTGACCGACACGACCTTCTTGTCGATGCGCGTCATGACGATGCGCATGCCGTCGCTGAGCGGACGGGCGGCCAGCGGCTTGAGCTCGTCGTCGCGGTCGACGTCGACGCCGGCTTCCTTGACCAGCTCGCCGACAGTCTGTGAGGTGGACGTCAGCTCGCGCTTGCCGTCCTCCGTGACCAGCGTGACGTCCTTCGGGGTGCTGACCGTGATGGTGAGGCCGTCGCGGCCGATGGTGTCGCCGCGGCTCGCCGACATCTCGGCACCCGCGAAGCGCTCGCCGATCTGCTGCAGGGCATCGCTGACGGTCGTCGCCGTCACCCAGTAGGAGTTCTCGGCGCCGTCGACGGTCAGGGTGAGCTCGCGGGCGAACCGAACCGCGATCTTGCTGCCGTCCTCGATGGACGAGTCGACCGCGGGCAGGACCACGTCGCGCGAGGCCAGGTCGACGCCCTCGCTCTCGAGCACGTCACCGACGTCGTCGCCGAAGGTGCGGACCTTGGTCTCGGTGCCGTCCAGCGAGAGCGTCACGGTCTTGCTCATCGTCGCGTACGCCACGGTCCCCCCGACCAACGCCAGGACGACCGCGAGGTTCGCGGCGATGATCAGTACTCGCTTGCGCACGCTGCTCCAGGTTGCCGACGACAGGGCTGCCCACGAAAGGCCGAATCCGGACGGATCGGACCCACCCGGACCAGCCCACGACGATAACGACAAGGTCACGAGCCGCCAAATGCAACCGGGGTGTTCTTCATCTCCTGGTGCGGATGTGACCGAAGAGGCACCAAACGGGCCATGGGGGCCGCCGATCGGGGGACCCGACAGCGCTGGCAGCCGTTACCAGCCGCCGCCGTACGCCGCGTCGGTGTTCGCGTCGATCGCGGCGCACACCTCGGCCAGGTCGCGCCCGAGAACCTCGGCCATCACCCGCACCGTGTGCGGGACCAGGTAGGACGCGTTCGGCCGGCCGCGGTACGGCATCGGGGTGAGGTAGGGGGCATCGGTCTCGACCAGCACCCGGTCGAGCGGAGTCACCGCGAGCGCCTCGCGGATCTGTGCGGCGTTGGTGAAGGTCACCGTGCCGGCGAAGCTGAGCCACGCCCCACGGTCGAGGCAGGCCCGGGCGAAGTCGGCGTCGCCGCTGAAGCAGTGCATGACCGTGCGGTCCGGGACGCCCTCGTCGTCGAGCACCCGCAGCACGTCGGCGTGCGCGTCGCGGTCGTGGATCATCAGCGTCCGATCCAGCCGCCGGGCCAGCCGGACGTGTTCGCGGAACGACCGCTCCTGCGCCTGGCGGCCCTCGGGGCCGGTCCGGAAGTGATCGAGTCCGGTCTCGCCCACGGCCCGTACCCGGTCCGACGATGCCGCCAGCTCGGCGATCTCGGCGAGCGCCTCGTCGAGCCGGCCGTCCGCGGCCAGCCGGGGCGCCTCGTTGGGGTGCAGCGCGACCGCTGCGACCAGCCTGTCGTACTGGTCCGCCACACCCACCGACCAGCGGGCACCGGGCAGGTCGCAGCCGACCTGCACGATGCGGGTGACTCCCACCGACGCAGCGGCGGCGATCAGGTCGGCGAGCTCGACGTGGTCGCCCTCGTCGGCGTCGACGATGTCGAGGTGGCAGTGGTTGTCGACCACCGGGTGCGGCAGCGGCTCGGGCGGCGGTGGGCGGCGGCGGTCGCGACGCCGGCCGCTGCCCTCCTCCTCGGGGGAGCGCTTGCGCAGCGTCACGCGGGGTCGTCCGGGTCGATCCGCGGGAACAGCGGCTCGCCCTTGCGCACCCGGGCACCGGCCGGCAGCTGGCTCCATCTGCCGGCGGCGCCGATGAGCTGGTCGGCGAGCGGGCCGAGCCGCTCGGCGGCGCCCAGCCGCTCCCACAGCGCAGCCGAGGTCTTGGGCATCACCGGTGCGTGCAGGACCGCGACCGCGCGCAGGGACTCCGCGGCGGTGTGCAGGATCGTCGCCAACCGGTCGCGGGCCGCCTCGTCCTTCGCGACCTTCCACGGCTCCTGCTCGGTGACGTAGACGTTGACCGCACCGACGAACGCCTCGGTGGCCGCGACCGCCTCGTGCAGCGCCAGTCGGTCGACCGCCTCCTCGGCGGTCGCCACGGTGTCGGCGAGCCGGGCGGCCAACGCTTCCTCCGCCGGCCCCGGCGCGGCCGGGCCGGGCAGCTCGCCGTCGAAGTAGCGGTCGACCATCGAGGTCACGCGCGAGGCCAGGTTGCCCAGCCCGTTGGCCAGCTCCGACGCGTACACCGCGCTCAGGTGCTCCCAGGAGAAGGAGCCGTCGGAGCCGAACGCGATCGCCCGCAGGAAGTAGTAGCGGTAGGCGTCGGACCCGAAGGTGTCGACGATCTCGCGGGGATGGATGGCGGTGGCCTTGGACTTGCTCATCTTCTGTCCGCCGACCTGCAGCCAGCCGTGTGCGAACACCTGGCGGGGCACGTCGACCCCGGCCGCCATCAGCATCGCCGGCCAGATCACCGCGTGGAACCGCAGGATGTCCTTGCCGACCAGGTGGACCGCGGGCCACCAGCGCTCGAACTCCGCGTCGTCGTCGCCGTAGCCGATGGCCGTCACGTAGTTGAGCAGCGCGTCGATCCACACGTACAGCACGTGCTTCTCGTCCCACGGCACCCGGATGCCCCAGTCGAACGTCGACCGGGTGACCGACAGGTCCTGCAGGCCCTGCCGCACGAACGCCACGACCTCGTTGCGGGCACTGTCCGGCTGCACGAAGTCGGGGCGCTGCTCGTACAGGTCGAGCAGCCGGTCGGCGAAGTCGGACAGCCGGAAGAAGTAGTTGCGCTCGCTGAGCATCTCCACCGGACGCTCGTGGATGGGGCACAACCGGACGTCGCCCTCGCCCTCGAGCAGCTCGCCCGGCTGCTTGAACTCCTCGCAGGCGACGCAGTACGGCCCCTCGTACGTGCCCTCGTAGACGTGCCCGCGGTCGTTGAGGGTCTGCCAGAACTCACGGACCCGGTCGGTGTGGCGCTGCTGGGTGGTGCGGATGAAGTCGTCGTTGCTGACGTCGACGACGTCGAGCATCGGCTGCCACTCGGCGGCGACGATGTCGTCGGTGAACCGTTGTGGCTCCATGCCGGCCGCGTCGGCGGCCTCGAGAACCTTCTGCCCGTGCTCGTCGGTACCGGTGAGGAACCACACCGGCTGCTGGCGCTGCCGGTGCCAGCGCGCCAGCATGTCCGCCGCCACCGTCGTGTACGCGTTGCCGATGGAGGGCGCAGCGGTCACGTAGTAGATCGGCGTCGTGACGTAGAAGGTGTCGGGCACGGCGACGATCCTAGGTGGGCGGGCGAAACGGCCCGAACGAGTTTCAGCCGTCGCGGTGGACGGCGTCGTAGACCGTGCGCCGGGGCAGCCCGTGCCGGGCGGCCACCCGGGCGATCGCGTCCTTGCGGGAACGGCCCGCCACCTGCTCCTCGGCCTCGACCATCGCCCGCAGCAGGGCCGGGTCGTCGTCGGCCGCGGCCGCGGCACTGCCCTCCACGACCAGCGTGACCTCGCCGCGGACCCCGCCGGACGCCCAGGCGGCGAGCTCGGCGAGCCCGCCGCGCTGCACCTCCTCGTGGGTCTTGGTGAGCTCGCGGCAGACCGCCGCCCGGCGCTCCGGGCCGAAGGCTTCGACCATCGCGGCCAGCGTCTCGGCGGTGCGGTGCGGCGCCTCGAAGAACACCATCGTGCGGCCCTCGGCCTCGAGGTCGGACAGCCGGGCGGCCCGGTGTCCGGCCCGCCGGGGCAGGAACCCCTCGAAGCAGAACCGGTCGACCGGCAGCCCGGACACCGCCAGCGCGACCAGCACGGCCGACGGGCCCGGGACCACGACGATCTCGACACCCGCCGCCACCGCGGCCGCGACCACCCGGTAGCCGGGGTCGGAAACGCTCGGCATGCCGGCGTCGGTCACGACGAGCACCCGTCGGCCGGCCTCGAGCTCGGCCAGCAGCTGGGGGGTGCGCGTCTCCTCGTTGCCGTCGAAGTACGAGAGCACCCGACCGGTCAGGCTGACGCCGAGGTCGGCGCACAGCCGGCGCAGCCGACGGGTGTCCTCGGCTGCCACGACCTCGGCCGCCACGAGCTCGGCGGCCAGCCGGGGCGACGCGTCGTCGGGCCGCCCGATCGGCGTCGCGGCGAGCACCAGGGTCACGGCCGCCAACCTACGATGCGTCTGTGACGGCGACCCGCGAGGAGCAGGCCGACCTGCACCCGCTGGGACGCGACCTCGCCGGCCGCCCGCTCCCGAGGGCGCGCGCTCGCCTGACCTCGCTGGTGGCGACGCACCCGCGGTGGGTCGGCTGGCTCGGGCCGCTGGCGGTCGCCGCACTCGCCCTCGGGCTACGGCTGTGGCAGCTCGACCGGCCGGACCAGATCACGTTCGACGAGACGTACTACGCCAAGGACGCGTACTCGCTGAGCAAGTTCGGCTATGTGCGCGAGTACGTCGAGGACGCCGACGACCAGGTCAACGCCGGCGAGCTCGACGGCGACCTGTTCAAGGAGGGGCCGGCGCAGATCGTGCACCCGGAGGTCGGCAAGTGGATGCTCGCCGTCGGGATCCGGGTGTTCGGCATGGACCCGTTCGGGTGGCGGGTGGCCGCCGCGGTCGCGGGGGCGCTCACCGTGCTGGTGCTGGCCCGGATGGTGCGCAGGCTGAGCGGGTCGACGCTGGTGGGCTGCCTGGCCGGGCTGCTGCTGTGCTTCGACGGCCTGCACCTGGTGATGTCGCGCAACGCGCTGCTCGACGGGCTGCTCGCCTTCTGGGTGGTGGCGGCCGTCGCCTGTGTGGTGGCCGACCGGGACTGGGGAAGGCGCCGGCTGCTCCGCCTGGCAGACCGCGACGGGGTGGGTTCGTGGGGACCGGTGCGCGGGATGCTGTGGCGGCCGTGGCGGCTGGGCGCGGGGGTCTGCTTCGGGCTGGCGTGCGGGACGAAGTGGAACGGGGTCTTCGTGCTGGCGGGGTTCGGGCTGCTGGTGTGGGCCTGGGACGCCGGTGCCCGCCGGGCGCTGGGCGTCTCGTGGGCCTGGGCCCGGTCGGCCGTCGTCGACGCGGTGCCGGCGTTCTTCGCGCTGGTGGGGGTGGCGTTCGTCGTCTACCTCGGCAGCTGGGGCGGGTGGCTGGTGCACCACGACGTCATGGAGGACGCCTACGCCGACTACTACCACTGGGGGGCGTACGCCAAGGAGGAACCGGACTCGTTCGTCGGCGAGACCACCCAGGCACTGCACGACCTGTGGAACTACCACCAGCAGGTGTGGCACTTCCACACCGTCGACGTGGTGGAGAGCACCAGCAAGGACCCGCACCCCTACGAGTCGTCACCGCGCGGGTGGCTGCTCGACAGCCGACCTGTCGGGATCGACCTGCAGGGCGACATCGCACCGGGCGATCAGGGCTGCGACGCCCCCGAGGGCGACACCTGCCTGCGCCAGGTGCTCGCCCTGGGCAACCCGGCCGTGTGGTGGGCCGGCGCACTCGCGCTGGTGGCCTCCACCTGGTGGTGGGTGGCCAGGCGGGACTGGCGGTTCGGCGTGCCCGTGGTGGGCGTGGCGACCAGCTGGCTGCCGTGGTTCCACTGGGCCGACCGGTCGATCTTCTTCTTCTACGCGGTGGCGATCGTCCCGTTCACCTGCGCCGCTCTCGCGCTGGTGCTCGGCAAGGTGCTCGGGCCGGCCACGGCCTCCCGTTGGCGGCGCGGCTGGGGCGCCTCGGGAGTCGCGCTGGTGATGGTCGCGGTCGTCGCGGCCTTCGCGTTCTTCTGGCCGATCTGGACCGACGAGCTGATCACCAACCACGAGTGGCAGAAACGGATGTGGCTCGACCGCTGGGTGTGATGCTTGACTTCGAGTGAAGTTGAAGTTCTACCTTTTCCGGCATGACCCTCACACCACCTCCTGGCTTCGACTCCTCCGTGCACGACGCGCCGCTGGCGCTCGTCACCGGCGGCTCCCGCGGGCTCGGTCTCGCGCTGTCCCGCTCGCTGGCCGACCTCGGCTGGCGGCTGGTGATCGACGGCCGCGACCCCGAGCGCCTCGACGAGGCCGCCGCGTCGCTCGGAGTCGCCGTCTGGGCGGCCGTGCCCGGCGACGTGTCCCAGCCCGGCCATCGCGACCGGCTGGTGCAGGCGGTCGACCGTGCCGGGCACCTCGACCTGCTGGTGCACAACGCGAGCACGCTCGGCCCGTTGCCGATGCGCCCGCTGACCGACCTCGAGCCCGACGAACTGGCCGCCACCCTGGCCGTGAACACGGTCGCGCCGCACGCCCTCACCCGGCGGCTGCTCGCCGACCTCGTCCAGTCCCGCGGCAGCGTGGTCGCGCTCAGCTCGGACGCCGCCGTCGAGGCGTACGAGACGTGGGGTCCGTACGGCGCCTCGAAGGCGGCGCTGGACCACCTGGTGCGGGTGCTCGGCGCCGAGCAGCCGCAGATCAGGGCCTACGCGTTCGACCCCGGCGACATGCGGACCCAGATGCACGCCGACGCGTTCCCCGGCGAGGACATCTCCGACCGGCCGCTGCCGGAGGAGGTCGTGCCGGTGCTGCTGCGGCTGCTCGCCGACCGGCCCGAGAGCGGCCGGTACCGCGCGGCCGACCTCGTCGGGGCGCGCGCG
The DNA here is from genome assembly GCA_963785115.1 of uncultured Actinomycetota bacterium. Taxonomy (GTDB): domain Bacteria; phylum Actinomycetota; class Actinomycetes; order Propionibacteriales; family Nocardioidaceae; genus JACCWP01. The sequence continues at coordinate 104,257 of CAWATY010000024.1, forward strand.
TGACGCCGAGGCAGCAGGTCGCCGCGGCGACCACGTTCACGCTGCCCGACGAGCTGTCCGCGACCGAGCCGCCGGAGGCGCGCGGGCTGGCCCGCTCGGAGGTGCGGCTGCTGGTGGCGCGGGCCGGTGGGACGACGCACACCCGGTTCGGGTCGCTGGCCGAGCACCTGGCACCGGGCGACCTGGTCGTGGTGAACACCTCGCCGACGGCCGCCGCCGCGCTGACCGCCACTCGTCCCGACGGGCGCGAGGTCGCCGTGCACGTGTCCAGCCCGCTGGCGGACACCACCCACGTGGTCGAGCTGCGCTGCTCCGACGGGTCGTGCCGCATCCGCGACGGCCGCGCCGGTGAGGTGCTCGACCTGGCGTCCGGCGGCCGGGTCACGCTGCGCTCCGCGCACCCGGACCGGTCGGTGCGCTCCGGTTCCCGGCTGTGGCGCGCGACGCTCGACGTCGACCGCCCGGTGCAGGCGTACCTCGAGCGGCACGGCCGGCCGATCAGCTACGGATACGTCCCGCAGCGGTGGCCGCTGGAGACGTACCAGACCGTGTTCGGCCGCCATGGCGACGACGGCCTCGCGAGCGCGGAGATGCCCAGCGCCGGCCGCCCGTTCGACGACCGGCTGGTGACCGACCTGATGACGGCGGGCGTGGTCGTCGCACCCGTCCGGCTGCACACCGGCGTCTCCTCGCTGGAGGCGGGCGAGCTGCCGCTGCCGGAGCGCTACGAGGTACCGGCCACGACCGCCCGGCTGGTCAACGAGACCCGGGCCGCCGGCGGTCGGGTCGTCGCGGTCGGCACGACCGTCACCCGGGCGCTGGAGACGGTGGCCGACCTGAACGGGTGGGTGAGCCCCGGTAGCGGATGGACCGACCTGGTGCTGGGTCCCGACCGGCCGGCCCGGGTGGTGACCGGCCTGGTCACCGGCTGGCACGAGCCGCAGGCCAGCCACCTGCTGCTTCTGGAGGCGGTGGCGGGCGCCGACCTGGTGCGGACCGCCTACGCCGAGGCGTTGGCCGCCGGCTACCTGTGGCACGAGTTCGGCGACAGCGCCCTGCTGCTCCCCTAGGTCCCGCCCCTGCCTTGCTCGCCGCGAGTGGCGCGGATGAGGGGCCCGACACCCTCCGACCGCCGAGTGGCGCAAGAGCTCCCGCCGACGGCGCCGAAACGGTGACTCTTGCGCCACTCGACGGCGCTGGGTGCGGAAGAGTGGGGGCCGAACCCCCTTCCCCCTCAGCGAGTGGCGCAAGAGTTCCCTCCGACGCCGGCGAAACGGTGACTCTTGCGCCACTCGACGGGGACGGGGTGGGGGTGGGGTGCGGGCGCGGGGCCTAGCCTGCCCGGGTGGTCGGGACGGCGGGGTCGAGCGAGGCGTCGGGGGGCAACCGGCGGGGTCAGCAGCAGTGGCCGATGACCGTCGTGGGCATCAGCGACCTGCTGCCGCGGCTGCGCCGGCTGACCTTCGCCGCGCCGGAGTTCGCCGACTACGTGCCCGACGGTCCGGACGAGTGCTTCGGGCTGCTGGCGCCGGGCGACGGGCGGACCCACCTGCGCTGGTACACCGTCCGCGCGCACCGGCCCGACGCCGCCGAGATCGACGTCGACGTGGTGCTGCACGAGCACGCGGGGCCGGCCGTGCAGTGGTCGGCCGCCGCCGAGGTCGGCAGCACCATCGACTTCCGCCGCAGCGGGGCGTCGTACGCACCGCCCGACCCGTGCCGCGCCCAGCTGCTGCTCGCCGACGAGACCGCGCTGCCGGCGCTGGCCGCGATCGTCGAGTCGCTGCCGTCGGACCTAGTCTCTGACTCCGATGTCCGCGCCGTCGTCGAGCTCCCGGACCGGGACTGGACGTACGAGATCGGCGGATCGGTCGACGTCGAGTGGTGTCACCGTGGCGAGGCGGCGCCCGGCAGCTGCCTGGTCGACGCGGTGTCGGGCGACCCGTACCCGCTCGACTACGCCTGGGTGTGCGGGGAGTCGGGCGGGGTCAAGAGCGTGCGCCGCCACCTGGTCGGTCGCTGGGGCCTCGACCGGCGCCGGGTGACGTTCTCCGGCTACTGGAGAGCCGGTTGACGACTGTCGTCATCGACTGCCCCTCTCACCGGTCTCGAGCATCGTCTTGAGCCGCGCCAGGTCCTTGGCGGTGGCTCGTCTCATCGCGCGTTCCAGCATTGGTGCCGCGAGTCTCGAGAAGCCGGAGGGGTTGCCACGGTTGCGGAGCGTCATCCGGGTGGCTCCCTCCCCTGCCGGGTCCCACGTATAGGTGGTCTCCATTGGGAACGGGCCGTCAGCCGTGCGCATCACCAGCCGGTGCTCGGTCTCGAGCTCCACCACCTCGTAGCTGTAAGCCAGGCGCCGTCCGAGGAACTGGGCCACGAAATCCATCCGGGAGCCGACACCGACGGGCGGCGGTGTCTGCCACTCCACCGACCTGATGTTGGCATACCACTCCGGTGCCCTGGTGGGGTCGCCGGCGAACGCTGCGACCACAGCGACAGGTTGCCCGATCGTGGTCTCCACCTGCACGTCGACGCTCACGGCACCATGCTCGCACTCGCTGGCGGCGGAGTGTCCGCTTCCGCAACGACCGGGCCGGGTGACGGAGGAGCAGCCCTGACGGGGACAGTTGGACCATGCTCCCCGAGGACTTCGCGATCGTCGGCGCCATCGTCGGCTCGCTCGGCGGCTGCTACTACCTGTACGAGACCATCGTCGGCAAGACCCAGCCCAACCGCGTCACCTGGCTGCTGTGGGGAATCTTTCCGACCGTCATCTTCGTGGCGCAACGGGCGCAGGATGTCGAGGGCTTGTCCTGGACGACATTCGTAGCCGGCCTCATGCCGTTGCTCATCGTCGCGGCATCCTTCTTCAACCCGTTGGCCTACTGGAAGAGCGCACCGCGCGACTACTACCTGATGGCGGCGGCCGTCGTCGGCATCATCTTGTGGGCCGTCACCGACAATCCGAACCTGGCCATCCTGTTCGCGCTGCTGGCCGACGTCCTGGCGGGCGTTCCGACGATGATCAAGGCGTACCAACACCCGCAGTCCGAGAGCTGGATCGCCTATGCCATCAGCACCGTCGGCTTCGGCACGAGCTTCCTGTCGGTGCAGACCTACGACTTCGAGAACACCGCGTTCGTCGCCTACCTGCTGATCATGAACGTTTCCCTCGCCGTGCTGTCCTCACGGAAGGCCGACAATGACCCAGCCCACGCTCTTCTTGACCGTCGGACTGCCGGGCACCGGCAAGACGACTGAGGCGCGGCGCATCGAGGTCGAGCGCACGGCGCTTCGGCTGACGAAGGACGAGTGGATCAAAGCCTTGTACGGCAACGACAATCCGCCAGCCGCGACGGACGTCATCGAGGGCCGGCTGATCCAGATAGGGATGCGCGCCCTCGAGCTCGGTACCAACGTGATTCTCGATTTCGGTCTCTGGAGTCGAGAGGAACGGTCTGCTCTGCGGCAGGCAGCGACCGACATCGGCGCGTCCGTCGTGATCTGCTACTTCGAGCTCACGCCGGCCGAACAACGCAGACGACTCGGCCAACGCTTGTCGGACGCCCCGCACGAGACCTGGCCGATATCCGAGCAGGAGCTCGCCGAGTGGGCCTCCCTGTTCGACATCCCGACGCCGGCCGAACTCGACGGAAGCGACCCTGTCGGAGACCCGCCAGCTGGCTTCGCGACCTGGGCCGAGTGGACCGCACATCGCTGGCCGCCAGGTGTGCAGTGGGGTGGAGCTGAGGGGATTTGAACCCCTGACCCCCTCGATGCGAACGAGGTGCGCTACCGGACTGCGCCACAGCCCCAACAGCCGCGGGTACCAGCCCCGCGACCGCTCGGAACAGTAGCAGGGGCGGTCAGTCGCCGACCGCGCGCGGGGCGGCCGCGACCTCGGCGTCGGAGGCCGGTTCGGTGCCCTCCGCAGCGCCGTCGGCGGCGACCTCGGCGGCGGGATCGGCGGCGGCGTCGGGGGGCAGGTGACCGGACGTCCAGGCGCCCTCGCCCTGCAGGTCGACGGTCCGGTAGCTGCGCTCGGCGCGCGGCTTGGAGACGTAGGTCGGCAGGGTGACCGGGAGCGGGTCCCACAGCGACCGGCCGTCGACGGTCGTGACCGGCGCGGCGACCACCCGCTGCTCCTCGAGCACGGCGTCCAGCACGACGGTCGGGGCCTCGTCGGGCTCGTCGCCCGTCGGGGCGACCGGTGCCTCGGCGGCGGCGGTGCGCAGCGAGCGTTCCCAGGTGCTCGTCCGGGCCCTGCTGACCTGCAGGTGGGCGACGACGAGGAAGCAGACGATCGTCGCCACGGGCACTGCGACCGACCAGAGCGGCAGCATCCCGGTGACCGCGACGCCGGTGACGGCGACCGTCAGCCCGAGCAGCAGTGCCAGCACCCGGCGACGGCGGGCCGCCGCCGCTCGGGCGGCGGCTCGGGCAGCCGCCGGCGGCACCGCCGGTACGGACGCGGCGCGGCGCGGGTGGCCGGACCGGGCGAGCGTGCGCCGGCGGACCACCGGCTCGTCGGTGCGGGTCGCGGCGGAGCCGGTGCGTCCCAGCACCCGCATCGCCGACGAGAACCGGTCGACCGACCGGGACCGCGCCGCCTCGTCGTGCCGGCGCAGGGCCAACGGCACGAGATAGCACAACCACAAGGCGACGATGGCGCCGTAGATGATGCCGTCCAGACCCACGGCCCTGACGGTAGGCGGCATCGGGGCACCCAGCGGGCAGCCGCTGCGGTGTGTCGCCAGATCAGTCCTGTGACTGGAGTGACTCGAGTGCTCGGGCGAGGAGCCCGTCGGGCACCTCCTCGCGGGTGACCGCGAACAGCAGGTGGTCCCGCCAGTCGCCGTCGATGTGCAGGTAGCGCGGCGCCTCGCCCTCCTGCCGCAGCCCGAGCTTGCGGACGACGGCGAGGCTGGCGGTGTTCTCGGGGCGCACCGCGACCTCGATCCGGTGCAGGCCGACGGTGCCGAAGCAGTGGTCCACGGCGAGTGCCACCGCCGTGGGGGTGATGCCGCGGCCGGCGTAAGCCCGGTCGACCCAGTAGCCGACCGACGCCGAGCGCGCCGAACCCCAGGTGATGCCGGAGACGGTCACCTGCCCGACCATCCGGTCGTCGTAGGTGGTGACGAACGGCAGCCCGCGGCCCGCGCGCGCCTGGCGACGCAGGTCGCGGGCGGTGACCCGGAAGGACTGCGGCTGCTGCTGCGAGCCCGGCGGGAGGGTGGCCTCCCACGGGGTGAGCCAGGCCCGGTTGCGGATCCGGATCTCGCGCCAGGCGGCCGCGTCGCGCGCGGACACCGGACGCAACCCGACGCGACCGTGCGACAGCTTGGCCGGCCAGCCCGGGATCAGGGCGCACCCCCGGGCGGGGAGGGCGGGGAGGGCGGGGACCCGTGGTCGACGCCGCGCAGCTGCTCGACCGCGTGCCGGAGCACGGGCTCGAGGACGGCCAGGCCGTCGCGGACCCCGCCGGTCGAGCCCGGCAGGTTGACCACCAGCGTGCGCCGGGCCACTCCCGCGAGTCCGCGGGACAGGGAGGCGGTCGGGACGCCCTGGGCGACGCCGTGCGCGCGGATCGCCTCGGCCAGGCCGGGCACCTCGTGGTCGATCACGTTCCGGGTCTGCTCCGGAGTGACGTCGGTGGGGCTGATCCCGGTGCCGCCGGTGGTGAGCACGACGTCTGCGTCGCCCTCGACGGCGGCCCGCAGCGCGGCACCGACGTCGGGACCGTCGGACACCACGTACGGACCCTCGACCTCGAAGCCCCACCTCGCCAGCGCCTCGGCGATCAACGGGCCACCGGTGTCCTCGTAGACGCCGGCCGCCGCCCGGTTGGACGCCGTCACGACCACCGCCCTCACGGCGCCGCCTCCGCGCCGGCCCCACCGTTGCGACGCCAGGGACCCCGGCGCCCACCGTCCTTGGTCTCCAGCCGCACGTGCTCGATGACCGCGCCACGGTCGACGGACTTGACCATGTCGATGACGGTCAGCGCTGCCACCGCGACGGCGGTGAGCGCCTCCATCTCCACGCCGGTCCGGTCCGCGGTGCCGACCGTGGCGGTGATCTCGACGGCGCCGTCGCCTGGCGAGAGGTCGACCTCGACCCGGCTCACCGCGATCGGGTGGCACAGCGGCACCAGGTCGGGAGTCCGCTTGGCCGCCATGATGCCCGCGACCCGCGCCACGCCGAGCGCGTCACCCTTGGGCAGCTCACTGTCGGCGAGCAGCCGCAGCACCTCGGCGGAGACGCGGACCCGGCCGCTCGCGGTCGCCGTACGCGCGGTGACGTCCTTGGCGGAGACGTCGACCATCCGCGCGGCACCGGACTCGTCGAGGTGGGTGAAGCCCGGCTCGGTCATCAGAAGTCCCGGTCGAGGGTCAGCACCGACACGGTCTCCCCGGCGTCCACGGCCGTGACGTCCGCGCCGACAACGACCAGCGCGTTGGAGTGGGCCAGTCCGCCGAGCAGGTGAGAGCCGGCGCCGCCCACCGGGGTCACGGTCGCCCCCTGGTGGCCCACCTCGAACCTGGCTCGCAGGTACTGCTGGCGGCCGCGCGGCGACGAGACGTCGTCGGTCAGCGTCGCCTGCACCAGCGGCCGCCGGTACGGGAGCCGGCCCATCATCCGCCGCAGCGCCGGCACCACGAAGACCTCGAACGACACGTACGACGACACCGGGTTGCCGGGCAACGTGAAGATCGGCGTGCGGTCCTCGCCCACCCGGCCGAAGCCCTGCGGCTTGCCGGGCTGCATCGCGACCTCGCAGAACTCCACCGTGCCGAGCCGCGAGAGCACGTCCTTGACCACGTCGTAGTCCCCCTTGCTCACCCCGCCGCTGGTGACCACGACGTCGGCCCGCACCAGCTGGTCGGACAGGGCGTCGGAGAAGACGTGCGGGTCGTCGCCGACCGCGCCCACCCGGTAGGGGATCGCGCCGGCGGCACGGACCGCGGCGGCGAGCAGGTAGCTGTTGGAGTCGTAGATCGAGTCGTAACCGAGACCGACGCCCGGCTCGCGCAGCTCGGTGCCGGTGGACATCACCACCACCCGCGGCCGCGGCCTCGCGAGCACCTGGGCGCGCCCGACCCCGGCCAGCAGCCCCACCTCCCGCGGGCCGAGAACGACCCCCTCCTCGAGCAGCAGGTCGTTCTGCGCGACGTCCTCGCCGACCCGGCGCACGTGCTGGGCGAGCTCGGGTGCCTGCCTGATCCGGACCGTGGCGGTGCCGCCGTCGGTCCACTCGATCGGCACCACGCTGTCGGCGCCCGCGGGCAGCGGGGCACCGGTCATGATCCGCATCGCCGTCGACGGCGGCATCCCGTACGGGCCGGACTGCCCGGCGGCGGACTCCCCCACGACCGGCAGGTGCACCGGCCGGTCCTCCCGAGCCTCGACGACGTCCTCGACCCGGACCGCGTAGCCGTCCATCGACGAGTTGGTGAAGCGGGGCAGGGCGATGGGCGAGCGCACGTCCTCGCACAGCGGCAGCCCGACGGCGTCGAGCAACGGCTGCTCATACGGCGGCAACGGGGACACCGAGTCGAGCACGGCCGCGAGGTGGTCGTCGACCGACCGCGGGCCGGAGGCGTCGCGGGCGGGTTCGGCACTCATGGCCGTCACCCTAACCGCGGGTCAGCCGCCGAGCCGCGTTCCGTCGTCGACCCGTCCGCCCTCGGCGTCGAGCGTGACGTCACCGGTCACGACCACGTCGGCACCGAACGTCCAGTCCCCCTCGACTGTGAGGGATCGGGCCGCCCGCAGCGAGGGCGCCCCGGCCGGGAAGCGCTCGTCGAAGGCCGCGAGCGTCGTGTAGTGCGCGCGGTCGAGGTCGACCAGCGGCACCGCGTCGACCCGGGCGGTGATGGTCCCGTCGTCGGCGAGCGCGTAGACGTCCGAGCGCATCACCAGCAGGTCGTTGGTCGTCTTCACCGGCAGGAACCGGGACCGGTCCACCTCGATGGCCCGGGCGCCGTCGAAGACCTCCACCGCGGCGCCCATCGCGGTCTCCACCTGCACCACCCGCGGCGAGTCCGCGTCGGCGGGGTCGACCGTCTTCTCGTTGCGGATCAGCGGCAGGCCCAGCACGCCGTCGCGCTCGGCCAGGGTGTCGGCAAGCACCCGCAGGTCGAACCAGAGGTTGTTGGTGTGGAAGTAGGGGTGCCGGTCGATGTCGGCCGCGATGTCGGCGTCCTGGTCGCGGGTCTGTGCGGTCTCGCGCAGCACCAGCCTGCCGTCGTCGCGGCGGCGCACGAGGTGGCCGCCCTTGCGATCGGCGGGGGTACGGCGACAGACCTCGGCCGCGTAGGTCGCGCCGCTGCTCGCGAACCACCCCGCCATCGTGGCGTCGGGGCTCGCCCCCAGGTTGTCGGCGTTCGACACGCTGGCGTAGCGGAACCCGGCGTCGAGCAGTCGCTGCAGGGTGCCGGAGGCTTCCAGCGCCGTGTAGAGGTCGCCGTGGCCGGGTGGGCACCACTCCAGCGACGGGTCGTCGGGCCACTCCACCGGCATCAGGTCGTCGACGCGCAGCTTGGGCTCCCGGTTCTGCAGGAAGTCCGGCGGTAGGCCGGCGACGGGCAGGTCCGGGTGCGCCTCGAGGGCCGCGAGCGTGTCGTCGCGGGTGCGGAAGCTGTCCATGAACATCAGCGGGACCTGCACCCCGTAACGCCCGCGGGCGGCCAGCACCTGCATCGCGATGACGTCGAGGAAGCTGCGCTCGCCCCGCACCGGCACCAGCGACTTGGCCCGGGACATCCCCATCGAGGTGCCGAGCCCGCCGTTGAGCTTGATGACGACGGTGGCCCCCAGCGCCTCGCGGGCCGCGGCGGGGTCGACGTCGACCGAGCCGAGGTGCGGCAGCTCGGTCACCGGTTCGACGTCGTCCTCGGCGATCACGCCGGTCTCGCCGGACTCGAGCTGGCGGTAGTAGTGCGCGAAGACCTCGATCGCCCGGGGGTGGACGTCGCCGTCGGCCATGACCTGGCGGGCCCGCTCCAACCCCTGCTCACTCATGGGCGCGATGCTAGGCCAGTGCAGGACAAGGACCGGGTACGGGAGGTCGTGGCCACCGCCCGCCGACAACGGCCGGCCGACGAGCGTGAGCGGCTCGCCGCGGCGCTGGCCGACCGGGTCCTCGCGCTGCCCGAGCTGGCCGCCGCGCAGGCGGTCGCGGCGTACGCATCGATCGCCAACGAACCCGGCACCGGTCCGCTGCTGGCCGCCCTGCACGCGCGTGGCGTACGGGTTCTGCTGCCGGTGCTGCAGGCCGACGGCGACCTCGACTGGGCCGCCGACGACGGCGAGCTGGCGCCCGGGCTGCGCCCGTCCGTCCGGGAGCCGACCGGGCCACGGCTCGGTCCCGCGGCCGTGACCGACGTCGACGTCGTCGTGTGCCCCGCGACGGCCGTGGCCCTCGACGGCACCCGGCTCGGCAAGGGCGGCGGCTCCTACGACCGGGCGCTCGCCCGCACCACTGCTCTTGCGGTCGCGCTCGTCCACGACGACGAGGTGGTGGAGGTCCTGCCCCGCGACGCCCACGACCGGCCGGTCGACGTTGCCGTGACACCGACGCGGACGGTGCGGCTCACGGCTCGGACCAGCCCACCGGGATGAGGTGCAGCCGCTCCTCGGCCGCGGCGTCGACGGCGTCGGTGGAGAACGGCCACGGCAGCGTCTCCCCGCGTACCCAGAGGTCGGTCTGGTCGTCGTAGTGGGCCGAGAACGCGTGGCCCGACACCCCGCCCACCGTGATCCAACGGGCGGCGTCCAGGTCGTCCAGCGGCACGACCATCCGCATCGACGGCACCACCGCGACGTCGAAGCCCTCGCCCGCCAGCCAGGCGTTCGCCTCGACCGCCCCGCCACCGCCGCCGAGCTCGTACGGGCCGCGGTTGAACAACGCCTCCACCGCACCGATGCCGCTCTCGCCGAGCGTCGGGTTCACCAGCTCCAGGCGGTGGATCGCGCCCCACGACCAGTCGGCCGGGTCCAGCGCCAGCATGCTGGTCAGGTCGTCGCGGGCCTGCTGCATCGCCGCCACCAGGATGTCGTCGCGGTCCTCGCGCACACCCTCGGTCTCCACGTCGTCCCACCAGTCGGAGTCCGGGTCGTCGAGCAGTCGGGTGACCACCGCGAACCACCGCTCCCCACCCTCCGGCCAGACGACCTTCGGGAGCTGGTCGTGGAAGGTCGCCTCCAGCAGGTCGCGCCAGACGACGTTGAAGTACGCCGCGGCACCGGAGTCGGCCGGCTGGGTGCCGTCCCAGCCGGCGAGCAGCTGTTGGCCCTGCCGCTGGTAGGCCGAGCCCAGCGGCTGGCCGACCAGCAACGGCACCAGCGGCTCGGCCATCGGGTGCAAGGTGTCGGTCTGCAGCGCGGTGGTGTCGTCCACCGTCCAGTCGTCCCGGGTGGCGAGCAGGTCGAGCACCCGCTGTGAGCGGTAGCCGTAGGAGGTGTCCGCGCCGAGCGTCCACCGGTAGCGGGCCGGATCGACGACCGCCTGGTTGGCCGTGACGATCACTCCACCGGCGGGGTCGTACGTCCACGGCAGCTGGTTGAACGGGATCGTGCCGCTCCAGCCGTAGCGGGCGTCCCACCCGGGCACCGGCCACCGTCCGTCGCCGAGCCGTCGGATCGGGATCGTGCCGGGCGCCTGGTAGCCGATGTGGCCGTCGACGTCGGCGTAGACCAGGTTCTGCGAGGGCACCTCGAACAACCGGGCCGCGGCCCGGAACTCGTCCCACGAACCGGCCCGGTCGATGGCGAACAGGGCGTCCATGGTCCGGCCGGGCTCGAGGGCGGTCCACTGCAAGGCGACGGCGAGCTCGCGGTCGCCCGCGGACTCCGACACGGGCGCGCCCTCCGCGACGTCGGCCGCGTCGTCGTCGACGTCCGAGAGCAGCGGGCCGTGTCGGGTGGCCCGCACCGTGCGGGTCACCGGGTCCTCCTCGCCCGCGATCTCGAACTCCTCCTCGCGGACGCTCATCTCCACCCACTGGCCGTCGAACAGGTACCGGTTGCCGTCGACCTGCTCCACGTACAGGTCGGCCACGTCGGCGTACATCGTGGTCAGGCCCCAGGCGATCCGGTCGTTGTGCCCGATGACGACACCGGGGACGCCGGAGAACGTCGTGCCCGCCACGTCGAACGGGCACTCCGGGCCGACCACCCGGCAGTGCAGGCCCATCTGCTCCCACACGCCGGGCATCGACGGCGCGAGGTGCGGGTCGTTGGCGAGGATCGGCGCACCGCTGGCGGTGTGGTCGCCGGACACCACCCACGAGTTGCTGCCGATCCCCTCACCGGCACCGAGCAGGCCGGGGATCTCGGCGTCGACCCGCGCGAGCGCACGCAGCCGCGGCGCGAGGGCACGGGTGACGGCGGGCGGGAGCGGTGGCCGGGCACCGGCCGACGAGCCGGTGGCGTCGGGGTCGAACCGGCCGTCGACGACGGCGCCGGTGTCGAGGATCGGCTGGTGCTCGTCGACCGGGTAGTCGGGGTACAGCTCCTCGACCTCGCGAGGGGACAGGGTGGTCGACGCGAGCACCCGCTGGATCTCGTCGGTGACGTTGCTGCGCAGGTCCCACGCGAGCGCCTTGAGCCACGCCAGTGAGTCCGCGGGCGCCCAGGGCTCCGGGGCGTAGTCCGGTCCGGTCAGCCCGAGCACGGCGTACTCCAGCGACAGCTCCGACGACGACTTGTCCTCCAGGTAGGCGTTCACGCCGTCGGCGTACGCCTGCAGGTAGCCGCGGGACTGCGGGTCGAGCTGGGAGAGCTCCTCCTCGGCCACGTCGTACCAGCCGAGGGAGCGGACGTAGACGTCGGTGTCGAGGGCGTCCTCGCCCACCAGCTCGGCCAGCCGTCCAGCGGTCACGTGCCGGCGGAAATCCATCTCGAAGAACCGGTCCTGCGCGTGCACGAACCCCTGCGCGTAGAACAGGTCCTCGGCCGAGTCGGCGTAGATCTGGGGGATCCCGTGCTCGTCCCGCAGCACGTCGACCGGGCGGTCCAGGCCGGCGACGGTGAGCTCGCCGTCGGTCTCCGGGAAGGACCGGCGCACCGTCCAGGTCCCCCAGGCGGCCGCCGCCACCAGCAACAGCGCCACGCCCGCCGCGACCCACACGGTGATCCTGCCGGCGCGACCCACCTGGGCGATTGTGCCTGGCCGGTTCGCGGGCCCTCCGGTCGAGGGGATGGCACACTTGGCAGTCGAGGGTGGAGAGTGCCAGCCGTTATCGCCGAGGGAGAGCCCCGACCCGTGCCGACCTACCAGTACCTGTGCACCGCCTGCGAGCGGCCGCTCGAGGCGCAGCAGCGCTTCACCGACGACCCGTTGACCGAGTGTCCCCAGTGCGGCGGCCGGCTGCGCAAGGTGTTCTCCGCGGTCGGCGTCGTCTTCAAGGGGTCCGGCTTCTACCGCAACGACAGCCGCGCGAGCAGCAGCAACGGCTCGGACTCCGGCGGTGGTGACTCGGGCGGCGACTCGGGCGGCGACTCGGGTGGCGACTCGGGTGGCGAGAAGACCGGCGAGAAGACCGGTGCCAAGACCGGTGCCAAGACCGGTGCCAAGACCGGCGACAAGGGTGCCGACAAGACCGCTGCCAAGGGCGCCGATACGAGCGGCGACGCACGCGCGTCCAAGAAGACCACCCCCTCCGACTCGGCCGCCTGACCGACTGTCCGACGGGGGCGGCCGACCGGGCTGTGGACGGCAGCCGCCGAGCTGCCCCGCCACTTCCTAGCGTGCCGGCGTGGACACTCGCTGGCCAGCGCTGCGGCGCACCCTGACCCGGAAGATCGCCCGGCACCGCCGGCTGCTCGCCGCGCTCGCCACGACGCTCGCCGTGCTCGGCGCGCTGTCCGTACTGCGTCCCGCGCCGCCGGCGACCACGCTGGTGGCGGTCGCCGCGCGCGACCTGCCGAGCGGCACCCGGCTCGCAGCGGCCGACGTCGACACCGCCCGGCTGCTCCCGGGCACCGTCCCAGACGGTGCGTACGGGCACGACGGACGTGCCGCTGGGGCGGCTGGTTGCCGCGCCGCTGCGCGCGGGCCAGCCGCTGACCGACACCAGCCTGGTCGGACCCGGCCTGGCCAGTGGGCTGTCCGACGGTCAGGTGCTGACCAGCATCTCGGTGCCCACCGCCACGGGCTGGCTGGTACGCCCCGGCGACGTCGTCGACGTCGTGGCCGGCTCCTCCCGCGCGGTCTCGTCAGCCGAGGTGTTGGCGTTCGCGGCGACGGTGGTGGCGGTGCCACCCGCAGAGCCGGCCGACGACACCCTCCCCCTGGTGCTGGCGCTCGACGGCACCGCTGCGCTCGCCGTCCGGCAGGCCGCGCTGGTCTCCCCGCTCGACCTGCTGCTGCTGCCCGATCAGTAGCGTGACCCCGACCGCGGCGCGATCGTCGGGCCGCCTCGACGGGAGGGCTGCATGCTCAAGGGGTTCAAGGAGTTCCTGTTCCGGGGCAACCTCATCGACCTCGCGGTCGCGGTGGTCATCGGCACCGCGTTCGTGGCGCTGGTGACGGCGTTCACCACCTACATCGTCAACCCGATCATCGCCCGCGCGGGCGGAGCGTCGGGACCCGGCTGGGGCATCCAGCTCGGCGACGAGGGCAACCCGACGACGCTGATCGACATCGGTGGCTTCCTCACCGCGATCCTGACGTTCGCCATCACCGCAGCGGTCGTCTACTTCGCCGTGGTGGTGCCGATGAAGAAGGTGCTGGCGCACTTCACCAGCGGAGCCGAGGCCGTGGCCAAGCCCGACGACGTCGTGCTGCTCACCGAGATCCGCGACCTGCTGCGCGAGCAGCGCAAGGTCTGAGCTCACCCGTGGTGCGGGGGCACCTCACGGCGCAGGTCGTCGTCCCGTGCCCGCTCGTGGCGCTCCGACCACCCCTCGTCACCGTCGTCGGCGGACCGCTCGGCAGCCGTGTCGCCGATGGCGGCCAGCCGCCGGCGGCGCCGGGCCTCCCGCGCGCGGCGCGCGCGACGGTCGTCCTCGGGTGAGCCGGAGGAGCCGGAGGAGCC
>CAWATY010000025.1:0-42869 GCA_963785115.1 uncultured Actinomycetota bacterium
CGTTGTCGTCGGACGAGGGGGCCAGGCCGAGCTTGGCGAAGATGTTGCCGGTGTGCTTGCCCACCGCCTTCTCGGTGACGTACAGCCGGGCGGCGATGGCGGCGTTCGACCGCCCCTCTGCCATCAGCCCGAGCACCTCGCGCTCGCGCGGGGTCAGCCGGGCGAGCGGGCCGCCGGCCTCGCGCCGCGACAACAGCGTGGACACGACTTCGGGGTCGAGCACGGTGCCGCCGCCGGCGACCTGGCGCACGGCGTCGACGAAGCGGCCGACGTCGGCCACCCGGTCCTTGAGCAGGTAGCCGACCCCGCCCTCGCGGCTGCTCAGCAGTTCGCGGGCGTAGAGCTGCTCGACGTACTGCGACAGCACCAGCACCGGCAGTCCCGGTTGCTCGACGCGTGCCTCGATCGCCGCGCGCAGCCCCTCGTCGGTGAAGTCGGGCGGTAGCCGGACGTCCACGATCGCGATGTCGGGTCGGTGCTCGCGCAGCGCGCGGAGCAGCAGCGGGGCGTTGTCGACCGCAGCGACGACCTCGATGTCGTGCGCCTCGAGCAGCCGGGTCAGGCCGTCCCGGAGGAGGGCGAGGTCCTCGGCGATGACAGCGCGCACGGCACCTCCATGCGGACGACGGTGGGCCCGCCCACGGGGCTGGTCACCGCCAGTGTGCCGTCGAAGGCCGCCAGCCGGCGCGCGACCCCCGCCAGGCCGGTGCCCGCGTCCAGCGACGCGCCGCCCCGACCGTCGTCTCCGACGATGACCCGCAGCCGGTCTCCGTCGTGGGCCAGCTCGACCCACGCCCGGCTGGCGCCGCTGTGCCTGCCGATGTTGGCCAGGCACTCGGCCACGGCGAAGTACGCGGCCGACTCGACCGGCGCCGGTGGCCGGCCCGGCAGCTCGACCGTGACGAGGACCGGCAGCGGCAGGTCGAGGGCGAGCGCCTGCACCGCCCCGGTGAGGCCGCGGTCGGCGAGCACCGGCGGGTGGATGCCTCGCACCACGGTGCGCAGGTCGGCCAGCGCCGACGTCGTCGTCGTGCGCGCCTCACGCAGCCAACGCTTGGCCGCCTCCGGGTCGCCCTCGAGGATCTCCTCGGCCATCCCGAGGCTCATGCCCAGCGCCACCAGCCGCGCCTGTGCGCCGTCGTGCAGGTCCCGCTCGACCCGGCGCAGCTCGGCGGCGGACAGGTCGACGCTGTCGGCGCGCGACTCGGCCAGCGTCTGCACCCGGCGCTCGAGGTGGCTGCTGCGGGTCGGCGACAGCAGCGACCGGTCGACCGCAGCTCGCCCGCGGCCCAGCGCCGGAGTCAGCCACCACCACAGCCCGAGCGCCACCACGGCGACGATCCACTCGAGGAACGCCTCCGCCTGGGTGTCCAGCACGTAGATCCCGTAGTTGGTGTCGAACACGCCGTCCGGCGTGATCGCGAACAGGATCGGGAAGAACGCGTACCAGGCGACCGCCAGCAGCAGCGACACGCTGAGCACCGACAGCACGAAGCCGAACGTCATCGACCAGGCCAGCCAGAGCAGGTCTCGCCAGCGGGCGGGGTCGCGTGCCCAGCAGTTCAGCAGAGACAGCACGCCGCGCTCCGCGGGCTCGCGGTACGGGCGATCCACCGGGCGGCCGGTGACGGTGCCGAGCAGCGAGCGGTACGCGCCGGCCATCGCGCCGGTGAGAGGGACCGCGACGACCAGCAGCAGCACGCCCGCGGTCACCAGCACCAGCGGGATGCCGACCACCGTGAGCACGAACAAGGTGATGGCCGGGCCCAGCACGAGCACGCCGACGGCGTTGTAGCCGGTCCAGCGCAGCCGGCCGGTCGCCGGCGGGGGTAGTGCGGTCGTCGTGGTCACGGACCCATCGTCACCCGTCGAGGTGGCCCGGGACAGGGGGTCTGCGCCCACCACGGCTGGGGCGCCAGGCCCCGTTTGCTCTGGCGCTGCGAGCACGAGGCTCGACGCAGGCCGGCGATCGCCGGCCGAACGAACCCGTCGAGGGGACGAGACGATGAGCGAGCGAACGACAAGACGACGTCCGGTCACCGTCCGGGTGGCCCGGTGGAGCGCCACCCATCCGTGGCGCGCGATGGGGCTCTGGCTGCTGTTCGTGGCCGGTGCGGTCGCGCTGCTGGTCACCGTGC
This sequence comes from uncultured Actinomycetota bacterium, assembly GCA_963785115.1. Lineage (GTDB taxonomy): Bacteria > Actinomycetota > Actinomycetes > Propionibacteriales > Nocardioidaceae > JACCWP01. The sequence goes on from CAWATY010000025.1 coordinate 2,139, forward strand.
CGACCCAGCAGGCGGGCGACGCCGACTTCCGGGTCGGCGAGTCCGGCCGGGCCGACCAGCTGATCACCGAGGCGGGGCTGGCCGAACCGGTCACTGAGTCGGTGCTGATCGGGTCGGCCGACGCGGACGCGGGCTCGCTGGACGCGGGTGCGGCGCGCTCCGCCGTCGCCGACCTGCGAACCGAGATGTCCGCGCTGCCGGCGGTCGACCAGGTGCTCCCTGCTGCCTGGTCCGACGACCGGAAGCACCTGCTGCTGCCGGTGCAGATGGCCGGGTCCTACGACGATGCCGCGGACGGCGTCGAGTCGGTGCAGGAGGTCACCGCCGACGTGGCGGCCGCGCACCCGGAGCTCTCGGTCGCCCAGGCCGGCGAGGCGTCGCTCGACGCCGGGATCTGGGAGCTGGTGGGTGAGGACCTGGCAGCCGCCGAGCGGCTGAGTCTGCCGGTGACGTTCGCGGTGCTGCTGGTCGCGTTCGGTGCGCTGCTCGCCGCGGGCATCCCGCTGGTCCTCGCCGTCACCGGCGTCGTCGCGGCGCTCGGCCTGTACGCCCCGCTGTCGTACCTGACGCCCGACGGGGGCAGCGTGGCCAACGTCGTGGTGCTGATCGGTCTCGCCGTCGGCGTCGACTACTCGTTGTTCTACCTCAAGCGCGAACGCGAGGAGCGCAAGCGCGGTCGCGGCACCGTCGACGCCATCGAGGTCGCAGCGGCGACGTCCGGGCACTCCGTAGTCGTGTCGGGGCTGGCGGTCGTCGTGGCGATGGCCGGCCTGTACGTCGTGCAGGACGCCACGTTCGCCGCGCTGGCCACCGGTGCCATCGCCGTGGTCCTCGTCGCGGTGCTGGGCTCGCTCACCGTCCTCCCGGCGGTGCTGGCCAAGCTCGGCCGGTTCGTCGACCGGCCGCGGGTCCCGCTGCTGTGGCGGCTCAACCGGCGGATCGGCTCCGGCGGCATCAGCCGGCGGCTGCTCGGCCCGGTGCTGCGGCACCCGCTGGCCGCCCTGCTCGCCGCCGCGATCGTGGTCGGCGTGTTCGCCGTGCCCGCGCTCGGGATGCGGATGCAGGAGACCGGTCTGGCCGCGCTGCCGGACGAGATCCCCGAGGTGCGCACGGCGACCGCGATCGAGCAGGCGTTCCCGGCCGAGGGCTCGACGTACGACGTCGTGGTGGCCACCTCTCCCGACCAGGTGGGCGATGCGGAGACCGCGCTGCACGCGCTGGAGCGCTCCGCGGTGTCGGCCGGCCTGGAGGCGGTGCCTGGCGAGTCGGTGCGGGTGTCGCCCGACGACGGGGTGGCGGTGCTTACGCTCGGCTCCTCCGGCCCCGAGGGGACCGACGCGGCCCGCAGCGTCGTCGAGGCGCTGCGCCACGACCTCGCCCCGGTCGCGCTCGACCCACTGGCCGACGGGAGCAGCGAGTGGGCGGTTGGCGGCGGCGCGGCCGAGTCCGTCGACTTCGTCGACAACCAGACCCAGATGCTGCCCTGGGTGATCGGCTTCGTGCTGGGCCTGACCCTGCTGATGATGGTGATCACCTTCCGCAGCGTGGTCCTCGGACTGCTCACCACCGTGCTCAACCTGGCGTCGGTGGCGGTCGCGTTCGGTGTGCTCGCGCTCGTCTTCGAGCACACGTGGGCCGAGTCGCTGCTCGACTTCACCTCCAGCGGCTACGTGGTGAGCTGGATCCCGCTGTTCCTGTTCGTGGTGTTGGTCGGCCTGTCGATGGACTACCACGTCTTCGTGCTCGGCCGGGTGCGCGAGGGCGTGCAGAGCGGGCTGTCGCACCGCGCGGCGGTGGAGGAGGGCATCACCGGCACCGCCGGCGTGGTGACCAGTGCGGCGGCGGTGATGGTGAGCGTGTTCGCGCTGTTCGCCACGCTGAACATGCTGGAGATGAAACAGATGGGCATCGGCCTGTCCGTCGCCGTGCTCGTCGACGCCACGCTGGTGCGGATCGTCATGCTGCCGGCGATGCTGCTGCTGCTCGGCAGGGCCAGCTGGTGGCCGGGTCGACTCGCCGCCAAGGCTCCCGTGCAGGTGCAGGCGAAGCCGGTCGCGGTCCGGGTCGGCTGACTACCAGCCCGCCCCGAAGCAGACCAGCGGGGCGGGCGCGGCGTCCGGGGGAAGTGCGGCGACCGCTGCGGCCAGCGCCACGGCCGGGCGGTCGCCGCGCGCGAGTCGGCGGTGGTGGCTGGCGAGCACCTGGCACGCGGTGTCGTCGTTGACCCGTACCGGCGAGGCGACGACGGTACGGGCGCCGGCGTGCTGCCAGGCGGCGGTCATGCCGAGCGTCTCCTCGCCCGAGCGCACCGTCGCCCGGCCGAGCTCGCAGGCGGAGAGGACGACGTGCGCCGGGACCGGGTCGACGGCGGCGACGTCGTGGCCGAACCAGGGGCCGTCGACGAGCTCGAGGCCGGAGAACAACGGGTTGTCGACGCTGTGCGTGCCGTGCGCCGCGACGTGCAGCAGGTCGACCCGGGACGCGAGCGCGGTCACGGCCGCGGCCGTCGCCGCGGTCCCGGACAGCACCGCGTCCGCCTGATCGAGGCGGGGCCACGCCGCCGCCGCGCTGGAGACCTCTTCGTCCGCCCGGTCGACGTGCGGGCCGGCCACCAGGCCGACGGTGGACACGGTCTCACCGGGCCGGCGGTTCATCGCCCACGACGTGGCCGTGCGGGCCAGCGCGACCGGACGTCCGGCCAGCGCGGGGAGGAGGGTCCACGGCACCGCAGTGAGCGCGGCCGACGGGACCAGCAGCACCGGCCCGTCCCCGAGCGGGAGCGGGTCCAGCAGGGCGGCGCCCAGCTCGGCGCAGCCGCTTGCCAGCGACCCGCCGATGGCGGCGCGCAGGGCAGCCGGGAGCCGGGTGGCCGCGGCGTCGAGGTCGGCGCTCACCCGGCCCAGTACGTCGCCGACCCTGGTGTACGGACCGAGCGGGTGCACGCTCACGCCTCGGGCAGTGGCCACCAGGGCGTGCACCCGGCCGGACACGACCAGGTGGCTCACCATCGCCCCGTCCTCGGCGCTGACTCGCGACCGCACGTCGTCCAGCGCGAGCGGCTCGATGCCGATGCCGGGACCCGCGGGGTACCGGGCGTGGTCGCGCACCCGGCGCTCCAGCTCGGCGATCCGCCGGCCGGCGGCAGGGCCGAGGGATCCCACGGGCTCCGCCCGTAGGGCCCGCAGCTCCTCGAGCTCCGCCGCCGCGTCGGCGTCCGCCGGTGGCCGCACGGGCGGCACTCGCGAGGCCATCGCCCGCGCCCGTTCGCTCCAGTCGAAGACCACGTCCGGCCGGCCGTCAGCCACCGCGGCCTCGAGCCCGCGCACGGCGAGCGCACGGCCGTGTCCGGCCACGCCGGTCTGCAGGTCGAGGCTGCCGAACGACGACTGCCAGGCGAACAGCTCGGCCAGCCCGCGGCGCAGATGACCGGCCGCGTCGGCGGGACGGCCGCGGGCGGTCGCCAGGTCGGCGCGGGTCGCCCGGTCCAGCAGCCGGGTCGTGACGGGCGCGGTGGCGGGTGTCCGTACCGCGCCGGCCGCGGCCCGGGCCTCGTCGGTGCGGCCGGCCGCCAGCAGCGCGCGCGCCAGATGCAGCCGTACGGTGCGTCCCTCGTCGCGCAGCCCGACCATGTCGAGCTCGGCGGCGAGGCCCGGACCGGTGCGCAGCACGCTCGGCCGCTCGCGGCCCGAGCCGACCTGGGCGGCGAGCACGGTGGCGTCGGCCCGCAGCGCCCAGGACCCGCTGCCGCGCCGACGGAACCGGGCGGCCGCCCGTCGCCCGACCCGCAGGGCGTCGCCGGTCCGACCGCTCGCCAGCGCGAGCTGGGCGCGCAGCAGCTCCGCCTCGGCCTGACTCTGCCGCAGTCGGTGCCGGCCGAGCACCTCGGCGGCCTCGGCCAGCACGGACTCCGCCTCGGTGCCGAGACCCGCGGCGGCGAGGGCCTGCGCGCGGTCGTAGTCGCAGACGGCCGCGACCGCTGGGGCCGTGCCGGCGAGCTCGGCGCCCGCGCGGGCCATCTGTCGCAGTGCCGCCGGCAGGTTGCCGGCCAGCAGCTCGACGTAGCCGAGGTTGTGCCGAGCCTTCGCCGCCAGCAGCGGCATGTCGTGCTGCTCGGCCACCTCGACACAGTGGGCGAAGTCGCTGCCGGCACGGCGCAGGTCGCGGCGCTGCAGGAAGACGTTGCCCCGGTTGATGGCGGCCCGCGCGACGGCGGCGGGGTCGCGCAGGTCGTCCAGGGCGCTGGTGAACTGCCCGAGTGCCGCGTCGACGTCGCCCGCGCGCATCAGCAGCAGCCCGCGCTGACTGGCGACCAGTGCGCGCAGCTCGGTGGGAAGCTCGTCGTCGCTGTCGGCGGCGTCCAGCAGGGACAGGCCGTCGGCCACCCGGCCGCGCTCGGCTTCGTGGTAGGCCAGGCTCAGCAGGATGCGGGCGCGCAGCTCCGCGTCGTCGGTGCGGGCCAGCGCGGTGCGCAGCGCCCGGGCGGCGTCGGCCAGCCGGCCGCGTTCGAGCGAGGCGACGCCCCGTTCGTACAGCTCCCGGGCGGCCAGCACCCGCTCATGATGGCGTCATGCCGGTGGCCTTCTCCAGGGCCGTCCACGCCCTGGTGACCGCGGCGGCCGGGTCGCTCTCGTCGTCCTGCATCGGGTGGTCGCCCGACTCGGAGCCGGCGAGCAGCTCGACGGCTATCTGACCGGCCACGACCGGTGCCGCGAACGACGTCCCGCTCCAGACCCCGAAGCCGGATCGGTAGCTGTCCGGGTCGAGGGAGGCGCGGGCCCGACCCAGCGCGAAGCTGCGCCCGGACGGCTGGAAGCCGCCGTCGAAGGTCTCGGGCATGGTGCTGACCAGGGCGGCCCCGGGCGCCCAGACCTGCACCCACGGCCCGCAGTTGCTGAACAGCGCGACGGAGCGGTCGGGGTTCTCCGCGCCCACCGCCACCACGGGGGCGCACTCGTCGGAGGCGGCCGGCACCGGCCCGCCGGGCCAGGGCGAGAACGCCGCCGGGAACTGCGGTCGCGAGACGGCGTCGTTGCCGGCGGCCGCCACGACGACGGTCCCGCACCGGCCCATCGCCTCCAGCAGCCCGTACATCACCGGGTCGAACGACGCGTCGGCGTTGGTCTCGTGGTAGTAGCCCATCGACAGGTTGAGCACGTCGACGGCCAGGCCGTCCGGCTCGCCGTGGGCATGCCGCTTGATCAGCGTCGCCAGCCCCGCCAGTGCGTCGACGAGATCTGACTCGAGGATCACGCCGTCGGCGTGCACGACCCGGATCGAGCAGATGTCCGCGTCCGGGCAGATCTGATGCACGAGCCCGCAGATGAACGTGCCGTGCCCGGCCAGCGCGTCGATCGCGCCGTCGAGCGGGCCGGACAGGTCGCCGGTGACCTCCGGGTCGGTGTCCGGTGTGGACAGCCCGACCGGCTCACCGTCGAGCAGTGCACCGCGGGTGACGATGGTGTCGGCGTCGGGGCGCGGGTCGTCGGCGGTGTCCCACCAGCGGTGCTGACCGCATCCGGTATCCACGACGACGACGCGGGGCCGCCGGCCGCGCACGGCCCGGCGCGCGGGCGGGGGACCCAGCCAGGTCACCGGCTGGCGACCGCCGCCACCCGGCGTGGCGTAGCCGGCGATCGCTCCGCCCTCGCCGAACGGGTTGGACGAGTGCAGCGGGTTCGAGGAGTGCAGCGGGTTGGACGAGTGCAGGGGCGAGCCCATCAGGCCCACATTCGCGAACATCACGTGATCGAGCTGCACCCGCGCGAGCAACCGGTCGTCGCGCTGTCGGGCACGGGCGGCCTGCAGCAGCGCCCACGCGTCCGGCGCCGCAGCCTGGTCGTCGGCGGGTCGCAGCTCGGCGACCGTGACACCGAAGCGCCGCTCCTCGCCGTCGCTTCCCGGCAGGTCCACACAGCGTCGTCGCGACGCCTTCTCCTCCTCGACGAGGGAGACGACGACGTAGGGCTGACCTGCCTTGTTCAGGGCGGCGAGGATCTCGGCGACGTCGCTGTCGCTGACGTCGGCCGGCAGCAGCAGCCGGTCGCCGACGTACGCGGTCGCGTGCAGGTGGTCCTGGCCGGGCAGCCGGACCGCGGTGGCCGGGTCGAGGACCCGGATCAGCGGCCGGCCCGGGTAGGAGGACAGCGCTGCCGCGGGCGGGAACGAGGGGTCGACGTCGCGCGCCCGCGGCACGTCGTCGCCGCGCCGGACGCGACAGCGCGGCAGCATCGCGGTCAGACCTCCACGGTTGGCGTGATGAAGGGCGTCGCCGACTCGTCGTCGGTCGCGGGGAAGAACACCAGCCGCAGCATCCCCGCGGGCACGTCGGTCAGCACGAACCGACCCGTGGCGTCGGCCTCGGTCTGTCGCTCACCCTCGGCGGTGTGCGCCACCACGCGTGCCTGCGCGGCCGGCGCGATCCAGCCGTCGAGGCGGCGCCCGGACCGGTCCAGCCCGGCGACGGCGAGCATCACCGTCAGCTGCTCGCCGGAGAACGTGATGTGCGTGGCGTCGGAGCTGGAGCCGCGGCCCGCACGGGTGCCGGCCAAGGCGTCGGCGCGTTGGGTCAGCCGCAGCAGCTCGAACTCGGTGTCGAGGTCCTCGAGCTCCAGGGCGAACAGCACCCGCTCGGCGAGGTGGGCGGGCGGCGGGTCCACCTGCTCCCACGCCTCGCGAACCCGGCGCATGAGGGTCGCGTCGTCGGTCATCGGGTGCCTCCCGTGTTCTGCAGCAGCGTGCGGAGCTTGTCGAGGCAGCGGCCGCGGGTGGGGCCGATGCTGCCGATCGGCATCTGCAGCTCCTCGGCCAGGCCCGCGTAGTCGGGCCGGTCGGAGAAGGCGATGACGCGGAGCAGCCGCTGGCAGCGCTCGTTGAGCTGGGACACGTTCGTCCACAGCGCGCGGTTCTCGTCGTCGAGCACGACCGTCGTCTCCGCGCTCGCCTGGCGCGGCAGGACCGCGTCGAGCACCTCGTCGTCGACCGCCGAGGCTCGGCGGCTCTGCTGCGAGGTGCGCCAGGCGTTGCGGCGGGCGGTGATCGTGAGCCAGCGCAGGACCGCGCGCTCGTCGCGTACGGCGTCGCCTCGACGCACCAGGGTGAGCCAGGTGTTCTGCACGACGTCGTCGGCGGCTTCGCGGTCGAGCCCGTAGGCGCGGACGATGTGCCACAGCACGGGGGTGAGCAGCCGGACCAGCTGGTCGAGCGCGTGGCGGTCACCCTCTCGCCAGGCGACGAACAGCACCTCGGCGCGGTGCCACAGCGGGTCGGCTGCTGTTGTCGTGGTCTCCGCCGTCGCCGGTGGGTCTGCGTCGGTCGTGGGCTCGCTGACAGTGGGCGTCTCCACAGTCCCTCCCTGGGTGCGCGCACGGCCACGATAGGGGGACTTGGCCCGTGGGGGCAGCGTCTGGAGCGGCGGCGTCACGAGGTAAGGAGGGCGCCACCGCCGCCGTGATACGTCAGCGGGTGCTGCCCACCAGGTCGACGTGCCGGCCGGCCAGCGTCCCGGTCACCTTGAGCAGCCCGGACCGCTTGAGCGACATGTTGGCCCGCAGCACCAGCCGGCCGTGCCGGTGGCCTGGCAGGTCGACCCGGACCCGGGTGACGACCACCCGCCGCGAGAACTCCTGCTCCAGCCGGCCCGAGATGGCCAGGTCGCGAGTGAACCGGTAGCGGTGGAAGTCGATCGCGTAGGTGTTCGACGCGAAGGTGTCGGTGATCGTGCCGCCGTGCAGACCGTGGTTGGTCGTCAGGAACCGGCGGAAGGTCACGATCCAGCCGTCCAGCACGGTCTGCCAGGCCGCGCCTGCCAGGTGCCGCAGCCGCGGCGTTGAGTGGTCCGCTCGTGCGTTCCCGACCCTCAGCGGTACCGCGCCGAACCCGTGCTGGGGGTACGACGGCTGGACGAACCAGCGCCGCTCGGGCTTGTCGGTGCAGGGTTGGCTCACGTCGCCGAGCGTGTCCAGGAAGGCGCGGATCCGGCGCGGCCCGCACCGCCAGAACCCCGACGTGTGCGGGGTCTCGCCGGTGCTGAGGTGCTGGAAGTCCGGGAACAGCGATGCGGCGTCGAGCGTGTCCTCGACCGGCACGTTGCCGTCGTACTCCCCGGTCACCGCCAGCACCGGCACGTCGGGCAGCTGCGCACCGGCCGGCACGATCGGGTCGGCGCCGGGGACGTCGGGCCAGAACAGGCACACCGCCAGCTCGAAGTTGGGCATCGCCCGTGGTGTACGCATCAACGACCGGATCCGCCACGGCCGCATCGCCTCCGCGGAAATGGTCGCCGCCTTGTGGCGGGCCGCCGCGATCCGCTCGGGGATGGTCAGACCGTCGGGCCACGGGCCGGGGCGGGCGTCGGCGCAGTCGGTCGCCATCGTGGCCCCGAAGGAGAACTCGGTCGGGTCACCGCTGTCCTGGAAGCCGAGGTACCAGTCGAGCACCGCCGCCAGCCGCAGTATCGGTGCCCGGTATCCGGTGCGCAGAGCCTGCAGCGCCGCCGGGAGCTCGCCGGGGACGGTGAGCACGAGGTCGGACAGCGCGGCCATCCCGAACAACGCGTTCTCGGTGACCCGGACGTGCCGACGCGCGCCGCCCGGATCCTCCGCGACTCCACGGAACGGGTGCCGGCGCAGGTAGTCCGCACCCCAGGCCAGCAGCCGCTGCGGGTGGGCGACCTCGCGACGGCAGGTGGGCGACGACTGACACAGGCCGGGCGCGATCCGCCGGGACACCGCCGCCTGGTGCCGCAGCGAACCCGGCAGCCGGAAGATGTCCGGGCCGAGCCCCGCGTTCAGCACCACCGACCGCAGGTGGTCGGGGAAGCGGGCGGAATAGGCGAGGGCGTCCTCTCCGCCGTAGGAGGTGCCGACCAGGTCGAGCTCGTCGATCACCAGGTCCGCGCGCACCGCCTCGAGGTCCCGGGCGGCGTCGGCGCTGGTGTAGTCGTCGATCCGGTCGCCCAGCTGATTCGCACACGCCCGAGCCGCCGTCCGCAGCGAGCCGTGACCGTGCTGGAGGGCGGAGCAGCGGATGGGCTCGGACGAGCCACGCCCGCGCTGGTCCACCAGCAGCAGGTCGTGGGTGTCCAGCAGTGCGCCCAGCATGAAGAAGGCGCCGCCCTCGTCGGAGATGGTGGAGTAGCCGGGACCGCCTCCGATCCACGCCACTGTCGAGGCGGCGGGGCCGGGATCGCTGTGCGGGAAGAGCTTCCAGGACACGGTGAGGGTGTCGCCGGTCGGGTCGTCGTAGTCCTGAGGGACCTCGACCGTGCCGCACCAGGCGCCGGACCCGTCGTCGCACTGCTCGGCACCCAGTGCTCGGGCGCGCTGCACGACCGCGAGCTCCGGCCGCGGGGCGACACGCACGCTGCGTGGTGCGGGGAGCCCGAGCCGACGGCACTGAGTCGCGTTCGCGCACCAGGACGATGCGTGTGCGGCCCGGGCCGACGTCGTGGCGACCGATGTCACGGAGCCGGTAGCGCCGGTGGACGCGGGACCTGCGACGACGCCGGTGACGAGCAGGGCCAGCAGCGTGCTGAGGACAAGTGCGGCGCGGGGCGACCTACGCATGGCGACCTCCCGGGTCGGGCCGGGTCCTTGCTACTCCCGGTCGGCGGCCCTCGCCACCGGTTTGGCATTACCCACCGCCGGCGACCTCGACCAGCGGCTCGGTCCGGTACGGGATCTGGGTGGCCAGCGCGATCGTCGTGGACGCGCGGACGACGCCGTCGTCGGCGACGACTGCGTCGATGACCCGCTGGAGGTCGGCGTTGGACCGCGCCACCACTCGGCACCACACGTCCTCGCCGCCGGTGATGGTGTGCGCCTCGAGCACCTCGGGGATCCCCGCGAGATGTGCGGCGACCGGGTCGTGACCCGCGTGCTGACGGATCTGCAGGGTGAGGAATGCCGTCACCGGCCAGCCCAGGGCACCGGGGTCGACCTGCGGACCCCATCCGCGGACCACGCCGTCGGCCCCGAGCCGGTCCAGCCGGGACTGCACGGTCCCGCGGGCCACTCCCAGCCGGCGCGACGCTTCCAGGACGCCGACCCGCGGCTCGGTGGCGAACAGCGAGAGCAGGGCGGTGTCGAGGGCGTCGACGGGTCGCGGCACGGGTGGCCTCCGGGTGCGCTGGCGATGCGGTGACGGTGTGGTGGACGGTGCGGTGGCGGGCGGGTGGTCAGGTTGTCGTCAGGTATCCCCTGACAACGTCTGACGATCATACAGGTTGTGCAGTCCGCTATCGGTTTGTTGCGCATCCTGTCCGGTCGCCGCCATGCTGAGCCGCATGACGGAGACCCTCACGCCGCAGGAGCGCATGGCCGACCTCGACCTCGACCAGCTCAAGCAGCTGGTCGGCCTCGTCGACTACGACGAGACCGCCGACCCGTTCCCGGTGACCGGCTGGGACGCCGTGGTGTTCGTGGTCGGCAACGCCACCCAGACCGCGCACTGGTACCAGTCCGCCTTCGGCATGGACCTGGTGGCCTACTCCGGTCCGGAGACCGGCAACCGCGACCACAAGGCGTTCGTGCTTCGCAGCGGCTCCTGCCGCTTCGTCGTCACCGGTGGCGTCGCCCTCGACAGCGTGCTGCTCGACCACCACCGCGCGCACGGCGACGGCGTCCGCGACATCGCCCTCGAGGTGCCCGACGTGGACCGCTGCGTGGAGCGGGCCCGGGCCCAGGGCGCCACGGTGCTGGACGAGCCCCACGACATCAGCGACGAGCACGGCACAGTGCGACTGGCCGCGATCGCCGCGTACGGGGACACCCGGCACTCCCTGGTCGACCGTTCCGGCTACGACGGTCCGTACCTGCCCGGCTTCGTAGCCCGCGAGTCGACGTACCAGAAGCGCGACGGTGCGCCGAAGCGGCTGTTCCAGGCCCTCGACCACGTGGTGGGCAACGTCGAGCTTGGCCGGATGGACGAGTGGGTCGCCTTCTACAACAGGGTGATGGGCTTCGTGAACATGGCGGAGTTCATCGGCGACGACATCGCCACCGACTACTCCGCGCTGATGAGCAAGGTCGTGGCCAACGGCAACCACCGGGTGAAGTTCCCGCTGAACGAGCCGGCCGTGGCGAAGCGCAAGTCGCAGATCGACGAGTTCCTCGAGTTCTACCGCGGACCCGGCGCGCAGCACCTGGCACTCGCGACCAACGACATCCTGCGCACCGTCGACGTCATGCGCTCGGAGGGCGTGGAGTTCCTCGAGACCCCCGACTCCTACTACTCCGACCCCGAGCTGCGTGCCCGCATCGGCGAGGTGCGGGTGCCCATCGAGGAGCTGCAGTCGCGCGGGATCCTGGTCGACCGCGACGAGGACGGCTACCTGCTGCAGATCTTCACCCGGCCGATCGGCGACCGGCCCACGGTGTTCTTCGAGCTGATCGAGCGGCACGGATCGCTCGGCTTCGGCAAGGGCAACTTCAAGGCGCTGTTCGAGGCGATCGAGCGCGAGCAGGAGCGGCGCGGCAACCTGTGACGCCACGTCGGGGGCGTTCGGCCCGGGGCTAGGCTGCTCGGGACGTCACAAACCCGACCGATTGGGGTCAGACCGGTGTCGTACCGCCCGAGCCGAGGCGTGCTCGTCCTCGGCTGCCTGCTGATGCTGGCGGCGCCGTCGGGCGCCCCCGCCGCGGCCGCTCACGTCGCGGCCGACGGGACCGGGGGGCTCGGCGACAGCTACTTCCCGGCCTACGGCAACAGCGGCTACCGCGTCGGGCACTACGACGTCCGGGTCGCGTTCGATCCACGCACCGAGCGGCTGCGCGGCACGACGCGGATCCAGGCCCGGGCCACCGAGCGGCTCACCCGGTTCCACCTCGACCTCGTGCTGCGCGCCAGCCGGGTCACCGTCAACGGCGAGCGGGCGCGCTACTCGCAGGGCCCGCACGAGCTGGTGGTACGACCCGCCTCGCCGGTCCGCGCGGGCCACCGGCTGCACGTCACCGTCCGCTACGCGGGTAAACCCGGCGCGCGCACGGTGCACGGCTACACCCCGTGGGTCACGACCCGCGACGGTGCCGTCGCGGTGGGAGAGCCGGAGAGCGCCGCCTGGTGGTTCCCGAGCAACGACCACCCGTCGGACAAGGCGAGCTTCGAGGTCCGGGTCACCGCGCCGGCGAGCAAGCAGGTGGTGTCCAACGGCGTGCTGGTGGCCAAGCACGGTGCCGGCGACCGGGCCACCTGGCACTGGCGGTCGAAGACGCCGATGGCGACGTACCTCGCGTTCATCACGGTGGGCGACTACCAGGTGCAGCGCGGCCGGGCCGCCGGGCACCCGTACGTCTACGCGGTGAGCAAGGCCCTGCGTCCACGGGTGCGACAGTTCGCGCTGCGCGGCCTGCATTACACCGACGACGCAACCCGGTTCCTGTCGAACCAGTGGGGGCGCTACCCGTTCGGCCAGATCGGCGGCGTGGTGCCGGGACCGGTGACCAGCCACAACTTCGGCTACGCGCTGGAGACCCAGACCCGCCCGGTGTACGCGCCGACGATGTTCGAGGGCGGTGCGTCCCGCTCCCTCGTCGTGCACGAGATGGCCCACCAGTGGTTCGGCGACGCGGTCTCGGTGCGCCGGTGGAAGCACGTGTGGCTCAACGAGGGCGTGGCCACCTACTCCGAGTGGCTGTGGTCGGGGCACCACGGGGGCGACACCGCCGACCAGTACTTCCACCGCTACTACGACAATCTCGGTCCGCAGAACGGCTTCTGGAAGCTGCGGATCGGCGACCCCGGACCGGGCCGCATGTTCAACGACCGGGTCTACCAGCGGGGTGCGATGACCGCGCACGCGCTGCGCACCCGGATCGGCGACCGCGACTTCTTCACCACCATGCGGCGCTGGGTGCACGACAACGCCGACGGACTCGGTACGACAGAGGAGCTCAAGGGCCTGGCCGAGCGGGTGAGCGGTGAGCAGCTGGACGGCTTGTTCCGGGCCTGGCTGCAGACCGCGCAGAAGCCGGCCGCCACCCGCGCCAACGGCGTCGTAGGCTGACCGCCCACCGTCAAGCCCGGAGCCGCGCGATGCACGCACCACCCCGTCGTGCGTCCCTGCTGCTCGTCGCGGTCGTGCTCGCGGTCGGGCTGCTGCTCCCGACGGCCGCCCCGGCGACATCCGCACCCGCACCCGCGCCCGTACCAGCGCCGGGCGCGGGCGCTGCCGGTGTCGGCGACCCGTTGTTCCCCCGCGCCGGCAACGGCGGCTACCAGGTCGACCACTACGACCTGGCGCTGCGCTACAACCCCGACTCGCAGCTGCTGCGGGCCACCGCGACCCTGACGGCGACCACCCGGCGTGCGCTGTCGTCGTTCCACCTCGACTTCTACGGTCTGCGGGTCGACGCGGTGGAGGTGGACGGTGTAGAGGCCACCTGGCGGCGGCGTGGCGCGCAGCTCCCCGACCCCGACGGGTGGCAGGAGCTCATCGTCACGCCGGCCGCGCCGCTGGCCAACGGCGCGGCCTTCACGGTGGAGGTCCGCTACCACGGCCGGCCGAGGACCTACATCGACCCCGACTTCGCCGTCGACGGCTGGGTGACGACCGACGACGGTGCGGTGGTGGCCAACGAGCCGGTCGGCGCGATGACGGTCTTCCCCTGCAACAACCACCCGAGCGACAAGGCCACGTACGACGTCGCCATCACCGTGCCCGAGGGCCTGACCGGTGTGTCCAACGGACGGCTGCGCAGCCGCACCACGGTCGACGGGTGGACGACCTGGGACTGGCACGCCCCCGACCCGATGGCGACGTACCTGATGACCGCGACCATCGGTGAGTTCCGCCAGGTCAAGCAGGTGGGCCCAGGCGGGGTACAGGTCCGGTCGTTCGTCGACCCCGCGATGACCGGCGGGATCGCCGCGGCGAAGCGGGTGCCCGAGGTGCTGACCGGTCTGGTCGATCTCTACGGCGACTACCCGTTCGTCAGCGCGGGCGTGATCATCGACAACGCCTCGCTGGGTTACGCCCTCGAGGTGCAGACCCGCCCGGTCTTCGACAACGTGCCCGGCACGACCCTGCTCGTGCACGAGCTGGGCCACCAGTGGTTCGGCGACGCGGTCAGCCCCAGCACCTGGCAGCACATCTGGCTCAACGAGGGGTTCGCGACCTACACCGAGTGGCTGTGGGACGAGCGCACGTCGCCCGGCGCGGCCGAGCAGCGCTTCCAGAGCGCCTACGCGCGCTCGCCGGGCGACTCGTTGTGGAGCCCGCCGCCGGCCGACCCCGGATCGAGGCGAGCAACCTGTTCGGCGACCCGGTGTACACCCGCGGCGCGATGGCGCTGCACGTGCTGCGCCGGGAGATCGGCAAGCCGACGTTCCTGCAGGTCGCCCGGCAGTGGGTCGAGACCTACGGCGGGGGTGACGCCGACAGCGGCGACCTGCTCGCGCTGGCCGAGGAGGTGTCCGGTCAGCAGCTCGACGTGCCCTACGACGACTGGGTGTGGGACGACGGCCGACCGACCGGCTACCGGCACGGCGACTGACGACCGTCAGCGCGCCGGCTCGACCCGGCCCCTGACCTCGCCGAGGGTGATCCGGCCACCGAGCGCACCCGGAGCGGTGGCGGTGACCACGACCTCGTCGCCGTCCTCGAGCCAGCGGCGGCTGGTGCCGTCGGCCAGGGTCAGCGGCCGCTCGCCGTCGTGGGTCAGCTCGAGCAGGCAGCCGCGCTGGTCCGGACCCGGTCCGGACACGGTGCCCGAGGCGAACAGGTCGCCGGTGTGCAGCGGTGTGCCGTTGCTGGTCAGGTGGGCCAGCATCTGCGCGGGTGACCAGTACGTCGACGCGTACGGCGGGCGGGACACCACCGTGCCGTTGATCGCCACCTCCAGGTCGATCGCGTAGCCGGCCGGTTGCTGCACCGCGAGGTGCGTGGGCGGCTCGGGGTCCTGCCCGGGCAGGTCGGTGCGCGCCGTGACAAGCGCAGCCAGCGGGGTCACCCACGGCGAGACCGAGGTGCCGAACGACTTGCCGAGGAACGGCCCGAGCGGGCGGCTCTCGTAGCGCTGCACGTCGCGCGCGGACCAGTCGTCGAGCAGCAGCACTCCGAACACGTGCCGCTCGAACGCGTCCGTCGGCACCGGCTCGCCGGCTCGCGTCGGCACCCCGACCGCGTACGCCACCTCGGCCTCGAGGTCGAGCCGCTCGGTGGCGGCGTACACCGGCCCGTCGTCGGGTCCGCGGAGCAGCCCGAGCGGACGGCGGATCGGTGTCCCGGACGCCACGACCGTGCCCGACCGCCCGTGGTAGCCGATCGGCAGCCGCCGCCAGTGCGGTGGCAGCGGCTCGCTGCCGGGCCGGAAGATCTCGCCGACCGTCGTGGCGTGGTGCAGCGAGCAGTAGAAGTCGACGTAGTCGGCCACCGCGAACGGCAGCAGCGCCTCGACGTCGTCGACCGGCACGAGGAACGGCTCGACCGCCGGCTGGTCGGCGGGATCGGTGAGCAGCTCGGTGAGCCACCCCCGGAGCGAGGCCCAGGCTTCGCCGCCGAGCTGCATCAGCGGCGCCAGGCTCGGCTGCCCGAACACCTCGCCGTGCTCCAGCATGTCGGCGGCCGCGAGTGGCGCGAGGTCGACGACGAGGTCGCCGACACGCGCGACCACCCGGGGCGGGTCGTCACCGAAGCGGGCCACCGCGTAGGGCAGGTGATCGACGTCGTGGCCGCTGCCCGCGGCGCCCTCGACCCAGGTCGGTGGCGTCTCGACTTCGGGCGCGGAGGGGGGCACGACCGGTGAGCGTAGGGCACCTGTGTTGACAGCCGGCAACCACGCGGCGAGGGTGCCGAGATGACGTACTACCGACAGGTCGGCGACGTCCCGCCCAAGCGGCACACCCAGTTCCGTGCACGATGACGGCGGGCTGCTCCGCGAGGAGCTGATGGGGGAGGAGGGGTTCTCGTCGGACTCCTCACTGCTCTACCACCGCGGCGTGCCGTCGGCGATCGTCGACTCACAGGTCTGGGAGCTGCCCGACCTGGCCACGACGCCCAACCACCCGCTGCTGCCGAGGCACCTGCGGCTGCACTCGCTGTTCGACGACAACGAGTGGAAGGCCCTCGATCCGGTGACCGGCCGCCGGCTGGTGCTGGGCAACGGCGACGTGCGGATCTCGTACGTGGTCGCCGGAGAGGTCTCGCCGCTGTACCGCAACGCCGTCGGCGACGAGTGCGTGTTCGTGCAGGCCGGCGCCGGCACGGTGGAGACGGTCTTCGGCGAGGTGCCGTTCCGAACCGGCGACTACGTGCTGGTGCCCCGGGCCACGACCCACCGGTGGCTGCCGGACACCGACGCCGGGCCGCTGCGCGCGTACGCGATCGAGGCCAACAGCCACATCGCACCGCCGAAGCGCTACCTCTCCCGCTACGGCCAGCTGCTGGAGCACGCGCCGTACTGCGAGCGCGACCTGCACGGGCCGGGTGCGCCGATGCTCGCCGACGGCGAGGACGTGGAGGTGCTGGTCAAGCACCGCGGCAACGGCCCGTCGGGGCTGGTCGGCTCGCGGCTCACGTACGCGACGCACCCGTTCGACGTGATCGGGTGGGACGGCTGCCTCTACCCGTACACGTTCAACGTCTCCGACTACGAGCCGATCACCGGCCGGGTGCACCAGCCGCCGCCGGTGCACCAGGTGTTCGAGGCCTACAACTTCGTGGTCTGCAACTTCTGCCCGCGCAAGGTCGACTACCACCCGTTGGCGATTCCGGTGCCCTACTACCACTCGAACGTCGACTCCGACGAGGTGATGTTCTACGTCGAGGGCGACTACGAGGCACGCAAGGGCTCGGGCATCGACAAGGGCTCGATCTCGCTGCACCCCGGCGGCTACGCCCACGGCCCGCAGCCGAGCGCCATCGAGGCCTCGCTCGGCGCCGACTACTTCGACGAGCTCGCCGTCATGGTCGACACCTTCCGCCCGCTCGAGCTCGGCGAGGCCGGCACCGCCTCCGAGGACCCCGCCTACGCCTGGACCTGGGCCGGCCGCCACCAGGGCTGACCGCAGCCTGGGGTGACCGCAGGCGGTTTTCGCAGCCTGGGCTGCGATAGCGCCGCTTCCCCAGCGCTGTAGCGCTGGGTCACCGCGGTTTTCGCTGGCTGGGCTGCGAAAACTCGACGCGGGTGTCAGGGGATCGGGCGTGCCGAGACCCAGGTGCCGAATCCGGTACGCGGCTGCCAGCTCATCAGCACCCGGGCGCCGGAGACGTCCACATCGCCGTCCACCCGCAGCCGCAACGAGAACTGGCCGGCCGCCGGCACTCGGTGCTCCTCCACCGCCAGGGTGCGCGCCCCGCGCTGGACGAACAGTCGGGCGACACCCGCCGCATCGGAACGCAGGTCGACCCACACGTCGTTGCCGTCGACCTCGACCGGCCCGACGAGGCGGCCGCGATCGCCGGGAGGCGCCGCCGGCCCGCCGGCCAGCGGCACGCCGGTGCGTACCGCCTGGGCGATCGACTGCGGCGAGCGCAGGCTGCTGAGCGCCTCGGTAGGCACCACCGGCGCTCCGGCCTCGACGGTCGGCGGCTCCCACCCGGGCAACCGGGCGACGCCCCAGCGATAGGGGTCGCCCTGCACGCCCTGCCAGGTCGACCAGCCGATGCGGGTCTGGCCGGTGCGGTCCTGCGTGTCGGAGTCGTAGACGAACAGGTTCAGCCCCATCCGCCGCGGGTCGACGGTGCCCGGCAGCTCGCGCGCGGGGATGCTCGCCTCGACCACCCAGCCGTCGCCCGACGTGGTCGCTGCGACGTCGACGCCCGGCGCGGTCTTCGGCCCCGGACCCTGGTGGTGGTCGGCGTCGCGCAGGTAGCACGCGCCGCCCCCGCCGGCCGTCCGTGGGAGCACCGCCAGCTTGAACGTGCTGACCGTGTTCTCCGAGTCCCCACGGGGGTCGATCGCGACCTCCAGCGAGTCGGTGCGCCAGTGCCGCTTGCAGTCGCTGCGGGCAAGCGCCGTGCCGAGCACGTCGTCGGTCACCTCGACGCCCACGAACAGTCGGTTGCCGTGCCGCACCACGTGGCCGGTCGCCGAGCAGTCGGCGGCCGAGTCGCACGGCTCGCCCTCCCACAGCCGGCTCAGGTCCAGCGCGGTCCCGGCGTACTCGCCGGCGTCCACGGTCCCGTCGACCTCCGGCGCCTGCGGCGACGGGAGGATCCGGGTGGTCGGCACCAGCTCCAGCGCCGCTTCGGTGCGGCTGACTCCCGCCCCCGAGACACGGTTGCTGATGGTGTAGCCGTAGTCGCCCTCGTCGCCGCCCTCGTTGGACGTGGGCAGCGTGTCGTCGGTGTTGGTGACCCGGAACGTCACGCGGTCGGTCTCGCCGGGTGCCAGCCGCGGGTACGACCGGGCCGCCGGGTCGGCCGCGAAGCCAGCCGGCAGGTCGAGCCGTACGCGCCCTGCGTGCGCCGTCGAGTCCTCGTTGGTCACCGTCACACCGACCCGACGGCTTCCGCCCGACGCCAGCGGCAGCACCGGCTCGACGAAGCCCTCCAGCTGGGGGTAGCCGCTCGCGACCGCCCAGCGCTGGAACTGCCGGACCTGCGGGAGCAGCTGCGGGGTGGCGGTGACGGGCGGCACCACCTCGAGCTCCGCCCACGACGCACCGGAGCGATCCCCGGCGCGCAGCGTCGCGGCCACCCGGACGCGCCCAGGCGCCGCGTCGTCCGGTGGCACCAGGCCGACCTCGCGCGAGAACTTCTCACCTGCATCGAGCGAGCCCAGCGGGCTGGTGAGCTCGACCGCCCAGCCCTCCGGTGCGCGGACCTTCAACCTGACCGTGCCCAGCGCCTGGTCCTTGGGTGCGCGCCCCCGCACGGTGAGCGTCGTGACGGTGTCCGGCGCCACCGTGAACGGGTCCGGACTCAGGGCGAGCCGGGTGCCGAGCGGGAGCCCGCCCGGTTGGCGCGCCAGCGACCCCTGCAGCACGGTGGTCGCCCTGGTCGTGTCGTCGCCGAGGTCGCCGCGCGCGTACGGGACCCGGGCGTCGACCCGGGTGAAGAAGTCGCAGCCGAGCTGGCCGGGGTCGTCGGGCACGTCGGGGAACACCGCCCAGCCCTGGCTCTCGTACTCGCGCTGGGCCCCGCGCTCGACCTGCGCCCAGGTGTCGTCCCAGCGCTCGGAGTGCCGACCGGACCAGATCCCGTAGATGTCCTGGGTCGGGCGGACCGGGTCGAAGGCGGTCGGGCAGTCGCGGCCGGTGCCGGTGGCCTCGCCGCGCGCGCTGCCGAGCAGCACGGTGTCGGGCGCCCACGGCCGGAGGCCTTCGCGGGTGAGCTGGCGGGGGAACGCCTGCGGGTCGGCCGCCGCGTGGAACGCCTCCAGCGCCATCCGGCCGGCGTACTGGTGGTTGCCGTGGTTGCCCGGCGACGGGGCCGGGTCCATCGTGATGACCACCTCGGGCCGGGTCTCGCGGACCAGCCGGACCACCTTGGCCAGCGTGTCGTCGTGGCCCCAGACCTGCTCGGTGAGCGCCGCGCTGACCGTGTAGAAGAAGTCGACCTCGTCGACGTCGTAGACGTCCCGGATCCCCGCCCGGCCGACCGCGCGCCGCTCCTCGGCCTCGCGGATCAGCCCCAGCGCCGGCCCCTCCTCGGGTCCGACGGCGTTGCCGCCACCCTCGCCCCGGGTGATCGTGAGCACGCCGGTGCGCACGTCGGCGTACTCGCCCCACTGCCCGTACGTCGACAGCGCGAACGCCTCATCGTCCGGGTGCGCGCCGACGAACAGCACGTCGAGGTCGGCGGTCGGATGCAGTGCCCTCGGCGCCGGTGCGGCGGGGGCAGCGGCTGAGGCCGGTGCGGGACCCGTCAGCGGCAGGCCGACAGCAGCGGCGGCGGTGAGTGCGGCCAGCGCCGCGACGGTGCGGGAGGGGGACCTAAGCGGCATGTCGCCACCTTTCGCCCTGCCGCGGGGGAGCGCAAGAGGAAACTCAGCCCTTGACGGCGCCTTCGAGCATGCCGCGGATGAAGTAGCGCTGGCAGAACAGGTAGACCACGACGACGGGGGTCGCGACGAGCACCGAACCGGCGGCGAGCAGTGCGGTGCCTGACGTGTACTGCCCCTGGAAACGGGCCAGCCCGAGCGGGGCGGTGGACAGCGACGGCTCGTTGATCACCATCACCAGCGGGATGAGGAACTCGTTCCAGGTCCACATGAACGTCAGCAGCAGCATCGTGACGACGGCCGGCCGGCCGAGCGGCAGCAGCACGTTCCACAGCGTCCGCCAGTGGCCGGCCCCGTCGAGCCGGGCCGCTTCCACGACGTCGCGCGAGCTGCTGCGGAAGTACGCGCGCATCCAGAACGTGCCGAACGCCAGCGACTGCGCCACCTGCGGCAGGATCATCGCCAGGTAGGTGTCGGTCAGCCCGAGCGCCGAGAAGGTGTAGTAGAGCGGCACGATCACCGCCTCGCTCGGCACCATCAGCCCGACCAGCAGCAGGTAGAACAGCGCGGTCGAGCCGGGGAAGCGCATGGTGCCGAACGCATAGCCGGCGAGCGACGACAGCACCGCCGCCACGACCACGACCGAGCTCGACACCAGCACGCTGTTGGCCATGTACCGGCCGAACTGGCCTTCAGTCCATGCGGTGCCGAAGTTGGCCAGGCTCAGCCCGCTGTCACCGACGCGGTCCGGCTGCACCGCGACCCACACCACCTCGGCGAGCGGGAACAGACACCAGACCGCTGCCAGCCCGAGCACGGCGTACGTCCCCAGCCGCTCGGCCCGCCCGATCACGGCGCCCGCTCCGCGAACCGGTTGACCCCGACGGTGATCGCGAGGATCGCCAGCGTCAGTACGACGGCCACGGCCGCGGCCGAGCCGACCTCACCCTTGAGGAAGGCCCGGTCGTAGACCTCGTACGACGGCACCCGGGTACGCCCGCCCGGGCCCCCGCTGGTCATCACGTACACGAGGTCGAAGGTCCGCAGCGCGGCGATGACGGTCAGCGTCGTCGCCACCGCGATCTCACCGCGCAGCGCGGGGAGCCCCACGGCGAAGAACTCCCGGACCGGCCCGGCGCCGTCGAGCCGCGCCGCCTCGTACTGCTCCCGCGGCACCTGGGAGAGCCCGGCGACGAACAGCACCACGCACAGCCCGGTGCCCACCCAGGTGCCGACCATGCCGACGGACACGAGTGCCCACGATGGATCGCCGAGCCAGGCCGTGGTCAGGGCGTCCAGCCCCACCGCGGACAGCGTGTCGTTGAGCGGGCCGGTGGGTGAGTAGATCGCAGACCACGCGATACCGACGACGACCATCGCCACGACCTGGGGCAGGAACAGCACGGTGCGGAAGAAGCCGAGCCCGCGCAGCCGGGCCCGCGACATCAGCCCGGCGAGCGCGAGCCCCAGCGCGACGGGCAGGACCGAGAAGAACACGATGAGCACCAGGGCGTGGCCGAACGGCGCCCGCAGGCTCGGGTCGTCGATCAGCGCCCGGTAGTTGTCCAGCCCGGCCCAGGTGCCCTGCGTCAGCCCGTCCCACTCGTAGAACGACAGCGACGCGGTGCGCAGGATCGGCCAGAGCAGGAACGCGCCGAAGACGAGCAGCGCCGGCGCGACGTACAGGTAGCCGACGAGCCTCGGTTCGCCGGGCGGCGCCCCCGTGCGCCGGCCGTCAGCCACCGCTGCCGGTGAACGAGGTGTACTCCTTCTCCAGCGCGGACAGGAACGCGCTCGTCTCCGTGTCGCCCGTCAGCAGGTCCTGGATCTGGGCGGTGAGCAGGTCGTAGAAGTCGAGCGTGGCGTAGTCGAGATAGGGGACGATCAGGCCCTGGTCGTTGGCCGCCGCCCAGGCGTCCAGCACGGCGGACTGGGCCGCGCCCGCGTCCGGCGGCGTGGCGTAGCCGTAGACCGGCAGGCTGCCCGAGTCGCCGATCTGGACCATCGCGTCCGGGCTGGAGATCCAGTCGATGTACGCGGCGGCGGCGTCGGCGTTGTCGCTCTGCTCGGTGATGGCGAACGGCACCCCGGGGCCGCCGGTCACGGCGCTCTCGCCGGACTCGCCGGTCGGCGGCAGCATGAAGCCGAGGTCGTCGCCCATCGTCTCGGGCATGTCCTCGGCCAGCAGCCAGGTGCCGGCGACCAGGAACACGCCGTTGCCCTTCGCGAAGTCCTGCCAGACCGGGTCGTAGTCCAGGCCGTTGAAGCCGTCGGTGAAGTACCCCTTGTCAGCCCAGGAGGCGATGGTGTCGGCGGCCTGCTCGTTCTCGGGTGAGGTCCACGACGAACCCTCGAGCCCGAAGGCCAGGTCGCGGATCTGGTCGGCCGGCACGAACTGGTTCTGCACGAAGCCGAAGTCGTGGATGCCCGGCCAGCCCTCCTTGTTGCCGAGCTGGATCGGGATCTCGCCGGCATCGGCGGCCTTCTGCAGCGCGTCCTCGAGGTCGGCGGTCGTCTCCGGGACGTCGGCGCCGATCTCGTCGAGCTTGGACTTCGAGTACCACAGTCCCACCAGCTCGCCGGTGAGCGGGACCCCGTAGAGGTTGCCCTCGCCGAAGACCTTGCCGTCGTCGCTGTACGAGCTCATCGCGGCGATCTCGGGGACCAGCCGCTCGTCCCAGCCGTACGCCTCGGCGTAGCCGTCGAGCGAGCGCAGCTGCCCGGCCTCGACGAACGCGCCCATCGTCGACCGGCCGTTGTTGGCCTGCACGACGTCGGGGGCGTCATCACTGGTGATCGCCAGCCGCAGCGTCTTGTTCAGGTCCTCGAGGTCGCGGGACACCCGCTCGATGGTGACGTTCGGGTACTTCTCCATGAACGCCTGGTTGAGCGACTCCAGGGTGTCGTTCATGCTGCCCCGGACCTCCTGGTCCCAGACGGTGAGCGTGAGGTCGCCCATCGCGGACACGTCGGTCTCGACCTCGTCGGCGCCGGTCTCGGTCCCGCCGCCCTCCTCCTCACCGGGCGCGCAGGCGGCGAGCGCCACCAGCGCGAGGGCTGCCGCGAGCAGGGGGAGCCGGCGGGGCGTACCAGGGCGGATGGTCATGGGGCGGGCTCCTCCGTGGGTGTGGCGGTGGTCTCGGCGGTGGATGCGGTGTCGTCGGGGTCGGGCGTCGAGGTGCGGTCCGGGTTCAGCTCGGCGGTGGTGGTCAGCGGCAGCCGCAGGCCGATGGTGGCCGAGGCGCGCGAGACGCGCCGGGCCGGGCCCTTCGGGATCACGTCGTCGAGGAAGGCGTAGTCGGCGGCCCGGCGCGAGGTGCCGCGCACCTGCCGCCACCAGGCGTGCACCTCGCCCCAGCCGGGAGCGGCCAGCGCGCCACCGAAGTCGCGTACCGAGAGCGCAGCGCACAGGTTGGCGAAGCGCAGCCGCTGCTGCAGCGGCCAGTCGCCCAGGGTGCCGGTCACCAGCGCGGCCAGGAACACGTCTCCGGCGCCGGTGGGGTCGAGCGCCTCGACCGGGACCGCTGGGGCCCACGCCGTCTCGCCGGTCATCGCGTCCGCGGCCAGCGCGCCGCCGCTGCCCAGGGTGACGACCGCGAGCGGCACCCAGTCGCGCATGGCGTCGAGGGCCGCACCCGGCGAATCGGTGCGGGTGTAGGCCATGGCCTCGTCGGCGTTGGGGACGAAGGCGTGGCAGCCCTCGAGCCCGCGTCGCAGGGCAGCCACGTCCCAGGTTTCCGTGGAGTCCCAGCCCACGTCGGTGAAGACCATGGCGCCCGCCGCCGCGGCCTCGGTGACCCAGGTCGGCTGGCCGAGCCCGTGCAGGTCGCCGAGGTCGATGCCCAGCTCGGTGAAGCACACCCGTGACGGCGGCGGGCGGCCGATCATGGCGTCGGGCGAGGTCGGCGGCGGGTGGCCGTGGGTGACCATGGCGCGGTCGTCGTCGTAGCACATCGACACCGTCACGGGGGAGTGCCAGCCGTCGTACCGGCGTGACGGCGACAGGTCGATGCCCTCACCCTCGGCCAGCACGGTCCAGCAGAAGTCGCCGTAGACGTCGCTGCCGAAGGCGGCCGCCAGCGTCGTGGACAGGCCGAGCCGGCTGCAGGCGACGGCCAGGTTGGCGACGCCTCCCGGGCTGGAGCCCATGCCCTCGGTCCAGAGCTCGTGGCCCGTGGTCGGCGGCTGGGTCATGCCGGTGAACACGATGTCCAGGAACAGCGTGCCGGCCACGAAGACGTCGGCGGGCTCCTGCTCCATGGGGGAAGTCTGCGCCCGGGCGTCCGTCGCGCGCAAAGCAGGTCCGCTCCTCCCAGGATCAGCCGGTCGGGCGCGGCGTGCCGTACGTCAGCCGGCGCAGCAACAGCTCGGCGGGTCCGCGATACCCGTACCGTTCCATCGCGGCGGCGGCCGCACAGGACACGGCCCAGACCCCGACGGCCGTCGCGGCGGCGACCAGCGCGGTGCTGCCGTGGTCTCCGAGGGCGAGCGCCCACGGCGCGAGCAGCACGGTCCAAGCCACCGACTGGAACAGGTAGCCCGACAGCGAGCGCTGACCCAGCGCCCGCACCGCGCCCACCGCGGTGGCTGCGGCTCCCGACGGCGGCCGCTCGGCCAGCCGGACTGCCAGCAGCCCGAACAGCGCGACGTAGCCGGGGCCGCCGTACTCGCCGCTGACCGCGTGCAGGTAGGCCAGCGCGTCCACTGCTGCTGCGTCGACGTGCAGCAGGCCGGCACCGACGAGGGCGTACGGCAGGCCGCCGACCACCGTGATGCCCAGACCCGCGACGGCGACGCGGCGCAGCAGCGGGCGGTGCGCGGCCGGGTCCTCGAGCAGCCGGTGGCGCGCCGCCCACATGCCGAGCCAGACCACGACGATGAACGGCAGCACGGTCGCGGTGTGCAGCGGCCACTCGGCCAGCCGGTCGACCAGCGCCTCGTGCCAGCTGGATGCCGCGAGCGACGGGTTCGTGGAGTTGGTCAGCAGCGCGTCGCCGCCCGCACCGGCCATCACGCTGGCGAGTGCCAGGCCGGCCAGGACGAGGACGTACAGCAGCTGGGCCGCCCACAGCCACAGCACCACCCGGTGGAACCGGCCGGAGCGCGGCAGCAGCAGCACGGTCGCGATGAGCCCGACGATCCCGTACGCGCCGAGGAAGTCGCCGAAGTACAGCAGGCCCGCGTGCAGGAACCCGAGGACCAGCAGCCAGCCGTTCCGCCGCAGCAGCACCGGCCGGGGGTCGGCGCCCGAGGCGGCCTGTCGATTGGCCAGCTGCACGAGGCCGTAACCGAACATCACCGCGAAGACGGGGTAGGCGCGGCTGTCGACCAGCGTGAGCAGCAGCAGGTTGAGGACGCGTTCGACGCCGTGCGGGGTCGGGTCGATGCCGGGCTGGGCCGCGAACGCCACGTTGGCGGCGTTCGCCAGCGCGATGAACAGCAGCATGCCGCCGCGGGCGAGATCGGGCGCCAGGGCGCGTTCGGCGCGACGGACCGGGCCGCGCGCGGCACTGCCGGCGGTGGACGAGGAGGTGTGGTCGATGTCGGGCATGTCCACACTGTCCGGCTGCCGGCCGGGGCGGCCGAGGGGACCACGTCCCCGAGCTGGGTGGGCCCAGGCCCCCTTTTCGGCACGGCCCGCCGGCGGTGGCAGAGTCGCGGTGTGCGGCTGGCAATCGTGGGCGGTGGCGGGTTCCGGGTCCCGCTGGTCTACCGGGCGCTGCTCGGCGACGCCTCGCAGCCCCGGGTCACCGACGTGGCGCTGCACGACACCGATCGCGGCCGGCTCCGAGCGATCGGTCGGGTGCTCACCGCCCTGGCCGACGCGGCACCGGGCGGTCGAGCACACGCGCCGCGGGTCCACGTCGGCACCGACCTCGCCAGCACCGTGCGCGACGCCGACTTCGTCTTCTCCGCGATCCGGGTGGGCGGTCTGGCCGGACGGGTCTGCGACGAGCGCGCGGCGCTGGACCAAGGGCTGCTGGGGCAGGAGACGACAGGCGCCGGCGGGGTCACGTACGGGCTGCGCACCGTCCCGGTCGCGGTGCGGATGGCGCGCACCGTGCGCGAGGTCGCGCCGGCGGCGTGGGTCATCAACTTCACCAACCCCGCCGGGATGGTCACCCAGGCGATGGCGGCTCCCGAGGGCGGAGGACTGGGCGACCGGGTGGTGGGCATCTGCGACTCGCCGGTCGGGTTGATGCGGCGGGTGACGCACGGGCTGCACGTGGCGTTCGGCGTCGACCATTCGGCGGTGCGGATCGACTACGCCGGCCTGAACCACCTCGGCTGGGTGCGACGGGCCGAGGTCGACGGCACCGATCTGCTGCCCCGGCTGCTGGCCGACGACGACGCGCTGGCCTCCTTCGAGGAGGGGCGGCTGTTCGGCGCGGAGTGGCTGCGTGCGCTGGGCGCGGTGCCCAACGAGTACCTCTGGTACTGGTACCGCACCGCCGAGGCGGTGCGCGCCGCCACGGCCGCGGACACGACCCGTGGGGAGTTCCTCGCCGAGCAGCAGGCCCGCTTCTACGCCGAGGCCGCGCTGGGTGAGCCCGCCGAGGCACTCGCGGCGTGGGAGCGGACACGGCAGCAGCGCGAGGCGACCTACATGGCCGACAGCCGCGCCGACAGCGGGGCCGACAGCGGGGCCGACAGCGGGGCCGATGACGCGGCCCCGACCGGATCGCCGGCCGACCTCGACGGCGGCGGGTACGACCGGATGGCGCTCGCGCTGATGCACGCGATCGGCCGCGACGAGGCGGCCACGCTGGTGCTCAACGTGCGCAACCGCGGCACCCTGCCCGGGCTCGCCGACGACGCCGTGGTCGAGGTGCCGTGCACGGTCGACGCGGCCGGGCCGCGGCCGTTGCCGGTGGCTCCGCTGGACGGGCACCAGCTCGGCCTGGTGCAGTCGGTCAAGGCGGTCGAGACCACCGCGATCGAGGCAGCGCTGACCGGTTCCGAGCGACTGGCGCTGCGCGCACTCGGGACCCATCCACTGGTCGACTCGGTCTCCCGCGCCCGCGCCGTCCTGGACACCCAGCTCGCCACCGTGCCCGCGCTCCGCGCGGTGCTGGTTTCGCAAGCCGGCTTGCGAAACCCGCACTAGCCCCGCGCAATAACGCGGGGCAGCTGCGGAGATCACGGGGCAGGTGACGAAAACGGGGCAGGGCAGGGGACTCCCGCCGGACAGCCCGGTGATGGACAATCCGGTACGACACCGACGAAACCCACCCGTACCCCTGCTCAGATCCAGCACCGGAGGACCCGTGCCCGACCCGCAGCCGCCCGTCTCCACCCCGCTCCCCGCCTCTGCCCCCAGCCGAAGGACGGTGCTCCGGGGCGCCGCGGCCGCGGGCGCGCTCGCCGCCGCCGGCTACACCCCCGACGCGGCCGCCGCGGACGCCGGCCGTGACCGCCGCTACCGGCTGAGCGTGCTCGGCACGACCGACCTGCACGGCAACGTCTTCAACTGGGACTACTACCAGGACCGCCGCTACGACGACGGCGACCACAACGACATCGGACTGGCCAAGGTCTCCACCCTCGTGGCGGCGATGCGCGCCGAGCGCGGCTCCCGCAGCACCCTGCTCATCGACGCCGGCGACACCATCCAGGGCACGCCGCTGGCCTACTACTACGCCAAGATCGACCCGATCACCCAGGGCGCCACCCACCCGATGGCCACCGCGATGAACGCCATCGGCTACGACGCCGCGGCGCTCGGCAACCACGAGTTCAACTACGGGATCAAGCTGCTGCGCCGTTTCGCCGACCAGCTCGACTTCCCGCTGCTCGGTGCCAACGCGGTCGACGCCGCCAGCGGGCTCCCCGCCTTCCGGCCGTACGTGCTCCGCCGGGTCCACGTGGGTCACAGCGAGCCCGTGACCGTCGGCATCCTCGGCCTCACCAACCCCGGGATCGCGATCTGGGACAAGGCCAACGTCGAGGGACGGATGGAGTTCCCCGGCCTGGTCGGCGCGGCCCGCGAGTGGGTGCCCGCGATGCGCGAGGCGGGCGCCGACGTGGTCGTCGTCGCCGCGCACTCGGGAGCGACCGCCTCGTCGTCGTACGGCGACGCCCTGCCGTACCTGGAGAACGCCTCGTCGGTCGTCGCCCGCAAGGTGCCCGGGATCGACGCGATCCTGGTGGGGCACGCGCACACCGAGATCGCCCAGCGGTTCGTGGTCAACGAGGAGACGGGGCGCCCAGTGCTGCTCACCGAGCCGCTCAAGTGGGGGATGCGGCTGTCGGTCGTCGACATCGACGTCCGTCGCCGGGGCGGTCACTGGGAGGTCGTCCGGACCGCGTCGCAGGTGCTGAACTCCAACACCGTCGCCGAGGACGGCTACGTCGCCGCGCTGCTGCGCGGCAAGCACCGCACCGTCCGCGACTACGTCAACTCGCCGATCGGGGAGTCGACCGAGGCGATGTCGGCCGCAACCGCGCGGTTCGAGGACGTCGCGGCGCTGGACTTCATCAACCACGTGCAGGGGGAGTCGGTCCAGCAGGGGGTCGCGGGCACCCCGCAGGCCGACCTGCCCGTCCTGAGCATCGCCGCGCCCTTCAACCGCGACGCGGCGATCCCCGCCGGCACGGTCAGCGTGCGGGACGTCGCGGGTCTCTACATCTACGACAACACGCTGCTGGGCATCGTGCTGACCGGTGCCCAGGTCAAGGACTACCTGGAGAAGTCCGCGGAGTACTTCCAGGCGGTCAGCTCGGTCGGGCCGCACGACCCGGCCGACGTGACCAACGCTCCGCGCCCCAGTGCACCCAGCGGCACCCCCGACTACAACTACGACGTCATGGCCGGACTCGACGCGCCGTTGACCTACGAGATCGACCTCGGTCGGGCTCTCGGCGACCGGATCGTCGACCTCTCCTACGACGGCACGCCGGTTGCCGACGACCAGCAGTTCGTGCTCGCCATCAACAACTACCGGCAGTCGGGCGGGGGCTCGTTCCCGCACGTGACGGACGCGCCGGTCGTCGACAACCGGCAGCAGGAGATCCGCCAGCTGCTGATCGACTGGGTGACCGCCCAGGGCACCGTCGACCCCGACAGCCTCTCCAGCGTCGACTGGCGCTTGACCTACCAGGGTCAGCCGCTGCAGATCACCGGGGCGACGAACCCCTGACGCCCACCCCGGCGGCGCTGAACGCCTCCAGCGACGCCTCGATGCGGTCGGGCGCCACCGCTGCGGTGAGGTCGAGCAGCACGGTGGTACGGAACCCGGCGGCGGCCGCGTCGAGGGCGGTGGCCCGCACGCAGTAGTCGGTGGCGATGCCGCACACGTCGACCCCGTCGACGTCGTGGGCCCGCAACCAGTCGGCGAGACCGGACCCGTCGTCGGTGCTGCCCTCGAAGCCCGAGTACGCGGCGGTGTACTCGCCCTTGCGGAAGACGGCGTCGAACGGGCGCGGCTGCAGGTCCGGGTGGAAGTCCGCCCCGTCGGTGTCGACCACGCAGTGCGGCGGCCACGAGTCGACGAAGTCGGGCTGGTCGGAGAAGTGCGCGCCGGGGTCGATGTGGTGGTCTCGGGTCGCCACCACCACCGGGTAGCCCCCTCGGTCGGTGCTGGCGAGGACACTGCCTACAGCCGCGGCCACGGCGGCTCCGCCCGTGACGGCCAGCGAGCCGCCCTCGCAGAAGTCGTTCTGCACGTCGACGACGACCAGTGCCTTGCTCATGTCGCAGCCTCCTCGGGGCTCATGTCGCAGCCTCCTCGAGCTCGGTCGGGATGGCGGGCCCGCCGCGGGACAGGTGACGCGCGGCCATCGGCAGCTCGGCCCGGCTGCGCTGGTGCCGGTCGCGGGAGGCGCTCAGCGGCTCGCGCCACACCCGCTCACCGGCGCGCACCATCTGCACCTGCAGCGGGCGGCCACTGGGCGCGGGCCCGCCCACCGAGATGACCTCGGCCTGGGCGGTGCCCAGCGCGCCCACCCGGCGGCTGGCCCACTTGCGGCCACCGGTGGTCTGCTTGTCCGGGCTGTTCTTGGCGACGGGCACCATCGGGCCGGAGGGGTCCTCGCTGCCGCGGGCGACCAGCTTGTAGACGAACCCGCTGGTCGGTTGCCCCGAGCCCGTGACGAGTGCGGTACCGACGCCGTAGCCGTCGACGGGTGCTGCCGCCAAGGCCGCGATGCCGTGCTCGTCGAGGTCGCCGGTGACGATGATGCGGGTCTGCTTGGCGCCGAGCACGTCCAGCTCGTCGCGTACCTGCTCGGCGAGGTCGGCCAGGTCGCCGGAGTCGATCCGCACCGCGCCGAGGGAGGGTCCGGCCACCGAGACCGCGGTGCGCACGGCCTCGCTCACGTCGTAGGTGTCGATCAGCAGCGTGGTCGACTCGCCGAGCGCCTCGACCTGGGCGGTGAAGGCGTCCCGCTCGCTGTCGTGCAGCAGGATGAAGGCGTGCGCGCTGGTGCCGCTGGTCGGCACCCCCCAGCGCTCGCCGGCGCGCAGGTTCGACGTGGCGGCGAAGCCGGCCAGGTAGGCCGCCCGGGCGCACGCGACCGCCGCCTCCTCATGTGTACGGCGCGAGCCCATCTCGAGCAGCGGCCGACCGCCCGCGGCCCAGCTGATCCGGGACGCCGCCGAGGCGATCGCCGAGTCGTGGTTGAGGATGCTCAGCGACAGCGTCTCGAGCAGCACCGCCTCGGCGAACGTCGACTCGACGGTCAGCACCGGCGAGCCGGCGAAGTAGGTCTCACCCTCCGGGTAGCCCCACACGTCGCCGGAGAAGCGGAACGACGCTAGCCAGGCGAGGGTGGCCTCGTCGACGGTGCTGGTCTGCCGCAGCCAGGCCAGCTCGTCGGGGGCGAACCGGAAGTCGGCCAGCCCGTCGAGGAAGCGACCGGTGCCGGCCACCACGCCGTAGCGCCTCCCGCCCAGCAGCGACCGGCTGAACATCTCGAACACGACCCGACGGTCGGCGGTGCCGGCCCGCAGGGCGCCCTGGAGCATGGTCAGCTCGTAGTGGTCGGTGAGCAACGACGTCGATGCCACCAGGACAGCGTAAGGACGCGGCCCGGCACCGCAGCCGCGGGTGCCTACAGCCCGTACGACTCCAGGAAGCGCAGCCAGACCTCGCTGATCGTGGGATAGCTCGGCACCGCGTGCCACAGCCGGTCGACGGTGACCTCGCCCACGACGGCGACCGTCGCGGCGTGCAGCAGCTCGGCCACGTCGGGGCCGACCAGGGTCACGCCGGCGAGCACCCGGCGGTCGTCGTCGACCACGAACCGGGCCTTGCCGCTGTAGCCGTCGCGGTGCAGCGACGACCCCGCGACCGCAATGTCGAGGTCGACCACCCGGGTGCGCAGCCCCGCCGCGTCGGCCTCGGCAGCCGTGCGGCCCACCCAGGCGACCTGCGGCTGGGTGAAGACCACCTGCGGCACGGCGGTGTGGTCGGCGGTGAGCGCGTACGCCGACCACGGCTGCAGGTCGTCGGGGAGCTCGCCCCGGGCGCGGGACACCACGACCGAGCCGACGATCCGCGCCTGGTGCTTGCCCTGATGGGTGAGCGGCGCCCGGCCGTTGACGTCGCCGACCGCGTACAGCCAGCCACCGCTGACCCCGTCGACCAGGCCCTGGTCGTCGACCGCGAGCGGGTCGCCCGGAGTGAGGCCGACCGTGTCGAGGCCGACGTCGCGAGTGCCGGGCCGGCGACCGGTGGCGACCAGCAGCCGCGCGGCCTCGACCGTCGTGCCGTCGTCGAGCCGCAGGCGTACGCGGTCGCCGGTAGCGGCGACGCCCTCGGCCTGCGGGCCCACGTGGACCGTGGCGCCCTGCTCGCGCAGCGAGTCGGCGACCAGCTCGCCGGCGAAGGGCTCGGCGCGGCCCAGCACCCCGCGACCGGCGACCAGGGTGACCTCGCTGCCGAGGCCTAGGTAGGCCTGGGCCATCTCGACGCCGACGACCCCGCCACCGAGGACCGCCAGGCTGGTCGGCACCTCGTGCGAGCCGGTCGCCTCGCGGCTGCCCCAGTGGGGCGTCGTGTCGAGGCCCTCGAGCGGTGGCTCGCTCGGCACCGACCCGGTCGCGACGATCACGGCCTGCCGGGCGGTGAGCCGGGTGACATCACCGTCGTCGGTCACCTCGACGACGCGTTCGCCGGCCAGCCGGCCGTGCCCGCGGACGACCTGGATGCCCGCCCCCTCGGCCCACTCGACCTGGCTCGAGTCGTCCCAGTGCGAGGTGAACGAGTCGCGGCGGGCGAACACCGCCTGCGCGTCCACCCGGCCGGTCGTGGCAGCGTCGCTGCCGGCGACGTGCTTGGCGGCGTCCAGCGCATCGATCGGCCGCAGCAGGGCCTTGCTCGGCATGCACGCCCAGTAGGAGCACTCGCCGCCCAGCAGCTCGTGCTCGACCAGGACGGTCGTCAACCCGGCGGCGGCCGTGCGGCCCGCCGCGTTCTCGCCGACGGGTCCGCCGCCGATGACCACCACGTCGACTGTGCGCTCGGTCCCCATGCCGCAACCCTCGCACGCGCTGCGCGACAATGCGGGGGTGTCCACCGCCCCCAGCGAGGTCGAGGAGACCGGCACCGATGAGCGGGTGCTGCCGGAGTCCCCGTGGGTCACCATCGTGTGGAACGACCCGGTGAACCTGATGTCCTACGTCGCGTGGGTGTTCCGCACCCACTTCGGCTACTCCGAGAAGAAGGCCGACACGCTGATGCTGGCGGTGCACCAGGAGGGCAAGGCGATCGTGTCCAACGGCAGTCGCGAGGCGATGGAGCGCGACGTCGAGGCGATGCACGGGTACGGGTTGTGGGCGACCCTGCAGAAGGCGGACGGGTGACGTCGGGGTTCGCGCGGGTCCGCCGGGGCGGCGCTCATGCCCGCTTCGACGTCGCGGAGGCGTCCCTGGTCGCGTCCCTGGCGGGGCAGGTCATCGAGCTGCTGCGCGACGGCGTGGCCGACCCGCGGGTGGTCGCGACCGACGACGACCCGCTCGCCCAGCTGGTGGGGATGGAGGACACCGGCTCCGAGCTCTCCCGCCCCGACGACCCGGTGCTGGCCCGGCTGCTGCCCGACGGCTACTCCTGGCCGGGCGACGACGCCGACGAGCCCGACTCGACGGCCGACGCCAACGCCGACTTCCGCCGCTACACCGAGCGCGGGCTGCGCGACGGCAAGGTGGGCAACGCCGAGGCCGTGATCGCCTCGCTGCGCGACGCCGGCGCCGACACGGCCAGGGACGACGAGCCGGTCGACGTGGAGCTGGACGCGGAAGGCGTCCAGGCGTGGCTGCGCTGCCTGACCGACCTCCGGCTGGCGATAGGGGTCCGGCTCGAGGTGGCCGAGGACGACGACGACCGCTGGTTGTCGCTGCCCGACGACGACCCGGCCAAGGCGATGCACGACGTCTACGACTGGCTCGGCTTCGTCCAGGAGACGCTGGTCCGTACCCTCCGCTGAGCTCGCCCGGCGCCGGACAGGCCGGCCAGTCAGAGGCCCGCGGAGGCGAGCCGGCGGTCGAGCTCGTCGGTGAGCGCCTCGACGTCGGCGCCCGCGGTCTCCATCTGCTCGTACAGCGCCTCCAGACCGAGCTCGGCGGCGGCGATCTCGTAGCGGGCGAGCCACTCCTCCGAGCGCGGGCGCCAGTAGCCGGTGACGGTGTACGCCCCGTTGGCCAGACCGAGCTGGTGGCGCAGGTGACGGCGCACGTCGCGGGTGACCCCGGTCTCGCCGGCCACGAACACGTACCCGGCGCCGGGTGGCAGCCTCAGCGCCCGGAGCCGGCGCAGCATGGCCTGCGGATCGGCGTCGACCACCCACTCCAGGCTCGCCGCGGCGGGCAGGTCCACGGGCACGGCGTCGGCCGGGTCAGGCACCTGGACGTAGGCCCGCACCGGGTGACGGCCGTCGTGCTCCTCCAGTACCCGGCTGATCGCGGGCAGCGCGGTGAGGTCGCCGAGCAGCAGCTGCCAGCCGGCATCGGCCGGCGGCGCGTACCAGTGTCGGGGGTCGGACATCCCGATCGGCTGCCCCTCCCGCGCCTGGCGGGCCCAGCGCGCCGAGGCGCCGACGTCGTGGACGACGAGGTCGACGGTGAGCTCGCGGTGCTCGGGGTCGAAGCGGCGCACCGTGTACCAGCGGGAGAGCCGGTACGGATCCCCGTCGTCGACGTCGGGCGGCAGCAGCACCTGGCCGTCGGTCCCGGGGAACACCAGCAGCACCGCCTCGTCGGCCACCCCGGCCGAGGCCCAGCTGCTCGGGACGTTGCGCAGCACCAGCCGGCGCAGGTGCGGCGAGAGCCGGGTCAGCGCCGCCACCTCGGCCGTGCAGTACGTCAGCTCGCGTGCCATGGAAGGGTAGCCTAACCTCACCAGATGCCGTCTCGGCATCCGGACGGCGCGGGCTTCGGCCCAGGACCCCCCGCCGTGCCTCGTACCCTCCGGTGGTGCTCACCCTCGACCAGCGGATCGCCGACGCGATCGTCGCGCACGCCCGCCGGGACCACCCGGACGAGGCCTGCGGAGTCGTGGCCGGCCCGGCCGGTTCGGACCGTCCGGTGCGGCACGTGCCGATGCTCAACGCGGCGATGTCCCCGACCTTCTACGAGTTCGACGCCACCGAGCTCCTCCAGCTGTACAAGGAGATGGACGCGCGCGACGAGGAGCCGGTGGTCATCTACCACTCGCACACCGGCACCGAGGCGTACCCCTCGCGGACCGACATCGCGTTGGCCCAGGAGCCGGGCGCGCACTACGTGCTGGTGTCGACGGCCGACGGCGCGCACGAGGGCGAGGGGCCGCTGCCGCTGCGCTCGTACCGCATCGTGGACGGCGAGGTGAGCGAGGAGGACGTCGAGCTGGTGACCGAACCCACGCCCGACCGGCAGGCGGGGGCGGAATGAGCGGACCCCGGGTCACCGTTCGATCTGGGTGAGACGTCAACCAGCGTTCGAGATGTGCGCCGAGACCAACGAGGAGACACGACGACGATGGCGATCGAGGTCAAGGTACCGACGATCCTGCGGACCTACACCGGCGGTGACAAGCAGGTGAGCGGGTCGGGCGGGACGCTCGCCGAGGTCTTCGACGACCTGGACGCCCGGCACCCCGGCATCAAGGAGCGGGTCGTCGACGACGGCGACCTGCGTCGCTTCGTCAACGTCTATGTCAACGACGAGGACGTCCGCTTCACCGGCGGGCTGGACACGTCGCTGTCCGACGGCGACACCGTGGTGATCCTGCCGGCCGTCGCCGGCGGCTGACGAGCCCACTCACCTCGTGCGCTTCGACTCGCTGCTCGACTCCGTCGGCCGGACCCCGCTGGTGGGGCTGCCGCGGCTGTCGCCGTCCCCGGACGTGCGGCTGTGGGCGAAGCTCGAGGACCGTAACCCCACCGGGTCGATCAAGGACCGCGCGGCGCTCGCGATGATCGCGGCGGCCGAGAAGGACGGCACGCTGCGACCCGGCTGCACGATCCTCGAGCCCACCAGCGGCAACACCGGGATCTCGCTGGCCATGGCGGCCCGGCTCAAGGACTACCGGCTGGTCTGCGTGATGCCGGAGAACACCTCGGAGGAGCGCCGCCAGCTGCTGCGGATGTGGGGCGCCGAGATCGTGTCCTCGCCCGCGGCGGGTGGGTCGAACCAGGCGGTGCGGGTCGCCAAGCAGCTCGCGGAGGAGCACGCCGACTGGGTGATGCTCTACCAGTACGGCAACCCGGCCAACGCCGACGCGCACTACTCCGGCACCGGCCCGGAGATCCTCGACGACCTGCCCGAGGTCACCCACGTCGTCGCCGGTCTCGGCACCACCGGGACGTTGATGGGGGTCGGCCGGTACTTCCGTGAGCACAAGCCGGAGGTGCGCATCGTCGCCGCCGAGCCGCGCTACGGCGAGCTGGTCTACGGGCTGCGCAACCTCGACGAGGGGTTCGTGCCCGAGCTGTACGACGACGCGCTGATCGACGCCCGCTTCTCGGTCGGCCCGCGCGACGCCGTCCGCCGGGTGCGTGAGCTGCTCGACCTGGAGGGCATGTTCGTCGGCATCTCGACCGGCGCGATCCTGCACGCCGCGCTCGGTCAGGCCGCCAAGGCGGTCACGGCCAACGAGCGCGCCGACATCTGCTTCGTCGTCTGCGACGGCGGCTGGAAGTACCTGTCCACCGGCGCCTACGAGGGCACCGTCGACGACGCCGAGGAGCGCCTCGAGGGCCAGGTCTGGGCCTGAGGCCGGCACGCCCGGTCAGCGGGCCATCACGATGAAGTCGCCGTGCGTGCCGTAGCCGAGCACCCGCTTGCCCCACGACGTGCCGTCGAAGGTCACCATCAGCTCGCCGCCGAGCGGCGAGCTCTCCGGCAGCGGGAGCAGCTGCGGGTGCGGGATGTTCGTGACGTACGGCGCCGCCAGCTCGCCGACCCGGCGCATCCCGAGATCGTAGATCACGTACCGCCGGCCACGTTCGTCGCTGGCCAGCACCCGCCACTCACCGTCGACCTGCGCCAGGATCGGGCCCTCGCACTGGTCCAGCGTGGTGTCGGCGCCGACCAGCTCCAGTCCCTCGCCCCATGCCCCGCCGGGCGGACCGGCCGCCAGCGCCGGGTGGAAGTCGAAGGGGTCCTGCGACGGGCTCTCCACGAACGCGACACGCCACCGGTCGTCGACGCGGGTCAGCGCCGGGTCCCACGCGCTGTGCGGGGTCGGGACGGCGAACGGCTCGTAGTCGAGGACGTGCACGCCGTGCAGCAGGTCGGTCGTCGCCTCGGCGTGCCGCAGGTGCACGCCCGTCTTCGGTGAGAAGTCGCCCCACGAGCTGGTGGCCACCCGGCAGCGTCCGGTCGCATCGTCGACGATGACCTGCCCGGCGTGGTCGCCCAGCACCAGCCCGTCGCGGCGGGAGAACAGGTGACCCACCTGCGTGAGCCGGTCGGGCGCGGCCAGGTCGAGGGTGAACACCCCCCAGTGCGCCTGGGCGAAGAAGCCCATCCCCGCGCAGGTCATCGTCAGGTAGACCTGCCCGTCGCGCACGTACGGCGTGCCGTCTGCCGCCTGCACCAGGTGCGGGTCGCGCACGCCGGTCATGCCGAACACCCCCGCCACCACGCCGCGCAGCGCGACCGGCCCGGCGGCGGGCTCGGCGGGCCCCCACGCGTAGGCCAGCCGGCCCAGCACGGCCGGGTCGCGCAGGTCGAGCAGCCGCGACACCGGCTGGCGGGCGGTGACGACGGGCTGCCACCCCGCGCGCCGGTCCAGCAGGGCGGTCACCTGGTTCTCGCACAGCACGAAGCCGAGCCGGCGCGGCGGCGCTCCTCTCACCCGCTTCCTGGCCACGACGGTCTGCCGGCCGGCGCGGGTCACCCGCACCCGCACCTGGTGCCGGGCGGGCTCGTAGGTCACCAGCACCCCGTCGCCGTCGGCTGCGGTCAGCCCCGCTGCGGCGCCGCCAGGGCCCACGTCGTCCAGCTCGACCTCGACCGCCGCGAACGGCGCCGGCGGCGACGCGTCGCTGCGGTGCATCGCGTCCAGCCGCGCCGGGCCCGCGGCGGCGGCCTCGAAGCCCGGCGACACCACCGCGAACGGGCGCGTCTGGCTGACGATCTCGAACCGGCCGGCGGGCATCCCGGGAGGCTACCGACGGTGCGGCGGTGGCAGGCTGGGGGCGTGCAGGTGACCGAGACCGTGGACGTCGCGGCCGCCCCGGACCAGGTCTGGCGGGTGCTGGCCGACGTCGAGAGCTGGCCGCAGTGGACCGCCTCGATGCGCTCGGTACGGCCGCTGGAGGGCGGTCCGCTCGCCGAGGGCAGCCGGGTGGCGGTGCGCCAGCCCCGGCTGCCTGCCGCGGAGTGGCTGGTGACCGAGCTCGAGGAGGGGCGGGCCTTCACCTGGACCGCGCACTCGCCCGGTCTGGTCTCGGTCGCCGAGCACGTCATCGAGCCCCGCGACGGCGGCTGCACGGTGACCCTGCGCTTCCAGCAGACCGGCCCGCTGGCGGGTGTCGTCGGCGCACTCGGCGGCCGGCTGGTCCGCAGGTACGTCGCGATGGAGGCGGCCGGACTGAAGCGACGCTGCGAATCGGGCGAGGCCGGACCGGCCCGCGGCTAGGCTGCGACCTGTGCGCGAGCTGGTGGTCTTCTCCGGTGCGGCCCACCCGGAGCTGGCTCGCCAGATCTGCTCGGGCCTGGGCGTGCCGCTCTCGCCGTCCGACCTGATCCGGTTCAGCAACGACTGCCTGCAGGTGCAGCTGCAGGCCAACTGCCGGCAGCGCGACGTCTACGTGGTCCAGCCCCTGGTGCCCCCGACGCAGGAGCACCTGATGGAGCTGCTGCTCATGCTCGACGCCGCGCGGGGAGCCTCCGCGGCACAGGTGACGGCGGTGATCCCGCACTTCGCCTACGCCCGCTCGGACAAGAAGGACGCCTCCCGGATCTCGATCGGCGGCCGGCTGGTGGCCGACATGCTGGTCGCCGCCGGTGCCTCGAAGGTGCTGACGATGACCCTGCACGCGCCGCAGGTGCACGGGTTCTTCTCGGTGCCGGTCGACCACCTCACCGCGATCGGCGAGCTCGCCGACCACTTCCGCGACCACGACCTCACCGACACCGTGGTCGTGTCGCCCGACCTGGGCAACGCCAAGACCGCCACCCGGTTCGCCCGGCTGCTGGGCCTGCCCGTCGCGGCGGGCAGCAAGCAGCGGCTGGCCGACGACCGGGTCGTCATCGACGCCATCGTCGGTGACGTCGCGGGCAAGCGGGCCATCGTGCTCGACGACGAGATCGCCACCGGCGGTTCGATCGTCGAGCTGCTCGAGCGGCTGTCGTCCGAGGGCTGCGACGAGGCCGCGGTGGCCTGCACCCACGGGTTGTTCACCGGCAAGGCGCAGGAGCGGCTCACCACCAACCCGCACGTCACCGAGGTGGTCACCACCGACACCGTCCCCCCGCCGACGGACTGGCCGGAGCTGAAGGTCCGGTCCGTGTCCGGCCTGTTCGCCGAGGCGATCAGCCGCATCCACGAGGGGACGTCGGTGAGCAGCCTGTTCGACGGCGTCGACCCGACCCACGGCCCGCCGCAGCCGCGGCTGCCCTTCGACGAGGTCGGGACCGAACCGGTCGGCTGATCGCCGTCAGGCGCGCCGGTCGGCGTGGCCGGCCCGCAGGTCGTCCTCGATCGCGCCCGCGGTGCGCTGCAGCGGCGGCAGCAGCTCGGCACGCACGGTCTCGGGGGTGCGGCGACTGGCACTCGCGGACACGTTCATGGCCGCCACGACCCGGCCCGACGGGTCGCGCAACGGCACCGCGATCGACCGCAGCCCCTCCTCCAGCTCCTGGTCGACCAGCGCGAAGCCCTGGTCCCGCACCCGGCGCAGCTCCGCGTGCAGCGCCGCGGGGTCGGTGCAGGTGTAGGGCGTGAGCGGTCGCAGGTCCGCCGAGCCGAGGAACTCGACCACCCAGTCGTCGTCGTGCCCGGCCAGCAGCACCCGCCCCATCGACGTCGCGTACGCGGGGAACCGGGTGCCGACGGCGATCGCCACGGTCATGATCCGCTGGGTGGCCACCCGGGCCACGTACACGACGTCGGCGCCGTCGAGCACCGACACCGACGACGACTCGCGGGTCTGGGCGGCCAGCGCCTCGAGGTGCGGGCTCGCCACCTCGGGGAGGGTGAGGCTGGACAGGTACGCGTAGCCGAGCTCGAGCACCCGGGGACGCAGCCCGAACGCGCGACCGTCACTGCGCATGTAGCCGAGCGCCACCAGGGTGTGCAGAATGCGTCGGGTGGTGGCGCGGGTGAGGCCGCTGCGGCGGGCCACGTCGGACAACGTCATGTCGGAGTGCTCGGCGTCGAAGGCCCGGATCACCGCCAGACCGCGCTCCAGCGACTGGACCGTGTCGACCGAGCGCGCAGCCGGCTCACCCTCGGTCACGGGCAGCAGGGTACCCACGGACCACTCCTTGACGACGACCCGGCGGGCTCATAAGTTCGCACTTTCAACAACTGTGCGCATACCGCACACGGCGGAAGGGTATGGCGTGGGACTGCTCGACGAGGCCACCTGGCACGGCCGGATCCACCTGGACGGCGAGTGGACTCCCGGATCCGGTGGCGAGGAACCGGTCGTCGAGCCCGCGACCGGCCAGACGCTCGGGACGACCGGCCGCGCCACCGCCGACGATGTCGCGCGGGCGGCCGAGTCGGCGGCCCGGGCGCAGCGGGAGTGGGCCGCCCGGCCGCACACCGAGCGGGCCGCGGTGCTCCGCCGGGCGGGCGACCTGTGGCAGGAGCACGCGGACGAGATCGCGGGCTGGAACGTCCGCGAGGTCGGAGCCGTGCCACCGCTGGCCGACTTCGCGCTGCACGTGGCCGCCGAGGAGTGCTACGCCGCGGCGGGCCTGCCCGGGCTGGCGTACGGCGCACTGCTGCCGAGCGAGCAGCCGCGGCTGTCGATGGCGCGGCGGGTGCCCGCCGGCGTGGTCGCGGTGATCTCGCCGTTCAACGTGCCGATCATCCTCGGCATCCGATCCGTCGCCCCTGCGCTCGCGCTCGGCAACGCCGTGCTGCTCAAGCCCGACCCGCGCACGGTCGTCACCGGCGGCGTGACGCTGGTCCGCGTGCTGGAGGAGGCCGGGCTGCCGCCGGGGCTGCTGCAGCTGCTGCCCGGTGGCGTCGACGTCGGCGAGGCGCTGGTCACCCACCCGCTGGTGCGGGTGGTGTCGTTCACCGGTTCCACGGCTGCCGGGCGCAAGGTCGGTGAGCTGGCCGGCCGGCACCTCACCCGGGCGCACCTCGAGCTGGGCGGCAACTCCGCGATGCTCGTCCTCGACGACGCCGACGTTGAGCAGGCCGTCAACCTGGCGGCCTGGGGGTCCTTCCTGCACCAGGGACAGATCTGC
>CAWATY010000026.1:0-17306 GCA_963785115.1 uncultured Actinomycetota bacterium
CCGCGACGTGCTCCGCGACGCGCTCCGCGACGCGGCGGCGACCCGTCGGTCGTGACCTTCGATGCCGCGCCGGCTCCGCGCCGCGCGCGTCGCGGTGCGGGGGCTGCGGCGGGGTCGGGGGCCTTGAACAGGGGGGTCGACAACGGCGATCCGGCTGCCTCGGACGCCCGGCGGAGGCAGCCTCGGACCCGGCGTCGGCGGCCGGGTCGGCGGCCGCGTCGGCGGCCGGGTCGGCGACCGGCTCAGCCGCCGGGTCGGTGGTCGCGGCGGCGGCCTTCTTGCCCGTCCTGGTCGACGACGCGGTCTTGGCCGCCGTCGTCGACTTCTTGGCGGTCTTGGCCGTCTTCGCGGTCTTCGCGGTCTTCTTCGCCGCCGTCGCCCGGCGCCGGGGCGCGGGCTTGTCGGCGGCGCCAGTGCCGTCGCTAGTGCCGTCGCTAGTGCGGTCGTCCTCTGGGGCCGCGGGTTCCGCGGGCGCCGGAGGCGCCTCGGCCCGGGCCTGTGGGGGCCCGGCGGCACGACTGGCAGCCCGGCGGCTGCGTGGCGGTGAGGCCGTCCCCGCGGGGCTGGTGCCGGTGGTGTCGGTGTTGTCGGTGGTGCTGGTGGTGCGCTGGTCTCGTTCGAGTCCGGGTCGAGCATGCGCTCTCCTCCGCCCCCGGGCGCTGCGCGGCGCCGCACGGGGGCCTGTCGTCGCCCCCACCGCCGAAGCGGCTACGGACGCAAGCCTGTGGTGCACCCGGCGGGCAACGGGAGTGTCGCCGCCGAGCGGCGACGCCCTCCTGTGCGCGTCGGTGGCCGCTCCGCCGGCTCGACCGCGGTCGACGCCTACCCCGGCGGGGTGGACGTGTCGCGGTCGGGTGCCAACGGGTCGCCCACCGTGCCTGTCCCGAGGTCGAGCGGACCCTGCGCCAGCCGCCGCACCAACGGTGCTGCGGTGGTGTCGAGCCCGGCGACCTCGCGGAGACCGGCGAGGACGTCGTCGGGTCGGACGGCGGGTTCTGTATGCCGCACGACCACCTCCAGTATCGCACAGTCGCTCGAGGCCCCCCTGGCATCGCTCGGGCCGCCCGCTGGATCACCGCCTGGGTCACCGCCTGGGTCACCGCCGTCACCGCCTGGCTCACCGCTCCGGGCCACGCTCAGCGACACCACCGCGGACCGCGCGTCGAAGGTCCGCAGCCCCTTCTTCGTCACCCGGCTCACCTCGACCCGCTCGGCGCCGAGGAAGCGCTCGACGGCGTCGGCGACCGCAGCCACCGCGACGCCGGGCAGCTCGACCTCCCAGCGGCTGGCCTGCAACCGCTCCGCCAGCCCCCCGGCGCCGGCCGTGACCGCCTCGACCACGTCGAGCCCGGTAGGCAGGGCCTCGTCGAGCGCCGCCCGCAGCCGCTCCGGGTCGTACGGAGTCGCGAGTGCCACCTCGAGGTATTCGGCCTCGCTCGCGGCGCCGGTCGGTGCGGCCCCGGCGTAGGAGATCCGCTGATGCTGGTTGAAGCCGGACGACAGCGCCATGGGGACGTGGGCACGGCGCAACGCCCGCTCGATCGCCCGGCCGATGTCGCGGTGGCTGGTGAAGCGGAGCCTGCCGCGCTTGGCGTAGCGCACCCGGACCCGCTGCACGGGCGGCGGCTGCTGGGTGGGTCGATCGGCGGGGGGCACGACCCCGCAGCGTACGTGGGTCGAACCGCTGCGATCTTCCGGCGCCGCGACCCTCCGGGCGCGCACCCGGCCGGACGATTCGGCAACGCGGGCCGTGCGCCACGATGCCCATGGCCGAGATCGACCGCTCCCTCCTGAAGGCGCAGCTGACCGCCGAGCAGGACGACTTCGTCGCGGCGCGGCCGCGGTCCAAGGCCGCGGCCGCGGCGGCCTCGGGCTGGTCGGGGGCGTGCCCATGACGTGGATGGCCAAGTGGGCGGGTGGATTCCCGCTGACCTACGCCACGGCGGCCGGCAACCTGGTCACGATCTGGACGGCCTGACCTACGTCGACT
This sequence comes from uncultured Actinomycetota bacterium, assembly GCA_963785115.1. Classification (GTDB taxonomy): domain Bacteria; phylum Actinomycetota; class Actinomycetes; order Propionibacteriales; family Nocardioidaceae; genus JACCWP01. Next base: position 1,991 of record CAWATY010000026.1, read on the forward strand.
TCGCGCTCGGCGACACCGGGGCCATGGCGGGTCACTCACCCGGTCCGACCGTGGCGGCGATCATGCGCCGGATCGCGGTCGACGGCGGGCTCACGACCATGCTGCCGACCGAGGACGGCGCGGCGGTGGCCCGCGAGCTGGCCCGTCGGTTCGGCGTGCCCCGCTGGTCGTTCGCCCTCTCCGCCACCGACGCCAACCGCTGGGCACTCCGGCTGGCCCGCATGGTCACCGGTCGGCCCCGCGTGCTGGCGTTCGCGTACTGCTACCACGGCACCGTCGACGAGACGTTCGTGGTCCGCGGCGACGACGGTGCGGCGCGGGCCCGCGCCGGGAACGTCGGCCCGGCGGTCCCGGTCGACCAGACGACCCGGGTCGCGGAGTTCAACGACCTGGAGTCGGTGGAGGAGGCTCTCGCCCACGGCGACGTCGCGTGCGTCATCACCGAGCCGGCGCTCACCAACATCGGGATCGTGCTGCCCGAGGACGGCTTCCTCGAGGGCCTGCGCGAGGCGTGCGACCGGCACGGCGCGCTGCTGCTGATCGACGAGACGCACACGTTCAGCGCCGGACCGGGAGGGATGACCGGGCAGCGCGAGCTGCGGCCCGACATCGTGGTCATCGGCAAGGCGATCGCCGGCGGGGTTCCGATCGGGGCCTACGGGCTCACCGCCGAGCTGTCCGAGCAGGTCGACCGCGCGGTGACCGAGCAGGAGGCAGACCTCGTCGACGTCGGCGGCGTCGGGGGCACGCTCGCGGGCAACGCGCTGTCGCTCGCCGCGGCCCGGGCGACGCTGGGCGAGGTGCTCACCGACGACGCCTTCGAGCGGATGTGCACGCTGGGGCAACGGTTCAGCGACGGCGTCCAGCAGACCATCGACCGACATGGGTTGGCGTGGTCGGTGGTGTCGCTGGGCGCCCGGGCCGAGTACCGGTTCTGTGCGCCGGCGCCCCGTACGGGCACCGAGTCCGCAGCCGCGGAGGACGCCGAGCTCGAGTCGTACCTGCACCTGGCGCTGCTCAACCGGGGCGTGCTGATCACGCCCTTCCACAACATGGCGTTGATGTGCCCGACCACCACCGAGCGGGACGTCGACCGGCACACCGGTCTGTTCGCGGAGGTGGTCGACGCCGTCGTCGGGTGACCCGGCAGGATGGCGCGGTGACCGCCACCGGAGCCGGAACCGGCCCGGACGCCGAGGCAGCCGTGCCGGAGAGCCGGGCCCAGCGGATGCTGGTGGTGGTCGGCATCGTCACGCTGGCCATCAGCCTGCGACCTGCTGTCACCGGACTCGGCGCCGTGCTCGGGCAGGTGCGGGCCGACCTGGGCATCTCCGGCTGGCTGGCGGGTGTGCTCACCACGCTGCCGGTGCTCTGCTTCGCCGGCGTGGGCGCGATCACCCACCCGCTGACCCACCGGCTCGGCCTGCACCGCACCGCCCTGCTCGCGCTGGGCGCGGTCGCCGGCGGCTCGTTCGTGCGGGCGCTGGCCGACTCACCCGCCGTCTTCACCGCCGCCTCGACGGTGGCGCTGGCCGGCATGGCGATGGGCAACGTGTCGCTGCCACCACTGGTGAAGCTGCACTTCCCGGACCGCATCTCGACGATGACCGCCCTGTACTCCTGCGCATTGCTCACCGGCGCCGCCGTACCCGCCGGGCTGACCATCCCGATCGCCGACGCCGGCGGCAGCTGGCGGTGGGGCCTGGGGCTGTGGGCCGTCTGCGCCGCAGTGGCGGCGGTGCCCTGGCTCGGGCTGCTGCGCCACGACGTGACCGAGTCGGACCTGAAGGTGACCGTCTCTCCTCGCCGGCTGGTGCGCTCGCCGCTGGCCTGGTCGATGGCGGTGTTCTTCGGCACCCAGTCGGCGCAGGCGTACGCGCAGTTCGGCTGGCTGCCCAGCATCTACGCCGACGCCGGGCTGAGCCCGCAGCACGCGGCGCTGATGCTGACGGTGACGACGCTGGTCGGGGTGCCTGCCCCGCTGGTCCTGCCGGCCTACGCCCGGCGCACGAGCGACCACCGACCGCTGGTGCTGGTGTTCTGCGCTGTCACCGTCGCGGGCCTCAGCGGGCTGCTCTTCGTGCCGACGACACTGCCCTGGTTGTGGGCGGCGCTGCTGGGTCTCGGCGGCTGCTCGTTCCCCTGGGTGCTGGCCATGCTCGCGCTGCGCGCCCGCACGATGGACGGCACCGCCGCGCTGTCCGGCTTCGTGCAGAGCACCGGCTACCTGCTGGCCGCGGTGGGGCCGCTCGGCACCGGGCTGCTGTACGACGCCACCGGCGACTGGACCGTGCCGATCGCGCTGCTGATCGCGCTCACCGCCCCGATGCTGGTGACCGGGCTGCGCTTCGCCCGCCCGCGCGTCCTCGAGGACGAGCTCGGGATCAGGAGCTGACCAGCACCCGCCACGGCCGCACCTGCACCGTGAGCAGCCCGCCCACCACGCTCTGGTCGTCGGTGTTCGCCAGGTGCTCGACGTCGACATCGTCCCCGGCGGGCAGCCGCAGCACCGCCATGCCGGCGCCGTTCTCGTCCGGCAACGGTCCGGCGGCCACCAGCCGACCGGAGTGCTCGAGCCGGTCGAGGAAGGCAGCGTGCTCGCCGAACAGCGGGTGGGCGAAGACCGAGCCCCCGTCGCCCAGTGCCGGTCCCGGCCTGTGCAGCAACGCGAACCAGCGCTCGCCGTCGGGGACGTCGAGATCGTCCGTGGCGCTCGCGTCGTCGCGGTCGACGGCCGCGCGATAGCGGTCGAGGACCCCGACCCACCCGGAGGCGTACTCGTCGGCCGCGGCCTGTGGGTCGTCGAGGCGCTCCCAACCGGTGTGCACGAGCGTGACCAGCACCTGCTCGCCGCGCTCGGCGAAGTCGACGGCGACCTCGGTCGCGGGGCCGTGCTCGTAGCCCGGGTGCCAGGTCATCCGCAGCCGGTGCGGCGGCTCCCACTCCAGCACCTCGCCCCACACCGCGTGCTCGGTGCCGCGCCGCTCGACGAGCCGGTCGCCCTCGAAGGCCACCGAGGCGCGCTCCCCGAACACGCTGTGTCCGACGAGCGGCCACCAGGCACCGACGTGGGCGGTGAACAGCTCGAAGGCGGTGCTCAGGCCGGCGGTCACCAGCACCTCGCGCCGGACGGGGGGGACGGTGCTCATCAGGACTCCTCGGGGTCATCGCCGGGAGCGACGCCGCGCCCCTCGACGTAGTCGGCGAACGCGTGCAGGGCGGTGTCCCAGTGCCGCACCACCCACTGCTGCAGCGGGGCGAGGCCGTCGGGCGCGAGGGCGTAGAGGTTGCGGGTGCCCTGGCTGCGGTGCTCGACCAGGCCGGCGGTCTCCAGGACCCGGAGGTGCTTGCTGACTGCGGGGCGTCCGATCGGCATCTGGTCGGCGATGGCGCCGACCGGGCGCGGTCCGGCGGCGAGCAGCTCGAGCAGCCGCCGCCGGCTGGGGTCGCCGAGGGCGTCCAGGACGTCGTCCGCGCGGGCTGTCGATTGGTCACTCATGGGTAACGGTTACTGTAGAGCAACCGTCACCCATGAGCAACCCTCTGGTCAGGCGGCCGTGCCCAGGTACCCGTTCGGGTCGAGCACGTACTTCCTCGCCTCACCGGAGTCGAACTCCGCGTAGCCGCGCGGCGCCTCCTCCAGCGGGATCGGGGTGGCGTTGACCGCCTTCGCGATCTGCACCCGGTCGTGCAGGATCGCCATCATCAGTCCGCGGTGGTAGCGCATCACCGGGCACTGACCGGTCGTGAAGCTGTGCGACTTGGCCCAGCCGAGGCCGAGTCGGATCGACAGCGACCCCTCCTTGGCGGCGTCGTCCGCAGCCCCGGGGTCGCCGGTCACGTACAGACCGGGGATGCCCAGCGCGCCGGCGGCGCGGGTGATGTCCATCAGCGAGTTCAGCACCGTTGCGGGCGCCTCCTGCGCCGAGCCCTCGCCGTGGCCGCGGGCCTCGAAGCCGACAGCGTCGACACCGCAGTCCACCTCGGGGACGCCGAGGATCTGCTCGATCTGGTCCCTCGGGTCGCCCTTCGAGACGTCGACGGTCTCGCAGCCGAAGCTGCGCGCCTGCGCCAGCCGGCCCTCGTTGAGGTCGCCGACGATCACGACGGCGGCGCCGAGCAGCTGGGCGCTGGCGGCCGCGGCGAGCCCGACCGGGCCGGCGCCCGCGATGTAGACCGTCGAGCCGACGCCGACGCCCGCCGTCACGCAGCCGTGGAAGCCGGTGGGGAAGATGTCACTGAGCATGGTCAGGTCGAGGATCTTCTCCATCGCCTGGTCCTTGTCGGGGAACTTCAGCAGGTTCCAGTCGGCGTACGGGACGACCACGTAGTTGGCCTGCCCGCCGACCCAGCCGCCCATGTCGACGTAGCCGTAGGCCGACCCGGGGCGGTCCGGGTTGACGTTGAGGCAGACCCCGGTCGCGCCCTCCTTGCAGTTGCGGCACCGGCCGCACGCGATGTTGAAGGGGACGGACACGAGGTCGCCCTCCTTGATGAACTCGACCCCCGGGCCGGCCTCGATGACCTCACCGGTGATCTCGTGTCCGAGGACCAGGCCCTCGGGGGCGGTGGTACGCCCGCGGACCATGTGCTGGTCGGAGCCGCAGATGTTCGTCGCGACGGTCTTGAGGATCACCGCGTGCGGCAGCTCGCGACCGACGTTGTCGGGATTGACGCCCGGCCCGTCCTGGAGCTCGAACGTCGGGAAGTCGATGTCGTGGACGTCGACCTTGCCTGCACCTGCGTACGCAACTGCCCTGTTGCTGTCGGCCATGTCGGTGCCGCCTCCGGTTCGTCGTGGGTCGGTACGCCGGACGGCGGGTGACCACCGAGCGGCGCACCCTGGGCGCCGTTTGCGCCCCTGATGTGAACGTATGCCCGGTGCAGACCGGCCACAACTGGACGCCGCCGGGGGACCGATCTCGTGACATCCGGGTTGCTATGGCCACCTCAACGTCACGACATCGCGCCCGGATGGGGCCGGCCTGCCGGTCGGCATCAGCCCTCGCGGACCAGCAGTGAGTGGTCGCTGTTGAAGCCGGCCCGCTCGTACAACGGCACCGATCGCTCCGAGGGGCTGAGCACCAGCCGGACGAAGTCGTGCGCGTCCGCGTACGACGTCGCGGCGTCGACCAGCGCCGTGCCGAGCCCGGCACCCCGGTGGGCAGTCAGCACGAACGCGTTCGCGACATACCCCCACTGCGATCGCACCCGGCCAGGCGACGGCATCCGGGTGAAGACCAGCATGTTGAGCATGCCCACCGGCGTGCCGTCCACCTCGGCCAGCCAGGTGACCCGCTGGTCGCGTTCCCGCTCCCACCAGGCCTCGAACGCCGCGACGAAGTCGTGGTCGGCGGGCTGCTCCCGCCAGGCGGCCCGCAGCGTGGCCATCGCCGGCACGTCGGAGTCGCCGGCGACCCGGACGGCCCCTGCCACGCTCACACCACGGAGAGCGGCAGCAGCTGCTTGCCGGTGGGGCCGACCTGGATCTCGGTGCCCAGGTCGGGGCAGACACCGCAGTCGTAGCAGGGCGTCCAGCGGCAGTCCTCGACCTCGATGGCGCCCTCCGGGTCGAGGGCGTCCTGCCAGTCCTCCCACAGCCAGTCGCGGTCGAGGCCGGCGTCGAGGTGGTCCCAGGGCAGCACCTCGTCGACGCCGCGCTCGCGCGTCGTGTACCAGTCGAGGTCGACGGGCTCGTCGGCCAGCACCTCGGTGCAGGCCTGCTCCCACCGCTCGTACGAGAAGTGCTCGCTCCAGCCGTCGAAGCGGCCGCCGTCACGCCACACCGCCTCGATGACCCGGCCGACCCGCCGGTCGCCGCGCGAGAGCAGTCCCTCGATCGTGCCCGGGCGGCCGTCGTGGTAGCGGAAGCCGATCGCGCGGCCGTACCGCTTGTCCGACCGCACCGACTCCCGCAGCCGGGCGAGTCGGGCGTCGGTCGTCTGGTGGTCGAGCTGCGAGGCCCACTGGAACGGCGTGTGCGGCTTGGGCACGAAGCCGCCGATCGACACCGTGCACCGGATGTCGCGCCGGCCCGACACCTCGCGGCCGGTCTCGATCACCCGCTTGGCCAACTCACCGATCTGCATCACGTCGTCGTCGGTCTCTGTCGGCAGACCGCACATGAAGTAGAGCTTGACCTGGCGCCAGCCGTTGGCGTACGCGGTCGTCACCGTCTCGATGAGGTCGTCCTCGGTGACCATCTTGTTGATCACCTTGCGGAGCCGCTCGCTGCCGCCTTCCGGCGCGAACGTCAGCCCGGAGCGCCGGCCGTTGCGGCTGAGCTCGTTGGCCAGGGTGACGTTGAAGGCGTCGACGCGGGTCGAGGGCAGCGACAGCGAGATGTTGGTGCCCTCGTAGCGGTCGGCGAGCCCCTTGGCCACCGCGCCGATCTCGGAGTGGTCGGCGCTGGACAGGCTCAGCAACCCCACCTCGTCGAGCCCGGACCGCTCGATGCCGCGCTGGACCATGTCGCCGATGGCGGTGATGCTGCGCTCGCGCACCGGCCGGGTGATCATGCCCGCCTGGCAGAACCGGCAGCCTCGGGTGCAGCCGCGGAAGATCTCGACGGAGTAGCGCTCGTGCACGGTCTCGGCCAGCGGCACCAGCGGGTTCTTGGGGTACGGCCACGAGTCGAGGTCCATGACCGTGTGCTTGCGCACCCGCCAGGGGACGCCGTCGCGGTTGGGACGCACCGCGAGGACCGCGCCGTCATCGGTGTAGTCGACGTCGTAGAAGCGCGGCACGTACACCCCGCCCGAGGCGGCCAGTCGCAGCAGGACCCCGTCGCGCCCGCCGGGGCGACCCTCGTCCTTCCACTCCCGCACGACCTCGCTGATGGCGAGCACGACCTCCTCGCCGTCGCCGAGCACCACGGCGTCGACGAAGTCGGCGACCGGCTCGGGGTTGAACGCCGCGTGCCCGCCCACCACCACGACCGGGTGGTCGTCGGTCCGGTCGGCGCTGTGCAGCGGGATCCCCGCCAGGTCGAGGGCGGTCAGCAGGTTGGTGTAGCCGAGCTCGGTGGCGAACGAGACGCCGAGCAGGTCGAACGCACCCACCGGACGGTGGCCGTCGACGGTGAACTGAGGCACCCCGTGGTCGCGCATCCGGCGCTCCATGTCGGGGAACACCGCGTAGGTGCGCTCGGCGAGCAGCCAGTCACGCTCGTTGAGCACCTCGTAGAGGATCTGCAGCCCCTGGTTGGGCAGCCCGACCTCGTACGCGTCGGGGTACATCAGCGCCCAGCGGACCATCGTCGAGCCGTCGGGGGCCTCCCAGTCCTTGACGACGGAGTTGAGCTCGCCGCCCACGTACTGGATCGGCTTGCTCACCTGGGGCAGCAACGGCTCGAGCTGCGTGAAGACCGACTCGACGGGCATGCGGGAGAGGACTCCGGTTTCGACGGGGGTGTGACGGGACGCGGTCGGTCCAGGGTAACGCCGCGGCCCCGCCTGGCCGGTCCCCGAGGTGTGGGCGGGGCCGGGCGGGGGGATGCTGACGCCCATGGCGGACACGCGCACCGACGACCCGGCGGCCGGCTCCGGCCAGCTCGGCAACGGGCTGAAGCAGCGACACATCACGATGATCTCGATCGCCGGCGTGATCGGTGCGGGCATCTTCATCGGGTCCGGCGAGGCGGTGGCGACTGCCGGTCCGGCCGTGCTGCTGTCGTACCTGCTGGCCGGGACGCTGGTCGTGCTGGTGATGCGGATGCTCGGCGAGATGGCGGTCAGCCAGCCGGACAGCGGGTCGTTCTCGACGTACGCCGAGCGAGCGATCGGGCCGTGGGCGGGCTTCTCGATCGGCTGGCTGTACTGGTGGTTCTGGGTGATCGTCATCCCGGTAGAGGCGACGGCGGCAGCGGTCGTCCTGGCCGAGTGGGTGCCCGATGTGCCGCAGTGGGTCTTCGCGCTGCTGGTCACGGCGCTGCTGACCGGCACCAACCTGGTGAGCGTCGGCAACTACGGCGAGTTCGAGTTCTGGTTCGCGCTGATCAAGGTCGTCGCGATCGTGGGCTTCATCGCGATCGGGCTGCTGGCGATCTTCGGCATGCTGCCGTCGTCGGAGGTCTCGGGGGTGAGCCGGCTGTACGAAGACGGCGGCTTCATGCCCGAGGGGTTCGGCGCCGTGCTGACGGCGATGCTGATCACGATGTTCACCTTCATGGGCACCGAGATCGTGACCATCGCGGCCGCGGAGTCCGCCGACCCGGCCAAGGGCATCCGGCGCGCGGTCAACTCGGTGATCTGGCGGATCAGCCTGTTCTACCTGGGCTCGATGTTCGTGGTCTGCTCGCTGGTGTCGTGGCAGAACCCGAGCCTGCCCAAGGGCTCGTTCCAGGCGGCGCTCGACGTGATGGGACTTAGCGAGCTGTCCTGGTTGCTCGACCTCGTCGTGCTGACCGCGGTGGCGTCCTGCCTCAACTCCGCGCTCTACACCGCCTCGCGGATGGCGTACTCGCTGTCGAAGCGCGGTGAGGCGCCGAAGTCCTGGAGCAAGGTGCGCGCCAACGGTGTCCCGACCTGGGCGATCCTCGCCAGCACGGCCGTCGGCTTCGCCGCGGTCATCGGCAACTACGTGCTGCCGAGCAAGATCTTCGAGTACCTGCTGGCCACCTCCGGCGCGATCGCACTGTTGGTCTACCTGGTGATCGCGGTCTCGCAGCTGCTGATGCGCCGCCAGACCGACGAGTCCGAGCTCGAGCTGAAGATGTGGGCCTACCCGGTGCTGACGTGGATCGTGATCGGGTTCATCACGTTCACCGTGGTCTTCATGGCCTTCCGCGACGGCTTCAAGCTGCTGCTGTGGCTCACCCTGGCGCTGACCGCCGCGATCGCGGCGATCGGTGTCCTGCGGCAGCGCCAGGGCATGCGGGCTTCATCCAGCACCTGACGCCACTCGCCCCGCGAAGTCCGCACTCGCCCCGTCATATGACGCGGGGCGAGTGCGGGTTTCGCAAGCCGACTTGCGAAACCCGGTCAGAAGCGGGAGCGGGAGAGGCGGGACTGGACGACGACACCGTGGCCGGCTCGGCGCTGGGTGCGTAGGTGGATGTTGAGCAGCAGGCCGACGGCGGTGAGCGAGGCGAACATCGAGGTGCCGCCGTACGACACCAGCGGCAGCGGCACGCCGGTGACCGGCATGATGCCGAGACACATTCCGATGTTCTGGAAGGCCTGGAAGCCGAACCAGCAGGCCACGCCGGCGGCGGCCACCCGGCCGAACAGGTCGTCGGCGTTGCGCGCGATCCGCAGTGCTCGCCACAGCAGCAGCGCGAACAGCGCGACCACCACCCCGGCGCCCACCAGGCCGAGCTCCTCGCCCGCCACCGTGAACACGAAGTCGGTGTGCTGTTCGGGCACGAAGCCCGACTGGGTCTGCGTGCCGTCGAACAACCCCTGTCCGGTCGCTCCCCCGTTGCCGATCGCGATCCTGGCCTGGATGGTGTTGTAGCCGGCTCCGCGCGGGTCGAGCGACGGGTCGGTGAACGCCTCGAAGCGCAGCAGCTGGTACGACTCCAGCAGCCCGGTCTGCACCGCGGCGACGACCACGGCCGCCCCGCCACCGGCGAGTACGACGAGCCAGCGCTTCGGGGCACCGGACAGCCCGATCACGCCGAACACCGTCGCGGTGAGCACCATCAAGGTGCCGAGGTCGGGCTGGGCGAGGATGAGCAGGGCGGGCACGGCCGCGATCACGAGCGCCGGCACCACGTCGACGGCGTTGACCCCGCGGCGCAGGTGCGCCTCGGTCCGCTCTGCGAGCACCAGCGCCATCCCCAGCACCACGCCGAACTTGGCCATCTCGGCCGGCTGCAGCGACAGTCCGCCGACCATCAGCCACGAGTGCGACCCGTTGACCGTGGCGCCGACACCGGGCACGAAGATCAGCGCGAGTCCCGCGATCGAGAGCAGGTAGACCACCGGCGCCCAGACCCGCAGCCAGCGGTGGTCGGTCGCTGCCACCACAGCCGCGAGGACCAGGCCGATCGCCGCGTTGATCCCCTGCTTGCGCAGGTAGGCCGCCGGGTCGCCGTGGGTGAGGTCGTCTCGGTGCAGGGTCGCCGACCACACCAGCACCATGCCGATGCCCAACAGCGCCAGCACCGTGCCGACCAGCAGCCAGTCGACCTGCCGCCACCAGCGCAGCGGCCGCCGCGGTGCCACCATCGCCGGCCGCCGGGCGGTACGCGTCGGCAGCGTCGCTACCACCGTTGCCTCCCGTGTCGCCGGCCATGTCGCCGGCCATGTCGCCGGCCATGTCGCCGGCCATGTCTCTGGCCGAGTCGCCGGCCGCGCCGGGACCTGTTTCGGCCGGACCGGTGTGGTGGCGTGCTGCGCTGCTCGCCCGGCGGCTCGATGACGCCGGCGGCGTCCACGGTGGGCAGCGTGATCGGCGGTTGCACGCCGTGGATGAGCGCACGGCCCGGGTGCACCGTCGAGCCGTCGATCCCGTACAGCGCCTCCCAGATGCGGCGCACCCCGTCGCCGGACGCCCCCGACCCGGTACCGCCCTGCTCGATCATCTGAACGACGACGAAGTCCTCGTTGTACGTGGCCAGCCACGAGGTCGTCTGCTTGCCGTAGACCTCGGCGGTGCCGGTCTTGGCACGCAGGTGCACCTGGTCCAGCGGGAAGCCGCCCATCTTCCAGGCGAGGGTGCCGATCCGCGGGGTGCCCTGCAGCGCGTCGTCGATGTAGTCGAGGTAGCGCTGCGGCACCGGGACCCGGCCCCGCGACTCGGGCGGGATGCGGCGCACGACGTCGCCGTCGGGGCTGAGGATCGCCTTGGCCACTCGCGGCTCGTACAGCACGCCGCCATTGACCAGCGTCGCGTAGCCCACCGCCAGCTGCATCGGTGTCAGCGTCGTGTCGCCCTGGCCGATGATGAAGTTCACGGCGTCGCCGGCGCGATAGGCATATCCCTCGACGCAGAACTCGCGGGCGAAGACGTGCAGGTAGTCGCTGCCGGACTCCTCGGCGACCTTGCAGTAGTAGTCCTTGTTGTCCTTCCAGTACTGCAGCTTCCAGCGCCGGTCGGCGATCCGGCCGCTGGCCTCGCCCGGCAGGTCGATGCCGGTGGGCCGTCCGAAGCCGAAGTCCTTGGCGTTGTCGACCAGCACGTCGGGGGCGTTGACGTCGGCCGCGTCGGCGCCCTGTTGCAGCCACTTGGCATAGCCGATCCGGTAGAAGAACGTGTCGCAGGACAGCTGCAGCGCCTCGGCGAAGGTCAGGTAGCCGTGCGCCGCGGACTCGTAGTTCTTGAACGTGCGTCCCCCGACGGTGTAGCTGCTGGAGCACTCCAGCTGGGTCGCGGTCGAGTAGCCGTGCTGCAGCGCGCCGGCGGTGCTGAACGGCTTGAACGTCGACCCCGGCGCGAGCTGGCCCTGGGTGGGCCGGGACAGCAGCGGCTCGCCGGAGCGTTGCGAGTACAGCTGCTCCAGCTGGCGACTGCTGATCCCGCCGACCCACACCTCCGGGTCGTAGGTGGGGAAGCTGGCCATGGCGATCACCCGGCCGTCGTCGGGGTCGAGCACGATGGTGGCGCCCGAGGTCGCCTCGTACGGGCGGCCGGTGACCTCGTCCTGGGTCCGCCGGGCGAGCATGATCGCCTCCCGCAGCTCGCTCTCGACCACCGCCTGCACGCGGGCGTCGATGCTCGTCACCAGCGTGTCGCCCGGCACCGGGTCGCTGCTGTTCTCCAGCCCGAGCACCCGGCCCAGCGAGTCGACCCCGAGGGCCTCGAACCCCGGCACCCCGCGCAGCCACCGGTCGTACTGACGCTCCAGACCCGAGCGCCCCACCAGCGAGCTCGGGGTGAGCGTGTCGTCGTCGCGGTCCTCCGCCCGCTGGTACTCCTCGCCGGTGACCGGGCTGAGATAACCGAGCAGGTGCGCCGCGTTGACCCCGAACGGCGCGGGGTAGTCCCGCAGGGTCTGCCGCTCGGCGACCACCGCCGGAAAGTCCTCGGTGCGCTCCTGGACGGCCACCGCCACCCGTTCCGGCACGTCCTCGGCGACCGGCACCGGCTGGTAGGGCGACCCGTTCCAGCACCGCGGCGGCGGTGGCGCCGCTGGTTCGCCGCACAGCATCAGCCGGTCGCGGATCTCGCGGTAGCCGACGCCGCTCATGTCCGCGACCCGGTGCAGCAGGTCGCGCCGCCGCTCGGACGAGAGCTCGGCGAGGGCGGTGCGATCGATGCTGAGCACCCACGACTGCCGGCTGGCGGCCAGCGGGCGGCCCATCGCGTCGACGATCAGGCCGCGCTGGGGCTGCACGGACACGTCGCGGACGGCGTTCTCTGCCGCCTGGGCCTGATAGGCGTCGCCGCTGACGACCTGCAGGTACCAGAGCCGGGCGAACAGCGTGGCCATCAGCGACAGGACCAGCACCTGCACGACGACCAGGCGGGTGCGGGACAGGTCCGTCGCCCGCGGCCTGCTGGTCACGGGGCCACCGCCGTGCTCACCAGCGCACCGGGACCGGGTCGAGCCGGCGGAAGGCGAGGACGGCGAGCGGGACCACCAGCGGTGTGACCGCCACGTCGTAGAGCACCGAGACCGGCAGCACCTCCAGCGCCCTCGCCACCGTCACCCCGGGCTCCTGCAGCACCAGCCCGGTCAGCGCATAGAGGGAGGTGGCCGCGAACGACGACACGGCCACGGTCACCACGGTGGCGACCGCCGACTGCCGGGCCTCGCCGCGGGCCAGGCCGGCCAGGAAGCCGGCCACCGCGAGCGCGAGCGCCCAGCGTCCGGCGATCCCGTCGGCAGGCGGTGCCAGGTCGACCGCGAGTCCGGCGAGCAGTCCCAGGACGGTGCCGTACGCCGGACCGCGGACCAGCGCGGCGGCCACGACGAGCAGCAGCGCGAGGTCGGGGACGACGCCGGCGATCGACAGGTGCGTGAACAGGCCGATCTGCAGGGTCACGGTGGCCAGCACGAGGGCGACGACGGCCAGCGGGCGGAGCGCGGTCACGTCACGACCCCCCACCCGGGGCCGGCCGGCTCAGCTCGGGGCGCCGACCGTCGTCGGCGGGTCCGACGACGACGCCGACAAGGTCCAGCGACGACATGTCGGCGAACGGCTCGACCTCGGCCGTCACCGACTGGTCTCCGGCACTGGCGATGACGTCGACGATCTTCCCCACCGGTACGCCGGCCACGTACGGGGCGCCGCCGCGTGAGCCCCAGGTGACGACGGTGTCGCCCTCGTCGGGCACGACCGTCGGGTCGACCAGCTCCATGCTGAGCGCACCGTCGTCACCGAGGTCGCCGCTGCCGCGCAGGAAGCCGAGCTCGGTGGACGAGCCGAGCCGTCCGCCGACCACCGACTCGGCATCGACGGCCAGCAGCACGGTGGCGGTGGAGCGGTCGGCGCGGAGCACCCGGCCGACGAGTCCGCCGGACTCCACCACCGTCATGTCCGCGCCGATCCCGTCATCGGTGCCGGCATCGATGGTCACCGTCCGGGCGAACGCCTGCGCCGGTCCCATCGCGACCACCCGAGCGGGCACCAGGTCGAAGCCACTGCCCTCGGTGACACCGGCCAACGCGTCGTACTGCGCGAGCCGGTTGCGGTCGGCCTCGCCGGTCGCCAGCTCGGACCGCAAGGCGGCGACCTGACGCTCGAGCCGCGCGTTGTCCTCCCGCAGGCCCCCGAGGTCGCCGAGCGCGTCGACGCCGTCGGCCACCGGAGAGGTGACCGACGACAACCCGGACTCCAGCGGTCCGAACACCTCGCCGGCCGCAGACCGCAGCGGCTCGACGGGCGAGTCGTCGCCGGTGCCGGCGTCGAGGGTCATCAAGGTGACCGCGGTCAGCACCGAGAGCACCAGCGCGGTACGCGCCCGCCGCGCCTGGCCACGCCCCGGCCCGATCCCCCGGAGACCGGGGCGGTTCATCGGCGTGGCTCGGAGACGAGCACCTGGTGCAGCGCCTCGAACTCCTCGACGCAGCGGCCGGCACCGACGGCGACCGAGTGCAGCGGGTCCTCGGCCACGTGCACCGGCATCCCGGTCTCGTGCCGCAGCCGCTCGTCGAGACCGCGCAGCAGCGCGCCCCCGCCGGTGATCACCAGCCCGCGGTCCATGATGTCGCCGGCCAGCTCGGGGGGCGTGCGGTCCAACGTGGTCCGGACGGCGTCGACGATGTCGTGCAACGGCTCCTCGAGAGCCTGGCGGACCTCGGCCGACGACACCGGCACGCTGCGCGGCAGGCCGGACACCAGGTCGCGACCGCGGACCTCGGCGTTGGTCTCGTGCGCCAGCGGGAAGGCCGAGCCGAGCGCCACCTTGGTCTCCTCGGCGGTCCGCTCGCCGAGCATGAGTGAGTACTCCTTCTTCATCCAGGTGACGATCGCGGCGTCGAGGTCGTCGCCCGCCGTACGGATCGACAGGCTGGTGACGACTCCACCGAGCGAGATCACGGCCACCTCGGTCGTGCCGCCGCCGATGTCGACGACCATGTTGCCGGTGGCCTCGTGCACGGGCAGCCCCGCACCGATCGCCGCGGCCATCGGTTCCTCGACGATGTAGACCCGGCGGGCGCCCGCCTGGTAGCCCGCCTCCTTGACCGCACGCTGCTCGACGGCGGTGATGCCGGAGGGCACGCAGATGACCAGCCGCGGCTTGGCGAAGTAGCGCCGCCGGTGCACCCGCTGGATGAACAGCCGCAGCATCTGCTCGGTCGACTCGAAGTCGGCGATGACGCCGTCCTTGAGCGGCCGGATCGCGATGATCCGCCGGGCGTGCGCCCGAGCATCTGCTTGGCCTCGGAGCCGACCGCCAGGATCTCCCTGGTGCTGGCGTCCAGCGCCACGACGGAGGGCTCGTTGAGCAGGACCCCGCGGCCCCGGACGTAGACCAGGGTGTTCGCGGTGCCGAGGTCGACGGCCATGTCGCGGCCGAGGATGCTGTTCGCCACGCGGCCCCACGCCTCGCAATCGTCACAACAGTCGTGTTGCGTCACAGGCTAGGGCGGGGTTCCGGCCCGGAGCGGGTGCGACACGCAGCGTGGTGGGGCGCCCGAATCGAGGCGCACCGCGCCGGCCGGCCTTGCCCTCCCGCGCCTCGGTCCGTAAAGTCCGCTTTGTTCAGAATGAGAACAGCCGTTCGTTCTGCGAACGCGCCAGGAGGTAGCCGCAGTGCCGCACGCCCCGCGCACGGTCCGCGACGCCGTCGTCCAGGTGTGGCGTGACACCGCCATGACCCGGATGTACGCCAACCCGGGGTCCACCGAGGTGGGGGCTCGCCGACCTGCCCGACGACATCGAGTTCGTCCTGGGGCTGCACGAGGGCACCGTCGTCGGCCTCG
>CAWATY010000027.1:0-14785 GCA_963785115.1 uncultured Actinomycetota bacterium
CTCGACATCGAGGTCGACGGCTTCCGCTAGAGGTCGCCCCCCTCGTCGACGAGCCGGTTGATCTCGCGCTGCACCAGCCCGAGGCGGGCGTCCTTGACCAGGGGCACCTGCCGTCGCCGGCGGCGGACCTCGGCGAGGTCGATGTCGACGGTGAGCAGCTGTCGCTCACCCCGGGATGCCTCGGCGATGACGTTGCCCCAGGGGTCGATGACGTGCGAGCCGCCCCAGAAGTGCAGCATTCCCTCGACCCCGACCCGGTTCACGAACACCACGTAGACCTCGTACATGCGTCCGTAGAAGTGCGTGATGTCGTGCCAGTACTCGTGGGAGTCGTAGTGCTCGGGAAAGCGACTCTGCGCGCTGGCCGCGGGCACCAGCAACACGGTGGCCCCGTCCTGTGAGGCGACGAAGGCGAGATGCGGCTGCCAGGCGTCGTTGCAGAGAAGCACCGCCATCCGGGTGTCCGGGTCGACCGGGAACGCGCGCATCCTTGGTCCCGGGGTGAAGTGGTTCCTCTCCACGAAGGGTGCGTAGGCGGGCAGGTAGAGCTTGCGGTGCACGTGGACCAGTCGGCCGCCCTGGTAGACGGCGGTGCTGTTGTAGGTGTGCGGCCCCTGGCCCCCGGACTCGACGAAGCCGATCGCCACCCCTGCCTTCCCGGCGACCCGGGCAACCTTCTGGATGCCGGGGTCGTCGGGAAGCAGGGACAGGTCGGCGTCGACATCGCCGATCGAGTAGCCGGACAGGTACAGCTCAGGGAAGACGACCAGGTCCGACGACGCGTCGACCGCCTGGGCGACGACCTCCGCGGCCTGCTCGAGGTTCGCCTCTAGGTCGCCGAGCTGCGAGTCGACCTGTGCGAGCGTGATCCGCACGGTGACCTCTCACGTGGACCCGTGTCGACCTGTGTCGACCCGGCGTCAGCCGATGAAGCCGTTCTCCTCGAGCCACTGCTGGGCAACGGCCTCGGCGGGCAGCCCCTCGACGTCGACGAGGGAGTTCAGCTCCTGCAGGGTCTCGGTGTCCAGCTTCTCGGCGATCGGGGTGAACAGGTCCTCGATCTCCGGGTTGTCCGCCAGCACGTCACCGTTGACCGTCAGGGCCACGTTGTACGCGACGAAGAAGTTCTCGTCGTCGTCGAGCACGACCATGTCGTTGGCGGGGATGCGGCCGTCGGTCGCGAACACCTCACCGAAGTTGCACGCACCCTGGTCGGGAACCTCGGTAAAGATGATGCCGAGCTCGACCTCGGTGACCGAGTCCTCGGGCAGCTCGAAGGCGTACGACTTCTCCAGGCCGGGCAGCCCGTCGGAGCGGTCGAGGAACTCCGATGCGGCGCACAGCGTCGCGTCCTCGGGGCTGGTGTTGGCGAGCTCGGCGTAGTCCGACAACGAGCTGACGCCGAACTCCTCCTCGGCCGCCGACGACGTGGCCAGCGCGTAGGTGTTGTTCGCCGGAGCCAGCGCGAGCCAGTCGACGTTGTTCTCCTCCTTGTCCTGCTTGGCCACGGCGTCGAACAACTCCTGCTCGTCGGCCGGTGCCTCCGTGACCTCGTTGCCGAGGATCTCGGCGTAGCCGGTGCCGGTGTACTCCCAGTACATGTCGATCTCGTCGGAGGTCAGGGCCTTGCGGACGTTGGTCGTGCCGGTGATGCCGGTCTGGTCGTCGACCTCCGCACCCGCGTCCTCCAGCACCTGAACGGTGATCTGACCGAGGATCAGCTGCTCGGTGAACTCCTTGGACCCGACCGAGAACGAGGCGCCGGACAGGTCGGCGCTCGATCCGCCGCTGCCACCACCCCCGCTGTCGTCGTCCCCGCATGCCGTGGCGATCATCGCCAGGGCGGCGACGAACGCCCCCACCCGCACGGTCCTCATTGCGTACCCCATGTCGTTCCGCCTCTCGTGTGCTGCATCTGTGCTGCGTCTGTGTACTGCCCTGTGTTGCGCTGGTGCTCCGACGGTCACAGGCCCCGTGGCCGCAGCACCTCCTCGGCGATGCTGGCCAGATAGTCGATGAAGAGTGCCAGCACGGCGACCAGCACCGCTCCCACCACCAGGATCAGCTGTTTGTTCTGCACGAACCCGGCCACGATCAGCTCACCGAAACCGCCCGCGCCGATGAAGGCGCCGAGGGTGGCGGTGCCGACGTTGATGGTCAGCGCGGTGCGCAGCCCGGCCATGATGATCGGCACCGCCAACGGCAGCTCGATCCGGGTCAGCACCGACAGCTTGGTCATGCCCATGCCGCGAGCGGACTCGATCACCGACGCGTCCACCTGCCGCAGCCCCACCATCGTGTTGCGCAGCACCGGCAGCACCGTGTACGCCACCAGCGCCACGACGGCGGGCTTGAACCCGATGGTCCACACCATCGCCAGCAGGGCGATCAGGCCGATCGACGGGACGGCCTGGCCGACGTTGAACACCGCGATGGCCGGCGGTGTGATCGCCCGGGCGAACGGCCGGGTCAGCAGGATGCCGAACGGGATCGCGATCACCAGCACCAGCACCGTGGACGCGAGGGTGAGCGCCAGGTGCTCGCGCAGGTTTCCCATGATGCTGTCGAAGGAGAGCCGGTTCTGCTCGCCGCTGCTCAGCTCGCGGCTCTGCACCACCAGGAAAAGGACGACGAGGGTGATCACCAGCATGACCGGCATGAAGAGGTAGCCGACCAGCGACCGGCGGCCGCTGCGTGCGGCCAGCGCCGGTCCGGCGTCGATCGTCGCCGTCACGGTCAGGCGCTCCCGTCGTCGTCACTGGCGTCGGCAGTGGCGTCGTCATCGGCGACTTCGCCGGCGGCTCTGTCGTCGGCGATCTGCGCCCGCAGCCGGCCGTGCTCGGCCTCGCGCATGCCGCGCACGGACTCGTTGATGGTGTCGATGTCGACGACACCCTGGTAGGCGCGGTCGCCGTCGACGACGATCGCGCAGCTGTAGCGGGCGGTCAGCATCTCGTTGAGGGTGTCGCTGAGGGTGGCGTTGGGCTGGACCACCGCGTCGGTCGGCAGGCCGATCTCGCGCAGCGGCCGGTCGGCGTCGCCGCCGCGGCGCAGGTGCTCGGCATTGACCCATCGCACCGGCCTGCGCTGGTCGTCCAGCACCAGCACGGCAGTGCGGTCGCTGGCCTCCAGCGTGCGGAGCACGTCGTCGCGCGGGGCGGAGTCGGACACCGTCGGCCACTGGGTCAGCTCGACATCACGAACCCGGCTCAGGCTCAGCCGCTTCAGCGACGCACCACGACCGATGAAGTCGGCCACGTAGTCGTCGGCGGGGGCGACGAGGATCCGTTCGGGGGTGTCGAACTGGGCGATGTGCGACTGGTCGCGCAGGATCGCGATCCGATCGCCCATCTTGATCGCCTCGTCGATGTCGTGGGTCACGAAGACGATGGTCTTCTGGATCTGCTCCTGCACCCGCAAGAACTCGTTCTGCAGCCGGTCGCGGGTGATCGGGTCGATCGCCCCGAAGGGTTCGTCCATCAACATCACGTCGGGGTCGGCGCTCATCGCCCTCGCCACACCGACCCGCTGGCGCTGCCCGCCGGAGAGCTCCTTGGGGTAGCGCGAGCGGTAGCTGTCGGGGTCCATGCCCACGGTCTGCAGCAGCTCGTCGACCCGGCTGGAGATGCGCTTCTTGTCCCAGCCGAGCAGCCGCGGCACCGTGGCGATGTTGTCGGCGATCGACTGGTGCGGGAACAGCCCGATCTGCTGGATGACGTAGCCGATCCGCCGGCGTAGGTGGTCGGGGTTGACCTTCGTGACGTCCTCGCCGTCGAGGAAGATGCGGCCGGACGTGGGCTCGATGATGCGGTTGACCAGCTTCATCGTCGTGGTCTTGCCGCACCCCGACGGTCCCACCAGGATGACGATCTCACCCTCGGGCACGTCCAGCGTCAGGTCGTCGACCGCCGGCTCCTTCTGCCCAGGGAACCGCTTGGTGAGGTTCTCCAGCCGGATCTTGGCGGTCATCGAAGTCCCTTCGGGATGGTGATCCATGAGATCAGCACGTAGACCAGGTCGAACAGCACCGCCAGGACGATGATGCCCAGGGTGCCGCCCAGCACCTCGTTGAGGGCGCCGGCGCCCCCGTAGTGCGCCAGCCCGGCGAAGATGTCCTGACCGAGACCCGGCCCGTTGATGTAGGCGCCGATCGCCGCGATGCCGATGAGCAGCAGCGTGGACACCCGCATCCCGGTGAGTATCACCGGCCACGCGAGCGGCAGCTCGATGCGGAACAACCGGTGGGTACGGCTCATCCCCATCCCCATCGCCGACTCGACCACGGCAGGGTCGACCTCCCGCAGCCCGACGATGGTGTTGCGCACGATCGGCAGCAGCCCGTAGAGCGACAACCCGACCACCACCGATCGGGCACCCAGTCCGAGGCCGGGGATGGCGATGAACAGGCCGAACAGGGCCAGGGACGGGATCGTCAGGATGGTGCCGGTGACGGCCAGCGCCAGGTCACGCGGCCGCTTGGTCCGGTACGTGGCCAGGCCGAGCCCCACCCCGACCACGGTCGCGATCGCCACCGAGATGACGACGACCACGACGTGGTCGATCGCCAGGTCGACGACGTGCTCCCAGCGGAACTCGAGGTAGAGCTTGAAGCTCTCCCACCAGCTGATGTCGCCGGTCATGCCCAGCCCCCGTGTTCGCCGCTCGCGAGACCCGGCGGAGCCGCGGCCGGAGCGCAGGGCGGACACCGCCGCTGGGCGGACTGTTGCACGGCGCGTCGGGAGCGCACAAGCGAATCGCCGCAGGCCAGGGGCTCAAGCTTCTGCTACCGCGGCTCCACACCGAGCGGCTCGCCGGACAGGAACCGGCGGGCGACGTCGTCGCAGGTGGTGAAGGTGACGTCGGTCGTCGCCACCCCGTCCAGCCACTCCTCGAGTGCGAGCAGCCGGTGCCCGCGCCCGATCACCTCCGGGTGGCAGGTGACGGTGAGGACGCCGGAGTCGACCTCGCGCAGCATCCACTCGAGGTCGCGCCGCCAGGCGTCGAACATCTGCCGCGGGTCGCGCAGCCCGGGCAGCACGGCGCCGCCGCTGCGCAGGAACTCCAGGTGGGGGAAGTCGTCGAGCGTCCAGCTGACCGGGATCTCGACCAGGTCGGTCGCGCGGCCCCACCTGGTGCCGTCGGCGTCGACCTGGTCGGGAGTGCGGCAGCGGTAGGGCGCGTGGTCGTGGCCCATCAGGCTGCTGTCGTAGCGCAACCCCTGTCCGAGCATCAGCTCGACGCTGGCGTCGGACAGGTCCCAGCTCGGCGCCCGAAATCCGGTGGGTGCCGTGCCGGTCACCTCCTCGAGCACGGCGCACGACCGGGCCAGCAGCTCGGCCTCGACGGCACGCTCCAGCACGGCCACGTTCTCGTGCGCATACCCGTGCAGCGCCACCTCGTGGCCCTGCGAGACGACCTCGCGGCACAGGTCGGGATACGTGCGGGCGGTGTGCGCCGGCACGAACCAGGTGCCGACCAGCCCGCGGTCGGCGAGCAGCCGCAGCAACCGTGGCGCGGCGACGGCGGCGAACTCACCACGTGACAACGGCGTCGCCGACACGACGCCTCGGGCGACCCACGCCGACAGCGCGTCGAAGTCGAAGGTCAGACAAACCAGTCCGGACGGCATTCTTCCTCTCCCGCGCTCAGGCCATCGGCAAGGTGGCGCTGCCCGCGCCGGCCCCGCCGTCGACGGTGAGGACGCTGCCCGTGACCCAGTCGGCGTCGGGCGAGCAGAGGTAGGCGACGGCAGCCGCCACGTCGTCGGGCGTCCCGGGCTCCGGCCACGGCCGGGCGGCCTCGATCGCGGCGACGTACTCCTCGGACAGCGGGTTGACCTCGCTGTCGGCGTCGACGAAGCCCGGCGAGACCGCGTTGACGTGGATCCGGTGGGGAGCCAGCTCCAGCGCCAGCGCCCGGGTCAGCGAGGTCAGCGCCGCCTTGCTGGCGCTGTAGTGGCCCGCGCCCGGCCGGGTGCGGTCGGCAGCCGTCGAGGTGATGTTGACGACGTGGCCGGCGGCACCCGCGGCGACGAGCCGCCGCGCCACCCCGGTCGCGAGCACGAACGGAGCCCGGACGTTGACCGCGAACAGGTGGTCCCAGTCGCCGGCGGGCAGGTCGAGCAGCAGCCGGCTGGGGTAGAGCCCCGCGGCGTTGACCAGCACATCGATCCGCCCGACGAGGTCGGTCGCAGCGCCCACGCACGCGAGCGCCGCGTCCGCGTCGGCGAGGTCGACCTGCAGACAATGCACCTCGCCGCCGGCCGCACGCAGTGGCGCGGCGACCGCATCGCAGGCGTCGGTCCTGGCGTCGACGAGCACGACGGCCGTCCCGTCGGCGACCAGGCGGTTGGCGATGGCCGCACCGAGGGCGCCGCCGCCGCCGGTGACGATCGCGTGCCGCGCGCTCACTGCTCCACCCCGTCGGGGTCGAACCGGCGGCTGGTCTCCAGCCGACGGCGGTGGCGGACGTAGTCCGTGCTGGTCATCAAGCCCTCCGTCCCGTCCACGACCTCGCGTGCCCGCCGCGCACCGTCGACGAGAAGGTCGACCACGGTCGTGGCGAGGTAGGCGGCGGGCTCGACCGCGGCCCGGTGGTGGTCGCTCACCAGGTAGTCGGCGGTGTGGTGGCTGCCGAGCGCGCCCGAGGCGTAGGCGTGCGACACCGGCAGCACCCGGCCCAGGTCGCCCATGTCGGTGCACGCCCCGAGGTGCCGGCCACGCGCCGTGCCGTCGCTCCCGACCACCGCATGGGCGTTGGTCTCGACGACGTCATCGAGCCCGGCCGACGACCGCAGCGGCAGGTACGTCGAGGACGCGGTCACGCTCAGGCCGGCACCGAGGGCGAGCGCGCCCGAGCGCAGCGCCCGGGTGATCTTGTCCGTCGCGTCGTCGAGTCCGGCATCGGTACGCGCCCGTACCCACACGTCCAGCACTGCGGCGTCCGGTACCGCCCCGGGCGAGGCCTCGGGCTGCGACAGCGCGAGCTGGACCGTCACGGCGTCGGTGTCGGCGAACGTCTCCCGCTGGGCCTCCACCGCAGTCGCGGCAAGCCGCGCCGCCCGGGCGGCGTCGACGCCGAGCCACGGGCTCGCACCGGCGTGCGCCGCGACACCGCAGAACCGGCCCCGCAGCCAGCGGGCCCCGTTCAGCGTGTCTCCCACCGAAAAGCGCGGGCCGCCCTCGCGGCCGGTGTGCACCAGCAGCGCCAGGTCGAGGTCGTCGAGCTCGCCGAGGCGCAGCAGCTCGGCCTTGCCGGTGCCGAGCTCGACCGCACCGGCCGTCCTGAGCTGCTCCAGCCGCCCGGGTGCGAGCAGCTCCTCGGCCGGCATCGCGACGAAGGCGACCGACCCGTCCAGCTGGGGGAGCACGGAGCGCAGCGCGAGGTAGGCACCCGCCGCCGAGGCGAGCTGGGCGTGGTGGCCGCAGGCCGGCGCGGCACCTGTCTCGGGGTCGGCGAGAGGGTGGTCGGGCACTCGCACGCCGTCGAGCTCGCCGAGCAGCCCGACCGTCGGCCCGGGAGCTCTGCCGGCCTGCACCGCCTTGACCCCCGTCACCGCAAGTCCGGACCGGTGCGGCAGGTCGTGGCTGGACAGCCATCGCGTCACGTGCTCCGCGGTCCGGTGCTCGGCGTAGCCGAGCTCGGGGGTGCTCATCGCCGCCTGGCTGAGCCCGATGACGGACTCGGCGTGGCGCTCGACCTCGTCGCGTACCCGGCGCTTGAGTGCCTCCACGTCGACGGCGATGGTTCCCACCTCGGCTCTCGGTTCGGCCTGGAGCCGTGACCCTAGCGAGCCGGCTTGACCGGTCGGGTTGGCCGATCGGACAACGCCTCAGGCTCCCGATGGCGCGGTCGACAAGGCAGTCGACTAGGCAGTCGACTAGGCAGTCGACTAGGCAGTCGACAAGGCAGTCGACAAGGCATCAGCGCGCAGCAACAGGGTGGCCATCAGGCGCTGGTCGGGGTCGTCGAGATCGAGCCCGCTGACCTCGACCGCCCGGCGCACCCGGTAGCGCACGGTGTTGGCGTGGACGTGCAGCTCGCGAGCGGCCGCGGTGACGTTGCCGAACGCGTCCAGGTAGGCGGCCAGGCTCTGGCCCAGCACCGCGTCGTGCGCGGCGTCCCACTCGCGCAACCGGGCGACCGGCCCTTCCGCCAGGTCGGGGTGCTCCGCGAGCAGCTCGCACACCCGGGTGGCCTGGACCCGGCCGCGGACGTCGTCGAGGACCGCCACCCGAGTGCGCCCGACTCCGTCGCGGCGGAGCACCCGCAGCACGGCATCGGCCTGTGCGCGGGACTCGGCCAGGCCGGCCAGCCCGGGGGCCACCGGACCCACCGCCGCCAGCACCGGCTGGCGCAGGGTGTCGGCAGCCCGGACCAGCAGGTCCCGCATGCCGGGTGTCTCGACGTCGTCGGGCAGGTCGCAGAGCGCGAGGTCGACCCGCCCCCGGGAGACCACGGGCACCGCCCGCACCCGGTGCGCGGAGAAGTGCACCGTGAGCAGGTCGGCCAGCCGGCGGGCCTGCGGCTCGTCGGGGACGGCGCACACGGCGACCGCGCAGCACCGGGTGGGGTCGACTCCCAGCCAGCTGGCCACGGCTCCGACGTCGGCGTCGCCGGAGAGCAGCTGCAGCACCAGTCCCTCCGCGAACCGGCGCTGTGGCTGTGCCTGGGCATGCAGCCAGACCAGGTGCCCGGCGGCCGCGCGAGCCGCGTCGCGCAGGGTCTCCGCGGAGTCCGACGCCAGCGGCCGGTCGCCCTCGGCGACCCAGATCGAACCGAGGATCTCGTCGCCGGCCCGGATCGCGACGGCCTGCCGCCGGCGTGCCTGCATCTCCGGCACGGGCGCCACGTCGACCACGTCGTCGCCGCCCCACAGCTCGCGGTAGACGCCCATCTCCCGCAGCCGCTCGCGGTATGCGGGTGGGCCGTACTGGTCGAGCACCGCCTGGTGCCGGATGAGGTCGTCACCCGGCTCCAGGCGGGACGCGGCCAGCACCTCCTGCTGGGGGCTGAAGATCATCACCGACCCGCCGACCGCGGCGGCCAGGGTGTTGGCCACCGACACCAGGTCACGGCGTGGCCGGTCGGAGGGGTCGCCGTCGAGCCGTGCCCCCGAGGTGGACAGCAGACCGCGCAGCTGGCTGGTGAGCCGTGCCCAGCCCAGCCCCGGCGCGAGCGCGAGCAGGGCCACGCCGGTGCGGCGGGCGGCCGCGACCAGGTCCTCGCGCTCGGCCGCCGGACAGCGCACCACGACGGCGGCCACCCCGCGGCCGGAGGCTGTCGCCAGCAACTCCGCCACGTCGACCGCTGCCACGCCGACCGCGAGCAGCAGGTCACCCTCACCGGCCTCGTCGGGGGCGGCCGGGTCGTGGATGACGACGTCGCGCAGCTCGGTCTCGTGCTCGGCGGGGACGGCCCACGGCGCGAGTGTCGACGTGCCGAGCGCCTCGAGGACGTCGACCACACGGGCACCGGACACGGCCACCTCCGATTGGCGATCCCCACAACGGAAGGGCCCGAACTCTAGCCGGGTGCACCAGCACGGCCGACAGTGCGGACCACCAGGGTGGAACGGTGAGCCCCTCCTTCGAGACCGCGCTGGCCGACCTCGTGGCTGTCGAGTCTCCCTCGGACGAGCCGCGCGCCGTCGAGGAGGCGCTCGACGTGCTGGCTGGCACGGTCCGCGCCGCCGCCGGCGACGAGGCCACCTGGACCTCGACCCCGGACGGCCCGCCGGTGCTGGCCTGGCACCGCGGCGACCCCGACGACCCGCGCCGGGTGCTGCTGCTGGGCCACGCCGACACCGTGTGGCCGATCGGCACCCTGGCCGAGCGAGCGTTTGCCGTCGACGACAGCGGCCGGGCGTACGGTCCCGGCGTCTTCGACATGAAGGCCGGTCTCGTCATCGGCGTCTTCACGCTCGCGGCATTGGACCGCTCGTGGCCGGTGAGTCTGGTGGTCACCGGCGACGAGGAGATCGGCTCGCCCGGCAGCCGGGAGGCCATCGCGGAGCACGCCAGCCGCTGCCAGGCGTCGCTGGTGCTGGAGGGCGCCGGACCGGACGGCGCGCTGAAGTCGAGGCGCAAGGGCCGCTCCGTCTACACGTTCCGCTTGCGCGGCCTGGCTGCCCACGCCGGGCTGGAGCCGGAGCGCGGTCGCAACGCGCTGGTCCGGCTGGCGAGCCTCGTGCACCAGGTGGCCGCGCTCTCCGACCCGGGCGCCGGGCGCTCGGTCACGCCCACCCGCGCCAGCGCCGGCCGCACCGTCAACACGGTGCCCGACACCGCCGAGCTCTCCCTCGACGTGCGCGTCGCCTCGGCCGCCGACCAGGAGGGCGTCGACCGCAGGCTGCACGGTCTCGCGGGCACCGACGACTCCGGTGTCGAGGTCAGCCTCAGCGGTGGGATCGACCGGCCGCCCATGGAGGCAGCCGCGACGGCCGCGCTGCTCGACCGCGTGGCCACGCTGGACGCCGCCGGTGCCTTGCCGGTGCCGCCGCACGTCGCCGTCGGCGGCATCTCCGACGCCAACCTCACCGCTGCCGCCGGGGTCCCCACCCTGGACGGCCTCGGCGCCGTCGGGGGCGGCGCGCACGCCGACCACGAGTGGGTGGACCTGGACGCGACCCGACGTCGCGTCGACCTCGTCACCTCCCTTGTCGCCACCCTGGTGGCCGAACCACTCCCGAGTTCCCGGACGAGCAGGAGGCCGTGATGGACCCGACGACACCCGGACGGGCGCCCGACTTCGAGGAGGACCCCCGCTACGCCATCGCGAACCGCGAGGCGTGGTGGGCGGTCGGCTACTGGGTCGTCTATACCGTCGCGGTGACCGGCTCGGCGTACCTGCTGGGCTACGGGACCCCCGGCGACGAGCTGGACTTCGTGCTCGGGTTTCCCACCTGGTTCTTCTGGTCGGTGCTGGTCTCGAGCGTGGTCTTCTCGGTGATCCCCGCCCTGGTGGTCCGGCGCTGGTTCACGGAGATCTCCCTCGATGCCTACGGTGACGGGCCTGTCCGGCGCACCAGGGCCACCGCCGACCCGACTCCCGGAGGCCGCTGACATGCCCGCCGACATGAAGTGGGGAATCATCATCCCGCTGGCGGTCTACCTGCTGATGCTGCTGGCCATCGCGTGGTGGGCCTACGACAAGCGCTCGGACGCCCCGGAGGGTGGGCGAACCGTCGACTACTACCTCGGTGGCCGGAACCTCGGCTGGTTCGTCCTCGTCTTCACGATGCTGGCCAGCGCGGCGAGCGCGGGCACGTTCGTGGGCGGGCCCGGGCTGGTCTACCAGGGCGGCTACGGCTGGGTGCTGGTGTCGGTCTTCCAGGTGCCCACCGCGTTCATCGCCCTTGCGCTGCTGGGCAAGAAGTTCGCGATCCTCAGCCGCAAGCTCGACCTGGTCACGGTCACCGACTTCCTCCGGCACCGCTACGAGCACCCTGCGGTCGTCATCACCGCATCGGTGGGCGTGGTCGTGTTCCTGGTGGCGTACATGGTCCCGCAGTTCGTCGGCGGTGCCCGGGTGCTGCAGGCGGTGACCGGCGTCAACTACAACACGCTGCTCATCGTCTTCGCCGGCGTCGTGCTCATCTACACCGCCTTCGGCGGGTTTCTCGCGGACGCGATCAGCGACACCCTGCAGGGGGTCATCATGCTGCTCGGTGGCGTGGTGCTCTGGATCGTCCTGCTGGTCGCCGCGGGCGGGCTCGGGCCGATCAACGCCGAGGTGGAGAGCATCGACGCCGAGCTGTTCGCGCTGCCCGGGCCGGGCGGGTTCACCCCGGAGATGATCGCGTCGTACTCGTTGCAGCTCGGCCTGATGTTGTGCGTGCTGCCGCACCTGGCCGCACGCTCGATGAGCTACCGCGACTCCCGGTCCGTGCACCAGGCGATGGCGAGCGGCCCCGCGATCATGGCGCTGATCACCCTCGGCTTCCTCACCATGGGCCTGGCGGCGCACTACTTCACCCCGGGGCTCGACGTCGGCGACCTGGCGCTGCCGCTGACGATCGTCGACGTGCTGCCCGAAGGCGTGGCCGGTGTGCTCTTCGCCGCGCCGCTGGCGGCCATCATGTCCACGGTCGACTCGATGGTCCTGGTGGTCTCGGGCGTGATCGTGCGCGACCTGTACCGCACGTACGTCAACCCGCAGATGTCCGACGCCCGCGGATCGATGCTTGGGTCGGTCGTCAGCGGAGTCGTGGGCGTGCTCGTGGTGGCGCTCGCCTTCCGGCCGCCGGACTACCTCGAGTACCTCGTCATCTACGCCATCGGTGGGCTCGAGGTGCTGCTGTTCGCACCGATCATCCTCGGGCTGTACTGGCGCCGCGGCAACGCGCTCGGGGCCGGACTCGCCATGGCCGGCGGCGCGGGCTGGTACGTGCTGGTCAACGAGTGGGCACCCGACCTGGCACTCGGGATGTTCCCGATCGCGACCTCGTCGGTCGTCGCGATCGCGCTGTACGCGTTGGGCGCCTACCTCGGCCCGCCGCCACGGCACGGCATCGTGGTGCGGTTCTGGGGCACCCAGCAGGCGATCGACCAGGTGCTCGCCGACGAAGCGGCAGCCGGCCGGACCTAGCCGACCAGGCTGTCTCCAGCGGGCCGGGGGTCAGGCGGTGGCGAAGCGGCCCAGGACGCGACCCGAACGGATGCCCGCGAGCCGCTCGGCGAACATCCGCTGGTAGCCGAGCTCCTCGCGACTGCGGGCAGGGGGGAGACCCGGCACCCGGGCCTGCTCCCAGTCGTCGTCGGGCGCCAGGTCGGCCGCCCGCTCGGCCATCACGTCGGCGGTTCCCGACCCGTCGCCGAACTGCTCCTTGCGCCGCCAGAGGATCTCGTCGGGGATCCAGCCGGTGAACGCCTCGCGCAGGATCGCCTTCTCCTGGCCCTGCTCGCCGGGCAGCTTCCACTCGATCGGCACCCGCTGCGCCACCGCGATCAGGTCGAGGTCGAGGAACGGCACCCGGGCCTCCAGCCCGTGCGCCATCGTCACCCGGTCGCAGCGCTGCAGATTGAGGTTGTGCAGGCCCTCGACGCTACGGATCAGCTCGAGCCGGAGATCGTCGGAGTCGGTGATGTCGCGCAGGTGGTCGTAGCCGGCGAACAGCTCGTCGGCCCCCTCGCCGGTCAGCACGACCTTGACGTGCTGGGCCGCGAGCTCGGACAACAGGTAGTTGGGCACCGCGCTGCGTACCAGCGAGGGCTCGAACGACTCGATCGACGCCACCACCGTCGGCAGCACGTCGACCACCTCGTCGGCGGTGTAGATGCGCTCGTGGTGGTCGAGGCAGAGGTGCTCGGCGACGATGCGCGCGGCCACGAGATCGGAGCTCTCGGCGGTGCCGGCAGCGAAGGAGTGCACCGGCTGGCCGGGCTCGGTCTCGCGGGCCAGGATGGCCGCGACCAGGCTCGAGTCGAGCCCGCCGGAGAGGAACACGCCCACCGGCACGTCGGACATCATCCGGCGGCGGACCCCGCGTACCAGCGCCGCCCGGATGGCGTCCGTTGCCTCGTCGCGGCCGGTGTACTCGCGGGTCTCCTCCATGATCTCCCCGTAGCGGACCATCCCGTCGGCCGGCGTCCACAGGTGTCCGGGCGGGAACTCCTCGACCATCGGTCGCCACTCGGTCTCGAAGGCCTGCAGCTCGGAGGCGAAGGCCGTGACGTCGCCGCGGCGCGCCCAGTACATCGGCTTGACGCCCAACCGGTCGCGTGCGGCGAGGAAGAACCCGTCGTCGCCGGCCACGCAGAAGGCGAACATGCCGCGCAGCTGGGCCACGCCCTCGACGCCGAGGAAGGACGCGTGGAGTGCCGCCTCGCTGTCCGACCGGGAGAGGAACGGCCCCTCGAAGTCGTCGCGCAGCACCTCGTGGTTGTAGATCTCGCCGTTGCACACCACCCACCGGCTGCCGGTCTCGTCGGCCAGCGGTTGGTCTCCGCCCTTGAGGTCGACGATGGACAACCGGGTGTGGCCGAGCCAGGTCGGTCCGACGAGCCGGGAGTGGGTGCCGTCGGGACCTCGGTGCTCGAGCCGCGCCAGCATCGGGTCGCCGACCGCTGCGAGCGACGTGGGATCCGAAGGGCTGGCCGAGTCGTGCAGGACGGCGATTCCGCACACGGTGGGGAACACCCTTCGCCAGATGGAGGGATCAGGTTACCTGGGCGCGGCGCCCGGCGTCCGGCACGGCCTAGCCTGACCGAGTGCTCGAGACGGTCTCCACGACGCGTTACGTCACCCCCTTGCGCGAGGGTGGGTCGCTGCCCGGGCTGGTCGAGGCCGACGACCTCGGCACGTACGTGCTGAAGTTCCGCGGCGCGGGGCAGGGGCTCAAGGTCCTGGTGGCGGAGGTGCTGGTGACCGAGCTCGCCCGCCGGCTGGGCCTCCGCGTCCCGCGACTGGCCCTGGTCGACCTCGACGAGCGGATCGCGCGCTACGAGCCCGACGAGGAGGTCCAGGACCTGCTCAATGCCAGCACCGGGCTCAACCTCGGGATCGACTTCCTGCCGCGCGCGCTCGGGTACGACGGGGTGTCGCACCGGGTCGACCCCGACGAGGCCGCGCGGGTGCTCTGGCTCGACGCCCTGGTGGCCAACGTCGACCGCACCTGGCGCAACCCCAACCTGTTGGTGTGGCACGGCGACCTGTGGTTGATCGACCACGGCGCCACGCTGTGGTTCCACCATGGCTGGGCGTCCGGGCGGGTCGACCCGGAGCGCTTCGCCCGCCGCCCTTACGACGCCTCCGACCACGTGCTGTCCGCGCACATGGGCCGTGT
>CAWATY010000028.1:0-55911 GCA_963785115.1 uncultured Actinomycetota bacterium
GGCCAGCCCGGCACCGGCGACCGTGGCGCTGCTGTCCGCCCTGCTGACGGGCGACTGGGAGGTGGCCGCCGCGGCCGACGAGCGCACCAGGCGGGAGTGCGCCGGGCTGGTGGCGGCGTACCTGCAGTGGCACCTCGAGCGCGGGCTGCGCTCGCTCAGCCACGTGGACCGGTGAGCGCGGTGCCACGATCGGGCCGTCCGGCGGGGCCCACTGCCGTGCCGTCGCCGCACCCCTCCGGTGCGCGGCCGCCGGACATTCCGGCCGACCGGCTGCCCCAGCACGTCGCCGTCGTGATGGACGGCAACGGCCGGTGGGCCCACGCCCGCGGACTGCCCCGCACGGCCGGTCACGAGGCCGGCGAGGCTGCGCTGTTCGACGTCGTCGAGGGCGCGATCGAGCTCGGTGTGCGGCACGTGTCGGCCTACGCCTTCTCCACCGAGAACTGGAAGCGCTCGCCCGAGGAGGTCCGCTTCCTGATGGGCTTCAACCGCGACGTGATCCGCAGGCGTCGCGACGAGATGCATGCGCTCGGCGTACGGGTGCGCTGGGCGGGTCGGCGGCCGCGACTGTGGCGCAGCGTGATCCGCGAGCTGGAGGAGGCCGAGCGGCTCACCCGGGCCAATACCGTGTGCACGTTGACGATGTGCGTCAACTACGGCGGCCGAGCCGAGATCGCGGACGCTGCTCGCGGCCTCGCCCACGACGTCGCCGCCGGAAAGGTCCGCCCGGACCGGGTGGACGAGCGGGTGCTGGCGCGCTACCTCGATGAGCCGGAACTGCCGGACGTGGACCTGTTCTGGCGCACGTCCGGCGAGATGCGGCTGTCCAACTTCATGCTCTGGCAGTCGGCGTACGCCGAGCTGGTCTTCAGTGACGTCGCCTGGCCGGATGTCGACCGCCGACACCTGTGGGCGGCGGTCGAGGAGTACGCCGGGCGCGCCCGGCGCTACGGCACCGCCTGATCGCTCCCGACACCGATCCCGGCAAGGAACTGCTCGACCGGGATCGGTCGCCCGACGTGGTAGCCCTGCGCGTGGTCGACGCCGTGTGCGCGGACGACGTCGAGGATCTGCTCGTCCTCGACGAACTCCGCGACCGTCTGCTTGCCCAGGCCGCGGGCGATGCCCACGACCGATGCCAGGATCAGCCGGTCGGTCGGGTTGGACGGGCAGTGCGCGACGAACTCGCCGTCGATCTTCACGTAGTCGAACAGCAGGTGCTTGAGGTAGTAGAAGGACCCGAAGCCCGCGCCGAAGTCGTCGAGCGCGAACCGGCAGCCGATCGCCGCCATCCGCTGGGCGAACAACCGCGCGGTCTCGATGTCGGAGATCGCTGCGGTCTCGGTGATCTCCAGCACCAGGCCGCCGGGGTCCACGACCGACTCCTTGATGAGCCGTGACAACGCCTTCTCGACTCTCGGATCACCGACCGAGCGACCCGACAGGTTCACCTCGAGCCGGAAGTCCGGCACCCGCGTCTGGATCCGCGCCAGCACGTCGATCGCCTGCTCCATCACCCACATGTCCAGCCCGGCCACCAGGCCGAGCCGCTCCGCCACGTACAGGAACCGGCCGGGCAGGATCAGCTCACCGTCGCTGCCCCGCATCCGCAGCAGCAGCTCGGCTCCGGAGACCATGCCCGACTTCAGCTCGAGGATGGGCTGGGCGTGGATCTCCAGACCACCGTCCTCGAGGGCGCGAGTGATCCGCTCCGCCCACGTCAGCTGGGCCTTGCTCCGGGGCGTGGCGAATGCCGTCGTGTCGAGCAGCACGTAGGTGTTGCGGCCGGCGTCCTTGGCGTCGTACATGGTCAGGTCGGCGGTGCTCAGCAGCTCGCTCGCGCTGAGCAGGGTGTCCTCGATCATCACTGCCCCCACGCTGGCGGTGATGCGGCGTGGCCGGGTGCCGTCGTGCACCGACGCCTCGCTGGCCACCATCTCGACGATGCCCTGCGCGATCGTCGCGGTGGCCGCCCGGTCGGCGTGCGGCAGCAGGATCGCGAACTCGTCACCACCGAGCCGCGCGACCAGGTCGGTCGACCGGGTACGCCGCCGCAGCAGCTGGGCGACCGAGATGATGAGCTGGTCGCCGAGGTGGTGGCCCAGGGTGTCGTTGATCTGCTTGAAGTTGTCGAGGTCGAGCAGCAGCAGCGCACCCTCCGGTCCGTACCGGCGGCAGCGGTTGAGGTGCTCCTCGACCTCCTCGTCGAAGCGGCGCCGGTTGGACAGCCCGGTGAGCGGGTCGTGCGCGGCGATGTGCGCGAGCTGCTGCTCGTAGCGGTGCTGGTCGGACACGTCGACGACGTGCACGAGCACCGCCTCCGGCGTCCCGGTCTCGTCGCGCAGCGGCACGCTGTACGTGAACACCTGCAGCACCTGGCCGTCGGGGCGTACCAGGGTGCGGCGCCGTTCCAGCCGGCCGGCGTCGAGGGGGAGCGGCAGGATCACGGCCGCGTCGTGCGGACCGCCGCCCAGACCCGGCACGGTGGCGACGTCCTGGCCCTCGATGTCGGTGATCGACACGCCGATCATCGCCGCGAGGGCGACGTTGGCACTCTCGACGCAACCGTCGACACCGATGACCGCGATGCCGTGCGGCGACTCGTCGAAGAGCCGCTCGAAGCGGCGCCGGGACGCCTCCAGCTCGTCCTGCCGGTGGTGCTGGTCACCGACGTCGCGGGCGACGACCATCGCCTCGGGACCGTCCGGTCCTGGAGGCAGCGGCGTCGCCACGACCTCCTGCGGGCGGCCGGTGTGGGTGGCGATGACGTCGGCCCGGCCCTCCTTGCCCGCGAGGGCGGCGCGGTAGATCGGTTCGAGGGCCCGGGCGGTCTCGCGGGACGACGTCTCGTGCAGGCCGCGCCCGACGAAGCCCAACGCGCCCTGCCGCGCGGCGCCGGACCCTCGGACCTCGCGGTAGCGCAGCTGCTCGTCGAACACCAAGACCGTCACGTCGGGCAGATGGTCCAGCAGGGTCTGCCACCGCCGCTCGGCGGCCGAGACCTCGCGCTCCCGGTCGGCCAGGCGGCGCACGGTCTGGTGCACCACGGGACCGGCCGCCGCCATGATCAGCAGCCACGCCGCTGCCCGCTTCCAGTCACCGCTCGGGTAGTCAGGGGCTCCGATCAGCGCCACCGGGGCGGCGAAGACCAGCAGCATCGCCATCACGACGATGAGGTGCTGGCGCAGAGTGCCGAACAGGGCGGTCCACAGCCACGGCAGCGCCACGAGGGCGGTCAGGCCGGACAACGTGCCGCCGGTCGAGTCGCGGAGCACCGCGATCAGCACCAGCGCCAGCAGCGGTGCCACGACGTCCCACCAGCCGGCCTCCGGCTGTCTGGCGGCCCACCATGCCGCCATGGCGGTCGCGACCAACGCGGCCCCGGCGACCGCCACGTGGCCGGTGCCCGCGGGATCGGGAGGGAGCGCCGCGGTCACCGTGGCCAGCAGCAGGATCGCTCCGAAGACCGCGCGGATGCGTCCGTCCGGTCGCTGCATGCCTGCAGTCTGACGGCCGGAAGGGCGCAGGTTTGGTATTCAGTGAAACGTTCTCACGAACGGCAGCGGTCGCAGGTGCCGAAGACCTCCAGGGTGTGCGACACGTCGGCGAAGCCGTGCTGGGCGGCAACGGTGCCGGCCCAGCGTTCTACCGCCGCTCCCTCGACCTCCACCGTGCGTCCGCACACCCGGCAGACCAGGTGGTGGTGGTGGCCCTGACTGCACCGGCGGTAGAGGGTCTCGCCGTCGGCGATGCGGAGGACGTCGACCTCTCCCGCGTCCGCCAGCGCCTGCAGCGTGCGGTAAACGGTCGACAGCCCGACCCGGTCGCCGCGGCTGCGCAGGACGTCGTGGATCTGCTGTGCGCCGTGGAAGGCGTCCAGCTCGGCCAGCGCGGCGCTGACCGCGCGCCGCTGCCGGGTCGGGCGGCCGCTCGGGATGCGCGGAGCGGCCGAGCCGTCCGTGCTGTCGGGGGCCGGTTCCGGCGCGTTCATCGGGGTCATCGCAGGTCTCAGTGCTCGTCGTAGTGGGTGTCGTGGGGGGCGTGCCGGTGCCCGTCGTGGAGGTAGTCGACGTGGTCGCCGTGCTCCACGGCGACGTGCCCGCACCCGGGCCGGTGCTGGTGCGGGTGCGCCTCGCTCGGTTCGTGCAGGTCGAGCGGTGCACCAGCCTCGTCGTCGAAGGGCAGCCGGCGTCGGCGCCACCAGGAGAGCACGGCGCCGACGGGCGCGGTGGCAGCAAAACCCGCGAGCGCGAGCAGGACGATCGTCGGCCCGGGTGCGGTGTTCGCCTCGAAGCTCGTCACCACGCCGGCGAGGGAGGCCGCGACCCCGAGCGCCATGGCCAGCGTGAACGTGGTGCGGAAGCTGCGGGTCAGCTGCTGCGCGGTGGCGACCGGCACCACCATCAGCGCACTGACCAGCAGCAGCCCGACGGTGCGCATCGACACCGTGACGGTGACGGCGGCGAGCACGGCGATCAGCAGCCCGTACGTCCGCGCGGGCACGCCGCTGACCCGGGCGTGCTCCTCGTCCTGGCAGACCGCGAACAGCTGCGGCCACAGGCCCACCGCAAACGCCAGCACCGCCGCCGCCAGCACCCCGACGATGAGCAGGTCGTCGCGGGACACCGTGGTGATCGCGCCGAACAGGTAGGCGTTCAAGGTGGCCAGCGACTCACCGGCGAGCCCGATGATCAGCACGCCGCCGGCGATCCCTCCGTAGAACAGCAGCGCCAGTGCCACGTCGCCGCTGGTGCCCGCGTGCGTACGCAGCAGCTCGATGACGAGGGCACCGGCAGCCGCGACAACGACCGCGGTCAGCAGAGGCGCGCGACCGGTGAGCAGTCCGACGGCGACACCGGTGAGGGCGATGTGGCCGATCCCGTCACCGAGCAGTGCCAGCCGGCGCTGCACCAGGTAGGTCCCCACGGCGGGCGCGGCGAGCCCGGTCAGCAGCGCCGCCAGCAGCGCTCGCTGCATGAAGCCGTAGTCGAGCAGGTCGGGTGTCATCGCCAGGGCCCCTTGCTCGACACGCCGGTGGTGGGAGGGTCCGGATGATGGTGGTGGTGGCCGGACAGGTCGCCCATGCCGGGCACGTCCGCGGCGGTGCCGTCGTACGCGACCCGGCCGTCGCGCAGCAGCACGGCACGGTCGACGAGGGGAGCGAGTGGACCGAGCTCGTGCGCCACCAGCAGAACGCCGGCGCCCTCACCGACCAGGCCGGCAAAGACCCGCGCCAGCACCGCCTGGCTGGCGGCGTCGACACCGGCAACCGGCTCGTCCATGATCAGCAGCTCCGGGTCGCCGACCAGGGCACGGGCGATCATCACCCGCTGCTGCTGGCCGCCGGAGAGCTGTCCGACGGCGTCCTTGGCCCGGGCGGCGAGGTCGACCTGCTCCAGGCGTTCCCGGACCGCGCGCCGGTCGGCGGCGCCGGGCCAGCCCACGCGGCGGTGCCTGGCGAGCCGGCCGGTCGCCACCACCTCGGCGACGGTCGCGGGCACGCCAGAAGCGGCGCTCGAGCGCTGTGGCACGAAGCCCACGCGTCCCCACTCGTCGAAGCGCGCGAGCGGGTCGCCGAACAGCTGCACGCTGCCCGACGCGTAGGGGATCAGTCCGACGCACGCACGCACCAGGGTCGACTTGCCCGACCCGTTGGCGCCGAGCAGCGTGACGAACTCCCCAGGGCGTACGGCGAGGTCGACCCGGCGAACGACGGGTCTGCCCGAGAGCGCGACGCTGACTCCCTCGGCCCGCAGGCAGGTGTCGGTCATGAGCAGCCGTTGGCCTCCTCGAGCGCGCCGAGGTTCGCGCGCATCAGCGAGAGGTAGTCCTCGTCGGCGGTGTCGTCGGTGAGTCCCTCGACCGGGCTGAGGGTAGCCGTCTCGGCTCCGGTCTCGGCGGCGATGCTGTCGGCAACGGCGGGGCTCACCAGCTCCTCGGTGAAGATCGTCGTGACGCCCTCGGCACGCACCGTGTCGGCGATCGCGGCCTGCTCGGCCGGTGCCGGCTCCTGGGTGGGATCGATGCCCGCGATCGACACCACGTCCAGGCCGTAGCGCGACCCCAGGTAGCCGAACGCGTCATGCGTCGTGACCACGGTGCTGCGCTCGCAGCGGGCCAGCCCCTTGACGTACGCCCGGTCGAGCGCGATCAGGTCGCCGACCAGGGCGTCGGCGTTGCGCCGGTACGCGTCGGCGTGCTCGGGGTCGTCGTCGGCCAGGCGCTCCTCGACCGCCTCGGTGATCGTCACCATCAGCCGGGGGTCGAGCCAGACGTGCGGGTCGAGTGCTGCGCCGTCAGCTGAGCCGGTCTCCCGCAGCGGCACCGTGTCGGCCACGTCGAGCACGGCCGCGTCGGCCAGGCCCGCCTGCTCGAGGGCGTCGTCGATCGCAGGCTGGAAGCCGGCCTCATAGACCACCAGGTCGGCCTCGCTCACCTCGGCCACCTGCTGTGGAGTCAGCTCCACGTCGTGCGGTTCGACGCCGGGCCCGGTGAGGTTGTCGACGTCCACAGTCCCGCCGCCCACTCGCTCGACCAGCCAGGCGAAGGGGTACGCGGAGGCGACGACGGTGGTGCCCGTCCCGGAGCTCTCGTCGTCGGTGCACCCGGCGAGCAGCAGCGCGCTCGCGCACGCGACGGAGGCGGCGACGTTCCGGGCGCTCATGCTCTCGATCGTCACTGAAGACGGGAACCATTGTCAAATACGCGGTGCTCCCCTGCCCGCGGACGGTCGGCCGTCCGTACTCGGGTCCGTTCCCGCGACCTAGGCTGCAGCGGTGCTGGTCGTGACCCGCTACCGCGTCGATCCCGTGGACGCCGACCGCTTCGAGGCCGATGTCGGCGCGGCCATGGCCGTGCTGGCCGAGCGGGTGGGCTTCGTCGACGCCGACCTCGGCCACAATGCCGACGACCCCGACCTGTGGACGCTGACGCTGCGCTGGCGCGACGTCGGTTCGTACCGCAGGGCGCTGTCGACGTACGACGTCAAGGTCGCCGCGGTGCCCCTGCTCTCCCGTGCCCTGGACGAGCCGAGCGCCTATGTGGTGGTGGGACGGTGGGGTTCCGGCGGTAGCCTGGACCGTTCCGGATAGCCGCACCCGTCATCGCAGCACGCCTGCCTGATCCCACCGACACCCAGCCGGATGGAGACTTCGTGCCCGCCACCTCTGTCGACACCGTTGTCAGCCTGTGCAAGCGCCGCGGGTTCGTCTACCCCTGCGGCGAGATCTACGGGGGGACCCGGTCGGCCTGGGACTACGGACCGCTCGGTGTCGAGCTCAAGGACAACGTCAAGCGGCAGTGGTGGAAGCAGATGGTGCAGGGGCGCGACGACGTCGTCGGCCTCGACTCCTCGGTGATCCTGCCGCGGGAGGTGTGGACGGCCTCGGGCCACGTCGACGCCTTCGTCGACCCCCTGGTCGAGTGCCAGAGCTGCCACCACCGGTACCGGCAGGACCACCTGCAGGAGGAGTACGCCGAGCGCAAGGGGCTGCCGGATCCCGACGAGGTGGCGATGTCGGACGTGGCGTGCGCGCACTGCGGCACCCGCGGCGCGTGGACGGAGCCGCGGCAGTTCAACGGCCTGCTCAAGACTTTTCTCGGCGTGGTCGAGAACGACGAGGGGCTGCACTACCTGCGCCCCGAGACCGCCCAGGGCATCTTCATCAACTTCGCCCACGTCATGACGTCGGCGCGGCGCAAGCCCCCGTTCGGCATCGGCCAGATCGGGAAGAGCTTCCGCAACGAGGTCACGCCGGGAAACTTCATCTTCCGCACCCGGGAGTTCGAGCAGATGGAGATGGAGTTCTTCGTCGAGCCCGGCACCGACGAGGAGTGGCACGAGCGGTGGATCGAGCTCCGCACCGCCTGGTACACCGGGCTCGGGATCGACCCGGCAAACCTGCGGCACTACGAGCACCCGCTGGAGAAGCTCAGCCACTACTCCAAGCGCACCGTCGACATCGAGTACCGGTACCGGTTCGCCGGGTCGGAGTGGGGCGAGCTCGAGGGGATCGCCAACCGCACCGACTTCGACCTCACCACGCACGCCAAGCACTCCGGGCAGGACCTGTCGTACTTCGACCAGGCGGCGGGGGAGCGGTGGGTGCCGTACGTCATCGAGCCCGCCGCGGGCGTCAACCGCTCGATGATGGCCTTCCTGATAGACGCCTACTCCGAGGACGAGGCGCCCAACGCCAAGGGTGGTGTCGACAAGCGCACCGTGCTCAAGCTCGACCGTCGGCTGGCGCCGGTGAAGGCCGCGGTGCTGCCGCTGTCGCGCAACGCCGACCTGTCACCCAAGGCGCGCGACCTGTCCGCGCAGCTGCGGCAGAGCTGGAACGTCGACTTCGACGACGCCGGTGCCATCGGCCGGCGCTACCGGCGCCAGGACGAGGTGGGCACGCCGTACTGCATCACGGTCGACTTCGAGACCCTCGACGACAACGCGGTGACCGTGCGCGAGCGCGACTCGATGGCGCAGGAACGGGTAGCCATCGACCAGGTCGAGGGCTGGCTGGCCGGCCGCCTGGTGGGGTGCTGACCGTGCGGCGGTTGCCGGCGCTGCTGCTGACCGTCGCGCTGGCAACCACGCTCCTGGCCGGGTGCGGCGACGACGAGGCCGAACCCGAGGAACCGGCGACCAACTCCGACATCCCGGTCCCCGACGGCGTCGAGCTCACCGATCCGGGCACCGAGCTCGACGTGGGTGAGCCCGCGACGGCGGTCTACGTCCTGCGCGGTGACCGCGGCTCGGTGGTACGGGTCACCGTCACCCGCATCCGCAAGGGCAAGCCGTCCGACTTCCGGGGCTTCTCGCTCGACCCCAAGTCGTCGAAGTCGATCCCCTGGTACGTGCAGGCGAACCTGAAGGACGTCGGTGAGGCCGGTCTCGGCGGGTCGCCGATGCCGCTGTTCGGTCTCGACTCGGGCGACACGTTCTTCCCACCCGCCGACGTGCAGGGCTTCGACAAGTGCGCACCCGCCGACCCGCCGAAGGACTTCGGGCCCGGTGACACCGAGCGCGGCTGCCTGGTCTTCTTCGTGCCGAAGGACCTCGACCTGGTGAGCGTGCAGCTGCGCGCAGAGGAGGGCATCGACCCGATCAGCTGGCCGGTGCCGTAGCCGGGACCCGCGGAGCGACCGCCGGTTCGGTGACCTCGATCGTGCGGTGCCGGGGATCGACCCGCGCCCGGCAGCCCAGCGGGAGCACGCCCATCGGGGAGCCGTGGCCGTGGTCGAGCCCGACCACGAGGGGCAGGTCGTCGAGTCCGCTCTCGGCGAGCACGCCCCGCACCCGCTCCCACAGCTCCAGGGTGCGGCGCTGGCTGTAGAACAGCGGTCGGGAGAACAGCAGCGCCCCGATCCTGCCCAGCACGCCGGTCGCCGCGTAGTTGCGTAACCAGTAGGCGACCTGATCGGGCGACGGTGCCTCCTCGGAGATCTCCAGCGCCAGTACGGCACCGTCCCAGTCGTCGTCGGCTGGCCAGACCGCTGTGCCCTTGGCCATCTCCAGCGACTCCATGCAGCCGCCGAGCAACCGACCCTCGACCGGCTGCTCGCCCTGCACCCAGGTCCAGCCCGGGTGCGGCCAGTGGGTGCGCCGCTCGTCCTGATGGGAGGAGTCGCCCCAGTCGCGCATCTCCTCGGTCCACTCGGTGGCCGGGGTCAGGAAGAACGGCTCGGGGGTGAAGCAGGCCGCCAGCACGGCGTGCTCGGTGTAGGGATGGATGCCGCCGTCCTCGGCGAAGCCCGCTAGCACCGACGGTCCGTAGAACGTCACCACGCCCGCCGACAGCAGCGCGAGGTGCTGGGCGGTGCTGTCGGAGAACCCCATGAAGACCTTGGGGTTCGAGGCGATGAGGTCGAGGTCGAGGTGGGGGAGGGTGCGGATGGCGTCGTCGCCGCCGATGGCGCAGATCACCCCGGAGATGTCGTCGTCGGCGAACGCCGCGTTCAGGTCGTCGGCCCGCGCCCGCGGGTTGGCGTGCAGCCAGGCGGAGTCGCGCAAGGCGTTCGGGGCGTCGACGACCTGGAGCCCGAACGTCTCGGTGATCCGGCGCTTGCCGGTGGCGTACCGCTGCGGCACGGCTGCGGCGATGCCCGAGGACAACGACGCGGTCATGACGGTGTCACCCGGCGCCAGCGCGCGGGGTTTGCGCAGCTCAGTGCCTGCCATGTCGCGGACCCTACGCTCGCGGCGGCCCGGTGGGGCCACACGCGGCTCTGGGACGCTGGGCTCTGGGACACTGGGTCGGTGCCTGTCCCGACCGAGCTGCGACTGGGCGACCTGGTGGTCGCACCTCCGGTCGTGCTCGCCCCGATGGCAGGGGTGACCAACGCGGCGTTCCGTCGGCTGTGCAGCGAACAGGGTGCCGGCCTGTACGTCTGCGAGATGATCACCTCCCGGGGGCTGGTGGAGGGCGACCGGGTCAGCCTGTCGATGGTGCACTTCGACCCCGCCGAGCGGGTCCGGTCGGTGCAGCTCTACGGCGTCGACCCGGTCTACGTGGCCAAGGCGGTCGAGATCCTCTGCGGTGACCACGGGGTCGACCACGTCGACCTCAACTTCGGCTGCCCGGTCCCCAAGGTCACCCGCCGCGGTGGGGGAGCCGCCCTGCCCTGGAAGCGGCGGTTGCTGGGCGACATCCTGTCCGGGGCCGTGCGGGCGGCCGAGCCGTACGGCGTCCCGGTCACCATGAAGACCCGGCTCGGCATCGATCGGGCGCACCTGACCTATCTGGACGCGGGCCGTGAGGCCGAGGCCGCCGGTTGTGCGGCGATCGCCCTGCACGGGCGTACCGCCGAGCAGCACTACAGCGGTACCGCCGACTGGGACGCGATCGGCGAGCTGGCCGCGGCGGTACGCATCCCGGTGCTCGGCAACGGCGACATCTGGGAGGCCGCC
This sequence comes from uncultured Actinomycetota bacterium, assembly GCA_963785115.1. GTDB lineage: Bacteria > Actinomycetota > Actinomycetes > Propionibacteriales > Nocardioidaceae > JACCWP01. The sequence continues at coordinate 10,907 of CAWATY010000028.1, forward strand.
GACGCGATCCGGATGGTGGAGCACACCGGGTGTGCCGGCGTCGTGGTCGGCCGCGGCTGCCTGGGTCGACCGTGGTTGTTTCGCGACCTCGCCGCGGCCTTCGCCGGTCGGCAGGCGCAGGCGCTGCCGACGCTCGGCGAGGTGACGAGGGTGATGCGCCGGCACGCCGAGCTGCTCTGCGAGCAGTACGGCGAGACGAGGGGCTGCACGGAGTTCCGCAAGCACGTGGCGTGGTACCTCAAGGGCTTCGCCACCGGAGGCGAGATGCGGTCGCGGCTGGGACTGGTGTCGACGCTGGCCGCCCTGGACGAGCTGCTCGCCCACCTCGATCCCGCCGAGCCCTACCCCGTCCGCGAGCTCGGTACGCCCCGCGGTCGGCAGGGCAGTCCGAAGCGGGTGGCGCTGCCCGACGGTTGGCTCGACGACCGTGACGACCGCCGCATCGACGCCTCCGCCGAGCTCGGCGTCTCCGGCGGCTGACGTCCGGCCGGCGGGGCGGGACGTCAGCCGAGGCTGAGGATGCTGTCAGGCGGGTGAGCTGAAGTCTGGTGCGACGCGGGGGCGGTGTCGTTGTCTGGAGACGAACAGGCCTGCGGGTACGACGGCGAGGTGCCGCGTACGCGGTGATGCCGTCGGTGCGCTGGAGCCGTCGCGGCACCGCTGGCCACGATCCGGAACGCCTTCACTAGGCTTGGTAGCCGGTTGTAGACGGTGAAGTAGGACTTCGCTCGTTCGCGCGTTCTGCGCGGAACGATGACGTACTTGTCGACGACGGTGACGCCTCGACGTCGTACACGAGGTTGCCGTCGGGCACCTGTCGACGAGGGTGCCGGCCGAACCGCCGGCGGGGAGGCGGAGTACCGCCAGATCCCCTTGTTCTCCTCCGACACCCACAACGCCCCGGTCGCGTCGTCGACGGCGCAGCCTCGGCCTCAGTCGCGAGCTTGATCGAGCGGACGAGCGTGACCTGCAGCAGCCCGTCGCCGTCGGGATCGTTGACGCGGTACTGGCGGACGAGCCCTTGCCAGCGGTCGGCGCGGTGTCGATCGCGACCGCGAACATGTACAGGTCGCCACCCGGCGCTGGTAGAGGCACGACCCGTCCACCTGGGGACTCGCCAGCGGCAGCCTCCCGCCGCTGTCGGTGACGTTGGTCAGCTGACGGGTCGCGGCGTTGATGCCGAAGAACCGGATCCCGCTGTTGGTCGTGGCGGCGAGGTCGAAGGTGTTGGTGCCGATCGTGACGCCCTGCCGGACGTCGACGTTGCCCCAGAACCTGACCCCCGTGGTGATGCGCTGCTGGAGCGACCCGTCGAGGTTGTACGTCTCCAGCGCGCCCTTCTTGTCGTTGCCGATGATCAGCGACTGCGCCGGCGCCGTCGGGTGGACCCAGATCGCGGGGTCGTCAGCGGCGCGCCGGTGTGCGTGATCGGCACCGTCTCGTCGCCGGCCGGGACCGCCTGGATGACGGCGGGACCTTCCCGCCGCCGGCACCTGCTGGGTCGCCGTGGGCCGGCAACGCCAGGGCGGTCGAGGCAAGAGGGCAGCGGCGACCAGGCCGAGCGAGGAGGGGGTCATGACCACGATGCTCTCCGGTGTCGGGGTTTCTGTCTGGCTTACGAGCCAGCTACCGGGGCCGTGCGGCGTTCCCCGGCCGACAGGGCCAGCAGCACGATCGGTGCCGAGATCGCCGCCACCAGCAGCAGCGCCCGGTCGAGGCCGACCCGGTCGGCGAGGAGCCCGATGGTCGGCGAGCCCAGGATGAAGCCCGCGTAGCCGATCGTGGACACCACCCCGATGGCCCGGGCGCCCCGACCGGGCACGTCACCGGCGGCGGACATCCCGGTGGGGAACACGACCGAGATGCCGAGCCCCCACAGCACGCCGCCGACCAACGCCGCCGCCACCGAGGGGACCAGCGCGACGAGCAGCACGCCGACGGTGCCGAGCAGGCCCGCCGCCTGCAGCACCCGGACCCGGCCGTAGTGCGTGATCAGCCAGCCGCCGCCCAGGCGCCCGGCCACCATCGAGATGTTGAAGCAGGCGAAGGCGAGAGCACCGGTCGCCTCGGACGCGTCGCGCACCTCGACCACAAGCAGGGCCAGCCACTCGTTGGCGGCACCCTCGGCCAGCGCACCGGCGAGCACCATCGCGCCCAGCACCAGCTCGACCGGCGTGATGCGGTTCCGCACCGCCGTCGCGTGCCGCTCGGCCGCCGCCTCGTACGGGTCCTCCGGCGGCGTCGTCCGCGCGCCTTCGAGCTGGTCGGCCTGGAAGGTGCGGGTGGCCGTGAGCACGCCTGCCAGGCAGAGTGCTGCCGCCGCGGGGAGCTGTACCTCGAGTGGCAGCCCGATGTGGGCGGCACCCGCACCCGCCAGCGCTCCGGCGACGGTGCCGATCGACCAGCCTGCGTGCAGACCGGGCATGAGCACCAGGCCGTCGCGCTGCTCCTGGGCGTGGCCCTGGACGTTCATCGCGACATCCCAGACGCCGACGCCCGCCCCGCACAGGAACAGCAGGACGGTCAGCGTGGCCGGGTCGGGGGCGAATGCCACCCCGGCCCACGCCGCGCAGGAGACCGGCGCTGCACAGCGCACCACCAGCGCGCTGCCGTACCGCTGGGCGAGCGCGCCGGTCCAGGGCATCGCCACGACCGATCCGACACCCATGGCGAGCAAGGCGAGACCGAGCCGCCCGGTCGAGGCGTCGACCTGGTCCTTGATGGTGGGGATCCGCGCCAGGGCCTGGGCGACCTGGAAGCCCGCGAGGACGAAGACCCAGTGGACTCCCCGGACGCGGCGCAGCACTGGTTCACCCTCGCAGAGCAGAAGCGAGCTGCCGCACGGGGATAGCCTGCGCAGCGATGTCGACCGATCCGCCGAACGAGCCCGGGGGGGGGCGAACGAGACCGTGCCCGCTGGCTACACCGCCCACGCGGTCGCGCGGGTGGTCGACGAACCGGCCAAGCGCAGCGGCCGCTCGCCGTTCGAGCGGGACCGCGCCCGGGTGCTGCACGCGGCGTCGCTGCGGCGGCTGTCCGACACCACCCAGGTGGTCGGGCCGGGCACCCACGACTTCGCCCGCAACCGGCTCACCCACTCGCTGGAGGTGGGCCAGATCGCCCGCGAGCTCGGGCAGGCGATCGGCTGCCACCCCGACCTGGTCGAGACCGCCGCCCTGGCCCACGACCTGGGCCACCCGCCGTACGGGCACAACGGCGAGAAGCTGCTGGACGAGATCGCATCGCCGTGCGGCGGCTTCGAGGGCAATGCGCAGACGCTGCGCATCGTCAGCCGGCTGGAGGCAAAGACCGTGGCCGCCGACGGCCGGAGCGTCGGCCTCAACCTCACCCGGGCGACCCTCGACGCGATGGTGAAGTACCCGTGGACGAGGTCGGACGCCGCCGGCAAGTTCGGTGTGTACGCCGACGACGTCCCGGTCTTCCGCTGGATCCGCGAGGGCGTGGCAGGTACGCGGCAGGCGGTCGAGGCGCAGGTGATGGACCTCGCCGACGACGTGGCCTACTCGGTGCACGACGTCGAGGACGGCGTCGTCTCCGGGAGGATCGACCTGCCGCGGCTGGGCGACGTGGCAGAACGACGGGTGATCTTCGGGGTCGTCCGCGACTGGTACCTGCCCGAGCGCGGTGACGACGTGCTGGACGCGGCGCTGTCCCGGCTGGAGGAGCTCCCGATCTGGCCGCCGCGGTCCTTCGACGGCAGCCGCGCCGGCCTGGCCGCCCTCAAGCGGCTCACGTCCGGCCTGATCGGGCGGTTCTGTGAGACCACCCGCATCGCCACCCAGGAGGTCTTCGGCCAGGGGCCGCTGGTGCGGCACGACGCCGACCTGGTGGTCCCCACGACAGTCCGCGACGAGATCGCCGTGCTCAAGGGTGTCGCCGCGCACTACGTGATGCGGGCCGACGACCGGGTCATCGAGATGGAGCGGCAGCGCGAGCTGCTGGCCGGGCTGGCAGCACGGCTGCTCCGGCACGCGCCGGAGGCGCTGGGGCCGGTGTTCCGTGAGGACTGGGCCGCGGCCGCGGACGACGCCGGGCGACTGCGGGTGCTGGTCGACCAGCTCGCGTCCCTCACCGACGTCTCCGCCCCGGCGTGGCACCAACGCTGGGCGTAGGGTCCCGAGACATGCCAGCCGGATGCGTCATCGTCGGAGGGGGTGTCTCGGCCGCGCGTGCGGTCGAGACGCTGCGCGATCAGGGGTACGACCGGCCAGTCACCGTCCTCGCGGCCGAGCCGCGGCTCCCGTACGACCGCCCACCGCTGTCCAAGCAGGTGCTCTGGGGCGAGGACGAGCCCGACAGCGTCGTGCTGCACGACGAGGGCTGGTACACCGACAACGACATCGAGGTGCGGCTCGGCGCCGAGGCGACGTCACTGGACCTCAGCGGTCACCAGGTCGCGCTCGCTGACGGCAGCTCGCTGGCGTACGAGCGGCTGCTGCTGGCCACCGGCTCGAACGTACGCACGCTCCCCGTCGCCGGCGCCGACCTCGACGGCGTCGTGACGTTGCGGACGCTGGAGGACTCGGTGGCGCTGCGCGACCGGCTCGCCCAGCGGCCCCGCGTGGTGGTCGTCGGGTCGGGCTGGATCGGGATGGAGTCCGCCGCGGCCGCCCGCTCCCACGGTGCCGAGGTGACGGTCGTGTCGCCCGAGTCGCCGATGGTGCGCGCGCTCGGCCAGCAGGTCTCCGACGTGTACGCCGCCGCCCACCGAGACGCCGGGGTGACGCTGCGCATCGGCGACGGCATCGAGTCGTTCCGTGGCGGCGACCGGGTGGAGGCGGTGGTGACCTCCGACGGGGAGGTCCTGCCCGCCGACCTCGTGGTGGTGGGGGTCGGCGTGACCCCCCGGGCCGAGCTCGCGGCGGCCGCCGGCCTCGAGGTCGACGGCACGCTGGGCGGCGCGGTCGTGGTCGACGGCTCGCTGCGCACGACCGACCCCGATGTCTTCGCGGTCGGCGACTGCTCGGCGTGGCCGTGCGCGCCGCTGGGCGGTCGGCGGCTGCACGTCGAGCACTGGGCCAACGCCCACGACGGTGCGCCGGTCGCGGCGCGGGCCATGATCGGGCAGGACGTGACGTACGACGTCCTCCCGTTCTTCTACTCCGACCAGTACGAGCTGGGCATGGAGTACGCCGGCCACGTCGCCGACCCCGAGGGCGCCGAGCTGGTGCTGCGCGGTGACGTCGACGGCCACGAGTTCATGGCCTTCTGGCTGGTCGACGGCCGGCTCGAGGCCGGCATGCACGTCAACGTCTGGGACACCATCGACGACGTCCAGTCGCTGATCCGGTCCGGCCGCACTCTCGACCCCTCCCGGCTGGCCGACTCGTCGGTGCCGCTGACCGACGTCTGACGGGCGACCTAGACTCGCGGCCGTGGCAGGCCGGATCAGGGACGAGGACGTCGCGCTGGTCCGCGAGCGAGCCCGGATCGACGAGGTCGTCGAGGCGTACGTCACGCTGCGCAACGCCGGAGGCGGCTCCCGCAAGGGGCTCTGCCCCTTCCACGACGAGAAGACGCCCTCGTTCACGGTCACCCCGAGCCGCGGCTACTGGCACTGCTTCGGCTGCGGCGAGGGCGGCGACGTCATCGCGTTCCTGCAGAAGATCGAGGGCGTCGGGTTCCCCGAGGCGGTCGAGCGGCTGGCGGTCCGCTTCGACGTCGAGCTGCGCTACACCGAGGGTGGCGTCACCCGGCCGGAAGACCGAGCGCGGCCAGCGGCAGCGGCTGGTCGAGGCGCACCGGATCGCGGCGGAGTTCTACTCCGCCCAGCTGGAGGAGTCCGCCGACGCCGTCGCCGGCCGCCAGTTCCTCACCGAGCGGGGGTTCGACAAGGACGCCGCCGCCCACTTCAGCGTCGGCTTCGCCCCGCGTACGGGCGAGGCGCTGCTCAGGCACCTTCGCGGACGCGGGGTCACCGACGACGACATGGTGACCGCTGGGCTGGTCGGCCGCAGCGAGCGGGGACTGTACGACCGCTTCCGCGGCCGGCTGCTGTGGCCGATCCGCGAGCTGTCCGGCGAGGTCGTGGGGTTCGGCGCCCGGCGGCTGTTCGACGACGACCGGATCGAGGCCAAGTACCTCAACACGCCGGAGTCGCCGATCTACAAGAAGAGCCAGCTGCTTTACGGCGTCGACCTGGCCCGTCGCGAGATCGCCCGCGCCTCGCAGGCGGTCGTGGTCGAGGGCTACACCGACGTGATGGCCTGCCACCTGGCAGGTGTCCCGACTGCGGTAGCCACCTGCGGCACCGCCTTCGGCGCCGACCACACCCGGATCCTGCGGCGGTTGCTGCTCGACCACGACGAGTTCCGCGGCGAGGTCATCTTCACCTTCGACGGTGACGAGGCCGGCCAGCGGGCGGCGCTGAAGGCGTTCGAGGGCGACCGTGAGTTCGGCGGCCAGACCTACGTGGCCGTCGAGCCCGAGGGCATGGACCCCTGCGACCTGCGGCTGAAGCGCGGCGACGCCGCGGTCCGCGAGCTGGTGGCCATGCGGGTGCCGCTCTACCGCTTCGTGCTCCGCAACGTCGTCGAGCGCTACGACCTCGACCGCGCCGACGGACGGATCGACGCGATGCGGGCGGCGTCGAAGCTGGTGACGAGCGTCCGGGACAGGTCCAAGATCAGCGCCTTCGTGCGTGAGCTGTCCGACATGGTCGGGGTCGACCCCGACGAGGTCCGCACCGAGGTGCGGCGCGCCACCGGTCAGCCGGTCGGAGCTCCTCGACGCGGCAAGCCCGCGGACGACACGGCCGACGCGCCGCTGCTCGACGACGTGCCCGATGTCGGCGAGCCGAGGTTCCGCGACGAGCGGGAGGCGCTCAAGGCAGTGCTCCAGTACCCGCACCTCGCGGGGGCGGTCACCGAGCTCGACGCCGACGACTTCACCCACCCGCTGCTGCGTGCGGTCTGGGCGACGGTGACGGCCGAGCCGTTGCCGGCCGACGCCGACTCCGGGTGGCTGGCTGCGCTCGGCGAGCGGCTGCCGGAGCCGGCCCGGCCGCTGCTCTCACCCCTCACCGTCAGCCCGTTGCGTACCAGCGGACCGGTCGGAGCCCGGCTGGTGGACGCCCTGCTCGCCCGGGTGCAGGAGCTGACCACCGCCCGCCGCATCGATGAGGTCAAGTCCCGGCTGCAGCGCACCAACCCGGTAGAGAACACCACCGCCTACAACAAGATGTTCGGCGAGCTGATGGCCCTCGAGACGCACCGGATCCAGCTGCGCGAGCGCGCGATAAGCGGTGGTGCCGCGTGAGCGTCGGGGCGCGCTGACCCGTGGCGTCCTGGGTCGAGGCCGGCCTGTGGGGCCTGGTCGGCGGAGGTGCCCTCGTCCTGGGCGCGGCGGTGGCGTGGTTCGTCGCCGTGCCGCAGCGGATGGTCGCGGGGGTGATGGCCTTCGGTGCCGGCGTGCTCATCTCGGCGGTCGCGTTCGACCTGATGGGCGAGGCCGAGGAGATCGGCGGTCTGAAGGCCTCCGGCTACGGCTTCGTCACGGGAGCGGTGGCGTACGTCGCCGCCAACGTGGTGCTCGCCCGCCGCGGCGCCCGGCACCGCAAGCGCTCGTCCGACGGTATGCAGCCGTCGGAGGACGAGCAGAGCGGAAGTGGTGCCGCGATCGCCCTCGGTGCGCTGCTGGACGGGATCCCGGAGTCCATGGTGCTGGGTGCCTCGATGCTCGGGGGAAGTGCGGTGAGCACGACCGTCGTCGCCGCGGTGTTCATCTCCAACGTGCCGGAGGGCCTGTCCAGCGCGGCGGGGATGAAGAACTCGGGGCGATCGGCGCGGTACGTGTTCGGCGTCTGGACGGCGATCGCCGTGGCCAGCGGGGTGGCCGCGGTGCTCGGGCTCGTGCTGCTCGACGGAGCGGCCGGCGAGACGGTCGCGTTCGTCACCGCGATCGCAGCGGGCGCCATCCTGGCGATGGTGAGCGACACCATGATTCCGGAGGCCTTCGAGCGGGCGCACCTGCTCACCGGGCTGATCACCGTGGCGGGTTTTCTCAGCGCGTTCGTGCTCGAGCGCGCCTGACCGACCGCCCGTCCACACCCGACGCGGTCCCCGCCGGCCGTCCACAGCTCGAGGCGCCGCCGCCGCGCTGCCGGTGGCCTTCCGCCGAGACTGCCCGCCATGACGGCTGCGGCGATCGACGGGACCGGTGACTCGTGGGCGCGCTACCTCGACGAGATCGGCCGGATCCCGCTCCTCGACGCCGACGAGGTGCACCGGCTCGCGCACCTGGTCGAGGTCGGTGTGCTGGCGCGCGAGCGGCTGGCATCGGTGGGCCACGACGCGCGAGAGCTGCGGGCCGAGCTGGCGGTGCTGGCCGGAGAGGGCGACCGGGCGTTCCGACAGCTCATCACCGCCAACCTGCGCCTGGTGGTGGCGGTGGCCAAACGCTTCGCCGGGCGCGGCATCGGGCTGCCCGACCTCGTCCAGGAGGGGGCGTTCGGGTTGATCCGTGCGGTGCAGAAGTTCGACCACCGGCGGGGCTTCGCGTTCTCCACGTACGCAACCTGGTGGATCCGGCAGGCGGTGGGACACGCGGTCGCGGAGCAGTCGCGAGCGGTCCGGCTGCCCAAGCACGTGCACGACGACGCCCGCGCATGCGCCTGGGCGCGCGACGAGCTCGCCGCCCGCACCGGCCGCGAACCGACCGTGCGCGAGGTGGCGCAGGCGGCGGGCGTCAACGAGGGGTGGGCCGAGACGCTGCTGCTCGCCGTGGCACCGACCGCGTCGCTGCAGCAGTCCACCGCCGGTGGGGCGCTGGAGAGCGTCCTCGCCGCCGACCTCCCTGATCCGGTCGAGGCGGTGGCACTCGGCGACGTGCGCGAGCGCCTCGACGCAGCGCTGCAGCGGCTCCCGGAGCGGCACCGCGAGGTGGTGGCCGCGCGGGTCGGCTGGGGCGACGGCCGGCCACGCAGCGTACGGGCGGTCGCGGACCAGTCAGGGCTAGGCCGAGACGTCGTGCATCGGCTGGAGGCCGAGGCGCACGCGATGCTGCGAGCCATGCCGGGGGTGGCGCCGCTGACCGGCTGGCTCGGGTGAGGCCGAGAAGAGGTCAGCAGTCACACTGTGGAGGTGCGTACCTGGCGGCGAATCGAGCTCCCTGCCGACGTACGCGCCCGGCTCCGGCTCCAGCCCGGCGAGCGGGTGCTCGCCGCTGCTGACGCGGGTGGGGGCGGCTGGGTGGTCGGCACCGACAGGGCCCTGCACCTGCCCGCCGGCGACGGGTGGCAGGTGCTGCCCTGGGAGCGGGTCGACCGGGCCAGCTGGGACCGCGAGACCGAGCGGTTGGTCGTGATCGAGGTCGCCGACTTCGGTGAGCCGGAGCCCCAGCACCTGCTCGCACTCGTCGAGCCGCGCCGGCTCCTCGACCTGGTGCGCGACCGGGTCACGTCGAGCGTGCTGCTCACCCGGCACGTGCCGGTGGAGGGGAGCCGCGGGTTCAAGGTGGTGGCCAGGCGGTCCCCGACCGGGCAGGGCGAGGTCGACTGGTCGTGCTGGCTCGACGAGGACCTCGACCCCGCCGATCCGGCGGTCCGCCGGGCCGTCGACGCGGGGCTCGCGGCGGCCAAGGCCGAGCTGGGGCTGTGACTGCGGCCCTTGCTACCCTGTCCGGGCTCGGGCACTCGCCCGACGGTCCCGTGTAGCTCAATCGGCAGAGCAGCCGGCTGTTAACCGGCAGGTTCCTGGTTCGAGTCCAGGCGCGGGAGCCTGCCGCCTTCGACCGCCAGTCGTTCAGCCGCCCCAGCCCATCGGGAACACCTCGAACGAGGTCGCCTTCGGCACGCCCAGCCGGGTCCCGGTCTGCCGGGCCATCCCGTCGAGGAACTCCTCGGGGTCGAAGTCGGTCCAGCCGAGCCCCTCGATGTAGGCCTTGTGCGCAGCCAGTGAGGCGACTCCCGCGTCGAAGGTGTCGGTGATATCGACGCCGTGCGTCGCCTCCGGCGAGCCGCCGGTCCAGACCGCCGTGACGCCGCCCCACGGCTCCAGCCCGGCTCCGAGCTGCTCGGGGAAGACCCATCGGTTGCCCGCGTCGCGTACCGCGTCGAGCGTCGCCTTGCCGACCGCGATGTGGTCGGCCTGGTTGAGGTTCCGGCCCCCGTAGGTGGCCGCGAAGTTGTTGGTGATGACGATCTCGGGTCGGTGGCGCCGGACCACCTCCGCGAGCGCCCGGCGCAGCTGGACGCCGTACTCGAGGATGCCGTCGGGAAGCCCGAGGAACTCGACGATAGGCACGCCGACGATCCGCGCCGACTCGACCTGCTCGGCCTCGCGGACCTCGCGGGCGGTGGCCGGCTCCATGCCGTCGATGCCGGCCTCGCCGCTGGTCACCATGCAGTAGACGACCTGCTTGCCCTGGCCGGTCCAGCGCGCGACGGCCGCCGCGCCGCCGAACTCCATGTCATCGGGATGGGCCACGATCGCGAGCGCTCGTTCCCAGTCCTCGGGCAGGGGCTCGAGCGGGGGCGGGGTGGCGACGTGTGCTCCAGCGGTCTCAGTCACGTCGCTGAACGTACCGTCCTCGGGCCTCCGGCATCAGCCCGCGCCCGACTCGTCACCGCGTGCGGCCTGCTTCCGATGGCGGCCGACGCGGCAGCGTTATCGTGACCGTCGCCGCGGGGCGGTAGCTCAGCCGGTCAGAGCAAGGGACTCATAATCCCTGGGTCGCGGGTTCGATCCCCGCCCGCCCCACAAGGGGCCTGTGCTACTTCGCCTGAGAGGTGACACTCGGCCTTCGGCTGATGGGTTACACACCTTCGGGTGATGGGTGACAGCTACTTCGGTTGATTGGTGACACTCCCGAGCTATGCGGGAGTTGAGTGTGGCGGAGCAGCGGTATCAGGCCGTGCTGGCGGTGATCAGCGACGGCGAAACGGTCACGGAGGTGGCGGCGCGGTTCGGGGTCACCCGGAAGACCGTGCATGCCTGGCTGGCCAAGTACGAGGCCGGCGGGCTCGAGAACCTCAAGCGGGGTCGTGGCGCCGTAGCGGGCGCATCAGGCAGAACGCGAGACCTCGCCTCATTGATCGCGGCATCCTGAGGTCCCAGAAGATCAACGGAGGTGCAACCTTGTTCGCACGAATCGCAGTCTGGGAGCCCATGCCAGACGATGATCGCCAATGGGTGATCGACGCCGCCAAGACCGTTCCCGGCGTACTCAATGCCTACCACTTGATCGACGAGGCGACCGGAAACGGCCTGTCGATCGCCTTCTTCCAGGACGACGTGGACGTGACCCGGGTCAAGGCGGCAATTGCGCAGCAGGCCCTCGAGATCGGATGGAACGACGTGCCTCGACCTGCCCCTCATCCGAGACGATCTACCGGGTTCTCCGCCGCGGCTGAGTCGCCCTGGCATCGGCATAAGCGGACGCTTCGCATAGCCCCCTTTCGGACAGGCGGACAGGGGGCCGGGGGAGGTCCCCCTTCTGCTTGCTGCAGGCCCCCTCGCGGCGTAGGGCCATTTCTCTGCCCGATGGTCAGAAACGCACCACCCCATCTGACGCCAGGCGCATGAGCCGGACGTCGCTGCCCGGCGCCGGGCAGTCGGCCGCGCCAACGCCTGTCTGCCGTATGTCGGCGTTGTCAGCCGTTCTGGCAGCCGTGGCTCGCCCGGTCTGGGGCTGGCTGGGGGTGCGGGCGCACGCCTCGTAGAGGGCTGCACAGATGCGGGTTGCTGAGCAGCGGAAAACAGGCGTCGATCGGCAAACACCGCGCCGGGCACCGCATCGACGTCCACGTCGGTCCCGAGCTGCTGCAGTTCTACGACGGCGACGAACTCCTCAAGACCGTGCCACGCATCAGCCGAGGGGAGGTCCGCAAGAAGCGCGCCACCAACGGCTGAGCGCCATCCACCCGTTAACATCAGCTCAACCGACGCACCCTCACTAGGTGACGCCCCCCACCTCTCTCGCGCAGCGACTTTGGTCCCGCATCGCGCGCGAACAGGCAGGTGGTCAGGAGAGAGCAGCTTCCACTGCCCCTCGGAGACAACGTCGACGGTGCCGTCGACCACTCTGATCGCGGTCTCGTCGTCGATCACGTACGCAGGACCTGCGATGCCGGCCGCCCACTGTTCTGCCTCGGCCATCGAGTTGCCCGGCATGCCCTCCGGAGCCAGATGCGGACAGATCGAGAAGTCCACGATCCCCAGCGTGCTGTCGTCACCACCGGGCAGCTTCCACTGAACGAAGTCGTCTCCGACCCGGGGAGTCATCACCATGCTCCCCGCGCTCAGCCCCACCCAGACCGTCTCCGTCAGGGACGGCAGCAGGTCGGCCAGTCCGGACTCCCGCATCCAGTGGCACAGGTACAGGACGTCGCCGCCGCCCACCAGTAGCACGTCCGTCTCCCGAACCAGCGGGACCCACTGCTCCTCGTCGATGCTGGGCAGCGCGGTGAGCTCCAGCACCCCCACGGACTTCCAACCCAGCTCGCACATCGGATTGCCGGATGTTCCGCTGATGAACTGCCAGACGCGCTCTCCAGGACCCACGCTGGGGTGCCCGTACGCCGCGGTGGGGATGCAGAGGGCGCTCGATTCGGCGATCGGTTTGCCCAGCAGCTCGACCAGAGCGTCCTGGATGCTCGGGTTCTTGACGCCACCGGACGTGAGCAGCAGCCTCACGCTTGCCTCCTGTACGTAGCGGTCATGACGCCCTCGGAAGTCGAGGGATCGGCCAGGCAGGATCGGGCCGGAAGTCCTCCCACCCGTCGCAGAACGGCGGGCCCCAGCCGGCGACGATGGCTTCCACGTCGGCGGCGTCTGCCTCGATCGCTGCCGCGGTGGCGGCGTCGAACAGGCCCTGCTCGAGGGCGAGCGCGAGCTCGTCCTCATCCTTGCGGGCCATGGTGCGGTCGGGGTCGATCACGACGTCGAGCACATGGTCCTGGGTGTGCACCTCGTGTCCAGCACGGACGTGCGGCTTCTCCAGGTTCACGTACCAGCCCGCGAACTCCCCGGTGTGCTCCGCGAAGAAGACACACACGGACCAGGGCTGGGCCGTGGGCGCGACACGGAGAACGTCGTAGTACATCCACACGCCGATGTCCTGCAGCGTGTCTGCCGTGAACAGCGTGCTCTTGTCGTCCCGCTTGCCCCGCCCATCAGCCCGTATCGCCCGCATGACCGGTGTGCCGGCCGGCAGCCAGGCGACGAGAGCGTCGGCGTCGTCCCGTACGACCGTCACCGGTTCGGCGAAGTGCGGCACCGAGATGTCCCCGTCCCGGGCGATCGCTCCACCCGCGGCGAGTGGCCCGTCGCCGTACCGCCACATGATCTGGGTACCGGTGGGCCAGTACGGCGGCTCGCCCGACGGACGCCGACGGTCCAGGCTCATGAACGAGGACATTATGCGAGCCGTCCCGGCTGCACTGACACGGACCGGCGACCCGGCCGACTAGCCGCGAGGGGATCGGACCGCGGTCAGCGGGGGTCGCCGAGTCCGGCGAGCTGGGCGGTGAGGGTGTCGATCTCGTCGTCGGGGTGTGGTGGCGCCGGTTGGTGCGGGAGGTCGCGGAGCCAGGTGAGCCATTCGTTGTCGACGAGGTGGTCGGTGGGGTCGGAGCCCGGTCCGAGGGCCGGGGGCGGCCGGCTGGTGTGGGTGGTGTTGTTGGGCAGGGTCCAGTCGATGTCGGGGGCGTTGTGCCGGTAGCTGTCGATGCCGTCGCCCCAGGGCCGGTCCGGTTTGGTCTTTGCGTGCACGCGGGGGTGGTCCTTGAGGGTGTGGCTGCGCCGCGACAGGCCTTGTCCGTTGTGCGCGGCGGTGGGGCCGTGGTGGTGGTGGTCTCGGATGTGGTCGATGTCGGCGATGGTGTCGCCGGTGAGCCGGTCGGTGTGGTCGCGCCAGGTGGTGAACTGGCGCAGGCTGCCGGTGAACCTGCGGGCGGTGGAGTCCATCTGGACCAGCCGGCCGTCGGTCGGGTCGCAGAACAGTCGGCGCAGGCTGGTGGTCGCCCCGGTGGTCTGGGCGGTGCTGATGATGTCGTCAAGGGTGTCGGCGTCGATCGCGCCGTAGCCGCGGAGCAGGCCGGGTTCGCGGTCCAGGCCGAGCCAGGTCGCCAACGACACGACGACCTGGACCTCGACGTTCACCGGTACCCGCCGGGCGACGGCGGTGCCGGGCTCGGCTGAGTCCGACAGGTCAGGTTCGGTGTCGGGTTCGGGCGCCGCGGGTGTGTGCATGTCGGGGTAGCTGTCCCAGCAGTCCTGCTCGGGGGCGGGATCGTCGGCGCTGGCTGCGGGTGCCGGTGGCTCGTTGGCCACCCAGGGTTCGAGACCGTTGACCGACCGCCAGTCCGGCACCGTCGAGGTGCCCTCGGCCGGCGCGGCCTGGTCGGCCTGGTCGGCCTGGTCGGCCGGGGTCGCTGACGGAGCGGCTGCAGTCTCGCCTTCTGACTGGTCCTGGGGCGGCTTGGCTGCTTTGCCGAGGAGGAGTTCGCAGACCAGGTCGGCGCGCAGGGTGTTCAGTGGTCGGGGGTCGCCGGCGGCGCGCATGCCGCGGCTGGTGCGGTCGATGCGGGTGTAGATCGCGAGTGCTTCCTCGGCGCGCAGGCTGGCCCACACCGTTGCGGTGCCCTGCCACGGGTCGCGACAGCCGCACGTCTCGGGTGGCCCGGGCGCGGGCGGCACGTTTCGCGGCGGCGTCGGGGTCGATGGCAAGGACACGGCGGTCGGCGGCCTTGGCCAGCTCACCGGGGGTCATCTTCCGGCGGCGGGCCTCGGCGCAGACCAGCTCGTCGACCCGGCGTTGCTGGGCGGGTTCGAGGACGCGGGTGGTCTCGATCACTCGGTTCAGCCCGGCCATCGACACCCGGCCGGTGCCGACCAGCTCCAACAACCGCGGATGCGACTCGACGGCGGTGGCCGCGTTCTCCACCCTCGTCCGGGCGGTCATCGTGGCAACCCCGAGGGCTTTGGACACCTCGACCGGCACCGAGCGGCCGGCCAGCTCACCGGACAGCCCGATCTGGGCGTCCTCGGCCACCCGGCGGGTCTTCAGCGCCGCTAGCCGGCGGGCCTGGAGTGCCTGCGCGGCTTGCGCCAGCTCTTCCAACGCGGCGATCTGGGTGACCAGCGCCTCGTCGTCGAGGTCGTCAGCCGAACCGGGCGCAGTGACCCGTCGGTATGCCTCGGCGACAGTTTCGAACATACGTTCATCCTACCACTTCGGACGGCCAGTGGCGAGAACTTTCCCCAACCAGACTTGACGAAAGTCAAGGCGTCAAGGTCGCCGAGCGACCGTAGCGGCCGGTCGCCACGGCCTGCTGCCAGATGCTTCGCGAGCCGTGTCCGAGGTGCGCGTCCCGCCTCCCGGCGTAGCGTGCGACGCATGACGACCAGTACGCCGGAGCCCGGAGAGAACATCGACCCGTCGGTCAGCAACGCAGAAGACCTCGAGCAGACCGACGTGCGGGGTGGCCTCGATCGGGACCCCGACGAGGTGCCCAATGCCGACTACTCCGATCCCGACACCCGCCCGGCGATCGCCCCGGACGAGGGAACTGAGGACGGCGAGGACTGACCGGCGGGTCCGGCGACCCGTCAGGCGCGTACGGCCGCTTCCGGCCGCGGTACGCCGGCGAACGTCGACAGCGCGAACCAGCGCGGCAGGGCCCGGCGCATGTCAGCCGGGCCGTGCAGCTCGATCGAACCGGAGCGCAGCGCCGCGGGCCAGTCGAGGTCACCCATCCATACCTCGACCATGGGCCGCAGGCTCGCGCTGACGGTCACCGACACGTCGTGGCCGGGGTCGAAGTCGCAGACGTCGACGTCGTCGGGCGTGATCACCAGCCACCAGTCGCGCTGCGCCGCCGGCACGTCGTGGAAGCGGAACTGGATGACCGTCCGCCCCTCCGGAAGCTCCTCCCGGTTGACGTGCCGGTGCATGTCCCACATCAGCAGATGGGGGTCGAGATCCTGATCCCCGAGCTCACCGATCCACCGCACGCCCCAGATGCCCAGCGCCTCCACCACCGGCCGCAGCTCGCGACCGGCCTGGGTGAGCACGTAGCGCACCTCGTGGCCGTCGGTCTGCCGGTCGACGATGCCTGCCCGGGCGAGCTGGTTCAGCCGCTTGGACAGCAGCGTCGGCGACATCCGCGGCAGTCCGCGACGGAGCTGGTTGAAGTGCTGGCTGCCGGTCACCAGCTCACGCACGATGAGCAGCGTCCAGCGCTCGTCCAGTAGCTCCATCGCCTTGGCGACGGGGCAGAACTGGTGATACGAGGTGCCCACGACGGCAGGCTAGCGGTACAGATCTGGTACTACGCAGCCGAATGTCGACTCCTTAGCGTGATCGCCAACGCGAAGCACGTCTCCAGCCTGCCTGGAGCCCACCGTGAGGAAACCGACATGAGCGACACCATGACCCCGACGGACGCCGATCAGGCACTGAAGGCCAAGCACCGGGCGATGTGGGCCCTGGGCGACTACCCGGCCGTGGCCACCGATCTGATCGCCGACCTGGGACCGCGCCTGGTCCGAGCCAGCGGCCTCGCGGCAGGCCAGCGCGTCCTCGACGTGGGCGCGGGATCGGGCAACGCCTCGCTTCCCGCAGCACAGCTGGGGGCCGAGGTGGTGGCCAGCGACCTGACCCCCGAGCTGCTCGACACCGGCCGTCGTGCCGCCGAGCAGCAGGGCCTCGAGCTGGACTGGCGCCAGGCCGACGCCGAGGCGCTGCCGTTCGGTGACGGCGACTTCGACGTCGTGATGTCGTGCGTGGGCGTGATGTTCGCCCCGCACCACCAGTCCAGCGCCGACGAGCTGGTCCGCGTATGCCGCTCGGGCGGGACGATCGGGCTGCTGAACTGGACGCCCGAGGGCTTCATCGGGCAGATGTTCGCCACGATGAAGCCGTACGCGCCGCCGCCCCCGCCCGGTGCGCAGCCCCCGCCGCTGTGGGGCAGCGAGGACCACGTCCGGACGCTGCTCGGCGACCGGGTGACAGAGGTCGTCGCGCGCCGGGAGACCGTGCGGGTCGACCGCTTCGCCACCGGCGAGGAGTTCCGCGACTTCTTCAAGGCCTGCTACGGGCCGACGATCGCCGTCTACAAGGCGATCGCGGACGCCCCCGAGCGGGTCGCGGCGCTGGACCAGGAACTCGCCGACCTCGCCCGTCGCCACGACCTGGGCGGCGGAGCGATGGACTGGGAGTACCTGCTGCTCACCGCGACTCGCGGCTAGCGCGGTGGCGACGACGACGCGGCGCGTGGGCAGGGTGCCCGTCGTCGTCGCCTTGGCCGCCTTCGGGTTCGTGGTGCCCGTCGGCCCTGCTGACGCCGGCACGTACGAGGTCACGAAGACGGCCGACACCAACGACGGGAGCTGCAACGCCGACTGCTCACTGCGCGAGGCGGTGGTCGCCGCCAACGGCACCGTCCGACCCGACATCATCGAGGTCCCGCCGGGGACGTACCCCTTGACCCACGCCGAGGGTGACCTCGACATCTCCACGAAGATGACGATCCGGGCCGCCGGCGGCGGACCCGTCGTGCTCGACGCCGAGGAGCACGACCGCGTCGTGGATGTCCTGCAACCGGGTGACGCCACGCTGCGCGGCCTGCGGATCACCGGAGGACTGCACCCCGACGAGGGCGGCGGCATCCTCAACCTCGGGTCGCTCACGCTGGTGAACAGCGTGGTGAGCGGCAACGAGACGGTCGACTTCGGGGGCGGCGGGATCTTCAGCGAAGGGCCGCTGACGCTCGTCAACAGCGTCGTGAGCCGCAACACCACGGGCTCGGGCGACGGGGCGGGGATCCTGGTGTCTGGTGGCACCGCGGTGATCACGAACAGCACCGTGACCCACAACACCACCAGCGACGGCCAGGGCGGCGGGCTCTACAACCTCGGCACCGTGCGCCTGCGGAGCAGCACGGTGAGCGGCAACACGGCACTCCGCTCGGGCGGCGGTTGGGGCGGCGGGATCCTCAACGCCGGCACGATGAGCGTCGCGAGCAGCACGATCAGCGGCAACCGGGCCGAGTCCGGGGCCGGCATCTTCCACTACTACCTCGACCTGACGATCACGAACAGCACGGTGAGCGGCAACCGGGCGCTCGACTGGGGGGCGGGGCTCTACGTCGACACCAGCGACGAACCGGTGACGATCACCAACAGCACCATCGTGCGCAACCGTGCCGACACCAACGGCAACGGAGGCGACGGGGGAGGGGTGTTCGTGGCGGTCGGCAACCCGAACGTGTCGATGCGCAACTCGCTGGTCGCGGGCAACGTCGACGTCGGGCCGACGAGCTACCCCGACTGCTCGGGGCCGGTCACGTCGGCCGGCTTCAACATCGTCGGCACCACGACCGGGTGCGCGATGGCCCTGCAGCCGACCGACTCGCCCGGATCGCCGGCACTCGGCTCGCTGGCCGCGAACGGTGGCCCGACCAGGACGCACGCCCTGCCGGCCGGCAGCATTGCGGTCGGTCACGGGCCCTCCGGACCGGCGTGCAGCGGCTTCGACCAGCGGGGCGTGCCTCGGTCGGGCGGGTGCGACACCGGGGCCTACCAGCGGGTCTCGTGCCGTGGCCTCGTGGTCAACGTGGTCGGCACGGCGACCGCCGATCGGATCGCAGGCACCCCCCGTGCGGACGGGGTGCTGGCACTGGCGGGCAACGACCACGTGCGCGGGGGCGCCGGAGCCGACCGGCTCTGCGGCGGGAACGGCAACGACACGCTGCTCGGCGAGGCCGGCAACGATGTCCTACGCGGCGACGACGGCAACGACACGCTCAACGGCGGTACGGGCAACGACGCCTGCGCCGGAGGCGGGGGCCGCGACACGGTGCGCAGCTGCGAGTGACGCCGCGCGTCAGGTCAGGACCGGCGCGCGGAGCGCGAAGTAGCCGATGACGAGTCCCCCTTGCGGGGCGGCCTTGTTCAGGTGCACCACGAAGGAGCCGTTCCGGGGCTCGACCCCGGTGACCCACACGCCGGGCTTGTGCTGCTGCGGGGTGACCAGCACCAGCCCAGTGGCGCGAGCCTGCCGCTCATCAACCGTCAGCTGGCTCCTGCCGGCGGGGATCCTCGCCCTGCCGGTGCAGCTGAACCGCGCGGCACCCCGCGCGTCGAGGGCCACCCCCCTGTTGGCGAGGGCCAGCACGCCACTTCCGCGCTCGGAGAACCCGACCACGCCAGGGCCGGCGGCGTCGTGAATCCCGGACACACCGGCCGCGGGCGTTTCCGCCGCGATGCCCTGGACGCCGGCGCCGTCGTTGTCTCCGAGGTTGAGTCCGACAATGCCACCGCTGCCTCCGGAGGCCTGCACAGCGATACCCGTGGAGCCCACGATCAGGCCTTGCCCGCTGTCGCCCGTACGGGTCAGCACGGTGGGCTGGTCGGCCTCGTTCTCCTCTCCGAGCGTCATCGCGTCGCCGGTGTCTGCCGAGGCCGCGGGCGCGGCCAGCACGTCCGCGACCGCTACGGTGCCGGCGGCGGCCGCCCCGGTGAGGAAGAGTCGTCTGCTGCGGCGGGTAGGCGTCGAGCGGTTGCGTCGGAAGCGGGTCCAGGTCATGGCGACTGATGGTGCCCGCTGCCACCGCCCGCCGTCCCCGGAACGGGTCACACCCGCACCGGAACCTTCGCCACCGTCACGGGAACACAGGCCGGGGGCGGGCGTCACTACCAGGTGCGCTACACCTCGCGCCCGGCTCAGGTCCGGGGAGCCGCATAACGCAGTCCGGCGAGTGTGCGCAGATCCGCCACCCGTGACCGTTGCCGTGCCTGGTTGGCGCACACTCGAGGCGATGGGTGGCGACCGGTGAGCGTTCCAACGGATGAGATCGCACAGACGTTCGAACTCGTGCCATGCTGGCTCGGGTGGCCGGCGGGATGATGAACAAGCGGGGCGACTTCGGCAGCCTCGCGGCCCGTTCGGCGCGCAGTCCGGTCGACACCGACGCCGAGCCCGACGACCGACTCGAGCAGGGCAGGCGTCGGCACTGCTGGGTCCTCGACCCCGACGGATCCGGCCCGTGGCCGGGCCTGGTCGCGGAGTGGCGCCGCGACGGCGAGACCTGGCGGGCCAGGGTCGTGTACGCCGCCGGCGACAGCACCCGCACCGTCGAACAGTGGCTGTCGGCCGATCGACTCCGGCCCGCCGCGTGGCCGCCCTGAACCAGCCGCCGCACAGCTCTTGACAGGTCGTACAGCGACGAGTCATTATCAACCGCACAGTTGATCAACTGAAAGGTTGAGTACGGATGTCCGACCAGCTGAGCACCGCCTTCGCGGCGTTGTCCGATCCGGTGCGCCGGGAGGTTCTCTCCCGCCTCGCCTCCGGTGAGGCCACGCTCGGCGAGCTGGCCGAGCCGTTCCCGATCAGCCTGCAGGCCATGTCCAAGCACCTGAAGGTGCTCGAACGCGCCGGGCTGATCACCCGCCGCAAGGACGGCCAGCGACGGCCCTGTCGGCTGCGCACCGAGGGGCTGGCCAGCACCGCCGAGTGGATCGAGCGGCACCGTCGCGAACAGGAGCAGCGGCTCGACCGATTCGGCCAGCACCTGCAGAGCATCCAACGAGACAAGGAAGAAGGATCGTCATGAACAGCACCCGCAGCATCGACGTCGTGGCCGAGCCCGGCCGTCAGGACGTCGTCATCACCCGCGTCTTCGACGCACCGCGCGACCTGGTCTACGCGGCTTACACCGACCCGGCGCACGTCGCCGACTGGTGGGGACCCGAGCAGTACACGACCGTGGTCGAGGAGATGGACGTGCGCCCCGGTGGCCGCTGGCGCTACGTGCAGCGCGGCCCGGACGGCGCCGAGTTCGGCTTCCACGGCGTCTACCACCTGGTCAGCCCGCCCGAGCAGCTGGTCTACACGTTCGAGTTCGAGGGGGTGCCGGGTCACGTGGTGATGGAGACCATCAGGTTCGAGGACCTCGGCGACGGTCGCACCCGGCTGGTCGACGTCGGCGTCTTCCAGTCGGTCGAGGACCGCGACGCCATGGTCGCCTCCGGCATGGAGTCCGGGGCCGACGAGAGCATGAACCGGCTGGCCGCACTGCTGGAGCGGTCGAGCTGAGCCCGCCCTGCGCGCCCCGTCGCTACCCCCACCGGGCCCGTCGCCAGCTCTGGCGGCGGGTCTGGTCGGCGTCGGCGTCGTGGGAGCCCTGCCCCGGGTCCTGCTCCGACTCGCGCTCGTGTCGCTCCGGGGTTCCCTTTCTGGCGCCGCCCACCGAGGGCGACGGCAGCCGGGGCCGGGCCGACCAGTAGACGACCCGGTCGCCGGCTCCGCGGCAGACGTGCGGGCCCCCGTGGCCGGACGGGCGCATGCAGTGCAGCCCCGGGTCCTGGAAGTGCGCGACCGAGCAGACGTCGTCCACGACGGCACCAACTACCGAGAACGCGATAGGTCACGGGTTGATCACTGTGTGTTGCCCCACCGGCAGACAATGTCCGCTGGGCGGACCTCCGGTGGTCGCTGTCGCCGCGGTTGACGCTAACCTGATGAGGCAAGCCTTACCTCACCTCAGGAGCGGAATGTCGGACACCCTCGCCGAGCTGACCCGGACGACGGTGCAGCGTGCCACCTCGGTGCGGCTGCGCGGGCGCGGGCTGCCACCCTTGGCCGTGCTGGACCACCGGGTCGAGGCCGCTGGTGACCCGTTGCTGATCGTTGCGGAGCCCGCGGCCACGATCGCCGGGCTCGGGGTCGGGGCGCTGCCGCGGCCGGCCGCTGCGGTCGCTGTCGACGTGTGCCCGGTCCCGCTCCGCGACCGGATCCGGGCGAGCGTGGTGCTCGACGGTGCGCTGGGGCGCGTCGACCCGGAGCCAGCGGGGCGGGTGCTGAAGGAGTTCGCCGCGACCTGGCCGTGGCCGGAGGTCACCGCCGCGTCGGCCACAGACGACCTCGCCCTGCTGCGGCTCTCGCCGACCACGGTGCGCATGACCACCGGTTGCGGCTGCCACGGCACCACTGAGGAGGACGGAGACCCGGTCGACCTCGCCGCGTACGCCCGCGCGCTCCCCGACCCGCTCGCGGAGATCGAGGGGGAGTGGCTGGGGCACCTGGCGGCTGAGCACGGCGACACCATGGAGCTGCTGGCCCGGCACGCCGCACCGGCGGCCGTCGCCGCGGGCGACCGGGTACGACCATGCGCCATCGACCGTCGCGGCGTGAGCTTCCGGGTCGAGGCTGCGACCCCGCCGCCACGGGGCCGCTGCGCGGAGGTGCGGGTCGCGTTCGCCGAGCCGGCCGCGTGTCCGTGCGCAGCGGCCACGGCCTTCGACGTTCTCGTCCGCGACGTCCTCGACGTCGACCTGCAGTGCTGAGCCGTCGCGCCCGGGGGCAGCGGACCCGTCAGGCGCTGACCCCGGCCGGCAGCTCGGTGGGTTGCTCCGTCGGCGGGATGCGACGCAGGGACCACGGGGGGAAGCCGGTGGCCTTCGCCCCCAACACGACCGAGACGTAACCGATCACCGCGCCAGCGATGTCATCAGCCAGGTAGTGCCAGCCGAAGTAGATCGTCGCGATCACCGTGAGCACGGTGTAGGTCCACAGCGACCACCGGACCCACGAGTGCATGCCCAGCCGGTGCGCGATCAGGGCGGCGGTGAGGACCACCGACACGTGCAGGGAAGCGAAGGCCGCGATGCCGTGCACGGCCTCAGTGCCGTGCGCGTCGGACAAGACGGCCCACCGCCCGTACAGCAGGCTGTCCTGCAGCGCGGACGCGCCGGTCTCGGGCAGGTCGTCGAAGTCGCGGAAGTGCAGGTACGCGGGCCCGAGCGAGGGCAGCAGGTAGTAGCTGGCCGCGCCGAGGACCCAGTTCAGGCACAGCGCCGTCACGTACCAGAAGCCCTTTCGAACGTCGGTGCTCCAGACCAGGGCCGCGGCCAGCGAGAGCGGCACGAAGAACAGGTAGAAGACGTAGACCGACGACAGAAGGTGGGCGGCGACCCCGGTGCCGAGCACGTCGTGCAGCAGGGCCGCGGGGCGGTGCCCGAAGAGCAGCGCCCTGTCGAAAGCGTCCAGCAGGCCGTCGTGCTCCGAGCTGTTCACGAACGGCAGGAAGCTCTTGATGTTCCGGTAGGCGACGTAGCTGAGGTAGAAGCAGCCGAGCCCGATCATCACCAGCTTCAGCCGGTCCCACGACCAGCGTTCGCGGGTGATGTGCTTCGCCGTCGTGAAGAAGTCGAGCATCCGCGGGGTGCGGTACCACGCGCGCGGCACGATGTCGGCGAGCAGGGCGGCCAGCACGATGCCCGGCAGCCGGATGTAGGACGGTCCGGCGACACCGTCGGGGTCGCGCAACGGCAGCCCGAGCCACAGCGCCATCACAATAGCCAGCAGCCCGGCGAACAGCGCCACCGCGACGGCGAGCGTGTACGGGCGGCGGGGCATCCTCTCAGGCTACCGGCGAGCACCCCCAACCCCGGCACGAGAAAACTGCCCGGCGGTCATCGATTCGGTCACAACGGGCACCGTGCGGCTGCCGCCCGGACGAGTCGCCGCGGATCAGCCGAGCGCCGCGACCGCCTCGTCGATCGGGGTCGGTCCCTCGACCAGCTCGACGGTCACGTCGGTGACCGGGTGATCCACCAGCGCGAGCAGCACGGCGGCGACGTCGTCGCGGCTGACCGAGCCGCGGTCGACCGATGCCTCGAGCCGGACCCTTCCGGTGCCTGGCTCGTCGGTGAGACCACCGGGACGCACGATCACCGATCCGAGCGGACGCTCGCGGACGGCCGCGTCGGCCGCTCCCTTGGCGCGCTGGTACAACGCGAACACGTCCTCGTCGGAGGCGTCGGTCGGTGCCTCGAGCACGTCTCCCGGCGCGGGCTCGACCGCACCGATCGACGACACCATCAGGTAGCGCGCGACACCGGCGGCCACCGCCGCGTCGGCCAGCAGCACGGCGCCATCGCGGTCCATCGTGAGCTTGCGGGGCCCCCCGCTGCCCGGACCGGCGCCGGCGGCGAAGACCACGACGTCGGCACCGCCCAGCACGGTCGCAACCTCGGTCTCCGTTGCCTTCTCGAGGTCGGTGACGGCGGGCTCGGCGCCGACCGCTCGCAGGTCGTCGCCCTGGTCGGGATCGCGCACCAGGCCGACTGCTTCGTGGCCTGCAGCGGCGAGCAGCCGCAGCAGCCGCAGCCCGATCTTGCCGTGACCTCCGGCCACCACGACGCGCACGTCAGCGGTCCTGGGCCGGTGTCGGCGCCGGGGCAGGTGCGAGCCCGAACATGGCGCGGTCGGGCACCATGTCGAGGAACTCCGGGTGCTGGGCGATGTAGGCCGACACGAAGGGGCAGTACGGCAGCACCTGCTGGCCGCGGCCACGGACGGTCTCGAGCGCGACCCGGGTGAGCTCGCTGGCCAGGCCGCGGTGCTGGTGCGCGGGGTCGATCTCGGTGTGCGGGAAGGCCACCTGGCCGTCCTCCACGTGGTAGACCGCGAAACCCACGATCTCACCGTCGACGCTCACCTCGAAGCGGTTGCGCTCCTCGGCCTCGCGCACGTCGATCATTCTCGACCTCCCGGCTCGGTACGGCCCCGCCCCTGCATCCGTGCCGGCCTCCATTCCTGAGCCGGGCCGGCACGTGCCGTCGACAGTACCCGGCGCCGCGGGTGGTTCCCGCGGACCGGCGGCCACGCGCGGAGTCGGCCCCTGCTGGTGCGGATGGGGCCGGTGGTGCACAATGGGTGACGACACGTCACTGTCCGCCCGCGAGGCCGCTGGGGAAGGCGCACCTCGAGCCTGGGAGGTCACAGTGAGTGTCACGACACGAGGCGTGGTCTACATCCACTCCGCGCCGTCTGCGCTGTGCCCGCACGTCGAGTGGGCGGTCGGCGGCGTGCTGGGGGTGCCCGTCTCCCTGTCCTGGACCCCGCAGCCCGCCGCGCAGGGGTCGTACCGCGCCGAGCTCTCCTGGCAGGGCGAGGTGGGCACGGCCGCCACCGTGTGCTCGGCGCTGCGCGGGTGGGCACACCTGCGCTTCGAGGTCACCGAGGAGCCCACCGCCGCCAGCGAGGGCGGGCGCTACTCCTACACCCCCGACCTGGGGGTCTTCCACGCAGTGACCGGCCTGCACGGTGACCTGATGATCCCGGAGAACCGGCTGCGCGCCGCGCTGGCCACGGCCGCCGCGGGCGCCACCACGGTCGACGATGAGATCGAGAAGCTGCTCGGCCGGCCCTGGGACGACGAGCTGGAGACGTTCCGGCACGCCGGTGACGGCGCCCCGGTGCGCTGGCTGCACCAGGTGGTGTGAGCAGATGGTGTGCGTGCTCAGCCCACCTGGACCGTGACCACGGGCGTGCTCTCGCCGGTGGACGGATTGGTGACGCGGAACTGGTTCGGCCCGGGCTGACCGGTCTGCACGTACGTGGAGAAGGTGCCGCCCTCGTTGGTGCTGAGGCTCACCGGGAACAGCGCCCAGGTGCCCGCCTCCTTGCGCTCGATCTGCAACGCCGTGCCCGCCGGCAGGCCGGGGAAGCGTCCGTCGAGGTCGATCTCGCCCATGCTGCTCACCGACAGCGGTGAGGCGGTCAACGTCGGCTGCTGTTCAGGGGTGGTCTCGGTGGTGGTCGGCTCCGAAGACGTCGTGTCCTGCGTGGGTTCCGGCGTGCTCGTGGACTCGTCGTCTGGCGGCTGCGTGCTGCGCGGCGGTGGTGCGGTGGTGGCATCGGTGTCCAGCCCGGCGGCCTTGAGGGCGCTGGTGCTGACCCAGGCGATCAGCAATCCGATCACGATCCCGGCCGCGACCAACCCGGCGAGCGACGCCCACAGCACGCGGCCCCTTGGACCGCGCCAGAACGGCGGTTCCGCGCTCACGTGTCCTCCGACGGCTGGACGCGGGGACACAGCCCCGCGGATCGGTGCTGCAGTCAGTCTGCCAGGGGATGGCAACCCCGTTGGCTGGTAGGCCGCCCGGGCGGGTGCGGCTCAGAGCGGAATGTTGCCGTGCTGCCCTCGGGTCGGGCCGTCGGCGAGCGCGTCGGCGACGGCGACCGCGACGGCCGTCCGCGTGCGGGACGGCTCGACGACCTCGTCGACCACCCCGATCTCGAGGGCCCGGTCGACGCCTCCGGCCAGCCGGGCGTGCTCGGCCGCGAGCTCGGCCTCCACCTGGGAACGCACGTCGGGGGCGACGTCGGCCAGCTTGCGCCGGTGCAGGATGCGGATCGCGGCGACCGCGCCCATGACCGCGATCTCGGCACCGGGCCAGGCCAGCACCTTGGTGGCACCGAGGGCGCGGGCATTCATCGCGATGTACGCGCCGCCGTAGGCCTTGCGGGTCACCAGGGTGACCCGCGGCACGGTGGCCTCGCCGAACGCGTGCAGCAGCTTGGCGCCACGCCGTACCACGCCGTCCCACTCCTGGCCGACGCCGGGCAAGTACCCCGGCACGTCGACCACGACGACCAGCGGCACGCCGAACGCGTCGCACATCCGCACGAACCGCGCGGCCTTCTCCGCCGACGCCGAGTCGAGGCAGCCGCCGAGGCGCAGCGGGTTGTTTGCGATCACGCCGACGCTGCGTCCGCCGAGCCGGCCGAGCGCGGTGACGATGTTGGGCGCCCACCGGGCGTGCAGCTCCAACGAGCTGCCCGGGTCGAGGAGCTGCTCCAGCAGCGGGTGCACGTCGTAGGCGCGGCGCACGGAGTCGGGCAGCGCGTCGGCGAGGTCGACGTCGGCGACCGACGCGACGTCGAGGTCGCCCTGGTTGCCGAGCAGTGACGCCAGCCGGCGCGCCTCTCCGATCGCATGCGCCTCGGACTCGGCCAGCACGTGCACGACCCCGGAGCGCCGCCCGTGCGGCTCGGGGCCGCCGAGCCGCAGCATGTCCACGTCCTCGCCCGTCACCGAGCGGACGACGTCCGGGCCGGTCACGAAGATCCGCCCCTCGGGGCCGAGGATCACCACGTCGGTGAGCGCGGGACCGTACGCCGCGCCGCCGGCCGCGGGGCCGAGCACGACGGAGATCTGCGGCACCTTGCCGGACGCGAGCGTCATCGCGTGGAAGATCAGGCCGACCGCGTGCAGCGACAGCACGCCCTCGGCGAGTCGGGCGCCGCCCGAGTGCCACAGCCCGACGATCGGCGCTGAATCGGCGACCGCACGCTCGTACGCCCGCACGACGACCTTGCACCCCTCGTCGCCCATGGCGCCGCCCATGACCGTCGCGTCGGAGCAGAAGGCGACGGTGTGGGTGCCGTCGACGGTGCCGGTGGCGGCGAGCATCCCGGACAGGTCGTCGTCGGTGATCAGCTGCATCGACCCGTCGTCGAAGAATGCGGCCAGCCGCTTGGCCGGGTGACGCGGGTCCTCCTCGCGCGGCGGCTTCGTCGGCTTCGCCGGAGCGGCGGCTGTCGTCACGGCACCTCCCTCGGGGATCGGATCGGTCAGACGCTGCGGAAGGCGAGGGCGACGTTGTGGCCGCCGAAGCCGAAGGAATTGTTCAGCGCGGCCACGTCGCCCGGAGGCAGCTCGCGCGGCTTGGTGGCGATGTCGAGGTCGACCTCGGGGTCGAGGTCGTCGAGGTTGATCGTCGGCGGGACCACCCGGTGGTGCAGCGCCAGCACGGTAGCGATCGACTCCAGCGCGCCGGCTGCTCCAAGCAGGTGCCCGGTCATCGACTTGGTGCTGGTCATCACGACCGAGCTCGCGGACGCGCCGAGCGTCGCGTGCACCATCTTTCCTTCGGCGATGTCGCCGAGAGGAGTCGAGGTGGCGTGCGCGTTGATGTGCTTGATGTCGGAGGGCTCGAGCCCGGAGTCGGCCAGCGCCCGGGCCATCGCCCGCGCACCGCCGCGACCCTCGGGGTCGGGCTGGGCGATGTCGTGGCTGTCCGCGGTGATGCCGGCCCCGGCGACCTCGGCGTACACCTGGGCGCCCCTGGCCTTGGCATGCTCCTCCGACTCCAGCACGAGGATCCCTGCACCTTCGCCGAGCAGGAAGCCGTCGCGGCCCTTGTCCCACGGCCTGGAGGCGGCCTCGGGATCGTCGTTGCGCTTGGACAGCGCCATCATGTTGGCGAACGCAGCCAGCGGCAGCGCATGGATCGCCGCCTCGGTCCCGCCCACCAGCACGACGTCGGCCCGGCCGAGCCGGATCATGTCCACCCCGAGCGACACGCCCTCGCTGCCGGACGCGCAGGCCGAGACCGGTGTGTGCACGCCCGCCTTGGCCCCGACGATCAACCCGATGTTGGCCGCCGCTGAGTTCGGCATGAGCATCGGGATCGCCAGTGGGGAGACCCGACGCGGCCCCTTCTCCAGCAACGAGTCGTAGTTGCCCAGCAGCGTGAGGATGCCGCCGATGCCCGACGCGCAGGCGACGCCCAGCCGCTCCGTGTCGAGCTCCACGTCGGCGAGACCGGCGTCGGCCCACGCCTCGTTGGCCGCGATCACGGCGAACTGTGCCGACCGGTCGAGGCGCCGGGCCTTCACCCGCTCGAGCACCTCGGAGGGGTCGACCGCGGCTTCGGCGGCGATCTGCACCGTCAGCTGCTCGGCCCAGTCGTGCTCGAGCCGGGCCGCGCCCGAACGGCCGGCCAGCAGCGCGTCCCAGGTGGACTCGACGTCACCGCCGACGGGGCTGGTGACGCCGAGGCCGGTGACGACGACGGTGCGGGTCATGGGAGGTCACCTCGGTGTGCTGGGGGTGGGGGAGGCCGGGAGGCCGGTGGTCAGTCAGTCAGGACAGCTGGCGCTCGATGAACGCCACGGCGTCGCCGACGGTCTTGAGGTTCTTCACCTCGTCGTCGGGGATCTTGACCTCGAACTTCTCCTCGGCGGCTACGACGACCTCGACCATCGACAGCGAGTCGACATCGAGGTCGTCCACGAAGGACTTGTCCAGCTGGACGTCGTCGGCGGGGATGCCGGCGACCTCGTTGACGATCTCGGCGAGCGACGAGCGGATCTCCTCGGTGGTGGCCATGTGGTCTCCTCGGGGTAGGGGCGTGCGGGGGTCGGACGGTCGGGGTCAGGGGAGTCGGACGACCTGGGCGGCGTAGACCAGTCCGGCGCCGAAGGCGATGAGCAGCGCCAGGTCGCCGCTCCGGGCGTCGCCGTCGGCGATGAGCCGCTCCATCGCCAGCGGGACGGAGGCGGCGGAGGTGTTGCCCTGCTGGGCGATGTCGCGCGCGATCGCCACGTGCCCGGGCAGCTTGAGTGCCCGCGCCATGGCGTCGGTGATGCGCATGTTGGCCTGGTGCGGGATGAACACGTCGAGGTCGTCGACGGTGAGGCCGGCCCGCTCGATCGCCACCTTGGCGACCTTCGCCATCTCGAAGCTGGCCCAGCGGAAGACGGGGTTGCCGTCCATCCGCAGCACGTGCGAGCCCTTCAGCGACTCGGGGTCGGGGTCGACCTTGACCGGCCACGGGGCTTCCTGGCGGATCAGGTCGAAGCGCGCGCCGTCGGAGCCCCACACGACCGGGCTGATGCCCGGCTCGTCGGTCGGTCCCACCACGACGGCACCGGCCCCGTCGGCGAAGATGAACGCCGTCGAGCGGTCGGTGGGGTCGGTGAGGTCGCTCAGCTTCTCGACGCCGATCACCAGCACGTGCTTCGCCGAGCCGGTACGCACCATGTCGGAGGCCAGCGAGACGCCGTAGCAGAAGCCCGCGCAGGCGGCCGACACGTCGAAAGCCGCGGCCGGGGTCGCGCCGAGCTCCTCGGCGATCATCGCTGCGGCCGCCGGCGTCTGCAGCAGGTGGGAGACGGTGGCGACGATCACGCAGTCGACCTGGTCGGGGGACAGTCCCGCGGCCGCGATCGCGTCGCGGGACGCGGCGACCGACATCGAGACCACGGTCTCGTCCGGGCCCGCGAAGCGACGCGACTCGATGCCGGAGCGGGTGCGGATCCACTCGTCGGACGAGTCGATGAGCTCGACGATCTCGGAGTTGGGCACCGAGCGTTCGGGGCGGTACGCGCCGAGGCCGAGCAGGCCGGCGTTCGTCGTCGCGGTGGGTACGGCTAGAGCCGTCATGCTGCCCCCTCGGGGTGGAGCCGCACCAGCGGTTGGCCGGGCGCGACCAGGTCGCCGTCCTCGACCAGCCACTCCACCACGGTCCCCCCATGCGGCGCCAGCACCGGGATCTCGTCGCGCCGGTTGCGTACCGTGCCGATCCGCTCGCGGGGCTGCAGCGGGTGGTCGGGGTCGACCTCGGGGGACTTGTCGAAGGTGCCCTTCGCGGGGGCGACGAGCAGCCGCCAGGTCGGGGAGGCGTCCATCGGCGAGACCACGGCGTGCTCCGCGACGAACGCCCGCGCGTCGTCGAGCTGGTCGGGAGTCTTGAGCGCGAAGGTCGCCACGTCGGGCAGCGCGCGCCGGGCGATGCCGGTGAGCGTGCCCGCCGGGGGCATCTCCAGCATGCCGGTGACGCCGAGGTCGCTCATCGTCTGCATGCACAGGTCCCACCGCACCGGGCTGGCGACCTGGCCGACGATGCGCTTCAGGACCTCGCGGCCGTCGTGGACGACCTGCCCGTCGCGGTTGGAGATCAGCGCGGTGCGCGGGTCGTGGGTGGTGACGGCGCGGGCGAACCCACCGAGGACCTCGACAGCCGGGGACATGTGCTCGGTGTGGAACGCTCCGGCGACCGACAGCGGGGTCAGCCGGGACTTGGCAGGCGGGTCGTCGGCAAGGGCTTCGAGCTGCTCGACCGTGCCCGCGGCCACGATCTGGCCGGGGCCGTTGTCATTGGCCGGCGTCAGTCCGTGCCTCTCCAGCGTGGCGAGCACCTCGTCGCGGTCGCCGCCGAGCACGGCGGTCATGGAGGTCTTCGTCCGGCCGGCCGCGTCGGCCATCGCCTTGCCGCGCTCACGGACCAGCACCATCGCCTGCTCCGCCGAGATCACGCCCACGCCGGCGGCCGCCGCGATCTCACCGACGCTGTGCCCGCTGGTGGCTCCCACCGCGCCGAAGGCGTCGGCCGGGTGCGGGAACAGCGAGACCGCGGCGACGAGGCCAGAGGCGACCAGCAGCGGCTGGGCCACCGCGGTGTCGCGGATGGTGTCCGCGTCGGCCTCTGTCCCGTAGTGCCCGAGGTCGAGCCCGGCCACCGCGGACAGCCAGCCCATCCGCTCGGCGAAGACGGGGTCTTCCATCCAGGGGGAGAGGAAGCCGGGCTTCTGGGCGCCCTGACCGGGGGCAACGATGACCAGCACCCGTCCAGCCTGCCCGTCGCCGACCGCGATCCGTCGATCGCAGCGGACGAAGATCGCCGGGATCCTTTGGAGGTTTCCTACAAATCGGGGGCACGCAGGCGGCCGAGCGTCAACGCCACCCGGAGCGTGTACGCGTCGCGCGGATGGGCCGGCGACATCCCGGTGAGGTCCTCGATGCGGCGGAGTCGGTAGCGGACCGTGTTGGCGTGCACGAACAGCGCCCGGGCGCTGCCCTCGATCGACGCGCCGTGCTCGAGGTACGCCTCCAGCGTGCGGAGCAGTGCCTCGTCGCCTGCCACGGGGGTGTAGACGTCGGTGACGAGCAGGTGGCGGGCGTGGCCGTCGCCGGACAGCGCGCGCTCGGGCAGCAGGTCATCAGCCCCGACCGGGCGCGGTGCGCCGGGCCAGCCGGGGGCTGCACGGAGCCCCGCGGTGGCGGCGCGGGCCGATTGCGTGGCCGCCGACAGGTCCGCCACGACCGGTCCCATGACGACCGGGCCGGGCCCGAAGTGGTTCGCGATGCTCGTTCCCGCCTTGTCGAGATCCTCCACTCCGCCGAGCACCACCACCAACCGGTCGCCCTGCACCGCGCAGAGCGCGTCGGCGCCGGCCTGGCGGGCCGAGCGGCGCAGCTCGTCGACCGCGTCGTACGCGCTCGGTGTGGCCTGCTCGTCGGTGCCCTCGGGGGCGTGGCCGAGCACCACGGCGATCCCGGCCGCGGCCTCCCAGCCGAGCGCCGATGCGCGGGAGCGCACGGCCTCGTCGGCCTCTCCGCGCAGCACGGCGTCGACGACGAGTGCCTCCAGCCGGGCGTCCCAGGCGCCGCGCAGCTCGGCCGCCCGGGCGTAGACCTCGGCCGCGGCGAACGCGACGTCCCTGCTGTATCGAAGCATCGCGTCGCGCACGACGGCGCCGTCCTCAGGACCCAGCAGCCGGTCGACGTCCTCCTCGACCGCGTCGATGGTGATCCGGACGAGCTCGACGGTCTGATGCAGGCTGATCACCCGGGTGAGCGCGCGGGGTGCGTTGCCGAAGACGGCCTGGGCGAGCGTCTGCACCGGTTCGGGGTCGCGGAACCAGCGGGCGAAGCTGGCGATGCCGTTCTGCGCGATCAGCCCGATCCACGACCGGTGCTCGGCGGGCAGGTCGCGGTACCAGGCGAGGTCGCGCTCCATCCGGGCCGCGGTGACCGTGGCCAGCGGGCCCACCGACTTCTCCAGCCGGCGGGCCAGGGCGCTGCGCGAGCTCGCGGCCACGCTCGTCAGGCTAGTCCCACTGCTGGGCCTGACGTCTCACGACGATTTCGCCGCCGTTCGACGCCCGAACGTCAGGGCCAGCGGGCGGGTCTGGCGGCGAGGCCGGGCCGACCTGGTTAGGGTTCGGGAACCCACATCCTGGAGGGCGTACGTGCCGCAGCCGGCCGAGGTGCCCGACGACCTACAGCTGCAGTACCGGGTCGTGCACGGGCACCGGCGTGCGTTCGTGAAGTGCGGCTCCGGGCCCGCGCTGCTGCTCCTGCACGGCCTGGGCTGCGACTCCACCACCTGGCGCGACCTGGTCCCGCGGCTGGCGGAGCGGTTCACCGTCGTCGCCCCCGACCTGCTCGGGCACGGTCGCTCGGGCAAGCCGCGGGCCGACTACTCGCTGGGCGGCTACGCCAACGGCATGCGCGACCTGCTGACCCTGCTGAAGATCGACCGGGTGACTGTCGTCGGCCACTCGCTCGGCGGTGGGGTGGCGATGCAGTTCGCCTACCAGTTCCCCGAGCGCACCGAGCGGCTCGCGCTGATCGCGCCCGGCGGGCTGGGGCCGGAGGTGTCCTGGGCGATCCGGGCGCTGACCCTGCCCGGGGCGGGGACCGTCGTCGGAGCGGTGGCGCGCCGCCCGCTGCGGCCGGTGGTGGCCACCGCGCTGCGCGCGCTCGCGGGCACCGGGCTGCCGCGGACCCGCGATCTCGGCGAGGTCGCCGGGATCTACGAGCAGCTGGCAGACCCGGAGGCGCGGGCCGCGATCCGGCACGTCGTGCGGGCCGTCGTCGACTGGCGCGGCCAGGTGATCACGATGACCGACCGCGCCTACCTCACCCGGCTGATGCCGATGTGCGTGCTGTGGGGCGAGGAGGACGACGTGATCCCGGTGGCGCACGCCGCCAACGCCGAGGCGTACGCACCCGGCGCGGAGGTGCACGTCCTGCCGGGAACGGCGCACTTCCCGCAGCGCGACCAGCCCGACCGGGTGGCGCAGATCCTCACCGACTTCGTCGACTCGACCCGCCCGGCGACGTACCGCCGCGACCGTTGGCGCACGCTGATGAACCGCGGCTCGGTCGTCGACCTGTCGGCCGTCGCCGAGGGTTCGGCCTGAGTCGCCATGGACCCGGTCGCCGCCCTCAAGGAGGTCGCGTTCCTGCTGGAGCGGACCCAGGAGCCGACCTACCGGGTGCGCGCCTACCGCAAGGCGGCGTGGGCGCTGGAGGCGCTCGGCCCCGACCAGGTGCGGAAGCGGGCGTCGGCCGGCTCGCTGGCGCAGGTACGCGACGTGGGTCCGAAGACCGCACAGGTCGCGATCGAGGCTCTCGACGGGGATGTGCCGGCCTATCTGGAGAAGAAGCGGGATGAGGCCACACCGCTCGCGGAGGGCGGCGAGCGGGTCCGTGCCGCGCTGCGCGGCGACCTGCACACGCACTCGGACTGGACCGACGGCGGCAGCCCGCCGCACGAGATGGCCGAGACCGCGCAGGCGCTCGGGCACGACTACATCGCGCTGACCGACCACTCACCGCGGCTGACCGTGGCCCGGGGGCTGTCCCCGGAGCGGTTGCGCGAGCAGATCGCGCTGGTCGCCGAGCTGAACGAGCGGCTGGCACCGTTCCGGGTGCTCACCGGCATCGAGGTCGACATCCTCGACGACGGCTCGCTGGACCAGACCGACGAGCTGCTTGCCGAGGTCGACGTGGTCGTGGCCAGCGTCCACTCCAAGCTGCAGATGGAGCGGGCAGCGATGACCCGACGGATGCTCGCCGCGGTGCGCAACCCGCACACCGACGTGCTCGGGCACTGCACCGGACGGCTGGTGGGGCAGGGCCGCTCCGACCGCCGCGGCGGTGGCAACCGGCGCAAGGAGTCGCAGTTCGACGCGTCCGCGGTGTTCGAGGCGTGCCGCGAGGCCGGTACGGCGGTCGAGATCAACTCCCGCCCGGAGCGGCGCGACCCGCCGGGCGAGCTGCTCGACCTGGCACTCGAGACCGGGTGCCTGGTGAGCATCGACAGCGACGCGCACGCGCCGGGTCAGCTGGACTTCCTCGACCACGGCAGCGCCCGGGCCCAGGCACGCGAGGTGGCGCCGGAGCGGATCGTGAACACCCGCTCGGTCGACGACCTCCTGGCATGGACCCGCGGCTGAGCCGGCGGCTGACCGTGGACCCCGATCCCGACTCTGACCTGGAGCGGCTCGAGCAGGTGGGTGCCCAGCACCCTGCGGTGCGGGAGGCCCTGGGCCTCGTCCGCTCGGCCGATCCCACCGGTCGCCGGGTCCTGGTCGAGGGCATCTGGGCGCACGAGGCGTTGCTGGCCACCGGCACCCCGGTCGAGTGCTTCCTGTGCAGCCCGGAGCCCGAGTGGTCCGACCGGGCTCGCGACCTGGCCCGGTCGACGGTCGCGCACGCCGACGCGGCGTACCGGATCTCGGCCAAGACCGTGCGCCGGTTGGTGGAGCGCGATCGCCCCGACGGCTTGGTGTCGCTGGCCCGACCGCGCACCTGGACGACCGACGAGCTGGAGTTCGGGGCCGACGCGCTGGTGCTGGTGGCCGACGGGCTGGAGACCCCGGGGAACCTCGGCACCCTGATCCGTACGCTCGACGCCTGCGCTGCCGACGCACTTGTGGTGACCGACCGGCGCACGCCGGTCGTGCACCCCAAGGTGTTCCGGGCCAGCCACGGCACCAGCCTGTCGGTGCCGCACGTGGAGGTCGCCGACACAGACGCGGCCGCGGCGTGGCTGCAGGACGCGGGCTTCCGAGTGCTGCTGGCCGACACCGCGACGGACGCGGTGCCCTATCGCGAGGCCGACTGGTCGGGGCGGGTGGCGCTGGTGCTGGGCAACGAGCGGTACGGGGTCTCGGCCGCCTGGCGGGCCCGGGCCCGAGGAACGGTCGAGGTGCCGATGCTGGGGCGGGCCGATTCGCTGAACGCCGCCGTCGCCGCCTCGGTGCTGCTGTTCGAGGCCCGGGCGCAGCAGGGGCTCCCTCCACCTATCAGTTGACATCTTGTGGTGTGAACGCTCACATATGGGGGCGAACGACAGCGCGATGGACGGGGCAGGCGAAAGGGTGGCGAGACCTTGAGCGACGAGGACACGCAGAGCGGCGAGCGGTACGTGGTCGGGGTCGACTACGGCACCTTGTCAGGACGCGCGATCGTGGTGCGGGTCGACGACGGCGAGGTCCTCGGCCAGGCGGTGCATGAGTACGCCCACGGGGTCATGGACCGCGAGCTGATGGACACCGGCGAGCGGCTGCCTCCGCAGTGGGCTCTGCAGGTGCCGGCCGACTACGTCGAGGTCCTGCAGCAGGCGGTGCCGGCCGCTCTCCGCGACAGCGGGGTCGACGCCAGCCAGGTCATCGGGATCGCCACCGACTTCACCGCCTCGACGGTGCTGCCCACGCTTGACGACGGCACCCCACTGTGCGAGCTCGACGAGTTCGCCGACCGCAGGCACGCCTACGTCAAGCTGTGGAAGCACCACGCCGCGCAGCCGCAGGCCGAGCGCATCAACGAGCTGGCCGAGCAGCGCGGCGAGCCGTGGCTGGCCCGCTACGGCGGTCGGCTGTCGTCGGAGTGGGAGCTCGCCAAGGGGCTCGAGCTGCTGGAGGGCGACCGCGACGTCTACGACCGCGCGGAGCACTGGATCGAGGCGGCCGACTGGATCGTGTGGCAGCTCTGCGGCCGGTACGTCCGCAACACCTGCACGGCGGGCTACAAGGCGGTGCGCCAGGACGGGGAGTACCCGTCGGAGGACTACCTGTCGGCGCTCAACCCCGACTTCGGCGGGTTCATCCGGGACAAGGTCGACCAGGAGGTCGCCGAGCTCGGCACCCGCGCGGGTTCGCTCACCGCGGAGGCGGCCGAGTGGACCGGTCTGCCTGAGGGCATCGCCGTCGCCGTCGGCAACGTCGACGCCCACACGACGGCGCCCGCGGCCAAGGCGGTCGAGCCCGGCCAGATGGTCGCGATCATGGGCACCTCGACCTGCCACGTCATGTCCTCCGACCAGCTGGCCGAGGTCAGCGGCATGTGTGGTGTCGTGGACGGCGGGATCATCGAGGGCAGCTGGGGCTACGAGGCGGGGCAGAGCGGCGTCGGTGACATCTTCGCCTGGTTCGTCGACAACGCGGTGCCGGCCGAGGTGACCGACGAGGCCCGCGCGCAGGGCCAGTCGGTGCACGAGCACTTGACCGCCTTGGCTGCCGAGCACCCCGTCGGTGCGCACGGACTGGTCGCGCTGGACTGGCACAGCGGCAACCGCTCGGTGCTGGTCGACCACGACCTGTCGGGCCTGGTGGTGGGCCTGCGGCTGTCGACCCGGCCCGACGAGATCTACCGGGCACTGCTCGAGTCGACCGCGTTCGGCACCCGCACGATCATCGAGGCCTTCCGGGACGCCGGGGTGCCGGTCGAGGAGCTGATCGTTGCCGGCGGCCTGCTCAAGAACACCTTCCTGATGCAGATGTACTCCGACGTCACCCGGCTGCCGCTGTCGGTGATCGGCTCCGACCAGGGCCCGGCGCTCGGCGCCGCGATCCACGCAGCGGTCGCCGCTGGTGCGTACGAGGACGTGCGGGCCGCCGCGCAGGTGATGGGTCGGGTCGAGCGCGGCGTCTACGAGCCGGACGAGGAGCGGGCGAAGGCCTACGACCGGCTGTTCGCCGAGTACAGCAGCCTGCACGACTACTTCGGGCGGGGCGGCAACAACGTGATGCACCGGCTGAGCGAGATCCGCGCCGAGGCGGCGAACGACGCATGAGCGCGGTCGACGAGGTGCGCCGCACGGTGTGCGACCTGCACAGCGAGCTGACCCGCTACGGGCTGGTCGCGTGGACGGCGGGCAACGTCTCGGCCCGGGTGCCCGGCGAGGACCTGCTGGTCATCAAGCCCAGCGGCGTCGCGTACGACGAGCTCACGCCCGAGGCGATGATCGTGTGCGACCTCGACGGCGACGTCGTCGACGGTGACCACTCGCCCTCCAGCGACACCGCGGCGCACGCCTACGTCTACCGGCACCGCGACGACGTCGGCGGGGTGGTGCACACGCACTCGACGTACGCGACCGCGTGGGCGGCTCGGGGCGAGCCCATCCCGTGCGTGCTGACCGCGATGGCCGACGAGTTCGGCGGCGAGATCCCGATCGGGCCGTTCGCGCTGATCGGTGACGACAGCATCGGCAAGGGAATCGTCGAGACGCTCGCCGGGCACCGGTCACCCGCGGTGCTGATGCAGAGCCACGGGGTCTTCACCATCGGCGACGACGCCCGGGCGGCCGTGAAGGCGGCCGTGATGTGCGAGGACGTCGCGCGCACCGTGCACGTCGCCCGCCAGCTCGGCACGCCGCTCGAGATCCCCGCCGACGACGTGACGCGGCTGCACGACCGCTACCAGAACCTGTACGGCCAGCGCTGAGGTGACCGATGGCCAGCCAGCTGCCCAACATGACCGACGTGGCGCAGCGGGCCGGCGTCTCGCACCAGACGGTGTCGCGGGTGCTGAACGGGCATCCCAACGTCGCCGAGCCGACCCGGCAACGGGTGCTCGCCGCCATCTCCGCGCTCGGCTACCGGCCCAACCCGACGGCCCGCGCCCTGGTGACCCAGCGGACCCAGACCATCGGCGTCGTGGCCCGCGACACGACGTTGTTCGGGCCGGCGAGCACGCTGCTGGCCATCGAGCTCGCCGCCCGGTCGGCGGGCTACCGGGTGTCGATCGCGAGCGCCCGGCTGCGTGAGCGCGAGTCGGTCGAGGAGGCGGTGGAGGAGCTGCTCGCGGGAGCGGTCGACGGGCTGCTCGTGGTCGCGGTCGGCGACGCGCTGCCGGCGGCGGAGGCGCTGATCGGGCGTACTCCTGTGGTGGTGGTCGGCGCCGAAGTCGCCGCACTGTCGTCGGTGCGGGTGGACCAGGAGACGGGCGGGCGGCTGGCGACCGACCACCTGCTGGGTCTCGGCCACCGCACCGTCCACGTGGTCACCGGTCCGCTGGACACCTTGGACGCGCGCGGCCGGCTGGACGGCTGGGCCGGAGCGCTCGCCGCGGCTGGGGCGCCGGTGCCCGAGCCGGTGGAGGGCGACTGGTCACCGCGCTCGGGTCATGACGCCGCGGAGCGGCTGCTGCGCAAGCCGGACGTGGGGGCGGTGTTCGTCGCCAACGACCAGATGGCGCTCGGCCTGCTGCGAGCGCTGCACGAGCGCGGCCTGTCCGTGCCCGGCGACGTGAGCGTCGTCGGATTCGATGACATCCCGGAGGCGGAGTTCTTCACCCCGCCGCTCACGACCGTGCGTCAGCACTTCGGCGAGGTCGGCCGACGGGCGTTGTCGGCCCTGCTGTCCTCCGTCGACGACGAGAACCACCCCCCGATCGCGAGCGTCATCCAGCCGACCCTCGTCGTCCGGTCGTCCACCGCGCCGCCCGGCTGACTCCCCGCTTCCCTGCGGAAGCGGTTGCGTCCGTGAACAGTCGCGATATATCGTCGACGTGTCGAGATACATTTTCTGGGAGGGTGGCGACGATGGAGGCAACGGCACCGCGGATGCCCTGGTGGGGGCTGAGCGCGATGACGGGCCGGCGGCACGGCCGGGGCTCCGGCCACGGCTCCGGGCACGGCCCGGGCCACGGCAGGCCGGGGCCGGGATGGGGCATGGGCGGCGGACCCCCGTGGCTGCGCGGCGGCGGGTTCCCGGCGTTCGGCGCGCAGCGCGGCCGGCGCGGCCGAGGAGACGTGCGGCTGGTGGTGCTGGGCCTGCTGGCCGAGGAGCCGATGCACGGCTACCAGCTGTTGCGTGAGGTCGCCCGGCGCAGCCGAGGCACCTGGCGGCTCAGCCCCGGATCGGTCTACCCGACCCTGTCCGCGCTGGAGGAGGAGGGGCTCGTCGTGGCCGACGACGGCGGCGGACGCCGGTCGTACCGGCTCACCGACGCCGGCCGGGCCGAGCTCGCGGAGCACGCGGACGAGTACGCCGCGCTGTGGGACGAGTCCGAGGACCTCTCGCCGCACGGGTGGCACGACCTGGCCGGCCTGGTGGCACAGGTGGGCGCGGCAGCGGTGCAGGTGGGGTCGGAGGGCACCGAACAGCAGCGGGAGCGCGCCGCCGAGCTGCTGGAAGACGCCCGCCGCTCGCTGTACCGGCTGCTCGCCGACGACGAGCCCCGGGAGGAGACATGACCACCCCGGCCATGACCCGGATCCGGGCGAGCGACCAGGACCGCGAGCAGGTCGTAGAGCGACTGCGCGACGCGCACGTCGACGGTCGGCTCACCCTCGCCGAGCTGGAGGAGCGCGTCGACGCCGGCTACCGGGCCACGTACACCGACGAGCTGCCGGCACTGGTCGCCGACCTGCCGCCGCTGCGTACCGCCGACCTCTCGACGACGAGCGGTTCGGGCTGGCCATCGCGCCCGTCGACCGGCTGGTCATCGGGCGGGCTGCCGCGCTGGCCCTTTCCGCCGTTCGTCTTGATGCTGGTCGTCGCGAGCGTGCTGCTCGTCGTGACCGGCCACGCGCCGTTCCCGCTGCTCTGGCTCGCCGTCGTGTTCTTCTTCTGGAGCCGCCGCGGCTGGGGGATGGGGCGCGAGGTCAGGCGTCGCCGCCTTCCTGCTTGACGCCACGTGCCGCGGTGGGGTCGTCGATACGCAGCCGCTCGAAGGTCTCGGTGACGACCTCGGGCTTGACCTCACCGCGGGAGGCGAGGGTCTGCAGCGTCGACACGACGATCGAGGCGGCGTCGATCTGGAAGAACCGACGCGCTGCCGCGCGGGTGTCGGCGAAGCCGTAGCCGTCGGCACCGAGCGACTGCCACTGACCGGGCACCCAACGGGCGATCTGGTCGGGCACCGCACGCATGTAGTCCGAGACCGCGATCACCGGGCCCGGTACGCCGTCGAGCACCTGCGTCACGTACGGCACCCGGGGCGAGTCGCCGGGGTGGTTGAGGTTCCACTTCTCGGTCTCGACGGCGTCCCGGGCCAGCTCGTTCCACGACGTCACCGACCACACGTCGGCCGCCACGCCGAACTCGTCGGCCAGAGTCTGCTGCGCCTCCAGCGCCCACGGCATGGCGACGCCCGAGGCGAGCAGCTGCACGTGCGGCCGCTCGTCACCGGCGTCGCTGCCCTCGGCGTCGGGCGCAGGCGCCAGCCGGTACATGCCCTTGAGCAGCGCGTCCACGTCGAGACCCTCGGGCTCTGCCGGCTGGACGACGGGCTCGTTGTAGACGGTGAGGTAGTAGAAGACGTTCTCGCCGTGCGGGTGCTCGTCGCTGCTGCCGTACATCCGGCGCAGCCCGTCCCGCATGATGTGCGCGATCTCGAACGCGTACGCCGGGTCGTAGTGCACGGCGGCGGGGTTGGTCTGGGCCAGCAGCGGTGAGTGCCCGTCGGCGTGCTGCAGTCCCTCGCCGGTGAGCGTGGTCCGCCCGGCCGTCGCTCCCATCAGGAAGCCGCGGCCCAGCTGGTCGCCGAGTGCCCACATCGAGTCGCCGGTGCGCTGGAAGCCGAACATCGAGTAGAAGAGGTAGACCGGGATCATCGGCTCGCCGTGCGTGGCGTACGCCGTGCCGGCGGCTGTGAACGAGCCGATCGCACCCGCCTCGCTGATGCCCTCGTGCAGCATCTGGCCCTGCTTCGACTCCTTGTACGTGAGCAGCAGCTTGCGGTCGACCGACTCGTAGGTCTGGCCCGCCGGGCTGTAGACCTTGGCCGTCGGGAACATCGAGTCCATGCCGAACGTGCGGTACTCGTCCGGCGCGATCGGCACCACCCGCTTGCCGATCTCCGGGTCCTTCATCAGGTCCTTGAGCAGCCGGACGAAGGCCATCGTGGTGGCGATCGCCTGCTTGCCCGAGCCGCTGCGCAGCTCCGCGTACATGTCCTCGCCGGGCAGCGTCAGCGGCTTCGCGGTGACCGTGCGCTTCGGCAGCGGGCCGCCGAGCGCGTGGCGCCGCTCGAGCATGTACTGGATCTCCTCGGAGTCCTTGCCCGGGTGGTAGAACGGCGCGACGTCGGCGTCGTCGATGGCCGAGTCGCTGATCGGCAGGAACAGCCGGTCGCGGAACTTCTTCAGATCGTCCTTGGTGAGCTTCTTCATCTGGTGGGTCGCGTTGCGACCCTCCAGCGCGTCGATGGTCCAGCCCTTGATCGTCTTGGCCAGGATCACCGTCGGCTGACCGGCGTGCTTGTGCGCGGACTCGAACGCCGCGTAGACCTTGCGGTAGTCGTGACCGCCGCGCGGCAGCTTGCGCAGGTCGTCGTCGG
Organism: uncultured Actinomycetota bacterium; assembly: GCA_963785115.1. Classification (GTDB taxonomy): domain Bacteria; phylum Actinomycetota; class Actinomycetes; order Propionibacteriales; family Nocardioidaceae; genus JACCWP01. Next base: position 52,587 of record CAWATY010000028.1, read on the forward strand.
AAAGGTGGTCGACCAGCTTCTTCAGCCGCTGGTCGGCGCCGAAGAAGTGGTCGCGGATGTAGCTGCCCTCCTCGACGCTGTAGGTCTGGAACTGGCCGTCGGGCGTGACGTTCATCCGGTTCACCAGGACGCCGTCGGTGTCGCGGGCGAGCAGCGGGTCCCACTCGCGGCCCCAGACCACCTTGATGACGTTCCAGCCGGCGCCGCGGAAGAACGACTCGAGCTCCTGGATGATCTTGCCGTTGCCGCGTACCGGACCGTCGAGCTGCTGCAGGTTGCAGTTGACGACGAACGTGAGGTTGTCGAGCTCCTCGCGCGCCGCCACCCCGATAGCACCGAGCGACTCCGGCTCGCCCATCTCGCCGTCGCCGAGGAACGCCCAGACGTGCTGCTGGTCGGTCTCCTTGATCCCGCGGTTGTGCAGGTAGCGGTTGAACCGGGCCTGGTAGATCGCGTTGATCGCGGTGAGCCCCATCGACACGGTGGGGAACTCCCAGAAGTCCGGCATCAGCCGGGGGTGCGGGTACGACGACAGGCCGGCGCCGGGACCGTGCTGGACCTCCTGGCGGAACCGCTCCAGCTGGGTCTCGTTCATCCGGCCCTCGAGGAAGGCCCGGGCGTAGATGCCGGGGGAGGCGTGGCCCTGGATGAAGACCTGGTCGCCGCCGCCGGAGTGGTCGTGGCCACGGAAGAAGTGGTTGAAGCCGACCTCGTAGAGGCTGGCCGCGGACTGGTAGGTGGCGATGTGGCCGCCGACCTCGAGGCCCTTGCGGTTGGCCCGCGACACCATCACGGCGGCGTTCCAGCGGATGAAGGCCCGGATCCGCCGCTCGATGTGCTCGTTGCCGGGGAACCAGGGCTCGCGCTCAGGGGGGATGGTGTTGATGTAGTCGGTGCTGCGCAGCGCCGGCACGCCGACCTGCCGCTCGCGGGCACGCTCCAGCAGCTTGAGCATGACGTAGCGGGCCCGGTCGCGCCCGCGCTCGTCGAGCAGCGCGTCGAGCGACTCGACCCATTCCTGGGTCTCGTCGGGGTCGATGTCGGGCAGCTGGGTGGGCAGCCCCTCGTGGATGACGGGGGGGCGCTCGGGAGCGGGAGACACGGGGGTCCTTCCATCGGGCGTGCCGGAGCACTCCCAGTGTTCCACCCGACCCCCGATCGAACACGTCCACCGCCGGGAGCAGGCCGTCGGCAACGGGTAGGTCACCGGCTTGGCCGGCTCTGCCACGAGCGGCGATCCGCTCCACTAGGGTGACCTCCGACTGCCCGGCTGGTCGCGGCTGGGCTGACGAAGGAGGATCGGGGTGACGTCGACCGCTGGCGACGCGGGCTCTGGCAGCCCCGCCGCACGGCTGGGATTCAAGCCGGAGATGGTCGTCCAGGAGCTGGGCTGGGACGACGACGTCGATGACGAGCTCCGGCGGGAGATCGAGGACCTGCTCGGGGCCGAGATGGTCGACGGAGACGTGGGGGACGTCGTCGACGGGGTCGTGCTGTGGTGGCGCGACGGTGACGGGGACCTTCCGGACGCGCTGGTCGACTCCCTGACCGACCTGGCCGAGGGTGGCACCATCTGGCTGCTCACGCCCAAGGTGGGGCGGCCGGGCCACGTCGACCCGTCCGACATCCACGAGGCCGCCCCAGTGGCCGGCCTGTCCACCACGAGCACCCAGACGGCGTGCGCCGACTGGGCCGCCACCAAGCTGGTGTCGCCCCGCTCGTCCCGCCGCTGAGCGACGCCCGTTGAGGGTCGGTGGCTGAGGGTTCCGTCACAACGCGTTCACGCACCGGCCGGGTGTGGGCAATCCTGAACGTCGGCCCTGGTCGGCGGACGGGAGGACGTAGACGGTGCGGGACGTTCAGCAGCGGGTGGCGGTGACGGCGCAGGAGCTTTGGGCTCTGGCGTCGACGGGCGTCGTACGCCCGTACCGACCGGACCGGCTGTTCCGGTTGGCCAAGACCCTGGTGCGCTGGGGGACCGGGCCGGCCGGCGGCTACACCGCGCTCGCCGCGCGGATGCCGGAGGCGGTCGGTCTTGTCGACGAGCGCGGGTCGCTGACCTTCGACGAGATTCACCGTCGGTCCAACGCGGTCGCGCACGCGCTGGCCGGCCTCGGGGTGCAGGAGGGGGACGCCGTCGCGGTGCTCTGTCGCAACCACCGCGGCTTCCTCGAGGCCACGGTCGGCGCGGCCAAGCTGGGCGCTGACGTGCTGTACCTCAACACTGCCTTCGCGGGACCCCAGCTGGCGCGAGTGCTCGAGCGCGAGCAGCCGTTCGTGGTAGTGCACGACGAGGAGTTCGCGGACCTGCTCGACGGCGTCCCGGCCGAGGTGCACCGGGTGGTGGCCTGGACCGACCGCGACGCCGACGCTGACCCGGACTCCGGTGACGGCTCCCCGACTCTTGAGCAGCTCATCGCCCGCAACGACGACGTCGACCTGCGCTGCCCCGCCCGCGAGACCCGTACGGTGCTGCTGACCTCGGGCACCACCGGCGCTCCCAAGGGCGCCAGCAGGGGCTCGGGCTCCCTGGAGGCGGCGGCATCACTGGTGTCGCGGCTGCCGATGCGCCACGGCTGGTCGGTGCACGTCGCCGCACCGCTGTTCCACACCTGGGGCTGGGCGCACCTCAACCTGTCCATGCTCATCGGGTCGACGCTGGTGCTGCGCCGTCGCTTCGAGCCCGAGGACTTCCTGCGCACCGTGCAGACCCACGGCTGCGACGCCGCGGTGGTCGTTCCGGTGATGCTGCAGCGGGTGCTCGATCTGCCCGACGACGTCCTCGACCGCTACGACCTCTCCGCGGTTCGGGCGGTGGCAGCCAGCGGCTCGGCGCTGCCGGGCGATCTGTCGACGCGGTGGATGGACCGCTTCGGCGACCACCTCTACAACGTGTACGGGACGACCGAGTGCGCGTGGGCCACGATCGCCGGCCCGGTCGAGCTGCGCCGGGCGCCGGGGACCGCGGGGCGGACCCCGGTCGGCACCACTGTGCGGCTGCTCGACGACGACGGGGCGCCGGTGCCCGACGGTGAGGTGGGCCGGGTGTTCGTCGGCAACGTGCTGCCGTTCGAGGGCTACACCGGCGAGGTGTCGGAGGCGCCCACCGGCAAGGAGCTCGTCGACGGGCTGATGCCCACCGGCGACGTCGCCCGCTGGCGCGACGGGCTGCTGTTCGTCGAGGGCCGCGACGACGAGATGATCGTGTCGGGCGGCGAGAACCTCTACCCCTCGGAGGTCGAGGACTGCCTGTCCCGGCACCCCGACGTGGCCGACGTCGCGGTCGTGGGGGTCGACGACGCCGATTACGGCCAGCGGCTGCAGG
>CAWATY010000029.1:0-12850 GCA_963785115.1 uncultured Actinomycetota bacterium
CCCTGCGAGCGCGCTCGCCCACTAGGGCACCGCCTCAGCGCACCAACCGCAGCACGGTCACCGAGTGCGACGGGAACAGGTGCCGGAAGCCGCTGGGGTCCACCGTGTCGTGTGCCGTGACGAGCCGGATGTCGGGCGGCACGCCGGGTTGGTTCCAGTCGGTGAACTCCGCACTGCCGACCTCTCGGACCCGTAGGTCGCCGCCGAGTCGCGCGCCAACGACCTCGACCCGTGCACGCACGGCGGCGTACGGGAGCCGGTTCACCACGAGCACCCACACGTCGCCGTTGTCAGCCTTGGTCGCCGTTGCGGCCAGCGCGGGATAGGTACGGTCCGGTCCGAGACCCGTGTCCCGGACCGGATTGGCACGCACCTCCGTCGCCACCACGTCACCGCGAGCCTCGTACATCGGGTGCACGGCCTGCCGGGCGAGCGCGTCGGCGGTGAACACGTAGTCGGGTGGCGGGCCGATCACCGCGCGGTTGAACCAGAGCAGGTCGTCGCCCTGCGCCCATCGCAGGCCGAGCCGGAGCCACGACACCCACATGCTCGCGACCGCGGCGACGTGGCCCATGGTCGCCTGCCAGGCAGGGTAGGCCTCGAAATCGCCGCCGATGAAGCTGTACTCGGTGATCAGCAGCGGAGTGCCCGGCGGCAGCGCCGCCCTCAGCGCCCGGACCGACTCGTGCCTGCTGGGAACGGCGAGCATCTGGCGGTCGTGGCCCTCCAGCGCGTCCTGCCAGTCCGCCTCGCCGAACGCCACGATCGAGTGCGTGGTGAGGCAGTCGTAGGCGCGTGCTCCCATCAGCTCCACGAAGTCCAGTCGGCCCCAGCTCGCACACACCTTGATGTCCGGGTCGACCTGGTGCATGGCCCGGGCGAACGCAAGGTAGCCCTCGTGCACGCTGCGGTAAGACGCGCGCACGCTGGCGCCTGCCGGCGGCACGGCGCCGTGCACACCGTCGCCGAACCGCACCTGGCCGGTGGTCGGGGCGAGCTCGTAGACCCTGGCGCCGGGCCCGGCGTCGTCGAGGTCGCCCACCCGCCGCCAGGGCTGGCCGCCGACGGTCACCTCCGTGCGCGCGGGGTCCACCGGGGGATAGAGAACGGTGCGGACCTGGCCTTCGGTGCCGTCGGCGGGGACGCCTGCTCGCGGGTGCCGGCACTCCGCGCCGAGCGGCTCGCCGACGATGTCGCGGTGCCCGCCGAAGGCGTACTGACGCATGGCCACGTCGTCGTCGGCACTCATCCAGTAGCGGGACGGGGCATGGTGCTGCTCGTTGCCGATCTCCCACCGTTGGATGCCGTACGGCTCCGGGTGTCCGTTGGTAGCGCGGACGTCGGCCCAGTCGATGCCGCCACCCGGGTTGCCCGGTGTCTGCGCCGGTGAGTTCATGTACTCCACCCACGAGGCGGCATCCTGCGGCGTCTCGGTCACGAACGGGACCATGACGAGCGGGCGCGCGTCGGTGGCCGCGAGGAACTCCATGTACTCGTCCGGGCCCCACGCTGTTGCACCAGGGACTGCGGGGAACCCGTCGACCTGGGTGCCCCGGCCGTCCACCTGGCAGCTCCGCTCATCACCGATGGCGCGCTTCCAGTCATAGAGATTCGCCACCGTGCCGCCCGGGAAACGCACCGACTCGACGCCCGCCCTGCGGGTGGCATCGACCACGGCGGGCACCGCAGCGTCGGTGGCGGGATCCCAGAGGTGGTACCCGTTGTCGTTGTAGTGGTGGTTGGCGCCCATCAGGGTGGGCCAGACCGTGGCGGTGGGCTGCCTCGGATGCACGACGACCGTCGTCGGCTGAGCTGCGGCACCAGGGTGCTGTCGGCGCACGTCCGCCGCGACCGGCACCTCCGCGGTCGACGCCGGCCCGACCCCGGCGAGGCCGACCGAGACGAGGCTCGTGAGTGCGATCAGGCTTCCGGATGCGTGCGGCACGGTCCGACCCCCGTCGGTTCAACCCCCTGCACCGGCCCCCAGCGGACCACCGTTCGGACCCCGCCGACAACCCGTTCGCATGTTGCATCTAAGATAGATGCAACATGTCTGCCACGTCTGCCTCCGAGCGCGTCTACACCCACGTCAAGCAGCGGGTCCTCGACGGCGGCTACCCCGCCGGTGAGCTGCTCACCGAGGGTGCGGTTGCGGCCGAGGTGGGGGTCTCGCGGACACCGGTCCGTGAGGCGATGCTGCGCCTCGAGGTCGAGGGATTCCTCCGGCTCTACCCCAAGAAGGGGGCGCTGGTGGTGCCGGTGTCGGTCCAGGAGGCCGACGACGTCCTGCAGGCCCGCGCACTGATCGAGACCTGGGCGGCGCCGCGTGCGCACGCCGCCGGTGCCGAGCTCGCCGACGTCCTCGACGGGTGGCTGGCCGAGATGATCACCCAGCGAGCCGCGAGCGACCCGGCGGCCTTCAGCGAGGCCGACCGCTCGTTCCACGAGGCGCTCGTCTCGGCGGCCGGCAACTCCATCCTGGCCCGGCTCTACCGGTCCCTGCGCGAGCGCCAGGTCTGCATCAACACCGCGGTGATGCGCGTCTCCGCCGAGCGGATGGACGTCGCCGTCGACGAGCACACCCGGCTGGTGGCCCTGCTGCGCGGCGGCGACCGCGAGGCTTTCGTCGCGCTCACCGACGAGCATCTCGCGCGCGCCGCCGAGACGGCTCGCGGGGCGGTCCGGTGAGGCGCCGCGCCTGGGCGGGCTACCTGGTCGCGCTCGCGGTCTATGTCCTCGCCGTCTTCCACCGCTCCTCGCTCGGGGTGGCCGGCATCGTCGCCGCCGACCGCTTCGGCATCTCGGCGGCGCAGCTGTCCACGTTCGTCATGATGCAGCTGCTGCTCTACGTGGTCATGCAGATCCCGGTCGGGCTGTTGATCGACCGGTACGGCGCCCGCCGCATCCTTTTCACCGGGCTCAGCCTGATGACCCTCGGCCAGCTCGGGTTCGCGTTCGCCGAGTCGTACGGCACGGCGCTGGCCGCCCGGGTCTTCGTCGGCACCGGCGACGCGATGGTCTTCATCAGCGTGCTGCGGCTGGTGGTGGCGTGGTTCTCCGGCCGGCGGGTGCCACTGCTCACGCAGGTCACCGGACTCACCGGGCAGCTCGGTGCCGTGGCGGCCGCGGTGCCGATGACGTACGCGCTCAGCGGGCTGGGCTGGACCACGACCTACCTGGCGGCGGCGGGTCTCGGGGTGCTGCTCGCGGTGGCTCTCGCCGTCGTGGTGCACGATGCGCCCGACCGTGTCGTGGTGGCGGGACCCAAGGTGTCGCTGCCCGACGTGGCTGCCACGCTGCGCGCCGCCTGGGCCGAGCCGGGCACCCGGCTCGGGCTGTGGGTCCACTTCAGCACGCAGTTCGCCGCCACCGTCCTCGCCCTGCTGTGGGGCTACCCGTTCCTGGTGCAGGGCGAGGGACTCTCGCCGAACGCCGCGGGCGCGCTGCTCACCCTGCTCACCGTCGCCGCGATGGTCGCCGGCCCACTGGTGGGCACGTTCGTCGCCCGGGTGCCGTTCCACCGCTCGACGCTGGTGCTCGGCATCCTCGGCGCGATCGTCGCCGTCTGGACGGCGGTGCTCGCCTGGCCGGGCAACGCGCCGATCTGGCTGTTGGCGGTGCTCGTCCTGGTCTGCGGCATGGGCGGTCCGGCCTCGATGGTGGCCTTCGACTTCGCCCGCACGTTCAACCCGGTCGAGCGGGTCGGCGGGGCCACCGGCATCGTCAACCAGGGCGGGTTCGTCGCCAGCCTGATCGGGGTGGTCGTCATCGGGCTGGTGCTGGACTGGCGCACTCCTGGCCCCGGCAGCGGCTACACCCCCGATGCGTTCCGGTGGGCGATGTCGACCCAGTACGCGATGTGGCTGCTCGGCGGGATCCAGGTCTGGCGCTTCCGCCGGCGCACCCGGCGCACGCTGTACGCGCGCGACCCGGAGGCCTACGACCGGCTGCGGCACCCGCAGTCGACGGCCGCCTGACCTGCCTCAGTCCCAGCGCGTCGGCGGAGCCGAGGCATCCTGCAGGAGACCCAGCAGCTGCTCGGGATCGTGCGCGACCACCAGGGCGCACTGCGTCTCGGCGGACAGGAACCCGGCGGAGACCATCCTGTCGACCAGCGCCAGCAGCGGTTGCCAGTAGCCGTCGACGTCCAGCAAGGCCACCGGCTTGGCGTGCAGTCCGAGGTGCTGCCAGGTCCACACCTCGACCAGCTCCTCGAGGGTGCCGACGCCACCCGGCAGCGCGACGAACGCGTCGCCGAGATCGGCCATCAGCTGCTTGCGCTCGTGCATCGACGACACCACGTGCAGCTCGGTGAGCCCGTCGTGCGCGATCTCGCGGTCGACCAGCGAGCGCGGGATCACGCCCACCACCTCGCCACCCGCGGCCAGTGCGGCATCGGCGACGACGCCCATCAGACCGACCTGCGCCCCGCCGTACACGAGCGTGGTTCCCACCCGGCCGAGGTGCGTGCCGAGTGCGTGGGCGGCGGTGGCGTACGCCGGCGAGCTGCCGGACGAGGAACCGACGAAGACGGTGAGACTGCCGAGCGCGCTCACGTCCGCAGACCGCGCTGGTCGTCGATCCGTTTCGCCTTGCCCAGCGAGCGTTCCAGCGTATGGGGGTCCACGACGTCGACGGCGACACTGACCCCCACGGCGTCCTTGACGCGTCCGGACAGAGCACGGCCGAGCCGCTCTCGCTCGGCGGCGGGCAGGTCGGCGTCGAGCGCCTCGACGCGGACGGTCAGCTCGTCCAGCCGGTCCGGCCGGGTGAGCACGCACAGGTAGTGCGGCGCCAGTCCCTCGACGCGCAGGATCTGCTCCTCGACCTGGGTGGGGAAGACGTTCACGCCGCGGACGATCATCATGTCGTCGCTGCGGCCGGTGATCTTCTGCATCCGGCGGCAGGAGGGATATGCAGATCCGGGCAGCAGCCGGGTCAGGTCGCGGGTGCGGTAGCGGATCACCGGCATGGCCTGCTTGGTCAGGGAGGTGAAGACCAGCTCGCCCTCCTCGCCGTCGGGCAGCACCGCGCCGGTGGTCGGGTCGACGACCTCCGGCAGGAAGTGGTCCTCCCACACGTGCAGGCCGTCCTTGGTCACCGCCGACTCCTGCGCGACCCCGGGTCCCATCACCTCCGAGAGCCCGTAGATGTCGACGGCGTCCATCGCACAGCGCCGCTCGACCTCCGCGCGCATCCGCTCGGTCCACGGCTCGGCGCCGAAGATGCCCACCGCCAGGCTGGTCGACGCCGGGTCGAGACCCTGTCGTTCCATCTCGTCGACGATCGACAGGAAGTACGACGGGGTCACCATGATCACCCGCGGCGTGAAGTCCGTGATCAGCTGGACCTGCCGCTCGGTCATCCCCCCGGACACCGGCACCACGGTGCATCCGAGCCGCTCGGCGCCGTAGTGCGCACCCAGCCCGCCCGTGAACAGCCCGTAGCCGTACGCGACGTGCACGACGTCGCCGGGTCGACCCCCCGCCGCCCAGATCGACCGGGCCATCAGCTCGGCCCAGGTCTCGACGTCGTCGCGGGTGTAGCCGACCACCGTCGGCCGGCCGGTCGTGCCCGACGACGCGTGCACCCGGCTGACCTGCTCGCGGGGTACCGCGAACATGCCGAACGGGTACTGCGCACGCAGATCCGCCTTGCTGGTCAGGGGAAACCGGCCCAGGTCGGCCAGCTCGCGGATGTCGTCGGGATGCACGCCGGCGGCATCCCAGGTCTCCCGGTAGTGCCCGACGTTCTGGTACGCGTGCCGCAGCGTCGTCCGCAGTCGCTCGAGCTGCAGAACGCGCAGCTCGTCGGCGGACGCCGGCAGCGTGGCGGTCGGGTCGGCGTTCACGAGCCGGGGGTCGTCTCGGAGAGCAGCCAGTCGAGCATGAACGGCCGTAGGTGCCGGCCGGTGAACCGGTTGAGCCAGTCGAGGTAGCCGCCGCGGTCTGCGTTGCCGGCGGCGTGCCGCTGCGGCCACGCCCGGAGCACCCGGTCGAACTGCGCCGCCCCGGTCCGCGTGCGCAGCTCGTGCAGCATCAGGGCGCCGCTGTAGTAGACCGAGCTGCCGCCGAACCGCTCCGGGTCGTACGCCCCCGGTGGGCCGTCCTGCTCGCGCAGCTCGTTGTCGATGCGCCGGATGTAGCGCATGTACGCGCGCACGGTCACGCCGCCGTGCTGCGACTCCCAGACGATCTGCAGGTACATCGCGAACGACTCGTTGAGCCACAGCTCGCGCCAGTCGGCCGGCGTGACGGTGTCGCCGTACCACTGGTGCGAGTACTCGTGCAGCAGCACCTCGGGCACCCGGGGGGCGATGCTCCTGCCGTTGCCCATCGTGACGGTCTGCTGCGTCTCGATCGCCGACTGGCTCGGGACGAACACCGCGCCCGCGGTCGCGAACGGGTACCGCCCGAGGCGCTGCTCGAGCCAGCGCAGCATCGCGGGCGTGCGGCGCAGCTCCGGGAGCAGGTCGCGGTCGACGGGGCGGAGCCAGTACGTGATCGGCAGCCCGTGCGGCCCGCGGTCGTCGTAGCCGCGGTAGTCGCCGATCGCCATCGTCACGAGGTAGCTGGCCGCGGGGTCGCTGATGCGGAAGTGCGTGGTGCGCCGGCTGGTGCCCACCTGTTCGGAAACCAGTCGGCCGTTGGCGACGCCGCGGACCGAACGCGGCGTGTCCAGCCGGATGTCGTAGAACGCCTTGTCCGACGGGTGGTCGTTGACCGGGTACCAGGTGAAGGCGCCGTACGGCTCCTGCATCGTCCAGGCGTCCCCGTCGCGGGTCGTCTTCCAGCCCAGCCGGCCGATGTCGGAGCGGGCGCTCGGGGCGGGCACCCGCTCGGGTACTCCGGCGTAGTCGACGCGCAGCACGTGCCGCGACCCGGCGACCAGGTCGCCGGTGCCGGTCACCCGCAGCAGGTGGCCGGCGGCCGGGTGCTCGCTGCCGACGGCGGCTCCGTCGAGGCGTACCGACGAGACCTGCAGCGAGTTGCCGAGATCCAGCACGAACGCGTCGTCGAGGTCGCGCGCCGCGCGGAAGCGGATCACCGTCGTGCCGGTCAGCGTGCTGGTGCGCGGCGCCCAGGACACCGTGAGCCCGTAGTGCAGGGCGTCGATGTCGGGCTCACCGACCCGCGGGTAGTAGCTGTCCTCGCGCGGTGTCGAGAGCGCCACGTCGTCGTCGTGCGCCCCGACCGCGGGACCGGCCGCGAGCAGGACGAGCGCGGTCACGACCAGCGCGCTGGTGGTGCGACGGGCGGCCGGCAGCGACGGCAACGGGGTCCCCCCTGGGGCGTGGGCGAACGGTGCGTCGGCAGCCTAGACCGAAGCAGGGGCGGCGACGTCAGTCCGGCGTCGTCTCCGAGGTCAGCCACTCGTCGACGAAGTCGGCGAGGTCGGCGCCGGTGGTCTGCTCGGCGAACGCCACCCACTCGTCGCGGTCGGCGGTGGAGCCGCGCTGCTGCTCCGGCCAGCCACGCAGCACCTCGTCGAAGGCGTCTTCGCCGACCTCGTCGCGGATCCGCAGCAGCATCAGCAGGCCGGAGAAGTACACGCTGTCCTCGGCGAACTCCCCCTCGTCGTAGGCCCCGGGCGGCCCGTCCTCGTCACGCATGTCCTGGTCAGCCGCCTCGAGGATCCTCGCCCAGGTGTCGAGGGGGCGCCCGCCCTCGTCGGCCATCCAGGCCATCTCGAGGTAGGTCGCGAACGCCTCGTTGAGCCACAGGTCCGGCCAGTTGTCCGGCGTCACCGTGTCGCCGTACCACTGGTGGGCGTACTCGTGCAGCAGCACCTCGGGGTAGATCCGCAGCGGCACCTGGGTGCCCATCGAGATCGTCTCCTGGGTCTCCATCGCCGTCCCGCCCGGCATGACCAGCGCGCCCACGTGGTCGAACGGGAACGGCCCGAGCAGATCGGTGAGCCACTCGAGCAGCTCCGGCGTGCGTCGCAGGTCCGGCACGAACCGGCCGTCCTCCGGGCGCACCCAGTACGACACCGGCAGCCCGTCCGGCCCGGTGTCGCGCTCCAGCCGGTAGTCGCCGACCGCGAGGGTGATGAGATAGGCGGCCGCCGGCTCACCCAGGTGGAAGCGGGTCGTGCGTCGGCCGTCGGCCACGTCGTCGGATACGAGCTGCCCGCCGGCGACGCCGCGCACGTCGGCCGGCGTCTCGATGCTGATGTCGTAGTAGGCCTTGTCCGACGGGTGGTCGTTGACCGGGTACCAGGTGAAGGCGCCGTACGGCTCCTGCATCGTCCACGCGCCGCCGTCCCGCATCGTGTGCCAGCCGACGCCGTCGATGTCTCCGCGCGTGGTCGGCTCGTCGACCGGCTCCGGACTGCCCCGGTAGGCGATCCGCAGGGTGTGCCGCGAGTCGACGGGCAACGGGTCGAACCCGTCGATCAGCAGCAGGTTGTCGTCGTGGGTCTCGTCCACCTCGTTGCCGTCCAGCCGCACCGTCGTCGGCGTCATCGGGAGGCCGAGGTCGAGCTGCAGCTCGGTCAGGTCGTCCGCTGCGCGGAAGTCGATGCGAGCGATGCCGTCGAGCACGGCGCTGTCGGGATCCCAGGAGAGGTCGAGGTCGTAGTGCAGCGCGTCGACCTGCGGCTCACCGACCTCGGGGTAGTAGGGGTCCTCGACAAGCACGTTGACCGCCGCTGCCCACCGGCCGCCGGCCTTCGAGCCGGGTTCGGCGGCCGGGTCCGTGGGGGACGTACCGGTCTCGTCCGGAGTGCTGCTCGAGGTCGGGGGTGCGGCCACCTGCTCAGGCTCGTCGGTGCAGGCCGTCGCGACCGCGGCAGGGAGCAGCAGCGCGACCGCCACGCGTCCGGTCCGGCGCACCCGCTCCCCCTCCGTCAGAGGTCCCGTCAGAGATCCGAGCCTAACCGCGCGGCCAGGGACCGGACGCGGACGTGGACGTGGCAGGTAGGGACGCGGAGGTCGGCAACCCGAGCGTCGCCTGCCTCGGCGTCATCCGCCGAGCAGGGACCCGCCGAGCGTGCGGCTGGTCCCGCGGAACTCGGCCACGACTTCGCCGGCCGAGGTGACCGTGACGTCGTACGTGCCCGTCCGTCCCGAGCGCGAGCGCTCGGTGGCCACCGCTCGCAATTGGTCGCCCAGCCGGGTCGGCGCGAGATAGGTGATGGTGCACCCGTACGCGACGGTGCGGACGTCGTAGGAGTTGCAGGCGAACGCGAACGCCGAGTCGGCCAGCGCGAACACGAACCCGCCGTGGGCGATGCCGTGGCCGTTGACCATGTCGTCGCGCACCGTCATGGTCAGCGTTGCGGTGCCCGGTCCGACGTCGTCCAGCCGCATCCCGAGCCGCTGGCTCGCCTGGTCCTCCACCCACATCGCGTCGGCGCAGGCGCGGGCGACTGCCTTGGAGTCGGAGGTCATGCCAGCGCCTTCTCGAGCATCACGCAGGTCTTGCCGTTCGCTTGCGCGAGGCGCCCGACCTCGGCGTAGCCGCGCCGGTCGTGGAACGCGAGCGACGCCTCGTTGGGCGGCTCGACATAGACCTCGCAGACCAGCCGGCCGGTCTCGCGGGCGGCGTCCTCGGCGGCGTCGTACAGCAGGGTGGCCACGCCGCGGCGGCGGTGGGTCGGGGCCACCACGATCCGGTCGAGGTAGCCGAACGAGCCGTAGCGCTCGACGAACCAGCGGTAGTTCACGCTGTTGTAGGCCGTGGCCGGTCCGAAGACCATCGCGAAGCCGGCGACCTCCCCGTCGTCGGCTACCAGGGCCTGACCCGACTCCGCCGTCATCGCGAGCAGCCAGCGCAACCGCTCGGGATCCAGCGGCCCGACGCCCTCGAGGTTCGCCTGGTTGAGGGTGAGGACCGTGTCCAGCTCGGCGTCGTCGTCGCGCATCGGGCGGATCAGCACGGCATCATCCTGGCAGTCGTCGCGGCAGCAGAGCGCCGTGCCCGCTGTGACAGACTGACCGCACCGCTGTCGCCCGTCTGTCATACCCGCTGGAGATGCCGATGCCGCACGACCCCGCCGTCACCGACGCGCTCGCCGCGCGCCACCGCGAGACGCTGGAGCAGGCGCTCGCGGCGATCCGCAAGCGGGACCACTTCTCGGCCTACCCGGAGTCGCCGAGCCCGCGGGTCTACGGCGAGTCGGCCGCGGCCGACGGCAAGGCGGCCTTCGAGGCCACCCTGGGCACGGCCTTCCCGCTGGAGACGCCCGGTGCCGACGGAACGGTGGCCGGTGAGCGGTCGCCGTACGGGATCGAGCTGGGCGTCACGTACCCCCGGGTGACTGCGGCCGGGCTGGACACGCTGCTGACCGCCGCGACGCGCGGCGTGCCTGACTGGCGCGACGCCGGCGCCGACGTGCGTGTCGCGGTCTGCCAGGACGTGCTGGCCCGGCTGCACGCCCGGATCTTCGAGCTCGCGCAGGCGGTGCAGCACACCAGCGGCCAGGCGTTCGTGATGGCCTTCCAGGCAGGTGGCGCGCACGCGCTCGACCGCGCGCTCGAGGCACTGGCCTATGCGTACGACGAGATGACGCGGCATCCCGCGACGGCGGTGTGGGAGAAGCCCGGCCGGGGCGATCCGGTGCGGATGGAGAAGACGTTCACGGTGGTGCCGCGTGGCGTGGGGCTCGTCATCGGCTGTCACACCTTCCCGACCTGGAACTCGTGGCCAGGACTGTTCGCGTCGCTGGTGTGCGGCAACCCGGTCGTGGTGAAGCCGCACCCCGGTGCCGTGCTGCCGCTCGCGATCACCGTGCAGGTGGCGCGCGAGGTGCTGGCCGAGGCGGGCTTCGACCCCGACCTCGCGACGCTCGCCGCCGAGGCCGAGGGTGACCGGTTGGCAGCCGACCTCGCGGTGCGCCGGGAGGTGCGGCTGGTCGACTTCACGGGCTCGAACGCCTTTGGCGACTGGCTGGAGGAGCACGCGACCCAGGCGGTCGTCTTCGCCGAGAAGGCCGGCGTCAACACCGTCGTCGTCGACTCGACCGACGACTTCGCAGGCATGTGCGGCAACCTCGCGTTCTCGCTGGCGCTCTACACCGGGCAGATGTGCACGGCGCCGCAGAACCTGTTCGTGCCGGAGGCCGGTATCGACACCGACCAGGGACACAAGTCCTACGACGATGTGGCCGCCGGCATCGCAGCCGCCCTCGACCGCCTGCTCGGTGACGACGCCAAGGCGGTCGAGCTGCTCGGGGCCGTCGTCGACGACGGCGTGCTGACGCGGCTCGAGTCGGCCGGCGAGCGCGACCGGGTGCTCGTGGCGTCGCGCACGGTCACGCACCCGGCGTGGCCCGACGCGCGGGTGCGCACGCCGCTGCTGGTGGGGCTGTCGGTCGACGACGAGGACGCCTACGCCACCGAGTGCTTCGGGCCGGTCGCCTACCTGATCGCGACGCCGTCGACCGAGTCGTCGCTGCAGACGTTCGTCCGTACCGTGCTGGCGCACGGCGCGATGACCGCCTCGGTCTACTCGACCGACGACACGGTGCTCGCTGCCACCCGGTCGGCCGCGCTCGACGCCGGCGTGGCGCTGAGCGAGAACCTGACCGGGCCGGTGTTCGTCAACCAGTCGGCGGCGTTCAGCGACTTCCACGGCACCGGTGCCAACCCGGCCGCCACCGCGTCGTTCACCGACGGCGCCTTCGTCGCCCCCCGGTTCCGTACCGTGCAGTCCCGCCGCCACGTCTCCTGACCGCGGCCTGACCCGCCTCCTCTGCGCCACGGTGACGACAGCGATACCGGGTGCAGTGACCGCCCGGACACCGTAGAGACACCGGCTTGTGCGACAACGACCCGGTGAATCAGACATCGCTCACAGCCAAGGGACGTGCAAGGACGTGTCGACCGAAGGTGGCTACGAGGCAGCTCTGCCGCGGCGCGGGGCTGGTGGCTGCCGTGGGGAGCCTGGTGGCGGGCTCGATCGGCGCCGCGCAGGGGGCGGAGATCGGTGTCGAGGAGCGCGCCCGATTGTCTGACGCGATCGTCTCGACCGCGGCCGTGCGATCGGTGACCGGTCCCGCTGGTCGCGAATCGGGGGTGCGCGTTCGGCCCAATGGCCGCATTGCGTACGAGGCGTACCCTGCCGGCACTCCCGAGGTGTTCACGATCAAGGCCGATGGCAGCAGCAGGCAACGGCTCACCCACAACGACTGGTACGACAACGCACCGGCCTGGGCTCCGGGTGGTCACCGGCTGGTCTTCGGCCGTAGTGCCGGCGACGGCAACGAGTTGTGGATCATGCGGAGCGACGGCACCCACAAGCGCCAGCTCACCCACAACGAGACCCTCGACATCCATCCGGCGTGGTCTCCGTCCGGCGAGCGAATCGTGTACGGCTGTGACTTCGACGGCACCAACGACTTCGAGATCTGCACGATCAGGGCCGACGGCACCGGCTGGCACCAGCTGACCCACAACGGGGTCTGGGACAACCATGCGGACTGGTCGCCGGCCGGGAACCGGATCGTCTACGACTCCTTCGACGGACATGATCAAGAGATCTACACCAGGCGTCCCAACGGCAGCGACAAGCAAAAGATCACCCACAACACGATCGATGACGGGGTGCCCTCGTACTCGCCGACCGCCGGGCGGATCGCCTACAGCAGTTCCACCGCGACCGGCGACCGCATCTTCGTGCGGCGAGTCAACGGTGGACCTCGGCGCCCGGTGACCGACGCTGGGACCGGAGAACTTCCCGCCTGGTCTCCCAACGGGAGGCGCATCGCCTACAGCCACTACGACGGAACGCAAAGCGACATCTACACGGTCCGGGTCCGGGGCGGTGGGGAGCGCCAGGTCACCCACACCGCGATGAACGAGACCTGGCCCGAATGGGGCGTTCGTCCTCGGTGAAGCGAGGGAGGT
>CAWATY010000030.1:0-8079 GCA_963785115.1 uncultured Actinomycetota bacterium
CGCGGTCGTGCTCTGGATCATCTTCGGCTGACGCCGCTCCCCACAGCACCAGGGGTCGCGAGTCGGTACAGGACGTGCCGGCGCAGCGGGCCGGCGGGCACCGCCGCGTGGTCGAAGTCCTCGGCTGGGTCGTGGCGCATGCCGAGGCGTTCCATCACCGCGCGCGAGCGGGTGTTGCCTACGGACGTGATCGACACGATCTCGGCCAGCCCTGCCACCTCGAAGCCGTACGCCACGGACGCCCGTGCGGCCTCGGTGGCGTAGCCGTGTCCCCACGCGGGGCGGGCCAGCCGCCAGCCGACCTCGATGCCGACGTACGGGACCAACGCGTTCAGTGGCTGCAGACCGGTGAACCCGACGAACGGCTCGCCACCCTTGACCTCCACCGCCCACAGCCCGTATCCGCGCTCGTCGAAGCCCGCCTCGATCCGGTCGACGAACCCGTCGGACTCCCGGCGGGTCATCGCGGCGGGGAACCACCGCATGACCTCGGGATCGGCGTTCAGCGCGGCGAACGGCGCCCGGTCGGCATTCGTCCAGCGCCGGAGCACCAGCCGCTCGGTCTCCAGTCGGTCCACGCGGCGCACGCTACGGGGAGAGCGGCCCGCGGATCATCACGTCCGTCCGGTGGTTGTCGGCGCCGGCGGTGAAGTTGTTGTCGGTGAGGAACACGACGAACCTGCCGTCACCGCTGAGGTCGTTGAGCAGCGAGGCCAGCGACCCCTGGGCGCCGTCATCGGCCACCGACACCCGCCGCGTGGTGCCGTCAGTCAGGCGGTGCCGGTAGACGTCGTACTTGGTGTTCGTGTCGCCGGGCACGAACGCACCGTCGGTGTCGAAGGTCACGACGCTCCCGTCGGCGGAGATCGACGGCCAGAAGCTGGTGGCCTTGCGTCCCGCGCCGGCGGTGGTGAGCGACACCCGGACCGTGGAGTCCTCCTGGAGGTCACGAACGAAGACGTCGGCGAAGCCGTTGCCGTCGCCTTCGACGTAGTCGTTGCCCAGGGAGGTGAAGACGACGAAGCGGCCGTCGGCCGACACGTCGCCCATGACCGCGTTGTCGACGCCGGAGGTTCCATCGAGGGCCACGGAGGCCAGCTCGGTCGTCCTGGTCGCCCGGTCGTAGCAGAACACGTCGGGCTCGTCGTTGCCGTCGTTGGCCACCAGGTTCTCCGCGCCCGACTCGTAGCAGACCACGCCGCCATCGGCCGAGATCACCGCGCCGGTGCTCTCGCCGTCCGCCTGCAGGCCGCCGGGGCCGACGGAGATGCGGCGGGTGGTGTCGGTCTGCCGGTTGCGCAGGAAGACGTCGAAGCCACCGTTGGTGTCGTGCGGGACGAGGTTGGTCGCGTACGAGTCGTACACCACGATCCGCCCGTTGCCCGACAGGGACGGCCGGAAGCTCTCCCGGTCGGGCTGCTTGCCGTCGTAGGTGACCGAGATGCGTTCCGAGCGGCCCTGCTCCAGGTCGCGGACGAAGATGTCGTAGACACCGTTGGTGTCCCGCCGCGCAATGTTCGTGGCAGCCGAGTCGTAGGCGACGAAGCGACCGGTGCGGCTGACGCCGTTGACCCGGCTGGGGCCGTCGGTGGGCTCCCCCGTCCAGGTCCGCGTGACCAGCTGGGTGCGCCCGGTCGACCGGGTGCGCGCAAAGACGTTGGCGTAGTCGCCGATGTCGACGCCCACGAGATCGGTGGCGAACGACACGAACGCGACCCGGTTCCCGTTGTGGGAGACCTTGGCGACGCCGCTGCCCGCGTTCGCGGGTCCGCCGTTGCGGTCCACCGACACCACCGCCGTACGGACCTGTTCGCCCGGCGGGGTCGACCCGGCGCTGGATCCGGCGGGTAGGGCGATCCCGAGCAGGGGCAGAGCCGCGAGAGCGGCCACGGTCGAGCGACGAGTCATGGGGGTGACCTCCGTCCGGGACGCTATCCGTAGGGTCGCGCCCGTGGTGGTGGTTCTCGCACTCGGCTCGGCGCTTGCGTACGGCTTGTCCGACTTCGTGGGCGGTCTGCTGTCGCGACGGATCAGCCCGTGGGTGGTGGCGATCGTGGGCCAGGCCGCCTCGGCGGTGTGCCTGCTCGCGCTCGCGCTGGCCCTCGGGGGCGACCCCCACCGGTCCGACTGGGCGTGGGCGGCGCTGGCGGGGGTCGGCAGCGGCGCGGGCGCCGGATTCCTCTACCGCGGCTTCGCGCTGGGCCGGATGGGGGTCGTGGCTCCGGTGTCGGCCGTCGGCGCGGCCCTGCTCCCGGTGCTCGCCGGGGTGCTGACCGGGGAACGGCCGGCGCTGCTGACCTGGCTCGGGGTGGCCTGCGCGTTCCCGGCGATCTGGCTGGTGTCGCGCCCCGACGGGCCGGCCGCAGGGCTCGCTCGGGACGGCCTGCTGGACGGCGTCCTGGCCGGAGTCGGGTTCGGGCTGCTGTTCGCCGCTCTCGACCCGGTGCGGGAGGACGCCGGCTTCGGCCCGCTGGTGCTGACGCAGACCGTCGCGGTCGTGGCCACCGGCGTCCTCGCGGCGGCCCTGTCCGCACCGTGGCTGCCCGGCCGGTCCAGCCTGCCGGCGCTGTGGGTCGGCCTGCTCAGCGCCGTTGCCACGGTCTGCTTCCTGCTCGCCACCCAGACCGGCCTGCTCACGGTGGCGGCCGTGCTGACCTCGCTCTACCCGGCACTGACCGTGCTGCTGGCCGCGCTCGTGCTGCACGAGGGCATCGGCCGGATCCAGGCCGTGGGACTGACCCTCGCCGCTGCCGCGGTCACGCTGGTCGCGGCCGGCTGACCCGGTCGCGTTCGGCCCGCGCGCCGCTCAGCCCTTGACCGAGCCGGTGAGGCCGCCCACCATCCGGCGCTCGGCGAGGACGAACAGGGTCAGCGCCGGCACCATGCTGAGCGCGGTGAACGCCAGGATGCGCGCGGTGTCGGAGCTGTACTGCGACGAGAACACCGCGGTGCCGAGCGGCAACGTGTACTGGTTCGGGTCGCTGAGCAGCAGCAGCGGCAGCAGGTACGCGTTCCAGCTGCTCACGAACGCGAAGATGCCGACCGTGATCAGCGCGGGCTTCGACAGCGGCAGCAGGATCCGCCAGAAGAACCCGAACCGGCTGCACCCGTCGATGACCGCCGCGTCCTCGAGCTCGCCCGGCACCTGCCGCATGAACGGTCGCAGGATCACGATCGTGACCGGGAGTCCGAACGCAGCCTGCGGCAGGGCGACCGCCCAGGGGTTGTCGAGCAGGTCCATGTTGCGCAGCAACAGGTACAGCGGGAGCACGGCGACACCGACCGGGAACAGCAGCCCCAGGGTGAAGAACGTGTACAGCGCCTCGCGTCCGACGAACACGTAGCGGGCCAGCACGAAGGCCGCCAGCGAGCCACAGGCGACGACCACCAGCATCGTCGTCGTCGCGATCAGGACGCTGTTGAAGATCTGCCGCCAGAACGCCGTCGACTCGAGCACCTCGGTGAAGTTCTCGCGCATCCACGGGTCGGGCCAGCCCAGCGGGTCGGCCGCGATCTGCCCGGTCGTGCGGAAGCCGGACACCACCACGTACAGCATCGGCAGGACGGTGACCGCCCCGGCGACCAGGGCCAGCAGGTAGCTCACCGGCGTGCCGAGGCGCAGCCGGCGCTGACCGGCGGTGCCCGCGGTCGTGCTGGTCATGTCAGCCCGCCATCCGGGTCAGCGCGCCCTCGGTGTCGCGACGCAGCACGAACCGCTGGTACAGCAGCGCGATGACGAACGAGATCATGAACAGGACCATCGCGACGGCGCTGCCGTAGCCGAACTCCGAGCGCCGGAAGCCGTGGTCGATCAGGTAGGTGGCCATCGTGCTCGACGCGTTGGCCGGCCCGCCGAGCGTCATGATCCACACCAGGTCGAACAGCTGCAGCGCGCCGATGACCGACAGGAAGATCCAGATCCGGATGGTCGGTCCGAGCAGCGGCAGCGTGATGTGCCGGGTGGTCCGCCACGGAGACGCGCCGTCGATGGCCGCCGCCTCGGTCAGCTCGCGCGGGATCGCCACCAGGCCCGCGAGGAACAAGATGATGCCGAAGCCGACGTACTTCCAGGTGATGACGACGAACAGCGTGTAGAGCACGAGATCGGGATTCGCCAACCACAGCTGGACGAACTCGCCGAGACCGATCGTGTCCATCATCGCGTCGGCAGGTCCGCCGGGCTGCAGGATCAGCAGCCAGGTGACCGCGGTGATGACCTCGCTGAGCACGTACGGCGCGAACAGCACGGTGCGCAGCAGCGTGCGACCGCGCAGCTTGCGGTTCAGCAGCAGCGCCAGTCCCAGTGCGAGCGGCAGCTGCAGCAGCAGTGAGAGCACGACGATGACGACGTTGTGCTCGACGCTGTCGCGGAAGACCGGGTCGGAGAGCGCCCGGCTGTAGTTGTCCCACCCGACGAACTGGTCGAGCGGCTCGAGCCCGTTCCAGTCGAAGAACCCGTAGAACGCCGCCATCCCCATCGGCACCAGCACGAGCCCGACATAGAGCACAACGCCGGGGCGACGAAGGCCGCGATCTCGAGCCGGATGCGGGTCCGGCTCGCCCGGCCGGCGGTCACTGGCTGTCGGCCACCGTCTGCACCACGTCGTCCGGGTCGGCCTCGCCCGCGAACATGTTGGCGATGGCGTCGTTGAGGGCGAGACCGGGCGCGGTCGGCAGTGCCTTGTCGAAGTACAGCTGGGTGTACGACGAGGAGTCGCGGGCCTCGAGCACGCCCTGCACCGTCGGGTCGCTCACCGACTCGCCCGACCCGGGGGCCACCGGCAGCCCGACGTTGAGCGCTCCGAACGCCTTCTGCTGCTCCGGACTCAGCAGGAAGTTGAGGAAGTCGGCACACTCCGGTGGGGCCTGCGCCGAGCAGGAGAAGCCGTCACCGCCGCCGAACGTCGCGTCGGGCGCACCCTCGCCACCCTCGATCGTCGGGAAGGGGAACCAGCCGAGCTTGTCGCCGAGCGGCTTGCCGTCGGCGGTCAGCGAGTTGACCACGCCGCCGTTCCAGTGCCCCTGCAGCTCCATCGCCGCGTCGCCGTTGGCGAGCATGCCGGCCGAGCTGGCCGCGCCCTGCTGGGCCGGGGTGCCGAGGAAGCCTTCCTGGAACGGCTCGAGACCGATGAAGTCCTCGACCCACTCGCCCGCTTCGAGGAAGCAGTCGTCGGCGAGCTCGACGGACACGGTCGCCTCCTCCAGCGCCTCCTGGCTGCACAGCCGGGTGGCGGCGTAGCCCCAGTAGAACGCATCGGGCCACTTGTCCTTGCCGCCCAGGGCGATCGGTGTGATGCCCGCGGACTTCAGGGTGTCGATGGTGTCGGCGAGCTCGTCCATGGTCGTCGGCGGGGCGTCGATGCCCGCCTGCTCGAACAGGTCGGTCCGGTACCAGAAGCCGACCACGCCGACGCTGTACGGCAGCCCGTACTGCTGGCCGTCGACCTGCCACCCCGACGCCACGCCGCCGAGACCCTCGGCGGTGTCGGCCGTGGCGTCGGTGATGTCTTGCACCTTGCCGGACTCGACCTGGGTGGCCAGGTCGCCGCCGCCCCACTGCTGGAAGATGTCCGGCGGGTCGTTGGACTGCAGACCCACCTGGATCTTGGTCAGGATCGACTCGTTCTGGACCGCCTCGATCTCGATGGTCACGTCCGGGTGGTCGGCCATGTACTGGTCGGCAGCGTCCTGGAAGTAGCCCTTCAGCGGTTCCTGCGTGGCGTTGTGCCACCAGACCAGCGTGGTCCCGTCCCCGGCCTCGTCGCCGTCCGAGCCACCGCACCCCGCCACGGCAACTGCGAGAACCAGACCTCCGGCAATGGCGCCGACCGTGCTGCGTCGCATGATCCGACTTCCCTCCGAGGTGGGGGACCGGGTCGAGTCCGGACCCTCGGTGTCCGGAATCTTGCAGTTCCGGTCCGTGCGTTGTCAATCGTTGTCGATAACGTTTTCGATGGGTAGTGTGCGCGGGTGCCCGAGCCCGAGCGCGTCACGATCCGGGACGTCGCCGCGCGCGCCGGTGTCTCCGTCGCGACCGTGTCCAAGGTGGTCAACCGGCGCTACGGCGTCGCCACCACGACGTACGCGAAGGTGCAGTCGGTCATCGACGAGCTCGGCTACGAGTCGAGCATCGTGGCGCGCAGCCTCCGCAACGCGCGGACCAACGTGCTCGGGGTGCTGGTCTCCGACATCGAGCCCTTCAGCGCCGAGCTGCTCAAGGGCGCGGCGCGCGCGATCAGGCACACCGGTTACGAGCTGGTCGTCTACTCCGGCGCCGGGGGCAGCGCGGACAAGGTGGGATGGGAGAGCCGCGCGCTCACCCGGCTGTCCGGCACGCTCATCGACGGCGCGGTGCTCGTGACGCCGACCGTCATCGCGCGGTCGTTCGGCGCACCGGTGGTCGCGGTCGACCCGCACACCGGGCGGGAGGACGTGCCGACGGTGGTGTCGGACAACCGGCACGGCGCTGCCGTCGCCACCGAGCACCTGCTGGGCCTCGGGCACCGGCGGATCGGCTTCGTCGGTGGGCGGCTCGACCTCGAGTCGGCCCGGCTGCGCGAGCTCGGCTACCGCGACGCGCTCGGCCACGCCGGCATCGACGTCGACCCGGCCCTGCTGCGCGACGGCGACTACGAGGAAGGGCCGTCGGCCCGGGCCGGCGACCAGCTGCTCGGGCTCCCCGATCCACCGACCGCCATCCTCGCCGCCAACGACGTTTCCGCGCTGGCCGTGATGACGGTCGCCCAGCAGCGGGGGCTACGGGTGCCCGACGACCTGTCGGTCGTCGGCTTCGACAACATCCCGGAAGGTGCCCTCGCCGAGCCGCCACTCACGACCGTGCACCAGCCGTTGCAGGAGATGGGCGAGCGCGCGGTCGAGCTTTTGGTCCAGCTGCTCGCCGGCAGCATCCCCGAGCAACGCCACGAGACCCTGCCGACCCGGTTGATCGTGCGGCGATCGACGGCCCGACTGACCGACCGCGTCAGGCGGCGGCGAGCGCGCTGAGCACGGAGGTGAAGAACCCGAGGCCGTCGGTGCCGGGACCGCACAAGTCCTCGACGGCGTGCTCGGGGTGCGGCATCAGGCCGACCACGTTGCCGCGCTCGTTGGTGATGCCGGCGATGTCGCGCAGCGAGCCGTTGGGGTTGCGCTCGAGGTAGCGGACCACCACCCGGCCCTCGCCCTCGAGCCGGCCGAGGGTGTCAGGGTCGGCGACGTAACCGCCCTCGCCGTTCTTCAGCGGCACCACGATCTCCTGCCCGGGGGCGTAGCCCGACGTCCAGGCCGTGCTCGCGTTGTCGACCCGCAGCCGCTGGTCGCGGCAGACGAACTGCTGGTGGTCGTTGCGGATCAGCGCACCGGGCAGCAGGTGCGACTCGCACAGCACCTGGAAGCCGTTGCAGATGCCGAGCACCGGCGTCCCCCGGCGGGCCGCCTCGACCACCTCGTTCATCACCGGCGCGAACCGGGCGATGGCGCCACAGCGCAGGTAGTCGCCGTACGAGAAGCCGCCCGGCAGCACGACCGCGTCGACGCCCTGCAGGTCGTGGTCGCCGTGCCACAGGGCCACCGGCTCGGCGCCCGCGACCCGCACGGCCCGGGCCGCGTCGACGTCGTCGAGGGAGCCCGGGAAGGTGACGACACCGACCCGGGTCATGCGGGCTCACCGTCCTCGATGCGCACCGAGAAGTCCTCGATCACCGGGTTGGACAACAGCGTCTCGGCGATGGTGCGCACCTCGGCCAGCCGCTGCTCGGTGAGTTCGTCGACCTCGAGCTCGAAACGCTTGCCCTGGCGGACGCCGGTCACGCCGTCGAAGCCGAGCCGCGGCAGCGCCCCGTGCACGGCCTTGCCCTGCGGGTCGAGGATCTCGGGCTTGAGCATGACGTCGACGACGACGCGGGCCACGGGGCCTCCTGGGGACGGGGAGCCGGCACGTCGAGTCTAGGAGGAGCGCGGCGGCGAACCGCCACTCGCCACCCGCCGCACCAGTCTGCCGAGTGGCGCAAGACTTCCCCTTCGGGACGTTCAGACGAGCACTCTTGCGCCACTCGGCGGAGGGGAGGGTCGGGCCGGCTC
>CAWATY010000031.1:0-608563 GCA_963785115.1 uncultured Actinomycetota bacterium
GACATCTACCTGGACAAGAGCTATCAGGACGCCGCCGCCTAAGTTCTGGGCCCGCAGCGGCTCTCGACCGTGCAGACCATGCTCGTCCACGCGAGTGGCGGCGACCTCTCAGCGGCGCCTCAGATCGGCTAGGCGTGGAGCGACGGCCAACCGCGTCTCGAGATCGTCAAGGTCGACTGAGACGACGCCGCGCATCCACCACGGCGGGTAGCAGCGAATCGACCTCACCTGCCCACTGCTTCAGGAATCGGTCGTAGCGAGCTCGTGCCCCATCCGGCCGGCCGGCGTCTTCCCACGCTCGGCCGGCCAGGTATGTGGCCGTCTCGATGACGACGTGGCCGTCCCAGTCGATTCCTCGGTCCGCCGCGAGGGCGTCGTAGCGCTGTGCGGCGAGCGCCGGCGCTCCGCTCAGCTTGGCGGCATAGGCTGCGGACTCCTTGGCTTCGGTAGTCGTCTCAGGCGCCAGCGCATCCTCCAGCGCGCGCCGACCGTCTCCCGTACGGCCCTCCGCCAGCAGCACTTCCCCTCGGGCAACCAGCAGCCGGGACCGAGCCGCCGCGGACACGGCAGTGAGTTTGTGCGTGCTCCGAGGCGACGCAGGAGTGTCCTGGCTCGCGCCGGCTGGCCGGATCTCGCGAGCAGCTTCACGCCGTGGGCGACGATCTCGTAGGGAGGGGGTCTCGCGGCCGCCCAGCGTTCGAGGGCTGCGAGATCGCCCTTGGCCGCGGAGGTATCCCCGGTGACGAGCGAGACGTCCGCACGCAGGACATGGCCGATCGCGCTGCCCAGGGTATCCGAGTCGACGCCGCTCGCGGTCACCGCCTCGTCCAGCAGCTCGCGCCCCCGCGCGAATCGGCCCAGGTGCGCCTCCAGCAGCGCCAGGGAACGCAACGCCCCCGCTCGCTCCTCCGGCGTTCCGGTCATCCGATCGGCGTACGCCGCCTGTGCTTCCGCTACCCGGCCCAGCCGCACCAAGGCGGCGCCATACTCGTGGTTGATGAAGGGATGCCGCCGCACCGCGGGATCCCCGGCGAACGCCTTTTCATACTGCCCGACGGACACACCGTCCACGATGTCCCGCGATCGGGGTGATCACCGTGGCGTAGTTGATCAGCAGCGTCACCGGCGGCGGGCCCACCGTATGGGCAAGGGCACCGTCGAACGCTTCGACGGAGGCGGCGAACCGGCGGTCGAAGTACAGGAGCTGCCCCAGGGTGTGCCATGGAGTCGGGTTGTTCGGATCGAGCTCGATGAGGGCGCGGGCGCAGTCGGTCGCTGTGGGCCAGTCCTCCAGCGCGTTGTGGGCATCGATGCTCGCCTTCAGGCTCTCGACCGGCGCCAGTCCGCCGAGCGACTTCAGCGTTTCCAGGGTGTACCGTTCGGCCGTCTTCTGGTCGTAGTCTTGAACCACGCCAGGTAGGCGAGCGAGGACTTCGCCGAGCCGAACGTGGAGTCGATCGCGATCGCCCGCGCCAGCATCTTGGCGCCGGCATCGTCGCCGGCGTTGCTGAGCCTGCTGCCCGATGCGTACGCCCCAAGCGCGTCGAGCGACGCGGTCGTCACCCACGGCAACGCCTCGGGCGCGGGCACTTCATGCGCCGATTCGGCAACGTCGCGCTCCACCTCGCGCATCAGCCCGGCCGACAAGGCGGCCACCCCGGCGGTGTCGGCGCCTTCGCGCTCGCGAGCACGAAGCACGGCGCCGGTGAGGGCGTTTTCGATCAGATATCCCGCCGACAGCCGGCCATCCTCGCGGACCAGCGTCGGTGTCAGCAGTAGGCGTACTCCGACCCTCTCGGCGATCTCACGTCCGGTCGCACGGTCACCCATCGCGAGGGTATCGCGCCGGCGCATGCGGGCGAGGGCGCCATGGATCAGCGAGGGAGGTGGCATCCGGGTCACCAGCGCGCGGCCGAGTCCGGTCGCCAGCGTGCGCGCCGCCGCGAGGTCCGAGGGTGACGCATCCGGGGCGAGCTCCGCGGGACATCAGAACCTGGCGGGGGTCGGGTAGCGCGGCGGGGGCGGCGTGTCGCGCTCGCGGATGGCAGCGACCGCCACCGCGCCCAGTACCGCCGCACCGATGCCAGCCAAGGCGAGCCGGCGCCCCCATGACATCCGCGAGCCCGCGGGCTCGGCGGGCGCTTCTCGCGCGTGTCGCGCGGCCTCGTCGAGCAGCGCATGCCGGACGAGCTGGTGATGGAACTGGTAGCCGTTGAGCGGCGGCGGCGCCTTGCGCAGGAGGCGCCGCGCGATCAGTTCGTCCCGACCGGTGTCGAATCGCTCGACCGAGAGTCCCGCCTTGGCGCGCACGGCCTCATCGTCGGCCGTCGAATCGAGTCGGGCCACCGCTTCGCCGACTCGCCTCGCGTCCGTGCTCAAGCCGGCCGTGCGCCGCTCCATCATCGCCCTGATCCCGCCGGACATCGGCAGCGACAATCGCTCCGGATTGACCAGGGTCCACGATCCTCGATCGCCGACCACCAAAGCCCCCTCGTCCACCAGCGCCGCGGCCAGCTCGATCGTGTAGAGAGGATTGCCGCCTCCCTCATCGTGCAGTCGCGCGGCCAGCGTGTGTCGCTCGGGAGCCGGGAGCACCAGCATCGAGGCGACCAGGGTCTCGACCTCAGCCGGGCTCAACGGCGGGAGCTTGAGCCGCCGCACAGGAAGGTCCGCGCCGAGTTCGCCGGGCATGGCAGTGCCGGCGTCGGTGCCGACGGCGACGACGATCTGGATGCGGCCTCGGCATCCGCGCGCGATGGCCGCGAGGGCTGCCACCGTCGGCGGATCCGCGCGCTCCGCGTCGTCCACGCACAGGAGGACGGGCCGTTCCTCCCCAACCGCGGACATCGCTTCCGCCGCCAGGCTGGAGGTGTCGCTGTGTGATCCGATGGAGGGGGAAGCCGCCGGGATGGCGGGGTAGCGGTCGCGTAGCGAAGGCACACGTGTGGCGATGGCAGCGAGCGTGCTGGGCGAGGCACCGCCAAGTCCGGGCGCGGTCGCGATCTGGGCGAGGAGGACGTCGGCGAGCGCGGTGGGGGCCGTGGAAGTCGGCGGCAGCGACGCCTCGGAGCACCACCGCAGCGCCACTTCTCCTCCACGCGCCGTATGAACTCGTCCATCAGTTGTGTCTTCCCGATCCCGGTCTCGCCCGACCCGCACCACCATCGTCGGCGTGCCGCCGAGGGCGGCGGCCCATCCGGCGTCGAGTTCTCCGAGTGCGGCGGCTCGCCCTACCAGGTCCGGTGTGAAGAGTGCGGCGGACCCGGGCCGATGGGGCGAGGGAGGGACGAGAGCTTGGCGGGCGATGAACAAGACGAACGACGAAATGCGTCAACATAACATCGCTAACCGACTCCGCCGCAGCATTCAATGCCGAGCGGTTTTGCCTAAAACCATGTCGTCCGCTAGCAGAGCGGCAGTCCGTTGGACGTGAGCAAACCGCCCTACCTCTTGGTAGGGCAACAGGTTTGAAAGGGGTTGTGGAAAGAGCCATGGAACACCAGGGAACCCGAAGAGCCGGACGCCTCTCCGCCGGTGGCCGCATGTCGGCTTATCTCTTTCTGAACCGCTCGCCCGCGTAACAGGCGATGCCCAGCGACCCCGTCTAGGTCACAACGACTGCGCAGCGGCTTCGAGTCTGACGTTATGGACGAGCCGATCGCCGTCCGATGCCTTGATCATCGTGATCTCGCCATGATCTGCGCTGAGCATTGTAGATGATACGCCAGCAGGACTCTCGTGTTCTTGATAGTGACTGTGACGCATGAAGCCCTGTTGAGATCGACGGTTGTCATCTTGGCGGCCCACCCTTGGGAGACTTGCATGGGGAATCTGTCGAAGCGTAACCGCCTTGCAGCGATGGCCTATCCAGAGGTAAGCGGCAGAACGTTCGATGAGTTGCGGAATATCGTGCGCTGGGCTCACTATACGTGACGAACGACTTTACATTCTTACTGAAGACCCTGACGCTCATGCCGCCAGCCAACTGCGACGGCTCGAGGATTTGCTGCATGGCCGGCAGGAAGAGCCGCCTTCGGGAGGGGGCAAAAGATTCTTCGCAAAAGATTCTGCTCTGGAGGAGCTCCCGTGGCTGCGACCCTCGGCACTTGCTATTGTCCCTGACGAAAGAGCTATCGACTTTGAGAAATCACTGAAACGGATAGACGATCCGTTAGGCGCCCAAATTCAAGGGCTGGTCGACAACAGCTGGATTCCCTCCTGTGACGTTTGAGGCGACGCTAGGAACGCGACGATTGACTCCCACGCATCGCTTCGCTTTGCTGGGTGCCTACCGGATATTTGGCGTAGCCAACAAGTTGATGCATCGAAAGCCCTGGGCGGGTCCGCTCATCCGCTGGAGGCACTTCCAATCACGACTCTGTATGCATACTCGCCGACAAAGGAACTGGGTGCCGCTCTTCGGATCGTCAGGAACTCAGGCGTCTTTGCGTTGGGGCACCTCCGAGCGCTAGCCCCTGACAGTTGGCAGCTCCTGCGCCAGACGCAGCACGCCGATTGGCTCCGCCTGCGCCGAGAATTTTCAGCTGGGCGGCTTAGCGCTGCTGACCAGCGATAAGGTTAAACAACCTGATCGCGCCGAAAACCTCCATTGCCGGCTAAAGCGCGCAGACTGTGCACTGCTGTGCGTCATCATCGTCGTCAAGGGCGTCCGCCATGACGTCCCAGATGGGCAGATTGCGGCGACGGGAGGCAGCCGCTCCATCGCCTGCTGATGACGCTCCATGATCTCCTCCCGCCGCGCAATGAGATCCGGCAGGGACTCACCGCCGGACCAGGTGTACTGGCGGCCCTTCATCGCGAACTCCTCAAACGAAGAGTCGCCGTCCGCGCCGGCGGCCAACCGCATCTTGTTCTCGATGGCGACCGCGCGCTCGAACAGCTCCGGATGCTTGTCGGCTAGGCCGACCCACTCTGCCTTGCGCTGGTAGAAGCAGAAGTAGCAGCCGGAGCGGGTGCGCCACTCGTAGTACGTCGGGAAGGCCGATGCCCGCGTCGTCGAGGATCCGCAGCACGCCGTCGTGGTCGATGTCGTCCTCGACGAACGGGAAGACGGCTTGATGTTCGGCTTGGTGCAGACGTAGCCCTTGCGGCTGCGCTCGTCGGCGCGGATCGCGACGTAGCGAGACTGCGTCGGTCGTCGCCGATCCAGTCCTCGAGCGGCTTGATCTTCATCTTCTTCGTGCACCAGCGCATCTGCGGCGACGGCAGGGTGCCGCGGTAGACCTCGAACCAGTGGTCGAAGCCCCTGTCGGCGTTGAGCCGCGCGATCGGCTTGCCGAGCGCGGTCTCGAGGCGGTCGAGGTACTCGTAGGTCTCGGGCAGCTCGGCGCCGGTGTCGCAGAAGAAGTACTCCATCTCCGGAACGCGGTCACGCATGTAGATCGCCAGGGCGCTGGAGTCCTTGCCCCCGCTGATGCCGCAGATGTGTCGGACCGTCATCACGACCGTGCCTCTCTGGGCTCCAAATCAGTGGGCCCATCCTGGACAAGTTCGATCTCGTCCGTAGCCAACCTTGCCATGACCGACCGACAAGCGGCCGCACGCGAGCCGAGAACTCCGGAGAGCGTGTCGAGGACCGGTTCGAGGTGCTTGTCCAGCAGCGCGCGCTCGGACTCGGTAAGAACCAAGAACTGTGACGTCTCTTGGCCATCCGGACGAGTGAGAGTCATGCGACTACTCGCGTAACCGTGGCCCTCCTCGGCCAGCCTGTGGTACAGCAACGCCTGAGTGCGGCGCATCGCCCCGCCAGCTCTCCGAGGACAAGGGGGAATCGATCAGCCAGGTCGTCCGTCCACGCTCGGGGCCCCTGCCCTTCCATGACCACCATGGCAAGGTTCTCGATCCAGGCAGTATCGTCGAGATCCCGGCCCATGGCTCCGAGGAATGCCTTCAACCTCGGCTCAAGCACGCGACCGCCGAGTCGTGCTGCTTCCGCCGCCAAGCCAGGCCGGATGTCAGCCAGCCCACCGGTCATGAGTGCGGCCTCGGCGAGCTGCCGCGACACAGCGTCAAGCAACCGCGGGTATGTATTCTCGCAGCTCAATGAGGCTGTCCGCAAGCCGACCCGCGTACACCTTTGCTCGTCGCGCACCAAAGCCACCCGTGGCCGGGAAGGGGTCCAGGCCCAGCGCCTCAGGCAGAGTCTCAAAGATCAGCACGTCAGGTTCAGTCGCAACCCGAAATGCTTGCCGAACCTCCTTCGCTTCGTCCGACACGGCGCGCGTGGACCGCTGTGTATAGGGAGGAAGGAGTCGCAACTCGCGATAGAGCGCCCTCGCGACCTGCAAGAAGGATGCGTCTGACTGCTGGGCCATGCCCATTCGACTTGCAAGGGCCTGAACCACCTGTTTCCGGTCGCCGCTGACCGTGGCCGTGTTCTTGATGGAGAAGGCGATGGGGTTCTTGCAGAGGCGCTCGGCAACAGCGTCGTCGAGGCGCAGTACGAGACTGCCGTGCTCGTACAGCGCGACCTCGGCGGAGTGCACCGTCAGGGCTGTCACAAGCAGCAGCGGAATGACACCGTCCTTGAGCCCGAACGGTGGGCGCGACAATCGTGAGCTGATGGTCGCCAGGTCGATCCGGTCCGACTTTGCCTCCTCAAAGGCTGTCTCCAGCTCCTGCCAGGCCTTGGACCACCCTTGCGCCTTGCGGGACGGCCTGGAGAGCTTCCATCCGCTCCGGTCCCTTGGCGTGCATCCCCGTCACACGGAAAACCGCCTCGTACATGGCTCGATCGGGGCCATAGCCCGGTATTCCGAACCGCTCTTCGTCGGGGCGGGCAAGCAGGGCCTCAATCAGCATTCGCCGTGACTTGGCCCCCTGGCTCGTCAGCTCGCGGCGGGAGATCATCTCGTTGGCAACGCGGGGCGACGCGCTGGAAGATCTCGTCCGAGACGTTCGACAGGATGGCCGACGGTCCCCCGTCGCGATCCAGGCTGTGTCGGTTGCCCAGGAGCCACCAGGTCGAACGATCCGACCCCCAGGCTCGATGCGCAGCCGCCCTCACCGCCTGTTGTGCGGAGACCGCCCGCTCGATCAATTCTCTTCGCGCTACCCAGTCCGCACTCTCGGCCGCAGCAGAAGACACCGCCAACCCAAGCGCCGCGGCCTCAATCGCAGCCTCGCGAACAGCATCCAACTCATGCGGAAGCACGACCACGACCGGTGCTTCGTCTCGTCGTCGACTGACAGCAGGCGGCTCACTGGCGTTTGTCAGGAAGAGCACGTCCCCATCCCAGTGC
This sequence comes from uncultured Actinomycetota bacterium, assembly GCA_963785115.1. Taxonomy (GTDB): domain Bacteria; phylum Actinomycetota; class Actinomycetes; order Propionibacteriales; family Nocardioidaceae; genus JACCWP01. The sequence continues at coordinate 7,263 of CAWATY010000031.1, forward strand.
AGATCCTGCCCAGTGCGGTCGAGATCATCGATCCGATCCGCGTAGCGCTGTCGAAAGACTCGGAGAATTCCCTTCTCTTGGCTATGCCGACCCGCGATGGCCGGCTCCAGCGGCGCCGCTTCGTTCAGGAGTTCCGCAAGACTCCGGCCCTGAACCTCCCTACGAGCTCGCTCTACGGCCCCGCGGAGGTCGAAGTCGGAGCCATGCCAGACGCGGTAGTCGTCAGCGAACTCGCGATAGGTAATGAGACCAGCGGCCTCCAGCGAGGTGAGGGCCGCACGGACCTTCCTGCGCGCCTGCGCATCACGTCGTCCGTCAACGAACGCCAGTTCAATCAGACCGCGTGACGCCCTCAGGCGGCCGGAGGTGGACACCAGATTGAGGACACCGATCGTTTTGAGCACTCTGAGTTCGAGCGGCTTGAGTCCTGCGGTATCACGGATACGGGTCTCGATCTCGAGCCAGCGGCTGGCCGTAGCCGACGCCCCCACAAAGCTGCCGGCCGAATCAACGAAGTAGTCGTAGATCCGGTCGAGCCCAACAAACGGAAGGGCCTCACCCGGCTCCCACTGAGTGCGGTCGAGGAACGCGGGCACGGCCAGTGGCTCGGCTCCGGCCATGAAGGAGAAGAGGGTTCTTTCGTTCTGGCCATAACGGGAACACAATTCAGGGAGTACCGCCAGGGCAAGGGGGTGAAGCGGATATGCATCGGATCCCTCCACGGCCACGTCTCGTAGACCCGCTTTGGCAAACGCGGGGTGTGCCTTGCGGTACCAATCCTCCACCTGAACGCGCAGCGGCTCAGAGGACTGATCGACGGCTGCTGCGATGAGCCTCCGGGACTGGGCTGGGGTCTCCACGTACGGAAGATCCTGGAAGCGCCCCTGCACCTTCGCCCACTCCGCGGCGGCGAGAGACCGACGCCTCCTGCACGTAGTCGTCAAAGGCGAGGTGTTGCATGGTCACGATGACTAGTGGCCACGCGCGCTCCCCTTGGGTGGCCTCCGCCAGCTCCTGAAGCAGATACGGGTCGCCATCTCGGCCCGTCGCCGCAAAGTGCTCGAGGTTCTTACCAAACTCGTCTACAAGCAGCAGGACCGGACGGTCGGCGCACATCGCGCCGAGGGTGTCAATGATCTTGCGAGCGCTCGGGACGTGCGTGGCACTCCGAAACGACTCCGGTACGAGCCCCTGACGCACTCCAAAGGTCTCGATCGCGCCCGCGTGCAAAGCGCGCGCGATGGTGGCCGAAACAGGCTCTTGAGAGGCCGTCGCCAGGGCTCGAACAAACCCACGGCCCCCACTATCCACCGACTTAGCGGCCTCCAAGAGCAGCTCAGCCGCCTCGGCGTCGACTGTGGCCAGGCTGTCGATCGCAGCGTGGAACAGTCGGCCGCGCCTGGGGGAATGCAGGGCGTCCAAGAAGACCGCGAGAGACGACTTTCCCCCACCGTGCGGACCGGTGATCGACAGGGTCCGTCCGGCAGTTGGGTCGAGCCAGCCTCGCGTGACGCGCTTGACGACGTCCAGCGCCCGGCCCGTCGGAACGTACCCATCGATTGCGCGTACGCCCGAGTCACGCTCGACATTCGCGGACCGACTGAATCGCGGCTTTGTCGTGACGTGCGTGGACAGGTACATCAGGCGGCATCCCCGTCCTGAGCCTGGTCGCGCTCTTCGAGCGACGTCGGATACTGCTCACGGAATTCTGATGCGATCCATCTCGCCGCTGGCCCTGCTACGTCGCCAATGCGGGGCAACTGCCGTCCTTGCAGTCCGTAGTGCGCAGCTAGAACGGACTTCGCAACCCGAGACGGTTCGTCGTCGACGACGAGCTGGGTAGCTCCCGCCGGGTTCGCGATCTGGAGCCCGCTCGCCTCTGCGCTCGTGTACTCAAGGGCCGACGCGATGGCATCCTCATGCAGTCTGAACACCCGACCTGGAGACCCCGGATCTGACGTGAGACGCGTGACCGACACGGTGCGCGCACCGGGGTCGGTCATGGCGAGGAAGTCCAGACACGCATAGGTGATCGCCTCAGGGGCCAATCCGACCTTGTCTCCACGAACGAACCGAAAGTGGTCACGCCCCGTTGCGACAGGCTGGATGAGTCCGAGCTGTCGGAACGGCGAGTCGAGCAGGTCATCTAGCGTCTGCCGTCCTCGGGCGGCTCGTTTGCTGTACATCCGCAAGAGGCAATCCACGTCCTTGCGAACACTCGACGCCTTGGGATGCGACCAGGTGGTGGCGGCTACCTCGTCAATGCAGAAATCGGTCAGCTCGCCTTCGCTGAACTCCGTTGCGTTGAAGTCGTTGAACGTCGCCCACCACACCGGAAGCAAGCTTGGCGCGCTGAGTGCGTGCCAGTGAAGAATCCACAGAGTCGCGGGGTCCTCCATGTACGGGTCGAGGCCGTCGGCTGAGCCCAACACGCTCGTACCGAAGCACGTGGGCACGCAGACCGAAAGCCGCGGTCGATCAAGGTCGCGCCTACGGGCAGTCACCCCCATCGCCAGCACCCAAAACCGGATGGCTTCGACCATGTTCTTACCGACACCAAGTTCTACGGTGGCGTCTTCATGGTTGAAAGCCGTGGGATCAGACTGGGCTGCGTCGAAGCCCTTCTTGAGCCAGCCGAAGCGGGGATGGAAGGTCTGGTGCGCCGCAAAGGTCGGACGCGCCGCCTGCTCCAGGGTCATCCCAGGCTCCTCATGCTGCGCTCAGTTCGCGTACGCGGTTGACCGCATTGCCTAGCTGTTCCGCCGCGTCGACGACTTCGGACTCGGTAGTGGGACGCCCCAGCGAAACGCGTACGCACTCACTAGCTGCTGTGCTGTCGAGACCCATCGCCGTCAGCACATGCGAGGGAGTCGTCACAGCGGCCTGGCATGCACTTCCCGTCGAGACTTCGATGTTGGGGGCAGAAGCCATGACGGCGTCGGCATCAGCACCCGCGAACCTCAGACTGACGGTATTGGCCACGCGGTCGGCACCCGCGCCGTTGACGGTCACATCGGTCACTTGTTTGTTCAGGATCTCTACGAGCCCTTCGCGATAACCAGCGAGTCGCCCCGAATCGGGCTCCCATTCCAGAGCTGCTAGCTCGGCGGCCACACCGAACCCCGCGATCGCCGCGACGTCTTGCGTTCCGCCACGCAGGCCGCGCTCCTGCCCGCCGGCCCGAAAGAGCGGCTTGATGAGCCTTTGCGTGCGCCGGTCCGCCACGATGGCACCCGCGCCGCGGGGCCCATAGATCTTGTGGCTGCTCAGTACCGCAATGTCGACTCCCAGGGCTGCCACGTTGGGCTGCAACTTGCCGTAAGCCTGGGTGAGGTCGGAGAAGAAGAGCGCGCCGACCTGACGGCATTGCTCTGCGACCCCAGGAAGATCACCGATGACGCCGGTCTCGTTGTTGACCGCCATGACCGCGACCAGAGCAGTGCTGTCATCGAGCAGGTCACCGAGCGCATCAACATCTACGCGGCCGTGCCGATCGACTGGTGCTACGCGGCAGATGCCACCCACGAGTTCCGCAGCCAGGTGCCCGGCTTCGAGGACCGCCTTGTGTTCGGTGGCCGCCACGACAACGTCCTTGCGGGTCGGTGCGCAGCCTAGGACTACCCCAACGATGCTGAGCGAGGCAGCCTCCGAAGCGCCCGACGTAAACACGACGCTCTGGGGGCCAGCCGCTCCCACAAGCGCCGCAACTCGCGTCCGGGCCTCTTCGATGACGTCGCGGGCAGCCCGGCCGGACGCATGCTGCGTACTCGACGGATTAGCGAAGTGCTCCTGCATCACCCGCCAGACGACCTCAGCGACCCTCGGGTCCATCGGTGTCGAGGCGTTGTAGTCGAGGTAGACCATCTCGCCTCCCATCGTGATCTGGCTTCGTTGTCGCACTCTCGCAGGAGCCTCCGACATTGACGGCGCTGCGCTCATGGCTGCTGTGGATGACCGTCCTCGTCCACAGCAACCACAGCGTTCAGCTGCAGCCCGAGGTCGAGCCGCACCCCTCACACACGAAGCACGAGCCAGCCGGCCGCATCTTCGTCCCACACGTGAAGCACAGCGGGGAGTCCACAGCCGAGCCGGTGATCTCCTCCAGCAGCTCAGCAGTGGTGTGCGCGGTCACCGGCGCGGGCTTCGCGGCCGCGGCGTCCGCGACCTCCGGAGCAGGCGTGGCCTTCAGCGACTCCGCCTCCGGCACCTCCGCAGCCCTCGTCAGCAGGAGCAGCCTCGTACGAGCCCGTCTCCAGCTGCCGCTGCCGCTCCTCGGCCGAGTAGATCCCCAGCGCCGAGCGCGACTCGAACGGCAGGTGGTCCAGCGCCAGCCGGCGGAAGATGTAGTCCATGATCGACTGGCTCATCCGGATGTCCGGGTCGTCGGTCAGCCCCGCCGGCTCGAACTTCATGTTGGTGAACTTCTGCACGTAGGTCTCCAGCGGCACCCCGTACTGCAGCGAGATCGAGATGGCCATCGAGAAGGCGTCCATCACCCCGGCCAGCGTCGAGCCCTGCTTGCCCAGCTTGAGGAACACCTCGCCCAGGCCGTCGTCGGGGTAGGAGCCCGCGGTCATGTAGCCCTCGGCCCCGCCCACCGTGAACGACGTCGTCACCGACGGCCGCGACTTCGGCAGCCGCTTGCGGATCGGCCGGGCCGGCTCGGCCGGCGCCTCGACCACCGCGGCGGCGGCCTTCTTCCGGCCGTCGGCCAGCGGCTGGCCCACCTTGCAGTTGTCCCGGTAGACCGCCAGCGCCTTCAGCCCGAGCGTCCAGCCCTGGTAGTAGACGTCGGCGATGTCCTCGACCGTCGCCGACTCCGGCAGGTTCACCGTCTTCGAGATCGCGCCGGACAGGAACGGCTGCGTCGCCGCCATCATCCGCACGTGGCCCATCGGCTTGATCGACCGCTCCCCCATCGCGCAGTCGAACACCTCGTAGTGCTCCGGCTTCAGCCCCGGCGCGTCGATCACGTGCCCGTGCTCGGCGATGAACTCGATGATCGCCTCGGACGTCTCCGCCGTGTACCCGAGCTTGGCCAGCGCCCGCGGCACCGTCTGGTTGACGATCTGCATCGACCCGCCGCCGACCAGCTTCTTGAACTTCACCAGCGAGAAGTCCGGCTCGATGCCGGTCGTGTCGCAGTCCATCATGAAGCCGATCGTGCCGGTCGGCGCCAGCACCGAGGCCTGCGCGTTGCGCCACCCCTGCTTCTTGCCGATCGCCAGGCCCTCGGCCCACATCGCCGTCGCGACCTTGTGCACGTCGCGGTCGATCTGGTGCAGCGTGCGCACCGAGTCGTTGGCCGCCTGGTGCTTGCGCATCACCCGGGTGTGCGCCTCCGCGTTGCGGGCGTAGCCGTCGTACGGGCCGACGACGCCGGCCAGCTCGGCCGACCTCTTGTACGCGGTCCCGGTCATCAGCGACGTGATCGACGCGGCCAGCGCCCGGCCGCCGTCGGAGTCGTACGCCACCCCCGACGCCATCAGCAGCGCGCCCAGGTTGGCGTAGCCGATGCCGAGCTGGCGGTACGCCCGCGTCGTCTCGGTGATCGCCTCGGTCGGGAAGTCGGCGAAGCAGATCGAGATGTCCATCGCGGTGATGACCAGCTCGACCGCCTTCGCGAACGTCACCGCGTCGAACAGGCCGTCGTCGGTGAGGAACGTCAGCAGGTTGAGCGAGGCGAGGTTGCACGAGGAGTTGTCCAGGTGCATGTACTCGCTGCACGGGTTCGACGCCGTGATCCGCCCGGTCTCGGGCGTGGTGTGCCAGTCGTTGATGGTGGAGTCGTACTGGATGCCCGGGTCGGCGCACTCCCACGCCGCCTTGGCGATCTGGCCCCACAGCTTCTGCGCGTCGACGGTGTCGATGACCTCGCCGTTGGTACGCGCCGTCAGCCCGAACTCCGTACCCTCCTCGACCGCGCGCATGAACTCGTCGGTCACGCGCACCGAGTTGTTGGCGTTCTGGTACTGCACGCTGACGATGTCGTGGCCGCCGAGGTCCATGTCGAAGCCGGCGTCACGCAGCACGCGGATCTTGTCCTCCTCGCGCGCCTTGGTCGACACGAACTCCTCGATGTCGGGGTGGTCGACGTCGAGCACGACCATCTTCGCCGCGCGCCGGGTGGCGCCGCCGGACTTGATCGTGCCGGCGCTCGCGTCGGCCCCGCGCATGAACGACACCGGCCCGCTGGCGGTGCCGCCGGACGAGCGCAGCAGCTCCTTGGACCCGCGGATCCGGCTGATGTTGAGCCCGGATCCCGAGCCCCCCTTGAAGATCAGCCCCTCCTCGCGGTACCAGTTCAGGATCGAGTCCATGTTGTCGTCGACCGCGAGGATGAAGCACGCGCTCACCTGCTGCGGGCTCGACGTGCCCACGTTGAACCACACCGGCGAGTTGAAGCTGAAGACCTGGTGCAGCAGCATCCAGGTGATCTCGTGCTCGAAGATCTCGGCGTCGGCCGGCGTCGCGAAGTAGCCGTTGTCCTTGCCCGCCTTGACGTAGGTGAGCACGACCCGGTCGATCAGCTGGCGCAGGCTCGACTCGCGGTCGGCGGCACCGACCGCGCCGCGGAAGTACTTGGACGTGACGATCGTCGACGCGTTCAGGCTCCACGACGACGGGAACTCCACCCCGCGCTGCTCGAAGACGGTCTCGCCGCTCTTCCAGTTCGTCTGCACGACGTCGCGGTGCTCCCACTCCACCTCGTCGTAGGGGTGCACGCCCTCGGTGGTGTAGAGCCGCTCGATCGTCAGGCCCTTGCCCTTCGGGGCCTGGTCCTGCGACTTCTCCGAGCCGACTGTCTCCGTCATCTGGCTGTCTCCTTCATCCGTTCCGGCTCGACCCACGTGCTGCGCGGTGGTGCTGGGTCCTGCTGGGTGCTGCTGGTCGTACGGGTCCTGCATCCTGCTGAGGCTTGGTGCCGCCGGTGGGACGCGCCTTCCCCTGCGCATCCCACCGGCGGTGACTAGGGGGTGCTGCCCGGCGGGGCCGCGGTCTCGCTGGCCGCCGTCGGCGTCGCCGGTGCCGTACGCCCCGGCGACTCGGCGGCGTGCTCGCTGTCGGCCCGCTCGGCCATCAGCGCCGCCACCTCGTCGGCGAACGCGTCGACGCTGTCGAACGCCTTGTAGACGCTCGCGAAGCGCAGGTACGCCACCTGGTCGAGCGCCCGGAGCGGCTCGAGCACCGCGAGGCCGACCTCGTCGGCCGGCACGTACGCCGCCCCGGCGGCCCGCAGCTCGGCCTCGACGGTCTGTCCCAGCCGGGCCAGGTCGTCGTCGGTGACCGGGCGGCCCTTGCACGCCTTGCGGACGCCGTCGACGACCTTGCCGCGGTCGAACGGCTCGGTGGCACCGGACCGCTTCACCACCGCGAGCTGGATCTGCTCCACCGTGCTGAAACGCCGGTCGCACTCCTGGCATGCCCGCCGGCGGCGGATCTGCGCGCCGTCGTCGGCCACGCGGCTGTCGAGGACCCGGGTGTCGGTGTGCTTGCAGAACGGGCAGTGCATCGTCGGGGCCTCCTTCCGCCGCATCGATCGGCCGTCCGCTGGGGACGAATCTGTGGATCCGCTGGGGACGGACCCGCCTGGTCTGTGGGTAAGTCACCCGAACCTGTGACACTACCTGTGGGTGACTTACACCAGTGTAACCACCAGATGTTGGGAACCGTACGCCTGCGTTGTGACGCTGGCAACACAATCGCCCAAGCCACCGACACTTTCTGCATCCGCGCAGGTCAGCCGCCCTGCCCCGGGCGTGTCGCGGGCCCTCCCCGGGCCTCGGCGGTCGCGAGCCGCCTCCCCCCGCGAGTGGCGCACGGTGGCGGTCCCGGCACCCCGTGAGGCAGCCACCTTGCGCCACTCGGCGCCCCGTACCGCCCCTAAGTGACCCCGGTGCACCGAGTGGCGCAAGAGTGCGCACTCCGAGCCGCGAAACGGGAAGTCTTGCGCCACTCGGCGAGACGGGGCCGGCTGGGGCGGGGGACCCCGCCACATCGTCCGGCGGGAGGGTCGTCGGAGCGCTCCCCAGGCCGGAAGATGGGGTGGGGAGTGCGGGGAGAGCCGACCGCCCCGGCCGGAACCCCGTCAGCGACAGAGCCGTCGCATCTGACATGGGTACGAAACGGACAGTCCTCGCCACGACGACCGCCCTGCTCGCCCTGCTGGCGACCGGCTGCGGCAACGACGACGCCGATCCCGCTGCCGACGACGAGACCTCGCTCCCCCAGACCCAGGACCCCTCCGACGCCGTCGACCTGCCCGAACCGGTCGGCCCCGGCCAGGCCGCGATCACCTGCCCGGCCACGTACGAGGGGCGCGCGTTCACCTGGGTGCCGGAGACAGCGCCGGCCGAGCTCGCTGACGGCGCGCTGGTCCCCGACCGCGAGCCCGCCGCCGCCCGCTTGTGCGTCTACGAGGGGCTGAACTACAAGCACACCCGCGGGCTCACCCTGCAGCGCCAGATCAAGCCCGAGCCGGCTGCGCTGACCCAGGCACTGGCCGAGCTCGGCGATCTGCCTTCCGCCCCCGCCAAGCTGCCGAGGTACTGCACCAGCATCGGCGGCCCGCTGACGCTGTACCTGCTCGCGCTTCGATACGACTCCGGTGTCGTCTGGGTGTCCACGGCCGACGAGCCGAACAACTGCTCCTACGCGACCAACGGCACCTTCCGCGCCGACCGGGCCGCCGTCCGGACGTTCCGCTCCCTCCAGACCTGACGTCCGGTCAGGCGACCAGGTCGGCGTAGTCGGGGTGCTTGTCGATCCACGACCGCACGAACGGGCACTCCGGCCGCACCTCGGCTCCTCGCTCGCGGAGCTGGTCGAGCAACCCGCGCACCATCGTCGAGCCGACCCCCTGCCCCTCGTACGCGTCGTCGACCTCCGAGTGCGTGAGGACGACCGTGCCGCCGTCGACGCGGTAGTCGGTGAAGCCCGCCACCCCGTCCGGCGTGCGCGCCTCGAACCGCTGCTCGTCGGCGGCGTCCACCACGTCGATCTCGAGGTCGGCCATGCCGCCAGCCTGCCACCGGTGGCTGGGGGTGGCGCGTCGTACGTTGCCGGGCATGACTGACCACCTCGGCACCGCCACCGCCACCTTCTCCCTGGACACGTGGGACGAGGAGCCACTCATCGACGCCGGCGGCCGCACCTTCTCCCGCGCCACCGTCACCAAGACCTTCACCGGCGACATCGAGGGCACCAGCACCACCTGGGTGCTGTTGTCGAAGACCGGCGAACAGGGCCAGGAGTACGTCGGCCTCGAGACCTTCGACGTCAGCGTGCACGGCCGGGCCGGACAGTTCGTGCTCGTCCACCGGGCGGCAGCGTCAGCCGACCTGGTGAGCTGGGACGTCGCCCCGGGCTCGGGCACCGGTGAGCTCGCAGGCATCGCCGGTACGGCCAGGATCGACATCGCCGCCGACGGCACCCACACCCTGACGCTCGAGGCCACTGTCAACGGCGACCCCGCCCGGGCATAGCCTGCGAGCCCGTCCACGACAAGGGGATCCCCGTTCATGACCCGTACCCGCACGCGCACCGCCGCCGGCCTGATCGCCGCGCTCGCCGCCGCCGGCCTGGTGGGCACACCGTCCGCCACCGCCTCCGCGCCCGCTCCCACCGGCGCCTCGACCACCGCCACCACGACATCCGGGCGTACATCCGAGCGCGTGCCCGACGACGTGCGGCTGGTCTCCACTCGCCACTCGCTGCTCGGCACCCACCGGCTCTACCAGCAGGTCCGCGCCGGGCGCACGGTCGCGGGCGGCTACTTCCTGGTGCACGACTGGGCCGGGCGCACGCTGGTCGACGACCTGCGGCGCACGATCACCGCCACCAAGGCCCCGGCCTCGGCCGCCGACGTCACGGCCGCTGAGGCGGTCAGCGCCGCCGACCCGCGCGGGCAGGTGCTGGAGCGCCGCCAGGTCTGGCTGGTCGACAAGGCCGGCACCGCCCGGCTGGTCTGGCAGGTCACCAGCCTGCACGGCGCCACCCGCACGATCACCTCGGTCGACGCGGGCACGGCCGCCGTCGTCCGCGTCTCCCGCGACCCGCTGGGCCACAAGACCGCGCCGTCGCGCACGTTCGCGCCCAACCCGATCGTCAAGCTGCAGGACCAGTCGCTGACCGACGACGACGACGCCAACTCGGCGGTGCCGGGGGCCGCGTACACCCAGGTGACGCTGGAGCACCTCAACAACGGCTCCGACACGCTGACCGGCCGTTGGGTCCGGATCGTCAACGAGCACAAGGCGACCGCCAACGACGAGGGCGCGTTCCTCTACCGCCGCGAGAACAACTCCTTCGAGCAGGTCGTCGCCTACCACAGCATCGACGTGGTGCAGACCTACTTCCACGAGCTGGGCTTCGACGACGCCAACGCCGAGTCGCAGAAGATCGAGACCAACACGTTCTCCGGCGACAACTCCTTCTACGAGCCGTCGCTCGACAAGATCACCATGGGCAGCGGGGGCGTCGACGACGGCGAGGACGAGGAGATCGTCTGGCACGAGTACGGCCACGCGGTGCAGGACGCGCAGGTGCCCGGCTGGGGCGTCACCGAGCAGGGCGGCGCGATGGGTGAGGGCTTCGGCGACTACCTGGCGTTCACGATGAGCCAGGCCGACTCCCCCGCGACGCCGATCGCGCCCCGCCCGTGCATCGGTGACTGGGACTCCATCAGCTACACCTCCGACGAGCCGCACTGCCTGCGGCGGGTCGACGGCACCAAGACCTTCCCCGACGACATGGAGGGCGAGGTGCACGCCGACGGCGAGATCTGGTCGCGGGCGCTGTTCGACGTCAACAAGGCGATCGGACGCACCCACGCCAACACCGCGATCATCGAGGGCCAGTTCCTGATGTCGCCGCGGAGCAAGTTCGTGGGAGCTGCCAGGCGGATCGTGCAGGCCACCGACGCGCTGTACGGCACCGAGGAGGCCGCTCAGGTGCGCGGGGCGTTCGTCGCCCGGGGCATCCTCGCAGCCCGCGTAGGGGCAAACCTGCGGGGTGGGTCTGCACACGCGGCCGGCCGGTCGCAGCCGCCTCGAGCGGCTCGGCCGGCGTGTGTGCAGACCCACATCCACCCTCAGGCGGGGGTGGGATTGCGTCGGCGCGTGAGCCGACTAGTTTCGGACCCATGGCTACCGAATCCGCCCGCTACGGCGCGTACACGACCCCTGGCATCACGACCGAGAAGGGGCACGAGGTCGCCAAGATCCTGCAGGACCGCCTCAACGCGCTCAACGACCTCCAGCTGACGCTCAAGCACGTGCACTGGAACGTCGTCGGCCCGCACTTCATCGCGGTGCACGAGATGATCGACCCGCACGTCGAGGAGGTCCGCGCGATGGTCGACGAGACCGCCGAGCGGATCGCGACCCTCGGCCTGGCGCCGATCGGCACCCCCGGCGCCATCGTCGAGCACCGCAGCTGGGACGACTACTCCCTCGACCGCGGCACCACCAACGAGCACCTCGGTGCCCTCGACGCCGTCTACAACGGCCTGCTCAGCACACACCGCAAGGCCCAGGAGGCCGTCGGCGAGATCGACGCGGTCAGCGAGGACATGCTGATCGGCCAGATCAAGCAGCTCGAGCTGTTCCACTGGTTCGTCCGCGCCCACCTCGAGACCGTGGGCGGCGAGCTGTCGACCGGCAAGGGCCTCCGACGAGCTCGACGCCGCCCAGGCGGCCGGCGACCGGGCCGACGTCGCCACCTGACGGTCGGCCCGACCCGCACCGAGTGGGGGACGGCACGGCTCAGGCCGGGGTCAGCTCCAGCAGCGCCATCGCCGGCATCGGCAGCGTGACCTCCACGGTCACCGCACCGGTGTCGTCGGCGACCACGTCTCGCGCGGGCTCGCCCTCCTCCAGCCGGTCGGCGGCGCGCAGCCGCTGCCACTGGTCGTCGTCGGGCCAGTCCTGGTCGTCGCGCCGCATCCGCCGCCAGACGGTGCCGATGTCGGAGTGCTCGTCGTCGACCCGCAGGTGGGTCAGCGTGTACGTCGCGCCCGGCACCAGACCGTCGACGGCCACGGTCACCTCGCGGTCGAGCGCCGGGTCGCCGGCCGCCTTGGACTGGTCGAGGGTGAGGTTCCACGCCAGTACGCCGACGGTGCCGTCGTCGCCGCGGGCCGCGAGCGCCTCCACCAGGGATCCGGCGCCGTCGCCGGCGTACGCCACCGGCAGCCGCGTCTCACCCAGTCGCTCGAGCAGGGCCAGCGCCCACCAGCGCGGCTTGCGCAGCTCGCCGACGGTGCGCAGCCCGAAGCCACCGTGCAGCAGTGACGGCGGACGGCCGAGCTCCTCGAAGTGGTCGGAGACCACCCAGTAGCTGAGTGCCTCGATCCGGCCGAGCGACGACGCCATGCCGCGCAGCAGGAAGGCCGCGGAGAAGACGGCGTTGCTCACCTCGTTGAAGTGGGTCGGCGTCACGCCCCACTCGGTCCACCAGATCGGCGTGCCCACCCGGCCGTGCCGCGCGAGGGCGGGGCGGAAGTCGAGCGGCGGGCTGCCGTAGGTGTGGGTGGAGATGAAGTCGACCGGTGTGCCTGACCGCTCGACGTGGCTGAGCAGCTCCTCGACCCAGCCGGCGGCGGCCGACGAGGGCCCGCCGACCCGCAGGTCGGGGTGCACGGTCTTCACCGCGCGGGCGGACAGGTCGTAGAGCCGCCAGTGCTCCTCGGGGGTGCCCGACCAGAAGACCTCGAGGTTGGCCTCGTTCCACACCTCGAAGCTCCAGTGGTCGCGCACCTCCTCCAGTCCGTAGCGCTCGACCAGGTGCGTCACCAGGGCGTACACGAGGTCGTACCAGCGGCCCCAGTCCTTGGGCGGCGACACGATCGCGTCGTAGTCGAAGACCGTCTTCGACGGGTCGGCGGCCAGGTCGCGGGGCATGAAGGAGATCTCGACCACCGGGCGCAGGCCGAGGGAGAGCAGGTGGTCGTAGACCCGGTCGACGCCGGTGAAGTCGTGCACCACTGTCACACCATTTGGCCCGTCGACCTCGCGGTAGACCCCGAGGTCGTCGCAGAGGATCCCGTGCGCCCGGACCGCCTCGACGCCGAGCTCGTGGCGGGCGGCTCTGAGGGCCGAGGTGAGCTCGGCGCCGATCTCGCGGCCGGCGGTCAGCTCGGTCGAGAGCGCGTGCGACAGGTGCTCGCTGCCGATCATCGGCCGCCACGGTCGCGGCAGCGGGCCGAGGTCGCCGCCGGTGAGCACCTCGACCCGGACCGCCCCGTCGCCGTCGGCGCGGGTGCCGTGGGGGGTCGCGGTGACCCGGTCACTGAGCGGCCCCTCGACGGCGACGTCGGACAGTGCCGTCACGGCGTACCAGCGGGCGACACCGGGCTCGCCGGTCGTGTCGACGTACGGCGGGTGCGGGACGGAGAGCACGTCACCGCCGCGGTGGTCCAGCGGGGCCAGGTCGCCGTCGGGCGAGTCGGCGGCGTGCACCTGGTAGCCGACGGCGCCCTGGACCGGGTCCCAGTCCAGGCTGACCTGGGCCCGGCCCGCGACGGCCACCAGCCCGGTCGGCGGGTCGAGGCGTGGGGCGGCGCCGATGGCGGTCCGGCCGCTGCGCTGGCCGATCCGCTGCTCCCAGTCGGTGCGTGCCTCGCTGGTCATCCACGTCCTCTCGTACGACTGCTTCTACCGGGAAACCGGAGGTTCCCCCGTGTAGCAACGCGGTGGAACCTTCGGTTTCCCAAGCGAACTTGGGAAACCCGAGCCCACCTCAGCCCCGGGGGGCGGCGCCGAACTGCTCCATCTCCATCAGCGGGCGCAGTCGGCGTTCCATCGCGCCGGTCGACACGTAGCCGCGGAGGTCGTGGTCGGCGAGCACGTTGCCGAGGGCGGCCATCACCATGCCCTGGTCCAGCGCGAGGTAGCGCTGGCTGACCCGGCCGGTGCCGACGTTGATCGCGTCGTAGAACCCGCCCGCGCCGTAGGCGTTGAAGTCCTCCGTCAGCCGCACCAGGTTCTGCACGGCCGCGTGCGGGGCGTACCGCATCGCGAGGAACGACGCGTGCGGGGTCACGACCCCGTGGCCGTAGTCGTCCGGCGCCGGCTCACCCGGCCGGCCGGGGCAGTGACCGTAGCCGTTGTCGACGAGGGTCCCCCGCTGGTCCGAGGCGTAGCCGGCCGGCTCCATGCCGATCGCGTCGACGCCGTACGTGCTGTAGCCGCCGGCCGGGTTGTTCGACGGCGAGAAGCCCCAGTAGCCGTAGTCGGCCTCCCGCATCCCGTGCGCGATCTGGGCGCGCACGTACAGCGGGTGCGTGACGCCCCACGAGTCCGGGCCCCACTCCTCCTCGGGCACGAACAGCGGCACCATCAGCGCCTCGAACATCGAGCCGCCCCAGGTCGGCACGATCTTCATGCCGCGGTACGGGTACGCGCCCTCGTAGACCCGCTGGCCGAGGTAGGTGCGCCAGACGCCCTGCCCCTGCGTCTCGGTCCACGACCAGTCGCAGGAGCGCGGGAAGGTGCGCTCGGTCCCGAAGTAGTGCTTGCGCGGGATGTCTCCGGCCGCGATGCCGAGGTACGACGCGATCCGTGGCTCGGTGTTGAAGGCGCCGTAGTGGTGGCCGGTGTACCAGACGTCCGGGCCCTCGCCGAGGTAGTTGCCCACGACCGCGGCCTCGTCGCTGGGCTCCTCGTCCCAGAAGCCGCCGCGGATCTGGTTCACCGCGGGGTCGTAGTACATGCCGAACTCCATGGCGCGGCGGATCACGTCGGCCTCCGCACGCAGCCGCGGGTCGGCGTTGCGCGCCACCAGCAGCCCGGTGGCGAGCCAGCCGTTGTCGACGCTGGACAGGAACGGCTCGATCGGGTCGCCGCTGTCGGGGAACTCCAGCAGCTTGTCGCCGGTGTGCGGGTCGTACCAGTTGTAGAACTGTCCGGACCACTCGTGCCGCTCGAGCTCGGCGATGCTCCCGATGGTCTGCTGCATCCGCTCGTACGCCTCGTCGGAGCTGATCAGGCCGGTGTTGCGCGCGACGACCGTGCTCCACAGGTACGCGCCGATGTTGGTCGGCGACGTGTACGCCGAGCGACTGCCCGGCCGTAGCGTGCCGCCCACGTTGTCGGCGGGCAGCCCGGTGGCCGGGTCGACCATCGCCGCCATCGACTCCCAGGTGTCGGCGACCCAGGTCCGCAGCAGCGAGGCGCGGTCGGTGGTCGGTGTGGTGGGCGTGGTCGCGGGTGTAGCGGCGGGCTCGGGCTGCCCGGACGCGGTGGGCGCGGGCAGCAGCGCCAGCACCGTGCCGGCGAGGGCGGCGGCCACGGTCGCGGTGGCGCCGGCGCGTACCAGTCGTTTGGTCACGGTCGGACTCCTTCGTCGGGTGCGGAGGGACTCACTTGATCCCCGTCATGGCGATGCCTTGCACGAAGTAGCGCTGCAGGACCAGGAAGATCGCGATCACCGGGAGCACGACCACGACCGCGCCGGCCAGCAGCAGCCCGTAGTCGGTGGAGTTCTGGCCGACGGAGTAGAGCGCCAGCGCGACCGGCAGCGTGTACTTGTCCTCGGTCTGGGCCACCACCAGCGGCCACAGGAAGTTGTTCCACGAGCCGAGGAAGGTGAGGATCGCGAGCGTCGCGAGGGCGGGCCCGCACAGCGGCAGGATCACGCTGCCGAAGATGCGCAGCTCGCCGGCGCCGTCGACCCGTGCGGCGTGGATCAGGTCGTCGGGCAGACCGAGCATGTACTGCCGCAGCAGGAACACCCCGAACGGCTGCACCAGGAACGGCAGGAACAGCCCGGGCAGGGTGTTGGTCAGCCCCAGGTTGGCGGTGAGGATGAACAGCGGCACGAACGTCACGACGCCCGGCACCATCAGGGTGCCCATCACGACGAGGAACAGCACCCGCTTGCCGCGGAACTCCAGCTTGGCCAGGGCGTACCCGAGCATCGCGCAGAAGATCACGTTGCCGACGGTGACGACGACCGCGACGATCAGCGAGTTCATGAAGAACGTGCCCAGGTCGAGCTTGGTGAACAGCGTGGAGTAGTTGTCCCAGGTGAACGTCTCGGGCCACCACGTCGGCGGGATCTCGCGCAGCTCGGCCTCGGGCTTGACCGAGCCCAGCAGCATCCACACGAACGGGCCGATCATCAGCACCAGGCCGACGCTCAGCACGACGTAGAGCCAGCGCGGCGTCTGCAACCGCTGCTCGGGAGTGACCGCCATCAGCGCCTCCTCAGTCCTTGGCCCGGAGCACGCGGAACTGCACGACCGTGAACACGACCACCGCGAGGAAGAGCACGTAGCTCACCGCGGCGGCGTAGCCGTAGTTGCCGGAGCCGAACTGGTTGTAGGCGTAGTAGGTGACCGAGCGGGTCGAGTCGAGCGGCCCGCCCTTGGTCATCACGAACGCCTCCTCGAAGAACTGCAGGTAGCCGACGCTGGTGATGACCGCACCGAACAGCAGCACCGGGCGCATCATCGGCAGCGTGATGTGCCGGAACCGCGCCCACGAACCGGCGCCGTCGACCTCGGCCGCCTCGATCACCTCGCGCGGCACTGTCTGCAGGCCGGCCAGGAAGATCACCATCAGCGTGCCGAGGTTGCGCCACGCGGCCATCACGACCAGCGACGGCAGCGCGAGCGCTGTCGAGTCCAGCCAGCCCGGGCCGTCGATGCCGACCAGGGCGAGGGTCTCGTTGATCAGGCCGCCGTCGGTACGCAGCAGGAACCGCCACACCACCGCGACCGCGACGATGCTGGTGACGACCGGCAGGTAGTAGCCGGCCCGGAAGAAGCCGCGCAGCCGCAGGATCGCGTTCAGCCCGACCGCGGCCGCCAGCGCCGCCGCCATCGTCAGCGGCACCCCGAGCACCACGTACAGCGCGGTGTTGCGGGCGACCTTGCGGAACAGCGGGTCGGACAGCAGCTGGGTGTAGTTGTCGAACGCGGTGAACTCGACCGCCAGCGGCGAGCGCAGGTCGGTGATCCGCATGTCGGTGAACGACATGCCGAGGCTGGCCAGCACCGGCCCGACGGTGAAGACCGCGAACAGCACCACGAACGGCGATGCCAGCAGCCAGGCCGCCCGGGCCTGCCGTCGCTGGGTCGGGTCGCCCGGGCGACGCCGGCGGCTGCCGCGTCCCGTACGGCCAGGACGGCCCGTACCCGCGACGGCGTCGGCGGTCGCCGCGCCGGTGGTGGCCAGCTGACTCACAGACCGGTGCCGATCCGCTGCGCCTCGCTCTGCATGGCGGCGACGGCGTCCTCGACCGACATCTGGCCGTTGACGACCTGCTCGACGTTGTGGTCGATGACCTCGGCGACCTGCTCCCAGGTGGGCACCGGCGGCGGCGAGTTGGTCTCGCTCAGCTGCTCACCGAAGACGCTCAGCAGCGGGTCCTCGGCCAGCGCGCCGCTGTCCCAGGACGCCTCGACGGCCGGCAGGTCGCTCATCGTCGTGTACCAGTCGCTCTGCACGTCGGCCTCGGACAGCCACTGCACGAACTTCCACGCGGCGTCGCGGTTGTCGGAGTCCTTGAAGACGCCCAGGTTGCCGCCACCGACGAACGACGTGCCCATCTCGGCGCTGTCGTCCTGCGCGGGCAGCGGGGCCACGGCGATCTGGTCGTCGGTGGCGCCCATGTCCTTGACCAGCCCGATCATCCACGGACCGGAGATGAAGGAGGCGATCGAGCCCTTGGCGAAGCTGGACTCGAGCTCACCGGGCTGCAGCACCGAGGTGGTGGACAGGCCGTCGTCGAACAGCGACTTGTAGTACTCCAGGCCCTCGACCATGCCCTCGCTGTCGAGGGTGTACTCGGTGCCGTCCTCGTTGGTCATCTCGGCGCCCGCCGTCCAGCTGAACGGGATGGCGGTCTGCCAGGAGCCGGTCTGGCCGGGCTGCACGTACAGCGGGGTGTCCACGCCGTCCTGCTCGCCAAGGTCGGCGCCGAACTGCGACAGCTCCTCCCAGGTCTTGGGCGGCGCGTCCCAGCCCGCCGCCTCGGCCAGGTCCTTGCGGTAGAAGAGCACGCGCGTCTCGACGTACCACGGCACGCCGTACTCGGTGTCGTTGACGACGGTCGACTCGTACGCGCCGTCGAAGAACGAGTCGGAGTCGACCAGGTCCGGCGGCACCGGGTCGAGGCCGCCGAGCTTGGCGAACTCGCCCATCCAGGTGGTGCCGACGAGGGTGACGTCGGGGGTGTCACCGGACGCGATCGCGGTGGCGATCTTGTCGTGTGCCGACTCCCACGGCACCGGTGTGACCTTCACGTCGGCGTCGGGGTACTCCTGCTCGAAGGTCTCGGCGAACGGGCCGAGCTCCTCGCCCTCGGTGCCCATCGCCCAGACGTCGATCGTGCCGGAGGGCGCGTCGTCGCTGATCGACTCGGCCTCCTCCGGCTCGCCGTCGGAGTCGCTGCGGCCGCAGGCCGCGAGGGCGAGCACGGCGGTCATGCAGGCGGCGACGGCCAGCCAGCGCCTGGTCGGGGAGGTGCGGTTCATCGGGGCTCCTTCGTTGCGGTGACGCGGGCGGTGCGGGCAGTTCAGGCAGCAGGGGCGGGACGGGATGGTGCGGCCGAGCTGGTACGGACGACGAGCTCGGTGGGCAGCAGCAGGTGGCGGGTGGGCGAGTCGGGGTCGGTGATCCGGGCGTCGAGGGTGCGGGCGGCGGTGGCGCCGAGCTCGCGCATCGGCTGCCGGACCGTGGTCAGGCCGGCGTAGCGGGCGGCCATCACGTCGTCCCAGCCGGTGACGGCGACGTCGCCCGGCACGTCCAGCCCGGCCTCGCGCAACGCACCCATCAGCCCGAGGGCGAGCTCGTCGTTGGCGCAGACGATGGCGTCGGGGAGGTCGCCGTCGCCGAGCAGCTGCTGCGCGGCGCGTACGCCGTCGGCCTCGGCGAAGCCGGCCTCGAGCAGCCGCGGTTCCGGTACGCCCGCGGCGGCCCAGGCGCGGCGGAGGCCGGCCCAGCGGACCGCCACGTCGGGCGCGTCCGCCGGGTTGCCGAGCAGCAGCAGGTCGCGGTGGCCGGCAGCCACCAGGTGCTCGGCCAGGGCGGCGGCGCTGGCGGTGGAGTCGGCGTTGACGGAGTCGACCACCAGGTTGCCGGGGGCGGCCTGGCGGGCGAGCAGCACCAGCGGCAGTCCGCGGGCGGCGATCTCGGCGACCACCTCGTCGCTGACCGTGCGGGTGAGCACGACCAGGCCGTCGACGCGGCCGGCGAGGTCGAGCACCCGCTCGCGGGCGGCGTCGCGGCCGTGCGTGGAGCAGATCAGCACCGAGCGGCCGAGTGCCGCGGCGACCGCCTCGTAGCCCAGCACGACCTCGGCGAAGTAGGGGCCGGACAGGTCGGGGAAGACGATCCCGTTGGCCGCGTGCCGGCGCTCGGCCAGCGAGCGGCCGAGCGAGCTCGGGACGAACTGCAGCTCGTCGACGGCCGCCAGCACCCGGTCGCGGGTGGGATCGGTGACCGGCGCGGTCCCGCGCAGCACCCGGGACACGGTGGCGATCGACACGTCGGCCCGACGGGCGACGTCGCGGATGGTGACGCTGGGAGTCGCCAACCGACAAGCCTCCGTCCGCTCGATGTGCCAGGGCCGCATGCTCGTAACCGCTTTCTGAAAGCGGTTACAGAAGTCGCCCACCGTGTCCCACTTCGTCGGAATCTGTCAAGCACGGACCGCCCGGCCGCTCACTCGCCTCCGCGCTCATCCGACCCTTCCGCCACCCGCACGGCCACCCGCACGGCCACCCGTGCGGCACAACGGTCGGATCGGCGCGAGGGGGAGGCGGTCAGCCGGGAAGGTGCGGCAGGCGGGGGCCGAGCTTGTGGCTGCCGTCGCACCAGGGTGCCCGGGACGAGCGGCCGCACCGGCAGACGGCGACCACCGGACGGGTCACGGCAACCCGTTCGCCGTCGTCGGCGACGACCTCGGTGGCGCCGCGGACGAGCAGCGGGCCACCCGGGCACACCGTGATCTCGACAGGGAGCGGCGGCCGCGACGAGCCCGGGGCCGCCATGTCAGCCGACCTCGTCGAGGTCGGCCCCGGCATCGGGCAGCAGCGCGCTGCCGCCGGACTCCCAGGCGTCCAGTGCCGCGGCCCCGGCGCGGTCGTCGACCCACAGCGACACCGCCGCGCCGAACAGCACGCTCTCCAGCAGCTCGGGCTGTTGGGCGACCAGTCCGGCGCACAGGTCGCGGGTGGCGACCTGCTCGTGCACCGCGTCGGCCTCGACGTGCTCGTCGAAGTACCACGCCGCCGCGTCGGCGAGGCCGAGCCGGCGCACACCCTGGGCGAGCTGCCGGTTCGGCAGCGACGAGGTCGCCTCGATCGCCGTCAGGTGGCCGGCCGCCGCCCCGCGCAGCCGGCGCTGCTGGCCGAGCATCGTCGCCGTGGTGCTGATCGCGAGGCTCGCGGCGGGCACCCGGTCGACGTACGCGCCGTAGGTCGGGTCGAGACCGGCGTGTGCCATGGAGGTCGCGAACAGCTCGGAGTGCATGCGCTCGAGCCGGCCGCCGCCGTACTCGTCGGTGAGGATCTCGATCAGCGCCGCCTTGGGACCGCCGTGCAGCCGCGGCACCAGCCAGGTGTGCGGGTCGGCCTCCTTGAGCTGGAAGACCGAGCGGAGCACCAGGAACTCGCGCAGCTGCTCGACGGTGGCGTGCCGCTGCACGTACGCCGCCATCGACCGCCCGGACGTCGCCTCGGTCATCGCGAACAGGGCAGCCGCGACGTCGTCTGCTGCCTGCGGCAGCGCACGGCGGACCATCAGAGAGACCGCCTCGACGAGCTCGGACTCGATCGCCGCCTCGAGCACCCCGCGCGCCGCCAGCACGTCGGGCGAGCGCTCCCAGCCGTCGTCGACGTCGTCCAGTCCGTCGTAGCCGAGCTCCTGCAGCACGGTCAGCGCCAGCTGCACGTCCTCGTCGTCGAGGGCGGTGGCGCACTCGGTCAGCCGCGACCGGGCCGCGTCGGCCAGGCCGGGCGCCGGGTGCACGGGCTGCAGCAACGTGTCGAGGACCTGCCGGCTGAGCGATCCGCGGGCGCGCGGCAGCCTCATCGCGGCGGCCTCATCGCGACCTCCGCACGCGGCGGCGCCAGACGCCGAGGCGGAAGTCCGGCTCGACGTGGTCGACCAGCTGCTCGAGCCCGGTCGTCTCGACGAGCTCGGCGTGCACCTCGTCGCCGTTGCTCGGCGCCTCGGCGAACGGGTGCCGCCAGTGCACGGCCACCAGGTCGCCGCCCGGCTCGAGGCAGTCGACCGCCCGCGCGCGCAGCGCCGTGCGGTCGGCGGCGGACAGGAAGTAGAGCAGCTCGGAGACGACCACCAGGTCGAAGCTGCCCTCGGGCCAGCGCTGCGGCACCCGCGCCTGGGCGAAGGTCACGCCGGGGTCGCCCACCCGGGCCTGCGCCTGCTCCAGCGCCCGGGCGGCGCCGTCCCACGCCACCAGCCGGTCGCAGCGGCGGGCCAGCCCGGCGGTGAGCACGCCGATCGCGCAGCCGGGCTCGAAGCAGCGGCGGTAGCGCTCGCGCGGCAGCGCGGCCAGCGTCAGCGCGTACTTGCGCCGTTCGTACGGCGACGAGCCGAGGCCCCACGGGTCGTCGTCGCGCGCGTACAGGTCGTCGAAGTACGCCGGCTCGGTCACGTGAAGACCACCTCGACGCTGCGCTCGAAGTGCGCCAGCACGGCCGGCGGGAGCACGGGCGGCTCGGCGGGACGCGGCTCGAGCTGGCTGGTGAAGCAGCCGATCGCCTGCTGCTTGGCCAGCCGCTCGTGCGGATCGAGGCGCAGCACCCGGGCCCGCGACCACGGCAGGTCGTCGGCGTCCGGGCGGCTCCAGTGCCACGCCCACACCGGGTACTCCCACAGCACCGGCGGCGCGGTCGCCCCGCCCACGGCCGTCGTCACCGCCGCCAGCTCGCGGACGGCCTCGGCAGCGGCCCGCCCGGCGGCGTCGTGGTCGGGGTGCGCGTCGGCCCGCCACGGCGCCAGCACCAGCGCAGCCCCACCGAGCAGCGACTCCAGCCGGCCGGTGAGCTCGCCCTCGTACGTCGGCAGGTCGGTGTCGGGCAGGTGCAGCCGTACCCGCTCGGCGTGGCCCAGCCCGAGCTCGGTGCGGGCGGCGTCGAGCTCGCGGGCGCGACGGTCGCCGAACTCGACCGTGCCGCCGCTGTCGGCGGTGCCCTCGTTGGTGCCCTCGGTACGCCCGAGGTGCGACGCCTCGCCGTCGGTCGCCGCCACCAGCAGGAGGTCGCAGCCCCGATCGGCGAGCCGGGCCAGCAGCCCGCCCACCGCGAGCACCTCGTCGTCGGGATGCGCGGCCAGCACCACGACCCGTGCGCGGCGCGGCGGCAGCTCGACCTCGGGCAGCGCGTCCCAGCCGGACCACGCCTGCCAGTGCGCCTCGTCGGTCGCGCCGGCGTGGTCACCGGCCTGCGGGCTCGTGGCACTCACCACTGCTCTCCCTCGCGCTGCGCGACCAGGTCGCCCAGGGCGGCGAGGTCGCGGGCGGCATGGTGCTGGCGGCAGAACACCAGCAGGTCGGCGACCCGGCGGGCATGCGCGGCGTCGAGTGCGAGCGGCGCCGGGCCGAGCGCGTGCCCGACCCGGGTGACGACCTCCTCGGCGGCCTCGACGACCGTGGCGCGTACCGACTCGGCGCGGCGACGGGCGCGCTGGGCCGACTCGGCGTCGCCGGCGGTGTCGATCTCCTCCGCGGCCACCCGCAGCACCGCGTGGCAGCGGTCGAGGGCCGCGGCGACCGCACCGAGCTCGGCCCGCAACAGCGGGTCGGGCGGCCGCCGCCGGGCGGCGGCAAGCAGGGTGGCGGCGACGCCGTGCGCACCGCCGGTCCAGCAGCAGGCGATGCCGATGGCGCCGTGCCAGAAGCCGGGACGCTCGGTGTACGCCCCGGGCGCACCCACGGCCACGGCCGGGGCGTCGTCGAAGCGCACCGAGCGGGTGTCGGCGGCGGCCATGCCGGCGCCGACCCAGGTCGGCGCCTCGAGCCGCATCGCGCCGGACGAGCGGGCGTGCGACACGTCGACCGCGAACAGCCGCGACTGCCCCGCCGCCGCGGCGGTCACCAGCGCGTGGGTCACCAGGCCGGCTCCGGAGCAGAACGCCTTGACGCCGTCGAGGCGCCAGCCGGCGTCGTCGGGCAGCGCCACCAACCGGACGCCCGGCGGCTCCGCGGCCCAGACCCCCCACAGCGAGCCGGGCTCGGGCGCGGGGTGCCCGAGGTCGTGGCAGATGGCCCGGGCGTCGTGGTGCGGCTCGACGACCTTCGCCAGCGACAGGTCGGCGCGGCCGAGGTCGACCAGCCCCCACCAGCGGGCCAGCGTGTGCCCGCTGCCGGGCAGCGGCAGCTCGCGGGAGGCGGCGGTGCGCACGGTTCCCGGGTCGAGCGCCGGGTCGAGCGCCGGGTCGAGCGCCGGGTCGGAGCCAGCGCCAGAACCCACGCTCGCCTCGTCGGCCTGCCGGACGGTCCCCACCATGCCCTTCAGTACCCGTCCGCGGCAGGCGTCAATCGGTCCGGCTCGGTGACCCGGCAGGCAGCCGCTCGGCCGGAGTCAGTCGAGGGGGACCGCGACCTGCTGGCCGACCTGCAGTGCGCCGGCGTCCGGCAGCGCGTTGAGCTGCTGGATCTGACGGACGACGTCGCGCGGGTCGCCCCCGATGCCGCTGTCGGCGGCGATGTCCCACAGCGTCTGGCCGGGCTGGACGGTGATGGTGCGGACCGGGACGGGCTCGCCCGCACCGGAGGTGGCGACGACGCCAGGTCCCCAGGCCACCGCCGCGACGAGGACCGCGGTCACGACCACCAGACCGAGCAGCAGGCTGCGCAGCACCCGGCCGCGCCGGGTGAGTCGAACGCTGCGCCGGGTGGCGCTGGTGCGGGCCGTGGAGCTGGCCGCGGTGCGCGTGGTCGTGCGGGGGATGTCGCGGGTCTCGTACGCGGTGCTGAAACCGGTGCTGGTGCTCATCGTCGCCTCCGTCGTGTGCTGCGTCGATCTCTTCGTATCGCCCGGCACCGACAGTCACCCGCCGATCGGTCGATCACGTGTTCGATCGAACACCTGTACGAAGCATCGCACACCTGTTCGACGCATTCAACCCATGCGTCACACCCACCCCACCCGCAATCGCGACCTGTCACCGTCAGGTCGCCATAGACGGCGATCTGACGGTGACAACTGCGACAGGCGGGCTCAGTGGCCCTGGCGGCGGGCCATCAGCCGGCCCTGGGCCCGCATCACCGGCTCGAGGGCGAAGGCCAGGGTCGGCCAGTCGCGGGAGAACCGGAGGAACGGTCCCCGCCAGGTGGGGAGCGTACGGACCACCCGGCGGCGCCCGAGCATGTCGACGACCGCGGCGGCGACCTCCTCCGGGCGCAGCAGTCGGCCGCCGGAGTGCACCAGCGCCTTGCCCCGCCCGCCGGGCCGGAACTGCTCCACCAGCGCGGTGTTCACCCCGTCGGGACACACCGCGTGCACCCGGATGCCCTCCGGGCGCAGCTCGGCGTACATCGCCTCGGCCAGCGAGACGACGGCGGCCTTGGTGGCGGCGTAGACCGACAGGCCCGGCACCGGGCCGTGCCCGGACAGCGACGCCAGGTCGACCAGGTCGCCGCCGCGCACGCCTGCGGCCGCCTGCTCGCGAAACGCGGCAACCGCCGCGCGGCTGCCCCACACCACCCCGAGCAGGTTCACGTCGACGAGGGCGCGTACCCGCTCCGACGAGGTCTCGGTCGCGTCGCCGTCGAAGCCCACCCCTGCGTTGTTCACCCACACGCCGAGCGGCCGGTGGCGGCGGGCCAGCGCGGCGACCTCGGCGTGCGAGTCCTCATCGCGGACGTCCTGCTCGACGCCCTCGACGGCACCGATCTCGTCGGCGGTGCGCTTGGCCGCCACCCCGTCGAGGTCGGTGACCACGACGGCGTACCCGCGCTCGACGAGCGCGATGGCGGTCGCCCGGCCGATCCCCTGGGCGGCGCCGGTGACGACGGCGGAACGGGCGGACGGCAGCGGCGCGGCAGGCATGCGCCGCACCGTACTGGGGGTATGTCACGCGTCGCCGCGACCCGGGTCACACCCTCCCGACCGGCAGCTCGAGGGGCGTCCGGGTTTCCCACGTTCCCTTGGGAAACCCAAGGTTCGCCCGTGTTGTGACACGGGCGAACCTCCGGTTTCGCGGGAGAAGCCACCCGGGTCCGGTGTCGCGGACTCCCGTCGCGCCGACACGCCGACTCGCGGACTTGGTTCCGTCGAGTGGCGCAAGATCTCCCGCTTCCGGCCCCCCGGCGCGCACTCTTGCGCCACTCGGTGGATCCAGGCGGCGGTCGGCGAGTGGCGCATGGTGGTGGCCGTCGGCGTCCCGGAACCGACCACCCTGCGCCACTCGGCGAACCGGGTGGGCGCTGCAATGGCGCTCCCCCGACACGCCGTTCGAACAGGTGTTTGATCCCGAGCGGTGCGGAGCACTACCGTTCGCTAGCACCGGCACCCACCGGCACTCACGGGGTAGGGCGACGACGCAGCGAGGTGGACGACATGGCAGCAGGCGGGCGTGACGGCGCGGACGCCGGGGCATCCGGGGCGGCATCCGGGGCATCCGGCGCGGGTGGGAGCGTGCGCGAGCTGCCCGACGGACCCCCCGACGCCACCGGGCTGACCCCGCGCCAGCGGCGGATCCTCGACGTCATCGGCGAGGCGCTGACCGCCCGCGGCTACCCGCCGAGCGTGCGCGAGATCGGCGAGCAGGTCGGCCTCACCAGCTCGAGCTCGGTCGCGCACCAGCTCAAGTCGCTCGAGGCCAAGGGCTTCCTGCGCCGCGACCCCAACCGGCCGCGCGCGCTCGAGGTGCTGTCCCCGCTGGCCCGCCCGCGCGAGCAGGCGCCGGTTGACGAGACCGGCATCGGCGACGAGCGGCCCGAGGCGACGTACGTGCCCGTGGTCGGCCGGATCGCCGCCGGCGGCCCGATCCTCGCCGAGGAGCGGGTCGAGGACGTGTTCCCGCTGCCCCGCCAGCTGGTCGGCGACGGGGCGCTGTTCCTGCTCGAGGTCAGTGGTGACTCGATGATCGACGCGGCGATCTGCGACGGCGACTGGGTCGTCGTCCGGCAGCAGCCGACCGCCGAGAACGGCGAGATCGTGGCCGCCCTGCTCGACGACGAGGCCACCGTCAAGACGTTCCAGCGCCGCGACGGCAAGGTGCTGCTGCTCCCGCACAACGCTGCGTACGAGCCGATCGACGGCACCCACGCCAGCATCCTCGGCAAGGTCGTCACCGTCCTGCGCCGGCTCTGACCCCGCTCGCCCGCGGGTTGCCGTATGGGCTGCCTCAGGGGTTGTGCGGCTGCGCGCTGCTCACCGCCGCCGAGCCCTCGCCGCGCTCCCCCGGCCGCACCATCAGGTAGGTGTCGGCCATCGACCACAGCGTGCGGGCCACGTGGTCGACGGGCTCGTCCAGCTCGGCGGCGATCTCGGTGTCCTGCACCGCGCTGCCCGGTTCGGCCTGGCGCAGCAGCCGCTGCACCGTCTCGCTGATCCGCATGGACTCCGCCGCCGCCTGCTCGTCCGCCATGGGCCTTGTTCTACCGTCCGCCTCCGCGGATCCGCCCGTCGGCCGAGCGTCAGCCGGTGAGCTCGAACCACCGTCGCTGCAGCTCGGGCAGGTCGTCGACGACGGCGGCGGCGCCGGCGTCGGTCAGCTCGGAGTCGGCGAAGCCGCCGGAGCGTACGCACAGCGTGCGCAGGTCGAGCGCGACCGCCGCCTGCACGTCCCACACCGAGTCGCCGATCATCACGGCCTCGGACACGTCGACGGCGTCCAGCGCCGCCTTGACCAGGTCCGGCGCCGGCTTGCTCTTCTCGGCGTCCTCCGCGGTGATGACGGTGTCGGCGACCTGCTTGCCACCGAGCAGGTCGAGGTAGCGCTGTACGTGCTCGGGCTTGCCCGAGGTGGCCAGCACGACCGACATGCCCCGGTCGCGCAGGAAGCCGAGGAAGTCCCGCGCGCCCTCGAGCAGCCGCACCTCGTCGAGGAACGGGTCGTACTCCTCCACCCAGGCGTCGCGCACCGTGTCTCCCACCCGCTCCTCGGCCTCGTCGCCGGCCACCGCGGCGATGAACCGGTCGCCACCCATGCCGATGGCACGGTGCAAGCGCCACAGCGGCGGGTGCAGGTCACTGCGGGCGAAGGCGCGCGCCCACGCGAGGGTGTGGTGGTAGTTGGTGTCGACGAGGGTGCCGTCGACATCGACGACGGCGGTGTCCGGTGCGGGCACGGGCGCTCCTTGGTGCTGGGGTGCGAGTGGTCGGTCGGTCAGTCGCGGTCCGGCAACAGCTCCTGGGCCTTGGCCTTCACGCCCTCCTTGACCAGCTGCCAGCGGTCCTCGTCGCCCTTCAGCACCGACTCGGCGGTGGCCATCGCTTGCTCCAGCGTGGCGTGCGGCGGGATCGGCGGCATGCTGGGGTCGCAGCGCACGTCGATCACGGTCGGCCGGTCGGCGCCCAGCGCCTGCTCCCAGGCGGGTCCCAGCGCGCCCGGCTCGTCGACGGAGATCGCCCCGAGGCCGATCCCGCGGGCGAAGTCGGCGTACGACACATCGGGCAGCGTCTGCGACTCGGCGAACTTCGGCGCCCCCTGCAGCGCGCGCATCTCCCAGGTCACCTGGTTGAGGTCGTTGTTGTGCAGCACCACGACCACCAGCCGCGGGTCGGACCACTCCTGCCAGTAGTGCTTCACGGTGAGCAGCTCGGCCAGCCCGTTCATCTGCATCGCGCCGTCGCCCTCGAACGCGATCACCGGGCGGTCGGGGCAGCCGAACTTCGCACCGATGCCGTACGGCACCGCCGGGCCCATCGTGGCGAGCGTGCCGGACAGTGAGCCCCGCACCCCGGCGGTGAAACGCAGCTGACGGGCGTACCAGTTGGCCGCCGACCCCGAGTCGGCCACCACGATCGCGTCGTCCGGCATCCGGTCGCTGAGCTCGAGGAAGATCCGCATCGGGTTGACCGGGTCGGCCTCGACCATCGCCTCGTCGCGCATGGTCCGCCACCACTCGCGCACCGCGGTCTCGATCTGTTCGCGCCACCCCCGGTCGGCCTTGCGCTCCAGCAACGGCACCAGCGCGCGCAGGGTGGCCGCGGCGTCGCCGACCAGGTTGACCTCGTAGGGGTAGCGCATGCCGATCAGCCGCGCGTCGTCGTCGATCTGCACCGCCCGCGCCTGGTCGAACGCGGGCAGGAACTGCGAGTACGGGAAGCTCGACCCGACCGTCAGCAGCGTGTCGCAGTCGCGCATCATCTGGTAGCTCGGCCGGGTGCCGAGCAGGCCGATCGAGCCGGTCACGAACGGCAGGTCGTCGGGCAGCACGTCCTTGCCCAGCAGGGCTTTGGCCACTCCGGCGCCGAGCAGCTCGGCGACCTCGACGAGCTCGTCGCGTGCCCCGCGGGCACCTTGCCCGACCAGGATCGCCACCTTGTCGCCGGCGTTGAGCAGCTCGGCCGCCGCGGCGACGCCGTCGGGGTCGGGCGTGCTCGTCGGCCAGTGCGCCCCGAGGCTGGACGGCACCATCTTGAACTCGTGCGGGGGCGCGC
Organism: uncultured Actinomycetota bacterium; assembly: GCA_963785115.1. Taxonomy (GTDB): domain Bacteria; phylum Actinomycetota; class Actinomycetes; order Propionibacteriales; family Nocardioidaceae; genus JACCWP01. Next base: position 35,848 of record CAWATY010000031.1, read on the forward strand.
TGTAGTCCAGCTCCTGCACGTCGGCCGGCACGATCACCGCCGTCGGCGCCCGCTCCGACAGCGCGGTGCGGATCGCGCGGTCGAGCACGTTGGGCAGCTGCTCGGGCACGGTCACCGTCTGCAGGTACGCGCTCGCGACGTCGCCGAACAGCGTGTGCAGGTCGACCTCCTGCTGGTAGCTCCCGCCCATCGCCGACCGGTTCGTCTGGCCGACGAGCGCGACCACCGGCACGTGGTCGAGCTTGGCGTCGTACAGGCCGTTGAGCAGGTGGATGGCGCCCGGCCCGGAGGTCGCCGTGCAGACACCGACCCGGCCGGTGAACTTCGCGTAGCCGACCGCGGCGAAGGCGGCCATCTCCTCGTGCCGGGCCTGGACGAAGCGCGGGTCGTCATCGGCCTCGCCCCAGGCCGCGAGCAGCCCGTTGATGCCGTCGCCGGGGTAGCCGAAGACGTGCTCGACGCCCCACTCCCGCAGGCGCGCCAGGATCATGTCGGCGACGGTGCTGGCCACTCGGGTCCTCCCTCAGCTGCTCTCACGGACGACGTCGGCCGCCGCCTTGTCGGTGCGCAGGCCCTGGTAGCGCGGGTGGCGCAGCCGGCCGTCGCGGGTCCACTCGGTGAAGCCGATCTCGGCGACCAGCTCGGGCTCGACCCAGTGCGCGCGGGGCTCGCGCACAGCGTCGACGAACGGTGCGTCGTCGCGGGCCAGGCCGTCGAGCCGCTGCCGCAGGTCGCGCAGCACCTTCTCGGTGAAGCCGGTGCCGACCTTGCCGGCGTAGCGCAGCCCGCGCGCGTCGTGGTAGCCGACCAGCAGCGCGCCGAGCGCCTGCCGGGACCCCTGTGGGTCGGTCCAGCCGCCGACCACCAGCTCCTGGCCGGCCTCGCACTTCATCTTCAGCCAGTCCTGGCTGCGCCCGTGCCGGTACGGCGCGCCGGCCCGCTTGGCGATCAGCCCCTCCCACCCGTGCCTGCAGGCGTAGCCGTAGTAGTCCTCGCCGGTGGCGTTGCGGTGCGCCGAGAAGCGCAGCGGCTCGGCCCAGCCCAGCGCGCGGCGCAGCACCCGCTTACGGGTACGCAGCGGCAGCCGGGTCAGGTCCTGGCCGGCGGCGTCGATGAGGTCGAACAGGTACAGGTGCACCGCCACACCGGTGGCCTCGATCCGTCGCGCGTCGCGCAGGTGGATCCGCGCCTGCAGCCGGCTGAAGCTCGTCCGGCCCCGCTCGAACGCCACGATCTCGCCGTCGGCGAGCAGGTCGCCGCCCGCCTGGGCTTCCAGCGCCTCGACCAGCTCGGGGTAGCCGCCGGACATGTCGTTGCCGTTGCGGGACAGCAGCACGGCCTTGCCGTGGCGCACCCGCACGAGTGCTCGTACGCCGTCCAGCTTGCGCTCGAACAGCCAGCCGGGGTCGCTGAACCGCCGGTCGGTGAGCGTGGCCAGCTGCGGCTCGACCCAGCCGCTGCTCGCCGGACGCAGCCGCTCGCGCTCGGCGTCGGAGAGCAGCGCGAGCGCCGCGCCCTCCCCGTCGCGTCGACTCATGGGCGCACGCTAGCCCGGACCGTCGGTGTCGACCTGCGGAGCACCACGGGTGGAGGCACAGTGGCCCCATGGCTACCAAGAAGAAGAAGGCCGACCCCGGCCCGAGCGTCAAGGACGCAAAGGTCTACGAGAAGGTGCGCGGTGAGGGCGCCAGCAAGGGCAAGGCCGCCCGGATCGCCAACGCCGCGGCGGGGTCCTCGCGCAAGCAGGTCGGCAAGAAGGGCGGCAAGTCGCCGTCGTACGACGACTGGAGCAAGTCCGCGCTCTATGACCGGGCCAAGGACATCGGCATCGAGGGCCGCTCGTCGATGAGCAAGCAGCAGCTGATCAAGGCGCTGCGCAACTCCTGAGCCAGGCTCGTCTGGCGGCGGGTGCCGCCGTCAGGCGTCGGCCTCGGTGAGCAGGTCGCGGTCGCGGGTCTCCGGTGACCAGACGGCCGCGAGCAGGCTGACCAGCATCAGCGCGATCATGTAGACCGCGACCGGCCACCACGCGTCGGAGGCCCACGCGATCAGCGACGAGCAGATCAGCGGGGAGACACCGCCGCCGACCACCGACGAGAACTCCCGGCCCAGCGCAACGCCCGCGTAGCGGTACCGCGAGCCCACCAGCTCGGGGAACCAGGCGGCCTGCACGCCGACAGTGCCGTACGCGGCGAACACGAAACCGACCACGACCACCAGGTAGACCAGCGCGGTGTTGCCGGTGGTGACCAGCGCCAGCCCCGGCACGGTGAACACCACCAGGAATCCGGCGATGAACAGGAAGACAGGGCGCCGTCCGTAGCGGTCACCCAGCAGTCCGGCGACGTACGCCGACACGCACGCGGCGAGGGCACCGGCGAGCAGCACCTTGGGGATCAACGAGTCGTCGACGCCGACGGTCTCGACCAGGTAGGCGGCGATGAACACCTGGTAGATGTACGAGTGCGTGTTGCCCCCGATGTTGAGGAAGAACACCCGGGCCAGCGCGCGCTTGCCGTTCGCGAGCACGTCGGTCACGGGGACCCGCGGCACCTCCTCGATCCGGTCGCGGACGTCCTGGAACACCGGTGACTCGCGGAGGCGTCGCCGGATGATGTACGCCGCGATCGTGACGAAGACGCTGCTGAGGAAGACCAGTCGCCAGCCCCAGGAGTCCAGCGCGTCGTCGCTGAGCTGCTGGGCCCCCAGCCAGACGGCCGCGCCCAGCGCGGTGCCTGCTGCGGCGCCGACGTAGACCAGCGAAGCCAGCCGGCCGCGGGACCCGACGGGCGCGGTCTCGGTGACCAGCACGATGCCGCCGGCCTGCTCGGCGCCGGCCCCCAGGCCCTGCAGCAGCCGGCACGCGACGAGCAGCACCGGCGCCCAGACACCGACCTGGGAGTAGGTGGGCAGCAGCCCGATGGCCAGCGTGGCGAAGCCCATCAGGAACAGCGTGGTGACCAGCACGAACTTGCGGCCCCAGCGGTCGCCGACGAGCGAGAACACCAGCCCGCCCACCGGCCGGGCGGCGAACCCGACGGCATACGTGGCGAAGCTGGCGATCACGCCCGCTGCGGGGCTGGCGTCGGGGAAGAACAGCGCGGGGAACACGATCGCCGCCGCGGTGCCGTAGATGACGAAGTCGTACTGCTCCAGCGCGGTGCCGACGAGGCCCGCCCACGCCGCCCGGCGCACCGTGGGCTGGTCGGCGTGGGTCGTCGCCGCTCCGTCGCGGTCGAGGGTGGCCATGGCGCTCCGTCCGGCGGGGTCCCCGTCCGCCGCGCACCCTAGGACATTTCGGGCGCCTCGGCAGGTCGGAGCCGGCGCAGCGCGGCCCGCGCGACGTCGCGATCGGTCGTTCGCCACATCGGCGGCAGCGAGGCGGCGAGGAAGGTGCCGTAGCGGGCGGTGACCAGCCGCGGGTCGAGCACCGCGACGACCCCGCGGTCGTCGGCGCGCCGGATCAGCCGGCCGCTGCCCTGCGCGAGCAGCAGCGCGGCGTGGGTGGCGGCCACGCTCATGAACCCGTTGCCGCCGCGTCGCTCGACGGCCCGCTGCCGGGCGCTCATCAGCGGGTCGTCGGGGCGCGGGAACGGGACCCGGTCGATGATCACCAGCTGGCACGTCTCGCCCGGCAGGTCGACGCCCTGCCACAGCGACAGCGTGCCGAACAGGCAGGTGCGCGGGTCCTCGACGAAGCGGCGGGCGAGCACCGGCAGCTGGGCGTCGCCCTGGCACCACAGGTCGAGGTCGGGCAGCGCCTCGCGGACGTGCTCGGCGGCGGTCTCGGCGGCGCGGCGGGAGGAGAACAGCCCGAGGGTACGGCCGTCGGCGGCCTCGACCAGGGCGGTGATCTCGTCCAGCTGGGCGGTGCCGAGTCCGTCGCGGCCCGGGGGCGGCAGGTGCCGGGCGACGTACAGGATCGCCTGCCGGGCGTAGTCGAACGGCGAGCCCACGTCGAGGCCGCGCCAGGTGACCGGGTGCGGCTCGTCGGTGTCGCTGTCGTCGGGCTCGGGGTCTTCGTCGGTGTCGGTGTCGGTGTCGTCGTCGACGGCAGCGTCGGGCTCGACCGCCTCGGCGGGTGCCTCGAGCGGGGCGTCGCCCTGCCGCTCCTCGGGGCGCAGCCCGACCGACGCCGCGAGCGGCTCGAAGCCGCCGCCCAGCTTGAGGGTTGCGCTGGTCATCACCACGGTGGTCTTGCCGAACAGCTTGTCCCGCAACGAGAGCGAGACGTCGAGCGGCGCGACCCGCAGCTCGTTGCCGCCGCGGGTGCGGTCCCGCTCGTGCACCCAACGGACGTCGTGCTCGCTTCCGGCCGCGATCCGCTCGGCCACCTTGCGTACCTCGTCGGCGGCCCCCTTCGCCTGCTGTCGCACTGCGTCGACGTCGCCCTCGACCCCGGCGTCCTGGCGGCCGCCGAGGGCGGAAAAGCAGGCGCGCGCGGCGTCCCGTACGAGCGCCAGCGCATCGGCGACGTCGTCGGGCACCGTGTCGAGCCGACCGCCCGGGAGCCCGCCCAGCGCCTCGCGCAGCGCCTCGGCGGCGTCGAGCAGGTCCTCGGCCGGCTCGGCCGCCTCGGGTCCGCCCGCGGAGCGCACCCGGCGCGCGGCCCGGTCGACCACGAACGGCGACAGCTCGTCGGTGGACGCCTGGGTGACGCGGGCGACCAGCTCGTGCCCCTCGTCGATGACGACGGCGTCGTGCTCGGGCAGCATCGGCACGCCGTCGATGGCGTGGATGGCCAGCAGCGCGTGGTTGGTGACGACGACCTGCGCGGCGTGGGCGGTCTCGCGGGCCAGCTCGGCGAAGCACTCGCCGGCGTAGGGGCAGCGCTGCGCGCCCAGGCACTCCCGGTGGTTCACCGACACCTGGCCCCAGCCGCGCTCGGTGTGCGTGGGCGCCGAGTCGCGGTCGCCGTTCCCCTCCTGCTCGGCCTGCTCCTCGGCCCAGGCGCGCAGCCGCACGACCTCGCCGCCGAGGGTGCCCTCGGGCACCTCGATGAGCACGCCGGTGTCGTCCGGAGCGCCTTCGCGGACCCGGTGCAGACAGGCGTAGTTGGACCGGCCCTTGAGCACGGCGTAGGGGACGTCAGCGGTGCCGCGCGCGCCGAGCTGCTCGCGGGCGCCGGCGACCAGCGCGGGCAGGTCGCGCTCGACCAGCTGGTGCTGCAGCGCGAGGGTGGCCGTGGCGACGACAACCCGGCGGCGATGCAGCAGCGCCGGCACCAGGTAGCCGAGCGACTTGCCGGTGCCCGTACCGGCCTGCACCAGCAGGTGCTCGCGCCGGTCGAGCGCGGCCTCGACGGCATCGGCCATGGCTACCTGGCCGGACCGTTCCTCCCCGCCGAACGACGCGACCGCCGCGTGCAGCACCTCGCGGACCCGGCTCACCGGGCCACGCTAGCCGGGCCAACCCCCGCCCTCCCCCGCGTCCACACCCGAGCGGGCCGGACAGGGCCGCTGGGTTTCCCAAGTGAACGTGGGAAACCGAAGGTTCCACCGCGGAGCGACACGGGGGAACCTCGGGTTTCGCGGTAGAACCGGACCCGGGTCTGGTCTCAGAGCGGCGCTGGCGTACGCGGACGGCGCGCCGCCGACTGGCGCAAGACTCCCCGATCCGGGCCCGAGAACGCGCACTCTTGCGCCACTCGGCGAGCCGGGGGCGGGGCGACGGCCTGCCAGGGCCCGGGGCGGGTCAGCGGGCGGCGGTGGCGTACGCGGACAGGGCGCCGGCGAGCGTGGCGCCGACCCGGGCGACGACGGCGGTGCCGTCGCCGGTGTGCTCCAGCGAGACGACCTCACCGGTGGTGTGGATCTGGTTGAGCAGGTCGCCGCGCTCGTACGGGAGCAGCACGCTGACCTCGACCTGGGGGCGCGGCAGCTCGCCCTCGACCGCGAGCAGGACGTCGGCGATGCCCTCACCGGTACGGGCGGAGCACACCACCGCGTGCGGCTCGCGGGCCTGCAGCCGGGCCAGCACCATCGGGTCGGCGGTGTCGGACTTGTTGACGACCACGATCTCCGGCACCCGGTCGGCGCCGATCTCGGCAAGCACCTCGCGTACCGCGGCCAGCTGGCCCTCGGGGTCGGCGTGCGACCCGTCGACCACGTGCAGGATGAGGTCGGAGTCGGCGACCTCCTCCAGGGTGGAGCGGAATGCCTCGACCAGCTGGTGCGGCAGGTGCCGGACGAAGCCGACGGTGTCGCTCAGCGTGTAGACCCGCCCGTCGGAGGTCTGGGTACGGCGGATGGTCGGGTCGAGGGTCGCGAACAGCGCGTCCTCGACCAGCACGCCCGCGCCGGTGAGCCGGTTGAGCAGCGACGACTTGCCGGCGTTGGTGTAGCCGGCGATCGACACCGCCGGCACCTCGTGCCGTCGACGCTCGGCCTTCTTGGTGTCCCGGGTGCCGCGCAGCTTCTTCAGCTCGCGGCGAAGCTTGGCGATCTTGGTGTTGATCCGGCGCCGGTCGGTCTCGAGCTTGGTCTCACCGGGACCACGACCGCCGATGCCGCCGCCCTGCGAGCCGACCCGGCCGCCGGCCTGGCGGGACAGGTTGCCGCCCCAGCCGCGCAGCCGCTGGGTCATGTACTGCAGCTGGGCCAGCTCGACCTGCGCCTTGCCCTCGTGCGACTTGGCGTGCTGGGCGAAGATGTCGAGGATCAGCGCGGTCCGGTCGACGACCTTGACCTTGACCCGGTCCTCGAGGTTGCGCAGCTGGCTCGGGGTGAGCTCACCGTCGCAGATCACCGTGTCGGCTCCGGTGGAGTCGACCGCCGCGCGCAGGTCGTCGACCTTGCCGCGCCCGATGTACGTCGCCGGGTCGGGCTTCTGTCGGCGCTGCAGCATCGCCTCGAGCACCTGCGAGCCCGCGGTCTCGGCGAGCAGCTTGAGCTCGGCCAGCGAGTTCTCGGCGTCCTCGGTCGTCGAGCCCTGGCCCCACACCCCCACCAGCACGACCCGCTCCAGCCGCAGCTGGCGGTACTCGACCTCGCTGATGTCCTCGAGCTCGGTCGACAGGCTGGCGACCCGGCGCAGCGAGTTGCGGTCCTCGAGGTCCATCGAGCCCGCGTCGGACGCGTCGGCAGCGCCGTGGGGCGCGTCGGTAGAGCCGTCGGCGGTGTCGTCGCTGACGTCGGCCTCGTCGGCGGGGTCCTCGACGACCATCGGCAGGTCAGCCAGGTCGTCGGGCCGCTCGGGTACGTACGGGGATGTCATATGCCTCGTCTCAACGTCGCGACCGCGGGGACTGTTCCGTCCGACTCTGCGTCTTGCCCCGTGCGCCGCCCTGCGATGGTCGCACGTGCTGCCGTCCGGTTCACCCGACTTTCCCGGCCGTCAGCGACCGGGCCAGCCCATGTCGCCGCGGGCGACGACGACCGCGGGGCCGGTGAGCACCGCGTGCCCGTCGGCGCGCCAGGTGACGTCCAGCCTGCCGCCGGGCACGTCCACGGTGTACGTGACCGGCCGCTCGTCGCCCGTCGCGGCGGCCTGTGCGATCGCCGCCGCGCAGACCCCGGTGCCGCACGAGCGGGTCTCGCCGGAGCCGCGCTCGTGCACCCGCATCGTCAGCGACGTGGCACCGGTGCGCTGCACGAGCTCGACGTTGACGCCCTCGGGGTAGACCGCCTGGTCGTAGCCCGGGGGCTCGAGCTCGCGCCCGATCGCTGACAGGTCGTCGACCACCGCCACCGCGTGCGGGTTGCCGGTGTCGACATGGACCGCGTCCAGCCGCCGGCCGCACACCTTCACCCACGTCAGGCCGCGGACCTCCGGCACGCCCAAGTCGACGCTGATCGGGCCGCTGGGCCCGCTGGGGTCGTACGTCAGCTGCTTGACCCCGTCGACGGTGCCGATCCCGATCGGGAAGGCCGGGTCGACGAGGCCCTCCTCGGCCAGCCACCTCGCGTACACCCGGATGCCGTTGCCGCACATCTGCGACACCGACCCGTCGGCGTTGCGGTAGTCCATGAACCACTCCGCGGCCTCGGCCGTCGCGGTGCCGGCGCCGGGCATCGCGGCCGACCGCACCACCCGCAGCACCCCGTCGGCGCCGAGCCCGCGCCGGCGGTGGCAGAGCGCGGCGACGAAGGCGGGGTCGAGCTCGCCGTGCACGCTGCCGTCGGGGTCGGGCAGCAGCACGAAGTCGTTCTCGGTGCCGTGGCCCTTGGCCCAGGCGAAGTGCGCGCTCATCGCCGACCAGCGTACGGGCGGGCATGGCCCCGGCAGGCCGTCCACCCGAGACCAGGCCTAGCGGTCAGGGGCGCTCGGGCCGGACCACCCCAGCGTCGCCACCACCGCGCCTGGTGGGCTCGGCCGCGGCCAGCATGCTGCCGTCGGGTCGCAGCTCGATGGCCGCGACCGCGCCGATCTCACTGGCGCTGGTCCCGGGGTCGCCGGGTGGCACGAAGCTGTGCCCGTACCGGCGCAGCGCCCGCCCGTACAGGTCGATGAACGCCCGTTCCGCGACCACGTCGGCGGTGTTGCCCTGGTTGGCCCGCGGCGCGGCGACCGCCTCCGGCAGCGTCATGCCCAGGTCGATCCGGTTCATCAGCACCTGCAGCACCGTGGTGATGATCGTCGAGCCGCCCGGCGAGCCGAGCGCCAGCCACGGGTCGCTGCCGCGGAACACGATCGTCGGCGACATCGAGCTGCGCGGCCGTTTGCCCGGCTGGATCCGGTTCGGGTCGTCCTTGTCGTACTCGATGCCGAAGTCGGTGAGCTCGTTGTTCAGCAGGAAGCCCCGCTTCGGCACCGTGATGCCCGAGCCGCCGGTCTGCTCGATGGTGAGCGTGTACGACACCACCGACCCCCAGCGGTCGGCCACGGTCAGGTGCGTGGTCGACAGACCCTCGTGGTCGTCGACCGGCGCCGGGGCAGGCACCGCGTCGGGGCAGTCGGTGTAGTCGCCGTCGGGCTCTCCCGCCGCGACCGGGGTCTCCGACGCCTCGTCGGGATCGACCGCACACGCCCGCTCGCGGCCGAAGCCCTCCGACAGCAGCTGGCGCACCGGTACGTCGGTGTACGCCGGGTCGCCGACGAACTCGGCCCGGTCGGCGAACGACAGCGCGCTCGCCTCGAGGTAGTTGTGCAGCCGCTGCACCGGGCGGCCGGCAGGGAGGTTCTCCATGATGTTCAGCGCCTCGCCGACGGTGGTCGCCCCGGAGCTCGACGGCGGCACTCCCCGCACCCGCAGGCCGCGGTAGTGCATCTCGGTCGCGTTCCTGCGGATGACCCGGTAGCCGGCGAGGTCGGACTCCTCCATGAACCCCGGCGGCACCGGCAGGTCGGTGCCGCGGGTCGTCGGCGGGTCCTGCGCCAGCCGGGTGATCTGCTCGGCGATCGGGCCGCGGTAGAACATCCGCATCCCCTGCTTGCCGAGCATCCGGTACGTCCGCGCCAGCTGCGGGTTGCGGAACACGCTCCCCACAGCGGGCGCCTCGCCACCGGGCAGGAACAGTCGCTTGGTCGGCCGGATCGCCGCGAACCGCTCGGCGTTCTCCTGGGTCTGCAGCCGGAACGTCCGGTCCACCACGAACCCGCGCTCGGCCAGCCGGGCCGCCGGCGCCAGCGCCTCGCGCAGGCTGTACGAGCCGAACAGGTCGAGTGCCTGCTCCCACAGCCGGGGAGTGCCGGGCACGCCGACCGAGACACCGCTGGTCACCAGGTCGGGGAAGAACGGGTACGGATCGTGGGTGTCGGGGTCGATGAACGCGTTGCGCGGCATCGCGGCCGGGGCGGTCTCGCGGCCGTCGAGGACCTCGGCCTCGCCGGTGCTCTGGTTGTAGAGCACGAAGTAGCCGCCGCCACCGAGCCCGGCGCTGAACGGCTCGGTGACGCCCAGCGCGGCGGCGGTCGCGATCGCCGCGTCGACAGCGTCGCCACCGTCGCGGAGCACCTGCAGCCCGATCCGGGTCGCGTCGGGGTCGACCGACGACACCGCACCGCCGCGGCCCACCTCGACGGGGTCGCGCGGGGGCTGCGGGCGCGCCGGCACGGTGACCGGCCCGGTGACCGGCGCGGTGACCGGCTGGTCGGCAGAGGCCGCCTCGGCGCTGGTGCCGGCGGCCGCCAGCGCCGGACCCCCGAGCGCGAGCGTGACCAGGCCGACGAGGGCGGGGCGGGCGAGTCGCACGGTGGGACCTCCGGGACCGACGGGGTGGGAGCGACGCTCGGGCGGGCCTGTCCAGTCGTACCCGAGCCGCGGTGTGGTCACACGTCGGGATCGTCGGAGGCGCCGGTGAGCAGGTCGACGGCGCGTCGGGGCAGGTCGTCGGCGTCGTACGGCAGCCACCGGATCCGCGGGTCCTTGCGGAACCAGGCGAGCTGGCGGCGGGCGAAGCGCCGGGTGGCGCGAACGGTCTCGTCGCGGGCCTGCTGCTCGGTGCACTCGCCGGCCAGGTGGGCGAGCACCTGGGCGTAGCCGAGGGCCTGGGAGGCGGTCCGGCCCGCGCGGAGTCCGCGGGCCTCCAGCGCGCGGACCTCGTCGACCAGCCCGGCGGCCCACATCGCGTCGACGCGCTGCTCGATCCGGGTGTCCAGCACGTCGCGCGGGACGTCGAGCCCGAGCGCCAGTGTCCGTGGGTCGGCGAACAGGGGTCCCGGCAGCCGGGCGGTGAACGGCCGGCCGGTGATCCGGATGACCTCCAGAGCGCGGACCAGGCGGCGACCGTTGCTGGGCAGGATGCGCGTCGCGGCCTCGGGGTCGACCTCCTGCAGCCGCCGGTGCAGGGCGGCGGCGCCGCTGGCCGCGAGCTCGGCCTCCAGCTCGGCGCGCACCGCCGGGTCGGTGCCGGGGAAGTCGAAGGCGTCGAGAACCGCGCGCACGTACAGCGCCGAGCCGCCGACGAGGACGGGGACCACACCGCGGCTCAGGCAGTCGTCGATGGCCGCCTGGGCGAGGGCCTGGAACTCCGCCACGTTCGCGGTCTCGGTGACGTCGAGCACGTCCAGCAGGTGGTGCGGCACACCGCCGCGCCGGTCGACCGGGACCTTGGCCGTGCCGATGTCCATGCCCCGGTAGAGCTGCATGGAGTCGGCATTCACCACCTCGCCGCCGAGCCGCTGCGCGAGCGCGACCGCGAGCTCGGACTTGCCGGCGGCGGTGGGGCCGACGACCGCCACGATCCCGGTCGGCACGGCGCTCATGCCTAGGATTCTCGCAACGTCCGCGACCGAGGAGCAGACAGTGGGTTTCCTGGACAAGGTGAAGAAGCAGGCGTCGAGCACCGCGCGGCAGCACGGCCCGGCCATCGCCGGCGGCATCGACAAGGCGGGCGACGCGGTCAACCGGGCCACCAAGAACAAGTACGCGCACCAGGTCGGCAAGGCCAAGACCCGCGCCAAGGACGGCATCGACAAGGCGGGCGGCTCGCGCTGACGACCGAGCACTACGCCGACCCGGTCGAGTCGCGCTACCGGGTGGTCGCGGCGGCGTACCTGCTGCTGCTGCGCGACGGTCCCGCCGGCACCGAGGTGCTGCTGCACCTGCGCCAGCACACCGGCTACCGCGACGGGCACTGGGCGGTGCTGGCCGGGCACGTCGAGCACGGCGAGTCGGTGTTCGAGGCGGCGGCACGGGAGGCGCTCGAGGAGTCGGGCGTCACGGTCGCGCTCGCCGACCTCGAGCCGCTGTGCACGATCCACCGCACGGTGCCCGGCGGCGCGGCGATCGACCAGCGCGCCGACTTCTTCCTCGCCGCCCGCACGTGGTCGGGCGAGCCGCGGATCACCGAGCCGGACAAGGCCGCGGAGATGGCGTTCTTCCCGCTCAGCGACCTGCCCGAGCCGTGCGTGCCGCACGAGCGGCGGGTCTGGACGCGGTCGCCGCGGGACACGTGCCGGCGATCCTGGTCGACGGCTTCTGAGCGAGTTGTCACCGTCAGGTCGCCATCTATGGCGGTCTGACGGTGACAGGTCGGGTGTCGGCGGGGGTGGCAGGCTTCGGCCATGCATCGAAGCCGAGTGGGCGTCGTCCTGGTGGACGTCGACGAAGACCGTTACGAGGCCGCCGAGAGGTTCTGGGAGGCGGTGACCGGCCGACCGGCCGTGCCCGAGGGCGACGGCGAGCCGTACGCCACGCTGGGCCGGCTCGAGGGCGCCAGCCTGGCGCTGCAACGCACCGGCGCCGGTACGCCCCCGCGGGTGCACCTCGACGTCGAGACCGACGACGTGGCCGCCGAGACCGAGCGGCTGATCGCGCTGGGCGCGACCGTCACCGAGCGGCACGACAGCCACGTGATCCTCGCCGACCCGGCCGGGCAGCCGGTCTGCGTGGTGCCGGTGCAGACCGGTGCGGCGTTCGAGGAGCACGCCCTCACCTGGGGCTGACCCCGCGTCGCGCGGCCACTCAGACGGTGGCCGGGGCGGCGTCCGGGAAGGCTTCGCGCCACCACGCCGACCAGGCGTCGACCTCGCGCGCGAACTCGGCGTCGTCCTGGCCGTAGGTGGTGACGATCACCATCGCGCCGGCGTCCTTGCCCGGCCGGGCGGGCGTCTCGCCGACCACCGCGAGTCCTGGTCCCTTGTCGTCCAGCACCACCCCGCGCTGGTTCTCGGCGGTGAACAGGACCGGACGGTCCTCGAGTCCTTCCGTCAGCGGCCGCGCCGGTGCTCCGGAGCCGGACAGGAACACCGTCCGGCGGGCCTCCCCCGGATGCCGCTCGAGGGCGAACTTGAGCTGGTGCAGGAACGACGTCCAGCCCTCGTTGATGTCCTCGTACCAGTCCCTCCACTCGGCGGGGACGTCCTCGCGCGTCGGCCGGGTGAGCCGCACGACGGTGCCGTCGGCGGTCTCGCGCAGCTCGAACCGGTCGCCGTCGCCGATGGACAGCACGTACGGCTCCGGCTCGGTGGCGAGGTCGACGAAGATCATGTCGATCTCGCCGTCCAGCTCCTCGGCGTGCCAGCCGTGCCAGCGGCGGACCTGGTCGGGCTGGCGCATCGCCTCCCAGACCACCTCGATCGGCGCGCCGACGGTGACCTCGAGGCTGAAACCGATCGGACGGGACTGCTGCTCGCTCATGGGCTCTCCTGCTCGGTGGGCTGCTCGGTGGGCTGCTGGGTGGGCTGCTGGGTGGGCTGCTGGGTGGGCTGCTGCGTCGACGAGGGTGCCGGGTGCGCGCCGACAACGACGCGGTACGGACGGCCGGCGCCCTCCGGGGCGGCGACCTCCGCGGCTGCGGCGGTGATGGCGTCGGTGACGAGGTCGGCGAAGCGGTGCACGTCGGCCGGCTGGACGAAACGCACCTCGGCCTCGACGGTGAAGGTGAGCAGCCGGGTGCCCTGCGCCGACGCCGCCTGCTGCATCCGGCTGACGTCGCGCACCGCCTGCGCCGCGGTCGCGACCAGGTGGTCGGCCGCGAAGCGGTCGCGGGCACGTACCGGCGACTCCACCGGGCCCATCACCCCGGGATCGACGATGTACGCGTCGGCGGTGGCCTGGAGCACCCGCTCGGTGCAGCCGCGACGACGGCGCTCCTCGACCAGCTCCAGCAGACCGGCGTGCTCGAGCGCCCGTACGTGGTAGTTGACCTTCTGCCGTGGCAGGTCCAGCGCCGCGGCCAGCTCGGTCGCGGAGGCGGGTTCCCGGAGCAGGGTGAGCAGCTGACGGCGCAAGGGCGTCAGCGCCGCCCGCAGCCGGGCCGGGTCCTCGACCAGCCGCAGCGCCCGCTCCTCCACGACGGCAAGCCTGGTATTCGACAAGGAATGTTGTCAAGTGACTTCCAGGACCGATGTCGTGACATTCGGGTCGCCAGAGCCACCGCAATGTCAAGAGATCTGCTCCGCGTCCGCGTAGCGGCGAGGGTTCTCGTGCCACTGACGTGACATGGGTTGCCAGACCACCGCAATGTGCACGAGCATCCGTCTGGCCGCGTACGGATGTCGTGCCATTGCGGGGGTCATGGCCCCCCAACCGGCACGAGATCGGTCCTTAGGCCGGGGCGCCGATCGTGGGCATGCCGAGGCCGACTGCCGGGCGGACCGGCTCGGCGGTACGCGCCTGCCACGCGTCGCCGGAGCGGGTCGGCCGCACGGCCAGCACCGGCGCGTCGCTGACCAGGTGGTGCGGGGCGGCGTACGTCACCTCGACCTCGACGACGTCTCCCGGCCGAACGGTCGCTTCCACGGGCGGCAGGAAGTGCACCAGCCGGTTGTCCCGTGCCCGGCCGCTCATCCGGTGGGTGGCACCGTCCTTGCGGCCCTCGCCCTCTGCGACCAGCAGCTCGAGCCGGCGGCCGACCTGAGCGGTGTTCTCGGCCCAGCTCACCTCGTCCTGCGCGACCACCAGCCGCTCGTACCGCTCCTGCACCACGGGCTTCGGCACCTGGCCGTCCATCGACGCGGCCGGCGTGCCGGGACGCACCGAGTACTGGAAGGTGAAGGCCCCGCTGAACCTCGCCCGGCGCACCACGTCCAGCGTCTGCGCGAAGTCGTCCTCGGTCTCGCCGGGGAAGCCCACGATGATGTCGGTGGTGATCGCCGCGTCCGGGATCTGCTCGCGGACCCGGTCGATGATGCCGAGGTACTTCTCCCGCCGGTACGAGCGCCGCATCCGCCGCAGCACCGCGTCGGAGCCCGACTGCAGCGGCATGTGCAGGCTCGGCATCACGTTCGGCGTCTCGGCCATCGCCGCGATCACGTCGTCGGTGAAGTCGCGCGGGTGCGGGCTGGTGAACCGCACCCGCTCCAGGCCCTCGACCTCGCCGCAGGCGCGCAGCAGCTTGCCGAAGGCGAGCCGGTCGCCGAACTCCACGCCGTAGGAGTTCACGTTCTGCCCCAGCAGCGTGACCTCGCTGACCCCCTCGGCGACGAGCGCCCGGATCTCGGCCAGCACGTCGCCGGGCCGCCGGTCCTTCTCGGTGCCGCGCAGGCTCGGCACGATGCAGAACGTGCAGGTGTTGTTGCACCCGACGCTGATCGACACCCACGCCGCGTACGCCGACTCGCGGCGGGTCGGCAGCGTCGAGGGGAAGACCGTGAGCGACTCCTCGATCTCGACCTGCGCCTGCTGCTGCACCCGGGCGCGGTCCAGCAGCGCCGGCAGCGAGCCGATGTTGTGGGTGCCGAACACCACGTCGACCCACGGCGCGCGGCGGGTGATCTCGCCGCGGTCCTTCTGCGCCAGGCAGCCGCCGACCGCGATCTGCATGCCCGGCCGCTCGGCCTTGACCGGCGCCAGGTGCCCGAGGTTGCCGTAGAGCCGGTTGTCGGCGTTCTCCCGCACCGCGCAGGTGTTGAACACGACGACGTCGGCCGGTTCGCCGTCGCCGGCGCGCGCGTACCCCGCGTCCTCGAGCAGCCCGGACAGCCGCTCGGAGTCGTGCACGTTCATCTGGCAGCCGTAGGTGCGCACCTCGTACGTGCGCGCAACGGTCGGATGAGCGGGGCGGGGTGGTTGGGGCGGTTGTGGTCATGACCGGGCCAGCCTACGAGGCGCCGGCCCGTGACCGTCCCGCAACTCCGTCCACCCGGGTGTCCCGGGCGCATCTGTAGGGTGCCGGTGCATGGCGGACCAACCGGCTGTCGAGCTGCACGGGGTCGACAAGTACTTCGGCGATCTGCACGTGCTGTGCGATATCGACCTGTCGATCACGCCGGGCGAGGTCGTCGTCGTGATCGGGCCCTCCGGCTCGGGCAAGTCGACGCTCTGCCGGGTCATCAACCGGCTGGAGCCGATCCAGTCCGGCGAGATCAAGGTGCACGGCGAGCCCCTGCCCGCGGAGGGCAAGGCGCTGGCGAAGCTGCGGGCCGACGTCGGCATGGTCTTCCAGTCGTTCAACCTGTTCGCGCACAAGTCCGTGCTGGAGAACGTCACGCTCGGGCCGGTCAAGGTACGCGGGCACAAGCCGGCCGACGCCGACAAGCGCGGACGCGAGCTGCTGGAGCGGGTCGGTGTCGCCGACCAGGCGCACAAGTACCCGGCCCAGCTGTCCGGTGGCCAGCAGCAACGGGTCGCCATTGCCCGCGCGCTGGCAATGGACCCGACGGTGATGCTGTTCGACGAGCCCACCTCCGCGCTCGACCCCGAGATGATCAAGGAGGTGCTCGACGTCATGGTCGACCTGGCCCGCTCGGGCATGACCATGGTCGTCGTCACCCACGAGATGGGGTTCGCCCGCCGGGCGGCCCAGCGCGTCGTCTTCATGTCCGACGGCCGCATCGTCGAGGAGGCCACTCCCGACGAGTTCTTCGACAACCCGCAGTCCGACCGGGCCAAGGACTTCCTCGGCAAGGTGCTCGAACACTGACCCCAAAACGGAGGGAACACCGATGAGGTACACCCGCACGAGAACGCTGGCAGCAGCGCTGCTCCTCACCGCGGCGGTGGCCGCGTGCGGCAACGCAGGCGACGACGAGGACGAAGGCGCCGACGTCGACGTCGCCGAGGGCTGCGACTTCGAGGAGGGCACCACCATGCTCGAGCTCTGCGAGGCCGGCGAGATCACGATCGGCGTCAAGCTCGACCAGCCCGGCATCGGCTTCCAGGGCGCGGCCGACGACGAGCCCACCGGCTTCGACATCGAGATGGCCAAGATCGTCGCGGGCGCCCTGGGCATCGACGAGGACGGCATCACCTGGGAAGAGACGATCACCGACAACCGCGAGCCCTTCCTGAAGGAGGGCAAGGTCGACCTCGTCCTCGCGTCGTACTCCATCACCGCCGAGCGGCAGGCCGAGGTCGGGCAGGCCGGGCCGTACTTCATCACCGGACAGCAGCTGCTGGTCACCGCCGACAACGACACCATCGAGGGCCCCGAGGACACCGAGGGCCAGGAGATCTGCTCGGTGAGCGGCTCGACCTCAATCGAGACCATCGAGAAGGAGTACGGCGCCACCGCCCGCGGCTTCGCGACGTACTCCGAGTGCGTGGAACAGGTGCTCAACGGCTCGTTCGACGCGATGACGACCGACGGGGCGATCCTGCTCGGCTACGCGGCCGAGCGCCCCGAAGAGCTCAAGGTCGTCGGGCCCGAGTTCTCCGAGGAGAACATCGGCATCGGCTACCAGGACCCCGACGACACCGCGATGTGCGAGTTCCTCAACGACACCATCGAGCAGTCGTACGAGGACGGCACCTGGGAGGCGGCCTTCGACTCCACTCTCGGCGAGGCCGGGGTGGAGGCACCCGAGCCGCCGGAGGTGCAGCCCTGCAAGTGACAGCCACGACGTGAGCGATTGACCCGCACCGGTCGGGCCAGCGGCGACCCCGCGTCGCCGCCGGCCCGGCCGGCGCCCGGTAGAGACGGAGCACCCGCGGCCCATGGACGTCTTGTGGGACAACCGGCAGATCCTGCTGGAGGCGCTCGGCCAGACGCTGGGCCTGCTGGCGGTCTCGGGCGTGCTGTCGCTGCTGTGCGGAACCGTGCTCGGCTCGTTCCGGGTCTCCGCCGTGCCCGCGCTGCGCGCCGTGGGCACCGCGTACGTCACGGTCTTCCGCAACACCCCGCTGCTCGTCGTGTTCATCCTGGTCTACTACGGCCTGCCGGAGCTGGAGATCAGACCGTCGGTGTTCTGGCGCTCGACGCTCGCGCTGTCGCTGTACACCTCGGCGTTCGTCTGCGAGGCCGTCCGCTCGGGCGTCAACGCCGTGGCGGCCGGGCAGGCCGAGGCGGCCCGCTCGATCGGCATGGGGTTCGGGCAGACGCTGCGGATCGTCGTGCTGCCGCAGGCGTTCCGCGCGGTGATCCCCCCGTTGGCCAGCGTCATGATCGCGCTGGCGAAGAACACGTCCCTGGTGGCGGCGTTCGGCGTGGCCGACCTGACGTTCCGGATGCGGGGGCTGATCAACGACAATCCCGGTGACGTCTACGTGATCTTCGGCGGGATCGCGATGATCTACGTGCTCATCGTGGCCGTCATCTCGCTGACTGCCCGCGGACTGGAGCGCACCGTGGCGGCGGCCCGATGAGCAGCGTGCTGTTCGACACCCCCGGTCCTCGGGCGCTGCGCCGCCAGCGCACCGCCAGCATCGTCACCATCGCCGTGCTGGTCGTGCTGGCCACACTGGCGCTCCTCAAGCTGAAGGCCGAGGGGCAGCTGTCGGCCGAGGCGTGGGAGGTCTTCGTCACGCCGGACTACGTCCAGGCGCTGCTCGAGGGTGCGCTGACCACGCTGCGGGCCGCGGCCTTCGCCATCGTGCTCTCGATCATCTTCGGCGCGGTCTTCGCCGTGGGGCGACTGTCCGAGCACTTCTGGCTGCGCTGGCCGAGCACGCTGGTCGTCGAGTTCTTTCGCGCCGTCCCGCTGCTGATGCTCATCCTCGCGATCTACCTGGCCTACGGAGACGTGCTCGGCAAGTTCTGGTCGCTGGTGGTCGGCCTGACGCTCTACAACGGCTCGGTGCTGGCTGAGGTCTTCCGTGCCGGTGTGCTCGCCGTTCCCCGCGGGCAGACCGAGGCGGCGTACGGAATCGGGCTGCGTCGCAGTCAGGTGATGCGGATCGTGCTGCTGCCGCAGGCGGTGCGGATCATGCTGCCGGCGATCATCAGCCAGAGCGTGGTGGCGTTGAAGGACACCTCGCTCGGCTTCATCATCCCGTTCGACGAGCTGGTCAAGACCGGCACGAAGATCGCGATCGAGTTCAGCAACTACCTGCCCACGGGCATCGTGCTCGCCACCATGTTCATCGTCGTCAACTACTCGCTGTCCCGGCTGGCGGTGTGGGTCGAGGCCCGACTCAGTCGCAACACCACTGCGGCGCCGACTGCCGGCGTGGGCGCCGACGTGAGCGGGGCGGCGTAACCGGTCAGCGGGCGACCTCCGTCGTCCGCGACTCCCGCACGACCGTGACCTTGATCTGTCCGGGGTAGGTGAGCTCCTGCTCGACCTGCTTGGCGATGTCGCGGGCCAGCACCTGCGCCTGGATGTCGTCGACCTGGTCCGGCAGCACCATCACCCGCACCTCGCGCCCGGCCTGCATGGCGAACACCTTCTGCACGCCGGGCTTCGCCCGGGCGATCCGCTCCAGGGCCTCGAGTCGCTGCACGTACGACTCCAGCGACTCGCGCCGGGCGCCCGGCCGGCTGCCGCTGATCGCGTCGGCCGCCTGCACGAGAACCGCCTCGACGGTGCGTGGCTCGACCTCGTTGTGGTGCGCCTCGACCGCGTGCGCGATGTCGTCGGACTCGCCGTGCCGCCGGCACAGCTCGGCACCGACCAGGGCGTGGCTGCGCGACGACTGGTGGGTGAAGGCCTTGCCCAGGTCGTGCAGCAGCGCCGCCCGCGCGCACGGGACGGGGTCGAGCCCGATCTCGGCGGCCATCAGCTCGGCCAGGTGGGCGCACTCGACCAGGTGGGCCAGCACGTTCTGCCCGTACGAGGTGCGGTATCGCAGCTGCCCGAGGATCCGGACCAGCTCGGGGTCGAGGTCGGTGATGCCGACGTCGGCGACGGCGTCCTGGCCGGCCCGCAGGCACAGCCGCTCGACCTCGGCGACGTTGCGCTGGTGGACCTCCTCGATCCGACCGGGGTGGATCCGCCCGTCGGCGACCAGCTCGTGCAAGGTCAGCCGGGCCACCTCGCGGCGGACCGGATCGAAGCAGCTGAGCAGCACCGACTCCGGGGTGTCGTCGATGATGAGGTTGACGCCGGTGACCTGCTCGAAGGCACGGACGTTGCGGCCCTCGCGCCCGATGATCCGGCCCTTGAAGTCGTCGCTGGGCAGCGGCAGCGCGCTCACCGTCGTGTCGCTGGTCTGGGTGGCCGCCAATCGCTGCATCGCGGTGGCCAGGACCTTGCGCGCACGCGCCTCGCCGTCCTCTCGGGCCTCCCGCTCGATGTCGCGGACGAGGTGGGCGGCAGCGAGCCGCGCCTCGTGCTCCATGCCGGCCATCAGCTCGGCGCGGGCCTCGTCGGTGGACAGCCCGGCGATGCGGACGAGCTCGCGCTGCCGCTGCGCCTCGAGGTCGTCCAGCTCGGCCCGGCGCCGGTCGACGTCCTCGTCGTGGGCGTCGAGCTCGGCGGCCCGCTCGTCGAGCTGGCGGACGTCGACGTCGAGCCGCGACTCGCGCTCGGCCAGCCGCAGCTCGCGGCGTTCGAGATCGTCGCGGAGCCGGTCCAGCTCGGCCGGCGAGGGCGTGCGGCGTCGCTCGACGGGCTGGCCGTCGGACCGCACCGGTGCCGGTGGCAGTCGGCGGACGAGCAGCAGCACCAGGGCCACCAGGCCGACGGCGACGAGGCCGACGACCGCAACGGCGACGGAGCCGGCGATGTCGTTACCCATCGCGGCCTCCTCGCATCGCCGCAGGTCAGCGGCGGTTCCGTGCGGTCACGGTAGGCGTGGGGGTGAGGCGGGTCAAGGAAGGTCGCAGAGGTCCGGATCGTCCATGTCGCCCGCCAATGCGGTGTCCTGCGACGTCGTCTCGGCCGCCGCTCGGGCGGCGGCGAGCTCGTCGTCGACGACCGCCATCGCCACTCCGGAGGAGTAGCCCTTGCGGGCCAGCATGCCCACCAGCCGACGGCGGGCGACGGCACGTTCCTGTCGGGCGAGCGAGGGCAGCCGGCGGCGCACCAGCCGGGCGGCGGTGGCCCGTTCGTCGTCGGGATCGATGTCGTCCAGCGCCTCGCGGGCGGTCTCGGAGTCGACCCCCTTGCCGCGCAGCTCGTGGGCGAGTGCCCGGCGGGCCAGGCCCCGACCGCGCTGGCGGGTCTCGACCCAGGACCGGGCGAAGGCGGCGTCGTCGACGAGACCGACCTCCTCGAACCGGTCCAGCACTCGGCCCGCCACCTCGTCGGGCACCCGCTTGCGGGCGAGCGCCTTGGCCAGCTCGGAGCGGCTGCGCGGCTGGTCGGTCAGCCGGCGCAGCAGGATCTGCCGGGCCACGCCCTCCGGATCCTCCGGCGGGTCGTCGGGATCGGCAGCATCCTTGCCAGCACCGGTGCCAGCGCCCTTGGCAGCCCGGGCGGAGGCGCGGTCATCAGCACGGTCGGCCCGGCTGGTGCGGCGGGTGTCCACCCGCGGCTCAGAAGTCGACGTCGGTCGGCTCCGGCACCTCGACCGCGGGGTCGTCGACCTGGGCCCCGACGCCGTACTTCTCCTTGATCTTCTTCTCCAGCTCGTTGGCGAGGTCGGGGTTGTCGCGCAGGAAGGCGCGGGAGTTCTCCTTGCCCTGGCCCAGCTGGTCGCCCTCGTAGGTGTACCAAGCGCCGGCCTTGCGGACGAGGCCTGCCTCGACCCCGATGTCGATCAGGCCGCCCTCACGGCTGATGCCCTGGCCGTACATGATGTCGAACTCGGCCAGCTTGAACGGCGGGGCGACCTTGTTCTTCACGACCTTGACCCGGGTGCGGTTGCCGACCATCTCGGTGCCGTCCTTGAGCGTCTCGATCCGCCGCACGTCGAGCCGCACCGAGGAGTAGAACTTCAGCGCCCGGCCACCGGTGGTGGTCTCGGGCGAGCCGAACATCACGCCGATCTTCTCGCGCAGCTGGTTGATGAAGATCATCGTGGTGTTGGCGCCGCTGAGGGCACCGGTCATCTTGCGCAGCGCCTGGCTCATCAGCCGGGCCTGCAGGCCGACGTGTGAGTCGCCCATCTCGCCCTCGATCTCGGCCCGCGGGACCAGGGCGGCGACGGAGTCGATGACGATGATGTCGAGGGCGCCGGAGCGGACCAGCATGTCGGCGATCTCGAGCGCCTGCTCACCGGTGTCGGGCTGGGAGACCAGCAGCGCGTCGGTGTCGACGCCGAGGGCCTGCGCGTAGTCGGGGTCGAGCGCGTGCTCGGCGTCGATGAACGCGGCGATGCCGCCGAGCCGCTGCGCGTTGGCCACGGCGTGCAGCGCGACCGTCGTCTTGCCGGACGACTCCGGGCCGTAGACCTCGATCACCCGGCCGCGCGGCAGTCCGCCGATGCCGAGGGCGACGTCGAGCGCGATCGACCCGGTCGGTATCACCTCGACCGGCGCGCGGGCCTCGTCTCCGAGCCGCATCACCGAGCCCTTGCCGAACTGGCGCTCGATCTGCGCCAGCGCCGTGTCGAGTGCCTTGTCGCGGTCCGCGGCCATCGTGTCCCACCCTGTCGCTCGGTCTGTCTGCGGTCGGTATCGTCCGTCGCACCGCACCGTAGGAGCCGCCGCCGACACTGTCGGCCCACCACCCGGGAGGTGGTGGACGGCGGCCCGCGAGGCGGGCACCTGTGGACAAGGCTAGGCGAACAGGTGTTCGACGCGCCGGGCGACACGCCGGGCAGATCCGGACCGATCCCGTACAGATCCTGCAGCCGTACGCACGCCCGGACGACCGCCTCGCCGGAAGGTCGGGGAGGTACCGGCCCGTCCTAGCGGGACGGGCGGGCGAGCACGGCCACGTGCCGGCCGTCGTGCCGGTCGATCCCCAGCAGCCGCAGACCACCGGCCTGGGCGAGCCAGCCGATCGCGTCGCAGCCGACGGTCGCCCAGCGGAACGGCGCGCTCGCCCGGTCGCCCACCCGCAGCCGCAGCCGCTGGGTGGTCACCCGACCGGCGCCGTCGCCGGAACAGACCTCCACGTGCAGCCTGCCGCCGGGGCGCAGCAGCCTGGCCGTCCGCGCCAGCAGCCGGGCCGGGTCGCCGCCGATCCCGACGTTGCCGTCGGCCAGCAGCACGTGCGCCCAGCTGCCCTCGTGCGGCACGGCGTCGAAGACGTCGTGCCTGCTGGCCGACGCGCCGCGCCGCCGGGCGTGTGCCACGGCGGCGGGTGAGATATCGATGCCGTGGGCGTCGACCGCACGGTCCTGCAGGGCAACGAGCAGCCGCCCCGGACCACAGCCCACGTCGAGCGTGGGACCCGCGTCCGAGCCGGCGCAGGGGTCCACGAACAGCCGCTGGTCGCCGTGGTCGGCCGCGGCCAGCCACCGCGGCGACTGCAGCGAGGTCACGGTGCCGTCGTCGGCCTCGACGGCGCACGGCTGGCCGGCCAGCGCCTGGGCGTAGGCCTCCTCGGGGGCGAGCCGGCGCCGTTCGACGAGGCGCACAGGAGTGAGAGTCATCGGAGGGGTTCGTCGCCGTCGGGGGTGTGGATGGGTCACCCGGCCGACGTAATCGCAGCGGCGAACCGGCTCTCCGGGCACGAGCCCGCCACGGCGAGCGCGTCGTCCCAGGTGTCGACGTCGCGGAGCTCGGGGAGCAGGTGCACCGCGGCGCCGGCCTCGACCAGGGCCGCCCGGGTGAGCGCGCCGGTGTCGGCGGTCGACATCGAGACGGCGGTCAGCACGGAGGCCAGCGTAGGCGCGGCCACGGCGAGAGCCCACCAGCCGCCGTCGGCGGCGGGTCCGAGCACGGCGTCGTGGACACGCGCCGCGGCCACCGACTCGGCCAGCAGCTCGCCGGTCAGCTGCGGGGTGTCCATGCCCACCTGCAGCACCGGCGCCCCGACCCGGGCGTGCGTGTCGCGGTGGGCCGCGGCCAGCCGGTGGCCGAACCCGTCGCCGCGCTGGTCGATCACCAGGGCGCCCGCGAGCGCCCGCTCGACATCGGCGCGCCGGGCCGCGCGGGTGAGGTCGCCGGTGACGGCCACCACGACCCGCTGCCCGCTGGCCCGCGCCGCATCGAGGGTGTCCAGCAGGGCGGCCGCGGCGATGTCGGCGGCGACCTCGGGGCCGGTCGTCGCGGCGAGCCGGGTCTTGGCGAGGCCCGGCACCGGCGCCTTGGCCATCACCAGCACCGTGCCCTCCTGGGTGGCGCTCGGCGTCACGACAGCACCCGGGCGAAGTCGCGCATCGCCCGCAGCGTGCCTCGTACGCTGCCCGACACCTTCGAGCGGGTGCCGGCGGCGCGGGGGCCGTACGGCACGTCCACCTCGACCAGGGTCCAGCCCGCGCGACCGGCCTTGACCAGCAGCTCCAGCGGGTAGCCGAACCGGCGGTCGCGGACGTCCAGGGCCAGCAGGTCGTCGCGGCGGCAGACCCGGATCGGCGCGATGTCGTGCACCGGGAGCCCCGCGGTGCGGCGCAGTCGCCAGCAGACGACGGCGTTGCCCGCGCGGGCGTGCCAGGGCCACAGCCCGCGGCCGGTCGGGCGGCGGCGGCCGACGGCCATGGTCGCCGCGCCGGACTCGACCAGGTCGGCGAGCGCGACCAGGTCGCCCGGGTCGAGCGACCCGTCGCCGTCGACCACGCCGACGAGCGGCGCGGTGGCGGCGACGACACCCGCGTGCACCGCGGCGCCGTAGCCGGGACGGTCCTCGCTGACCACGGTCGCCCCGTGCGCCCGGGCCACGTCCGCGGTGTCGTCGCGCGACCCGTTGTCGACCACGATCGCCCGCATGCCGGCCGGGATCGCGGCCAGCACCGGCGGCAGCGCCGGCCCCTCGTCGCGGCAGGGCAGCACCACGTCGCACCTGATCTCGCCGGTCATCTCGACCGACCGATCTCGAGACGTTGTGGCTGCTCGGGCGACCACGATGTCTCGAGATCCGTCAGTCGGCTCCGGCGGAGCCGGCCGGTGGGTGGGGCGGCGGCGGTCATCGGGTGGGCCGGAGGGGGGCGTGGGCGAAGGCGCGGAGGCCGGGCTCGGGGAGCACGGCGGCACGGAAGCCGAGGCCGTCGACGGCGGCGGCGGGCGAGGCCACCACGTGCCGCACGTCGGCGGCCCGGTAGCGCCCGGTCACCACCGGCTCGGGACCGCCGTGCTCGTCCGCGATCAGCCGGGCCATCGTCGCGATGTCGGTCGGGTGGCCCGAGCAGACGTTGTACGGGGTCACGCCGACGGGGTGCTCCCCCACCCGCCGGACGGCCGCGGCGTTGGCGGCGGCGACGTCGTCGACGTGGACGAAGTCGCGCATCTGGTGCCCGTCCTCGAAGACCGGCGGGCCGTCACCGCGCTCCAGCGCCGACCGGAAGATGGCCGCCACCCCGGCGTAGGGCGTGTCCGCGGGCATGTCCGGCCCGTAGACGTTGTGGTAGCGCAGCGCCACGCACGTCCCCTGCTCCAGGGTGGCCCACGCGTCGGCGTACTGCTCCTGCGCCACCTTCGAGACCGCGTAGCTGCTCCGTGGGCGGATGGGTGCGTCCTCCCCCACCAGCGCCCAGCCCAGCGGCCGCTCACAGGCCGGGCAGCGGGGGTCGAAGACCCCCGCGTCGAGGTCGGCCGCCCGACGCGGCAGCGGCACGACGTCGCCGTGCTCCTCGCAGGTGTAGCGGCCCTCGCCGTAGACCACCATCGACGAGGCGAGCACCAGCCGCCGCACGCCGGCCCGCGCCATCGCCGCCAGCAGCACCGCGGTGCCCACGTCGTTGTGCATCGCGTAGCCGGGCAGGTCCTGGGCGTCGACGCCGTTACCCACCATCGCCGCCTGGTGGCACACCACGTCGACCCCGGCCAGCAGCCGGTCCAGCGCGTCGGCGTCACGGACGTCCGCCCGCTGCACACCCGCCGGCACGTCACTGCCCACGGGGTGCGCGGCGTCGATCATCGCGTCGACGCCGACGACCTCGTCGCCCGCCTCGGCCAGCGCCCCCGCGACCCGCCGGCCGATGAAGCCCGCCGCGCCGGTGAGCAGCACCCTCACCGGTCGGCGTCCGGCAACGGCACCGGCAGGTCCATGCCGTCGACCGCGTGTGGGCATGCGCAGTCGCGCTCGGCCGGCACCGTCGCCACCACGTCGTGCAGCAGGCCGCGCAGCCGCTCGGTGTTCTCGCCGAAGACGCGGAACACCTCGGCCTGGTCGACCGAGCCCGCCTCGTCGAGCCCGGCGTCGAGGTCGGTGACCAGGGCCACCGCGGCGTAGCAGAGCGCGAGCTCGCGGGCGAGCGCCGCCTCGGGGTGCCCGGTCATGTTCACCAGCGTCCAGCCCTGCGCGGCGTACCACTGCGACTCGGCCCGGGTGGAGAACCGCGGGCCCTCGATCACCACCATCGCGCCACCGTCGACGAGCTCCTCGCCCTGGCCCCGCCCCGACGCGAGCACGTGCGCGCGCAGCCGCCCGCAGTACGGGTCGGCGAAGCCCACGTGGCAGGCGCCGGAGTCGTAGAACGTCTGCACCCGGCTGGTGGTGCGGTCGACCAGCTGGTCGGGGACGACGAGCGTCCCCGGCCCGTGCGCCGGCGTGAGGCTCCCGACCGCGCACGGCGCAACCACCTGGCGTACGCCGAGCGAGCGCAGCGCCCACAGGTTGGCCCGGTAGTTGACCCGGTGCGCGGGGAACTGGTGGTGCGGCCCGTGCCGCGGCAGGAACGCCACCGACCGGGCGGCACCGTCACGCTCCAGGGTGCCGACGGCAACCGGCGCCGACGGCGGTCCGTACGGCGTCTCGACCTCGACCTCGGTGACGTCGGACAGGAAGGTGTAGAACCCCGATCCGCCGATCACCGCGACGTCGGGCCTGCTCCGGTCGGCGGGTGCGGTCATCGTTCGGAGTCTGCCAGCCGGTCTAGCCCAGCGCGCGCAGCGGCCCGGCCAGCTCGGCGCCGAAGTAGTCGAGGAACGCGTCCACGTCGGGGCCGGCGTTGATCAGCGCGAGGTTGTCGAAGCCCGCGTCGACGTACTGCTGCGCCACCTCGAGGTGCCGCGCGGTGTCCGGCCCGCACCCGAACATCTCCTGGACGTCGTCGGTGCGGATGTGCGCCGTGGCCGCCTCGAAGTTCACCGGGTTGGGCAGCTCGGCCTGCACCTTCCAGCCGGTGAGCCCGAAGCGGAACAGCCGGTGCGCCGACTCGGCGCCCTCCTGCTCGGTCGGCGCGTACGCCAGCGGCACCTCGGCGTAGCGCGGCCCCGACCCCCCGGCGTCGGCGTAGGCCTGCAGCAGCTCGGCCTTCGGCTCGGTCGCGAAGATCCCGTCGCCCAGCTCGGCGGCGAGCTGGGCCGCCCGGTCGCCGCCGATCGCCACCACGAGGTCGGGCAGCGTCTCGGGCAGGTCGAAGACCCGGGCGTCCTCGATCGACAGGTGCTTGCCCTCGTAGGAGTGGTAGCCGCCCGACCACAGCAGCCGGATGATCTCCAGCGACTCGCGCAGCATCTGGTGCCGGGTGTCGACCGACGGCCAGCCCTTGCCGACGACGTGCTCGTTGAGCCGCTCACCCGACCCGAGGCCGAGGATGAACCGCCCGTCGGACAGCAGCGCGGTCGTCGCCGCGGCCTGCGCCACGATCGCCGGGTGGTAGCGGATGAACGGGCAGGTGACGCCGGTGGCCAGCCCGATCCGCTCGGTACGCATCGCGGCGGCGGCCAGCATGGAGAAGGCGAAGCCGGAGTGGCCGTGGCTGTACAGCCAGGGGTGGTAGTGGTCGCTGACCTCGACGAAGTCGAAGCCGACCTCCTCGGCCCGCACGGCCTGACGCACCACCTCCTTCGGCGAGTACGCCTCGGCGATGAGCTTGAACCCGATCTGCATGGGCGCCAGCCTCCGTCGGCAGCGCCGGGTCCGCACCTCGGGCGGCACGTACGCCTGACTCGCCTAGGCTCGGCCGGGTGCGACTCACCACGACCCTCGACTGGCTGATGGACAAGACGGTCCTGCCCGGCTACAGCCGGCTGGGGCCTGCGCTCCGCCGCTCGTGGTGGCCCGCCGACCCCGAGCCGGACGCCCTGGCCGGGCGGCACGTGGTCGTGACGGGTGCCAGCTCGGGGCTCGGGGCGGCGACGACCGCCGGGCTCGCCCGGCTCGGCGCGACCGTGCACATGGTGGGCCGCGACCAGGCCCGGCTGGACGAGTCGGCGGGCCGCGTCCGACGGCAGCTCGCCGAGACCGGCTCCCCCGCCGCCGACCTGCACACCGAGGTCTGCGACGTCAGCGACCTCGACGCCGTCCGCGACTATGCCGCCGCGCTCGGCGAACAGGTCGGGGCCCTGCACGGGCTGGTGCACGTGGCTGGCGTGCTTCCCCCGGAGCGCACCGAGAGCGCCCAGGGGCACGAGCTGGTCTACGCCACCCACGTCCTCGGGCCGTTCCTGCTCACCCACCTGCTGCGACCGCTGCTGCGCGCCGACGGCGACGCCCGGGTGGTGTGGGTGTCGTCGGGGGGCATGTACACCAGCGTGCTCGACGCCTCCGACCCCGAGGCGCTCGAGCGCGAGTGGTCGGGCGCCGAGGCGTACGCCCGGACCAAGCGGATGCAGGTGGTGCTCTCACAGATGTGGGCCGACCGGCTGCGCACCGACCACGTCGCGTCGCACGCGATGCACCCCGGCTGGGCCGACACTCCGGGCGTGACGGCGTCGCTCCCACGCTTCGCCAAGCTCACCGGTCCGATCCTGCGCACCGCCGAGCAGGGCGCCGACACCATCGTCTGGCTCACCGCGGCCGCGCCGGGTTCGGTCGCCGCCGGATGCAGCGGCGCGTTCTGGAGCGACCGGCGCCCGCGCTCGACGTCGTTCCTGCCCACCCAGCACGAGCCGCCCGGCGAGCGTGCCCGGCTCTGGAAGACCGTCACCGGCGCCGTCGGCGTCGACCCGCGCTGAGTCGCGCTGAACCGACGATGGCGACCACGACCCGCCCCGACCAGGAACGGGTCGGACGGCGTGCGCCGGTGGCCGAGGTGGTCGGCGTCCTGCTGGTGGGCGGCATGGTCGTGCTCGCGTTCGCGGCCGAGCCGCTCGGCTGGTTCGACGGCGACGTCTACCAGTGGCTCCCGCCGCTGAGCGCGCACCGCGACACCGAGTGGCACGGCTGGCTGGCGCTACCGGCCGCGCTGGCGGTGGCGACGGTGGCGTACGGTCCGCGGCTTGCCGAGACGCTGCCGTGGGGGCGGCTGGTGGGGCTCACCTGGCTGACCGGGGTGCTGTGGGGGTTCGGGCTCGCCCTCAGCCGCGGCTGGCAGGAGGGCGTCGTCGCGCCGCTGGCCGGCGAGGACGAGTACCTGGTGGACGTGCCGCGGGTCGACGGATTCGGCGAGCTGCTGCGCAGCTACACCGATTACATCCTGATCGCGGTCGACGACCAGTGGGCCACCCACGACTCCGGGCACCCGCCGCTGCCGCTGATCGTCTACACCGCGCTCGACCGGGTCGGGCTCGGCGGGTCGCAGGACAGCGGCCTGGTCACCGCCCTGGTCGGGTCCACCGCCGTCGTCTCGGTGCTGGTGGCGGTGCGCGCCCTCGGCGACGAGCACCGGGCCCGAGCCGCCGCGCCGTTCCTGGCGCTCAGCCCGCTGGCGATCTGGGTCTGGATCTCGGCCGATGGCATGTTCGCCGCGGTCGTGGCAGCGGGGATCGCGATGCTCGCCCTGGCCTCGGTCGCCCGCTCTCCCGGCCGGCTGATCACGCTCGCGTCGGCGGCCGGGCTGCTGCTCGGGGCCGGGATCTTCCTGTCGTACGGGTTGGCGCTGATGGGCGCCATCGCGGTCGCGGTTCTGGTGGCCGCGCGGCAGTGGCGGCCACTGCCCGTCGCCGTGATCGCTGCGCTCGCCGTCGTCGGGGTCTTCGCCTGGTTGGGCTTCTGGTGGTACGAGGGCCAGCAGCTGGTCGTGCTCCGCTACTACGAAGGCAAGGGTTTCGACCGGCCGTACGCGTACTGGGTGTGGGGCAACCTGGCGGCCGCGGCCGTCGCTGTGGGTCCGGCAGCGTGGGCGGCGGGCGGCGCGGCGGTGGCCCGGTTGCGGACGGTGATCGAACGCGGCGGCTGGCGGACGGTCGTGGCCGGGCGCTCGGGCGCCGGCTGGCTCGCCGTCGGCGCGCTGGTGGCGATCGCCGCGGCCGACCTGTCCGGGCTGTCCAAGTCGGAGGTGGAGAGGATCTGGCTGCCGTTCCTGGTCTGGCTGGTGCCGCTGGCGGGCTGGCTGCCGGCGGACCGGCGGCGCTGGTGGCTCGCCGTGCAGGCGCTGTGGGCGCTCGGGGTCTGCGTGCTGCTGCGGACCACGTGGTGAGCGCCGCCGCCAAGGGCCCGCGCCCGGTCTTCGTGCTGCACGAGCACCACAAGCCGCAGCACCACTTCGACCTGCGGCTGGAGGAGGACGGCGTCCTGCGGTCGTGGGCGCTGCCGCGCGGGGTGCCCACCAACCACCGGCAGAACCGGCTGGCGATCGCGGTTCCCGACCACGACCTCGAGCACGCGACGTACGAGGACGCGGAGAAGTCGATCGCCGACACCGGGTGGTGGGAGGAGATCGACCGCGACGACCGGCGGATCGTGCTGGTCCTGCACGGGCGGGCCGGGCCGCGCCGCTATGCGCTGATCCGCACCGACCGCGACTGGCTGCTCCACCTGGTCAAGGACCAGGCCTGACGGAGCCCGCGCGGCGCCACCGCTCGCGGCGTGCGACGTGCCTCTCGCCGTGCCTCTCGCCGTGCCTCCCGGCGCACCCGGGCGTGCCGGCGCTCGGCCCGCTGCCGCTCGTCGTCGTGCGTCAGCTGCTCGATGACCGTTCCCCACGCCTTCACGGTGCGCTCCTCATCTCGTCTGTGATACCAGTCAACACATTACGCTGGTTACCACAGATGTGCAACCGGCAAACGCGTTATGCTGGTGTCATGGTGAGCGTGGACGTCCCGACCCCATCGGCCCCGGCCGACATCGCGCTGGTCCGCGACTTCGTCAACACGACCGACCGCGAGACCGCCACCGACGACCTGACCACCCCCGGCGAGCTGGCCGGCTACCTGCACCAGGCCGGCCTGCTCACCGGACCGGCCCGGGCGACCCGTGCCGACCTGGCGCTCGCGCGGGAGATGCGGGCCGGCCTGCGCCGCGCGCTCGAGCTCAACCACGACGGCGCCAGCGAGCCGATCCCCGCGCTGGACGCGACGCTGGCGCAGCTCCCCGTCGCGCTGCGCTGGGACGGCCAGCAGCCGCGGCTGGTGGCCACCCGCGGCGGGGTGTCGGGCGCGCTCGCCGCCGTCGCGCTGGCGATGCACCGGGCGACCGCCGACGGCACCTGGACCCGGCTGAAGATCTGCGCCTCCGACGAGTGCGAGTGGGCCTACTACGACAAGTCGAAGAACCGCTCGCGCAGCTGGTGCGAGTACGGCTGCGGCAACCGGATCAAGGTGCGCGCGTACCGAGAACGGCGTCGGGCGAACGGCTGAATCCGGCACCGGACCGGCACGTCCCGGCGGTTGCGCGCGGTAGGCTGAACCCACCGAGGACTTTTCGTACGCAGGCAGCTGGCTCGTCGCCCTTGGCGCACGACTCCTCGCCCGGTCACGCCGGAGACAGGGACCACCATGGCCTCGCCCGGCACCGCCGCCCCCAGATCCAGTACTCCCGACGTGCCCTCCACCGTGCCGCGGCTCGCGCTGCGTGCCGAGGGCTCCCGTGGCGGACCGGTCGACGGCGCCTGGTGGCCCCGCTCGACGTCGCTCGTCACCGAGCTGAGTCCACTCCTCGTCGAGCTGCACCGGCGCGGCATCCGCATCACCCGAGCCAACTACCACCGCTCCGGCTGGGCGCAGGGCCCGCACTCGTTCCGCGCCGACGGCGACCGGACCATCCACCTCGGCTGGTTCCGCGGGATCGACCCGCACCTGCTCCGGCTGCGCGGTGTCGACGGCGAACGCCTCGACCTGCTGGTCGTGCCCGTCGGCACGCCTCCCGGCGTCGCCGGGAGGGTGCTCGCTGCCGCCGGTGGTGACGCCCGTGCGGCCAGCCCGACCGCGCTGCTGGCCGCCGCCGGCACGCTGTCCGCCGCCGACGCGCCAGGCCCGGCCGCCGCCTGGGTGTCCGAGGGCGGACGACCCGGCCGCACCGACTCGTGAGCACCGTGGTGGCACGTACCACGGCCGACGTGGACGGGCCGTCGGCCGGTGCACCGGCGGCCGGCCCGGCAGCGCAGACCTTCCCCCGGCCGCGGCTCGGCTCGATCATCGGCCGGCTCGCGGTGAGCCTGCTCGTCGCCTGCGTGGTGCCCGCCGTGCTGTTCTCGGTCAGCCTCGTGGTGCTGGACGTCTGGGCCGCGCTGCTCGCTGCGCTGGGCTGGTGCCTCGGCGCGCTGGCCTGGCGAGCGGTATCGCGACGTCCGGTCTCCGGGCTGCTGCTGCTGACCGCGGCGGTGCTCGCGGCGCGTACGGTCGTGGCCTTCGCCAGCGGCAGCACGTTCCTGTACTTCCTGCAGCCGGTGGTCAGCGACCTCGTGGTCGCCGCAGTCTTCTTCGGCTCGCTGTTCGTCGCCCGCCCCGTCGTCGCCCTGCTTGCGGGCGACTTCTACCCGATGGACGACGACGTCGCGGCCCGGCCGCGGGTGCGCCGGCTGTTCTGGCAGCTCACCGCGCTGTGGGCGGCGATGTCCCTGGTGAAGGCGGTCGTGATCGGCTGGCTGCTGGCCTCACAACCCCTGGTCACGTTCGTCATGGCCAAGAACGTCGTGCTGGTGGTACTGACGCTGCTGGCAGTCGTCGTCACCGTGCTCGCCTCGGTGCGGGTGGCTCGCCAGGAGGGGCTGCTGCACGCCGCCTGACGGGCTCGTCACGACCCAGCGGCCGCGTCAGCGCAGGAACGACTCGACGACGCCGAACCCGCCCGCGGTCGGGACGACCCGGCTGACCGTCAGCCCGGCCGCGGTCAGCAGCGCGGCGTACTCGTCCTCGGTGCGCTCCCGACCGCCCGGCATCACCAGCATGTTCAGGTCGGAGAAGGCGGCGGTGCGCTCCTGGCCGGGCCGGCCGAGCACCCGCTCGACGAGGAGCAGCCGGGCACCCGGCGCCATCGCTTCCCGGCAACACGTCAGCAGCTCGACCGCCTCGGCGTCCGGCCAGTCGTGCACGACCGACTTGAGCATGTAGGCGTCGCCGCCGGCCGGGACGTGACGGAAGAAGTCGCCGGGCACCAACAGCACCCGCGTCTCGACTCCCTGCTCGGCGAGCAGCGTCGGCGCGTGCTCCAGCACGTGCGGCAGCTCGAGCAGCACCCCCCGGACGTCCGGGTTCGCGCGCAGCACCTCGGCCAGCAATCGGCCGCGACCGCCGCCCACGTCGACGACGGTGCCGAGACCGGTGAAGTCGTACGCGTCGACGACCCGGCGTGCCTCGCGGGCGGACAACGCGGTCATCGCGTCGTCGAAGGCGACCGTCTCGGCGGGGTGCTGCCGGCGGTGCTCCCACGGATCGGTGCCGTGGACCGCCCGGAACGGGTGCTCGCCGGTGCGTACCCCGTCCAGCAGCCCCGCCCACGCCTCCCGGACCGGCTTTCGGCCGATCAACCGTGCCCAGGCCGCCACCGAGTCGGGGGCGTCGCGGCGGAGCACGTCGCCCACGGCGGTGTTGGCGTACGTGCCGTCGGGTCGCACCTCGTAGACGCCGACCGTGGTCAGGGCGCGCAGCACCCGGTGCAGCGACGGGGCGTGCGAGCTGGTCAGACCGGCGAGGTCGTCGACCGTGCGGGGCTGTTCGGCGAGCAGGTCGGAGATGCCGAGCTCGGCGACGACGTACAACGCCTCGGTGACCTGGTAGCCGTTGACCAGCGCCCACAGCTCGGCGGAGGGGTCCACTGAGTCAGAGGTGGCTCATCCGGCGACAGGGCAGCGTCACCCGCTCCTGGGTCGACGTGAAGTCGACCTGAACCGCGAACGTGCCCTGCACCGCGACCACGCGGCCGAGACCGAAGGTGTCGTGCAGAACCCGGTCACCCACCTCGTAGATCTCGGGCGGCGGGTCGTTGGCGGCCTTGAACGGACTGGACTTCAGATGGCGCCGGTTCACGGCCTACGTCGTTTCATCACCCCCAGTGTCCACCCCCGCGAGGTGAATTGACAGGCAACCTGGCGATCCGGCCCCGACCGTGACCTGCGGTGACCGGCTCAGTACTCAGATCAGTACTCAGATCAGTACTCAGACGCCGGCAGCCCGAGCGCCGCCCAGACGACCCGCCAGACCCGCTTCGGCGGCTCGCCGGCTTCCAGCGCCTGGGACACCGTGCGGCCGCCGAGGCCGGCGAGCACCTGCTGGTCGGACCAGACCCGGGCGTAGCCGCTGCCCAGGTGCTGCTCCATCCGGGACCAGAACTCGCTGTGCCTCACTGGGTCAGCCTCACTGGGTCAGTATGCGTCGCTCCACCGACCCGTTCTCGTCGGCCGTCGGGACAGGTGACGCCACTCCCTCGCGCACGCCGTGCCGCTCCCACCACCGGGCCAGCGGACCCGGCGCCCACCAGTTGGCCCGGCCCATCAGGCGCATCGCCGCGGGCACCAGAAGGCTCCGCAC
The DNA here is from genome assembly GCA_963785115.1 of uncultured Actinomycetota bacterium. Lineage (GTDB taxonomy): Bacteria > Actinomycetota > Actinomycetes > Propionibacteriales > Nocardioidaceae > JACCWP01. Next base: position 69,891 of record CAWATY010000031.1, read on the forward strand.
GATCGTGGCGTCGACGATGATCGCCACCAGCATGCCGACGCCGATCATCTTGATGAAGGTGATGCCCGAGGTCGCGAAGGCCCCGATCACCACGGCCAGCAGCAGCGCCGCGCTGGTGATGATCCCGCCGGTCTGCTGCAGCCCGACCGCGACCGCACGGGTGTTGTCGCCGGTGAGGTCCCACTGCTCGCGGATCCGCGACAGCAGGAACACCTCGTAGTCCATCGACAGCCCGAACAGGATCGCCAGCATCAAGATGGGCTGGGTCGCGTCCAGCGCGCCCATCGGGGTGAAGTCCAGCGGGCCGGCGAGGTGGCCGTCCTGGAACACCCACACCACCACGCCGAACGACGCCACCACCGAGATCGCGTTGACCACCACCGCCTTCAACGGCAGCACCATCGAGCCGAACGCCACGAACAGCAGCACCAGCATCGCGAGGACTACGACCAGGCCCATCCAGGGCAGCGTGTCGCCGAGCGAGTCGAGCAGGTCGACGAGCTGGGCGCTGTCGCCGCCCACCAGCGCCTGCGCCCCGGCGGGCACCGGGACGTCCCGCAGCTGCTGGACCAGCTCCCGGCCCTCCTCGCTGTACGGATCGACCGGATAGGTGACGTCGAGGCGGGCCACGCCGTCCTGCTCGGCGACGGTGCTGACGTCGGTCACCCCGTCGACCGCCCCGAGCGCACTGGCGTAGGACTCCAGCCCGGAAGGGTCGGCTCCGGTGACGACCACGTCTGCGGTCGCGAGGTCCTGGCCCGGGAACCGCGCGGCCAGCTCCTCGGACACCACCCGGCTCTCGGATCCGGCCGGCAGCACGCGCTCGTCGACGCCGGTCCACTCCACGCGCAGGAACGGCGAGCCGACCGCCAGCAGGGCGACGACGACCGTGACCAGCACGACCACGGGCCGGCGCATGACCAGCCGGGCGAGCCGGGCCCAGGCACCCGACTCGGTGTCCCCAGCGCGGGCTGACACGGGTGCCCCCCGGTCGACCCGGTGTCGCCGCCACGGCATCCTCCCGGCGTCGACCCGGGGCCCGAGCACGGCGAGCAGCGCGGGCAGCACGGTGAGCGCGGTGACCATCGCCACCAGCACCGCGGCCATGCCGCCGAAGCCCATCGAGCGCAGGAACACCTGCGGGAACAGCAGCAGCGAGGCCAGCGAGACCGCGACCGTGAGACCGGAGAACGCCACCGTGCGGCCGGCGGTGGCCATCGTGGCGGCGACCGCGTCGGGCGTCGACCGGCCGGCGGCGAGCTCCTCGCGGAACCGGCTCACCACGAACAACGCGTAGTCGATGGCCAGTCCCAGCCCGAGCAGGGTGATGACGTTGATGGCGAAGACCGACACGTCGGTCACCGACGTGAGCCCGCGCAGCAGGGCGAACGACCCGACGATGGCGAACCCGCCGACCAGCGCGGGCAGCGTCGCCGACACCACGCTGCCAAACACCACCAGGCACAGCAGCACGACGATCGGCATGGTCAGCGACTCGGCCCGGGCGATGTCGGACTCGACCCGCTCGCCGACCTCGGAGAACGTCGCCGACCGGCCGCCGACCTGCTCGGTCAACCCGGGCGCCTCCAGCTCGGCGGCGACCTGCTCGTAGGCGTCGGCCCGCTCCTCGTCGTCGTCGCCGGCGAGGGTGAGCGTGACCAGGGTCGCCTGCCCGTCGTCGGACACCAGCCCAGAAGCCGCGGCGGGTCCCCCGCCGTTCCAGGCGGTGACGGCCCGGACCACCTGGTCGGTGGGCAGGGCATCGACGGTCTCGGTGACCGCGCGCCGCACGGCCGGGTCGTCGACCGGGCCGCCGTCGTCGGTCTCGTACAGCACGAGCACGTCGGCCTCGGTGGCCCCGAAGGTGTCCAGGATCGCGGCGTCGGCCCGCGCGGACTCGCTGTCGGGGTCCTCGAAGCCGCCGTCGGACAACGACCCGAACACCCCGAGCCCGAAGCCGCCGGCGCCCGCCACCACCAGCACACCCGCCACCAGCACCGCCCAGCGGCGCCGTGCGATCAGCCTGCCCCAACGTTCCATCTCATCCTCCGTGAACAACCATCGTGTTCGTGAACCCTGTTCACCGTTAACGATGTTCACTATGATGGTCCGCATGACCGCTGTCAATCCCGATTCCGCTGCCACCGCGGAGTCGCCGCCGGAACCCCCCACCCGGCGCGAGCGGGTCCGGGCGCAGACCCGCGACGAGATCCTCGCGGCGGGGCGTCGGCTGGTCGCTGTCGGCGAGGGCGTCAGCCTGCGCGCCGTCGCCCGCGAGGTGGGCATGACCCCTCCCGCGCTGTACCGCTATGTCGACGGGCACGACGAGCTGCTCGACCTGGTGGGGGGCGAGCTCTACGACGAGCTGATCGATGAGCTGGTCCGGGCCCGAGACGCCGTCGACCCCGGCGAGCTGCCCACCCGGCTGGTCGCGATGGCCCACGCGTTCCGGTCCTGGGCGCTGCGGCACCGGCACGAGTACGCGCTGTTGTTCGCCAACCCGCTGGACAGCCTGCACGCCGACGACCACGCCACCGGCTGCACGTCGGACGCGGCGCACCGCTTCGGCGAGCTGTTCGCGGAGGTGTTCGCGGCGATGTGGCGCGACGGACTCGTACAGGCCCCCGCCCTCGACAGCGTCGACCCCGAGCTGCTGGCGATGCTCGAGACGACCGCGCGGACCGGTCCCGACGAGGCACTGCCACTGCCGCTGCGCTACCTGTACGTGCGGCAGTGGTCCCGGCTGTACGGCATGGTCACGCTGGAGGCGTTCGGCCACCTGCACTGGGCACTGGAGGACAGCGTGACGCTGTTCGAGGACATGCTGGACGACTGCGCGGAGGAGCTGGGCTTCGGCGACCAACGCCGCCAGCAACGGGCCCAGCAACGGGCCCAGTAACGGGCTCAGCGCAGCAGCAGCGCCCCGAACCGCCGCGAGGCGACGGCAAGCCCGGCCCCGCCCAGCGCGACCAGGTAGACCACCGCCACCGCGGTGCCCCAGGTGAGCACGCCGGTGGTGAGGCCGCGGCAGAGCACGACGCCCTGGTACAGCGGCGTCACCTGCACCACCCACTGCACGCCGTCGGGGTAGCGGTCCAGCGGGAAGAACGTGGCCGAGAACAAGAACATCGGCAAGATCGCGAGCGTGATGAAGTCGAAGTCCTGCCAGGAGCGCATCCAGGTGGTCAGTGCCATGCCGGCACCGCCGAACGCCCAGCCGATCAGCACCGCGGCCGCGGGCGCGAGCAGCGCCCACCACGACGACACCAGCCCCATGGCGGTCATGATCAGCACGAACGCCAGCGCATAGACCGCGGCGCGCATCAGCGCGAACACCAGCTCACCGGTCGCCACGTGCCGCGGCGTCAGCGGCGTCGCGAGCACGCTGTCGTAGACCTTCTCGTAGCGCAGCTTGAAGAACACGCCAAAGGTCGTGTCGAACAGGGCACCGTTCATGGCGGAGGTCGCGAGCATCGCCGGCGCGACGAACTCGGTGTACGACACCACCTCCCCTCCGACCCGGAAGTCCCCGACCAGCTGCTGGATGCCGACCCCGATGGACAGCAGGTAGAGCAGCGGCTCGAGAAAGCCGGTGACGAACACCACCCAGTCGCGGCGGTAGACGATCAGGTTGCGGCCCACCAGGTGCGTCCACGGCGCCCGGCCGAGTGGCAGCGGCGCGATCCGGGGCCCGAGCAGCTGCGAGCTCTGCGACGTCATGGCCGGCCCACTCCCCTCACGCCTGGCCGAGCCGGCGGGCGAAGCCGCGGTCGGCCAGCCAGAAGCCGACCGCGACGAACGCCGCCAGGTAGGCCACGTGGAACAGGTCGGCGGACAGGTCGGGCGTGCCCAGCACCAGCCCACGCAGCAGCTCGACGCCGTGGTAGAGCGGCAGCACCTGGGCGAGCCAGCGCAGCAGGTCGGGCAGCTGACTCACCGGGAAGAACGCCCCGGAGAACAAGAACATCGGGATCACGCCGAGCCGGAACAGCAGCATGAAGCCGGTCTCGCGCTCGATCCGCGCGGTGTAGGCGAAGATCGGGGCCGCGTGCGCCATGCCGACCAGCACCGCCCCGGGCAGGGCCAGCACCGCCCAGGGCGAGTCGGCGATCCCGAAGGCCACCAGCACGACGAGGAACACGGTGGCGGTCAACGCGAGCCGGGCCGCGACGAACCAGAGGCTGCCCACCAGGATGTCGCGCACCCGCAGCGGCGTGGCGAGCATCGCGTGGTAGGTCTTGTCCCACTTGAACGCGCCCATGATCGGCCAGGTCGACGCCCCGACGGCGTTCTGCATCACCGTGGTGGCCAGCAGCCCGGGCGCGAGGAAGTCGAGATAGGCGACGCCGCCGAGCGAGCGGGCGCCGCCGTCGTCGACGTACGAGCCCAGCCCGACGCCCATCGCGAGCAGGAAGAACACCGGCGCCAGGAAGTTCGTGATGACGCTGCCCCGCCAGGTACGGCGCCAGCGGACCGCCCAGTGGTCGAGCTGGCGGACGACGAGGCCGGGCGATGTCACATCCCGTGCCGTCGAGCTCTGGGTGGCCACGGCTCAGTCCGCCAGGGACCGGCCGGTGAGCCGGAGGAAGACGTCCTCGAGGGTGCTGCGGCGCACCAGCGTGCCGCGCGGCGACAGCCCGCGCTCGTGCACCGCCTGGGCAGTGGCCTCGCCGTCGTCGGTGTAGATCAGCACCCGGTCGGGCAGGACCTCGACCCGCTCGCCGAGGTCGGCCACCTTGTCGGCCACCTGCTCGTGGTCGTCGACCCCGAACCGCAGCTCGCAGACCTCCCGGGTCGAGTGCTCGCGGATCAGGTCGGACGGCGACCCCTCGGCGACGATCACCCCGTCGTCGATCACCACCAGCCGGTCGCACAGCTGCTCGGCCTCGTCCATGTAGTGCGTGGTGATCAGCAGGGTGGTGCCACGCTGCTTGAGCCGGAACAGCCGGTCCCACAGCAGGTGCCGCGCCTGCGGGTCGAGGCCGGTGGTGGGCTCGTCGAGCATCAGCACCTCGGGGTCGTTGATCAGCGACCGGGCGATGGTGAGCCGCCGCTTGAGGCCACCGGACAGCTGCTCGACCCGGGCGTCGACCTTGTCGGTGAGCTGGACGAACTCGAGCAGCTCGTCAGCGCGGCGGGCGCACTCGGCGCGGGAGAGCCCGAAGAAGCGGCCGTAGACGAGCAGGTTCTCGCGCACCGTGAGCTCGCTGTCGAGGGTGTCGTCCTGCGGGCACACGCCGAGCCGGGCGCGGATCTGCGGTCCCGCGGTGACCGGGTCGCGCCCGAGCACCCGCAGGCTGCCGGCCGTGGGCGTCGAGACCGCCGCGATCATCCGCATCGTCGAGGTCTTGCCCGCACCGTTGGGTCCGAGGAACCCGAAGGCCTCACCGCGTCGCACGTCGAGGTCGATGCCGCGCACGGCCTCCACGTCGCCGAAGCGCTTGACCAGGCCGCGGGCGACCACGAGCGGCTCGTCGGAGCGCTCGGCCTCGGTGGTGCCCTCCGTGGCGGCACGCGGCTGGAGGTCGGTCACGGCGGCGACAGTAGCCCGCACTCCCGACACCGATCACGCGGGTTTCTGGTCGCGGCCGCCCTGGGCGGACAACCCCCGGCAGCGCTCGCGCGTGTGCAGCACCGTGAGCGTCCTCGTGGCGGGTGACTTCGTCGTGCCCGCGGCCGGTTTCCTGCCGGACGTGGGAGGATCGCTGCGGCTCGCCGGTCGAGCAGGTCGCGGAGGCACGATCGTGGGGGACGACGCGCAGGAGGCGTTCGACGCCTTCGTCCGTGCCCGGCTCCCGGACCTGCTCCGTTTCGGGCGCATCCTCACCGGCAATCCCGACGCAGCGGCCGACCTCGTGCAGGACGCTCTCGAGCGCACCCTGCTGGCCTGGCCGCGGCTGCAGGAGCGCGACGAGCCGACCGCGTACGTGCGCCGGGTGATGGTCAACCGCAACATCAGCATCTGGCGTCGGCTGCGGCACGAGACCCTCACCGACGAGCTGCCCGAGGGCCGCTCCGAGGACGCGCAGCGCGACCACGACCTGTGGGCGGCACTGCAGTCGCTGCCCCCGCGGCAGCGGGCGGTGCTCGCGTTGCGTTACTACGAGGACCTGTCGGAGGCTGAGATCGCCCGGGTGCTGGGCTGCTCCACCGGCACGGTCAAGAGCCAGGCCTCGAAGGGGGTCGCGAAGATGCGAGCCCTGCTGCCGACCTTCGCACCCGGTGGGGGTGAGTCGTGACCGGTCCTGACGACGAGCTGCGGGACGCGCTGCGCCGGAGTGCCGAGGCACCCGGCGATCCCCACGGGGACCGCCTGGTCAACGCCGACGCCATGCTCGCCCGGGTGCGCCGCGGCGCCCGTCGCCGCCGCCTGCGACGCACGGGCGCCGGGGCGGTCGCAGTGGCCGCGGTCGCGGCGGCCGTCACGGTCGTCGTTCCCAGCCTCGTCTCCGGACCAGGCACACCGGTCGCCGACGACACTCCCACGGCGAGCGCGTCCGCCGGCACCGTCACCGCGGCGGGCGACACCGTCTGGGCGACGGTGCGCACCGACTGCGCCACCGGGACGTGCCCGGCGCTGGCTCGCAGTAGCGACGGCGGGCAGACGTGGGACCTCACACGAGCTCAGCACCGACCTCAGGACCGACGGTGCGCTGCCGGCGACGGCCCAGTACGTCGAGCTCGCTGCCACGGAGGACGACGGCTGGGCATGGAAGGGCGAGCAGGTCGCCGCCACCCATGACGGCGGCGACACCTGGGCCGACGTCGACCTGCCCGGCGGACCCGCGGTCGTCGGCGTGGCCGCCGGACGGAGCCGTGTGGTCGCGGCGACCGACGGGACGCTGGCAACCACCCTCTCGGTGTCCCAGGTGGACACCGACCACTGGGCGACCGTTGCCGCCCCGACCCTGCCGACCGAACGGATCTACAGCGTGTTCGCCGGCGGTGACGTCCTCGGGGCGGTCGTGGCCGACACCTTCCGCCGGGCCCCGCGGCTGCTGGTGGACTCCGGCGGTGCCGGCTGGCGGCAGCGCGAGGTCTCCTGCCCCGACGGGGGCCAGGTGCTCGCCGACACCGACGGCCAGAACGTGTGGACGGTCTGCCTCGGTGGGGCGAGCACCCTGATCGCCGGCAGCAACGGGTCCCTGACCAGCTGGCAGACGGTCCGGGTGCCGGTCCTTGGTGGCACCGCGTCCCTGGTCGCACGCGCCGACGGCAGCGCGCTGCTGGCCGGTCCCGAGGGGTCGTACGTGGTGCGGGCGGGCACGCCCGGCTACGAGGAGGTCAACCCCCCGGCCGGCGACCCCGACGCGCTGGAGAGCGATTCCGACGGCTACACGTCCGCCGCGTCCGGAGGGGTGGACGGTGCCGACTGGCTGGTGACCACCGGCGGCCGGCTGCTCACCAGCGACAACGGCGGCGACTCCTGGATGCGGGCGCCCATCCTCTGACTCGGCCGGCTGTCGGTCCCGGCTGTCGGTCCCGCGGGGCAGACTGGGTCCGTGCCCGACCACCCCGATCCCACGGTGGATCCCGCCGCGGACCCCGCGGACGTGCTGGCCCGCTTCGGCCCGCTCGCCCGGGAGTGGTTCACGGGTGCGTTCGCGGCGGCGACCCCCGCCCAGCTGGGCGCCTGGGACGCGATCAGCTCCGGCGAGCACACGCTGGTCGTGGCGCCCACCGGGTCGGGCAAGACGCTGGCGGCGTTCCTCTGGGGCCTCGACCGGCTGGCCGGCGAGGGGGAGCCGCAAGAGGAGTCCGGCCCGCGCTGTCGGGTCCTGTACGTCTCCCCGCTCAAGGCGCTGGCCGTCGACGTCGAGCGCAACCTGCGGGCACCGCTCAGCGGCATGCAGCACACCGCCCGCCGGCTCGGCCTGCCCGCGCCCCAGATCCGGGTCGGCATCCGCACCGGTGACACCCCGGCCGACGAGCGGCGGCGGCTGGCGAGCTCCCCGCCCGACGTGCTGATCACCACCCCGGAGTCGTTGTTCCTGCTGCTCACCTCCCAGGCCCGCGAGTCGCTGCGGGGCGTACAGACGGTGATCCTCGACGAGGTGCACGCGGTCGCCGGCACCAAGCGCGGCGCGCACCTCGCGCTGTCTCTGGAACGCCTCGACGCGCTGCTCCCCCGACCGGCACAGCGGATCGGCCTGTCGGCCACCGTCCGACCCACCGACGAGGTGGCCCGCTTCCTCGGCGGCGCCGCCAGCACCCGGATCGTCCATCCCCCGAGCAGCAAGCGGCTCGAGCTCTCGGTCGTCGTGCCGGTCGAGGACATGGGCGAGCTCGGCAGCACGTCCACGGCTCCCGGCGGCACCCCGGTGCCGGGCGAGCCGCCACCCCCGCCCGACGACGCACCGGCGTCGTCGATCTGGCCGCACGTCGAGGAACGCATCGTCGACCTCGTCGAGCGGCACCGCTCCACGATCGTCTTCGCCAACTCCCGCCGGTTGGCCGAGCGGCTCACCGCGCGGCTGAACGAGATCGCCGCGGCCCGAGCCGGCGAAGCGCTCCCGCCCACCGGCCAACCGGCGCAGATCATGGCCCAGTCCGGCGCCGCCCGGGGCGCCGGCGACCTGCTGGCGCGGGCCCACCACGGGTCGGTCAGCAAGGAGCAGCGGGCGCTGATCGAGGACGACCTCAAGTCCGGTCGGCTGCCCTGCGTGGTGGCGACCAGCAGCCTCGAGCTCGGCATCGACATGGGCGCCGTCGACCTGGTCGTGCAGGTCGAGGCACCCCCGTCGGTGGCCAGCGGCCTGCAGCGGGTCGGCCGTGCCGGTCACCAGGTGGGCGAGGTGTCCCGCGGGGTGGTGTTCCCCAAGCACCGCGCCGACCTGGTGCAGGCGGCGGTCACGGTCGAGCGGATGCGGGCGGGTCGGATCGAGGCGCTGTCCATCCCGGCCAACCCGCTCGACGTCCTGGCCCAGCAGGTGGTCGCGATGGCGGCGGTCGACGAGCTCGACGTCGACGAGCTGTACGGCCTGGTCCGCCGGGCAGCCCCGTTCGCCACCCTCCCGCGGGGCGCGTACGACGCCACCCTCGACCTGCTGGCCGGGCGCTACCCGAGCGAGGAGTTCGCCGAGCTGCGGCCGCGGATCGTGTGGGACCGGGTGGCGGGCCGGATCACCGGGCGCCCCGGCGCCCAGCGGCTGGCGGTCACCTCGGGTGGGACCATCCCCGACCGCGGCATGTTCGGTGTGTTCCTGGTCGGCGACGGCCCGACCGGGCGTCGGGTCGGCGAGCTCGACGAGGAGATGGTGTACGAGTCGAGGGTCGGCGACGTCTTCGCCCTCGGCACCAGCAGCTGGCGGATCGAGGACATCACCCACGACCGGGTGGTCGTGAGCCCGGCGCCGGGCCAGCCCGGGCGGCTGCCGTTCTGGAAGGGCGACGCGATCGGCCGCCCCGCCGAGCTCGGCCAGGGTCTCGGTGCGTTCGTCCGCGAGGTCTCGGGGGCGTCCCCCGCCGACGCCACGGCCCGCTGCCGTGAATCCGGACTCGACCCCTGGGCTGCGGACAACCTGGTCGGCTTCCTCTCCGAGCAGCGCGAGGCGACCGGCCACGTCCCGCACGACCGGACGCTGCTGGTGGAGCGGTTCCGCGACGAGCTGGGCGACTGGCGGGTGGTGCTGCACTCCCCGTTCGGCCTCCAGGTGCACGCGCCGTGGGCGCTCGCGGTGGGTGCCCGGCTGCGCGAGCGGCTGGGCGTCGACGGGCAGGCCATCGCCAGTGACGACGGCATCGTCGTGCGGGTGCCCGAGACCGACGCCGACCCGCCGGGCGCCGAGCTGTTCGTGCTCGAGCCCGACGACGTCGAGGATCTGGTCACCGACGAGGTCGGCGGCTCGGCGCTGTTCGCCTCGCGGTTCCGCGAGTGCGCGGCGCGGGCCCTGCTGCTGCCGCGCCGCGACCCGCGTCGCCGCTCACCGCTGTGGCAGCAGCGGCAACGCTCGGCCCAGCTGCTCGAGGTGGCCCGCCGCTACCCCAGCTTCCCGATCGTGCTCGAGACCGTGCGCGAGGTGCTGCAGGACGTCTACGACGTACCCGCGCTGGTCGGCCTGCTGCGCGACATAGCCGCCCGGCGGGTGCGGGTGGCCCAGGTCGACACCCCGACCCCCTCGCCGTTCGCCCGCTCGCTGATGTTCGGCTACGTCGCCGCCTTCCTGTACGAGGGCGACAGCCCGCTGGCCGAGCGGCGGGCCGCGGCGCTCTCGCTCGACTCCGCGCTGCTGGCCGAGCTGCTCGGCCGCGCCGAGCTGCGCGACCTGCTCGACGAGACCGTCGTCCACGAGCTCGAGGCCGAGCTGCAGCGGCTGGCCGCCGACCGCCGGGCCCGCGACGTCGAGGGTGTGGCCGACCTGCTGCGCACCGTCGGGCCGCTGCTGCCGGCCGAGATCGTCGAGCGGTGCGTGCCCGACACCCCGGTGGCGCAGTGGCTGGACGAGCTGGCGGTGGCGCGCCGGGCCTACGAGGTGGTGCTCGGCGGCCAGACCTGGTGGGCGGCCGTCGAAGATGTCGGGCGACTCCGCGACGCGCTGGGGGTGCCGGTGCCGCAGGGGGTGCCCGACGTGTTCGGCGAGCCGGTCACCGACCCGCTCGGCGACCTGGTCGCTCGCTACGCCCGCTGCCACGGTCCGTTCACCGCCGACGAGGTGGCCGGGCGGTGGCGGCTCGGCGTAGCGGTGGTCACCGAGACGCTGCGCCGGCTGGCCGCCGGCGGCCGGGTGGTGGAGGGCGAGTTCCGGCCCGGCGGGCGGGGCAGCGAGTGGTGCGACACCGAGGTCCTGCGCCGGCTGCGGCGCCGCTCGCTGGCTGCGCTGCGGCACGAGGTCGAGCCGGTGGAGCCGGTGACTCTCGGGCGCTTCCTGCCCGCCTGGCAGCAGGTCGGCGGACGGCTGCGTGGGGTCGGCGGCGTCCTCGCCGTCGTCGAGCAGCTGACCGGCTGCCCGGTCCCTGCCTCGGCGCTGGAGCCGCTGGTGCTGGCCTCTCGGGTGATGGACTACCAGCCGCCGATGCTCGACGAGCTCACCGCCTCCGGCGAGGTCGTGTGGGCGGGCGCCGGCAGCCTGCCGGGCACTGACGGCTGGGTGAGCCTGCACCTGGCCGAGACCGCCCCGCTGACCCTGCCCGACCTCGACCCCGGCGACCTCGACGGGCCCGACGCCACGATGGGCGACCTGCACCGCCAGGTCCTCGACGCGCTGGCGGGCGGCGGGGCGTACTTCTTCCGCCAGCTGTCCGACGTGATCGGCTGCACCGACGACCAGGCGCTGCACGCGGCGCTGTGGGACCTGGTCTGGTCTGGTCGGGTCAGCGGCGACACCCTGGCGCCGCTGCGCAGCCTGGTGCGCGGCGGCGGCTCTGCCCACCGCAGCCGCCGGCCCGCCCCTCGTGCGCGGCTGCACGGCCGGCGCCCCGGCGGCCGGCCGGCGATGCCGTCGCGGACCGGACCCCCCACCGCCGCCGGCCGCTGGTCGCTGCTGCCCGACCGCGACCCCGACCCCACCCTGCGGGCGCACGCGACAGCCGAGCTGCTGCTGGAGCGGCACGGTGTCGTCACCCGGGGCGCGGTCACCAGCGAGCGGGTGCCTGGCGGGTTCGCGGCGGCCTACCGCGTGCTCGGCGCGTTCGAGGAGACGGGTCGGTGCCGGCGTGGCTACTTCGTCGGCACCCTGGGTGCGGCGCAGTTCGCGACCGCGGGCGCCGTCGACCGGCTGCGGGCCGAGGCCGACACGGCGCGCGAACAGCGACGCGAGACCCGGCGGGCCGCGACGCTGGCGGCCACCGACCCGGCCAATCCGTACGGCGCCGCCCTGCCATGGCCCGATCGCAGCGGTGAGGCCGACGGTGTCGGAGCCGCGGCCGGACACCGCCCGGGGCGCAAGGCGGGGGCGCTGGTGGTGCTCGTCGACGGGTCGCTGGTGCTCTACGTGGAGCGGGGCGGGCGGACGCTGCTCACGTTCGGCGACGCAGCCGGCGACGCGACCGGAGACGACGAGCGGCTCGGGATCGCCGTCGACGCGCTGGCGCTCGCGGTGCGCGACGGCTCGCTGGGCCGGCTCACCGTGCAGCGGGCCGACGGTGAGCACGTGCTGGGCAGCCCGCTGGGCGCGGCGCTCGAGGCGGCGGGATTCCACGCCACCCCGCGGGGACTCCGGTTGCGGGGCTGAGCGGGCTCGCGTCAGCTCTCGCGCCGCTGGCTCTCGCGGTCGTGCCCGCCGGCCAGCTGGCGCAGCGCCTCCTCGTCCACGACGCCGCGGTCGGCGACCGCGACCGCGCACGGCGTCAGGGCCTGCAGCGTGGCGGTGCGCCGGCCGTGCTCCAGCAGCGCCCGCTCGCCCAGGACGGCCCCGGGGCCGATCTCGGCCAGCACCTCGCCGTCGACGTCCACCTGCAGCAGGCCGTCCAGCAGCAAGAAGAGCTCCTCGGCCTCCTCGCCCTGCTCGGTGAGGTGCTCGCCGGCGGTCAACCGTCGGATCTTCGGCTGCTTGTTGCCCCGCATGATCGAGAGCGACATCTGCCGCTCGAGGGCGGTCTCCACCGCGCTGACCAGGACCGGCGAGTCCACCGACCCCCACGGGGTGTGGTCGCCGAACGACTCGACGCTCCACACCCGGTAGTCGATCGTGGCGGACTTGCTCTCCAGCTGCCCGCCGGCGTCGTAGACCCAGTGCCGGGGGAACGGGCTCGCGCCCGTCAGCCGGTGCTCCTGGCGCCCGTCGGCGTGCAGCGTCAGCTGCAACGTCGTCCAGGCCATCGGCGCGGCGATCTGCATGTACGGCGGCCGGCTGACCCGCCGCGGGGTCGGCACCCCGGTTCGGCCGCCGGCGGTCTGCTCGAACCGCACGGCCGTGCTGCCGATCCGCTCGGCGCTGCGGCGGTCGGGCAGCGGCACCGCGGCAAACGTGGTGTCGAAGCCGCCGACGCGCATCGTGGTCGAACCGATCCGGCCCTTGCCGCCCTGGCCGTGGTCGACGATCTCGCCGTTCTCGACCTCGATCCAGGCGTGCAGCTGGTTGGCGAAGCGCGCCTTGTCGGCGTCGAGCAGGGCGTCGACGTCGTCGACCTGGTCGGGAGGTGGGTTGTCATAGTGGGCCAAACCCACCTGGAACGGGACCCGGTAGACCATGCCCGTAATGGCCTCGCTCGGGATCCAGGAGATGGTCGTCACCGATCCCTCGACGCGCATGGATCGGACCCTACGCAGCCCGATCCGGGCCTGTCCCACGAATTCGCCCGATTCCGGTTGCGGCCGCGACGATACTGGCCAGATGAGCGCGCTGCCCGAGGGCACCGTGACGGTGCTGTTCAGCGACATCGAGGGATCGACGTCCCTCGTGTCGGCGCTGGGCGAGCACTGGGCCGAGACGCTCACCGTGCAGCGCCGGCTGCTGCGCGCGGTGTGGACCGCGCACCGGGGCAACGAGATGGGCACCGAGGGCGACAGCTTCTTCGTCGTGTTCGCCTCCGCCCACGACGCCGTTCTCGCCGCGGTCGAGGGCCAGCGCGTCCTGCAGCTGCAGGAGTGGCCGCTGGGCGCTCAGGTCCGGGTCCGGATGGGTCTGCACACCGGCGAGCCGGAGCGGCACGAGGAGGGCTACGTCGGCCTCGACGTGCACCGCGGCGCGCGGATCAGCAGCACCGCCCACGGCGGCCAGGTGGTGCTGTCGGCCGCGACCGCCCAGCTGGTTCCGGACCTGACCGACCGCCTCCAGCTGCGCGACCTCGGCTGGCACCGGTTGAAGGACCTCGACGCCCCCGAGCACCTCTACGACCTGGTCGTGCCGGGGCTGGCCGACGAGTTCCCGCCGCTGCGCAGCCTCGGCACCCAGGCCAACCTCCCCCGACCCACGACCGAGCTGGTCGGCCGCGACGACGAGGTGACCGAGCTGCAGCTGCTGCTCAGCCGCGACGACACCCGACTGGTCACGGTGACCGGCCCGGGTGGCACCGGCAAGACCCGGTTGGCTCTCGCCACCGCCTCGAGGCTTGCCGGGCAGCTGCCCTCGGTGTTCTTCGTCGGGCTCAGCAGCGCGACCGACGCCGACTCGATGTGGGCGGGCATCGCCCAGGCCGTGGGTGCGGGCGGGTCGGCGCGACAGAGCCCCCGGGAGCGGGTGACGGCGGTGCTGGGGTCGCGTACCGGCCTGCTGGTGCTGGACAACCTCGAGCAGATCGCCGACGCCGACAATGTCGTGGCGCAGCTGATGACCGAGTGCCCCGACCTGAGGTTGCTCGTCACCTCGCGGCGGCCCTTGCACCTGGTGGCCGAGCACGAGTGGCCGCTGGAACCGCTGCAGCTGCCGCGGACCGGCGCCGACCCGGAGACGGCCCTGCGCTCGGAGGCGGTCCGGCTGTTCTGCGCCCGGGCCGAGCTGGTCCGGCCCAGCTTCGCGCTCACCGACGACAACGTCGCCGACGTGGTGGCCATCTGCCAGCACCTCGACGGGCTCCCTCTCGCCCTCGAGCTGGCGGCCGCCCGGCTGCGGCTGCTGACCCCGCGCGCACTGCTGGCGCGCCTGGACGACAGCCTCGGCTCCGGACCCGGCGCCCGGGACCGGCCGGAGCGACAGCGGACGCTGCGGGCCACCATCGAGTGGAGCCACGAGCTGCTCGGCGAGGAGGACCGGACGGTCTTCGCCCGGCTCTCGGCCTTCGTCTCCGGTTGCGGCCTGGACGCCCTCGAGTACGTGATCGGCGGCGACGTCGACGCGCTGGGCGCCGTCACCCGGCTGGTCGACGCCAGCCTGGTTCGGGTCGTCGACGGCGCCGACGACGAGCCGACCCTGCTGATGCTGCAGACGGTGCGCGCGTACGCCCGCGACCAGCTGGAGGCCTCCCCCGATGCCGCGGGAGTGCTCGACCGGCACGCCGAGTGGTTCGCCGACCTCTCCGACCAGTTGCACGACCAGCTGAAGGGTCCAGCACCGCTGCCTGCAATAGACGCGATCGACGCGGCGCTGCCGGACATCCGGGCCGCGCTGAACCACACGCTGCAGCCCGGCAACCCCGAGCGGATCCGGCTGGGAGCCCGGCTGGTGCGCAGCATCGGCTGGTACTGGTACCGGCACCGGTTCGCGGTGGAGGCTCAGTACTGGCACGAGCGGCTGCTGTCCGTCCTCGACGACGAGAGCGACGACATGGTGCAGTCCCTGCACGGTGTCGCGCTCAGCCTGCTGGGCCAGCAGGAACACGAGCCCGCCATCGGGATGCTCGAGCGCGCCCTTGCGATCGCCCGTCGGCTGGGAGACCCCGCAACCATCGCCCGCGAGCTGAACAGCCTGGGGCTCGCGCTGCACGAGTCCGGCGACATCGACCGGGCGCAGACCCTCCTCCGGGAGAGCATCCAGCTGGCCCGCGAGGCGGGGACGCCGACGCGGGTGTCCACCGCACTGGCCAACCTGGCGGTGCTGCTGGTCGAGCGCGGCGAGTACGACGAGGCCTTGCGCCTGTCTGCCGAGTCGATGCAGCTCGACTCGGCCGCCGGCGACCGCTGGGGCATCGCCGTCAACGAGGTCAACCGGCTGGTCGCGCTGCGGCACGTCGACGGTGCGGCCGCCGCGCATGAGCACCTGTGCGAGGCCGCGCCCTGGATCATCGAGCTCGGTGACGACGACCTCGTGGCGATCGTGCTCGAGCTGTTCGTGTACGCCCTGGCCGAGCTGGGCGAGATGCACCGGGCGGCCCGGATGGCCGGGGCGGCCGCCGACTTCCGCGCCGACCAGAAGATCGTGCCGACCGTCTCGGAGCGGCGGCTGCTCGAGGAGGCGGTCGCCAAGGCCCGGGCGGGCCTGTCGGCCACGGACTGGGAGGCCGAGTTCGCCGCGGGCGCGACGCTTGACGTACCCGCCGCGCTCGCGCTGGCCGCAGCCGTGCCGGGAGACCCCAGCGAGCGGAAGGACAGGCTGGGTCAGGCGGCCGCAACGACGTCGCCGTCGGCGGCCGGAGCGACCGGCACCGGAACCGGCTCGGAGGCCAGCGAGAGCCTGCGCTGGTCGCGCACGCCGCTCTCGTAAGCCACCCGCGCCTCCTCCAGCGCCAACCGGTCGCTGACCTCGGACAGCAGCCGTGACAGCGGTACCTCGAGCGCCCCGCACAGGGCGGCGAGCATCTCGGAGGACGCTTCCTTCTGGCCGCGCTCGATCTCGGAGATGTAGCCCAGGCTGACCCGCGCGTCGGCGGAGACCTGACGCAGCGTGCGGCCCTGCCGCTGCCGCTGCTGGCGGAGGACGTCACCGAGGAGCCGTCGCAGCACGATCACCGCTCCACCCCTCTCCGAGTCCTCGCCCCGTCCCTCCACGGTACGGGGCGGCACGGGCCGAGGCCCGCGCTGCAGGCTTCCACCGTACCCGGCCGACGGGGGCACCGCCCCGGAGTCAGGACTCCAGCGCGTCGCGGAGCAGCCGCAGGGCCGCGTGCACCGTGCCGGCGCGGACGGCCGCCCGGTCGCCCGCCGTGTGCAGCCGCTCGCTGCGGGCGCCGTCGGGGCCGGCCACGGCCACGAAGGCGAGCCCGACCGGCTTGCCCTCCACCGGATCGGGCCCCGCCACGCCCGTCGTGGCGACGCCCCAGTCGGCGGCCAGCCGGCTACGGACGGCCGCCGCCATCGCCAGCGCGGTCTCGGCCGCCACCGTCCCGTGGGCCGCCACGACGTCGTCGGGGACGCCCAGCACGTGCGTCTTGACGTCGGAGGCGTACGCGACGACGGCGCCGCGCACGACGTCGGAGGCACCCGGGACCGACACCAGGGCGGCGCACAGCAGCCCGCCGGTCAGGGACTCGGCGGCGCCGACGGTCTGCCCGCGCCGGCGCAGCGCCTCGACGACCGGCTCGGCCCCGTCGCTCACGCGACCGCTCGGCCCTCCCGGCGGAGCTTGATGGCCCGCCAGACGTAGTCGAGTCCGGTCGCCAGGGTGATCAGCACGGTGGCCACCAGCACCGTGGGCAGCAGCCAGTCGAACAACGGCTCCAGCTCGTCGGGGATGGGCACCATGTAGGCGATCAGCACCGCGATCTGCAGGGTGGTCTTGAGCTTGCCGCCGGGGCTCGCCGAGATGACGCCGTAGCGGATCACCCAGAGCCGCAGCAGGGTGACGCCCCATTCCCGGACCAGGATCACGATGGTCGCCCACCACCACAGCTCGCCGAGGATCGACAGCCCCACGAAGGCGAACCCGGTGAGCAGCTTGTCGGCGATCGGGTCGGCGACGGCGCCCACGTCGGTGACGAGCCCGTGCTTGCGCGCGAGGTGGCCGTCGACCTGGTCGGTGATCGAGGCGATCACGAAGACCGCGACGGCGGCCCACCGCCACACCAGCGAGTCGTCGCCGGCCAGCAGCAGCCAGCCGAAGACCGGGACCAGCAGCAGCCGCAGCAGGGTCAGGGCGTTGGCGATGTTCCAGTTGCTCGGCTGGGCGCTCTGCGTCGGCGGGCGGGTCCGGAACCCGGCGTCGTCGTGGCTCACCGGCGACCCCCGTCGTGGCGCGCGACCAGGTCGACACCCTCGCTGGCGACGACCCGGGCGGCGAGCAGCTCGCCGACGCGTACGGCGGACGGCGCCCCGACGACCCTCGTGCTGCCGTCGACGTCGGGACCCTGGTGCGCGGCGCGCCCCTCGACGACGCGGTCGCTGCCTTGGCCGGCCTCGCCGACCTCGTCAGCTCCCTCGACGGACTCGACCAGCACCTCGACGGTCTCGCCGAGCCGGTCCTCGGCCCGCTGCGCGGTGAGCTCCTCGACCAGCCGCCCTACCCGCTCGGCGCGGTCGTTGACCTCGGCGGGCGAGACCTTGCCGTCGAACCCGGCGGCCTCGGTGCCGTCCTCGTCGGAGTAGCCGAACACCCCGACCACGTCGAGCCGCGCGGCGGTCAGGAAGTCGGCCAGCACCTCGACGTCGGCCTCGGTCTCGCCCGGGAAGCCGACGATGACGTTGCTGCGGATGCCTGCGAGCGGTGCCCGGCGCCGTACCTCGGCGAGCAGGGCGAGGAACCGTTCGGGGTCGCCGAAGCGGCGCATCCGGCGGAGCACCGGCGCGCTGGCGTGCTGGAAGGACAGGTCGAGGTAGGGCGCGACGCCCTCGGTGCCGCAGAGGACGTCGAGCAGCCCGGGCCGGGTCTCGGCCGGCTGCAGGTACGACAACCGGACCCGCTCGACGCCGTCGACGGCCGCGAGCTCGGGCAGCAGCCGCTCGAGCAGCCGCAGGTCGCCGAGGTCCTTGCCGTACGACGTGGTGTTCTCGCTGACGCAGAACAGCTCGCGGACGCCGTCGGCGGCCAGCCAGCGGGCGTCGGCCAGCACGTCGGCGGGCGGGCGGGACACGAACGACCCGCGGAACGACGGGATTGCACAGAACGCGCACCGCCGGTCGCAGCCGGAGGCGAGCTTGACCGGCGCCACCGGCCCGCGGGCCAGTCGGCGGCGGACCACCGGCGGCCCCGACGCCGGGGCCTGACCGGGCAGCAGGTCGGGCTCGGCGACCCGGTGACCGGGCACGCTGACGCCGGGCGCTCCCCCGCGGTCCGTGGGCGTCAGGGGCAGCAGCCGGCGGCGGTCCTGGGGGCGGTGCGAGGGCTGTGGTTCACCGTCGAGCAGCCCGCGCAGCCGGGCGGCGATGTCGGGGTAGGCGTCGAAGCCGAGCACCGCGTCGGCCTCGGGCAGGGCGGCCGCCAGGTCGTCGCCGTACCGCTCGGCCAGGCAGCCGACCGCGACGACGGTCTGGTCGCCCCGCGCCGCGTCGAGGACGGTGTCGATGGAGTCCTTCTTGGCCGACTCGACGAACCCGCAGGTGTTGATGAGCACCGCGTCGGCCTCGTCGGCCGCGTCGACCAGCCGGAACCCGTCGCCGGCCAGCCGGGCGGCGAGCTCCTCGGAGTCGACGTCGTTGCGCGCACAGCCCAAGGTGACCAGCGCGACGCTCGGCTCGTCCTCCGACCGCTCGGGTGCGGTGGCTGCGGCGGGGACGGGGGTCATGATCGCCCAGTATGACGGAGCGGCCTTGTCGGCCGGTCCGGCCTCGGTGGCCGGCAGGCTCGCGGCGACTGGCGGAGTCGTCAGCGCTGGCCGAGCGTGGTGCGGACCTCGCTGCCGGGCGCTCCGAGCGGTCCGGTCGGCCTTCCGTCCACCCGGGCGCTGACCGCACCGGCGTCGTCGGCTCGCACCGTGGCCGGACCGAGCACGTCGACGCGGCGGACCTCACCGGGCGCGATCGCGCCGCGGAAGACCACGTCACCGGAGTCGGAGCGGACCACCACCCGGGTGCCGGAGGCTGCCGGCGTGCCCTCGGTGGCTGTGGTCCCGGTCGCGTCGGTCGTGTCGGTGGTGACGCCGGTCAGCCGCAGCCGCGTGGTCTGCGGGCGCTGGCCCATGTCGGAGAACCGCGACGCCGCGTCGCCCGTACCGTGCGGGGCCGCTGCTGCCCGGTCGGACCTGTCGGCACGGCCGGCCCGGTCACCGCCGCGGTCGTCACCGGCGACCGGCGGCAGCAGCAGCCGGGCGAGGGCCCAGACCAGGACGAGCACCAGGACCACGCCGATGAGTACCGACCAGCGCGGTCCGCCGCTCACCGGGCGCAGCGACCGGCCGGGACCGGCCAGCTCGGCCTCGAACACCCGTCGGGCCGTGACCGGCGCCGAGGCGTACCGCGCGTCGTAGCCGGCCACCAGCGGGTCGGCGTCGACCCCGAGCGTGCGGGCGAGCGCGCGGAGGTGCCCGCGGGCGTAGACGTCGCCGCCGCACGAGGAGAAGTCGTCGACCTCGATGGCCTCGATCACGTGCGGCCGGATCCGGGTGCGGTCGGCCAGGTCGTCGACGGACAGCCGCAGCCGTTCCCGGGCCTCGGCGAGCTGCGGCCCGACGACCGGGTCGACCGGTGCTCGCATCGCGGTGGGCTCCGGCTCGGGCTCTGGCTCGGGCACCGGCTCCGGCTCGGTCACCGACGCCGGCTCGGCCTCGGTCAGCGTGGCGGCGGGCGCCTCCTCGAGCACCAGCCCTACTCGCCCCGGCGCGGCGTCCCGCAGCTCGCGCTGGCCCACCCCGTGGTCCGTCACGACCGGCTGGTGCACCACGTCGGCTCGCGCCACCCGCGCCGCCCGCGCCGGCTTGGACCCGAGCAGAGGCGCGAACACGCGCGGCACCCGCCGCCCGGACCGTACGTCTGTCGCGGGTTCGCTGGTGTCGGTGTCGGCTGCGTCAGGCTCGGCGCCCGACTCGGTGTCGGTGTCGGTGTCGGTGTCGGTGTCGGTCTCGGTAGCAGCTGGCGGGGGTTCGGCGGGTTCTGCGGGCGGCTCCGGCTCGCGGACGTGCACGGACACCTCGGTGCGGGTGCCGGCGAGCAGCCGCAGGGCGTCGGGCAGCGTACCCAGGTCCGCGGGGTCGACCAGGGAGAGCGGGAGAGTGCGCTCGCGGCCGTCGTGGTCGGTCACCACGAGCCGCCCATCGCGGCGCGGCAGCCGGGGCGGCGCCAGTCGCAGCGCGGTCGTGTCCTCCCAGCGAAGCCCGGTCCAGCGGTTGCCGTCGCGCAGCCGCAGGCCGGTGCGGTCGGCCACCAGCAGCGGGGTCCGCGCGTCCCAGCCGGCAGCCAGGTGCAGCACCGCGACCGGCAGCAGCGCGGCCGCGACCACGTAGCCGAGCACGCCGTCGCCACTCACCGCACGCCAGGCGTACGCCACGGCGGCGGCGAGCGCTCCGGCACCCACCAGCACCAGCGCGCCGCGGCGGCGGTGGAGGCTGAGCGAGCCTTCGGGCGGTCGGCCGGTCACGACGCGGGTGTCGTCGGTCGGTGTCGTCGGCGGTGTCGTCGGCGGGTCTGGTGGCGGCACGGTGGTCGAGCACGCTCATGCGTCCCCCCGCAGGGTCGTCAGGACGTCGTCCAGGTCGTCGGGCTTGATCAGCACGTCACGGGCCTTCGACCCCTCGCTGGGTCCGACCACTCCGCGGCTCTCCAGGATGTCCATCAGCCGGCCGGCCTTGGCGAAGCCGACCCGCAGCTTGCGCTGAAGCATCGAGGTCGACCCGAACTGTGTGCTCACCACCAGCTCCACCGCCTGCAGCACCAGGTCGAGGTCGTCGCCGATGTCGCCGTCGAGCTCGCGCGACGACTGGGCCGAGGCGGTGACGTCGTCGCGATAGCTCGGGGCCAGCTGCGCCTTGCAGTGCGCGACGACGGCGCGGATCTCCGTCTCCGTGATCCACGAGCCCTGCAGGCGTACCGGCTTGCTCGCGCCCATCGGCAGGAACAGGCCGTCGCCTCCGCCGACGAGCTTCTCGGCGCCCACCTGGTCGAGCACCACCCGGCTGTCGGCCAACGACGAGGTGGCGAACGCCAGCCGGCTCGGCACGTTGGCCTTGATCAGCCCGGTCACCACGTCGACGCTCGGCCGCTGGGTGGCGAGCACCAGGTGGATGCCGGCGGCGCGCGCCAGCTGGGTGATCCGCACGATCGCGTCCTCGACGTCGCGCGGCGACACCATCATCAAGTCTGCGAGCTCGTCGACGACGACGAGCAGGTACGGGTACGGCGCGATCTGCCGCTCGCTCCCGGGCGGCGCCTGGACCTGTCCGGCACGCACCGCCTTGTTGAAGTCGTCGATGTGGCGGAAGCCGTACTCGGCGAGGTCGTCGTAGCGCAGGTCCATCTCGCGCACGACCCACTGCAGCGCCTCGGCTGCCTTCTTCGGGTTGGTGATGATCGGCGTGACCAGGTGCGGGATGCCCTCGTAAGCGGTCAGCTCGACCCGCTTGGGGTCGACCAGCACCATCCGGACCTCGTCGGGGGTGGCCCGCATCAGCACCGACGAGACCATCGAGTTGATGAAGCTCGACTTGCCCGAGCCGGTGGCCCCGGCCACCAGCAGGTGCGGCATCTTGGCCAGGTTGGCGACGACGACGTGGCCCTCGACGTCCTTGCCCAGCCCCGCGACCATCGGGTGGTGGTCGGCGCGGGCCAGCCGTGAGCGCAGCACGTCGCCGAGGGACACCATCTCCTTGTCGGTGTTGGGGATCTCGATGCCGATCGCGGACTTGCCGGGGATCGGGGACAGGATCCGCACCTCGGCGCTGGCCACCGCGTACGAGATGTTGCGGCTCAGCGCGGTGACCTTCTCGACCTTGACGCCGGACCCGAGCTCGACCTCGTAGCGGGTGACCGTCGGCCCGCGGGTGTAGCCGGTGACCTGCGCGTCGATGCCGAACTGGCGGAGCACCTCGGACAGGCTGTCGACCACCGCGTCGGATGCCGGTGACCGCTCCTTGTGCGGCGAGCCCTGCTTGAGCAGGCCGCTGTCAGGGAGGGTGTAGACCACGTCGCCCGACAACGAGAGCTGCTCGGCGCGGGTCGGCAGCGGAGCGTGCGGGGGCGGCTCGGCGGGGCCGTCGTCGACCGGCCCGTCGCTGCCGGTCGCGGCCGACGCGGCGGCCGCCTCGGCCGCTGCCTCGGCGGTCTCGACCAGCGGGCTGTCGTAGGGGGTGTCGAGGGCGTGCTCGTCCAGGGCGCCGGCCGACTTCGAGCGGCGCTTGCGGGCCGACGGCTCCGTGCCGGGTGCGGTCTCGTCCGCCGCCGGACGGCGCAGCACGACGTCGCGGAGCCCCGCCAGCCGCTGCGGCAGGGCGTGCACCGGGGTTCCGGTGACGACCAGGACACCGAAGGCCGCGAGCAGGACCAGCAGCGGCACGGCGACCACCGGGGTACGGAACAGGTCGACGAGGATCGCCGAGGTGAAGTAACCGACGGCGCCCCCCGCCTCGCGCATGGCCTCGGGGTCCTGGTCGGACGGGCGGGGTACCCCGTGCGAGATGTGGATGAGACCGAGCACGCCGAAGGCCAGCGCGCTCCAGCCGATCACCTGTCGGCCGGGCGGGCCGTTGCGCTCGGGGTGGCGCAGCGTCCGCCAGGCCACCAGGAGCAGCAGCACCGGCACCGCCCAGCCCAGGACGCCGACCGACCCGGCGACGACGGTGCGTACGCCCTCGGCGACCGTGCCGGGCAGGTCCCACCAGACGGCAGCGGCAACGACGACGGCGAGCCCGACGAAGGTGAGGCCCACGCCGTCCCGCCGGTGCTCGGGGGCCAGGTCACGGGCGGTGGAGCCGATGCTGCGGGCAGTGGCGCCCAACAGGTGGGCGATGCCGAGCCAGGTGCCGCGCAGGGCGGCGCCGATGCCGCGGAATGCCCGGGTGATGAGGCCGGGGCCGCTCTTCTTCCGCTTGGTGGTCTTCGGGCGCGACTTTGACCGCGCCGAGCTGGAGCTCGTGCGGCCGGACGTCCGCGAACGCGAGCTCGCCGAGCGCGACTTCGAGCCCGACGTGCTGCGCGACCGCGGCGGGGAAGTGCGGGTCGCCACGTGGGCAGGCTACGGGCTGACCCCATCCGTCACACGCGCCACACGCCGTACGGGATGGTGGCGAAATGTGTGCCTAGACGCGGATGGGGCAACCACAAGCCGCGGATCGCGCAGCCAAAGGGCACGGATCGCGCAGCCAAAGGGCGCGGATCGCGCAACCAAAGGGCGCGGATCGCGGGTCAGGGTTGGCGTCAGGCCTCGAGGACGACGGGGATGATCATCGGGCGGCGGCGGTGGGCGCCGCTGACCCAGCGGCCGGTCACCCGGCGGATGATCTGCTGCAGCTGATGGGTGTCGTCGACGCCGTCGGCGACCGCCGCGGTGAGCGCGTCGACCAGTCGGGGTCGCAGCTCGTCGAACACGGACTCGTCCTCGGCGAAGCCGCGCGCGGTGATCTCCGGGCCGTTGACCACCTTGCCGGTGTTGGAGTCGATCACCGCGATGATCGAGATGAAGCCCTCCTCGCCGAGGATGCGGCGGTCCTTGAGCTCGGACTCGGTGATGTCCCCGACCGACGAGCCGTCGACGAAGACGTAGCCGCAGTCGACCTTGCCGACCACCTTGGCCACACCGTCGACCAGGTCGACGACCATCCCGTCCTCGGCGCGCACCACCCGCTCGGGCGGCACCCCGGTGGCGATCGCGAGCGCCGCGTTGGCCACCAGGTGCCGGTACTCGCCGTGCACCGGCAGCACGTTGCGCGGCTTGACCATGTTGTAGGCGTACAGCAGCTCGCCGGCGCTGGCGTGGCCGGACACGTGCACCAGCGCGTTGCCCTTGTGCACCACCCTGGCCCCGGTACGCACCAGGCCGTTGATCACCCGGTAGACGGCGTTCTCGTTGCCCGGGACGAGCGACGAGGCCAGCACGACCGTGTCGCCCGGCTCGAGGTGCACCTGCTCGTGCGTGCGGTGCGCGATCCGCGACAGCGCCGACATCGGCTCGCCCTGCGAACCGGTCGACACCAGGACCAGCTCCTCGGGCCGGTGGTCGGCCAGCTCGCGGCCGTCGACCAGGACGCCGGGCGGCACGTTGAGGTAGCCGAGCTCGCGGGCGACCCCCATGTTGCGGACCATCGAGCGCCCGACGTACGCGACCTTGCGGCCGTGCTGGACGGCGGCGTCCATCACCTGCTGCACCCGGTGCACGTGCGAGGCGAAGCAGGCCACGATCACCCGCTGGGTGCTGGACGCGAAGACCTGGTCGAGCACCGGGGCGATGTCGCGCTCCGAGGTGGTGAATCCCGGGACCTCGGCGTTGGTCGAGTCGACCAGGAAGAGGTCGACCCCCTCTTCCCCCAGCCGGGCGAAGCCGCGCATGTCGGTGAGCCGCCCGTCCAGCGGCAGCTGGTCCATCTTGAAGTCGCCGGTGTGCAGCAGCATGCCCGCGGTCGTCCGCACCGCCACGGCCAGCGCGTCCGGGATCGAGTGGTTGACCGCGATGAACTCGCAGTCGAACGGTCCGAACGGCTGCCGGTCGCCCTCCGCGACCACGTACCGCGGGGTCTCCTTGATCCGGTGCTCGCGCAGCTTGGCGTCGAGCAGGGCCAGCGTGAGCCGCGACCCGACCAGCGGGATGTCGGCGCGCTCGCGCAGCAGGTACGGGACCCCGCCGATGTGGTCCTCGTGCCCGTGGGTGAGCACGATGGCCACGACGTCGTCGAGGCGCCGCCGCAGCGAGTCGAAGTCGGGGAGGATCAGGTCGACACCGGGCTGGTGGTCCTCGGGAAACAGCACCCCGCAGTCGATGATCAGGAGCTTGCCGCGGTGCTCGAGCACCGTCATGTTGCGGCCGATCTCACCGAGCCCGCCGAGCGGCGTGACGCGCAGCCCGTGCGCGGGCAGCGGCGGCGGTTCGCCCAGCTCGGGGTGGGGATGGCTCATGCGGCAGGGTCCTCCTTCGTCGGGGACGGACGCGTCAGGCGGCGAGCAGCCCCGCGGTCACCAGCGCGGCGCGCAGCTCGGAGACCTCGTCGTCGGTGGCCTCGGGGAGCGGGGCCCGGACCGACCGGTTCGCGAGCACGCCCTGCAGCTGCAGGCCGGCCTTGGCCATCAGCACGCCCTGGGTGCGCGTCATGATCGCGCGCACCGCGGGCAGCAGCCGCACGTGCAGGTCCTGCGCGGTGGCCAGGTCGTTCTTGCCCGCGGCACCGATCATGTCGGCGTACTCGGTGGCTGCGCAGTGCCCGACGACGGAGACGAAGCCGACCGCGCCGTGCGCCAGCCAGGCCAGGTTGAGCGTGTCGTCGCCGGAGTAGTAGGCCAGGCCGGTCTCCGCCCGCACGGTCGAGGCGGCGAACAGGTCGCCGGTGGCGTCCTTGACCGCGACGACCCGGGGGTGCTCGGCGAGTGCGAGCAGCGTGCCGGTGTCGATCCGCAGGCCGGTACGCCCGGGGATGTCGTAGAGCATCACCGGCAGCCCGGTGGCGTCGGCCACCGTCTCGAAGTGGGCGCGCAACCCGGCGGGCGGCGGCTTGGAGTAGTAGGGGGTCACCGCGAGCAGGCCGTGCGCGCCGGCGGCGGCCGCCTGCTCGGCCAGCTGCACGGTGTGCCGGGTGTCGTTGGTGCCGACTCCCGCAACCACTCGCGCCCGGTCACCCACCGCCTCGACCACCGTCTCGACGAGCCGGGACTTCTCCTCGTCGGAGGTGGTGGGGCTCTCGCCGGTGGTGCCGGACAGGACCAGCCCGTCGCAGCCCCGGTCGACCAGGTGCCGGGCGAGGCGGGCGGAGGCGTCGAGGTCGAGCGTCCGGTCGGCGGCGAACGGCGTGACCATCGCCACCAGCATCCGGCCGAAGGACTCGACCGCGGTGGCGTCGCCCTCGGTGTTCGGCACGGTGGTCGACACCGTGGTCGACACGGTGGTCGACTCGGTGGTCGACACTGTGGTCGGAACCCGGCCCGGAGAAGCCATGGGCCCACGCTACCGCCGCCGGCCGGGCAACCCCGGCACGCGACGGAACGTGTGCCCCGGTGAGGACTCACCGGGAGGAACCATGCGTCCCACCGCCTGCCTGTTCTCCGCCGGCGTCGCACTGGCTGCGTCCCTGCTGGCGGCGTCCCTGAGCCTGGTCGCCGCCGGACCCGTCACCGCCACCGTCGGCCCGGTGCCTGGCGATCCGCCGAGGTGTTTCGGCGCGGAGGCCACGATCGTCGGCACCAGCGGACCCGACCACCTCACCGGCACGGCGGGCGACGACGTGATCGTGACGCTGCGCGGCTTCGACAGGGTCGACGCCGGCGCGGGCGACGACCTGGTGTGCACCGGCACCGGCGGTGATGTGACCGAGGCAGGCGCCGGGGCGGACCGGGTCGACGGTGGCCCGGGAGGCAAGCGACCCGACGACGACTTCTTCACCGGCGACACGATCGACGGCGGTCCCGACGGCGACGTCCTGATCGGCGGCGACGGTCGAGGCCCCGACGTCATCACCTACCAAGACGCACCGGCGGCACTCGTCGCGGACCTCAGCGAGCAAGCAGCGATGGTCGTCGGCGATGCGACGGATCAGGTCCGCGAGGTCGACGTGCTGGTCGGCACCCGGTTCGACGACGAGGTGGTGGGCAGTGCCCGCGGCGAGACCGTACGCACGCTGTCCGGCCATGACGACGTGGTCACGGGAGGTGGCAACGACCGCGTCGAGGATCGCGCCGGAGCCGGCCAGATCGCGACCGGGCCGGGCGATGACGACGTGACGGCGGCGGACGGCCAGGTCGACGCGGGTCCGGGATCCGACCTGGTCTACGGCGTCGGCGGGACCCCCGTGGTCGCGCTCGGGCCCGGCAACGACGGGTTCGAAGGTGGCGCGATGCTCCCGGCGGCCGGCTCCACGGTCGCGGGCGGACCGGGCGCCGACGCCATCGACGGGGGCAACCGTCGCGACCTGCTGCGCGGTGGTGCGGGACCCGACACCCTGCACGGGTACGCCGGGGCCGACCGGCTCCACGGCGGCGACAGCGACGACCTGCTCGACGGCGGGGAGGGCACCGACTGGGGCGACGGTGGTGGGCAGCGGTTCCAGGACGTGTGCCGCAACCTCGAGACCCGGACCGGTTGCGAGCCCCAGCCTGACCCCGGCAACGCACGCTGCCTGGGTGTGCCGGTGACGGTCGTGGGTACGCCGCGGGGCGACCGGCTCACCGGCACCCCCGGGCGCGACGTGGTGCTGGCCCGCGGCGGCAGCGACCGCATCGCCACCGGCGCCGGCGCCGACGTGGTGTGCTCCGGCGGTGGCAGCGACCGGGTGACGACGGGAGCGGGCGACGACCGGGCCAGCACGGCGGGCGGCGACGACCGGGTCGACGGAGGGTCCGGTGACGACCGGGTCCGGGGTGGGGGCGGCGGCGGCCGGTTCCTGGGTGGCCGGGGCGACGACGTGCTGGTGGGCGGTCCCGGCCGCAGCAGCCGCACCTACGTCCGGGACGTCCTCGTCGGCGGCCCGGGCGACGACCTGCTCGACGGCGGGGCGAACGGCTCGGTCGGAAACCCCGACGTGGTGTCGTACGCGGACGCCGCGGGGCCGGTGCGGGTCGACCTGGCGGTCGGAGCGGTCTCCGGAGAGGGCAGCGACCGGCTGCGCGGGTTGGAGGGAGTGGTCGGGACGGCCTTCGCGGACACCGTCATCGGATCGGCCGACGGGCAGGTGGTCGAGGCCGGCGACGGCGACGACGTGGTCTTCGGCCGTGGGGGCGCCGATCTGCTTGCTGCCGGTCGGGGCGACGACCTGCTCGTCGGCGACGCGGGCGCAGACCGGATCTACGGCGAGGGCGGGGCCGACGACCTCGCGGGCGGCGCGGGCGACGACGTCCTGCAGGACAGCTACGACGACCTGGGCGGAGGTAACGACTGGATGAGCGGCGGACCGGGTGCCGACCGGGTGCGCGGGCAGGGTGGCGTCGACCAGGTATTCGGCGGACCGGGGCCGGACGTGGTCCAGGGCGACGAGAGGTCCGACACCGTCCACGGCGGGCCCGGCGCGGACACGTTCATCGAGTACTACGCCGGCGACGACCGGTTGTTCGGCGACGCCGGCGACGACGACATGGCCGCTGGAGCGGGCGACGACCTCGTCAACGGCGGACCGGACACCGATATCGGCAACGGCGGGGCAGGCGACGACTCCTGCCCGGCCGTGGAGGAGGCGACGAACTGCGAGTCGTGACGGGCTGACACGCTGCCCGGGTGACCGACAGCGCGCTCGCCCGTGACACGGCGTTCACCGCCGGACCCGACGACGACACCGCGCACGTCGTGCTCAGCGACCGCTGGGGGATCGTCGGCGGCTCCCCCAACGGCGGCTACCTGCTCGCCGCGGCGCTGCGCCCGCTCGCTGCCAGGGCTCCCCTGCCCGACCCGTTGGTGGTGTCAGCGTCGTACCTGCGGCCCGGAGCGCCGGGCGACGCCACGGTGCGGACCGCCGTGCTGCGAACGGGGCGCCGGGTCGCGACGGGCACTGCGACCCTCGAGCAGGAGGGGCGACCGGTGGTGCAGCTGACGGCAGGCTTCACCGACCGCTCCGCCCTCGCCGAGGGCGTCCGGCACACGGCGGGACCACCCACGCTGCCCCCGCCCGACGAGTGCGTCGACGGGCGCGAGGCGGCGGCGTCGGCGCTCGCCCTCGGTGCGACGATCGCCGAGCGCGTGGAGGTCCGCTCCCCGGTCCTGCCGGGCTATGCCACCGGGGAGCCCACCGGCGACCCCGACTTCGGCTGCTGGCTGCGGCTCGCCGACGGCACCGACCCGGACGGGATCGCGCTGGCCGCACTGGTCGACGCGCTCCCGCCGGTGGTGATGGAGCTCGGGGTCCGCGGCTCGTCGACGGTCCAGCTCACCGTGCACGTGCACGCGGCCGCGGCGACCGGGTGGCTGGTGGCGCGTTCGACCACCCGGCACGTCGTCGGCGGCTTCCACGAGGAGGACGTCGAGCTCTGGGATGCCGAGGGCCGGTTGCTGGCGCAGTCGCGTCAGCTCGCCGTGGTGCTCTGAGCGGCACCGCGCTGGTACGTGACGATGTCGTAGCCGGTCTCCTTGAGCCGGTCGACCTCGCGCCACTCGGCCCGGACGTACTCCGGGAACCAGGTGTCGCCCTCGGGCGCCTGGTCGACCTCGGTGAGCACCAGTCGGTCGGCGTACGGCAGGGCCGCGCCGTAGACCTCTGCACCGCCGACCACGAAGACCTCGTCGTCGAGCTCGCCCGCCCGGGCGAGCCCGGACTCGACGTCGAGGCAGACGAGCACCCCGTCGGGCGCCGGCCAGTCCGGCTGCCGGGTCAGCACCACGGTGGTGCGACCCGGCAGCGGCCGGCCGATCGACTCGTACGTGCGGCGGCCCATCACCAGCACGTGCCCGTAGGTGAGCGCCTTGAAGTGCCGCTGGTCGCCGGTGCGCGGCCACGGCAGGTCACCGGCGCGACCGATGACTCCGTTGCGACCCACCGCCGCGACCAGGCTGACCGTCACGGGAGGTGACGGTAGTAGCCCGGCCCAGCGGTCGGCCCAGCGGTCAGCCCAGCGGTCAGCCGACCGAGACGGCCGACCAGGCGGCGGCGACCGCCTGCGACTCGGCGCTGCCGGCGCCGTACAGGTCGTCGGCAGCGCTGACGGTCGCGTCGCGCGCCCCGGCGTAGTCGGTCCCCGACGTCATGTAGACGGTCAGCGCGCGGTACCAGATCGCCCCGGCGGCGTCGTTGCCGATGCCGGCGACGCTCGACCCGTTGCACGTCGGGCTGTCGTAGGAGACGCCGTTGACGGTCTGCGCACCGGAGCCGACGGCCAGCAGGAAGAAGAAGTGGTTCGCGACACCCGACGAGTAGTGCACGTCGAGGTTGCCCACACCACTGCTCCAGCAGTCGGCGCTGTTGCCGTCGCGGCTGGGGCGGTCCATGTAGCGCAGCGCGCCGCCACCGATCCGGATCTTCTCGCCGATCAGGTAGTCGCCGGGGTCGGAGGCGTTGGCCGCGTAGAACTCGACCAGCGAACCGAAGATGTCGCTGGTGGCCTCGTTGAGTCCGCCGGACTCACCGGAATACTCCAGCCCCGCCGTGGTGCTGGTGACGCCGTGGCTCATCTCGTGGCCGGCCACGTCGAGCGAGGTCAGCGGCGTGAAGGTCGAGCCGTCACCGTCGCCGTACGTCATGCAGAAGCAGGTGTCCTGCCAGAACGCGTTGGCGTAGTTGTTGCCGTAGTGCACCCGGTTGTACGAGCCGGCGCCGTCGCCGGCGATGCCGGAGCGCCCGTGCACGTTCAGGTAGTAGTCCCAGGTCTCGTTGGTGCCGTACTGCGCGTCGACGCCGGCCGACTCACGGTTGCTGGTCGTGCCGTCGCCGAACGAGTTGTCCGGGCTGGTGAAGGTCGTGCCCGTCGCGCAGCCGGTGCCGAAGATCTGGCAGGCCAGCGAGTCGGTGCCGTTGTTCATGTCGGTCGTGTAGGTGTTGCCGCGGGTCGGGTCCTGCAGCGAGTAGGTGCCGCCCGACAGCGTGAGCTGCAGCGGGACGGTGCCGCTGTACAGCGACTGGCCGCTGCCCTCGACGGTCTCGACGGTCTGCTCGGTGCCCAGCGTGCGACCGGTGCGGGCGTCGACGTAGGTCAGGATGCGGCTCGGGGTGCCGTCGGCCTGGACGCCGCCGGTGGTGACCTGCCAGGCGAGCTTCGGCTGGCCCGAGCGGGCGTCGACGACGAGCACCGAGTGGCGGGGCTGGCCCACCCGGCCGACGTCGGCGGCCTTGGTGACCCGCACCGCGGTCGCGCCGGCGGTGGCTGCGGCGACTGTCGGGGTGGTGGAGAGCCGGGGCGTGCGGGTGAGGCTCAGCGAGGCGCCGTCGAAGGACCCGTCGGAGTCGCGGTGCACGACCATGTCGCCGCCGACCACGCGCAGGCCCTGGTAGGTGCGCTCGACCCGGACGTGGCTGGCGCCGTCGGGGTCGACCAGCGCGTCGGTGACCCGGAACGACTGGCCCGGCCCGGCGTGCGTGGCCTGCGGGTGTGCGTCGATCGCCGAGAGCGCCTGGACCGCGACCCGGGAGTGGTCCGGCAGCTGCCGGGTCTGGTCCTGTGACGCCGGTGCCTGGGCGGTGGCCGAGCCGGTGGCGGCAGCGAGGCCGCTGACGGCCAGGGCGGCTACGGCCGACGCGACAATGGTCTTCTGCATGCTGTGTCCCTCGTCCCCACGGGCCCGCGCGAGTCACGGGCCGAGAGGGGTCCTACCCAGCCGCCGCGGTTCCTACTCCTCGGTATCGGGAGGAATCGGGACGAAGTCGGGCAGGATGCAGGCTGGTCGGCGGCGCGCTCAGACGGCGATCGGGGCCTTGATCGCCGGGTGCGGGTCGTAGCCGCCGATCTTGACGTGCTCGAGGTCGAACGCGTCCAGCTCGCGCACCGACGGGTCGAGCCAGAGCTCGGGCAGCGGCCGCGGCTCGCGGGTCAGCTGCAACCGGGCCTGGTCGAGGTGGTTCACGTAGAGGTGGGCGTCGCCGAAGGTGTGCACGAAGTCGCCCACCTGCAGGTCGGTGACCTGCGCGACCAGGTGCGTGAGCAGGGCGTAGGACGCGATGTTGAACGGCACGCCGAGGAAGACGTCGGCCGAGCGCTGGTAGAGCTGGCAGGACAGCCGGCCGTCGGCCACGTAGAACTGGAACAGCGCGTGGCAGGGGGCCAGGGCCATCCGCGGCACGTCGGCGACGTTCCAGGCGCTGACCACGTGCCGGCGCGAGTCGGGGTCGCTGCGGATCTGGTCGACGATCTGCCCGAGCTGGTCGACGTGGCCGCCGTCGGGTGTCGGCCACGAGCGCCACTGCCGCCCGTACACGGGTCCGAGGTCGCCGGACTCGTCGGCCCACTCGTCCCAGATCGTGATCCCGCGCTCCTGCAGCCACGCCACGTTGGTGTCGCCGCGGAGGAACCACGCCAGCTCGCCGACGATCGACCGGATGTGCAGCTTCTTGGTGGTCAGCAGCGGGAAGCCGGCGGCCAGGTCGAAGCGCATCTGGTGGCCGAAGACGCTGCGGGTGCCGGTGCCCGTGCGGTCGTTCTTGGGCACCCCCTCGTCGAGGACCCGTTGCAGCAGATCGAGGTACGCCCGCACGCCCGCGACGCTAGCACCGGGCACCCCCCGGAGGCGGCCGACATGCGGCCGTCGGGGCAGCGCGCGGGCCGGAAAATGGCCGGACCGATCTCGAGACATCGAGGTCGCCGGAGCGACCGCATGTCTGACTTTCTGTCGATGCGCCCGGTAGGCGTCGGCGCGCCTCAGACGTCGAAGTCGAGGACGACCCGGTCGCTGGTCGGGTGTGACTGGCAGGCGAGCACGTAGCCGCGCTCGATCTCGTCGGGCTCGAGGGCATAGCTGTGGTCCATCGACACCGAGCCCTCCAGCACCTTGGCCCGGCAGGTGCCGCACACGCCGCCGCGGCAGGAGAACGGGGCGTCGTCGCGCACCTGCAGCGCGGCGTCGAGCACCGGGGCGCCGTCGGCCGGCACCCGAAGGGTGGACCGGCGGCCGTCGAGGACCACCGTGACCTCGGCGCCAGGGCCCGCCGCCGGGTCGTCGACCGGAGCGGTGGAGACCGTGCGCGGCGGCTCGGCGTCGGCGTGGAACAGCTCGGTGTGCACCCGGGTGGGCTCGACGTCGTGCGCGATCAGCGCGTCGCGCAGCACGACGACCATCGGGTGCGGGCCGCACAGGTACCACGCGTCGACGTCGGCCGGCGGCACCAGCGCGTCCAGCAGCCGGCCGAGCCGTTCGCCGTCCAGCCGACCGGACAGCAGGTCGACCCGCCCCGGCTCGCGGCTCAGCACGTGCAGCAGCTGGAAGCGGTCGGCGAAGCGGTCCTTCAGGTCCTCGAGCTCCTCGGCGAACATCACCGAGCGCGCGCTGCGGTTGGCGTACAGCAGGGTGACCCGCGACCGGGGTTCGCGCTCCAGCACGGTCGCGACGATGGACAGCACCGGCGTGATGCCGCTGCCGGCGGCGATGCCCACGTACGTGCGCCCCGGCCCGTCGGGCTCGAGGTCGCGCGGACCGAACCGGCCGACCGGGCTCAGCACCTCGAGCACGTCGCCGGGCTGCAGCTTCTCCCGGGCGTACGTCGAGAACGTCCCGCCCGGCAGCACCTTGACCCCCACCCGCAGCACTCCGGACCCCTCGGGCGTGCAGATCGAGTAGCTGCGCCGCACGCCGTCGTCGACGTCGGGCGCAACGATCGCCACGTGCTGGCCTGCGCGGTGCGCGTACGCCTCCGCCAGCTCGTCGGGCACGTCGAAGGTGAGCGCGACGGAGTCGTCGGTCAGCGGATCGATCGCCGCCACCGGCAGCGGGTGGAAGCGAGCCCGGGTGGCCACGCTCAGATCGCCTTGAAGTGGTCGAACGGCTCGCGGCAGGCCAGGCACCGCCACAGCGACTTGCACGCGGTGGAGCCGAAGCGGCTCAGCTCGCGGGTGTCCGGCGACCCGCACTGCGGGCAGCGCACGGACAGGCTCAGCGGCACCACGACCGGACCGCCGGCCGCGCGCATCGGGGCGGTGCCGCTCGGCGGGGCGATGCCGTAGGCCCGCAGCTTGTCGCGGCCCGCCTCGCTCATCCAGTCGGTGGTCCAGGCTGGGCTCAGCACCAGCCGTACGTCACCGTCGACACCCGCGTCGGCGAGCCGGCTCTCGACGTCGGCCCGGATAGCGTCCATCGCCGGGCAGCCGGAGTAGGTCGGCGTGATGTCCACCCGCGCGCGGCCGTCGGTGACCACGACGTCGCGCAGCACCCCGAGGTCGTCGATGGTCAGCACCGGCACCTCGGGGTCGGGGACGTCGGCGACCAGCGCGCGCACCGTCTCGGCGGTCAGCGTCGCGGTCACCAGGTCACCCCCGGCATCGCCCGCGCGAGCACCTGCAGCTCGGACAGCAGCGGTGCCAGCGCGTCGGTGTGCACACCACGGCGGCCACCCCCGGCAGCCGGGGTCGCGTCGGGAACCGTGAGCGTCGCCTCGGCGAGCACCGCGCGCAGGTACGCCAGCGTCGGCTCGCGGAGCTCCGCCGGGTCGACGGCCACACCGGGCAGGTCGCGCGCCAGGGCGTCGACCGCCGGGTCAGCAGCGAACAGCTCGTCGACGTGCGGCCACACCCGGTCGAGGCCCTGCTGCATCCGCCGGTGCGACTCGTCGGTGCCGTCACCGAGCCGCAGCACCCACTGGGTGGCGTGGTCGCGGTGGTAGGCGACCTCCTTGACGGCCTTGGCCGCGACGGCGGCAAGCGTCGGGTCGGCCGACGACGTCAACCGGCTGTAGAGCTCGTGCTGGTAGCAGCCGAACACCAGCAGCCGCGCCACGCAGTGCCCGAAGTCGCCGTCGTCGGACCGCTCGACGAGCTGCACGTTGCGGAACGCATCGGCGTCGCGCTGGTAGGCCAGGTCGTCCTCGCTGCGCCCGTCGGCCGCGCCGGCGTAGGTCAGCAGCGCCCGGGCCTGGCCGAGCAGGTCGAGGGCGATGTTGGCCAGCGCCACGTCCTCCTCGAGCTCGGGCGCGGCGGCGATCCACTCCCCCAGCCGCTGCGCGAGCACGAGCGCGTCGTCGCCGAGGCCGAGCGCGTACGCGGCCACCCGCGAGTCGGGCCCGCCGCTCACAGGTGCTCGACCCCGTCGGGGACGTCGTAGAACGTCGGGTGCCGGTAGACCTTGTCACCTGCGGGGTCGAAGAACGCGTCCTTCTCGTCCGGGCTGCTGGCGATGATCGCACCGGACGGCACCACCCAGATCGAGACACCCTCCTCCCGCCGGGTGAACACGTCGCGGGCGTTGCGCACCGCCATCGGCGCGTCGGGCGCGTGCAGGCTGCCGACATGGGTGTGCGAGAGCCCGCGCCGGGCCCGCACGAAGACCTCCCAGAGCGGCCAGCCGCGGGAGCCGGAGTCACTCACGCCGCGGTCCCCGTCTGCGCGGCCCGCTTGGCGGCGTAGGCGTCGGCCGCCTCGCGTACCCAGCCGCCGCGCTCGTGCGCGCTCACCCGGTGGGCCATCCGTTCGCTGTTCAGCGGACCGTTGCCCTTGATCACGTCGAACAGCTCGCTGAAGTCGATCTCGCCGTAGCGCCAGTGGCCGGCCTCGTCGTCGTAGCGGAGGTCGGGGTCGGGCAGCGTCAGCCCGAGCGCCTGCGCCTGCGGCACCGTCATGTCGACGAAGCGCTGCCGCAGCTGGTCGTTGCTGAACCGCTTGATCCCCCAGCGCATCGACCGCTCGCTGTTGGGCGACTCGTCGTCGGGCGGCCCGAACATCATCAGGCTCGGCCACCACCAGCGGTCGACGGCGTCCTGGGCCAGCTGCTTCTGCTCGGGGGTGCCGTGCGACAGCGTGTGCAGGATCTCGAAGCCCTGCCGCTGGTGGAACGACTCCTCCTTGCAGATCCGCACCATGGCCCGCGCGTACGGCCCGTACGAGCACTTGGTGATCGGCACCTGGTTGGTGATCGCAGCCCCGTCGACCAGCCAGCCGATGGCGCCGATGTCGGCCCAGGTCGGCGTGGGGTAGTTGAAGATCGACGAGTACTTCTGCCGGCCGGTGTGCAGCCGGTCGAGCAGATCGGCCCGGTCGACGCCGAGCGTCTCGGCGGCGGCGTAGAGGTAGAGGCCGTGGCCCGCCTCGTCCTGCACCTTGGCCATCAGGATCGCCTTGCGCTTGAGGCTCGGCGCGCGCCCGATCCAGCTGCCCTCGGGCTGCATCCCGATGATCTCGGAGTGCGCGTGCTGGGCGATCTGGCGCACCAGCGACGACCGGTACGCCTCCGGCATCGCGTCGCGCGGCTCGACCCTGCCGTCGGCGTCGATCAGCCCCAGGAAGGTGGGGTCGTCCTCGGCCACGCCGTTGGTGGCTGCGTCGACCTGGTCGGGGGCGGTGAAGTCGTTGCCGTACACGACCCTGATGTTACATGATTTCGCATGTCTGCACGTCAACTGTAACATTTGGGTCGGGCCGCGCCGACCGCCCGCCACCCGCGGCGGTGCGGTCAGTGCGCGAGGCCGGGCCGCACGAACTGCCGGGTGCGGAACCGGCGCCGGGCGCGGACCTTGCGGCGCGGCCGGATCGCCCACCGGGGCACCAGGGAGTCGCGGTCCAGGTAGTCGTCCGGGTCCTGGCTCATCACCTGGGCCAGCAGGGCTGCGGCGACGTAGTCCATGTCGTCCTCCTCTTCTCGGCCCGCCGGATGCGGACGAGGACAACGCTTCCGGTAAGGGGACCAACCAGACATCGGGAGAAGTCCCGAACCCGGGCCGAGACGCCCGCGGCCGCACGCCTGAGGTACCTCAGGCTGCCCGCGGGCCGCGCGGCCGCTCCGGGCAGACTGGTGGGCGTGACCGGCTTCGACGGGTTCCCGGTGGCGGCCCTGGACTTCTACGAGGACCTCGAGGACGACTGCACCCGGTCGTTCTGGACCGCCCACAAGCAGGTCTACGACGAGGCCGTGCGGGCCCCGATGGTCGCGCTGCTGGCCCAGCTGGAGGCGGAGTTCGGGCCGGGCAAGGTGTTCCGGCCGTACCGCGACGTGCGCTTCGCCAAGGACAAGACGCCGTACAAGACCCACCAGGGCGGGTTCGTGCAGCGCGGCGACCACACCGGCTTCTACGTCGAGGTCAACGCGGCGGGCGTGCGGGTGAGCGCCGGCTGCTACCGCCTCGAGGGTGCGGGGCTGCAGCACTACCGCGACGCCGTCGACGACCGGCGGCTCGGCGCCGGCCTGCAGCGGGTGGTCGACCGGCTGCGCACCGCGGGCTTCGAGGTGGGCGGCGAGCAGATGCGCACCCGGCCGCGCGGCGTGGCGCCCGACCACCCCCGGCTGGAGCTGCTCAGGCACCGCGGACTCAGCGCCACGCGGGCGTACGGGTCGGCGCCGTGGGTGCACACGGCGGAGCTGGCCGAGCGGGTGGCGGCGGACTGGCGGGCGATGACGCCGCTGGTCGACTGGATGGCCCAGCACCTCCGCCTGGCCGTCGGCTGACAGACTGGTGGGCGTGAGTCCCACGGCCGACGTCAGCGTGCGCACGGCGTGGCCGGCCGACGCGCCGGCCATCGCCAGCGTCCAGGTGACGGCGTGGCGGGCGTCGTACGACGGGCTGCTGCCCGCGGAGGTGCTCGCCGAGCTCGACCCGGAGCCACTTGCCGAGCGGTGGCACAGCTCGCTGGAAAAGCCGGGCGACGCGCGCAACCGGGTACTCGTGGCGCTGGAGCGCGCGAGCGTCCGTGGCTTCGCAGTCACCGGGCCGTCGCCCGACCCCGACGCCGACCCGGTGGCCGACGGAGAGGTCGCCGAGCTGGTGGTCGACCCGGGCGCTCGCGGGGCCGGTCACGGCTCCCGGCTGCTGCAGGCCTGCGCCGACACGCTGAAGGCCGATCGCTTCATCCGGGCCCGAACATGGCTGGCCAGCACCGATGATGCCTTACGGGGGTTCCTCACCGACGCCGGCTGGGCGCCGGACGGGGCACACCGCGAACTCGACCTGCACGGCGACGACACCGTCCGGGTCAAGCAAGTGCGCATGCACACCGACCTCGGCGACGACCAGAAGGCGTCGCCGGCACACCAACGAGGAGAGTGAATGAACCGCAAGGAACTCGTCCAGGCCGCCGCCGACAAGGCGGACACGTCCCAGGCCGACGTCGACAACGTGCTGCGCGCGCTGGTCGACGTCATCACCGAGCAGACCGTCGCCGGCAACGAGGTGACGATCCAGGGCTTCCTCAAGTTCAAGAAGGTCCAGCGGGCGGCCCGTACCGGTCGCAACCCGCAGACCGGTGAGGAGATGCAGATCCCGGCCTCGGCCGCGGTCAACGTCAGCGCGCTGTCCGGGCTGAAGAGCGCCGTCAAGGGCAGCTGACCCGACGCAAACCGCACGAAACCGCACGAGGCGGTCACCCTCCGGGGTGGCCGCCTCGTCGCGTCAGTCGAGGCCGAGGACGGACTCGAGGCCGACGGTCAGCCCGGGGAGGTCGGGTACGGCCCGGACGGCGGCGAGCACCCCGGGCATGAACGAGACCCGGTCGTGCGAGTCGTGCCGGATCACCAGCGTCTCCCCCGCGCCGCCGAGCACGACCTCCTGGCTCGCGGTCAGGCCACGGACGCGCAACGCGTGCACCGGCACCCCCGCCACCGTCGCTCCCCGGGCGCCGTCCGGGTCGTCGTCCGTGGCGTCCGGCACCGGCCCCAGGCCGGCGGCCGAGCGCGCCTCGGCGACGAGCTCGGCGGTGCGGCGGGCGGTGCCCGACGGCGCGTCAACCTTGTCCGGGTGGTGCAGCTCCACGACCTCGACGGACTCGAAGAACGGCGCCGCCTGGGCGGCGAACCGCATGGCCAGCACCGCACCGACCGAGAAGTTCGGCACCACCAGCACTCCGACGCCCGGCGCCTCGCCGGTCCACTCCCGCACCTGCGCCAGCCGCTCCTCGGTGAACCCTGACGTGCCCGCCACCACGTGCACCCCGTGCTCGACGCACCAGCGCACGTTGTCCAGCACGGCGTCCGGGCGGGTGAAGTCGACGGCCACCTCGGCACCCGCCTGCTGCAACGCGGCAATGTCGTCGTCGAGGTCGACCTGCGCGACCAGCTCGAGCCCCTCGGCCCCGTCGACGGCCACGCAGGCCGCCGACCCCATCCGGCCGCGGGCACCCAGCACGGCGACCCGGGTCACGCGGCGCCTTCCTGGGCGGCCATCCAGTCGCGGGCTGCGTCCATCGCCTGCCACACCTCCGTGAACGACGTCGTGAGCGGCGACAGACCCAGCCGCCACAGGTCCGGGTTGCGGAAGTCTCCCACCACGCCCTGCTCGGCCAGCTCGTCGTTGAGCCGGCGGGCCCGCGGGTGCCGGAGCACCACGTGCGCACCGCGGCGTTCCGGGTCGCGCGGCGAGGCCACCTCGGCGCCGTACGGTGCCAGCCAGCCGTCGGCCAGGGCGACCAGCAGCTCGGTGAGCGCGACCGCCTTGGCCCGGATCCGCCCGATGCCGGCCTCGGCGACCAGCCGGACGCCCTCCTCCACCGCCGCCACACCCAGCACCGCCGGCGTGCCGGACAGCATCCGGCGAATGCCCGGCGCCGGCTCGTAGACCGGCCCCATCGCGAAGACGTCGGCGGCCCCGAACCAGCCGGGCACCGGCTGGACGAGCCCGTCGTGGTGGCGCCGGGCGGCGTAGACGTACGCCGGTGCACCGGGCCCGGCGTTGAGGTACTTGTACGTGCAGCCGACCGCCAGGTCGACGCCGTCAGCGTCCAGCGACACCGGCACCGAGCCGGCCGAGTGCGAGAGGTCCCAGACCGCGAGCGCACCGACGGCGTGCACCGCCGCGGTCAGGCCGGGCAGGTCGGCGATCTCGGCGCTGCGGTAGTCGACGTGACTGAGCAGCAGCGCCGCGACGTCGCCGTCCAGTGCTGCGCTCACCGCGCCCGCACCGTCGACCCACCGCACGTGCAGTCCGCGCTCGCGCGCCACCGCGTCGACCAGGTAGCGGTCGGTCGGGAAGTCGCCGTCGGCGGCGACGAGGACCCGGCGGTCGGGCCGCAGTCCCGCTGCCGCGTGCAGCACCTTGGCGATGTTGACCGAGGTCGAGTCGGCGACCACGACCTGTCCGGGCGCGGCGCCGAGCGCGGCCGTGCCGATCAGGTCGCCCACCTGCTCGGGCATCGGCACCCAGCGCTCGTCCCAGCTGCGGATCAGCCGGCTCCCCCACTCGTGCTCGACCAGCTGCCCCAGCCGCTCGACGGTCGCGCGGGGCAGCCTCCCGAGCGAGTTGCCGTCGAGGTACGCCACCGGGTCGTCGGGCCCCGTACCGATGACGAAACGGTCGCGGAAGCCGGCCAGCTCGTCGGCCGCGTCGAGCGCGGCGACGTCGTCGCGGGTGGGCACGGTCACTGGTGGGTCACCGGCCGATCTCCGTGCCGATCTGGGAGCGCACCGCAAGCAGCTCGGGGAAGAACGTCAGGTCGAGCGCCCGCCGCAGGAAGCCGACGCCGGACGAGCCACCGGTGCCGCGCTTGTGCCCGATCACCCGCTCGACGGTCTTGAGGTGCCGGAACCGCCAGAGCTGGAACGACTCCTCGAGGTCGACCAGCTCCTCGGCGGTCTCGTAGACGTCCCAGTGAGTCGCCGTGTCCGCGTACACCAGTCGCACCGCCTCGACCACGCCGTCGTGGGCGGTGTAGGGCTCTGACCAGTCCCGCTCGACGCGCTCCGGCGGCACTGGAAGCCCGCGGCGGGCGAGCAGCCGCAGGAACTCGTCGTACAGGCTCGGTGTGGCCAGGTCGGCCTGCAGCTGCGCGTACGCCTCCGGGTCGTGCCGGAACACCTTCACCATTGCCGGGTTCTTGTTGCCCAGCAGGAACTCCACCGTGCGGTAGCCCAGCGACTGGAAGCCCGAGGCGTCGCCGAGCACACCGCGGAACTGCACGTACTCGACCGGGGTCAGCGTCTCCAGCACGCCCCACGCCTCGAACATCTGCCGCTCGATGTGCTTGACCCGCGCCAGCCGCTTGAGCGCCGGCGCGAGGTCGTCTGCGGCGAGCAGCGCCATCGCCGAGCGCAGCTCGTGACCCACCAGCTTGAGCCACAGCTCGGTGACGTGGTGGGCGACGATGAACAGCATCTCGTCGTGGTGGTCCGACAGCGGTCGCTGTGCCGACAGCAGCGTGTCCAGCTGCAGGTAGCCCGCGTACGTGGTGCGGCCCTCGAGGTCGGTGGTGACCTCGGCCTCCAGCGGTCGGTAGCCGAGCCGTGTCGTCTCCACCTCACTGTCGGCCGTGCTGTCGACCGTGCCGTCGACCGGGTCATCTGCGCTCACCTGGCGCACCCTAGTGTGCGGTCGGTGGAGGACGAGCCGGCCGGAGCGACCCGACGGTCGGTGGTCCGGAACTCCCTCGGTGTCGGCCTGGCCACCGGCCTCTACGGAGTGTCGTTCGGCGCCCTCGGCGTGACCTCGGGCCTGTCGGTGCTGCAGACGTGCGTGCTCTCGCTGCTGGTGTTCACCGGCGCCTCCCAGTTCGCGTTCATCGGCGTGGTGGCGTCTGGCGGCAGCCCGTTCGCCGCGGCCGGAAGCGCGCTGCTGCTGGGCTCGCGCAACACCCTGTACGGGCTGCGCCTGGCCACCCTGCTGCAGCTCACCGGGCTGCACCGGCTGCTCGGCGCGCAGATCGTCATCGACGAGTCGACGGCGATGGCCGTCGGGCAGCCGACTCCCCCACTGTCCCGCCTCGCGTTTGCGGTCACCGGCGGCTCCATCTACCTGCTGTGGAACACCGCCACCGCCATCGGCGCGGTCGGCGGCACGACGATCGGGGATCCGCGGACCTTTGGTTTGGACGCGGCCGTCGGCGCCGCCTTCCTCGCGCTGCTCTGGCCGCGGCTGGACGGCACGCTGGAGCGTGTGGCCGCCGTCCTGGCGGCGGCGCTGGCTCTCGGCCTGGTGCCGTTCAGCACGCCGGGCGTGCCGGTGCTCGCGGCGGGATCGGTGGCGCTGGTACTGGGGCTGGTGCAGGCCCGGCGACGCGACGCCGGCGACGGCCGACGAGACGATGACGACCGACGGGACGACGAGGTGGCGGCACCGTGACCGCGCTGTGGGCGGCGGTGCTGCTGACAGCGGCGGGGTGCTACGCGCTCAAGCTGCTCGGGCTGGCGCTGCCCGAGCGGGTGCTGTCGCACCCGGTCGTGTCGCGGGTGGCCGACCTGGTCCCGGTGGCCCTGCTGTCCGCCTTGGTGGCCGTGCAGGTGCTTGCCGACGGCACCGCGCTCACCGTCGACGCCCGGCTCGCCGGTCTCGCGGCCGGAGTGGTGGCGCTGCTGCTGCGGGCGCCGTTCCTGGTCGTGGTCGCGGCCGCCGCCGTCACCGCGGCCCTGCTCCGCCTGCTCTGACTCGCTGGGGCTGACGTTCGGCGGGTGAAAAGCCGTCAAATCGTC
Organism: uncultured Actinomycetota bacterium; assembly: GCA_963785115.1. Taxonomy (GTDB): domain Bacteria; phylum Actinomycetota; class Actinomycetes; order Propionibacteriales; family Nocardioidaceae; genus JACCWP01. Next base: position 112,139 of record CAWATY010000031.1, read on the forward strand.
GTGAGACGTCAGGCTCAGGGGATCAGGCGACGGCGGGGGCGAACCGGGCGGGGTCGTCGAAGGGCCCGACGACCGCGAGCGCTGGGGTGGCGCCGAGCAGCTCGGCCGCGAGGTCGCGGACGTCGTCGAGCGTCACCGCGTCGATCCGCGCCAGCACCTCGTCGAGGCTGAGCAGCTCGCCGTGCACCAGGTCGGCCTTGGCGATCCGGGCCATCCGGGACCCGGATTCCTCCATGCCCATCACGAGTCCGCCGCGCAGCTGTCCTCGACCGCGCCGGAACTCGTCGTCGGTCAGCCCGTGCGCGGCGACGTCGGCCAGCTGCTCGCGGCACACACCGAGCACCTCGTCGACCTTGGCCGGCGCGCAGCCGGCGTAGACGCCGAACATCCCGCTGTCGGCGTAGTGGCTCACGAACGAGTAGACCGAGTAGACCAGCCCGCGGCGCTCTCGTACCTCCTGGAACAGCCGCGAGCTCATGCCGCCCCCGAGCGCGGCGTTGAGCACCCCGGCGGCGAACCGCCGGTCGTCGCCGCGGCGCACACCAGGCAGGCCCAGCACCACGTTGGCCTGCTCGATCGGCCGCTCGACCACGTCGACACCGGTCCCGTACGCCGCCGCGGGTGCCGGTGGCCGGGCCGGCCGCGGGCGGACCGTCGAGTCGTCGAGGAAGCCCGGCGCGCCGAACGCGGAACGGATCCGGCGCACCACCGCACGGTGCTCGAGGTTGCCGGCCACCGCGACGACGATCGCGTCGGGGCGGTAGCGCCGTCGGTAGAAGCCGGACACCTGCTCACGGGTGAGACCCAGCACCGATTCGGCACTGCCGCTCACCGGCCGGCCGAGCGATGACGACGCCCACATCCGGCTGGCGATCAGGTTGTGCACGACGTCGTCCGGGTCGTCGTCGTTCATCGCGATCTCCTCGAGGATGACCGCGCGTTCGGACTCCACGTCCGCCCGCGCCACCACCGACGAGGTGACCATGTCGGCGAGGATGTCGACCGCCAGCGGCAGGTCCTCGTCGAGGACCCGCGCGTGGTAGCAGGTGTACTCCTTGGCGGTGAAGGCGTTCAGCTCACCGCCGACGGCCTCGATCGGCGCGGAGATCTCCAGCGCCGACCGCGACCGGGTGCCCTTGAACAGCAGGTGCTCGAGGAAGTGCGACGCACCGGCCAGTGAGTCGGTCTCGTCGCGGGAGCCGACACCGACCCACATCCCGATGCTCGCGGAGCGCACCCCGGGCATCTGCTCGGTCACGACCCGCAGCCCGCCCGGGAGGACGGTCCGGCGAACCAGACCGCCCTCGTCGGGCGTGAGCAGGGTGCGCGTGCTTCCGGGACGCTGGTCCGGTGTCAGCCGGGCCCTCAACGGGCGCCGGCCTCCTCAGCCACCTTCTCGTCCGCGGTGTCGGTGCCCTTGTCCTCTTCGTCCTCGAGGACCGGCCGCAGCGAGAGCTTGCCGCGGTCGTCGATCTCGGCGATCTCGACCTGGACCTTCTGGCCCACGCTGACGACGTCCTCGACCGCCTCGACCCGCTTGCCGCCGGCCAGGGCCCGCAGCTTGGAGATGTGCAGCAGGCCGTCACGGCCGGGGACCAGCGAGACGAACGCACCGAAGTTCGTCGTCTTCACCACGGTGCCGAGGTAGCGCTCGCCGATCTCGGGCATCGTCGGGTTGGCGATGGCGTTGATCTGCGCCCGCGCGGCCTCGGCGGCGTCGCCGTTCTCGGCGCCGACGTAGATCGTGCCGTCGTCCTCGATCGAGATCTGGGCGCCGGTCTCGTCCTGGATCTGGTTGATGACCTTGCCCTTGGGACCGATGACCTCGCCGATCTTGTCGACCGGCACCTTCATCGTGATGATCCGCGGCGCGTACGGGCTCATCTCGTCGGGCTCGGAGATGGCCTCGCTCATCACGTCGAGGATCGTCATCCGGGCGTCGCGCGCCTGCTGCAGGGCCGAGGCCAGGACCGACGCGGGGATGCCGTCGAGCTTGGTGTCGAGCTGCAGCGCGGTGACGAAGTCGGGCGTGCCGGCGACCTTGAAGTCCATGTCGCCGAAGGCGTCCTCGGCGCCGAGGATGTCGGTCAGCGTGACGTAGCGCGTCTCGCCGTCGACCTCGTCGGAGATGAGACCCATCGCGATGCCCGCGACCGGCGCGCGCAGTGGCACACCGGCGTTGAGCAGACCCATGGTCGACGCGCAGACCGAGCCCATCGACGTCGACCCGTTGGAGCCGAGCGCCTCCGAGACCTGCCGGATGGCGTACGGGAACTCCTCGCGCGTCGGCAGCACGGGCAGCAGCGCCCGTCCGGCCAGCGCGCCGTGGCCGACCTCGCGGCGCTTGGGCGAGCCCACCCGGCCGGTCTCACCGGTCGAGTAGGGCGGGAAGTTGTAGTTGTGCATGTAGCGCCGGGTCCGCTCGGGCGACAGGGTGTCGAGCCGCTGCTCGAGCCCGAGCATGTTCAGCGTGGTGACGCCCATGATCTGGGTCTCGCCGCGCTCGAACAGGGCCGAGCCGTGCACCCGCGGGAGCAGGCCGACCTCGGCCGACAGCGTGCGGATGTCGGAGAGCCCGCGGCCGTCGATGCGGACCTGGTCGCGCAGCACCCGCCGCCGGACCAGCTGCTTGGTCAGCGACCGGACGGCTGCGCCGATCTCCTTCTCGCGACCGTCGAACTGGTCGCCCAGCGCGTCGAGGACCTCGGCCTTGATCTCGCTCTGCCGGGCCTCGCGCTCGCCCTTGTCGGCGATGGTCAGCGCCTGGGTGAGGTTGTCGGTCGCCGCCTGCTCGACGGCGGCGAACACGTCGTCGGCGTAGTCGGGGAACGTGGGGAACTCGGCGACCGGCTTGGCCGACTCGGCGGCCAGCTGGGCCTGCGCCTCACAGAGCTGACGCAGGAACGGCTTGGCGGCCTCGAGGCCCGCGGCCACGACCTCCTCCGTGGGGGCCTGGCGGCCGCCTCGGACGAGCTCCCAGGTCTGCTCGGTCGACTCGGCCTCGACCATCATGATCGCGACGTCGGCGTCGTCACCGGAGCCGACGACGCGGCCGGCCACGACCATGTCGAACACGGAGTCGGTCGACTGCGTGTGCGAGGGGAAGGCCACCCAGTCGCCGTCGACGAGGCCCATCCGGACCGCGCCGATCGGGCCCGAGAACGGCAGCCCGGAGATCTGCGTCGACGCGGAGGCCGCGTTGATGGCCAGCACGTCGTAGGGGTGGTCGGGGTTGAGCGACAGCACGGTGATGACGACCTGTACCTCGTTGCGCAGCCCCTTGACGAAGCTGGGGCGCAGCGGGCGGTCGATCAGCCGGCAGGTGAGGATCGCGTCCTCGCTGGGCCGACCCTCGCGGCGGAAGAACGAGCCGGGGATACGCCCGGCGGCGTACATCCGCTCCTCGACGTCGACGGTCAGCGGGAAGAAGTCGAAGTGCTCCTTCGGGTGCTTGCCGGCCGTGGTGGTCGACAGCAGCATGGTGTCGCCGTCGAGGTACGCGGCGACGGATCCGCCCGCCTGGCGAGCCAGCCGGCCGGTCTCGAATCGGATGGTGCGGGTGCCGTGGCGTCCGTTGTCCAGGACGGTCTCGGCAATGGTCAGTTCGGGTCCTTCCACGAAGGAGCCCCTCTCATGTCGTGCCGGAGCAGGTGATGCTGCGGCCGCGGCGGAGGGCGCCGGTCTTCGATCGAGGCCCGCGGGGTGCGCCGCTCCGCACGAGGCGGGAGCGCGACCCGGTGGCCACTACCGAGGACCGGGCGCCGGACTGCTGCCGGGCGGCCCGCTCCGAGCGGGTGTCAGGTTCTTCAGTTGTGCTGCAGCCGGACCGGTCCACCAGGGTGGGGAACCGCTCCGGCACTGGTCATCGCCGCAGGCCGAGCCGTTCGATCAGGCTGCGGTAGCGGGCGATCTCGGTGTTCTGCAGGTAGTTCAGCAGTCGACGGCGCTGACCCACCAGGAGCAGCAGGCCACGACGACTGTGGTGGTCGTGCTTGTGCTCCTTGAGGTGCTCGGTCAGGTGGGCGATGCGGTGCGTGAGCAGAGCGACCTGGACCTCCGGGGAACCGGTGTCGCCCTCGGCCGTCGCGTACTCACTGATGATCTTCTGCTTCGTGGCGACATCGGTCGGCACTCGAGCTCCTCTCGGGGGTCCGCTGCGCGGTGCGCCGGGGCATGTCCACCCGGGCTCTCTGGCTCCGCGGCCGTCAAACGGCACTGCCGAGGCTACCAGCGGGCGGGTTGGCTCCCCTAATCCGCCGGGTTCCGGGGCTCAGGGCACCGGGATGGCGAGGTCGACCACCTTCATGGTGGTCGGGAAGGCACCGACCAGGCTGGCGTGGCCGGTGGTCAGGTTGATCGTGTACAGGGCCGACGACGTGCCGATGGTCAGGGTCGCGTAGCCGCGGTTGGCGCCGAGGGCGTCGAACCCCGCGTCGCCCTTGGCGTCGACGCCGAGGCCGCCGATCGTCAGCAGGGTCCCGTTGCCCTCGTGCGAGAGCCGGGCCAGCTCGTCGCCGCGCACGTCGACCACGAACGGCCTGGTGCCGGTGCTGCCGTCGACGTCGCTGTTGGTGTACGCCAGCCCGACGGAGCCCCTACCTGTCGTGCCGTTGTAGTTGAGCAGGTGGTCGACGGTGGTGTCGCCCGATACCGGGTCGTACGACACGTTCTGGCCGGCGTTCGACACCACCCGGATCTCGTTCTCCACCGGGTCGACGTCGAGCCCGAAGTGGGTGCCGGTCAGCGGGGCCTCGATGGCGCCGACGCGCGTCGGCGCCGCCGTCGTCTTGTTGACGGTGAAGACGCCGCTGTCGTTGCCGACGCCGTACAGCGTCTTGCCCTGCGGGCGCATGTCGATGCCGACCAGGTAGTCGTCGGGGCCCAGGTCGCCGATCGTGTCCACGACCACGGCGCCCGCCGGGTCGTTGAGCCGGAACCGCACCAGCTTGCCGGTGACGGTGAGCCCGTAGGCCCGGGGCGACTGACGCGGCGCGGCGCGGTCCTGCCCCGGCTCCGGACTCTGGCTCGGACCAGCGGTCGAGGGCGATGCCACCAGGGTGGCGGCGAGCGCGGCCGCGGCGACGCAGGCGAGGGACAGGGTCCGGCGTGGGATCACCGTCGAACCTTCGCACACGCGCTCAGCGCTCGTGCCGGACCTCGCCGTCGACGACGGTCAGGTCCACCGACGCGCTCGCGATCTCGTCCGGCGCGCCCGCGAAGACGTCGCGGTCGAGCACGACCACGTCGCCGCGGGCACCGGGTCGTAGCACGCCTGCGTCGTCGTCGTGGGTGACGTACGCCGAGCCCGCGGTGTACGCGCGCATCGCCGTGGCCAGCGGGAGCGCCTGCTCCGGCAGGAACGGGCCGAAGCCCCGACCGGCCTCGCCGGGCGCCACGCGGGTGACGGCCACCTGGATGCCTGCCAGCGGGTCGGCGCTGCTCACCGGCCAGTCGGAGCCGCCGGCGAGCCGGGCGCCGTGGCGCAGCAGGTCGCCGAACGGGTACTGCCACCCGCTGCGCGGCTCGCCGAGGAACGGCAGGGTCAGCTCGTCCATCTGCGGCTCGTGGCAGGCCCACAGCGGCTGCACCGTCGCGGTCAGGTCAAGCGCGGCGAACCGCGGCACGTCGTCGGGGTGCACGACCTGAAGGTGCGCCAGGTGGTGTCGTCCCACGCCGGGCCCGTTGGCCGCCCGCGCGGCCTCGAAGGCGTCCAGCGCCTCCCGGACCGCCCGGTCGCCGATCGCGTGCACGTGCACCTGGAAACCGGCCCGGTCCAGCTCGGTCACGACCACCTGCAGCGTCTCCGGATCGACGAACGAGTCGCCGCTGTTGCCGGTCACCCGGCCCTCGGCGTCCAGGTACGGCTCCTGCATCGCCGCGGTGAACGTCTCGGCGACGCCGTCCTGCATGATCTTGACCGCCAGCGGGCGGAACCGGCCGACGGTGGCCTCGGCCCGCCGGGACAGCAGCTCGTCGAGCTGGTCGAGGCCGCGGTCGCGGTCCCACCACAGCGCCCCGGTGACGCGGCCGGTGAGCAGGTCGTCGCGGGCGGCCCGCAGGTACGTCTCGTACAGGTCGCCGGATCCGGCGTAGTCGCCGACGATCGCGTCCTGCCAGCCGACCACGCCCAACGCGTGCAGGTGCTGCTGCGCGACCTGCAGCGCGGCCAGCCGCTCGTCGCCGGTACGGGTCGGGAGGTGGCGAGACACCAGGTCCATCGCCGCCTCGTGCAGCGTGCCGGTCGGCACTCCGTCGGCGTCGCGCTCGATGCGGCCTGACGGCGGGTCGGGGGTCGCCTCGTCGATGCCGGCGATATCCAAGGCCCGGCTGTTGACCCAGACGCCGTGGCCGTCGCGGTTGGGCAGGTACGCAGGGCGGTCGGCCAGCACGGCGTCGAGCGCCTGCCGGGACGGCGTGCCGCCCGGGAAGGCCGACATCGCCCAGCCGCCGCCGCGTACCCACTCGTCGTCGCGGTTCCGGGCGGCATAGTCGCCGATCGCGCGGACGTACGCGTCGGCGTCCGCGGGAACGTCGGAGAGGTCGCACCCCTGCAGGTGCAGCCCGGCCTGCACCGGGTGCACGTGCGCGTCGATGAAGCCCGGCATCGCCAGCCGGCCAGCGAGGTCGACGACCCGGGTCGACGGGCCGTCGAGCTGCTCGGCGTCGGCGCCCGTGGCGGCGACGCGACCGGCACTGATCGCGACCGCGGTCGTGTCCGGGGCGTCGGCGAGTCCGGTCCACACCGGCCCACCGCGGAACAGCAGGTCGGCGTCCACGACGGCGAGCGTAGGGCTTTCGGTCTAGACCTTCTGTACCGACGCGCCCGGGCGGTACAGCTGCACCGACGCGACCGGCCCGAGTCCCGCCGCGAGCAGCGCACGCACGCTGGCCGCGTTGCCGGGCGCGACGGCTGCGACCACGAGCTCCTCCGCCGGCACCAGACCGAGCGCGTCGCGCGCCAGCGTCGCGCCGAGCCCGCGGCCGCGGAGTCGCGGGTCGAGCTCGAGGTTGAGCTCGGTCAGCCCGGCCAGCCCGGTCGCGAGCGTGACCACGCTGCGCTCCTCGGGGTCGGGCCGCCCGAAGACCCGGACGTCGCCACGCACCCCGCGGGCGAACGCCACCCGCGGGTGGTCTCCCAGGTCGGGGCGGGCCACCAGGGCCGCCTCCCCCGCCGCTCCCGCGCCGCGTCCGGCCAGCACCAGGTCGACGCTGTCGATCCACCCGTCCGGCCCGGCCAGCTCGCTGACCACCCGCGGGTGGTGGGCACCCCCGTAGCCGTCGACACCGAGCGCGTCCAACCGGGCGTCGCTGGTCGGTCCGTCGTCGACGACGAACGCGTGCGCGGTGAACGCCACGACCGCACCCACTCCGACGCGCCACGGCCTCGTCCGCTCCCACCCGCCGTCGGCGACCGGCCAGCTGCCGTCGAGCGCGTCAGTGATGGCCCGGGCGACGACATGCACGGGGCCAGTCTCCCGGCCGACACGGATGTCGTGCCGGTCTGGAGGTGATGACCCCCGTACGGGCAGGACATCGGTGATGGCGAGGGGCGGGACGTAATCTCGACGGAGTGCGCCCCCGCCTGCTGATCGTCCTGGCCGGGCTGGTCGTGCTCGCGGTCCTGGCGGCGCTGGCGATCGCGCGTACCGGCGGCGACGCCCCCGCCGCAGAGCCTGAACCGACGCCGCTCCCCACCCCGGGGCGCACCCCCACGCCCACCCGTGGCGCCGACAACGGCCTCCCGGAGGACGTCGGCCGCTACGTCGCGCTCGGCGACTCCTACACCGCCGGCCCGCTCATCCCGTGGATGACCGAGGACCAGACCGGGTGCCTGCGCTCGACCCGCGACTACCCGGCGGTGCTCGCGCAGTGGCTGCGGCCGGACGAGTTCGTCGACGTCAGCTGCTCGGGGGCCGACACCCGCGACCTCACCGCGCCGCAGGAGTCCTTCGGACCTCCGGTCGACCCGCAGCTGGACTCGGTCACCCCCGACACCGACCTGGTCACGATGGGGCTCGGTGGCAACGACTTCGACCTGTTCGTGTCACTGGCCAGCGGGGAGCGGCCCGACGACGTCTTCGGCACCCTGCACAGCACCGGCGACCGGCTGTCCGCGGCCGTCCGCGCCATCCACGACCGCGCCCCGGACGCGGTCGTGGCGCTGGTGGGCTACCCGCGGATCGTCCCGGAGTCGGGCAGCTGCGACGAGCTGGGCTTCGCGGCCGACGACGTCCGATGGCTGGAGCGGGTCGAGCGCGCGCTCAACGCGGCGATCCGCGCCGCGGCCGAGCGCGAGGACGCGCTCTACGTGGACACCTACCGCGGCTCGCAGGGGCACGACGTCTGCGCGGCCGACCCGTGGGTCAACGGCCGGACGACGGAGACCTTCTCGGCGCTCGCCTACCACCCGTTCGCCGAGGGCATGACGGCCACGGCCGTGGCCGTGCACGAGGCGCTGCGCGGCGCGCCCCCAACCGCCGCGGTGCGTCGGGCCGCCGACCGGGCGCTGAGCACGCGGCCGCACGGCACGCTCAGCCGCAGTCAGGTCCGCCTGGTGAGCGCGCTACTCGGTGGCGCCTGACCGCGTCCGCAGCGTCTCGTACACCACGTGCACGCCGATGGCCCGCTCGAGGTCGTGGGCGATCCGGGTGAAGAACTGCTCCCGGTACGTCGGGTCGCTGACCGCGTAGACGGTGAAGTAGAGCCCCGAGAACGCCGCGAGGAACGCCGAGACCTGCATCAGCTCGTTGCTCACCGGCAGGTACTGGCCGAGCGACGGCAAGGCGGTCGGCGGCGCGCCGACCCACGACTCGATGATGTCGTCGCCGACCGTCACTGAGCCGAACAGCAGGAAGAACACGTACACCGACACCGACAGCAGCAGCACCTGGACCGCCTGCGCGAACAGCAGCGCGAGCACCAGGTTGGCGCGTGGCATCGCGGTGAGCCGCACGTCCGGGTGCGTCTCGGCGACCTCGGGCGCCACCTGCTCCACCGGGGTGCCCGCGCAACAGGCGACGAGTCGCTCGCCGGCCACGTCGCGCTCGACCTCCTTGACCTCCTCGGGCAGCCGGACCAGCAGGAAGGCCGAGGCGAACAGGCCGAAGAACAGCACGCTGAGCCACAGCAGCCCGCGGCTCATCCCGGACGCGACCTGCCACACCTCGGCGTTGATGAACAGGAACGTGATGAACAACAGCAGCAGCGGCAGCGCCCGGGTCGCGAGCGGCACCAGCAGCCCCAGCGAGCGGAACGTGTAGCCCGCTGCCCACCGCAGCACCGGCCCCAGCCGCAGCGCCAGCAGCGCGTACACACCCCCGGCCAGCGCGACCGTGGTCACCCCGGCCACCCACGCATCGGAGTCGTCGTCGAGCACGGCGACCGCACCCAGCACCGCCCCGACAGCAGCCGCGACCGCGACCGCTGCCCACGGCACCAGCCGGCTCCACCGCAGCGCGTCCCGCACCTCCTGCCGGTCGGCGGCCACGAACCACGGCAGGCCCTGCGCCCGGAACCACGCCTCGGCGGCGGTCAGCGGCTCGGCCACGCGCCTAGCCGCTCTGATCGCTGAGGTGGCCGAGCAGCGTGTGCGTACGCGCCACGTCGTCTGCCATCTGCGCCACCAGCGCGTCGACACCGTCGAAGCGCACCTGGCCGCGCAGGTGCGCCAGGAACGCGACCTGCACCGGGACGTCGTAGAGCAGCAGGTCGTCGCGGTCGAGCACGTACGACTCGACCCGCCGCTCGACGCCGTCGAACGTGGGGTTGGTGCCGACGCTGATCGCGGCTGGCCACAGCGGCGCATCAGGGTCGTCGAGGCGGCGCAGCGTGCCGGCGTACACCCCGTCGGCCGGCACCGCGACCATCCCCGACGTGGGCACGTTCGCCGTCGGGTAGCCCAGCTCGCGGCCCCGGTGGTCTCCCTCGACGACGACGCCCTCCACGGTGTGCGGCCGGCCGAGCACGTCGGCGGCAGCCGCCACGTCGCCACGTTCCAGCGCCTGTCGGACGACCGTCGACGACCACGGCGGCTCACCGCCCACCAGGTCGAGGGTCTCGACGGCGAAGCCCAGCTCGTGGCCCAATTCGTGACCCAGCGCAGCGAGGGTCCGTACGTCGCCGGCGGCTCGGTGGCCGAACCGGAAGTTGGTGCCCACCACCACGACGGCGGCGTGCAGCGCGTCGACCAGCACCCACCGGACGAAGTCCTCCGGCGACCACGACGCCATCTCGCGGTCGAACGGCAGCACCAGCACGTGGTCGTCGCCGAGCTCGGCGAGCAGCCGCACCCGCTGCTCGATCGTCGTGAGCCGCACGGGAGCCCGGTCGGGCGCCAGCACGCTCATCGGGTGCGGGTCGAAGGTGACCACGGCCACCGCGGTACCCGTCCCGAGCCCGGCAGCAGCCGCGACGGCGCGCTCGAGGATCGCCTGGTGCCCGCGGTGCACGCCGTCGAAGTTGCCGATGGTGACGACGGTCCGGCCGAGCTCGGGCGGCACGGCGTCGAGCTGGCGCCACACGGTCACGGCGTACGGGCTCCCTCCACGGCTGGCTGGTCGTCGCACAGCCTGCCACGACCGGCGCCGGTGACCCCTCCGGACCGTACGGTTCGGAGTCTCGAAGCGACCGATTCACGAGCAACTGGAGGACGCGTGCGCGACGGAGGTGGCGGCGGAGGGGCAGCTGGCCCGTTCGCGCACTACCCGGCGACGCCGGAACGCAACGAGTCGGCCGGCGAGACCGTGGTGCAGACGGCGCCGCCGCTGATGAGCGTGGGCTCCGACGCGCGCGCACAGGCGGCCGAGGCCGACGGTGCCCTCGCGGGCTTCCTGTTCGGCCTGGTCCCGTCCGCGTCCGCGCCCGTCGAGCGCATGGCGAGCGAGCTCAAGACCGCCGCCGTGGTTGCCGGCGGCTCGGTCAAGCGCTGGTCGCAGGACATCAGCGACTTCGACCGCGGCGTCGACCAGCTCAACAGTGAGTACGCGGCCGCGCGCTCCAGCGGGTTCGGCGTGCCGGCCGCGGACACCAGCGGGTCGGCCGACGCGGCCGAGCACGCGGCCCAGGAGCACGCCGACGCGGTGGCGGCAGCCGATGGGGCCCTGCTGGCCGAGCTGCGCAGGCGGTACGACGCTCTCGAGGACGACCTCGACGGCGACGCGACCGCCGTCGCCGGCATCCTCGACGAAGGCCCCAGTGAGCAGGCGGTGCTGGAGCTGTTCCAGGCCGGCGCGCTGCCGATGGCGGTGCCGAGCCTGTTCCCCGGCCTGGACTTCGGCAACACCGACATCCGCGCCCTGCTGGAGCGGATGCAGCGCTACGGCGACCTGCCACCGGGTGTCGACCCGGACGCGGTGGCCGGGGCGCTGTCGTCGATCGACGACCTGCTCGGCCAGGACGACTTCGGCATGAACGGCAACCGCGACGACCTGGAGAGGATGCTGGACGCGCTGCGCGAGATGGGGCCAGGCGGCTCCGAGTTCCTGCTGCTCGGGCTGTCCGACGACGAGCTCGACCGGCTCGAGCAGCTGACCACCGACACCGGCGACTCGATGAGCCCGTTCGACCACAACGGCCTCGACCACTGGGGCCTCATCGACTTCCACGCCCTGTTCCTCGGTGGCGCGTCGGCGACCCAGCTGCAGCGGCTGATGGAGTACTGGCCGTCGATCGAGCCCGACCTCGGCAGCGCCGGCGAGGACGACGACAAGAACCTGCACTGGGGCGACCCGCCCGACCTCGACCTGTTCACCTACGACTCCGACGGGAACGCGACTGCCGGTCACGGTGACGTCGACCAGGGCGGGCTTGGCGACTGCTGGATGATGGCCAAGATGGCCGCGCTGGAGCAGGCGGTCGACTCCACCTGGGCGACCGACCACGTCCAGGTCAACCCCAACGGCACGATCACCGTGACCATGTACGACGACGACGGCAACGCCCACGACGTCGTCCTCACCGACCAGCTGCCGCTGGACGAGAACGGCAACCTCGCGCTCGGGGGCAACGACGCGTCGGTGCTGTGGCCGTCCTACTACGAGAAGGCGTTCGCGCTCGCGTCCGAGCACGGGTCCGACGACGAGAGCGGCTACGGCGGCATCGAGGGCGGGTGGGGCGTCGACGACGTGATGTTGATGACCGGCCACGACGCCGACGAGATCGACGTCAACGCCGGCGACGTGCGCGACGCGGTCGAGAGCGGTCAGCCCGTCGTGGTGTGCACGGTGAACGAGGACGACATCCCCGACGACCTGTCCGACGACTGGTACGAGAACCACTGCTACTACGTGGTCGGCGTCGACGACGACGGCAACGTGACGCTCGGCAACCCGTGGGGCACCGAGGAGGGCACGTTTACGATCACCGCAGAGCAGTTCGAGAGCCAGTTCGACGAGGCGGCCGGTCTGTGAGCACCGTCCGCGCCGGGGAGGCCGTGGTGGACCAGCCGCAACCACGCCCGACGGCACAGACGCCCGCGTTCCCCGGTCACATCCGGGTCCGCCAAGGTCGGCCGACGCGGGTGTGGATCGACGGCGGTCGGCACCGGTTCGGCATCGCCCAGGCCCGCCGCGCCGAGGGGCGGGTACGCGTCACTGTGCTCAGCGACGGCGGCAAGGAGGGGTTCGACCTGCGCGCGGGCGACACGGTCGGCATGGCAGGGCACCGGTGGCGTGCGGACACCGTCGACCTCTCCGAGGAGGGCCGTTGCCTGGTGGTCCTCGAGCACATCGACGACGGTCAGGTGGCGTGAGGCCACGTCCTGGCGCCGGGGCGGTGGTCCCAGTGCTGACCGCCGTGCTGACCGCCGTGCTGACCGCCGTGCTGGCGGTCGGCCCGCTGGCCGGGTGCGGGTCCGACGACGGGTCCGACGGTGACGACCGCGACGGCGTGCTGCCGGAAGGCGGCGACTGCGTGGGCGAGCAGGACGGCGACATCAAGGTCGACGTCGGGTCCGACGGCGCACTGCCCGAGGGCGGCAACATCCGGATCGCCGCCACCCGCCTCGACGAGGACCCGGTCGACGTCGACCTCGGTCTCGGCGGCGGTTCGGCCGACGACGAGGACAGCGCGAAGGACCTCGGCATCGGCGACACGTTCACGCTGCAGGGGCGGACCTACCAGCTGGTCGGCGCCTGCGACGACGCCGTGTGGGTCGACCGGGACGGCTGAATCCGGGTGCGGGCCGACTGGTTCAGGCCGACTGCCTGCGGTGCAACGTGGCCGGCAGCAGCACGTGGTGCGGCGTCGTGCGGGTGCCCTCCATCTGCTCGAGCAGCAGGCCGACCATGCCCCGCCCCATCTCCTCGGTCGGCTGGCTGACCGTGGTGAGTGGCGGGTCCGTGTGCTGGGCGGTGTCGGAGTCGTCGAAGCCCACCACCGCAACGTCGTCGGGCACCCGGCGGCCGGCCGCCTTGAGGGCGCCGAGGACGCCCGCCGCCATCAGGTCGTTGGCGGCGAAGACCGCGTCGAGGTCGGGTCGCCGTTCCAGCAGCGTGGTGGCTGCTTCGACACCGCTGCGCTGGCTGAAGTCTCCCTCGACGGCGAGGTCGGGCGTGATCTCGAGGCCGGCCCGTTCGAGGGCATCGGCGTAGCCCGCGTAGCGGTCGATGCCGGCGACCATGTCCTGCGGCCCGGTGACCGTCGCGACCACTCGCCGCCCGGTGCCGACCAGGTGCTCCACCGCCTGGTGTGCCCCGCCGACGTTGTCGACGTCGACGTACCAGCCGTGGTCGCCGTCAAGCGGCCGGCCGCCCAGCACCACCGGCACCGCGCGCTCGCGCAGCACCTCGGGCAGCCGGTCGTCGCGGTGCTGGGAGACCAGCAGGACGCCGTCGACGTGCTGGCGGGACAGGTACCGGTCCAGCTGCGCGCGCTGGGCCTCGTTCTGCGCCATGGCCAGCACCAGCTGGCGGGACGAGTCGGTCACCGCCGCAGAGATCCCGCGCACGATGCCCGCGAAGAACGGCTCGCCGAAGATGCGGTGCTCCGGTTCGGAGATCACCAGCGCCACCGTGTCGGTGCGCCGGGTCACCAGCGCCCGAGCGGCCAGGTTCGGGACGTAGCCCAGCTCGGCGATCGCCTCCTGGACCGCCTGCCGGGTCCGCTCCGACACCTGCGCCGAGCCGTTGACGACCCGGGAGACGGTGCCCCGGCCGACGCCCGCCCGCGCCGCGACCTCCTCGAGGGTCGGCGTGTGCAGATGGTCGCGGGGCGGGTCGTGGGCCGGGTCACGAGACAGCGTCACGGGATCAGTCTCTCGTCCCCCGGCCCGTCGGCGATGAAGGCGGCGTACCAGTGGCCGCTGTCCTTGACCCGGCGCCGCTGGGTCTCGAAGTCGACGTGCACCAGCCCGAATCGCTTGGTGTAGCCGTGTCCCCACTCGAAGTTGTCCAGCAGCGACCAGGCGAAGTAGCCCGCCAGCGGCACGCCGTCGCCGATCGCGTCCGCGCAGGCGGCCAGGTGACCGGTGAGGAAGGCCAGCCGGTCGGTGTCCCGAACGCTGCCGTCGGGCTCCACAACGTCCTCGTACGCCGCGCCGTTCTCGGTGACGTACAGCGGCAGCCGCCCGTAGTCGGCGGTGACCCGTCCCAGCACCGCGCGCAACCCGGCCGGGTCGACCTCCCAGCCCATCGCGGTGACAGGGCGGCCGCTGCCGCGGAAGTCGACCTCCGAGCTGCCCGGGTAGGGGCCCGGCGCGACCACGTGGCCGTTGTAGTAGTTGACGCCGAGGAAGTCGATCCGGGCGGCGACCGCCGCCGCGTCGCCGTCGACGACGAAGCCGAGGTCGGTGGTGTCGGCGAGGTCGGCCACGACGTCGCCCGGGTAGGCGCCCCGCAGCACGGGGTCGAGGAACCACCGGTTGTGCAGGCCGTCGATGCGGCGGGCGGCGTCGGCGGCGCCGGTTGTCTCGTCGGCGGGCAGCGTCGGGTACAGGTTCAGGGTGATGCCCACCTCGGCGCCCGGCGCGGTCGACCGCAGCGCCTGCGTCGCGAGACCGTGGCCGAGCAGCAGATGGTGCGACGCGGCGACTGCCGCGGCCGGGTCCGACCGGCCGGGCGCGTGCCGCCCGCTCCCGTAGCCGAGGAATGCCGAGCACCACGGCTCGTTCAGCGTCGTCCAGTGCCGCACCCGGTCGCCGAGCGCGGCGCCGACGACGCCGGCGTACTCCGCGAACCGCTCGGCGGTCGCCCGGACCGGCCAGCCCCCGCCGTGCTCGAGCGCCGACGGCAGGTCCCAGTGGTAGAGGGTGGGCCAGGGCTCGATGCCGGCGGCCAGCAACCCGTCGACCAGCCGCCGGTAGAAGTCCAGCCCGGCCTGGTTGACCGCACCGCCGCCGGTGGGCAGGATCCGCGGCCAGGCGATCGAGAACCGGTACGCGCCGAGGTGCAGCGCGCGCATGAGTGCGACGTCGTCGGGCCAGCGGTGGTAGTGGTCGCAGGCCACCGCGCCGGTGTGCCCGTGGGTGACCCGCCCCGGGGTCTCGGAGAAGTCGTCCCAGATGGACCGACCGCGGCCGCCCTCGGTGGCGGCGCCCTCGACCTGGTACGCCGCGGTCGCTGCCCCCCACACGAAGCCCGGCGGGAAGCGCTGCCGGTCCGGGTCCCCCGCCGTACGGGGTGCGACGGTGCCGAGGTCGGTCATGACTTGACGCCACCTTCCATGATGCCGCCGATGATCTGGCGGCCGAAGAGGATGAACACCACGCCCAGCGGCAGCGTGGCGAGCAGGGTGCCCGCCATGATGAGCGCCTGGTCGGCGTAGTAGCCGCCGGACAGCCGCGACAGCGCGACCTGGACGGTCGCGGTGTTCGGGTCGTTGAGCGCCAGGTAGGGCCACAGGAAGTCGTTCCAGCGCTCCATGAACGTGAAGAGCCCCAGCACGGCGGCGGCCGGGCGCAAGGCCGGTAGCACGATGCTCCAGAAGATCCGACTCGTGGACGCCCCGTCGATCCGGCCGGCCTCGATCAGCTCGTCCGGGACGGCGCTGATCGCGTACTGCCGCATCATGAAGACGCCGAAGCCGGTCACCAGGAACGGCAGCGTGACCGACGGCAGGGTGCCGATCAAGTGCAGCCGGCCCATCAACATGTAGAGCGGCACCAGCCCGAGCTGGACCGGCACCATCATGGTGGCGATCACGAACAGCAGCAGCGCGTTGCGTCCCCGGAAGCGCAGCTTGGCGAAGGCGAACCCCGCCAGGCAGCTCAGCACGACCACGGACACCGTGGCGGTGCCCGCCACCAGCAGGCTGTTGACCATCGCCCGCACGAACATGACGTCGGCGTTGTCCAGGACCCGCGAGACGTTGTCGCCGAGCCGGTCGCCGAGGGTCAGCGGCGGCGTCGGCGACGCGATGTCGCTGTTGGGCCGCGACGCCATGACCACCATGAAGTAGAGCGGCCCGCTCGACAGGGCCACGATCAGCACCAGCAGGACGTACGTGAACGGGCTGGTGCGCCGGATCCGCCGGGACCGCGTCCGGGCCGGCGCCTTGGCAGCGGCCCGTGGGGCCAGCGGCAGGGTCGTTGCCATCAGTCCACCCCGCGGATCCGCCGCAGCAAGAGCAGGTTGACGCAGCTGAGCAGCGCGATCACGAGGAACACGACCCAGGCTACGGCGGACGCGTACCCGAGCTCGAGGTTGCCGAAGCCGTTCTCGACCAGGTACATCGCCAGCGTCTGGAACTGCCGGGTGGTGCCGCCGAGCATGGCGCCGGCGCCGTCGTTGAACAGCAGCGGCTCGGTGAAGATCTGCAGCCCGTAGATGGTGGCGATGATGACGACGAACACCAGCGTCGGTCGCAGCATCGGGACCGTGATCGACCAGAACTGGCGCCACGCGCCGGCTCCGTCGACCTCGGCCGCCTCGTACAGGTCACGCGGCACCGCCTGCAGCGCCGCCAGCAGGATCAGCGCGTTGTAGCCGGTCCAGCGCCAGTCGATCATCGTCGCGATCGCCAGCCAGGACGACCACTTGTCGGCGCGCCAGTTGATCGGCTGGTCGATGCCGCCGAACGACAGCAGCCAGTTGGCCAACCCGGTGTCGCGGGCGAAGATCAGCCCGAAGATGATGCCGACCGCCGCCACCGACGTGACGATCGGCAGCAGCACGCCGAGCCGCCAGAACGTCCGGAACCGCAGCTGGCGGTCGAGCAGCGCGGCCAGCCCCAGCGCCAGCATGATCTGCGGGGCCGTGGCGAGGACGAAGATGCCGAGCGTGTTCACCAGCGCGTTGCGGAAGTACTCCGCGCCCACCAGCTCGCGGTAGTTGTCCAGACCGATCCAGGTGTGCTCGCCGAGCAGGCTCCAGTCGTGCAGGGACACCCAGAACGTGAACACCAGCGGGAACAGGCCGAACACCGCGAACAGCAGGAAGTACGGCGAGACGAACAGGTACGGCGAGAACCGGACCTCGGCGCGGCTGAGCCGGCGCCGCCAGGGCGGACGCGGCGCCCGCAGGGGCGCCGCGTCCGTCGAGGTCGGGACCGGTGCGGTCGAGACCGTCACCCGGCCAGGTTCTCCGCGTCCGACACCGCGACCTCCCATGCCTCGTCGGCGGTGCGCTCCCCCGACTCGACGCTGCGCATCGCGTTCTCGACCGCGTCCCGCACCGGCTGGTTCTTGGCACCGAGGAACACCGGCTCGAGGCTCTCGGCGCCCTGCACGAAGATCTCTCCGACTGGCGCGTCGTTGAAGTACTCGTTGGTGGCCTCGGACAGCTCGGGCGAGCCGTACAGGGTCGGGTTGGACGGCAGGTTGCCCACCGCCTCGAAGACGGCCAGCTGGCTGTCCCCGGAGGTGAGGAACTCGACCAGCTCGGTGGCGATGTCCTGGTTCTCGCTGGACGTCGGGACGGCGAGGAACGAGCCGCCCCAGTTGCCACCGCCACCCGGGACCGTGGTGATGTCCCACTTGCCCGCGTTGCCCTCGCCGGCCTGGTCCTGGATGTATCCGGTCATCCACGCCGGGCAGGCGACGGTCGCGAACGCGCCGTTCTTGAAGCCGGCGTTCCACTCGTCGGTGAACGACTGCAGCCTGGCCGACAGGCCCGCCTCGTCCAGCGCGAGTGCCTGGTCCCACGCGTCGCGCACGGCGGGGTTGTCATCGATCACCAGGCTCTCGTCGTGGTCGAAGTACGTCTCGCTCGCGGTCTGCATGAGGATCGAGTTGTAGGTGTTGGTGGCCGAGTCGACGAAGTGCACGTCGTCGTCGCCGATGCCCTGCTGGAACTGCCCACCGACGTCGATGAAGTCGTCCCAGGTGGGCCACAGCTTGGCGACCTCCTCGCGGTCGGTCGGAAGACCGGCCTGCTCGAACAGGTCCCGCCGGTAGCACATCGCCATCCCGCCCACGTCGGTGCCGAGCCCGATGGTGGCGCTCCCGTCGGCGGTGGTCGCCTGCTCGTACTTCCACGGCAGCCACTGCGAGGGGTCCGGGTCGAGGGCCTCCTGCAGGTCGACGAACTTGTCCGGGCTCTGCAGGAAGTTGACGACCTGGCCCTCCTCGATCGCGACCACGTCACCGGCCCCGCTGCCCGCCGCGATCCGCTGGATCAGCTGCTCGTTGTACGTGCCGAGGTCACCCTCGGCGGTCTCGGTGATGGTGACCCCGGGGTGGTCCTCCTCGAACTGGTCGTAGAGCCCGGCCTCGGTGTAGCCGAACTTGCCGAACAGGTTCACCCGCAGGGTCACCTCGTCACCGGCCTGGTAGCCATCACCACCCCCGCCGCCGTCGTCGTCGCCGCAGGCCGCCAGCAGCGTGCTGGCGAGCAGGAACGCTGCCGCGCTCCCGATGAGCCGAGTCGGTGTGCCGTTCACGTCAGGTCTCCTCCGCCGCGCGCCATGGGAGCGCTCCCGGTCTGTTGCGGTCGGACCCTGCCGCATCCGCCATTCCCTCGTCAAGCGTTCGTGGGAGCGTTCCCACGACCGTGACCGAACCGTGACCTGCGCCCGACGCTGCGACGATCGGTGCTCGGCTCCGGTGCCCCGTGCGATGCTGCGGGGATGCAGCGTCTCCCGGTCGACGAGTTCGCCGCCGTCGCCCGCTCGTTGAGCGAGGCGCCGGATGTCGACGAGACGCTGGAGCGGATCGTCGAGCTCGCGGTGCACGCGCTCGGTTGCCAGTACGCGGGCGTGTCGTACGTCAACCTGCGCACTCACCAGATCGAGACCGGCGCCGCCTCCGACGACGTCGTCCGTGCCGGCGACCAGGCGCAGTACGAGGTCGGGGAGGGTCCCTGTCTGCAGGCGACCCAGGACGGCAGCAGCTACCTGGTGCACGACACGGTGAACGACGAACGCTGGCCGCGATGGAGCGCGCGCGCCGAGGAGCTGGGCCTGCGCAGCGTGATCGGGGTGCAGCTGTTCGACGACGGCGACACCTTGGGCGCGCTCAATCTCTACGCCACCGAGCCGCGGCACTTCACCGACGACGACGTGGGCGTCGCCGAGGTCTACGCGGCGCACGCATCGGTCGCACTGGGCAGCGCTCGGCAGGAGCTGCACCTGCGCCGCGCGATCGACGCCCGACACCTCGTCGGCGTGGCCCAGGGCATCTTGATGGAGCGGTTCGGCCTCGACCAGCAGCGGGCGTTCGCGGTTCTTCGCCGCTACTCCCAGCAGCACAACATCAAGCTGCGCGACGTGGCCGAGCAGCTGGTCACGACCGGCCAGCTCCCCGAGCAGCCGGCACCGCCGGCCGCGGAGCAGGAGTCCTACGCGTAGTCCTCGAGGCCGCCCGGTCGGGCGGGGTCTGGGCAGGGCCCGGCGGAGCCTCTCAGCCGGGCGCGAGCCCGTCGTACAGCGCGGCCAGCCGCTGCGCGCGGGCCTCCGGCGAGTGCTCGCGCTCCCAGCGCAGCCGGCCGCCGGCACCCAACGTGCCCAGGCAGGACGCCGATCCCAGCAGCTCGCACAACGCGGCGGGCAGCCGCCGCGGGTCGGTGCCGGGCAGGACCACCCCGGTGGTGCCGTGCTCGACGACCTCCGCCGCCGGACGCTGAGCGATGGCGACCACCGCGCGACGTGACGCGCCCGCCGCCATCGCGGCCAGCGGGGTGCTGGCGGCACCCCCGACGTCCAGCACCAGGTCGACCCGCGCCAGCAGCGGCCAGGTCACTCGGGACGTGCCGTGAACGCGGCTGGACACCGACTCGGCCCAGCCGCGGATGGTCACCGCAAGCCGGCGCTCGCGCACCAGCCGCGCGGCCTCACCGGCGAACACGACGTGCAGGCTCTCGTCGGCGCGCAGCAGCACCTCGATCGACTCGAGCAGGACGGCGTCGATCCCGTCGCCGACGACGCCCAGCAGCCGCTTGCCCGACCCGTCGTCGGACCACTCCACCGGATCGGGACAGTGCGGGGTCGCCGCCGGGACCACGCGCAGAAGGCTCCGCGGTACCCCGTGCCGCAGCGCGTCGCGGTAGTGCAGATCGGACGCGATGATCATCAGCGCCGCGTGGTCGGAGAGCGTCCACACCGGTGACCCGGGAGGGCCGAGCGGCTCGAGCAGGACCTGCGTCCCCTCGCCGTGGCTGCTGCGCAGCGCGGCGGCCACGACTCCGGCCTCCCAGCCGACCGCGTGCACCAGCCTCGAGACGTTCTGCGCCAGTGCCGACGCGACGTCCTCCAGGGTGGTCGCGTCCAGCATCTCGACGCTTCGCCGCGACGACGAGACGTACGGACCGGGCTGAGCCAGCCGGCGGACCGGGACCAGCTGGTGCGGCGGCGGCCCGGACACCCGGTTGACCGCGTCGAACACCTCGATCGTGGCCGCCTCGGGCCGCTCGAGGTCGGAGCTCTCGTCCGGGCTGAGCAGGGGCGCCAGGACCGTGACGGAGCGCCCGGGAGCATCCACGGGAGGATCCGTGGGCACGCTGACGAGGCGGTGCAGCTCGGCGGTCATGGCGCGGCGCGGTCCTTTCCGTGGGTTGGTCCGTGGGTTGGTCCGTGGGTTGGTCCGTGGGTTGGTCCGGTGGGCCTGGGCTGGCAGTGCCCACCGACCGGGCTGGTCAAACGCCCTTTACCCGCAGAAGACCGCCACCGGTACCGCGTCCGGGCCGCGCTGGGCGTACAGGGCGAGGAATGTCCCGGTTTCGTCCAGGACTGCCACCGGTGCCGCGTCGTCGGGCAGCGTCAGGCCGGCCAGCCGCGAGCCGTGACGCACCAGTCGCGACTGCTCGTCGTCCAGTCGCAGCACGGCAAAGACCCCGGACACGGCAGCGGTCAGGTCGACGAGGTCGAGGTGTTCGGCAAGCTGCTCGAGGGTCCGCGCCTGCTCCTCGCCGAACGGCCCGACCGCGGTGCGGCGCAGCCGGGTGAGGTGGCCGCCGACCCCGAGCGCAGCGCCCAGGTCACGGGCCAGCGCGCGCACGTACGTCCCCGACGAGCAGACCACGCGTACGTCGAGGTCGGTGTGGTCGCCCACCGGGCGGCTGGCCAGCACGTCGAAGGAGTGCACGTGCACCCGGCGCGGCTCCAGCGTCACCTGCTCGCCGCGCCGGACGCGGGCATAGGCACGCTCACCGGCCACCTTGACCGCCGAGACCGCCGCCGGGACCTGGTCGAGCTCGCCGACCAGCCCGGCGGTCGCCAGCCGGACCCGCTCCGGGTCGAGATCATCGGCGGGCGTGCGGGAGACGACCTCACCCTCGGCGTCGTCGGTCGTGGTCGCCGAACCGAGCCGGATCGTGGCCTCGTACGTCTTGCGGGTGCCGCTCAGGTGCCCGAGCAACCGGGTGGCACGGCCGATGCCGACGACCAGCACTCCGGTGGCCATCGGGTCCAGGGTGCCGGCGTGGCCGACCCGGCGGGTGCCGGCCAGCCGACGGACCCGGGCGACGACGTCGTGCGACGTGAGGCCGCCGGGCTTGTCGACGACGAGCAGCCCGTCCCCGACCGGCGGAGTCACCGCTCGGCGGGCTCGTCGGCGGGCGGGTCCTCGTCGTCCTCGTCGCGGTGCCGGTACGGGTCGGGGTCACCGGCGTACTGCGCGCCCGCTGCGTTCCGGGCGACCTCGGCGTCGGACGCGCGGGCCCGGGCCAGCAGGTCCTCGATGTGCCGAGCGTTCTCCGGCACGCCGTCCAGCACGAAGGCCAGCGTGGGTGTGTGTCGCATGCCGAGCTGGCGGCCGACCTCGGACCGGATCAGCCCCGTGGCGCTGTGCAGGGCCGCCGCCGACGCCTCGATCTCGGCGGCCTCGCCGAGGACTGTGTAGAACACCGTGGCCTGCTGGGTGTCGCCGCTGACCCGGACGTCGGTGATCGTGACGAAACCGAGCCGCGGGTCCTTGATCCGGCGCTCCAGCATCTCTGCGACGATCACCTGCACCCGATCGGCGATCTTGCGGACGCGGGGGGACGCCATGGTTTCCTCCTCGAACGGTCAGCGATTCACCAGCCTAGGTCAGCGGGGACGGACATGGACCGACGGACGTGTCCGGCGGTCTGCCGCGCGATGGTCACGCTCTCGGCCCTCACCCTCGCCACGCTCGTGCCCGCCGGCGCTTCCGGGGCGGAGACGGTGCCCGGCGGACGCGACTGCATGGGCGAGTCGCCGACGGTGGTCGGTACTGCCGGCGCGGACCGGCTGGTCGGGACGGCCGCCGACGACGTGTTCGCGGCCGGCCGCGGGGACGACGTGGTGATCGGCAAGGCGGGCGACGACGTGGTCTGCGCCGGCCCGGGCGACGACCTCGTGGAAGAGGGCGCGGGCCGCGACGCGGTGGCGCTCGGCGCGGGTGCCGATGAGGTCGTCGTGGCACTCGGCAGTCCCGACAGGCTCGACGGTGGGTCAGGGACGGACCGGCTCGACTACTCGGCCCTCGAGGACCCGGGCGAGGGCGTGGTCGTCGACCTTCGGTCCCAGCGGAGCAGCGGCCGGGCCGGCCGCGACACGGTGGAGCGCTTCGACGTCGTCACGGGCACGGGCGGCGATGACGTCCTCGCGGGGTCGTCGTCGCCTGAGTCCCTCGGCGGCGGACCGGGCGCCGACCGACTGGTGGGTCGGGGCGGCGCCGACCGGCTCCTGGTCGACTTCGCCCCCGACGACGCCCGCGGCGGTGGCGGTGACGACACCATCGCGGTGCTCGCCCACGACTTCACCCAGGGGCCGGACTCGTACATCGGCGGGCCCGGCCGCGACCTGCTGAGCTTCGCCCGGGCGTACTCCGAGCCGGGGCTCGTGGTCGACCTCCGCGTGGGCACCGTCCGCGGGCTCGGCCATGACTCGGTCAGCGGGATCGAGGACGTCACGGGCACCGACCTGCGCGGCGACACCCTGACCGGTGACGCAGGCCCGAACGTCCTCACCGGGCTCGGCGGTGGCGACACCCTGGTCGGGCGAGGGGGCGTCGACACCGCCGACGGCGGGTCCGGGTCGGACTCCTGTGCCGCTGAGGCCGTCGTCGACTGCGAGAGCTAGTGGCAACCCACGCTCGCCTCGGCCTCAGCGTCTGCGGTGGTGGGTTCTGCGGGCCTCGGAGGAGCCGCTTCCGCTAGCGCGGTCCGACGCCTTCAGCCACGTCGGCTTTCAGCCTCCGCCAGGCGACATGAATACTGCCGACGTGGGTGCCTTAGAGGGCCGAGTCGACGTCGTGGACGCGGAGTCCTGCAACCTCATGTTGATGGTCAGCAACCAGTCGTATCTCGACGATCCGGTTGTCCTCACCGTCGACATAGACGGCGTCAACGTGCTGTCTCAGCCCTTCGAGGTTCGGAACCAGCACCACGACGTCCGTTTCCCGCTGCGCCTAGGTACGGGCACGCATCAGTTGAGGGTCTCGTCCGACACCGGCGTGGTGCTTGAGGAGAAGTTCACGCTTCCTACAACCGGGGGACGGCAGCACGCAAGCATCGACTACTACAACTATGCGGACGAAGACGGAAGGCTCATCGACTGGAACATTCAGCCGATGCCCATGGGTATCCGGTGACCGGGCCATCGGTGCTCGGTGCGACGATCATCTGCTGCTGGCACGTCGGAGCCAGGGAACTGAGGTCTTCAGCGTCTGAGGTGGAGGGTGTTGGTGCGGGGTGTGCGTTCGGGGTCGATCCAGGCGGGTGGGATGAACTCGGGCCGTCTGTTCGCGGCCAGGCGGACGGTCCATTCGCCGCGGTGGATGACGACGTGGTGGGTGTGGCAGAGCAGCACCCCGTTGTCCAACGAGGTGGGTCCGCCGAACAGCCAGTGGATGATGTGGTGCACGTTGGTCCAGGCCGGCGGGCGGTCGCAGCCGGGGAAGGCGCAGCCGCGGTCTCTGAGTTCCACCGCCCGGCGGAGTTCCTTGGTGAAGACCCGGATCGCCCGGCCGACGTCGAGCGGGACGCCGTTCGAGTTCAGCAGCACCGGGATGAGGGTGGCGTCGCAGGCGAGCCGGCGGATGTCGGCGGCCGAGATCGGGGTGCCGGTGTCCAGGGTGCCCAGCCCGAGGGAGGCCTTGAGCGCCTCGAAGTCGATGGTGATGGCGATGTGGGCGGGGAACCCGAAGCTGGTCGGGGTGTCCGGTGCGCCGAGGGTGCGGCGGCAGATCTCCACCAGCGCGTCGGCCTGACGCTGCCCGGCAGTCCTGGTGTCGGTGCCGCCGTCCGCGTTGGGGAGTCCGCCGGGCTTGGCGAAGGGTTCCAGCGCGGCGGACACGGTGGCCCAGGACTCCGGGTCGAGCTCGCCGGCCAGCCGGATCCGGCCGCGGTGATCGACCCGGGCGGACAGGCAGTTCGTGCGGTTCTGGTCGCGGGCCTCGGCCTGGGCGAGCGCTTCGGCCTCGGCGGCCTCGGCCACCTCCGGGGCCAGGTAGGTCAGCAGGTGCGGCGCCGTAGCCGGCGAGAACCTGCGCGGAGTGGTCAGCCGCCCAGTCCAGCATCAGCCGCTCACCGCGGCCGATCACCTCCGCACCCAACGAGTCGGGCAGCGTGCCGATGGCGGTGGCGATCACCCGGGCCTGGTCGGCGTCGATGTCCCCGGCCGCGAACGCGGCGTTGGTGGCCACCAGCCCACCGGACAGCTGGTCGGCCAGCTCGCACACCTGCCGGGCCTTGGCCCGCCGGGCAGTCAGCAGGTCGGCCAGCCAGGCAGTGGTCGAGGTGGCACCGACGGTGCTTGGCCAGGTCCCGGCGGGTCGCCTCCCCGACCGCGGTGGTCTGCACCGCAGCCGTCCTGCGCAACACCTCCTCAGCGGCGGTGATGACCTCGGCCACGGCGGCGTCGTCGGCCGACCACAACGTCAGGCGGCCCGGATCGACCAGCTCTTCCAACTTCTCGGCGAACCGACGACACAACTGCGCCACCGGGTGCCCGGCGGTGCTGGTCGGCTGGTCCGTCATGGAACAAACCTAGACCCCGCCACCGACACTCCCCCGACCCCGAATCCCCTTGTCCACAAGGGAAAACCACCCGCAGCTCTGCGACGGCTCGCGGAGGATCTTGCCGATCTACCTAGTCGTCGTCGACCGAGCGGACCCAGCGCCGCACGGCGAGGACCTCCAGCTCCGGGCGGCCCCAGAGCCATCGCTCGGCCTCGTCGAGCACGTGCTCGACCCGGGCGTGCTCGCCCGAGACGGTCGCGACGCCGATCTCGGTCCGCCGCAGCAGATCGTGCGACCCGGTCTCGGCCGCGGCGACGTCGAGGTGTCGGCGCAACCCGGCCAGCACGGGACGGACGGCGCCGCGCTTGTGCTTCAGCGAGCGGACGTCGCCGAGCAGCAGGTCGGCCGTCAGTGCACCGACGAACACGACCTGCTGTCCCGTACGAGCGCGCGTGCCCTCAGGCGCGCGGCTTCTCCTGCAGCTCGAAGGACTCCACGACGTCACCGATCTTGATGTCGTTGAAGTTTCGGAACGTCAAGCCGCACTCGAAGCCCTCGCGGACCTCGGTCGCGTCGTCCTTGAACCGCTTGAGGCTCGACAGGTCGAGGTCGTCGGCGACGACCGCGCTGTCGCGCAGCAGGCGGGCCTTGGCGTTGCGCCGGATGACACCGCTGCTGACCATGCAGCCGGCGATGTTGCCCACCCGCGACGAACGGAAGATCTCGCGGATCTCCGCGGTGCCGAGCTGGATCTCCTCGAACTCCGGCTTGAGCATCCCCTTGAGGGCCGCCTCGATCTCCTCGATGGCCTGGTAGATCACCGAGTAGTAGCGGATCTCGACGCCCTCGCGGTCGGCCAGCTCCGTCGCCTTGCCCTGTGGGCGGACGTTGAAGCCGATGATGATCGCGTCGGAGGCCGCGGCCAGGTTGACGTTGGTCTCGGTGATCGCACCGACACCGCGGTCGATGACGCGCAGTGACACGTCCTCGCCGACGTCGAGCCCCGCCAGTGCGTCCTCGAGCGCCTCGACCGACCCAGAAACGTCGCCCTTGAGGATCAGCAGCAGCTCGTTGGTCTCGCCCTTCTCCATCGAGGACATGAAGTCCTCGAGGGTCCGGCGCCCCGTGCGCTGGGCCAGCAGTGCGTTGCGCTCGCGCGCCTCGCGCCGCTCGGCGATCTGCCGCGCCACCCGGTCGTCGTCGACGACCATCAGGTTGTCTCCGGCACCGGGCACGGCCGTGAGGCCGAGCACCAGCACCGGCCGTGAGGGCGGCGCCTCCTCGACGTTCGCGCCGTGCTCGTCGAGCATCGCGCGGACCCGCCCGTAGGCGGGACCGGAGACGACCGAGTCGCCGACCCGTAGCGTCCCGCGCTGGATCAACACGGTGGCCACGGGACCACGACCCTTGTCGAGGTGTGCCTCGATCGACAGGCCCTGGGCGTCCTGGTTGGGGTTGGCCCGCAGGTCGAGCGCCGCGTCGGCCGTCAGAACGATCGACTCCAGCAGCGTGTCGAGCCCGATGCCGGCCTTGGCCGACACGTCGACGAACATCACGTCGCCGCCGTACTCCTCGGGCACCAGGCCGTACTCGGTGAGCTGGCCACGGGCCTTGGTCGGGTCGGCGTCCGGGAGGTCGGTCTTGTTGACCGCCACCACGATCGGCACGTCGGCCGCCTTGGCGTGGTTGAGCGCCTCGATCGTCTGTGGCATCACGCCGTCGTCGGCTGCCACCACCAGCACGGCGATGTCGGTCGCCTGCGCACCACGGGCACGCATGGCGGTGAACGCCTCGTGGCCCGGGGTGTCGATGAAGGTGATCTTGCGTTCCTGGCCGTCGACCTCGGTCGCCACCTGGTACGCACCGATGTGCTGGGTGATGCCACCGGCCTCGTCGGCCGTGACGTTGGCGTTGCGCAGCGCATCCAGCAGCTTGGTCTTGCCGTGGTCGACGTGACCCATGACCGTGACGACCGGCGGCCGGGGCGCGAGTGCACCCTCCTCGCCCTCGTCCTGGCCGAACTCGAGGTCGAACGACTCCAGCAGCTCGCGGTCCTCGTCCTCGGGCGAGACGACCTGCACGTCGTAGTTCAGCTCGGTGCCGAGCACCTGCAGCGTCTCGTCGTTGACCGACTGGGTGGCGGTCACCATCTCGCCGAGGTGGAACAGCACCTGCACCAACGACGCCGGGTCGGCGCCGATCTTCTCCGCGAAGTCGGTCAGCGACGCGCCCCGTGCCATCCGGACCGTCTCGCCCTCGCCCTTGCGGACCCGCACGCCTCCGACGGCGGGGGCCTGCATGTTGTCGAACTCCTGGCGCTTCGCCCGCTTGGACTTCCGCCCACGCCGGGACGGCCCGCCGGGACGGCCGAACGCGCCCTGCGTCCCGCCACGACCGGCGCGCCCGGGACCGGGACGTCCGCCGCCGAAGCTGCGGGGAGGACCACCGGGGCCACCGGAGCCACCGGGACCACCGGGACCGCCCGGACCTCCGCGACCGGCGGGGGCCGTACGCCCGCCTCCGGCGGTGCGGCCACGGCCACCGGGCGCCGCGCGGCCCCCACTGCCGAGGGCCGGGGAGCTCTGCTTGGGCATCATCGCCGGGTTCGGCCGCGGCATGCCCGGCACGCCCTCGCCGGCGTGGTGACCGTCGCCGCCCTCGCGGGCGGCCGCCTGCCGTGGGTCAGGTCGACTCCCGGGCCGTTGCATGCCCTGGGTCGACGAGAACGGGTTGTTGCCGGGCCGCGGTCCCGACGAACGGCCCGAGCCACCCGGGCGGGGAGCAGCCGGACGTGGGGCCGCGGGGCGCGGCGCAGCGGTCGCCGAGGCGGCGGGTGCCTCCGGGGCGTCCGGCGGCTCGGTGGCCTGGACCGGCTGCGCGGCAGCGCCGTCGTCACCCGCCGCGTCGGCCACCGGCTGGCCGGGTGCGGTCTGCACCTCGGTCACCGGCGACGGCACCTCGGTGGGCGCCTCGACGGACGGGGTGGCCGCTGCGGGTTCGGGGACCGGCGCGGCCGCCGGCTCGGCGGCCGGCTCTGGTTCGGGGACCGCCTTCTTGGCGGGCTTCTTCTTCGGAGCCGACGCCTTGAGCTTCTCGCCGTACTCCTCCATGAGGCGCCGCTCGACGGGCGCCTCCACGGTGGAGGACGCGGACTTCACGAACTCCCCCATGTCCTTCAAGGTCTCCAGGACGACCTTGCTGGTGACACCGAGCTCTTTCGCGAGCTCGTGGACTCGGACCTTTGCCACTGTTCTCCCTCTGGTCCGAGCCCGGGTGTCGGGCGGGGACCGCTCGTCAGACGTGCATGATCATCTCGAGGTCTTCATCGAGTGCTCATGAGCGCGTGCTCCGCATCTCTCGTCAGCTGCTCCGGATGGTGCTCTGGCTGTGCTGCTCGTGCTGGTCATGCTGTTGGTGCTGCTCGTGCCCACTGCTGACCGCCCCGGACCGCACCACCCGCGCGACGAGGTCGGTGTCGGCCGGACCCTCCAGGCGGAGGGCACGGACGAACGCCCGGCGTCGTACGGCGAGGTCGAAGCATCCGGGGGTGGGGTGCAGATGCGCCCCACGACCGGGAGCACCCCCGCGAAGATCGGGGGCGAGCACCGTGGTGGTGCCGTCACCGATCGCCACGATGCGGATCAGTTCGGCCGAGCTCGAGCGCTCCCGGCACCCTACGCAGGTACGCACCGGCAATCGCCGGTCGCGCCCACCGGGGTGCGGACGCACACGAGACATCACGGACGAGTCTAGCGGGTGACCTCCCCGTCACCGTCAAGCGCGTCCGCAGCGGCCGTCACCACCGGCGTCTCCTCGGCGGTGTCGGAGCGGATGTCGATGCGCCAGCCGGTGAGCCGCGCGGCCAGTCGGGCGTTCTGGCCCTCCTTGCCGATCGCCAGCGACAGCTGGTAGTCGGGCACGACTACTCGCGCCGCACGAGCCTCGGGGTCGACCACCTGCACGCTGCTCACCCGCGCGGGCGACAACGCATAGCCCACGAACTCCGCGGGGTCGTCGGAGAAGTCGACGATGTCGATCTTCTCGCCGTGCAGCTCGTGCATGACGTTGCGCACCCGCTGTCCCATCGGGCCGATGCAGGCGCCCTTGGCGTTGAGCCCGCCCACCTCGGTGCGTACCGCGAGCTTGGTCCGGTGTCCCGCCTCGCGGGCGATGGCGGCGATCTCGACGCTGCCGTCGGCGATCTCGGGCACCTCCAGCGCGAACAGCCGCTTCACCAGCCCGGGGTGCGTGCGGGAGAGCAGCACCTGCGGCCCGCGCATGCCCTTGCGCACGCTGATCACCAGGCACTTGATCCGGGAGCCGTGCTCGTACTTCTCCCCCGCCACCCGCTCGGCGGCGGGCAGCCGGGCCTCGATCCGGCCGAGGTCGACCAGCACGTCCTCGGGGTCGCGACCCTGCTGGACCACGCCCGAGACGATGTCGCCCTCCTTGCCGGAGAACTCGCCGTACTTCTGCTCGTCCTCGGCGTCGCGCAGCCGCTGCAGGATCACCTGCCGGGCGGTCGTCGCGGCGATCCGGCCGAAGTCGGTCGGCGTGTCGTCCCACTCGCGGACGGGCTTGTCCTCCTCGTCGACCTCCTGCGCCCAGACCACGACGTGGCCGCTCTTGCGGTCCATCTCGACCCGGGCGTGCTGCTCGGCCCGCTCCGAGCGCTGGTACGCGACCAGCAGCGCCTGCTCGATCGCCTCGACGACGACGTCGAACGGGAGGTCCTTCTCCGAGACCATCGCCCGCAGCATGGTCATGTCGATGTCCATGCCTCAGCCCTCCTTGCGCGCGAACTCGACCTGCACGCGGGCGCTGCGGACCTCGTCGTAGGCCACCCGACGGTGGATGCCGTCCGCGTCGAGGGCGACGCCGGAGTCGTCGGCCTCGACGATCCGCCCGGTCAGCGCCGGCCCCTCAGCGGTCTGGACCTCGACCAGCCGGCCCCGGTTGCGCTCCCAGTGCCGGGGCAGCGTCAGCGGGCGGTCGACACCCC
Organism: uncultured Actinomycetota bacterium; assembly: GCA_963785115.1. GTDB lineage: Bacteria > Actinomycetota > Actinomycetes > Propionibacteriales > Nocardioidaceae > JACCWP01. The sequence continues at coordinate 142,433 of CAWATY010000031.1, forward strand.
GGGACGTGACCTCGAGGGTGTACGGCTGGTCGCCGAGCGCGTCGGAGGCGTCGAGCGTCTTCGACACCACCCGGGTGACGTCGGCGATGTCGTCGAGGGTCACGCCGCGGTCGCGGTCGACCACGACCCGCAGCACCCGGCGACGGCCGGCGGTGGTGAGCTCGACGGCGTCCAGGTCCATGCCGAGCGGTTCGACGGCGGGGACCAGGAGCACGGTGAGGTGGTCGGTCGACGTGGGTGCCATCGGGCCTCCTCGTTGTGCGGTTGTCCCTCGGGATCGTCTCGACGCGGTCGTTCCGGCGTGCGCGTCCCGGTGGGTCGTTCGGGTGCCGGACTGGGGGCGCAGTCACGGCGGCTCGGGGTCACTGTACGGGGTAGCGTCGGGCGGCGTGCCTCCCCTGCAGCGACGACGGTTGCTGACCGCGGCCGGACTCGTGGCCGGGTCCGGCCTGGTCACAGCGGTGGCGGGCTGCGCCCCCAGGGACGGTCGCGACACCGCCTCCGGCACCGATTCCGACACCAATTCCGGCACCACCGCCGACGCCCGGGCGGACACCGGCGACGACGTCGCCCTGGCCGACCGCGCGGCGGGGGCATCGGCGCGGTTGCTCGCCGGTTACCGGGCGACGGCGCGCCGGCACCCCTCGCTGGGACGGCTGCTCGACCCGCTCGCCGCGCACCACGCCGAGCACGTCGACGTCTTCTCCGTGGATCGCCATCCCACCGCGCGGCCGGACCCGGTGCCGCGCCGGGAACGCGACGCCGTCGCCGCCCTGCAGACTGCCGAGCGCAGGGCGGTCGGCGAGCGTCGTACCGACGTGCTGGCCGCCACCTCGGGCGACCTCGCCCGCGCGCTCGCGTCCGCCGCGGCCTGCCAGGACCAGCACCTGGTGCTGCTCGACCGGGCCCGCCCGTGAGCGCGCGACCCGTGGTCGACACGGCGCAGGACGCGCTGGCCGGCGAGCACGCCGCCGTCTACGCGTACGGCGTCGTCGGGGGCGTGAGCGACCCGGTCGGGCCGGCGGCCGAGCGCGCCCGCGACGGCTACGACGTGCACCGGGAGCGCCGCGCCGAGCTCGAGCAGGTGCTGCTCGAGCTCGACGCCGAGCCGGTGCCGGCCGAGCCCGGCTACGGGCTGCCCGGCCCGATCACCAACTCGGCCGACGCGACCCGCCTCGCCCGCCAGGTCGAGGATCGCTGCGCGACCCTCTACGCCGCCGTCGTCGCCGCTTCGACCGGCCCGCTCCGGACGGCGGCCACCGGATGGCTGTCCGACGCAGCGACCCGGGGCCTGGACTGGGGAGCACCCGCCGTGGCCTTCCCCGGCGTCGGCCAGGCCTGACCACCCCGCGTCGTCGGGTGGGCCGTCGGTCAGCCGCGGTAGGCGATCCAGTTGTCGTCCATCCGGACGGACTGGCCCGGCGTGAACTGGTCGTAGCAGCTGTCGTAGCTGTAGTCCATGTAGTTGTGGATCGGGTCCACGCCGCCGCCGGAGCAGGAGTCACGGCCGGTCGGGCAACCGCTGGTCGGGCTCGCCTGCGCGGGGGTGTCGCTCACCTCGTCGCCCGGAGCGGCGCACCCGCCCTGGAAGGTGTGGTAGAGCCCGAACCAGTGGCCGGCCTCGTGGGTCGCGGTCTTGCCCTCGTTGTAGTTGGTCTCCGAGCCGCCGGGCAGCGTCGTCCAGAGCACCCGGATGCCGTCGAGCTGTGGCTGCGAGGCGTAGTCCCAGGGGAACGTCGCGATGCCGAGGTAGCTGAAGTTCAACGTCCAGACGTTCAGCGCGTCGGCGCCACCGATGCGGGTCTGGCTGCGCATGGCGTTCTGGCCGCCGCCGCTGAACCAGGTGTTGTTGGTGTAGGTGTCGGAGCCGGCAAGGGTGAACGAGAAGCCGGTGTCGGCCGCCGAGCCGCTCTCGCCGCCGGCGTAGTCCTCGTTGAGCTCGGCGATCTGCGCGTCCAGCTGGGACTGCGTGATCGCGCCCTGCCCGGAGGTGTTCTGGATGATGTGGAAGTAGACCGGGATGGTCGCGTCTACCCGGCGCGTCGAGTGGTCGGCGGCGGCCACCCGGCGGGCTGTCTGCCGCTCGATCCGGCGCTGCTCGGCGACCGAGATCGTCCGGTGGTCGGCACCGTGGCCGCCGCGGGCGCTCTCGGCGTGGCCGGAGCCCGGCGCGCAGTGCCGCGCGGCGTCGGAGCTCGGCTGCTGGGCGCTGGCGCTCTGGGTGGGCAGTGCGAGCGCGGTGGCCGCGGTAGCGGCGAGCAGGGCGCAGCGCAGGGTACGTCGATGCATTGGGTGTTCCCCTCGTCCGGGCGGGCCGTCCCGCCTCGGACCGTGCCCTACCCTCGGACGTACCCGGGCAAACCGCCCACTCCGGCGTCAGGGGCGGCGGACGACGCCGGCGACATGGGTGACCGCGTCGTCGACGGGGACGTCGATCCGATCGCCGGTCGCCCGGTCGCGCACCTCGACCACACCGTCGGCCAGGTTGCGCCCCACCACGACGATCGTGGGCACGCCGATCAGCTCGGCATCCTTGAACTTCACGCCAGGCGAGACCTTGGGGCGGTCGTCGAAGAGCACCTCGACGCCGGCGCCGTCGAGGCCGCCGGCGATCCGCTCCGCGGCCTCGAAGATCGCCGGGTCCTTGCCGGTGGCCACCAGGTGAACGTCGGCCGGGGCGACCTCACGCGGCCAGACGATGCCGAGCTCGTCGTGGGAGGTCTCGACGATCGCGGCCACGGCACGTGACACGCCCACGCCGTACGAGCCCATCGTGACGGTGACCAGCTTGCCGTTCTCGTCGAGCACCTTGAGGTCGAGCACCTCGGCGAACCGCCGGCCCAGCTGGAAGATGTGACCCATCTCGATACCCCGCGCGAGCTCCAGCGGCCCGGAGCCATCGGGTGCGGCGTCGCCGGCGACGATCTCGGCCGCCTCGACGGTGCCGTCGGGGGTGAAGTCGCGCCCCGCGACCAGGTCGAAGACGTGTCGCCCGGGCTCGTTGGCGCCGGTCACCCAGCGGGTGCCGATCGCGATCCGCGGGTCGACCAGGAACCGGATGCCGCTCGCGGACTCCTCCCCCAGCACCTGTGGCCCGACGTAGCCCTTCACCAGCGCCGGGTGCTTCGCGAAGTCGGCCTCGGTGAACGGCTCGACCTCCGCGGGCTCGACCTGCGCCTGCAGCCGCTTGAGGTCGACCTCGCGGTCGCCGGGCACGCCGACGACGAGCGGCTCCCGGCGGCCGTCGGGATGGTGCAGCGTCACGATGACGTTCTTCAGCGTGTCGCCGGCGGTCCACGACCGGTCGTCGCGCGGGAGCTTCGCGTTGGCCAGCGCGACCAGCGTCTCGATGGTGGGTGTGTCCGGCGTGTCCTCGACGTGGGCGGCCGGGGCGTCGTCGTAGGGCACCGGCTCGGGCGCGACGGTGCGCACCGCCTCGACGTTTGCCGCGTAGCCGCCGGGCGAGCGGACGTAGGTGTCCTCACCGTTGTCGGCGACCGCGAGGAACTCCTCGCTGGCCGAGCCGCCCATCGCCCCGGACATCGCCTGGACGATCACGTACTTCAGCCCGAGCCGGTCGAAGATCTTCACGTAGGCGTCGCGGTGCGCCTGGTAGGAGCGGAGGAAGTCGTCGTCGGAGACGTCGAAGGAGTACGAGTCCTTCATGACGAACTCGCGGGCCCGCAGCAGGCCAGCCCGGGGCCGCTGCTCGTCGCGGTACTTGGGCTGGATCTGGTAGATCGACAGCGGCAGGTCCTTGTACGAGGAGTACAGGTCCTTGACCAGCAGGGTGAACATCTCCTCGTGGGTCGGACCGAGCAGGTAGTCGTCGCCCTTACGGTCCCTGAGCCGGAAGATGGCGTCGCCGTAGTCGGTCCACCGGTTGCTTGCCTCGTACGGCTCGCGCGGCAGCAGTGCCGGGAAGTGCACCTCCTGCGCGCCGATCGCAGCCATCTCCTCGCGCACGACCCGCTCGACGTTGCGCAGCACCCGGTAACCGAGCGGCAGCCACGAGTAGAGCCCAGGCCCTGCCCGCCGCACGTAGCCCGCGCGCACCAGCAACCGGTGGCTCGGCAGCTCGGCGTCGGCCGGGTCGTCCCGCAGCGTGCGCACGAACAACGTCGACATCCGCAGCATGCCGGCGAGCCTATCCAGCCCCGTCCAGTGAGTTCTGCGGCGCACGGTCAGCCTCGCCAGGACCGCCACGGGTGCAGGCCGAGCCGGTCGGCGCCCAGTGACTCGGCGTCGGCCGTGATGGCGTCGACGGCCGCCCGCAGCGCAGGCCGCAGGGAGGCCGGGGTGGACGGGTCGTGCAGCGCCGCCAGCGCGTCGAGCACCCGCATCCGGGGGTCGCCGGCCACGTACGGCGTGATCACCGTCGGCAGGAAGGCGACGTCGCTGACCTCGAACCGGCCGGACGGCCTCTCGGTCAGCTCGAACCGTGCGGTGATGCCGCGGTAGGTGTCCGGGATCGAGGTCTCCTGCTGGGCGATGAAGTTGCCGAGCCCGTACGCCACCCACGTGCCGTGCACCTTGTCGAAGGGCAGCGGGACGTGCGCGTGATGGCCGTAGACCAGGTCGATGTCGGGCGAGCGGGTGATCCGGTCGACGACGTCGCGCTGGTAGGCGTCCGGCGCCTCGGAGTACTCCGTGCCGAAGTGCAGCCCGACGATCACCACCTCGGCACCGGCGCGGCGGGCGTGGGCGGCGTCGGCCACGATGCGCTGCGGGTCGATCAATGGCACCGACCACGGCAGGTCCGAGGGCACCGGGATGCCGTTGGTGCCGTAGGTGTAGTTGAGCAGGGCGACCCGAACGCCCTCGATCCTCGCGATGAACGGCGTGCGGCTGGCCTTGCGGGTGGCGGACGTGCCGAAGTGCGGCATGCCCATCCGGTCGAGCGTGTCGAGCGTGCGCAGCACCCCGTCGGAGCCCTGGTCGACGCTGTGGTTGGACGCGGTGCTGCAGGCGTCGTAACCGGTGGCGAGCAACCCGCGCACGACCTGCGGCGGCACCGAGAAGACCGGGTAGCTGGCGAACGGCCCGGACGGCGGGGCCAGCGGCGTCTCGAGGTGGCAGACGGCGTAGTCGACCGACCGCAGCGCGGGCCGCACGTCGGCGAACATCGGCGAGAAGTCGAGGCCCGACTCGCCGGCCCGGGCCGCGTCGGCCTCCGCGGTGTCCCAGGTGCCGTTGTGCAGCAGCACGTCGCCGGACATCGCGATGCTGAAGCTGCGCGGCTCGGGATCCTCCGGCGGCTCTGTCGGTTCCGTGGGTTCCGTGGGCGCAGGCCGGGTGGGTCCGGTCGGGCTCGCCGACTCACTTCCTTCGTCGGCGGTGGTCGGTGTCGCGCTGCCCAGGTCGCCCGGTCCGTCCGACCAGTCGCCCCGAACACCCGCGATCAGGGTGGCCAGCAACGTCACCAGCAGCGCCACCGTCAGCAGCGCCATCGGTGCCCGTCCGCGCACGCCAGCCTCCCTGTCGCCCCCGTGTCGCCGTGCTCAGGTCTCGTGTGTACCAGGGTCGCGACGGCATCCGGGGTACGGCGCGGGCCGTCACACCCAGATCGCGGCCGCCAGACCGTGCGGCATCGGTTCGGGCGGGTCGGGAAGGCTGACCGCGTCTCCGGTGACCACCCGGGCCGCGCTCCAGGCGCACGCTGCGGCGTCCAGCACGTCGTCGACACCGGCATGCCGTCCGGCCGGCCCGAGGTCGCCGACGAACAATCCCTCCCGGGCAAGCAGCATCCGCCGGTGCTCAGCTCCGGCCCAGGTGCGCTTGCCGTCGGGTAGCGGGCCGCCGGCCATCCGGGCGAACGTCACCTCGGGGTGCACCTCATAGACGGCCGGCCGATCACCCGCGACCTCGGCACGCACCCACCGGTCGACCTCGAGGATGCGGTGTCGCAGCCCGTACGCCTGCACCGAGACCCCCTTGCCGGTCTCGGCCTTCTGGGCGGCGACGGCCGCCGCGTGGTCATCCGCCTCGAGGGCGGCCCGCACCGGGGTCTCGAACACCGACGAGCGCCGCGGGCCCAGCAGACCGCGGGCGGTGGCGTCGGCGCTCCGTACCGCGTGGTCCGGCACGCCGATCGGGATGTCGATGCCCACGACGGCCACGGGGCCGTCGATGCGGCAGTCGGCCACCACCGCCCCCACGGTCTTGCCGCTGTAGGCCCACACCTGTTCGCCGCCGCCCCAGGCGATGCCCACCCAGCCGCCGGCACATGCGTCCACCCCCAGCACCCGAGCGCCGGTCGTGCCCCCCGCCGGCGCGGTCAGAGCAGCACCGTGGCGAAGGTGCCGGTGCGGCGGAAACCGACAGCGGAGTAGACGCGCTGGGCCGCCACGTTGTCGGCGTTGACGTACAGCGTGACCGCCGGGGATCCCTCGGCGAGGACGGTACGCACGATGCTCGCCACGCCGCGGGTGGCGAGACCGCGGCCCCGGTAGTCACGGTCGACGTAGACCCCCTGCAGCTGGCAGGCGCGCGAGGTCTGGGAGCCGATCTCGGCCTTGAACAGGATCCGCCCGTTCTCGATCCGAGCGAACACCCGCCCCTGCGCGACCAGCGCGGTCACTCGGCTGCGGTAGGAGTTGCGCCCGCCCAGCTCGGGCGACACGCCCACCTCCTCGGTGAACATGGCCACGGAGGCCGGGTAGAGCACGTCGACCTCGTCCAGGCGTACCCGTCGCACCCTCGGGTCGTCGGCGATCGGGGGCGGCCGGTCGGCGACCATGAACGGCTGGTCGGTACGCACCGAGCGGGCCGGCCCCCACCGCGAGCAGAGTCGCTCCCACATGCCGAGCACCTCGTCCTGGACGCCGAACAGCGAGGCGCACCGGCGACCGTCGGCGGCGGCTCGCTCGGCGAAGGCCTCGAGTGCGGCGGGATGGGCGCCTACCGGCACCAGGTTGGCGGCGTGGTGGCACGCGGCGGTGAGCCTTCCGCCCTCGACATAGCCGTAGACCCGGCCACCCAGCCAGCGCGGGTCGAGCCCGGTCGTCTCCACCCGGTCGGCGACAAAGACATGCGTCGCCGGGTCGCGATCGAGCAGCCCTCGGATTCGGTCCATGTCGGACGGTCCGAGCACCTGCACCCCACGCAGCGAGCCGGCCACCGGACTGAGCACGCTGGCAGCGTACGGCGCCGCGGCCCCCGCCGCCCAGGACGCGCCCGCCGCGGGCGAGGGGTCAGCCGACGGTCACGCTGGGGCCGGTGGCAGCGCCGGAGTCACCGTCGACGGGCTCGCCCATCTCGTCGGCGAGCCGCATCGCCTCCTCGATCAGCGTCTCGACGATCTGCGACTCAGGCACGGTCTTGATCACCTCGCCCTTGACGAAGATCTGGCCCTTGCCGTTGCCGGAGGCGACGCCGAGGTCAGCCTCCCTGGCCTCCCCCGGGCCGTTGACCACGCAGCCCATGACGGCCACCCGCAGCGGCACCTCCATGCCCTCCAGCCCGGCGGTGACCTCGTCGGCGAGCGTGTACACGTCGACCTGTGCCCGCCCGCACGACGGGCAGGAGACGATCTCGAGCTTGCGGGGCTTGAGGTTCAGCGACTGCAGGATCTGGTTGCCGACCTTGACCTCCTCGACGGGCGGCGCCGACAGCGAGACCCGGATGGTGTCGCCGATGCCCTTGCCCAGCAGGGAGCCGAACGCGACCGCGGACTTGATCGTGCCCTGGAAGGTCGGGCCGGCCTCGGTGACCCCGAGGTGCAGCGGCCAGTCGCCACGGGCAGCGAGCATCTCGTAGGCCTGCACCATCACGACCGGGTCGTGGTGCTTGACCGAGATCTTGAAGTCGTGGAAGTCGTGCTCCTCGAACAGGCTCGCCTCCCACACCGCCGACTCGACCAGCGCCTCGGCGGTCGGCTTGCCGTACTTGGCGAGCAGTCGCTTGTCCAGGCTGCCCGCGTTGACCCCGATCCGGATCGAGACGCCGGCGTCCCGCGCGGCGTGCGCGATCTGCTTCACCTGGTCGTCGAAGGCGCGGATGTTGCCGGGGTTGACCCGCACGGCGGCACACCCCGCGTCGATGGCCGCGTAGACGTACTTGGGCTGGAAGTGGATGTCGGCGATCACCGGGATCTGTGACTTGGTCGCGATCGCGGGCAGCGCCTCGGCGTCGTCCTGGCTCGGGCAGGCGACCCGCACGATGTCGCAGCCGGTGGCGGTGAGCTCGGCGATCTGCTGCAGGGTGGCGTTGATGTCAGTCGTCGGCGTGGTCGTCATCGACTGGACCGACACCGGTGCGTCGCCCCCAACCAGCACCTTGCCGACCTTGATCTGGCGGCTGCGGCGGCGCTCGGCGAGCACCGGCGGCGGTGCCTCCGGCATGCCGAGGTCGATGGCGGTCATCGGGACAGTCCTTCCGTGTGGTGGGGCGACGCGGTGACGATGCGGGACGCACGCGCGGCGGTCACTGCAGCCGCACCGGGTTGACGACGTCGGCGTAGACGAGCAGCACGCCCATCAGCACGAGCACGAGGCCGACGGCGTACGCGAGCGGCAGCAGCTTGGCCACGTCGACGTAACCGGGGTCCGGGCGACCGCGCAGCTTGGCGACACCGCGGCGCACCGCCTCGTACAACGCACCGACGATGTGCCCACCGTCCAGCGGCAGCAGTGGGATGAAGTTGAAGACCGCGACGAACAGGTTCACCGCACCGAGCAGGCCGATCACGTTGGAGACCCGCTGCCTCCAGCTGGCGTCGTCGTCGCTGGCCAGCTCGCCGGCGACCCGGCTGGCACCGACCACGCTCATCGGGCTGTCCTGCTCGCGCTCGCCCCCGAACGCGGCCTGGAAGACGCCGACCATGCGCTCGGGCATCTCCAGCATCGCGTCCCCGGTCGCCGCAAGCAGGCTGCCCATCTCCGTCACGACCGCGACCGGCCCCTGCCGCTCGATGGGGGTCGTGGGCGCAACACCGAGGAACCCGACGTCGACGGTCTCGGTGGGGTCGTCGAGGTCGGGCCGGGCCGAGACCACGGTGTCGGTGGTGATCTCCATCGGTTCGCCGTCGCGCTCAATGCCGATGACGGCCGACTCATCGGCGTTGTCCCGGATCAGCCCGGTGAGCTCCTCCCAGTCATCGATCTCTTCGCCGTTGAAGGTGGTGATGACGTCGCCCGGCTGCAGGCCGGCCTCCGCCGCGGGCGCCACCGGGTCGGCCGCCGTGCACTCGCGACCCGCTTCCGCCGCCGGGATGGCGCAGTCGGAGACGACGTCGACGGTGGTCGTGGCGGTCGGCACGCCGATGCCCATGATCAGGACACCGAACAGGAAGCAGGCGATCAGGATGTTGGCCAGCGGGCCGCCCACCATGATGATCAGCTTCTGCCACCACGGCTTGCGGTAGAACAGCCGGTCCTCGTCGCCGGGTTTGACCTGCTCGTACTCCGTGGCCCGGGCGTCGGCGACCAGCTGGGTGAACAAGCCGGTGTTGCTGTTGCGGACCCTCCGCGGATGGTCGGGGTCGCCGGTGTCGACCGGGGCGTCCTTGGCCGGCGGCAGCATCCCCACGAGCTTGACGTAGCCCCCGAGCGGGATCGCCTTGATGCCGTACTCGGTCTCACCCCGGCGGAACGACCAGACCCGGCGACCGAAGCCCACGAAGTACTCGGTGACCTTCACGTCGAACTTCTTGGCCGGCCACATGTGCCCGACCTCGTGCAGCGCGATCGAGGCCATCAGGCCGACGAAGAACACGATCACGCCGAGCGTGTAGATCAGCGTGTCCATGTTGCGTCTCCCGCGTCTCCCGCGTCTCCCGCGTCTCCCGCGGCTGCTGTCGGTGCTCCCTGCGCGGTCAGCTCTGCCGCACGCTCCCTGGCCCAGGCGTCCGCGGCGAGGACGTCCTCGACCGTTGGCGTCTTCGAGAGTACGTGGTCGCGGTCGCCCAGATGGTCCTCGAGCACCAGCTGCACGGTGTCGACGATGCCGAGGAACGGCAGCGACCCGGCCCGGAACGCCTCGACGCAGACCTCGTTGGCCGCGTTGAGGACGGCGGGAGCGGTGCCGGCCGCCTCCCCCGCCCGCCGGCACAGACCCACCGCGGGGAACGCGTCGTGGTCGAGCGGCTCGAAGTGCCACACCGACGGGGTGGTCCAGTCGCAGCCCGCGGCCGCGCCGGGTACCCGGTCGGGCCAGGCCAGGCCCAGCGCGATCGGCAACCGCATGTCCGGCGGTGAGGCCTGCAGCATCGTCGAGCCGTCGACGAGCTCGACCATGGAGTGCACCAGCGACTGCGGGTGCACGACCACCTCGATCCGGTCGAACGGAACGTCGAACAGCAGGTGCGCCTCGATCACCTCCAGGCCCTTGTTGATGAGGGTCGCGGAGTTGATCGTGATGACCGGGCCCATGTCCCAGGTGGGGTGCGCCATGGCCTGCTCGACGGTGACGTCGGCGAGCTCGGCGCGGCTGCAGCCACGGAACGGCCCGCCGCTCGCGGTGACCAGCAGCCGCCGCACGTCGGCCGGCTCCTCGCCCCGCAGCGCCTGGGCGAGCGCCGAGTGCTCGGAGTCGACCGGCACGATCTGCCCCGGCCGGGCGTGCGCGCGGACGATGTCACCGCCGACGATCAGCGACTCCTTGTTGGCCAGCGCCAGCGTGCGACCGGCGTCCAGTGCCGCCAAGGTCGCCCGCAGCCCCACCGAGCCGGTGATGGCGTTCAGCACGACGTCGCAGTCCACCGCGGCCGCCTGCTCGGCGGCGTCGCTGCCCGCGAGCAGCCGCGGCAGCCGGATCCGGCCCTCCGCCCAGCCGCGCCGCTGCGCCTCGGCGTAGAGCGCGAGCTGGACGTCCTGGGCCGCCGTACCGCGGCTCACCGCGACCAGGTCGACCTCGTGCGTGATCGCCTGCTCGGCGAGCAGCCGCGGATCGCTGCCGCCCGCCGCGAGCGCACGGACCCGGAACCGGTCGGGGTTGCGGGCGACGACGTCGAGGGCCTGGGTGCCGACCGAGCCGGTCGACCCGAGGACCACCACGTCACGTCGCACGGCACCCATTGTGGCAAGCCGCGTCCTGGGGCCGTCGACCGTACGATCCGGACATGGCGCACCGGGACCTGCCACCGCTGGCGGCGGAGCACCACGTCTGTCGAGGCTGCGGCCTCTCCTACGCCGAGACGTCCGTCGACGAGGCGCTCGGCCTGGTCGCCGGACTACCCGCGCGGTACGTCGTCGCGGTGGCGGCGATCCCTCCTCCGACCGCCGGGTGCGCCCGGAGCCGGACGTGTGGTCGGTGGCGGAGTACGTCTGCCACGTCCGGGACGTGATGGTTGCGACCACCATCCGGCTGTACCGGGTCCGGAGCGAGGATCGTCCTGCGCTGGAGCCGCTGTTCAACGACCTGCGGGCCGCGCGGTTCGACTACGCCGGCCGGACACTGGAGCCCGTGCTCGACGAGCTCGCCGCGAGCGTCGGCGGACTGAGCGCGGAGGTGGCGCGGGTGCGCCCGGAGGGCTGGGACCGCACCGGCAGCCGGCTGCCCGGTGAGGAGCGGACCGCGCGCTGGCTGCTGCGCCAGGCCGCGCACGAGGGCATCCACCACCTGGCCGACGTCTCGACGGTCGCCGCCCGGGTCGCCGCCGGCCCAGCCGGTTGAGCGCGGGCTGGCAGCAGTCGTCGACGGGCTACGAAAACCGTTGCCCCGAGCCGGGTTGACGGCGCGTACCGCAGTGGATTCACTGGCCGACGACGCGATCCATCTGTCGAAGGGCCTACCGTGAACGGCACGACCGAGAAGCACCGGCACGACACCTTGGGCGGCCCGCAGCTGCCGCAGCGGCGGCTGCTCGTCACCGAGGTGCCGGGCCCGCGGTCCCTCGACCTGATGAAGCGCCGTGCCGACACCGTGGCGCAGGGCGTAGGAACGGTGCTGCCGGTGTTCGTCGAGGCGGCCGGCGGCGGGGTCATCCTCGACGTCGACGGCAACTCGCTGATCGACATGGGGTCGGGGATCGCCGTCGTGAGCGTCGGCAACGCGGCGCAGCACGTGGTGCGGAGGGTGCGCCGCCAGGTGGGCTCCTTCACCCACACCTGCTTCATGGTCACGCCGTACGAGGAGTACGTGCTGGTGTGCGAGCGGCTGGCCGAGCTCACCCCGGGTGACCACGCGAAGAAGTCGGCATTGTTCAACTCCGGCGCGGAGGCGGTCGAGAACGCCGTCAAGATCGCCCGTGCGGCGACCGGCCGCGATGCCGTCGTCGCCTTCGACCACGCCTACCACGGCCGGACCAACCTCACCATGGCCATGACGGCCAAGAACATGCCGTACAAGCAGGGTTTCGGGCCCTTCGCGGGCGAGGTCTACCGGGCGCCGATGTCGTACCCGTTCCGCGAGGCCTCCCTGCTCACCGGGCCCGAGGCGGCGGCCCGGGCGATCGACGTGATCGACAAGCAGGTCGGGGGCAGCAACGTCGCGTGCCTGGTGATCGAGCCGATCCAGGGCGAGGGCGGGTTCGTGGTGCCGGCCGACGGCTTCCTGCCCGCGCTCGCCGCCTGGTGCCAGGAGCAGGGCATCGTGTTCATCGCCGACGAGATCCAGACGGGCTTCTGCCGCACCGGTGACTGGTTCGCCAGCGAGCACGAGGAGCTCGTGCCCGACCTGATCACCACCGCCAAGGGCATGGCCGGCGGACTGCCGCTCGCGGCCGTGACCGGTCGCGCCGAGATCATGGACGCCGCGCACGTCGGCGGGCTCGGCGGCACGTACGGCGGCAACCCGGTCGCGTGCGCGGCCGCGCTCGGGGCCATCGAGACCATGCAAGAGCTCGACCTCCCCGCAGCGGCCCGGGCCATCGGGGCCGTGATGTTGCCGCGGCTGACCGAGCTGGCCGAGCAGGTGCCCGCCATCGGCGACGTCCGCGGCCGCGGCGCCATGATCGCGGTCGAGCTGGTACGACCCGGCAGCACCGAGCCCGACGCCGCGATGGCGGCCGCGGTCAGTGCGGCCTGCCACCGCGCCGGCGTCGTCACCCTCACCTGCGGCACCTACGGCAACGTGCTGCGGCTGCTGCCGCCCCTGGTGATGCCCGAGGAGCTGCTGACCGAGGGGCTCGACGTGCTCGCCGAGGCCTTCGAGACAGCAGCCCCCTGACCCGTCAGGCCGACTTGACCTCCCGGCGCATCAGCCGGATCCAGCCCAGCACCAGCGGGAGCAGCACCCAGATCGCGACCGAGACCCCGAGCTGTGCCCAGCCCTCGGCGGTGATGCTGCCGTCGTACAGCGGGACGGTCGTGGTGCCGAGGTCCACCCACTCGGCCACGTCAGCCACCCAGTCGATGGTCGAGCTGAGGATCCCCCACACCGTCGGCAGCGCGAAGTAGAGAACGATCGCCGCTGCCGTGTTCATGATCAGCATGCCGAACGCGACCCCCTGCAGGACAGCGATGACCTGCGAGACCACGATGCCGAGCGCCGTCATGCCGTCGAGGTCCCACTCGCCACCGCCGGTGACAAACATGCCGGACAGCACCGTGAACAGCGCCGACAGCGCGAAGGCCAGGGCGACGAACGCCAGGCCGGTCAGCAGCGCGGCTGCTGTCTTGGCGATCGCGACCCGCTCGCGGTGGGGCTCCAGGGTGAACGTGACGAGCGCCGTGCGCTGTCCCCACTCGCTGGTCACCAGCATGATCCCCAGCACCGGCAGCAGGATCTGCTGCGGCGTGCCGGTCGCGGCGCCGAAGGTGGACCACGACTGCTCGTCGCCGTCGACCGCGAACAGCACGATCGCCAGCACCCCCGCGGTGATGAGCGCGATGCTCACCAGCAGCCAGAAGCCGGCGCGGGTGTCGACCAGCTTGCGCAGCTCGACCTGCAGCAGCCGGGTGAGCGGCACCCGCGGGGTCTCCTGCAGGCTGGGCCCGGCCGTTGCGCCGGTCATGATCTCCGTGCTGCTCATGCGGCCCCCTCGGTGACCGACTCACGCGCGTCGTCGGCGGTGAGAGTCAAGAACATGTCCTCGAGGCCGGCGCCGTCGGCCACCCGCAGCTCGATCAGGACGACGGACGCCGCTGCCGCGGCCCGGCCCACCTGCTCGGCCGGCGCCTCCGTGCTGAACCCGCCCTTGGCCAGGGGGGTGTGCTCGATGCCCGCGTCAGTGAGCGCGCGGGTCAACGCGTCGTCGTCGAGCCCGCGGACGAAGACGCCGCTGGATGCCAGCAGCGAGTCCTTCGTGCCTTGCGCGACGATCTTGCCGCGGCCGATCACGACCAGCTCGTCGGCGATGACCTCGACCTCGTGCAGCAGGTGCGACGACAGCAGCACGGTGCCACCGCGGTCGGCGAAGCCACGCAGCAGCCCGCGCATCCAGCGGATGCCGGCCGGGTCGAGGCCGTTGGCCGGCTCGTCGAGGATCAGCACCTCGGGATCTCCGAGCAGCGCGTGGGCGATCCCGAGCCGCTGGCGCATACCGAGCGAGTAGTTGCCCAGCCGCCTCTTGGACTCGGCCGGGCTCAGCCCGACCAGCTCGAGCATCTGGTCGACCCGGCTCTCGGGCAGGCCCATCAGCAGCGCGCCGAGGGCGAGCACCTCGCGCCCGGTCCGCCCGGCGTGCTGGGCCGAGGCGTCCAGCAGGACACCCACGTGGCGACCGGGGTTGTTGATGGCTTTGTAGGGCCGGCCGAGCACCGTGGCCCCACCGGAGGTGGGAGCGGTCAGCCCGCACATCATCCGCATCGACGTCGACTTGCCCGCCCCGTTGGGACCGAGGAAGCCGGTCACGCTGCCCGGCTCCACGGTGAACGAGACGTCGTCGACTGCGAGGAAAGCGCCGTAGCGCTTGGTCAGTCCGTCACAGGTGATCATGGCTCTACCCTGCCGGATGGCTGTGCGCCCGGGGATCGGCTGGGGGACGGAATCGACGTAGACCAAAGTCGGTGGTGCCGCCGACGAGCGACCGTGGCCGCGCTCGAAGAGCCCCACCTACGCTGAACCGGTGCCCTCGCCGCCGATCGATCGGCCCCCGCCGCTGACGGCCTGGCAACACACCTGGCGCTACCTGCTGGTGCTGCTGATCAGCGCCGCGGCGTACGTGGACACCATCGACGACCTGTGGCGGGACTACCGGCTCTGGTTCGCCGTCGACCTGCTGCTCGGGCTGCTCAGCCTTGTCGTCGTCGCCTTCCGGCGGCGCCGCCCGGTGCTGGTCGCCGTCGCGCTGGCCCTGGCCAGCGTCGTCTCGGGCGGGGCTGCGGGGCCGTCCGTGCTCGCGTACGTGTCGATGTGCACCCGGCGCCGCTGGGCCGAGGTACTCGCGGTCGGTGCGCTCGCTGCCGGCGGCGGGCTCGTGTACGGCGCCATCCACCCCGGCGACAGCGAGCCCTGGTACGTCAGCTTCACCTTCTCTCTCGTGTTCACGGCGGTCCTGGCAGCGACCGGCATGTACGTCGGCGCCCGTCGTGAGCTGGTGGCCACGCTGCACGACCGAGCCGAGCGGGCCGAGCGCGAGCAGGCGCTGCGGGTCGCCCAGGCGCGGACCAACGAGCGGGCGCGGATCGCGCGCGAGATGCATGACGTGCTGGCGCACCGGATCTCACTGGTGGCGATGCACGCCGGCGCGCTGGCGTACCGGACCGACCTCGGACCGGAGGAGACCCGGCGCACGGCAGGCATCATCCAGCAGGGCGCGCACCAGGCCCTGGGCGACCTACGCGCGGTGCTGGGGCTGTTGCGTGACTCCGACCAGGACCACGAGGACTCCGGTGCCGATGGCCCCGAGCGCCCGCAACCGACCCTGTGCGACGTACCCGCGCTGGTCGACGAGGCCCGCGCGGGAGGCACCCGGGTGACGCTGACCGACGAGGTCACGGACGGCGAGCGGGCACCGGCCACCATCGGGCGCAACGCCTACCGGATGATCCAGGAGGCGCTCACCAACGCCCGCAAGCACGCGCCGCACACGCCCGTCACCGTCTCGCTCGCGGGTCGGCCCGGCGACGAGCTGCGCATCGAGGTGCGAAACCCGCTGCCGCTGCACCCACCCCCCGGTGGCACCCCCGGCGGCCTCGGACTGGTCGGCGTGGCGGAACGGGCCGCGCTGAGCGGCGGGCGGCTCGAGCACGGGCGCCGCGGCGACGAGTTCGTGGTCCGGGCGTGGCTACCGTGGCCCCCGTGAGCGCGGATGCCAACGGCACGATCCAGGTGGTGCTCGTCGACGACGACGCCCTGGTCCGTGCCGGGCTGTCGCTGATCCTCGGCGGCGCGGACGACATCGAGGTGGTCGGTGAGGCAGGCGACGGCCAGGAGGCGATCGCCGTCGTGCGCCGTACCGAGCCCGATGTGGTGCTGATGGACATCCGGATGCCGCGCCTCGACGGCGTGGAGGCCACCGCCCGGCTGACCGCGTTCACCGATCCACCCGACGTCATCGTGCTCACGACGTTCGACGCAGATGAGTACGTGGTGCGCGCGCTCGGCGCCGGAGCGAGCGGGTTCCTGCTGAAGGACACGCCACCGGAGGCGATCGTCGACGCGGTGCGCAAGGTCGCCTCCGGCGATCCCATGCTGTCGCCGACGATCACGACGTCGCTGATCCGGCAGCTGACGTCGCGTACCGACGGTGACCGATCGGCCGGTGCGCTGCGGGCGGTCGAGGCGCTGACCGACCGCGAGCGCGAGGTGGCGATGGCCGTGGGCCGTGGGCTGTCGAACGCCGACATCGCCGCCGAGCTCTACATGAGCGTGGCCACGGTCAAGGCGCACGTGTCGCGGCTGCTGGTCAAGCTCGAGGCCGACAACCGGGTGCAGGTCGCGATCCGCGTGCACGACGCCGGCCTGGCGTGACCCCTGGGCGTTGCACGCTGGAGCGATGCGATTCCTCGACACCGCGACTACCGCGACAACCACGACGAAGAGGGTCCGCACCACCACCGCCGTCGCCGGCGTACTCGCCGCGCTGGGGCTGCTCGTCGCCCCCGCCGTGACGGAGTCGGCCCCCCGGGCCGATGCAGCGCTGCGGCAGCACGTGACGACGGACTACACACTGCTGCGCCGCGCGCCCGCCTCGTACGTGCTCGGCACCGCCTACCGGGACTGGACGGTGGACGTGCACGGCGAAGGATCCAGCGGCTACCGCTGGGGCCGGGTGTTCGGCGACCTGAACAGCTGCCTGTGGATCTACGACGGGGCGGTCGACGGCTCCGGCGCGACCACCGACTCCTGTCCGGCCGGGGGCCGGGTCATCCCCGAGTCGGAGTTCACCAACGGGCAGATCGGGGGCGGCGCCGCCGACGGCGCCGCCGTCGCGACGGTCGCAGGAGCCGGCTGCGCGACCTGGGACGGCACGCACCTGGTGGCCTACGGCAACGTCCGCCCGTGGGAGGTGCCGACGACGCCGAGCGCCCAGATCAACACCCCGGTGCCAATGGGAGGCACCGTGCTGTGGCGCTACGTCAGCCGCGACGGCGCGTACGTGATGGTGCGCGACCCGAACGGCGGGTCGACCGACGGCGTGGGCCAGCAGAGTTGGTTCTTCCTGCCGCGCGGCTGCCTGCCCACCACTCTGCCCTGAGCCTGCCCTGAGCCTGCCCTGAGGCTGCCCGGATCCTGCCGGGCCGGGGCGGCTCCCGGCCCGACCCATGGGTACCGTCGGTGTCATACCGGACGGGGAGGACACATGGGTGCGCTGTGGCACGGGTTCGCGGACATGGGCGCGGTCGAACGGGACGGCGAGTTCGTCCTGAGCCGGGGTGAGGGCGCGTACGTCTGGGACACGGACGGCACCCGCTACCTCGACGCGACGGCGGGGCTGTGGTTCACCAACGTCGGGCACGGACGCACCGAGATCGCCGAGGCGGTGGCCGCCCAGCTGAGCCGGCTGGCGGCGTACTCGACCTTCGGCGACTACGCGATCGACGTGAGCGTCGAGCTCGCCGAGCGGCTCGCGGCGCTGGCGCCGGTGCCGGACAGCAAGGTCTTCCTGACCTCCGGCGGGTCGGACTCGGTGGAGACCGCGGCCAAGCTGGCCCGCCGCTACTGGCACGAGGTCGGGCGGCCCGACAAGCGGATCGTGCTCGGCCGGCAGAAGGCCTACCACGGCATGCACTACGCGGGCACCGCGCTCTCGGGCCTCCCGCCCAACCGCGAGGGCTACGGCGAGCTCGTGCGCGACGCAGCGACCGTCGCGTGGGACTCCGCCGACGACCTGGCCGCGACGATCGAGCGACTCGGTGCCGACAACGTGGCGGCGTTCTTCTGCGAGCCCGTCCTCGGCGCCGGCGGTGTGTGGCCGCCTCCCGACGGCTACCTCGCTGACGTGCGTCGCGTGTGCCGCGAGCAGGACGTGCTGTTCGTGGCCGACGAGGTGGTGACCGGGTTCGGACGCATCGGCGGGGCGTGGTTCGCGTCGTCGCGGTACGGTCTCGAGCCCGACCTGGTCACGACGGCCAAGGGGCTCACGTCGGGATACGTCCCGCTGGGCGCCACGCTGGTGGCCCCGCACCTGGCCGAGCCGTTCTTCCGGCCGGAGGCCGGCGTGTGGTGGCGGCACGGGTACACCTACGGCGGGCACGCCGGCGCGGCCGCCGCCGCGATGGCGAACCTGGACATCATCGAGCGCGAGCACCTGCTCGACGACGCCGCCCGGCTGGAGAAGTCGCTGCCGGCCGCGCTCGGGCCGCTGGCCGAGCTGGACGCTGTCGAGGAGGTACGTGGCGGGGTCGGCGCGCTCGCCTGCGTCCAGCTGGCCGACCCGATGGCTGCGCTCGGCGCGGTCACGCAGCTGCGCACGCACGGCGTCGCCTCCCGGGCCGTCGGCCACGGCGGCCTCCAGATCTCGCCCGCCTTCGTGATGACCGACGCCGAGGTCGACGTCCTCGCCGACGCCCTCCGCGCAACTCTCGCCTGAGCTGGGTCAGGCGGGGATGAGCTCCTGCTGGCCCCAGGGGGAGCCGTAGGCGGTGAGCAGGTCGAGGAACGGCACGGCGTCGAACGCCTCCGGGCCGAGCACGCCGGCGCCGGACCAGGTGCCCCGGGCCAGCAGCTCGAGCGCCACCACCGGGTTGACCGCGGTCTGCCACACCACGCACTGGTGGCCGTACTCGCGCATCGACCACGCGTTGTCGACCACGTGGTAGAGGTACGTCGAGCGCGGATGCCCGTCCGTGCCGGTGCCGGTGACCCACAGGCCGGCGCAGGTCTTGCCGCTCATCTTGTCGCCGAGCGTGGCGGGGTCGGGAAGGCAGGCTGCGACCACGTCGCGCGGGCTCACCTCGACGCCACCGACCCGTACCTTGTCGGTGCTGTCGAGACCGATCTTGTGCAAGGTCTTGAGCACGCCGATGACGTCCTCGCCCAGCCCGTACTTGAAGGTCGCCCGTCGCGCCTCGACCCAACGCGGCATGAGGAGCACCTCCTCGTGCTCCACGTTGACGCACTCGACCGGCCCGATGCCCTCCGGGAAGTCGAACACCTCGGGCTCGCTGAACGGCGGGGTGGTGAACCAGCGGCCGTCCTCCCACACCACCGGCGGGTTCAGGCACTCCTCGATCGTGGTCCAGATCGAGAACGACGGCGCGAACTCGTAGCCCTCGACGGTCAGGTTGGCGCCGTCGCGGGTGCCCAGCTCGTCGATGGACGAGAACAGGTGGTCGGCGGCGTACCGGGCGAAGACGTCGGACAGACCGGGCTCCACGCCGATGCCGACCAGCGCCAGCCGGCCGTCGGCCTCCCACTCGTCGGCCTTGGCGAACTGCTCGTCGCCGAGCTTGACGCCGACCTCCTCGTACGGTCGCTCGGGGTGCGGCCGGGACAGGGACATCGCCATGTCGAGGTAGTCGGCGCCCCCGGCATGTGCGCCGTCGAAGATCGGCATCACGAACCTCGGGTCGACCGCATTCATCACGTGCGTGATCCGGTGCTCCTGCACCAGGGCGGCGACGCTGCCGGCGTCGGAGGCGTCGACCTGCGCCGCGCTGAACCGGTCGTCGCCGACGGCAGCCGCCGCCCGCTCGGAGCGCGCGCCGTCGTAGTCGGCGACCACCATCGCCTCGAAGAAGTCGCGCCGGGCCGCGATGGCGCAGAACGCCGAGCCGACGCCGCCGGCGCCGACGAGGAGGATCCGCACCTCAGGCGTCCAGCGCGGACATCACGTGCTTGATGCGGGTGTAGTCCTCGAGCCCGTACATCGACAGGTCCTTGCCGTAGCCGGAGTGCTTGAACCCGCCGTGCGGCATCTCGGCGATCAGCGGGATGTGGGTGTTGATCCACACGCAGCCGAAGTCGAGCCGCTTCGACACCCGCATCGCCCGGCCGTGGTCCTTGGTCCAGATGCTCGACGCGAGGCCGTACTCCACGCCGTTGGCCCAGCGCACCGCCTCGTCCTCGTCGCTGAACTGCTGCACGGTGATGACCGGGCCGAAGATCTCGTTCTGGATCTGCTCGTCGTCCTGGCGAAGGCCGTCCAGCACCGTGGGCGCGTAGAAGAAGCCGTCGGAGAGGTCACCGCCGACCCGCTCCCCGCCTGTCGTCACGCGGGCGTGGTCTGGCAGCCGGTCGACCATGCCGGTGACCCGCTCGAGCTGGTTGGCGTTGTTGACCGGCCCGTACAGGACGTCCTCGTCGTCGGGGCGTCCGGTCCGGGTGCCCTTCGCCTGCTCGGTGAGCGCGTCGACGAAGTCGCCGTGCACCCGCGGACCGGCGAGCACCCGGGTGGCGGCGGTGCAGTCCTGGCCGGCATTGAAGTAGCCGGCCACCGCGATCGCCTCGGCCGCGGCCTCGATGTCGGCGTCGTCGAAGATCACGACCGGCGCCTTGCCGCCGAGCTCGAGGTGGACCTTCTTGAGGTCGTCGGCGGCCGACTTGGCCACCTCCATGCCGGCCCGCACCGACCCGGTGATCGACACCATCTGCGGGGTCGGGTGCGAGACCAGCGCTCGGCCGGTGTCGCGGTCGCCGGCCACCACGTTCAGCACGCCCTTGGGCAGGTGCTCGGCGCAGATCTCCGCCAGCAGCAGCGTCGAGGCCGGCGTGGTGTCGCTCGGCTTCAGCACGACGCAGTTGCCCGCGGCGAGCGCGGGTGCGATCTTCCAGACCGCCATCATGATCGGGTAGTTCCACGGGGTGACCTGGGCGCAGACGCCGATCGGCTCGCGGCGGATCCACGAGGTGTGGCCGCTCATGTACTCACCGGCCGACTTGCCCTCCAGCACCCGCGCGGCGCCAGCGAAGAAGCGGATCTGGTCGACCATCGGAGGGATCTCCTCCTCCTTGGTCAGCCCGATCGGCTTGCCCGTGTTGCGGCTCTCGACCGCCACCACCTCGTCGGCACGCTTCTCCAGGTCATCGGCGATCCGGATCAGCGCCAGCTGCCGCTCGCTCGGCGTGGTCTGGCCCCAGCTCTCGAAGGCGGTGGCCGCCGCCTGCATGGCCCGGTCGACGTCCGCCTCGCCCGACAGCGGCGCGCTCGCGTACGGCTGCCCGGTGACCGGGTCGACGAGCTCGTACGTCGCCCCGCTCGCGGAGTCGGCCGACTCCCCGCCGATGAAGTTGCGCAGCGTCTCCAGCTTGTCGCTCACAAGGGTCTCCTCGTACGAGAACGGCGGTCGGTGCGGACCAGAACCACGCATCAGCGCGATACCGTCCGTTCGCGCGACGATATCCGTACGGTCCCGCCGGGCGCCATGCCCCGTCCAATCCACCCCGCCCCTCACCCCGCGAGTGGCGCAAGAGTGCGCGTCCGAGGCCGCTGAGCGGGAACTCTTACGCCACTCGGCGAGCACGCGGGGTCGACGCCCCCGGTCAACGGCCGCCCCGCGTCCCGACCCCCCGCGAGTGGCGCAAGGTGGTCGCCGTACGCCCGGCCCGGACCGCCACCCATGCGCCACTCGGCGACCTCAGGTGGCCGGCAGAGCCCCCAGCGAGCTCCAGAGCCCGCGAGTGGCGCAAGAGTGCGCGTTCGAGGCCGCTGAGCGGGAACTCTCACGCCACTCGGCGAGCACGCGGGGGCGAGGGTGAACGGGTGGGTCAGAGGCGGCCGCCGGTGGCGTCGCCGGAGAGGCGCTGGCTGAGGTAGATCGGCAGGATCGAGAACAGGATCAGGACGGTGCCGACCACGTTGACGACGGGGGCGTTGTTGGGCCGGGTCAGGTTGTTCAGGATCCAGATCGGCAGCGTCTCGGTGCCCGCACCCGCGGTGAACGTCGTCACGATGATCTCGTCGAACGACAGCGCGAAGGCGAGCAGCCCGCCGGCCAGCAGTGCTGAGCGCAGCGCCGGGAACGTCACCAGCCGGAACGTCATCAGCCGGGTGGCGCCGAGGTCCATCGACGCCGCCTCCGCGTTCTCCCCCAGCCGCCGCAACCGCGCCACCACGTTGTTGAACACCACCACGATGCAGAACGTCGCGTGTGCGACCACGATGGTGAGGAACCCGAGGTCGAGCCCGAGCATCGCGGTGAACGCGGAGTTGAGCGCCAGGCCAGTCACGATCCCGGGCAGCGCGATGGGCAGCACCACCAGCAGCGACAGGACGTTGCGCCCGAAGAACGAGTACCGCTGCAGCGCGAACGCCGCCAGGCTGCCCAGGACGAGCGCCACCAGGGTCGCGCACAGGGCCACCTGGACGCTGACCCACGCCGCGCTGCGCGCGCCCTCGTTGGACAGCGCGCTGCTCCACCAGTGCAACGTGAAGCCGCTCGGCGGCCAGGTGGACACCCGGTCGGGGTTGAACGCGTTCAGCACAACAACGAACAGCGGGACGTAGATGAACGCCAACGCGACGACCACCACCGTGCGCAGCGTCCACACCAGCCCGCGAGACCTCGTCATCGTCCGGCCACCTCAGATGTTCTCGAGAGCGCCGGTGCGCCGCACCAGGCGCAGGTAGATGACCATGATCACGACGCTGATGCTGGCCATCGCGGCGGCGAACGGCAGGTCGAAGACCTGGTTGTCGAACACCACGTTGCCGAGCATCTGGGTCTTGCCGCCGACGATGTCGACGGTGATGTAGTCACCGAGCGACAACGAGAACGTGAAGATCGAGCCCGCCACCACCGACGGCACGATCGCGGGCAACACCACTGAGCGGAAGGTGCGCCACGGCCGGGCCCCGAGGTCGCCGGAGGCGTCCAGCAGCGAGTCCGGCAGCCGCTCGAAGCCGGCATAGACCGGCAGCACCATGAACGGCAGCCACAGGTACGACAGCGTCAGCACGACGGCGACGAGACCGAACCCCGGGGTCCAGCCGATGGTGTTGTCGAGCACGCCGTTCTCGCCGACGAGGATCCGCCACGAGAAACCCTTGATCAGGTAGCTCACCCACAGCGGCATCAGCGCCGCCACCACCAGCACCTTGCGCTCGCGCGGTCCGGCCAGCTTGGCCATGTAGAACGCGAACGGGACCGCCACCAGCATGCAGATGACCGTCACGCCCGCGGCCACCGCCAGCGTGCGCAGGACGATCTCGCGGTAGACGCCGCTGGTGGCCAGCTGCCGGTAGTTGTCCAGGTTCCAGTCGCGAGTGATCGCGCTGGTGAACGAGTCCGTCGACCAGAAGGCGGTGATGAACAGCGCCACCAGCGACGCGACGTAGACGACGAGCAGCCAGAACAGCGGCGCCGCCAGCAGCAGCGACAGCCGCACCCAGACGTGCCGGTGCATGAAGGCCGAGGCCCTCCGCAGGGAGGAGTCGCTTCCACCCGGCGGCGCCTCGCGGAGAGCCTCGGCCAACGGTCGGCCCTCAGCCCTTGATCTCGGTCCAGGCCTGGGTCCACGCGGCGTAGTCGGTGCACGTCACGTCCGTACGCCCGTCGAGGCACTGCTCGATCGGCGTCGTCCAGTACCAGATCTGTTCGGCGTAGGCCTCGTCACCGGCGTGGAAGGTGTCGCAGTGGTCCGGGTCGGCGGTCAGGTCGCAGGCCTTCTGGTTGCCCGGTGCCTCACCGAACCACTCCGCCACCTGGGCATTGACCTCAGGCGACGCGATCCAGTCGAGCCACATGTACGAACAGTTCTTGTGCTCGGACTCCGTGGCCACCATCCAGGTGTCCGACCACCCGGTGGCGCCCTCGTCGGGGAGCACCACGTCGATGTCGGCGCCGTCGGCCTTGGCCAGGTTGGCGATGATCTGCCAGGACGTTCCGACGGTCGACGAGCCGGTCTTGAAGGCCGAAATCTCCTTCGTGTAGTCGGACCAGTACTCGCCCACGCTCTCGCTCTGCTGCTTGAGCAGGTCGACCGCGGCGGCGAGCTGCTCCTCGTCCAGCGCGTAGGGGTTCTCGATGCCCAGGTCGGGCTGCGTCTTCATCAGGTACAGCGCCGCGTCGGCGATGTAGATCGGCGAGTCGTACGCGGTGACCTTGCCGTCCTGCTCCTCGGCCTGGTCGAAGACCGCCGACCACGACGTCGGTGCGGGCTTGACCTCCTTGGTGTTGTACATCAGCACGTTGGCGCCCCAGCCGTGCGGCACGCCGTAGTTGACGCCGTCGACGGTGTTCCAGTCCCGGTCCTTGAGGAACGGCCAGATGTCGGCGTAGCTCGGTATCAGGTCGGTGTTGACGGGCTCGACGTCACCGCCGGCGATCAGCCGCAGCGACGCGTCGCCGGAGGCCGACACGGTGTCGTACTGTCCGGACTGCATGAGTGAGACCGCCTCGTCGGAGGTGGCGAACACCTTGGTGCTGACCTCGCAGCCGGTCTTCTCCTCGAACGGCGTGACCCAGTCGACGCTCGGGTCGGTCGACCCGTCTTCCGCGTAGCCCGCCCAGGCCAGGATGTTCAGCTCGCCCTCGCCCTCGCCGACCTCGTCAAGCGCCGGCAGGTCAGGCGGCTCGAACGCGGCGGCGGGGTCGCCGGCGTCGTCGGAATCGTCGTCGCCCCCGGACTCCGTGCCACATCCCGCGACGGCGAGCGCGACTACCGACAGGACGGCGGCGCCGCGCCAGGCGGTTCCTCGGGTGAGTCTCATGACGTGTCCTTCCAGGGTGCGATGGGTTCAGTGGGCAGGCGTTGCGGTCTTGTCGCTGGACGGGTTTTCGCTCGCGGCGTCGCCCGGGGTGCCGATGGCGATGCCGTGCGCGCGTTGCCAGGACAGCCGCACGGTGGTGCCGCGCAGCTCGGCCACGTCGGCCGAGGAGCTCTGCAGGTTCTGCTGCAGAGCAACCAGCCGACCGCCGGTGTCGAGGTCGACGATGAACCGGGTCGAAGCTCCCGCGTATACCACCTCGGCGACGGTGCCGTTGACGGCCTGCACCTCGGCGTCGTCGCTCTCGGTGAGGTCGCTGGAGACGTGGATCTTCTCGGGGCGGACGGAATGGGTGCCGCTGTCGCCGAACAGCCGCGACGCGGCCTCGCCCTCCAGCAGGTTCGACGTGCCGACGAATCCGGCCACGAACGCGGTGCCCGGGTGCTCGTACAGCTCGGCGGGCGTGCCGACCTGCTCGACCTTGCCGGCGTTGAAGACCGCGACCCGGTCGCTCATCGTCAACGCCTCCTCCTGGTCGTGGGTGACGAAGATGAACGTGATGCCGACGTCGCGCTGGATGCCCTTGAGCTCGATCTGCATCTGCTCACGCAGCTTGAGGTCGAGCGCGCCGAGCGGCTCGTCGAGCAGCAGGACCTTGGGACGCACGATCAGGGCCCTCGCGAGCGCCACCCGCTGGCGCTGCCCGCCGGACAGCTGCGCCGGCCGGCGGTCGCCGTAGCCGTCCAGCTGCACCTCGGCCAAGGACTCGTCCGCGCGCTTGCGCCGCTCGGTACGGCTCACGCCGCGGACGCGGAGCCCGTAGGCCACGTTGTCGCGCACGTTCATGCTCGGGAACAGCGCGTAGTCCTGGAAGACCGTGCAGACGTCGCGTTCGAACGGGGCGCGCCGGGTGACGTCCTCGCCGCCGAGGGACACGGTTCCCTCCGTCGGCTCCTCGAATCCCGCCACCAGGCGCAGCACCGTGGTCTTGCCCGACCCGGAGGGGCCGAGCATGGAGAAGAACTCGCCGTCGGCGATGTCCAGGTCGACGCCGTCGACGGCGACGACGTCGGCGAAGGTCTTGCGCAGCCCGCGCAGGGACACGGCCGTACCGGCCTCGTCGACCACGCGTCCTCCTGTTCGGGGCTGGCGTCCCCCGACGGTGCGGATTCTGGCCGTCCGGACTCGGTCCGCGCAATCACTTGCGACGTGCGACACGGGAATGTCACCGGAATGCGACGCGGCGTACCCTGCCGAACGTGCCCGAACCGACCGCCCCCCTGGACCTTTTCGGGATCGACGCCCTCCTCGACGACGAGGAACGGGCCATCCGCGACACCGTGCGGCGCTTCGGCAACGATCGCCTGCGCCCGCACGTCACCGAGTGGTTCGAGTCCGGCGAGGTGCCCGCCCGTGACCTCGCGCGGGAGCTCGGTGGGCTGGGCCTGCTCGGCATGCACCTCGACGGCTACGGCTGTGCCGGCACCTCGGTCGTCGCCTACGGCATGGCCTGCCACGAGCTCGAGGCGGTCGACAGCGGGTTGCGCAGCCTGGTCTCGGTGCAGGGGTCGCTGGCGATGTACGCGATCCACCGGTACGGCAGCGAGGAGCAGAAGCAGCAGTGGCTGCCGCGGATGGCGGCGGGCGAGGCCATCGGCTGCTTCGGCCTGACCGAGCCCGACGCGGGCTCCGACCCGGCATCGATGCGTACCTCGGCCAAGCGCGACGGCGCGGGTGACCGAGCCGACTGGGTGCTCGACGGCACCAAGCTCTGGATCACCAACGGCACCGTGGCCGAGGTCGCGATCGTCTGGGCGCGCACCGACGACGGCATCCGGGGGTTCGTGGTGCCGACCGACACCCCCGGATTCACCGCGAACACGCTGCACCACAAGCTGTCGCTGCGGGCGTCGGTGAGCTCCGAGCTGGTGCTCGACGGCGTCCGGCTGCCGGCCGACGCCGTGCTGCCGGGGGCCGAGGGGCTGGGCGGACCCCTGCGCTGCCTCAACGAGGCCAGGCTCGGCATCGTCTTCGGCGCCGTCGGCGCCGGCCGGGACAGCCTGGAGGCAGCGCTTGCCTACGCCGCCGAGCGCGAGGTGTTCGGCAAGCCGCTCACCGCCTACCAGCTGACCCAGGCCAAGCTCGCGGACATGACGGTGGCGCTGGGCGCCGCGATGCTGCTGGCGATCCACCTGGGCCGGCTGAAGGAGGCCGGCACGCTGCGACCCGAGCAGGTCAGCATCGGCAAGCTGAACAGCTGCCGGGTCGCCCTCGACGTGGCCCGCGAGTGCCGCACCATCCTCGGGGCCAGCGGCGTCACCACCGAGTACGCGCCGCTGCGGCACGCGAACAACCTGGAGTCGGTGCTCACCTACGAGGGAACCTCCGAGGTGCACCAGCTGGTGATCGGCCAGGCGTTGACCGGGATCTCGGCCTTCCGCTAGCGGCGTAACGGTCGGATGAAGGCACGGTAGGGAGAGAGTCGGGGTCAGGCGGAATCGCGCACGACCAGCTCCGTGGGAACCACCACGGACTCGACCGGCTCCCCCTGCACGCCCCGCACCACCAGGTCGCACAGCCGGTCGGCGATCTCGTCGAACGGCTGCCGGATCGTCGTCAGCGGCGGCTCGACGGTCTGCGCGAGCCGGGAGTCGTCGAAGCCGCCGATCGCAACGTCGTCGGGCACCGACAACCCGTGCCGACGCAGCGTGGCCAGCGCACCGGCCGCCAGCAGGTCGGAGGCCACGAACACCGCATCGGGCGCCGGACCCTTGGCCAGCAGCTCCTCCATCGCCTTCTCGCCGGACCCGAAGGTGTAGTCGTCGGCCGACACGATGAGGTCGCGGGAGGCGCGCCGGCCGAGCACGTCGGCATAGCCCTCGAGACGGTGCAGTCCCCCCGGAGTGTCCAGCGGCCCTGTCACGGTCGCGATCCGGCGCCGGCCGAGCCCGACCAGGTGGCGGGTCATCTGCCGCGCGCCCTCGCGGTCGTCGGCGGCGACGGACACGATGTCGGCCTCGTACCCGAGCGGCTGGCCACACGCGACGGTGGGCACGGCGCTTGCGGCCAGGTCGGCGAGGATCGGGTCGCCGGCGTGGCTCGACACCAGCAGCACGCCGTCGACGTGCCCCCCGCGGGTGTAGCGCAGCAGCCGGGCCCGCTGGTCCGGCGTGGACGCGATCATCAGCACCAGGCTCATGTCGCGCTCGGCCAGCCGCCGGGTGCAGGCACGGAGCAGCACGTGGAAGTTGGGGTCCTCGAACAGCAGGTCCTCGCGCTCCGACAACACGAACGCGACGGCGTCGGAGCGGCGGGTCACCAGGCTGCGGGCGCTGGTGTTGACGACGTAGCCCGTCTCGCGCATGGCCCGCTCCACCGCGACGTTGGCGGCGGCGCTCACGTAGTGGCCGCCGTTGAGTACCCGCGAGACGGTGCCCCGCGAGACGCCCGCGGCAGCGGCGACATCGTCGATGGTCGGTCCGCGCCGGGTCGCCCGCCGGGCGGCACCGCGCGACTTCGGGTGCGCCCCGCCCACCTGCTCGCTCACCGCCCGCTCACCTGCCCACCTCCGCACCGGATGATTGCAGGTTCACCCCTTAAGCCCGCCGCTGATCAGGTCGATGCGCCAGAACCGCTGCAGCACGAGGAACAGGGCGATCAGCGGGATCACCGAGAGCATGGTGCCGGTGATGACCAGCGTGTACAGCGCGGGGCGATCCGACCCTTGTGCCAGCAGGCTGTACAGGCCCACCGTCAGCGGGAACTTGTCCGCATCGGTGAGCATGATGTACGGCAGCAGGAAGTTGTTCCACACCGCGACGAACTGCAGCAGGAACACCGTGATCAGACCGGGGACCATCATCGGCACCGCGATGGCGGTGAACGCCCGCAGCTCGCTGGCGCCGTCCAGCCGCGCGGCCTCCAGCGCCTCGTCAGGGACCGCGGCGGCCGCATAGATCCGGCACAGGTAGATGCCGAACGGGCTGATCACGCCGGGCAGCAGCACCGACCAGTACCCCCCGGCGAGGTCCAGCTCGGCGAGCAGCAGGTACTGCGGCACCGCGTACGCGATCTGTGGCACCAGCACGCCGGCCAGCAACGTACCGAACACCAGTCCGCGCCCGCGGAAGCGGTACTTCGCGAGCGCGAAGCCAGCCGTAGCCGAGACGGCGACCGACAGCAGGGCTCCGCCACCGGCGTAGAGGGCCGAGTTGAGGCACCAGGTCCAGAACTGCCCGTCGTTGTAGGCGGTGAGCTCGGAGATGTTGTCGGTGAACCCGCCGGTGAAGCTCGGCGAGAACGAGAACGTGCTGAACAGCTCGGCGCGCGACTTCGTGCTCGCGACCACCACCCACGCCACCGGCAGCAGGCAGTAGAGCGCACCCAGCAGCAGCACCATCGTCGGTACGAGCCGGGTGCCGGCCGGTCTCGACGCAACCTCCCGGCTCACCGCGCGTCCCCGCGGGCGCGCGTCCGGGCAAGCCCGAGCACGAGCAGGCTCAGCAGCAGGCTCGCCGCGGCGAGCAGTAGCGATGTGGCCGCCGCGGAGTTGACGTCGTTGGTGATGAACGCGTCGGAGTAGACCTTCATCAGCGGCACCCACGACGACGAGATCGACGTCGTCAGGGGCTGCAGGGTCGTGGGCTCGCTGAACACCTGCAGGGTCGCGATCACCGAGAACAACGCGGTCATGACCAGCGCCGGGGTCAGCAGCGGCAGCTTGATCCGGAACGCGATCTGGCCCTCCGAGCACCCGTCGACCCGGGCCGCGTCGTACAGCTCGGTGGGGATGGCCCGCAGCGCGGTCCACAGCACAATCATGTTGAAGCCGGTGCCGCCCCAGACCGCGATGTTGGCCACCGCGCCGAAGACGGTCGTCGACGACAGCAGGTCGGGCTCGTCACCGCCCAGGGCGCGGATGACGTGGTGCAGCGGGCTGACCTCGGGCAGATAGAGGAACCCCCACAGCAGCGTCGCCACCACGCCCGGCACGGCGTAGGGCAGGAAGATCGCGATCCGGCTGAAGCCGGCGGCGCGCACGCCCGGGAGGTCCAGCAGCAGGGCGAACAGCAGCGCGAGACCGAGCATCGCCGGCACCACCAGCAGGGCGTAGACACCGAGCCGCACCAAGCCGTCGTACAGCTCCGGGTCGGTGAGCGCCGACCGGTAGTTGTCCAGGCCGACGAAGACCTCGACCTGGCGGCCGAAGCCGCCGCCCTGGATCCGGGTCGCGCGGGTGCTGAGCACGAGCGCGTAGCCCGTCGGCACCAGCACGAACGCGACGAACAGCACGACCGCCGGCAGCAGGAAGACGTACGGCGCCAGGACCCGACGGCGGCGCGAGCGCGTCGGAGCCTCCGTCATCGGCGCCGGCCCGGTGCGGGGTCAGTCACCCGTGACCTCGTAGCCGCTCTCCTCCATGTCCCCGAGTGTCTCCTCCTGCATGGTGGCCAGCGCGTCGGTGAACGGCGTGCCGTTCTGGATCGCCTTCGCGAAGGCGTCGCGGTAGGCCGCGTACGTGACGTTGACGTTCGGACCCCAGGTGAATCCCTCGGCGGACGCAGCGATGTCGGCGGCCTGCGCGAAGAAGTCCGGCTGGTTGGGCATGAAGGACGGCGGCTCGTCGAGCGCCGGTGACGTCTGCCCGTCGGTCGCGGCCGGGTAGAGGTTCGACGTCGTGATCAGCGCCTCGACCGCGCGCGGGTCGGTGTTCAGCCAGGTGGCGAACTCGGCCGCCGCGGCCGTGTCGTCGGCCTCGGTGGTGACGGCCGTGGTCGAGCCGCCCCAGAACCCGACCTGGTCGTCGCCCGCCTCCCACGCCGGCAGCGGCGCCATCTCCCACTTGCCCTTGGTGTCCTCGGCGATCCCCTCGAGCACCGCCGGTCCCCAGACCGCGCCAGGCCAGGCGATCAGGGTGCCGTTGTTGAGCTGGGCGTTCCACTGCGGCGTGTACATCGGCTCGCCGAGCACGAGGTCGTCGGCCACCAGGTCGCCCCAGTAGTCGGCGACCTGCCCGGTCGCCTCGTCGTCGATGGCCACTGTCCACTGGTCGCCGTCGAGGGACCACCACTCGGCGCCGGCCTGCTGGGCAAGTCCGGAGAACCACCCCGGGTCCTCGGTGGAGAACGTCGTCAGGTGGCGGTCAGGGTCCTTCTCGCGCACCTGCTCGGCCACCTCGCGGAACTCGTCCCACGTCTCGGGCACTTCGAGGCCGAGCTCGTCGAAGATGTCTGCGCGGTAGAACAGCATCATCGGCGCGAGGTCCTGCGGCACCGCGTAGACCGCGTCGTTGAACGTCGTGAGGCTCCAGATGTCGTCGGTGAACGCGTCCTGGACCCCCTCGGTGTCCTCGGTGATGTCGGTGACGACGTCGTTGACGACGAGCGACGGCAGCGCCTGGTACTCCGCCTGCACGAGGTCAGGACCGTTGCCGGCCCGGTGCGCGGTGAGCACCTTGGTGACGAGGTCGTCGCCCTGCGCCGAGTCGTTGACCTTGACCTGGATGTCGGGGTTCTCGTCGTTCCAGATCTGCACGACCTCGCTGATGTTCGGCGCCCAGGCCCAGTAGTCGAGCGTGACCGGGCCCTCGCTCTCGTTGCGGGGCGCGACCCCGTCATCGCCCGCACCCCCGTCGTCCCCGGAGCAGGCCGCGGTCATCCCGAGGACGGCCAGGGCGGACAGGACGGAGACCAGCGGGCGACGCGGCATGGGAGGTCCTCCGGGGTTCCGGTGCGCGGACACAGTCTGTGAGCGGTCACAGAGTCCCCCTTCCCGGCACCACGTGTCAATACCGCCGATACCCGGACGGAGCCTTCCCCTTCGCTGCCGCCGCGGCTACTGTGACCGCTCACACAGACCAGGAGGTGCATTCGTGCCGCGATCGTGGCCCCGAGGACTGACCCGGGTGGGCTTCGGCGGCGAGTACGCGCCGGAGCAGTGGCCGCGTTCCAGCTGGCCCGACGACCTCGCCCTGATGCGCGAGGCGGGCGTCACCATGGTCACCGTCGGGGTCTTCTCCTGGGCCCTGCTCGAGCCCGCCGAGTGCCGCTACGAGACCGACTGGCTCGCCGACGTCCTCGACGGGCTGCACGGCGCCGGGATCCTCGTCGACCTGGCCACGCCGACGGCCGCCCCGCCCGCGTGGTTCTCCGCCGCCCATCCCGATGCCATGCCGGTCACCCGCGACGGGCTGCGTCTCGGACCCGGGGCCCGCGAACACTTCTGCCCCAGCTCGCCGGCGTACCGGGAGGCCGCGACGCGGATGGCCGCGACGCTGGCGCAGCGGTTCGGCGACCATCCGGCGCTGGCCCTGTGGCACGTCAACAACGAGTACGCCGCCCATGTCGGCCAGTGCTGGTGCCCCACCAGCGAGGCGGCTTTCCGGGACTGGCTGCGCGCTCGCTACGACGACGACCTCGACGCGCTCAACGCCGCCTGGGGGACGACCGTGTGGGGGCAGCGCTACGGCACCTGGGAACAGGTCGCGGCGCCGCGGACCGTACCGATGCCGGCGGCCAACCCGGCGCACCTGTTGGACTACTGCCGCTTCTCGTCCGACGCCCACCTCGAGTGCTTCGTCGCCGAGCGGGACGCGCTCAAGGCGCTGTCCCCCGACGTGCCCGTGACGACGAACTTCAGCACCACGAACTGCCGGGCGCTCGACTACTGGAAGTGGGCCGACGCGGTCGACGTCATCTCCAACGACCACTACCTCGTCGCCGAGGACCCGGCCAACCACGTCGACCTTGCGCTGGCCGCCGACCTCAGCCGAGGGCTCGCCGGCGGTCGGCCGTGGCTGCTGATGGAGCACGCCACCGGTGCCGTCAGCTGGCAGCCGCGCAACCTGGCCAAGAGCCCAGGCGAGATGCGGCGCAACAGCCTGGCGCACCTGGCCCGCGGCGCCGACGCGGTCCTGTTCTTCCAGTGGCGGGCCTCCCGCTCGGGTGCGGAGCGGTTCCACTCCGCGATGGTCCCCCAGGCCGGCACCGACAGCCGGCTCTGGCGCGACGTCGTCGCCCTGGGCGCCGACGTGGGCCGGCTGGACCCGCTGCTCGGCACCCGGGTCGAGGCCGACGTCGCGCTGGTGTGGGACTGGGAGTCCGCGTGGGCGCTCGACGTGGAAGCCCGCCCGAGCGTCGATCTCGACGCGAGGGAGCGGTTGCGAGCGTTCCACGCAGCGCTGTGGACCGGTGGGCACACCGTCGACGTCGTACGGCCGGGCGCCGACCTGTCGGCGTACAAGGTGGCCGTCGTCCCGAGCCTCTTCCTCATGGAGGAGAGTGGAGCGGCGGCGCTCACCGGCTTCGTCCGCGACGGCGGGCAGCTGGTGGTGTCGTTCTTCTCCGGCATCGTCGACCGCACCGACACGATCCCGCCGGGGCCCTTCCCCGGCATGCTCCGCGACCTGCTCGGGCTCACGGTCGAAGAGCTGCACCCGCTCCGGCAAGGCGCGTGCGTCCCTGTCGGTGCGCACCGCGCCGACCTCTGGTCGGAGACCGTACGACCGGACGGCGCCGAGACCGTCACCCGGTTCGGCGACGGCCCCGACGCCGGGCAGCCGGCGATCACCCGGCACCGGGTGGGCAACGGCGATGCGTGGTACGTGGCCACCCGGCTGGAGGCGGCCGGACTCGCGGACCTGCTCGCGACGGTCTGCGCCGCCGCCGGATGCACCCCACCGGCACGCCCGGGGGATGACCTCGAGGTAGTCCGGCGCAGCGACGCGTCGGCCTCGTACCTGGTGGCGCTGAACCACGGCCCGACCGACGCGACCGTCGACGCGACCGGCACCGACCTGCTCACCGGCGTCCGGCACGACCCGGTCGTGCCGGTGCCCGCGGGAGGCGTCGTCGTGATCGCCGAGGACACCAGCGATTCATGACCACCAGGCCATGACCACCCGTCCCTGACCGGCCGAGAAGAGGACACCGTGACCCCACACCCCGACCCCCGTCGGCGCGCCCTGTTGCGCGCGGGCGCCCTGTCCGTGCCCGCAGCGCTGGCGACCCGGATGGGTCCGGCCTCGGCCAGCACGCTGGCAGCTGCGGCGGCGCCAGCACCGGCGCCACCGATCCGTGGCGGTGACATCTCCTTCACCCTGCAGCTCGAGCGCGCGGGCGTGTCCTGGAGCGTCGACGGCCGGCACGCCCCGCTGGAGCGGCTGCTGCGCGGGGCCGGAATGAACTGGGTGCGGCTGCGGGTCTGGGTCGATCCGCCGCAGGGCTACAGCACGGTCGAGAGCGCGCTGGTGCTCGCCCGGCGGGCCAAGGCTGCCGGTCACCGGGTGCTGCTCGACCTGCACTACTCCGACTTCTGGGCCGATCCTGCGCACCAGAACACGCCCGCCGACTGGGCCGACCAGGACCTGCCCACGCTGGCGCGGACGGTCCGGGGCTACACCCGCTCGGTGCTCGAGCGGTTCTCGATCGCCGGGTGCCCGGTCGACATGGTGCAGGTCGGCAACGAGATCACCGCCGGCATGCTCTGGCCGCTCGGCAAGATCTACACCGACGGCGAGCCGGACGACTGGCGTGGCTTTACCCGGCTGCTGCGGGCGGCCGTGGCCGGCGCCCGCGAGGCTCACGTACGCGGGCCCAAGCCGCGGGTGATGGTGCACATCGACCGCGGCGGCGACAACGAGGGAGCCCGGTGGTTCTTCGACCACGTGCTGGCGCGCGGCGTCGACCCCGACGTGATCGGCCTGTCGTACTACCCGTTCTGGCACGGCCCGATCGACGCGCTCGAGGCCAACCTCGTCGACCTCGGCGACCGGTACGGCCGTGACCTCGTGGTCGTCGAGACCGCGTACCCGTGGACGCTGCGCAACGGAGACGACCTGGGCAACTTCATCTCCGAGCGCGAGCAGCTGCCGGACTGGGACCGCTGGCCGGCCACCCAGCGCGGCCAGGAGGCCTACTTCCGCGCGCTGCGCGCGGTCTTCGCGCGGGTGCCCCGTGGCCGGGCACTCGGATTCGTCGACTGGGAGCCCGAGTGGGTGCCCGGGGTCGGGTGGGCGCCCGGCGAGGGCAACCCGAACGACAACCTCACGCTGTTCGACTGGCGGGGCCGCGGGCTTCCCGGCCTCGAGGCGTTCCGCCGGGACGCGATGCGCTGACGCCGCAGGATTGCGCGACCCCGGGGCTCCCGGGGTCGCGCAGTCCGGCGTGGCGTCAGTTGAGCTCGATGCGGAAGATGTCGCTGCCGCCGGGCCCGGGAACGACGTGCATGACGCCGGAGGCGTTGCGGAACTTCCAGGTGCCACCGGTGACGGCCAGCACGAGACCCTCGCCCTGCCAGGAGGCACCGGCGACGACGAGCTTGCCGCGCCGCAGGTTCAGCGTGCCTTCACAGTCGAAGGCGGGACCCATGGCCACGCAGTGCGCGAGGTCCTTGCCGACCCGGTCGCCCGTGCGCGGGTTGATCAGCTTCTCGCGGAAGATGAACCCGTCACCGGCGTCGAACTGACCGTCGCCGTCGATGTCCACGTCGGCCTCGTTCTGTGTGACCGCCCGCAACCGGATGACGCGGCTCGGTCCACCGGCACCCTGCTCGACCGCCGGCAGCGCCTTCTCCGTGGCCGGCCAGCCGCCGTCCGGGAAGTCCTCGCCCTCGGCACTTGCCGAGCCCGCCGTCGTGAGGGCGAGAGTTGATGCGAGCAGCGCCAGCGCACCCACCGCCACAGCGACCATCGTCCGACGAGAGCTCCAACCCCTGAGCTGTCGTGACATGGCGATCCCCTTTCTGACGCCCGCCCCGTGCGGGCCGTCGTCGGCACGCTAGACCCAGGAAACCGGCCGTGGCTGGCCCGATCGGGTGGTTTTTGCTGGTGCAATCGCGCGGTTTCGGGTCAGCGGCCCTCGAGCAGCGGGCCGGCCGGGTCGTGGGTCAGGCCGCGTCGGCGGGCGGCGATGGCACCCAGCGCCTCCAGCACGACCCGGCTGGCCAGCAGGGCGGTGATGTCGGCGTGGTCGTACGGCGGCGACACCTCGACCACGTCGATGCCGACCACGGGCAGCTCGAGACAGATCCGTCGCACCGCGTCGAGCAGCTGGCGCGAGGTCAGTCCCCCGGGCTCCGGGGTACCGGTTCCCGGCGCGTGGGCCGGGTCGGCGACGTCGATGTCGACCGAGAGGAAGACGCCCTCGCAGTCGTCGGTGGCGATGGCGAACGCCTCGGTCAGGCAGGAGTCGAGCCCGCGCGCGACGATCTCGGTCATCTCGTAGCTGCGCATCTGCTGCTCGGCCATCCAGGCGAGCGTCTCGGGGCCCGGCCAGTAGCCGTGCAGGCCGATCTGCAGGAACCGGTCGCCGCGCAGCGCTCCGGACTCGATCAGCCGCCGCATCGGCTGCCCGTGCCCGTACAGCGAGCCGAACTCGATGTCGCCGGTGTCGGCGTGGCTGTCGAAGTGCAGCATCGAGACCCGGCCCATTCCGTGGTGCCGGGCCACCCCGGTGGCATCGGGCAGCGCGATCGAGTGGTCGCCCCCGAGCACGACCGGGATGGCCCCGGCCGCGGCGACCGCGTACACCACGGGCTCCAGGGCGGCGAGCGCGCCCTCGACGTCGCCGGAGAACATCTCGACGTCGCCGCCGTCGACCACGGCAAGATCGGTCAGGCCGTCGGCGCGCAGCGCCATGTGCGGGCGGGAGCCGTCATGGCCGAGGTAGCAGGCCTTGCGGATGGCCTCCGGGCCGAACCGGGTGCCCGGCCGGTGCGAGGTGCCGCCGTCGAACGGGGCCCCCACGATGACGACGTCCGCGTCGGCGTACGTCGCCGGATCGGTCAGGTCGCAGGGCGGAACTCCGAGGAAGGTGTAGTCCGGCCCGTACTGCTGGCCGTAGCGCGCCACGGGCACCTCCAGGCTCCTGCGCCAAACGACGGAATCCGTCGAGAGCCTGCCATGCAGTTGACGTGATGTGAACCGTAACGCGACGATAAGGACGAATACACGACTTCAAGGGAGATTCATCGATGACCACCACGCCGCAGGACGTACCGCAGGCGCCGGACCACTCGCGCCAGCAGCAGGCGGCGCGCGACCACCTGTGGATGCACTTCAGCCGGCATACCGCCGATCCCGAGGTCGACGTGCCGGTCATCGTGCGCGGCGACGGCCCGTACATCTACGACTCGCACGGCAAGCGCTATCTGGATGCTCTGGCCGGGCTGTTCGTCGTCCAGGCCGGCCACGGACGCACCGAGCTCGCCGAGGCGGCCGCAAAGCAGGCCAGCGAGCTGGCGTTCTTCCCGCTGTGGTCGTACGCGCACCCGACCGCGATCGACCTGGCCGACCGGCTGGCCGACTACGCACCCGGCGACCTCAACCGGGTGTTCTTCACCACCGGCGGTGGCGAGGCGGTCGAGAGCGCGTGGAAGCTCGCCAAGCAGTACTTCAAGCTCACCGGCAAGCCCACCAAGCACAAGGTGATCAGCAGGGCCATCGCCTACCACGGCACCCCGCAGGGCGCGCTGTCGATCACCGGGCTGCCCGGCATGAAGGCGCCCTTCGAGCCGCTGGTGCCGAGCACGTTCCGGGTGCCCAACACCAACATCTATCGGGCGCCGGTGCACGGTGACGACCCCGAGGCCTTCGGGCTCTGGGCCGCCGACCGGATCGCCGAGGCGATCGAGTTCGAGGGTCCCGACACGGTGGCAGCGGTGTTCGTCGAGCCGGTGCAGAACTCCGGCGGGTGCTTCCCGCCGCCGCCGGGGTACTTCCAGCGGGTCCGCGAGATCTGCGACCGCTACGACGTGCTGCTCGTCTCCGACGAGGTCATCTGCGCCTTCGGCCGGCTGGGACACATGTTCGCCGCCGACCGGTACGGCTACCAGCCCGACATCATCACCTGCGCCAAGGGGCTGACCTCGGGCTACTCCCCGCTCGGCGCGATGATCGCGACCGATCGGCTGTTCGAGCCCTTCGCCGACGGTTCGAACGTGTTCCTGCACGGCTACACGTTCGGCGGCCACCCGGTCTCCGCGGCGGTGGCGATGGCCAACCTCGACATCTTCGAGCGCGAGCAGCTCAACGAGCACGTGCTGGAGACCGAGGATGCGTTCCGGACAACGCTGGAGAAGCTGAACGACCTCCCGCTCGTCGGCGACGTCCGCGGCGACGGGTACTTCTACGGCATCGAGATGGTCAAGGACAAGGTCACCAAGGAGACCTTCGACGAGGAAGAGTCGGAGTGGATGGTGCGCGGCTTCCTGTCCAAGGCGCTGTTCGAGGCCGGCCTCTACTGCCGCGCCGACGACCGCGGCGACCCCGTCATCCAGCTCGCGCCGCCACTGATCTGCGACCAGAGCCACTTCGACTTCATCGAGCAGGTCCTCCGCGACGTCCTCACCCGCGCCTGGGAACGCCTCTGACCCTCATCCGCGCCGTTCGGTTGCGCCATCCGCGGCCTTTGGTTGCGCCATCCGTGGATTTTCTGTGGTTGCGCCATCCGTGCCCTTTGGTTGCGCCATCCGTGGCTCTTGGCTTCGGCATCCGTGGATCGTGGCTGCGTCATCCGCGGGTCACGACGTGGACGACCGCGGGTTCGCGGCTCCAGGCCGCGGATCACGCAACCGAAAGCCACGGATCGCGCAACCGAAAGCCACGGACCGCGCAACAGAAGGCCACGGATGGCGCAACAGTAAGCCGCGGATCGCGGTCAGGGGAGGGTGGTGCGGAGGGAGTCGATGAGGGCGTCGAGGCCCTCCTTGGCCTCGCCTTCGGTGAGGGTGAGCGGCGGCGCCACCCGCAGGCAGTTGCCGTAGAGGCCGCCCTTGCCGATCAGCAGGCCGCGCTCGCGGGCGGCCTCCATCACCGCGGCGGCCGCGGCCGGGTCGGGGGTGCTGCCGTCGGGGCCGACGAGCTCGACGCCGATCATCAGTCCCTTGCCGCGCACCTCGGCCACGGCGGGCACGTTCGACGTCGCCTCGCGCAGGCCGTCGAGCAGCAGCCGCCCGAGGGCACGGGCGTTGCCCTGCAGGTCGTGCTCGAGCACGTAGTCGAGGGTGGCGTTGGCGGCGGCGGTCGACAGCGGGTTGCCGCCGAACGTCGAGATCGAGTTGGCGGTGATGCAGTCCATCACCTCCGCGCGGCCCACCACGCCGCCGATGGCCGCACCGTTGCCGATCCCCTTGGCGAACGTCATCAGGTCGGGCGTCACGCCGTGTGCCCCGATGCCCCAGAAGTGGTCGCCGGTACGCCCCCAGCCGGTCTGCACCTCGTCGCTGATCAGCAGCGTCCCGGTCTCGGCGAGCACCTCGGCGTACGCACCCAGCAGCCCGTCGGGCGGGACCGCGAACCCGCCGACGCCCTGGATCGGCTCGGCGATCATCGCCGCCACGTCACCGGCGACCGCGGTAGCCATCAGCTCGCGGAGGTCACGCACGCAGGCGTCGATGTAGGCCGCGTCGTCGAGCCCGGCGAACGACGACCGCAGCCGGTAGCCGCTCTGCGCGTACACGACGTTCACCGGCGACAGGCTCGACGCCGACCAGCCCCGGTTGCCGGTGATCCCCACCGTGGCGAACGTGCGCCCGTGATAGCTGTTGCGCAGCGCGATCACCTGGTTGCTGCGGCGGTACTGCGTGGCCACCAGCAAGGCCGCCTCGTTGGCCTCCGTGCCCGAGCCGGTGAAGAACACTCGCGCATCGGGGATCCCCGACAGCCGGGCGATCTTCTCGGCGAGCTCGACCTGCTGGCGGATCAGGTACAGCGTCGAGGTGTGCACCACGCCGGTGTCGAGCTGGCGATCCACCGC
This sequence comes from uncultured Actinomycetota bacterium, assembly GCA_963785115.1. Lineage (GTDB taxonomy): Bacteria > Actinomycetota > Actinomycetes > Propionibacteriales > Nocardioidaceae > JACCWP01. Next base: position 182,099 of record CAWATY010000031.1, read on the forward strand.
GGCGCGCACCTCCGGCACGCCGTAGCCCAGCATGTTGGTGAGGATCCCGGCGAAGAAGTCCAGGTACTCCCGGCCGTCCGAGGCGGTCACCCGGCAGCCGCGGCCCGACACGATCTCCATCGGCTCGTCGTAGAACAGGGTCAGCCACGCCGGCATCACCGCGCGGTGCCGCGCCAGCAGCTCGTCACTCATCTCGCTTCCTTCCCGGGCCGGCTCACGAGTCGAAGCCGAGCCCCAGCTTGTCCATCGTCCGCAGCCACACGTTGTCACGCCCGATGCGGTCGGCGCGGGCCATCGACCGCTTGGTCGCCTCGATGCCGAGCCAGCGCGCCGGTTCGGGTGGGAACGGCAGCGGCCGTTCCCGGACCATCCGCAGCGACGTCCGCTCGGTCTCCAGCCCGTCGACCAGGTCGAGGGCGGTGTCGGCGGCGAACCGGGTGGCTGCCACACCCAGGCCGGTGAAGCCGAGCGCGTACGCCACCCGCCCGGTCAGCGCCGTGCCCCAGAAGCAGCAGAACCGGGTACAGGTGTCGATCACGCCGCCCCAGACGTGGCTCATCCGCACGCCCTCCAGCTGCGGGAACGTCTCCAGCAGGTGCGTGACGAGCACCTGGTAGGTCGCGTCCCGGTGCGCGGTCGCCGGGCCGGTGCCGCTGCCGTAGCGGTAGATCGCGTCGTAGCCCCCGAACAGCAGCCGGTCGTCGCGGGTCAGCCGGTAGTAGTGGAACAGGTGCCCTGCGTCGCCGACGCCCTCGCGCCCCGCCCAGCCGAGCGCCGCCCGCTGCTCGGCCGTGAGCGGTTCGGTCACCACCGAGTAGTCGTGCACCGGCACCGTCATCAGCCGCAGCCGGCGCAGCAGCGGCGGCGCCGCGTTGGTGGCGAGCACTGCCCGCGCCGCGGTGACGGTGCCGAGCGCGGTACGCGCCACCACACCGGCGGCGGTACGAGCGATGCCGGTGACGCGGGTGCCCTCGTGCACGCGGACACCGAGGTCGAGGCACGCCCGACGCAGACCCCACGCCAACCGGGCGGGCTCGAGCATCACGACCTCGGGGTCGTGAATCGCGGCGAGGTACGTCGGCGACGCCACCTTGGCCCGCGTCTCGTCGGCGTCGAGCAGCCGGACGTCCAGGCCGTGGTCACGCATCGCCGCCACCTCCTCGGCCAGGCCCTCGACCTCGTGCGGCCGGGTTGCGACCCCGAGCTCGCCACTGCGGTCCAACCCGCAGTCGATCCCGTACCGCGCGACCGAGTCGACCAGGCCGTCGAGGTTGCGGCTGCCCATCCGCAGCAGCGTCGGAAGCTCGTCGGGCCAGCGGGCGACCCCGTTGCCGAAGCCGTGGGTGAGCGTCGACTCGGCAAAGCCGCCGTTGCGACCGCTGGCCTCGTCGCCGCAGCGTGCCGCCTCGAGCACCACGACGTCGCGGCCAGGATCACGCTCCTTCGCGCGCAGGGCGGTCCACAGCCCGGTGTAGCCGCCGCCCACCACCAGCAGGTCGGTCCGGGCGTCACCGTTCAGCGAGGGAAGGTGGTCCGGCCGCGCCGGGTCGTCCAGCCAGAACGGCATGCGTTCCGCACCGGCCAGCGCGTGCACCGCAGGGTCGTCGAGGGCCGCGGTCATGCGGCGAGGGCACGCTCGCGGCGCCGCCTGTTGACCTCGGCGCCGACCACGATCACCACCGAGACGGCGAACATGATCGTGCCGATGACGTTGATCTCCATCGGGATCTGCTTCTGGGCGGCTCCCCAGACGAACATCGGGAAGGTCGTGGTGTTGCCCGCGTTGAGGTTGGTGATGATGAAGTCGTCGAACGACAGCGAGAACGAGAGCAACGCCGCCCCGAGGATGCCAGGGAACACCAGCGGGAAGGTGACGCGCCAGAACGTCTGCCACTCCGTGGCATAGAGATCCATCGCCGCCTGCTCGAGGCGTGAGTCCATCCCCGACAGCCGCGCCTTGACCGTCACCACCACGAACGACAGGCAGAACATGATGTGCGCGATGAGGATCGTCCAGAAGCCGAGCTGGCCGCCGACACCCGCCGCGATGAACAGCGCCAGCAGGGACGAGCCCATGACGATCTCGGGCGAGGCCATCGGCAGGAAGATCACCAGGTTGGCCACGGACCGTCCGGTGAAGCGGTGCCGCACCAGGGCGAACGCCATCAACGTGCCGAGCACGGTGGCGCCGAGGGTAGCGAGCAGCCCGATCTGCACGCTGCGCACCAGCGAGTCGCACAGGCCAGCGGGTCCGCAGGGGTCGGCCCAGTTGGCCGTGGTGAAGCTCCCGAACGCGTACAGGTTGCGGGACGGCGGGGTGTTGAAGCTCATCGCGACGACGACGCCGATCGGGACGAACATGTACGCGAGCACCAGCAGCCCGATCGCCATGATCAGGTGGTCGCTGACCCAGCGACCGGCCCGCTGCAGCGGCGTCATACCAGGTCCTCCGTCCCCGCGCGGCGGACGTAGAACATCACCATGACGACGATCAGCAGCATCAGCACCATGGACAGCGCTCCGGCCGCCGGGTAGAGGTTGGCGTCGGTGAAGAGCGTCTGGATGACGTTGCCGAGCATCCGGTCGTTCGGGCTTCCGAGCAGCTCGGCGTTGATGTAGTCGCCCGCGGCGGGAATGAACGTCAGCAGGGTGCCGGCGACGACCCCGGCCATCGACAGCGGCAGCGTGACCTTGAGGAACCCACGTATCGGTGAGGCGTACAGGTCGCTGGACGCCTCGATCAGCCGTGGGTCGATCTTCTCCAGGCTGGCGTAGAGCGGCAGCACCATGAACGGCAGGAAGTTGTACGTCAGGCCCATCACCACGGCGAATGACGTGGCAAGCAGCCGGCCGTCGTCGCCGAGCAGGCCCACCGTGCGCAGCGTGTCGGCGACGAACCCGTTGTCGGAGAGGATCAGCTGCCAGGCCAGCGTGCGGACCAGGAAGCTGGTGAAGAACGGGGCGATGACGAGCACCAGCATCAGGTTGCGCCAGCGACCGGCCTTGAAGGCGATCGCGTACGCCAGCGGGTACCCGATCAGCAGGCAGAACAGCGTCGCCAACCCGCCGAAGACCAGGGAGCGCACCAGGGGGCTCCAGTAGTCCCGGACGGCATCGACGTAGTTGCTGAAGTTCCACGACATGTCGTAGCCACCGAGCACGCTGCCGTCCGGGTCGTACAGGCTGGTGGCCACGAGGGAGTAGAACGGCACCACGAAGAACAACGCCAGCCACACCGTGCCGGGGAGCAGCAGCAGGTAGCCGGTGCGACCGCTGCCAGTGCTCTCGTCGTCGGCGGGAGCCGCCGTCGGCGGCACCGACGGTTCAGCGGGTGGCGCGGGGGGCGGAGCGGTGTCGACGGCCATCAGCCGTCCACCCTCTCGACGCCCGCGCTCGCGTCCTGGTCGGCGTCGAGCAGGAACGCGTGGTCATGGCTCCAGTGCAGGTCGACCGACGCGCCCGGGGCGAACATCCGCCGGGCCCCGCTGTTCTGCTCGAACACGGTGAGCTCCTGGCCCCACGGCATGCGCACCAGGTACAGCGTGCTGACGCCGATGAAGCTGACGTCGGACACGGTGCCCCCGGGCAGCGTGTTGAGGCCGCGCGCGGCATCGGCGTCGCCGCTGTTCGACATGACGACCTTCTCCGGGCGGATCCCGACCCAGACCCGGCCGTTGTCGCAGCTGGCGCGCGCTCGTGCGGCGGCGAGCTGTGCCCCTTGCACGTCCACCACGAGGTCGTCGCCGTCGGTGCCGGACACCGTGCCCTCGATGAGGTTCGACTGCCCCAGGAAGTTGGCGACGAAGGTCGTCCGCGGGTTCTCGTACAGCTCCGCCGGTGCCCCCATCTGCTCGATGACGCCCTTGTTCATCACCGCGATGGTGTCGGCCATGGTCATGGCCTCCTCCTGGTCGTGCGTGACGTGCACGAACGTGAGGCCGACCTCCGTCTGGATCCGCTTCAGCTCGACCTGCATCTGGCGGCGCAGCTTGAGGTCGAGCGCGCCGAGCGGCTCGTCGAGCAGCAGCACCTCGGGCTTGTTGATCAGCGCCCGCGCCAGCGCAACCCGCTGCTGCTGCCCACCCGACAGCTGGGTCGGCTTCTTCTGCGCCTGCGACTCGAGCTCGACCAGCTCGAGCATCCGCTGCACCTCGCCGGTGACGTCCTTGTGTCCCTTGCGCCTGAGGCCGAAGGCGACGTTCTCGTAGATCGACAGGTGCGGGAACAGGGCGTAGTTCTGGAAGACCGTGTTGACCGGCCGCTTGTACGGCTTCAGCCCGGCGACGTCCTCGTCACCGATGAAGATCTTGCCGGACGTGGGCTGCTCGAGGCCCGCGACCATCCGCAGCGTCGTGGTCTTGCCGCAGCCCGACGGGCCGAGGAGCGCGAAGAACGATCCTTGCGGCACCGTGACACTGAGATCGTCGACGGCAGTGAACGTGGCGAACCGCTTGGTCACCGACTCCAGCCGCAGGTCGTGTCCGCCGCCGTCACGCGTGGCGTCGCGGTCCGGGGTCGCGGCTGGGTCGAGCGTGGTGTCGGGAGCAGTCGTCATGTCGCTCATCCTCCGATGACCGTCTGGAAATCGAGCTCGTACTCGCTGGACTGCGCCTCGTCCAGCGGCATCATCGCGAAGGTCTGCTTGAGGAAGTCGTCATCGGGGAAGATCAGCGGGTTGTCGACGAGTGACTTGTCGATCTTGGCCATCTCCTCGCGCGCGCCCTCGACCGGGCAGATGTAGTTGACCCAGGCCGCGAGCTTGGCCGCCACCGCCGGGTCGTAGTAGAAGTTCATCCACGCCTCGGCGTTCGTCTTGTGGGTCGCGAGGTTGGGCACCAGCATGTTGTCGCTCCAGAGCGACAGCCCCTCCTCGGGGATCACGAACTTGATGTCCGGGTTCTCGAACTGCAGCGCCAGCACGTCACCCGACCACGCCTCGCAGGCCACCACGTCGCCGCTGCTCAGCGGCCCGGTGTAGTTGTTGCCGGTGAACTGCCGGATCTGTCCCGAGCTGTTGGCATCGTCGAGCACGCCGAGCGCGTCGTCCCAGTCCTCGTCGTCGAAGTCCGTGGGATCCGCGCCCGCAACCTTGAGCATGAACGCCATCGTGTCGCGCATCTCGGTCAGCAGGGTGACCTTGCCCTTCAGGTCGGAGCGCGTCAGCAGCTCGGACATGCTGCCCACCTCGTCGGTGTACTTCGCGTTGTAGGCGATGCCGGTCAGCCCGCTCTGCCAGGGCACCGAGTGCTTGCGACCGGGGTCCCAGGCAGGATCGCGCAGGTTCTCCAGCAGGTTCTTGTCGACGTTAGGGATGTTGGCGTGATCGAGGGGCTGGATCCACCCCACCGAGATCATCCGGGCGGCCATCCAGTCGGTCAGCACGAAGATGTCCCGCTCGACCGACTCGCAGGAGCCGAGCTGGTTCACGACCTTGGCAAAGAACTCGGTGTTGTCGGAGACGTCGTCGCTGTAGTCGACGGTGATGCCGGTCGCTGCCTCGAAGTCGTCCAAGGTCGTGGGCTGCGGGTTCTTCTTGGGCGTCGGGTCGATGTACAGCGGCCAGTTGGAGATGATGAGCTCTTTCTCCTCGGCCGACAGATCCGTGGCCTGGCACTCCGACGGGTCCTGCGTCTTGCTGCCCGTGCCGAACGCAGGGAGCACCGCTGCGCTCGCCCCGACGAACGCGACACCGCCCGCCGACTTCAGCAGCGTCCGACGTGAGACCGGGCTCATGCGTTGTCCTCCCCGTCAGCCGGCCGCGTCGAGCGGTCGGTGAACACGGTGCGGTGCCAGGGTTTCCGGGCCACCGCGGTCGCGTCCATCATCACGTGTTTGACCTGGGTGTAGTCCTCCAACGAGTACACGCTCATGTCCTTGCCGAAGCCAGAGCGCTTGTACCCGCCGTGCGGCATCTCCGAGATGATCGGGATGTGGTCGTTGACCCAGACGCACCCGGCCTCGATGTCGCGGCTGGCGCGCAGCGCCCGGTGCACGTCGCTGGTCCAGGCCGAGGCGGCGAGCCCGTACGGCGTGTCGTTGGCGAGCGCGATGGCGTCGTCATCGGAGTCGAACGGCTCCGCGAGCAGAACGGGCCCGAACACCTCGTCGCGCCACAGCGAGCTGCCGGGTCCGGCGCCGGTGACGAGCGTCGGCTCGTAGTAGGCGCCGGCGGCCAGCTCGCCCGTACCCGCGCGACCGCCACAGACCACCTTCGCCCCTTCGCCGCGGGCACGGTCGACGTGTGCGGCGACGCGGTCGCGATGGGAGTACGACACCAGCGGGCCGAGATCGGTGTCGTCGTCAGCCGGTGCGCCCAGCCGCAACCCGGCCATCAGGTCGGCGACGCCGGCGACGAAGTCGTCGTGCAGCGAGCGATGCACGATCGCCCGGGTGGCAGCGGTGCAGTCCTGGCCGCTGTTGATCAGGGCGCCGGCGACCGCCCCGTGCACCGCAGCCTCGAGGTCGGCGTCGTCGAACACGACGAAGGGGGCCTTGCCGCCGAGCTCGAGATGGACCCGACGCACCCCGTCGACGGCCAGTCCGGCGACCCGCCGGCCGACCGCCGTGGAGCCGGTGAAGCTCACCATGTCGACGCCCGGGTGCGAGACCAGCGCCTCACCCGCGACCTGGCCGGTGCCGGTGAGGACGTTGATGACGCCCGCGGGCAGCCCCGCGCGCTCGGCGGCCTCCGCGAACATGAGCGACGTCAGCGGGGTGATCTCGGCCGGCTTCAGCACGATCGCGTTGCCGGCGGCGATGGCCGGCAGCACTTTCCAGGCCGCCATCTGCAGCGGGTAGTTCCACGGCGCGATCGAGCCGACGACGCCGATCGGCTCGCGCCGGACCGAGGAGGTGTGGTCGGCGGAGTACTCCCCCGCGGCCTGGCCCTCCAGCTGCCGGGCGGCGCCGCCGAAGAAGGCGGTGTTGTCGACCGTGCCCGGCACGTCGAACTCTCGGGCCAGCCGCAGCGGCTTTCCGGTCTGCCGGCTCTCGGTGACCGCGAGGTCGTCGGCCACGGCCTCCAGCTCGCGGGCAAAGGCCAGCAGCACGCCCGAGCGCTCCGCAGGGGTCGTGGTCGACCAGGCGCCGTACGCCCGGCGGGCGGCTGCGACCGCGTCGTCGACGTCGTCGGGTCCGGCCAGGTCGGCGTCGACCACGGTCTGCCCGGTCGACGGGTCGATCACCGCGACGGTGTCGCCCGAGCGCCCGCCGCGGCGCTCGCCGTCGATGAGCTGATGTCCCGCCACGGACGGAGTGGACGCCGGGGTCGCCGTGGACACCGTTGACACCGTGGGCACGCCTCCTCGCTGCCGGTCGCTGCCGGCCACTGGCTGATGCGTCGGATGCTCGCAGAGCCGTAGTACCGGCACAAGGGATTCCGTCGTTCCGATTCCGTTTCGCCACGGATTCCTGCAGCCAACACCTTGTGCGCGGGCGGTCCGGGCGGTCAGGATCATTCCCGTGACCCGGAGGGCGAAGACCGGTGGGGGCCCGGGCGGCGCCGTGCTCGACGACACGTCCAAGGCGATCATCGAACAGCTCCAGCAGGACGGCCGCCGGCCCTACGCGGCCATCGGCAAGGCGGTGGGGCTGTCCGAGGCAGCCGTCCGGCAGCGGGTGCAACGGCTCATCGAGAGCGGCGTCATGCAGATCGTCGCAGTCACCGACCCGCTCCAGCTCGGCTTCGCCCGGCAGGCGCTGATCGGCATCCGGGTCGAGGGTCCGCTGGACGCGGTCGCCGACGAGCTCGCCGCCCTGCCCGAGATCGACTACGTGGTCGTGACCGCCGGCAGCTTCGACCTGCTGGCCGAGATCGTGTGCGAGAGCGACGAGGAGCTGCTGGACACCCTGTCCACCAAGATCCGCACGCTGTCCGGCGTTCGATCGACGGAGACGTTCGTCTACCTGCGGCTGCGCAAGCAGACGTACTCGTGGGGCGTGCGCTGAGCGTGACCGACGCCGGACCCGACCGCTACCGGGCGCTGTCGCTGTGGCACGAGACCGCCGCCGACGACTGGACGCCCCGCCCACCGCTACCCGAGAGCACCGAGGTCGACGTGGCGATCGTCGGCGCCGGCTTCACCGGTCTGTGGACCGCCTACTACCTGGCGGTCGCCAGCCCCGGCCTGCGGGTGGTCGTGCTGGAGCGCGAGGTCGCGGGCTTCGGGGCGTCCGGCCGCAACGGCGGCTGGTGCTCGGCCCTGTTCCCGACCTCGGCCGCGCACGTCGCACGCGCGGCCGACGCCGGACCAGGCGGGTCGGGTAGCGGACGGGACGCCGCCCTGCGGATGCTCCGGGCGATGCGCGAAACCGTCGTCGAGGTCGGCCGAGTGACCGACGCCGAGGGGATCGACGCCCACTACGAGCGAGGCGGCACGCTGTCCCTGGCCCGCGACGCCGCGCAGCTGCGCCGGCTGCGCGCCGAGGTCGACGAGGCCCGCGAGTGGGGGGTCGGACCGGACGACCTCGCGCTGCTCGACGCCGACGCCGCGAGCCAGCTGTGCGACGCCACCCGGGTGCGCGGCGGGACGTACACGCCGCACTGCGCGGCCGTGCACCCCGCCCGCCTGGTGCGCGGCCTGGCGCGAGCCGTCGAGGCGCACGGCGTGCGCATCCACGAGCAGACGCCGGTACGCGCCGTACGACCCTGGCGGGTCGACACGGAGGCCGGGACCGTGCGCGCCGAGGTCGTGGTGCGCGCGACCGAGGGCTACACGCCCGAGCTGGCCGGTGAGCGGCGGACACTCGCACCGGTCTACTCGCTGATGGTCGCCACCGAGCCGCTCGGTGACGACGTCTGGGACCGGATCGGGCTGCGGCGGCGCGAGACGCTGACCGACGGCAGGCACATGCTGATCTACGCCCAGCGGACGGCCGACGGGCGGCTGGCGTTCGGCGGGCGAGGGGCGCCGTACCACTTCGCCTCGCGGGTGCGGCCGGGCTTCGACACCGAGCCCGGGGTCTTCCGCAAGCTGGAAGCGGCGCTGCGGGACCTGTTCCCCCAGCTCGCCGACGCGCGGATCACGCACCGCTGGGGCGGCCCGCTCGGCGTGCCGCGCGACTGGCACGCGTCGGTGGGGCTGGACAAGGCCACCGGCGTGGCGTGGGGAGGCGGCTACGTGGGCGACGGCGTGGGGACGTCCAACCTGGCCGGCCGCACGATCGCCGACCTCGTGCTCGGCACGCAGTCGCCGCTGGTCGACCTGCCCTGGGTCGGCCACCGCTCGCGTCGCTGGGAGCCCGAGCCGCTGCGCTGGCTGGCGGTCAACACCGGCCTGCGGCTGATGACCCTCGCCGACGCCGAGGAGCGGCTGACCCGCCGCCCCAGCCTGCTCGCCCGCGCGATGTCCCCGCTCCTCGGCGGCAACTGACTCCCGTCAGTCGTTGCGCAGGGCGGGGGTGAGGGCGTCGAGGACGGTGGGGTCCTCGATCGTCGAGGGGACGACCGGCTCCTTGCCGTCCGCGATCTCGCGCATCGACTTGCGCAGGATCTTGCCCGAGCGGGTCTTGGGCAGCGCCGGCACGACGCTGACGGACTTGAAGACCGCGACCGGCCCGACCTCGTCGCGTACCGCCGCCACCAGCTCGCGCTCCAGCTCCTCCGAGTCGGTGTCCACGCCGGCCTTGAGCACCACCAGCCCGCGCGGCACCTGTCCCTTCATCGGGTCGGCCACCCCGATCACGGCGCACTCCGCGACCGCGGGGTGCCGGGCCAGCACCGCCTCGATCACCCCCGTCGACAGCCGGTGGCCGGAGACGTTGATGACGTCGTCGGTACGCCCCATCACGTACACGTAACCGTCCTCGTCGACGTGACCTCCGTCGCCGGACAGGTAGTAGCCGTCGTAGGCCGACAGGTACGACGCCACGAACCGGTCGTCGTCGCCCCACAGCGTCGGCAGCGCGCCGGGGGGCAGCGGCAGTCGCACGCAGATCGCTCCCTCGGTGCCCGCGGCGACCTCCTCGCCCTTCTCGTCGAGCACCCGGATGTCCCACCCCGGCACCGGCACGCTGGGCGACCCCGGCTTCAGCGGCATCGGGTCGAGCCCGCGCAGGTTGGCCACCATCGGCCAGCCCGTCTCGGTCTGCCACCAGTGGTCGACGACCGGCACGCCCAGCGCGTCACCGACCCAGCCGAAGGTGTCGGGGTCGAGCCGCTCGCCGGCCAGGAACACCGTGCGCAGCGCGGACAGGTCGTGTGCGCGGCGCAGCTCGCCGTCCGGGTCCTCCTTCTTGATCGCACGGATAGCCGTGGGCGCGGTGAAGAAGCCCTCGACGCGGTGCTCGGCCATCACCCGCCAGAAGGCCCCCGCGTCCGGGGTCCCGACCGGCTTGCCCTCGTACAGCACCGTCGTCGCCCCGACCAGCAGCGGCGCGTAGACGATGTACGAGTGGCCGACGACCCAGCCCACGTCGGAGGCGGTCCACCACACCTGCCCCTGGTGCATGTCGTAGACGTTGGCCATGGACCAGGCCAGCGCGACCGCGTGGCCACCGTTGTCGCGCACGATCCCCTTGGGCTTGCCGGTCGTGCCCGAGGTGTAGAGCACGTACAGCGGGTCGGTGGCCTCCACCGGTACGCACTCCGCGGGATCGGTCGCCCCGGCCCGCATCGCGGCCGCGAAGTCGATGTCGCGCTCGTCGTCCAGCTCGGCCTCGCCACCCGGTCGCTGCAGCACCACGCAGGTCCGCGGCGTGTGCGACGCCAGCGAGATGGCCCGGTCCAGCAGTGGCTTGTACTCCACCACCCGGTTCGCCTCCATCCCGCACGACGCGGCGACCACGACGTCGGGGGTGGCGTCGTCGATGCGGGCGGCGAGCTCGGCCGCGGCGAAACCGCCGAAGACCACCGAGTGCACGGCGCCCAGCCGGGCGCACGCGAGCATCGTCATGACCGCCTCGGGCACCATCGGCATGTAGACGAGCACCCGGTCGCCCTTGCCGACCCCCAGCCCGCGCAGCGCGCCCGCCAACGCCGCCACCCGCTCCAGCAGCTCGGCGTACGTGAACGTCTGCTGGATGTCGGTGACCGGGCTGTCGTGGATCAGCGCCGGCTGGTCGCCGCGACCGGCCACCACGTGCCGGTCGAGCGCGTTGTAGCAGGTGTTCAGGGTGCCCCCGGGAAACCACCGGTAGAACGGCGGCCGGCTGTCGTCGAGCGCCCGTTCGGGCTGCCTGAACCAGTCGATCAGGCCCGCCTGCTCGCTCCAGAACCCCTCCGGGTCGTCGATGCTGCGCCGGTGAACCTCGTGGTACGTACCCATGGGAGGTCACTAAACCCGTTGCGCGCGCAGGGTGCGACCCCGCACCCTGGTCTCGCCTCATGCCGGAGCCGAGCGAGAGGAGGCGTCGGAATGTCTACCACTGCCCGTGGGCACATCCGCCTGCCCATCCCTCTCTCGCTCGGAGCCTCCCGCATGTCCTCAGCACCGCCTGACTTCCACTTCGACTTCTCCGCCGTCGACGAGACGCTCGGCGACGACCAGCGCTGGTCCACCTGGCTCGCCATCGAGCGCGGCGCTCGCGGTCCCGAGCCGCGCCCCGACTGGGTGGTGACCGACGACTCGGCCGTCGACACCGAGCTCGGCGTCCTCAAGACCGGCAAGGAGGCCGACGTCTTCCTGGTCGAGCGGGCGTCGCGCACCCACCCCGACCAGCGCGTGGTGATGGCCGCCAAGCGCTACCGCGACGCCGACCACCGCAGCTTCCAGCGCTCCACCGTCTACACCGACGGCCGCCGGGTCCGCGACACCCGTGACATGCGGGCGATGTCCAAGGGCACCGCGCACGGCCGGGCGGTGGCGGCGGGCATCTGGGCCGCCGCCGAGTGGGACGCGCTGGGCTGGCTGTGGTCCGCGGGCGTGCCGGTGCCGTACCCGGTGCAGATCGACGGCACCGAGATCCTGATGGAGTACATCTCGGTCGACGGAGCGGCGGCGCCGCGACTCGCGCAGACCCGCCCCGACCCGGCGCTGCGGGACGCGTGGTTCGACCAGCTCCGCGAGGCGATGGGCGTGCTCGCCCGGCGGCACGTGACCCACGGCGACCTGTCGCCGTACAACATCCTGGCCGCCGGCGAGCGGCTGGTGATCATCGACCTCCCGCAGGTGATCGACATCGTCGGCAACCCGCGCGGTCTCGAGCTGCTGCAGCGCGACTGCCACAACGTGTGCACCTGGTTCAAGGCGCGCGGGGCCGACGTCGACGAGGACGAGCTGTTCGGCGACCTGGTCGCCCAGGCCTGGTGAGGGACGCGAAGCTCGCGAAACGCACCGCGCCCGTGAAGTGCGACCGCTACGTTGATCGAGCAGGGGATCCGTCTGCCGAAGAGGACCTCATGAAGACTCGTACACGCCAGTCCCGCACCTGGGGACTCGGCCTCGCCGCCGTACTCGTGGTCGGCCTCACCGGGCCGGCGTCCGCGACCCAGGCGGTGATCGATGACGTCGAGCTCAACGGCGGGAGCACCACGATCTTCGACCCGGACAACGACGAGCCCGGCAACGACGACTGCCTGCGCGCCGACCTCCTCACCCAGGACGCCTACACCCCGGTCGACGACGGCGACTCCCTCGCCGACGACGACGCCTTCGACGGCGGCATGGTCCTGTACGTCAACCGCCGGGTGTTCGTCGACAACAACGACCAGGGCAACGAGACCGGCGAGCAGATCCAGGTCGGACCGAGCACGCTCGGCAGCGTCCAGGTCACCCGGACCGACCGGGCCCTGGCGACCAGCCCGACGATGCGCGACCTGATCTCGTTCAAGAACCCCACCAATCGTGCCAAGAACCTGCAGATCCTGATCGAGAGCGACTACGGAGCCGACACCACCGAGGTCGTGCGGGCCACGTCGACCGGGCCGGACCTGTCGTTCGCGACCAACGACCGCTGGCTGCTCGTCGCCGATGACGCCACCACCCCGGACGACGCGCTCGTCACGAACGCCTGGTTCGGCAAGAACGCGAAGGAGAAGCTCTTCAACGTCACCAACGACGTGCCGAACGCCGACAGCTGCGTCGGTGTGGCGTACCACATCAAGATCCCGGCACACTCGACGAAGCACCTGTTGCTGTTCGTGCAGCTGGCAGACAGCACCGACGTCACCGGTGCACGCAACCGCGCGCTGGTGTTCGACCGGAACAGGCTGCCGGCCGCGTTCCTGCTGGGCCTTCCGAACGCGGTCAAGAACAACGTCCTGAACTGGAACCTGGGCTGACGCCGACGGCACAGCGCCGGCGCTCACCCGAGCCGGCGCAGCGCCAGCAGCGGGTACACGGGGTCAGGGCCGCCGTCGCGGCCCTGCCCGTGGCCCACGTACGCGGCGCGGCCGGCCACGACCAGCCCGAGCGTCCCGCCGTGTGCGACGACGTCCGCCTCCCGATCGGTGGGGTCGTCGTCGCGGTAGCCGTGTGCCGCGGCCTTGTCGACGGTGGTGACCAGCACGCCGCCGGGGGGTAGCACTCGCGCGGCCTCGGCGAGGGCCGGTCGCGCGTCGTCGAGCATGTGCAGCAGCCACATCGTCAAGACGGACTCCACTGCCCCGTCACCGACAGGCAGCCGGGCCGCGTCGGCGCGCACGCAGCGACCGGGCAGCCGTTCCGACGCCAGCCGCAGCATCCCGGAGGAGCGATCCACGACCACGACGTCGACTCCCCGCCGCAGCAGGTGCGCCGCCACCAGCCCGGTGCCGCCTCCCACGTCCAGGCAACGGCCCACGGGCAGTAGGCCGGCCACCGCCGCGGCCGCCGCCTCCGCGCGCGGCTCACCACCACGTGTCTCGTCGTACCGGGGGGCTTCGCGGTCGTAGTCGGGCATCAGCGGGCCAGCGCCGCCTCGAGGGTGCGCGCCACCCCATCGTCGTCGTTGCTCGGGCACACCACGTCGGCAGCCGACAGCACGTCGGGGTGCGCGTTGGCCACGGCGTGCCCACGCCCCGACCAGGTGAGCATGGACAGGTCGTTGGGCATGTCGCCGAACGTCCACACCCGCTCGGCCGGGACGCCGAGCGCGGCACACCAGTCGGCCAGCGCGGCCGCCTTGGTGACACCCGGCGCGCTGATCTCGGCCAGCCCGTCGGCCCCGGAGAACGCCAGCACCGCCTCGCCGTCCATCAGGTCGGCCATCCGGGCAAGGAAGACCTCGGGCGCCAGCGCGGTGTTGCGGGCGAGCAGCTTGCCCGGCGGCGGGTCGAGCAGATCCTCGACCGATGCCGTCGCCTCGAAGCGGGCGATGTCGGCCGCCGCCTCCCGTACCCGCGGCCCCGCGACGAGCGCGGCGTCCATCGGGTGCAGCGGGTAGCCCGGCTCCCCGGCGAACCCGTCGACGTTCTCGACGGCGAGCAGCGTGCCGGGCAGCTCGGTACGCAGCCGCGCCGCGAGCCGGCGGACCAGGGCGGGCGCGAGGGTGTGCTCGACCAGCACCCGGCGGTCCGCGACCCGGTAGACGAACGCGCCGTTGGCGCAGAGCACGACGCCGTGCCGGCCGACGACGTCGGCGAGGTCGTGCACCCAGCGCGGCGGCCGGGCGGTCACGACCACCAGGTGCACTCCCGCGTCCTCGAGGGCGGCCAGCGCGGCGCGGGTGCGCGCCGACACGGTGCCGTCGGTGCGCAGCAGGGTCCCGTCGAGGTCGGTCGCCACGAGGGCCGGCAGCGTTCCGGCCGGGTCGGCGGCGCTCACCGGTCGGCGGCGGCCAGCTGCCCGCAGGCGCCGTCGATCTCGCGGCCGCGGGTGTCGCGGACGGTGGTGGGCACGCCCGCGGCCTGCAGCCGGTGGACGAACTCGGCCTCGTCGGCGGGGTCGGACGCGGTCCACCGTGAGCCGGGCGTCGGGTTCAGCGGGATCAGGTTGACGTGCACCCACCCCCAGTCGCCGTACGACCCGAGCAGCTCCCCGAGCAGGTCGGCCCGCCATGCCTGGTCGTTGATGCCGCGCATCATCGCGTACTCGATCGACACCCGGCGCCGCGTCCGCTCGGCGTAGTGCCAAGCAGCCTCGACCGTCTCGGCGACCTTCCAGCGGGTGTTGACCGGCACCAGCTCGTCGCGCAGCTCGTCGTCCGGCGCATGCAGTGACAGCGCGAGCGTGACCGGCAGCTCCTCGTCGGCCAGCTGCCGCATCCGCGGCACCAGCCCCACGGTCGACACGGTCACGCCGCGCGCGGACATGCCGAGGCCGTCCGGGGTGGGATCGGTCAGCCGGCGCACCGAGTCGAGCACCGCCCGGTAGTTGGCGAGCGGCTCGCCCATCCCCATGAACACGACGTTGGACACCCGCCCCGGCCCACCGGGCACCTCGTCGCGGGCCAACGCCCGGGCACCAGCGACCACCTGCTCGACGATCTCGGCGGCCGACATGTTGCGCTGCAGACCGCCCTGGCCCGTGGCGCAGAACGGGCAGGCCATGCCGCACCCGGCTTGCGACGACACGCACATCGTCACCCGTCCGGGGTAGCGCATCAGGACCGACTCGACCAGCGCGCCGTCGTGCATCCGCCACAGCGTCTTGCGGGTGGTCCCTGCGTCGGCCTCGAGGGTACGGACCGGGGTGAGCAGCGTCGGCAGCAGCGCGCCCACCAGCCGCTCGCGGACGTCTGCGGCGAGGTCGGTCATCTGTGCCGGGTCGTCGACCAGCCTGGCGAAGTAGTGGTTCGCCAGCTGCCGGGAGCGGTAGCCCGGCAGGCCGAGCTCCTCGACGGCTGCCCGCCGGCCGGCGGGATCGAGGTCGGCGAGGTGCCGCGGCGGCTTGCCGCGGCGGGGCGAGTCGAAGACCAGCGGCAGGCTGGCGGGGGCGTCGGACATGGCGACCACCATCGTCGCACGCTGTCCCGGCTCAGCCAGGTCCCTGGTCCCCGTCGCGCTGCCCGTCGGGTTGCCCGCCGAGTGCGGCGCGCAGCAACCCGATCTCCTCGTCGACGTACGGGTCCGGCGCGCCGGCGGCCTCGCAGTCGACGCGCAGCCGTTGCTGCATCTGCAGCGCGGTCGCGTGGTCGCCCGCGAGCCGCAGGTTCCAGGCGACCATCCAGCGCGCGACGCGGGTGGCCTCCTCGTCGGTGCCGGCACGGCGCTCCTCGAGCGCCGCACGCAGCACCTCGTCCCCCTCGTCGTGCCGGCCCGCACCGGCCAACTCGTAGCCGAGGTTGTTCAGCAGCGCGGGTCGCCACCGCCGGCCAGCCGCCTGCGCCGACACCTCCGCTGCTGCGAGCGCTTCCCGGGTCTTCGCGATCCGTACGTCGCGGTCGAGCGGCACCATCGCCGCCATGTGCAGCGCGTCGACCCGCAGGCCGTCGAGACCCGCGTCGGCCGCGAGCCCGGCGGCGGCGCCGAACGCCTCGAGCGCGATCTCGCGGTCGGCGTCGGTGACCCGCTCTGGGTCGTGCGCGGCCGACACGTAGGTGCGTCCCAGCTCCAGCCGGTGGCGTACCCGTGGCTCAGCGCCGGCGCCGTCCAGCAGCCGCTCGATCTCCGCGAGCTCCTGCCGCGCCCGGTCGAAGTCGCCCTCGAGCCCGTACGCCCGCGCCACCTGGGTACGCAGCACGAGCGCCTCGTCTCCACCCGCCTCGGCAAGCGCCGACACGAACCGCTCCCGCGAGCCGGCCGGGTCGCCGAAGTCCCACTGCTGCTCCCACGCCATGCCGTCCACCTCGCGTGCGGGCTAGGCGCCCCAGCGCAGGGTGACCTCGGCCGTCCCGGACGCATCGACCTCGAGCAGGCACCGGTCGGGGAGGGCCAGCGAGCGCCAGCCGGCCAGGTCGGGGGGCGATTCGGTCAGCGCCGCGACCAGGACGGTCCAGGCGGTGCCGTGGCCGACGAGCACCAGGTCGGCCGGTTGCTCGGCCAGCAGGTCGCGTACGCACCCGACCACCCGTTCGCGGGTCGAGTCGGCGGTCTCCCAGCCGGTCGATGCCGGGGCGGAGGGCTCGGTCAGGGCCCGCTCGACGAGTGCCGCGAAGTCCTCGCTCCACCCCGCCGGGCGCGACATCTCGGCGAGCTCGTCGAGGCCCGGGACCGGCTCGCCCCGCAGCAGCGCAGCGGTCTGCAACGCCTTGGTCTCGTTCGACGACCGCCAGACCGCGTTCGTCGGCAGCTTCCAGCGGGCCCTCGCGGCGTTGACCGCTCGCGCACCTGCATCGGACAGGGGCCACTCGTGGGCCGGGGTCTCGGCATCGATGGCGGGAGGCCCGTGCCGCACCAACCACAGCGCGGTCATGTCAGGACACCGGAACGAGCACGTCGAGCACCAGCCAGGCCACCGGCGCCACCATCAGGATCGAGTCGAGCCGGTCCATCAGCCCACCGTGCCCGGGCAGCAGCCGGCCCATGTCCTTGATGCCGAGGTCGCGCTTGACCAGCGACTCCGACAGGTCCCCGAGCGTCGCGGCCACGGCGGTCGCGACCCCGAGCACCACCCCGACCCATGGGTCGCCGTCGAGCGCGTACGTCACCGTCAGCCAGCCGGCGACCGAGCACCCGACGACGGAGCCGGCAAACCCCTCCCAGGACTTCTTCGGGCTGATCGTCGGAGCCATCGGGTGCCGGCCGGCGAGCACGCCGGCCACGTAGCCACCGGTGTCGGACGCCACCACGCCGACGATGAACGCCACGATGCGCATCGCCCCGTCGTCGGGCACGAGCATCAGCACCACGAAGCTGCCGAGCAGCGGCACGTAGCCGATGACGAAGACCCCGGCGGTGACGTCACGCACGAACCCGTCGGCACCGTCCGGCATCCGCCAGACGAGGATCGCCAGCACGGTCAGCGCGGTCGCGACCACCACCAGCTCGGCTCCCCCGGTCCAGGCGCCGACGAGCATTGCGCCGCCACCGAGGCTCACCGGGACGATCGGCACCCGGATGCCGCTGGACGCCAGCGCGTTGGACAGCTCCCACACGGCCACCAGCGCGGCCAGCACGACGACGCCGAGGAACGCGCCCCGCACGACCAGCAACGAGGCCAGGATCACCACGCCGAGCAGCACGCCCACGGCGATCGCGGCGGGCAGGTTGCGCCCGGCCCGGCTCGGCCGGACCACCGGCTCACCTGGCAGTGGTCCCGGCGAGACGGGGACGGTGCCGCTCATCGGCGGGCCAGGCAGGCGCTCATACCTCGAGGAGCTCGGCTTCCTTGCGTCCCAACAGGTCGTCGATCGCGTCGGTGTGCTTCTTGGTGAGGCCGTCGAGGCGCTTCTCCGCGCCCTTGACGTCGTCCTGACCGACGTCGCCGTCCTTCTCCGCCCGGTCGAGCGTCTGCTTCGCATGCCGGCGGATGTTGCGCACCGCGACGCGGCTGTCCTCGGCCTTCGCGCGGGCCAGCTTGATGTACTCCTTGCGGCGCTCCTCGGTGAGCTCCGGCAGGACGATCCGCAGGACCTTTCCGTCGTCGGTGGGGTTGACGCCCAGGTCGGAGTCGCGGATGGCCCGCTCAATGGCGCTCTTCGAGCTCATGTCGTAGGGCGACACGATGACGACGCGCGCCTCGGGGATCTGGAACCCGGCGAGCTGCTGCAGCGGGGTCTGCGTCCCGTAGTAGTCGGCGGTGATCTTGGCGAACATCGACGGGTGCGCACGGCCGGTGCGGATCGCCGCGAACTCCTCCTTGGCGACGTCGACCGCCTTGTCCATCTTGGCGTCGGCGTCACGCAGCGTCTGGTCGATCACGTCGTCCTCTTTCTCCGTCGGGCACGCGGGCGGGTCCGGCGCACGGTCAGCCGGCCGAGACCACCGTGCCGATCTTCTCACCGCGCACGGCCTTGGCGATGTTGCCGTCCTCCATCAGGTTGAACACCACGATCGGCAGCCCGTTGTCCCGACACAGGCTGAACGCGGCCGCGTCGGCGACCTGGAGCCCCTTGCTCAGGACCTCGTCGTAGCCGATCGCGTCGTACTTGAGCGCGGACGCGCTGTGCCGTGGATCGGAGTCGTAGACCCCGTCGACGCCGTTCTTTGCCAGCAGCAGCACGTCGCAACCGATCTCGAGGGCGCGCTGAGCAGCGACGGTGTCGGTGGTGAAGAACGGCATGCCTGCGCCCGCCCCGAAGATCACGACGCGGCCCTTCTCCAGGTGCCGCTGTGCGCGCCGCGGGATGTACGGCTCGGCCACTTGTCCCATCGTGATCGCGGTCTGCACCCGGGTCTGGATGCCACCGCGCTCGAGGAAGTCCTGCAGCGCCAGGCAGTTCATGACGGTGCCGAGCATGCCCATGTAGTCGGCGCGGGACCGGTCGATGCCGAGCTTGGACAGCTCCTCGCCGCGGAAGAAGTTGCCGCCGCCGACGACCAGGGCCATCTGGATGCCCGAGCGGACCACCTCGTCGACCTGCCGGGCGATCGACGTCAGCACGCCGACGTCGAGCCCCATCCGGCCGCCGCCGAAGACCTCGCCGGACAGCTTCAGCAGGGCCCTGCGGTACGGACCCGCCGGCACCGCGGTCACGCCTGGCCGACCTCGAACCGAGCGAAGCGGGTGACGGTGACCCCCGCCTCGTCCAGGACGGCCTTGACGTTCTTCTTGTTCTCCTTGACCGAGGGCTGGTCGAGCAGCACGACGTCCTTGAAGAACCCGTTGAGCCGGCCCTCGACGATCTTGGGCAGCGCCTGCTCGGGCTTGCCCTCCTCGCGGGCGGTCAGCTCGGCGATCTCGCGCTCCTTGGTGACCACGTCGGCGGGCACCTCGTCGCGGGTGACGAACTGCGGGCGCATCGCCGCGATCTGCAGGGCGACGTCGCGCGCCGCACCGGCGTCACCGCCGGAGTACTCGACGAGAACGCCCACGGCGGGTGGCAGATCGCTCGCGCGCCGGTGGAGGTAGGTCTCGACCTCCCCGTCGAAGGCCGCGACCCGGCCGAGCTCGATCTTCTCGCCGATGACGACGGCCAGGTCGGCCACCGCCTGCTCGACCGTCTTGCCGTCGTCGAGCTTCTCGGCGAGGAAGTCGTCGCGTGTCGTCGGCTTGACCTCGGCCGCGCGCCGGGCGAGCTGCTCGGCCACCTGGCCGAACTGCTCGTTCTTGGCGACGAAGTCGGTCTCGGAGTTGAGCTCGACCAATGCACCGCCCGAGGCGGCGACCAGCCCCGCGGTGGCGCTGCGCTCGGCGCCGCGCTTGGCGCTCTTGGCCTGGCCGCTGACCCGCAGCACCTCGATGGCCTTCTCGAAGTCGCCGTCGGCCTCGGTGAGCGCCTTCTTGGCGTCCATCATCCCCGCGCCGGTGCGGTCGCGGAGCTTCTTCACGTCGGCGGCGGTGATGTTCGCCATGGTTCTGGCTGCCTCGTCTCTGCTTGTCGTGCGGGTGGTAGCGGTCACCGGACGGCGACCTGATTCCTGGCTCGCGTCCCCGTCCTGACCGGGGTCAGGGCGTGACCTTCTCGCCGTCCTCGGCCGGGGTCTCGGCCGGGGTCTCGGCCGGGGTCTCGGCCGGGGTCTCCGCCGTCGGCTCGGCCGGGGCTTCTGCGGGAGTCCCGGCCGGGGTCTCGGTGGCCGGTTCCGCGGGAGGCTCGGCCGGGGCCTCGGGCGTCGCCGGTGCTGCGGTGGCCGCCGCGGCGACCGGCGCGTCCGCGCCCACCCTCGCGGGCTCAGCAGCCGCCGGCTCAGCAGTCGCCGCGTCAGCGGTCGCGGCCTCGTCGGCGGCGCGGCCGAGCAGCTCGCGCTCCCACTCCGGCATCGGCTCGTCGGCACCGAGCTCGGCGCCCGCGGGCTCCTCGCCGGTGCGTACGCCCGCGCGCGCCACCAGGCCCTCGGCGACGGCGTCGGCGATCACGCGGGTCAGCAGGGTGACCGAGCGGATGGCGTCGTCGTTGCCGGGGATCGGGTAGTCGACGTCGTCGGGGTCACAGTTGGTGTCGAGGACCGCGACCACCGGGATGCCGAGCTTCTTGGCCTCGTCGACGGCCAGGTGCTCCTTCTTGGTGTCGACGATCCACACCGCGGCGGGCGGACGGCCCATGTCGCGGATACCGCCGAGGCTGCGCTCGAGCTTGTTCCGCTCGCGGCGCAGACCCAGCAGCTCCTTCTTGGTCCGACCGGAGCCGGCGACGTCGTCGAAGTCGATCTCCTCGAGCTCCTTGAGCCGCTGCAGTCGCTTGTTGACGGTCTGGAAGTTGGTCAGCATGCCGCCGAGCCAGCGCTGGTTGACATAGGGCATGCCCACTCGCATGGACTGCTCGGCGATCGCTTCCTGGGCCTGCTTCTTGGTCCCCACGAACAGGACCTGCCCGCCGCGCGCCACGGTGTCCTTGACGAACTCGAAGCTGCGGTCGATGTAGGCCAGCGACTGCTGGAGGTCGATGATGTAGATGCCGTTGCGCTCGGTGAAGATGAAGCGCTTCATCTTCGGGTTCCAGCGCCGGGTCTGATGCCCGAAGTGGACGCCGCTCTCGAGCAGCTGTCGCATGGTGACGACGGCCATGGCCGTGCTCCTTCTCGTGACGCCGTGGTCCGCGTACGGGCCGGGCGCCGGTCCGGTTGTCGCCCCGACGGTCGTCGGGGCCCTGTCGCCCGCGCGCGCCCTGCGACCGGTGTGCACCGGCACCGTCAGGGTGCGCCCGCTGGTGCGGAAAGCGGGCGTGCGAAGTCGACTCGACGGGCGAGCCGCTGTGCGCAGTCTACGCGCACTCCACCGGCGAGCCGAAATCCACAGCCCGACCGCCGCTCCGGCCCCTCCACAGCCTCCCGTGGGAACGCCGCCGGCCGCGGGTCCCCCGTCCCACGCTGGCTGCATGCGCCCCTGTCACCGCTCCCTCCTGCCGCCGCTCCCACTCCTCGCCGTGCTCGTCGCCGTGCTCGTCACGGCGCTTGTCACGGCGGCCCTGAGCGGCCTGGTCACCGCACCCGCCAGCGCAGCCGTTCCCGCCCCTCCCGACCGGGGCCGGGAGTGGGTGTGGCCGCTCGATCCGCGGCCGGCGGTGGTCGCGACGTTCGCACCGCCCGCCGACCCGTATGGCCCCGGGCACCGCGGCATCGACCTGCTCGGCTCACCGGGCCAGCTGGTCCTGGCGGTCGCGCCCGGACGGGTGACCTTCGCGGGCCAGGTCGCCGGCCGCGGCGTCGTCGTGGTCGACCACGGGCGACTGCGCAGCACCTACCAGCCGGTGGTGGCAGCACTGCGGGTCGGCGCCCACGTCGATGCCGGCGACCGGCTGGGAACGTTGACCAGCGTCGGCAGCCACTGCCTGCCCGATGCCTGTCTGCACCTCGGGGCGCGCGCCGGCGACACCTACCTCGATCCGTTGGACCTCCTGCCCACCGGCCCGGTCCGGCTGCTGCCGCTGGCAGGGGCACCGGTCACCGGCCCGCTGGCGCCGGAATCGTGGCTTGGGTCCTGGTGGCCCGCCCCGCTGCTTCAGGCGCGCGGGTGGGCCAGCTGGTAGGCGCTGCGCAGCCGCTCGGCGCTCACGTGGGTGTAGATCTGCGTGGTTGCCAGCGAGGCGTGGCCGAGCAGCTCCTGCACGGAACGGAGATCCGCTCCGCCCTCGAGCAGATGCGTGGCCGCCGTGTGGCGCAGGCCGTGCGGGCCGAGGTCGGGCGCGTCTGCGACCGCCGCGATCCGCTGGTGCACCATCCGCCGCACGGCGCGCGGGTCGATCCGGCCGCCACGGGCGCCGAGGAACAGCGCCGCCCCGCTCGCGTCTGTGGCCAGCTGCGGGCGAGCGCGGTCGAGCCACCCGACCAACGCCGCGGCGGCGGGCCGCCCGTAGGGCACGCTGCGCTCCTTGCTGCCCTTGCCGAGCACCCGCACCAGGTGCCGCTCGTGGTCGACGTCGTCGACGTCGAGCCCGACCAGCTCGCCCACCCGGATGCCGGTCGCGTAGAGCAGCTCGAGGGCTGCGACGTCGCGCAGGCCGACTGGTCCCTCGTCAACGGCAGCAGCGGCGGTGGCGTCGAGGACCGCCCGTACCTGGTCGGGACGCAACGCCGCCGGGAGCGACCGCTGGCGCTTGGGCGTGGCGAGCAGCGCGCCGGCGTCGACGGGCGACCGGCCGGTGCGCTGAAGCCATCCGGTGAACACCCGCACCGACGTGGCGCGGCGGGCCAGCGTGGTGCGCGACCTGCCCCGGGTCTGCTGGCCCGCGAGCCACCCGCGCAGCGTCCGGAGATCGAGCCGGGTCGGGTCGTCGATGTGCCCGCGCCGGGCGTGGTCGGCCAGATCGGCGAGGTCGGTCAGGTAGGCCCGCACGGTGTGCGGGCTGAGCCCACGCTCCAGCGCGAGGTGGGTGGCGTAGGCGGCCAGGATCGGGTCCCACCCGTCCGGCCCTGCCGTCGGCTCCTCGGCGCCTCCCGTCACTCCCGTCACTCCCGCAGCGTGCGCGGCGGAATCGTGGCGGGCAAGCCGCCGCGCCGCCCCGCATAGCGCCACCCGTCACCAGTGCGCTCGACCAACCCCGCGGCGAACAGCGTGCCGAGCGCCGCCAGCGTGGTCTCCTCCGTGCCGCCGGTCGCCTCGGCGAGGGTTGCCGCATCGGCCGCGCGGTCGGCCGGCACCGCCTCCAGGACCGCGCGGCTGACCGCGTCGAGGTCGTCCAGCGGCCGCCGGTCTCCGCGGTTCCAGTCCGCGGACCCGGGCAGCGCCGAGGCGCCGATCGGCGCGAGGTGGGCGCGCACGTCGGCGGCGTTGGTGACGAGCTCGGCGCGCCGCTCCCGCAGCGCCAGGTGCACACCGGCGGACAGCACACTCGTCACCGGCCCCGGCACCGCGAGCGCCGCTCGGCCCAGCTCACCCGCCCAGCGCAGGGTGCTCAGCGCGCCGCTGCGCCAGGCCGCCTCGACCACGACGGCGGCAGAGGCCATCGCGGCGATCAGCCGGTTGCGGGCCAGGAAACGCACCTTGGTCGGGTGCTGGCCTGGTGCCGCCTCGGACACCACCAGGCCCTGATCGGCGATGCGCTGCAGCAGCGTCTCGTGCCCACGGGGATACGCCACGTCGGCGCCGCAGGCCAGGACCGCGAGCGTCGGCCCCCGGACGGCAAGGGCGCCGCGGTGCGCCGAGGCATCGATGCCGTAGGCCGCGCCGCTCACCACGGTGATCGCGGCCTCGGCGAGATCGGCCGCGATCTCACCGGCCACCTCGTTGCCGTACTCCGTGGACGCCCTGGCCCCGACGACGGCCACCGCCTGATCGGTCAGCGCGGCCAGCCGGCCGGCGCCGCGCACCCACAGGCCCGGGGGCACCCCGCCCCGACCCGACGGGTCGAGGATGCCGGTGAGGTCGTCGAGCCGCGGCGGCCAGTCGTCGTCACCCGGGCAGACCCATCCCAGGCCACGTGCCTCGGCGTCGGCGAGCACCGACGCGGCGGTGTCGTAGGGCTCCGGGTCGGCCGGCACCGGCCCCACCACCCGGGCCGGCACCCGCCCCGAGGCAAGTCGCTCGAGGGTGGCCTCGGCTCCCGCAGCAGCGACCATCGCGGCCACGACCGGGTCGCCGGGCTCGGTCCTCGCGCTGAGCCAGACCCGGGCCAGCCGGTCGGGCGTCACGAGGCGGCCGCCGGCGCCTCGGACCTGGACAGCGCCGGCGAGGGCAGCGCGAGCGGGCGCCCGGCTCGCAGGGCCACGGCCAGCCGCACCTGATCGCGTCCGGGGATGTCGAGCCCGGCCAGGTCGGCCAGGGTCCACGCCAGCCTGAGCACCCGATCGGCACCGCGGGCGCTCACGCCGCGCGAGCGCGACATGGCCTCCAGTGGCTTGGTGGTCTCGGCCGGGAGCGGCCACCGGCGCCGCAGCTCTGCCCCTGGCACGTCGGCGTTGCGTCGCCACGGCGTGTCGCGCAGCCGCTCCCGCTGCCGCTCCCGGGCAACGGCGACCCGCGCCGCCACGACCGCCGTCGGCTCGTTGACGGCGAGGTCGTCGTGCAGGTGGTGGCGTTCGAGCGGGCGCACCTCCCGGTTCACGTCGATGCGGTCGCGCAGAGGTCCGGAGAGCCGCTCGCGGTAGCGCCGCTTGGTGGTGGGCGTGCACACGCACCCGTCGCCGATCCGGTCGGCCCGCCCGCACGGGCAGTCGTTCATCGCCAGCACCAGCTGGAACCTGGCCGGGAACCACGCGGTGTGGGCCGCCCGGCTCACCGTCATCTGCCCGCTCTCCAGCGGTTGGCGCAGGGCGTCGAGGACGTTGACCGGGAACTCCGGCGCCTCGTCGAGGAACAGCACACCGTGTGTAGCCAGGCTCACCGCCCCCGGGCGGACCAGCCGACTGCCGCCGCCGACCAGCGACACCAGGCTCGCCGTGTGGTGCGGGTCGACGTAGGGCGGCCGTCGCAGCAACGGGTCGTCCGGACTCAGCCGGCCCGCCACCGAGTGCACGGCGGTCACCTCGAGCGCCTGGTCGTGGTCGAGGTCCGGCAGCAGCCCGGGCAGCCGCTCGGCCAGCATCGTCTTGCCGCCGCCGGGCGGACCGTGCAGCAGCAGGTGGTGTCCGCCGGCGGCGACCACCTCGAGGGCGAAGCGAGCCTCGGGCTGCCCCAGCACGTCGCGCAGGTCGAGACCGGCCAGCCGTTCCTCGCCGCGCCACCCGACGCTCCCGACCGGGGTCCACCGCTCCGCCGGCGGCTCGTCGGGCGGGTCCTCGCCGCGCAGCACCGCGACGACGTGCCGCAGCGACCGTGCCCCCACGACCTGGACGGAACCGACCTGCGACGCCTCGGCGACGTTGGCCTCGGGTACCAGGACCCGGTCGAGACCGGCGCGAGCCACCGCCATGGTGGCGGGCAGCACCCCCGGCACCGGGCGCAGGCGGCCGTCGAGGGCGAGCTCGCCGAGCAGCACCGCGTCGCGCAGGCCCGCGGCGGGGATCTCGCCCTCGGCGGCGAGCACCGCCAGGGCGATCGCGAGGTCGTAGTGCGCACCCGCCTTGGGCAGCGAGGCCGGCGACAGTCCGATCGTCAGCTTGTGCTGGGGCCAGGGCCGCCCCGAGTTGACCACGGCCGCACGACACCGGTCGCGGGCCTCGTTGAGCGCCGCGTCGGCGGAGCCGACCAGGGACACCTTGGGCAGGCCGGCCGAGATGTCGGCCTCGATCTCGACCACGTGCCCGCGGACGCCCTCGAGGCTGACCGATCGGGTCCGGGCGAGCGACACCTCAGGCCACCCCCCGCAGGTGCTCGAGCCGGGGCCCGGACCGCGGCGTCACCACGATCGCGACGACGTCGATGCGGACGTCGAGCGGGGACACCGGGTGCTCGTCGAGCCAGCGCATCGCCAGTCTCCGCAGCCGGGCTGCCTTGCGCCAGGTGACCGCCTCCGCGGGTGGGCCAAACCCTTCGCCCCGCCGGGTCTTGACCTCGCACGCCACGAGGGTGCCGCCGTCGCGGGCCACCAGGTCGAGCTCACCGAGGTCGCAGCGCCAGTTGCGGTCGAGGAGCACCATGCCCTGCTCGACCAGGTGCTTGGCCGCCAGCTCCTCGCCCCAGGCACCCACCGCGTTGCGTACGCCGCGCCTGGTCGTCGGGGTCGCACTCATCTCCCACCTCCACGGCCAGCCTGGCCGGGAGCGGGCGGGGATGGCGGGGGGAGTGCCAGGGGCTGTGGACGGCCGGGAGGAGGCGTCCGGCTGTGGACTACTCCCCTGGCACCTTGAGGTCGGTGTGGCTGACCTCCTCGACGTTGACGTCCTTGAAGGTGAGCACCTTGACCTTCTTGGCGAACCGCGCGGTGCGGTAGATGTCCCACACCCAGGCGTCGGCCATGGTCACCTCGAAGTAGGCCTCGCCCGACTCCGCGCGCACCTTCACGTCGACGGTGTTGCACAGGTAGAAGCGGCGGTCGGTCTCGACGACATAGCTGAAGATCCCCACGACGTCGCGGTACTCGCGGTAGAGCGCGAGCTCCATCTCCGCCTCGTACTTCTCCAGATCCTCGGCGCTCATCCCACCTCCTGCAGCGGGCGATCAGCCGCGCTGCGGGCAGTCTCGGCCGTTTCGCCCGCCTCCGCCGATCGGACGTTGACGAACCGGCGGCGGTGCTCCGGGCAGGGTCCGTGCGCGGCGAGCGCGGCGTCGTGCTCGCGGGTGCAGTAGCCCTTGTGCACGTCGAAGCCATAGGCCGGGAACTGCTCGTGCAGCCGGCACATGATCCGGTCGCGGGTCACCTTGGCGATCACCGAGGCGGCCGCGATGCAGGCGGCCACCCGGTCGCCCTTCCAGACCGCGAGTCCGGGCACCTCCAGGCCGTCGACGCCGAAGCCGTCGGTGAGTACGTAGGCCGGCCGGACCGACAGCCGGGCCAGCGCCCGGCGCAGCGCCTCGACGTTGGCCACGTGCATGCCGAGCTCGTCGCAGGTGCCGGCCGGCAGCACGACGACCGACCAGGCCAGCGCCCGCCGGACCACCTGCGCGTAGCAGGCCTCGCGTCGCATGGGGGTCAGCAGCTTGGAGTCGGCGAGCCCCGGCACGACGCCCCGCTTGCCCTCCGGCAGGATCGCGGCGGCCGCGACCAGGGGCCCCGCGCACGACCCGCGGCCGGCCTCGTCGACGCCGGCGATCGGGTCGAGCCCGAACCGGCGCAGCGCCCGCTCGTAGCCGTACAGTCCCGCGTCCTTCCGGACGGTCGCACCCCTGGGCAGCTCGCTCATCGCCGCCGAGCCTACGACCCGTCGAGAGCGGGGTCGTCGAAGATCGCCGGCCGGTCGAGGATCTCGGTGCGCCCGAACGGCCACACGATCGCCCAGACCTTGCCGACGACCCCGTCCACGGGCACGAATCCCTCGGTGGGATCGCTCATGTGCAGCCGCGAGTCACCCGACTGGGGCCGGTTGTCGCCCATCACCCAGAGCGAGTCGTCGGGGACTGTGACGTCGAACGTCTGCTCCGACGGCCGTACCCCCGGCATCAGGTAGTCGGTCTCGTCCAGCGCCACGCCGTTGACCGTGACCCGCCCCTTGGCGTTGCAGCACTTCACCTCGTCGCCCGCGACCCCGATCACCCGCTTCACCAGGTGTCCACCCGTCGGGTAGAGGCCGAGCCGCTCCAGGCCCTTCTGCACGATGTTGCTGGGCTGCTGGCTCTCCTGGGGGCCCAGCCAGCCGCCGGGGTCGTCGAACACGACGATGTCGCCGCGCTGCACGTCACCGCTCCAGTACGACCACTTCTCGACCAGGATCCGGTCCTGCTTGACGAAGGTCGGCTCCATCGACACCGACGGCACGAAGAAGGCCTGGACGAAGAACGCCTTGACCACGATCGCCAGCACCATCGCGAGCGCCAGCAGGACGATGACCTCCTGCCACAGCGGGAGCGCCTTCTTGTGCTGGTGACGGTCGAGATCGTCGTCGCCGTCGGGCGGGTCGCCGCCATCGTGGGAGTCGTCGTCAGCGGGTGGGGCGGAGCGCCGCCGGCGGGGACGCCGCCGGCCCTCCCACAGCCCGGCGTCGGAGCGCCGGTGGGTCCCCTCGCCGGGGCCGCGCTCAGGCGGGTCCGACGGGACGGAGGTCACCGCGCGAGCCTAGCCCGCGGAAGCGGGCGGCTCAGGCGCCGGTCGGAGCGTCGCGACGCTCCTTGATCTTGGCCGCCTTGCCCCGCTTGGTGCGCAGGTAGTACAGCCGGCCCCGGCGCACGTCGCCGCGGGTCACGACCTCGATCCGGTCGATGATCGGGGTGTGCAGGGGGAACGTCCGCTCGACGCCCACGCCGAAGCTCACCTTGCGGACGGTGAACGACTTGCGGACCCCGGAGTTCTGGATCCGGATGCACACGCCCTGGAAGACCTGGATCCGGGAGCGGTTCCCCTCGACCACGCGGACGTGCACCTTGAGGGTGTCACCAGCACGGAACGGCGGTACGTCGTCGCGAAGGGCGGCAGCGTCGACGGCGTCGATGGCGTTCGTCATCTGGGGTTCGCTTCCTCGTCGGTGCCACAGGTCACCCACGCACTCGGTGTTCACGTGTGGGCGGCCTCGCCGACGTGGTCCTGTCCCCTGCGGCAGACGGACCGGCGAGGTGCCGACCGTCAAGAATGCCAGACCCGCAGCGGGATGAGAAATCCCCCCGGCTGCAGCGCTCAGCCCAGCAGGTCCGGCCGCCGCTCCTGGGTGCGGCGCAGCCGCTGCTCGTGCCGCCACGCGGCGATGCGGCCGTGGTCCCCGGACAACAGGACCTCGGGCACGTCGAGCCCGCGCCAGGTCGTCGGCTTGGTGTAGACGGGGTGCTCCAGCAGCCCGCCGCCCTCGCCCGTACGGTGCGACTCCTCGTCGAGCGACGCCGGGTTGCCCAGCACGCCCGGCAGCAGCCGGGTCACCGCCTCGACGAGCACGAGCGCGGCGACCTCACCGCCGCCGAGCACGTAATCGCCCAGCGAGAGCTCCTCGACCGGCATCCGGGTGGCAGCGTGCTCGCTCACCCGCTGGTCGATGCCCTCGTAGCGCCCGCACGCGAGGACCAGCCAGGGCTGCTCGGCCAGCCGCTCGGCCACGGCCTGCGTGAAGGGCAGCCCGGTCGGGGTCGGGACGACCAGGGTGGGCACCGGCTCGCTGTCGGGCGGCACCAGGTCGTCCAGCGCCTCGCCCCACGGCTCCGGGCGCATCACCATGCCGGCCCCGCCGCCGTACGGGGTGTCGTCGACGGTGCGGTGCCGGTCGTGGGTCCAGTCGCGCAGGTCGTGCACCCGCACGTCCAGCAGGCCACGGCGGCGGGCCCGGCCGACCAGCGACAGGTCGAGGGGGGCCAGGTAGTCGGGGAAGATCGTGACGACGTCGATGCGCACCGCTCAGTCCTCTCCGTCGAGCAGGCCCTGCACGTCGCTCACGACGAGCCGGCCGCCGTCGAGGTCCACCTCGGGCACGAGGTCGGCGACGAACGGCACCAGCGCGGTACGTCCGTCGGCCTCGTCCAGGGCCACCGAGAGCAGGTCCTGGACCGGACGGTGCAGCACGTCCGTGACGGTGCCGACCTCCCTGCCGTCGGGCAGCGCGACGCGCAGTCCGACCAGCTCGTGGTCGTAGAAGTCGTCGGGATCGGCCGGACGGTCCCCCGGCTCCAGGTCGACCAGCAGGTCGGCACCGAGCAGGGACTCGGCGGTCGTCCGGTCCGCCACCTCCCGGAACCGCACCAGCAGCCGCTGCCCGTGGGGCCGGGCGGAGTCGACGGTGAGCCGGGGACGGCTGCTCGGGGCCGGCCGCAGCACGGCGCCGGTCGCGAACCGGCGCTCCGGCTCGTCGGTGCGTACGTCGATGCTGACCTCGCCCCGGATGCCGTGCGCGCGGCCGATCCTGCCGACCACGACCTCTCTCACCGGCGGACGACCGGCCATGGCGCCCTCAGCGTCCTGGCCGGCTGTCAGCGGCGGCGGTCGACGTCGACGAAGTCGATCCGGGCCCCACCGGCACCGGCCAGGGCGCCGACGACCGTACGGATCGCGGTCGCCGTACGACCGGCCCGGCCGATGACGCGGCCGAGGTCGTCGGGATGGACCCGCACCTCCAGCAGCTCGCCACGGCGCAGCTGCTTGGCCCGGACGCTCACGTCATCGGGGTGCTCGACGATGCCGCGGACGATGTGCTCGAGCGCGTCGGTGAGCACGGGCTCAGCCCTCGGACTGGCGCTCGGCGTCGGCCGCCTCGTCGGCGCCCTTCTCGGCCGACTCCGCCGCGACCTCCGGCGTCTCGTCCGCAGGCGTGAGCGCGGCGGCCTCGTCGGCCGGCGTCTCGGCGGCAGGCTCGGCCGGGGTCTCGGCGGCAGGCTCGGCCGGTGTCTCGGCGGCAGGTCGGCCGGCTGCTCCGGGACGTCGGCCTTCTCGGCCGTCTTCTCGGCCTTCTTCTCGGCCTTCTTCTGGGTCTTCTTCTCGGCCTGCTCGGGCTGCTCGGCCGCGTCGGTCTTGTCGGGCTGCTCGGTCTTCTTCTCGGCCCGCTTGCGCGGCGCCTTGGTCGTCACGGCCTCGGTGTCGGTGTCACCGTGGGCTTCCTTGAGCAGGTCGTTGAAGACCTCGGTCTTGTCCTTGCGGGCCTCGGCCACCAGCAGCGGCGGGGGGGCCGGCTCGCCCTTGAACTTCTGCCAGTCGCCGGTCTTCTTCAGCAGCACGAGCACCGGGTCGCTCGGCTGCGCGCCGACGCCGAGCCAGTGCTGGGCCCGGTCGGAGTCGACCTCGATGAGCGAGGGCTCGAGCTTGGGGTCGTACTTGCCGATCTCCTCGATCACCCGGCCGTCACGCTTCTTGCGCGAGTCGGCCACGACGATGCGGTAGAACGGCGCGCGGATCTTGCCCATGCGCTTGAGACGGATCTTGACGGCCACGTTTGTGGTGTCTCCCTGCTGAGTCGGTGGGGTGAGCCGCCAGGGTCCGGGTGGGGTCCGGGCCGGCCTGCTCGGTGGAACCGCCAGGACTCGGTTGAGAGGGACCGTGTCCAGCGGGTTCGACCGGCCATCA
The DNA here is from genome assembly GCA_963785115.1 of uncultured Actinomycetota bacterium. GTDB lineage: Bacteria > Actinomycetota > Actinomycetes > Propionibacteriales > Nocardioidaceae > JACCWP01. The sequence goes on from CAWATY010000031.1 coordinate 213,437, forward strand.
TGCCAGACGGTGGCGCCGCCATTCCACTTGCACCTGCGGCAGCCCTGTCCCCGGCAGCGCCCGGAGCGATGGCAGCATCGGCGCATGACCGATCCACGCTCGCTGTCGTCGTACCACTCCCGGCTCCCCTACGGCGAGCGGGTGAGTGCCGAACCGGTGCAGGGCGACCCGTTCAGCCCGTTCGACGGCGAGCTGACGGTGGTGGCGCTGGACGAGCCGGAGGTGCCGGAGCCGCCGCGCAACGGCGAGGAGGGCGGCGGCGAGTGCTTCCGCTGCGCGAACCCCGACCAGGACGTCATCTGGCGAGACGAGCACTGGAACGTCCGCTCCGGCTTCGCCCCGATCGGTCTGCCGATGGTCGCGGCTCTGGCACCGCACGTGCACACCACCCTGCACGAGATGCCCGAGCCGCTGGCGATCTCGATGGGACCGGTGATCCGCCGGGTGGCGCTGGCCGTCGGTGAGATCGACGGGGTCGGCCGCTGCCACTTCGCCCGGTGGGGCGACGGCAGCGAGCACTTCCACATGTGGTTCCTGGCCCGCCCGCTCGGGATGATGCAGATGCGCGGCGCGATGCTCGCGGTCTGGGACGAGCTGCTGCCCCCGCTGCCCGACGACGACGCGGCGGCGAACAGGCGCACCGTGGCGCATGCGCTGGCCGCGGGAGGCGGCGAGGCGCTGGTGTGACAGGTCGGGGCGCGGTCAGGCGACGACGCGGCCGCGCAGCACGATCCGCGCGGGAGCCGACAGCACGCCGAGGTCGGCCAGCGGGTCGGCCGGGTACACGCAGAAGCTGGCGGGCACCCCCTCGTCGAGGGTCGCCGGGCGTCCCAGCCACTCCCGGGCCCGCCAGGAGGCGGCGCCCAGCGCGTCGTACGGCGTGAGCCCGTACGTCGCCAGGATCTGGATCTCCTCGGCGACCAGCCCGTGCGGCAGCACGCCGCCCGCGTCGGTCCCGGCGTAGATCGCGACGCCGGCCTCGTACGCCGCGCCGATCGTCTCCCGGCGCCGGGCGTGCAGGGCGCGCATCCGGTCGGCGTAGGCGGGAAACTTCTCCTCGCCCGCCGCGGCGTACGTGGGGAAGTTCTCCAGGTTCTTGACCGTCGGGACCAACGCGGTGCCCTGCTCGGCCATCTGCTCGACCAGTGCGGTCGACAGGCCGGTGCCGTGCTCGATGCAGTCGATGCCGGCGTCGAGGAGGTCCGGGAGGGCCGCCTCGCCGAAGACGTGGGCGGTCATTCGCACGCCCTGGCGGTGGGCTTCGGCGACCGCCGCGTGCACCGCCTCGCGCGGCCACGACGGCGTCAGGTCACCCACCTCGCGCTCGATCCAGTCGCCCACGATCTTGACCCAGCCGTCGCCGCGACGGGACTCCTGGGCCACGTAGGCCGCGAGCTCGTCCGGCTCGATCTCGTGCGCATAGCCACGGATGTAGCGCTTGGTCCGGGCCAGATGGCGACCCGCGCGGATCAGCTCGGGCAGGTCATCACGGTCGTCGATCCAACGGGTGTCGGCAGGTGAGCCGCAGTCGCGCAGCAGCAGGGCCCCGACGTCGCGGTCGGCGAGCGCCTGCTGCTCCTGGGTGTCGACGTCGACGGCACCCTTCGCGTCCAGCCCGACGTGGCAGTGCGCGTCGACCAGGCCGGGCACGATCCACCCCGGGTCGAGGTCGGGAGTGAGGTCGGTGGCGTCGGCGGCGGGTTCGTACGTCACCCGCCCGTCCACGACGTAGAGGTCCCGGTGCTCGTTCTCGGGCAGCACCACGCCGCGTACCCGCAGTGCCTCGGCCATGGCGCCCGAACCTAGCGGTGCCCGGCCGGCCCGGCACCCAGGCGCTGGTCGGCTCGTCCGGCGCGCGGGGGCAGTGCTCCTACCGCGCAACCCGAGGTTCCACCGCGTCACAACCCGGGCGAACCTTCGGTTTCCCAAGCGAACGTGGGAAACCCCGGGCACGCACGGTCGGGTCAGAGCAGGTCGCGGAGCTCCTTGGGGAGCTCGAAGTCGTCGGGGACGTCGGCGGCGGGGGTGGCGGGGCCGGGGGCGCCGAAGGCCGAGCCGGGGGCGGGCCTGGCGGTGCGCTGGGCGGCCGCCGCCTTCTCCTCCGCGGCCCGCTTGGCGGGGTTGCCCGACCCGCGCTTGGACCGGCCCTTCTTCGCTGGCTGGCGGGCCTTGGCCCGCTTGCCGCCACCCGGCAGTCCCAGGCCGCCGGGCATGCCCGGCATGCCACCGCCGCTGGCCATCTGGTTCATCATCGTGCGGGCCTGGAAGAACCGGTCGACCAGGCTGTTGACCTGGGCCACGGTGGTGCCGGATCCGCGGGAGATCCGCTGCCGGCGCGAGCCGTCGATGATCTTGGGGTCCGCCCGCTCGGCGGCCGTCATCGACTGGATGATCGCCTGGAGGCGGTCGATCTCGCGCTCGTCGATGTCGGCGATCTGCTCCTTCATGTCGCCCATGCCGGGCAACATGCCGAAGATCTTGGACAGCGAGCCCATCTTGCGGACGGCCTGCATCTGCTGCAGGAAGTCGTCCAGCGTGAAGCCCGCGCCCTTGCCCTCGGTGAGCTTGGCCGCGGCCTTGGCGGCCTGCTCGGCGTCGAACGACTTCTCGGCCTGCTCGATCAGCGTGAGCATGTCGCCCATGCCGAGGATCCGGGAGGCCATCCGGTCGGGGTGAAAGACGTCGAAGTCGGTGACCTGCTCGCCGTTGGAGGCGAACATCACCGGCTGACCGGTGACCTTGGCGACCGACAGCGCGGCACCGCCGCGGGCGTCACCGTCGAGCTTGGACAGCACCACGCCGGTGAAGCCGACACCGTCGAGGAAGGCCAGCGCCGTGGTCACGGCGTCCTGGCCGACCATCGCGTCGACGACGAACAGGATCTCGTCGGGCTGGACGGCGTCGCGGATGTCGGAGGCCTGCTGCATCAGCTCGTCGTCGATGCCCAGCCGACCGGCGGTGTCGACCACGACCACGTCGTGCAGGGTCCGCCGCGCCTCGTCGAGCGAGGCACGGGCCACCGCCACCGGGTCGCCGACGCCGTTGCCCGGCTCGGGGGCAAACACGTCGACCCCCGCCCGCTCGCCGACCACCTGCAGCTGACCGACGGCGTTGGGCCGCTGCAGGTCGGCCGCGACGAGCAGCGGCGAGCGGTCCTGCTGCTTGAGCCAGTGGCCGAGCTTGCCGGCCAGCGTCGTCTTGCCGGCGCCCTGCAGGCCGGCCAGCAGGATCACCGTCGGGGGCTTCTTGGCAAAGCGCAGCCGGCGGGTCTCGCCGCCGAGGATCCCCACCAGCTCCTCGTCGACGATCTTGACGACCTGCTGGGCCGGGTTGAGCGCGGCGCTGACCTCGGCGCCGCGGGCCCGCTCCTTGACGGCGGCGATGAACTCGCGCACCACCGGCAGCGCGACGTCGGCCTCGAGCAGGGCGACCCGGATCTCGCGGGCCGTCTCGTCGATGTCCGACTCCGAGAGCCGTCCCTTGCCGCGCAGCGTCTTGAAGGTCGCGGCCAGGCGGTCCTGGAGCGTGTCGAACACCGGGGCTTCCTCCGGACGGCGAGGCGGACGTGCGGTCGCTCCAGCCTAACCACCGCACCGAAGGTGTCTTGACGGTTAGGCAGGTGCGGGGGTCGGCTGTCCCACCGGCGCCGAGTCGGGCCTCGGGTCGAGCGCCTGCTCGACGGTGGCCCGCAGGTCCTCCGCCTCGGTCGGGGCGTACGGGCGCCCGGCGGCGTCGGTCACGTAGACCACGTCCTCGGCCTGCGGTCCCAGCGTCTCGAGGTGGGCCGAGCGGACGTCCGCGCCAGCGTCGGCCAGCGCCCTGCACAGCCGCCACACCAGCCCCGGACGGTCGCCGGTCCGCACCTCGAGCACGGTCGCGCTGCCGGACACGTCGCCCAGCACCCGCACCCGCGCCGGACCAGCGTCGCCCGCGGTGGCCAGCCGCGCCTCCAGGTCCACGCTGCCGGACAGCACCCGGTCCAGGCGCAGTCGCAGCCGCGCGACGTCGACCTCCGCGGACTCGACGTCCCAGGTCGAGACCGCGATGCCGTCGTGGACCGAGGCCCGGGCTGCCCGCACGGTCATCCCGGCCGTGGCGAGCGCCGCGGCGACGTCGGCCAGCAGCCCGACGCGGTCCGCGGCCGCCACCTGGACCCGGGTTCCGTCGGACTGGACGCTGGTCAGCAGCCGGGTCTCGCCCTCGTCCAGCCCGATCGCCCAGTCGGGCACCGCCGAGTCTGCGACCTCGTCCAGCGGCCGGCCCGACTCCGACACCGGCCGTCCCTCGACGAGGCTCGCGCGCAGGGCGCGCACCAGCCGGCCGACGAGACCGGCCCGCCACGTGGTCCAGGCGGCCGGGGCGGCCGCGCGCGCGTCGGCCTCGGTCAGGGTCCCGAGCAGATCGAGCGTGGCCTCGTCGCCGACGACCGCGGCGACCCCCGCCAACGTGACGGGGTCGTCGATGTCGCGGCGGACCGCCGTGCGCGGCAGCAGCAGGTGGTACCGCACCAGGAATGCGACGACGGCCGCGTCGGCGGGCTCGAACCCCCAGCGCAGGGCCACCCGCTCGGCGACGGGGGCACCCACCTCGCTGTGGTCGCGGCCCTGCGGGTCACCCTTGCCGATGTCGTGCAGCAGCGCCGCGACCACGAGCAGGTCGGGCCGCGCGACCTCCGGCAGCAGCCGGGTGGCCTGCACGCAGGTCTCGACCAGGTGCCGGTCGACGGTGAAGCGGTGCACTGCGGCGCTCGACGGCCGCAGCCGCACGGCCTCCCACTCGGGCAGCCACTGCTCGAGCAGCCCCGAGGCGTCGAGGTCCTCCCACACCGGCAGCAGGTCGGGGCCGGCGGCCAGCAGCCGCACCAGCAGCCGCCGGGCGTGCTCGGGCCAGGGCTCGGGCAGGACGGGCGCCGCGGCCGCGAGCCGGTCGGCGGTCGCGGGCGACAGGACGAGGCCGTGGGTGGCAGCCAGCGCGGCGGCGCGCAGCGCGAGCCACGGGTCGGCGTCCGGCCGCACGCCCGGCTGCAGCACCACCTCGCCGGCCACCTCGGCCACGCCGTCGCCGAGCGGGGTCAGCGCCGGCCGTCGGGTGGCACCGGCCCCGGGTCGGCGGGCGGGCCGGGCACGTACCTGCTCGACCCGTCGCCAGGTGAGCTGCACCAGGTGCGCGGTACGGCGCCCGAGGTGCCGGACGTGGCGGTCGAGGGCCGGCGGCGTCATGCCCAGCCGGGCCGCGACGTCGGGGACGAGCTCGGGGTGCAGCCGGTCGCCCCGGCGCCCGGCGACCTCGTGCAGCGCGTCGCGGACGTCGAGCAGGGCCGCCCGGTGCGACTCACCCGCCCGGTGCGGGACGTCGACGAGCCAGGTGGCGACGAGTGCGCGCAGGACGGCGCCGTCGCGGAGACCGCCGCGGGACTCCTTGAGGTCGGGGACGGCAGCGTGCGCGAGGTCGCCGGCTCGCTCGGCCCGCTCGGCCCCGGCGGCCGCGAGCTCGGGCAGCCGGGTCGTGGCAGCACGCCTCCAGTCGGCCAGCACGGTCGAGCGCAGCGCCAGGCTCAGGTCCCGCTCCCCCGCCACGTGCCGGGCGTCGAGCATGCCGGTGGCGGCCCGGAGGTCGCGGGCGGCCATCTCGCGCATCGACACGGTGTCGCGCACCGCGTGGTCGAGCGGCACGCCGTCGTCCCACAGCGGGTACCACAGCGACTCGGCCAGCGAGGCCACCAGCCGGGGCGACAGCGACGGCTCGTGCACGAGCACGACGTCGATGTCGCTGTACGGCGAGAGCTCGCCGCGCCCGTAGCCGCCGACGGCCACCAGTGCGGCCCGGCCGGCGGCCTCGGCGTGTCCGCTGAGCACGGTGTCGAACAGGCGCTCCAGGCGCAGGTCCATCGCGCCGGCGCGCTCGGCCCGCCGGCACGCGAGACTCACAACGCAGCGACCCCCTGCTCACCGGTGCGCACCCGCACCACGCTGTCGACCGGGACGACCCAGACCTTGCCATCGCCGATCTTGCCGGTCTGCGCGGCCTTGGTGATCACGTCGACGACGTCGGTGGCGTCCGCGTCGTCGACGACGACCTCGAGCCGGATCTTGGGCACCAGCGTGACGTCGTACTCCGCGCCCCGGTAGACCTCGGTGTGACCCTTCTGCCGGCCGAAGCCGCTGGCCTCGGTGACGGTCATCCCGGTGACGCCGAACGTCTCGAGGGCCTCCCGGACGTCCTCCCACTTGTGCGGCTTCACCACCGCGGTCACGAGCTTCATGCGTGCACACTCCCCTCGTGCTCGTCGCTGTGCCGGGCGTCCTGGGGCTCGGGACTGCCGACCGGCGGTGCGCCGGGTGACCCCCGGTGCCCGCGGGCGGTCGTTGTCAGGTCGTAGCCCGACTCCGCGTGCTCGGAGAGGTCGACGCCGCTGAGCTCGTCGTCCTCGTCGACCCGGAAGCCGATCGTGAGGTCGACGAGCTTGCCGAGCACAAAGGCTCCCACGAAGGAGAACGCGCCGACGGTGAGCACCGCCACGGTCTGCTTGCCGAGCAGCGACCAGTCACCGCCCTCGTAGAACACGCCGCCCTGGAGCGACAGAAAACCGAGCGCGATCGAGCCGAACGCGCCGCCCACCAGGTGCACCCCGACGACGTCGAGCGAGTCGTCGAAGCCGAACCTCCACTTGAGCCCGACCGCGAGCGCGCAGATCGCACCGGCGAGCACACCGAGCAGCAGCGCGCCGAGGGGCGACACGAACGCACAGGCCGGGGTGATGGCCACCAGCCCTGCCACCGCGCCGGAGGCGGCGCCGAGGCTGGTCGGGCGGCCGTCGCGGACCTGCTCGACGGCGAGCCAGCCGATCACCGCCGCAGCGGTGGCGGCCTGGGTGTTGAGGAACGCCGTCGCGGCCAGCCCGTTGGCGGCGAGCGCCGAGCCGGCGTTGAAGCCGAACCAGCCGAACCACAGCAGGGCGGCACCGAGCAGCACCAGCGGCAGGTTGTGCGGCCGCATCGGATCGCGCTTCCAGCCGAGTCGCTTGCCGAGCACCAGAGCAAGGGCGAGCCCGGCGGCACCGGCGTTGACGTGGACGGCCGTGCCGCCGGCGAAGTCCTGGACGCCCCACTCGACCAGCCAGCCGGCGTCGTCGCCGAGGGCGGCGTCCTTACCGAAGTCGAAGACCCAGTTGGCGACCGGGAAGTAGATCAGGCTGACCCACAGCACGACGAACGCGCACCAGCCGAGGAACTTGGCCCGGTCGGCGATCGCCCCGCTGATCAGGGCCGGCGTGATGATGGCGAACATCAGCTGGAAGGCGACGAAGCTCAGCGTCGCCGGACCGCTGAGACCGTGCAGGCCGAAGTGGTCGAAGCTGCCGAACAACTGGCTGTCGGACTCCCCGAAGGTGATCGAGTATCCGTAGATCACCCACAGCACGGTGACGATGGCGAGCGCGGCGAAGCTCATCATCATCGTGTTCAGCACGCTCTTGGCACGGGTCATGCCGCCGTAGAACAGGGCGAGGCCTGGGGTCATGAGCATGACGAGAGCTGTGCTCGTCAGCACCCAGGCGGTGTCTCCACTCATCGAGACGGACTCCTCGGTCGCGGGGGATCCGTCGTCCGGCCGGGGCTGCGATGTCCCGTACGATCCGACGTCCGATGCGGGTCACCCTGACCGCAGCAGGTTTCCGGTGCGGCAGACCGGTGTTTCGTGTCGGTGACGCGGGCCCGCCCGGTGTTACGAGTCGATGAACTCGCTCAGTCCTCGAGCAGGGCGGCCACGAAGTCGGCCGGGTCGAACGGCGCGAGGTCGTCGGCGCCCTCGCCGAGCCCGACCAGCTTGACCGGCACGCCCAGCTCGCGTTGCACGGCCACCACGATGCCGCCCTTGGCGGTGCCGTCCAGCTTGGTGAGCACGATCCCGGTGACGTCCACGACCTCGGCGAAGACCCGCGCCTGGGTCAAGCCGTTCTGGCCGGTGGTGGCGTCGATGACCAGCAGCACCTCGGTGACCGGCGCCCGCTTCTCGACGACTCGCTTGACCTTGCCCAGCTCGTCCATCAGGCCGGCCTTGGTGTGCAGCCGTCCGGCGGTGTCGATCAGCACCGTGTCGACCCCGCGGTCCGCGCCCTCGCGGACCGCCTCGAACGCGACGCTCGCAGGATCACCGCCCTCGGGACCGCGCACGGTGTCGACCCCGACGCGCTCGCCCCAGGTCTGCAGCTGGTCGACAGCCGCCGCCCGGAACGTGTCGGCGGCGGCGAGCAGCACGCTGCGCCCCTCGGCGACGAGCACCCGGGCCACCCGACCCACCGTCGTCGTCTTGCCGGTGCCGTTGACCCCGACGACCAGGACCACCCCGGGGGTGTCGCCCTCGCCGTCGACCCGCAGCGTGCGGTCCATCGCCGGGTCGACGAGAGCGACCAGCTCCTCGGTGAGGACGCTTCGCACGGCGGCGGCGTCGCGGGCCGTGCCCTCGACGCGCAGCCGGGTGCGCAGCAGCCCCACCACCTCCTGGGTCGGCCCGACTCCCATGTCGGCGGCGAGCAGCAGGTCCTCGACGCCCTCCCAGGTGTCCTCGTCAAGCGTGTCGCGGGACAGCAGCGCGAGCAGGCCGCGACCCAGCGTGCTCTGCGAGCGAGCCAGTCGGGCCCGCAGCCGGACCAGTCGGCCAGTCGCGGGTGCCGGCGCCTCGACCGGCGCATCGACAGAGGTGTCAGCGACCGGTGGCGCGGCGGAGCCTGCGGGGGGTGGACCCGAGGGCGGCGGAGTCGGACGGCGAACGTCCTCGACGGTGCCGCGGGGGCGACGGACCAGCCCGAGCACCGCGATCCCGGCGAGCACCAGGACCGCGACCACGGCGACGACGATCCAGGTCAACGCGTCCACGTCGGGGGAGCCTAACGAGCGGTGCGCTGCTCCACGTCACGCCGCTGGTCCCGCAGGTCCTTGCGCTGCACGGTCCACTCCCGCAGCGACCCACCGGTCGCGGCCTCGTCCTCGTCGGGGTCGAGGCCGGTGCGGTCCACCAGCCCCTGCAGGGCACGACCGAGACGTGGCGCGCGGGGCAGGTCACGCCCCTGCTGGGGGTACGCGACGTACGCGACGACGAGCGCGGCCACGACCACGATCGTCAGCAGCGAGAGGGCGAGCAGGACCATGGGGGCGGCTCCAGGAGGGGGTTGATCGGGCGCGAGGATGTAGTGCTCATTCTGCCATGCCGCGTGGGCTCCTCAGACCACGAGCGGAGGCGGTTCAGGCCGGATCGACGGCCACCGGCAACGTCTCCACGGCGGCCCTGACGGCGTCCGGCACGGGCACCACCGCGCGGCTTGCGGCGTCGACGTAGACGTGCACGAACCGCCCGATGGCGACGGGCTCGTCATCGCCCGCGCGGAACAAACCGATCCGGTACGTCACCGACGAACGGCCCAGCCGCTCCCGAGCCAGTCCGGCGTCCACCACGTCGGGGAAGCGCAGCTGGCGCAGGAACCGGCAGCCCGTCTCCGCGACGACACCGATCGCGTCCAGCGCACGGATGTCGGTGTCGGTCGCGTCCATCAGCCAGCCGTTCACGGCGGTGTCGAAGTAGGAGTAGTAGACGACGTTGTTGACGTGGCCGTAGACGTCCTCGTCGGCCCACCGGGTGGGCAGCGTGCGCCAGGCCGCGAACGCGTCCCGTCCCGACGCCCCGGGGTCCGTCACACCGGCTCGGGCTCGCGCAGCCGCTGGCTGATCACGACCGAGACCCCGTCGTCGCGCATCGAGACGCCGTACAGCGCGTCGCCGACCTCCATGGTGCGCTTCTGGTGGGTGATGACCAGCAGCTGGCTGCTCTGGCGCAGCTCCTCGTAGAGGGTGAGCAGCCGTTCCAGGTTCGTGTCGTCGAGCGCGGCCTCGACCTCGTCGAGGATGTAGAACGGGCTCGGCCGCGCCTTGAACAGGGCGACGAGGAACGCGACCGCCACCAGCGACCGCTCGCCGCCGGACAGCAGCTGCAGCCGCTTGATCTTCTTGCCGGGCGGACGTGCCTCGACCTCGATGCCGGTCGCGAGCAGGTCGTCGGGGTCGGTGAGCACCAGCCGGCCCTCGCCACCGGGGAAGAGCCGGGCGAACACCTCGGCGAACTCGCGCTCGACGTCGGCGAAGGCCTCGGAGAAGACCTGCTGGACGCGGGCGTCGACGTCGCCGACGATCTCGAGCAGGTCGCGCCGGGTGCGCTTGACGTCCTCGTACTGCTCGGTGAGGAACGCGTGCCGCTCCTCCATCGCCGAGAACTCCTCCAGCGCGAGCGGGTTGACCCTGCCGAGGAGGGCGAGCGCCCGCTCGGCCGTCCGCAGCCGCTTGGTCTGGACCTCCCGGTCGTACGGGACCGGCTCCGGGACAGCACCCTCGTCAGCACCCTCGTCGTCGTCGGCCGTCTCCTGCGCAGGCTCCTGCACCACGGGCACCGGCACGTCCGGGCCGTAGTCGGCCACCAGCGACTCGGGATCGAGGCCGACCTCCTCGAGCGCCCGGTCCTGCAGCGCCTCGATCCGCAGCCGCTGCTCGGTGCGCGCCACCTCGTCGCGGTGCACGGAGTCGGTGAGCCCCGCCAGGTCGGCCTCCAGCCCACGCACCTGACCGCGCACGTCGCCGAGCTGCTGCTCGCGTTGGCCGCGGGCCTGCTCGATCGCACGGCGACCCGCGGCGGCGGCGGTCAGCGACCGCTCCAACCGCACCATGACGTGCTCGACGGCAGCCGCGACCTCGCCGGCCGTGGCCGCCTCACGGCGGCGCTGCTCGCGCCGGGCGACCGCCGCGGCCCGCGCCGTCCGCTCGGCCGTCGCGGCATGCTCGAGCTGCTCGGCACGCCCGGCGAGCGCACGGGCGCGCTCCTCGGTGGTACGCAGCGCCAGCCGGGCCTCCAGCTCGGTCTGCCGAGCGGCGGTGGCCACCTCGGCCAGCCGCGGCAGGTCGGCGTCGTCGGGCTCGTCGGAGGGAGCGTCCTCGGCGGCGGCGACGCGCGCCTCCAGGTCGGCCAAGCCGCCGAGGTCGCGGTCGCGAGCCTCCTCCGCCTCCGCGATCGCCTGCTCCAGGCGGCGTGCCTCGTCGTGAGCCGAACGGGCGACGCTGCCGTGCTGGCCGAGCTGCTCGGCGACGGCGGCCATCGTGGCGTCGGACTCGTGCAGCCGGGCCAGCGCGGCGTCGGTGCGGCCCTGGGCGTCGGCGCGCTCCTCCTCGAGTCGCGACAGGTCGAAGCGCAGCCGCTCGGCGGCGTGCGTGGTCTCGGCCAGCCGGGCGCCGGCGTCATCGACGGCCGCCTGGACCTCGAGCAGGCTCGGCGCCGAGGTCGAGCCGCCGGTGGCGCGGTGCCGGCCGAGCAGGTCGCCCTCGGTGGTGGCGGCCAGCAGCTCGGGGCGGGCGGTGAGCACGGCGCGGGCAGCCTCCAGCGACTCCACCACGACGGTCGAACCGAGCAGCGTGCCGAGCGCGGCCTGCAGCGCCGATGGCGCCTCGACCACCTCGAGGACGGGTCGCGCGCCGGCGGGCAGCCCCGACGGCGCAGCTGGGGCGTCGTCGTCGGACCCGAGCAACAGTCCGGCCCGACCCAGGTCGTCCGAGCGCAGCAACCGCAGGGCCGCCACCGCCGAGTCGACGCCGTCGACCGCCACCGCGTCCGCCGCGCTGCCAAGGGCGGCCGCTACGGCCGCCTCGTAGCCGGGGCGGACGGTCAGCAGCGCCGCTACCGAGCCGAGCAGGCCGGAGACCTGCTCGGTAGCGGCCAGCAGTGCGCCCGCGCCGTCCTTGCGGGCCAGACCCAGCTCAAGCGCCTCCTTGCGCGCGACCAGTGCGCCGCGCTCGCGCTCGGTCGCCTCCGCCTCCTCGCGCAGCTTGACCAGTCGGGACTCGAGGTCCTCGAGCTGGGCCGCGGCAGCCTCGTACGTCGCGTCCAGCCCGCTCTCACCGGCGTCGAGACCGGCCACCCGGTTCTCCAGCGCGGTGAAGTCGTGCCGGGCCCGCTCGGCCCGCTGCAGCGCCTCGGCGCGAGCGGCCGTGAGTCGGCCGATCTCCTCCTCGGCGGCGGCCGCGCGGGTGCGCAGCGCGTGCACCTGGCCATGCAGCCGGGCGAGCCCCTCGCGGCGCCCGGCGGCGTCACGGGCGACGGCCGCCAGCCGGCGCTCCTCCTCGTGGTGGGCCTGCTCGGCGACCTGTCGCTGGGCCACCGCGTTCTCCAGACCCTCGCGGCACTCGGTCAGCTCACCGTCGAGTCGGTCCTCCTGCTGGCGGACCCGGCGGGCCTCGGCCGCGAGCTCGTCGGGGTCGCGAGTCGATCGGTGCTCGTCGGCCGGTTCGCTCGCCTGGCGCATCCGCTCGGCAGCGAGCGCGCCGGTGCCGGTGAAGCGCTCGCGCAGTCCGGCCAGGTGGTACCAGGTCTCCTGGGCCCGGGCCAGCCGTGGGGCGTCGGCGCGCAGCGCCTCCTCGAGCGCCGCCTCCTGCTCGCGGGCGGCGGTCAGCGCTGCCTCGACGCCGGTCCGCCGCTCGCGCAACGCGGTCTCGTCGGCGAGCTCCTTGTCCAGGGCGGCGCGAGCGGTGACGAGGTCGTCGGCGAGCAGCCGGGCCCGGGCGTCGCGGAGGTCGGCCTGCACCTGCACGGCCCGGCGGGCCACCTCGGCCTGCCGGCCCAGCGGCTTGAGCTGTCGGCGGATCTCGCTGAGGAGGTCGGACAGCCGGGTCAGGTTGCCCTCGGTTGCCTCCAGCTTGCGCAGCGCCTTCTCCTTGCGCTTGCGGTGCTTGAGGACCCCCGCCGCCTCCTCGACGAAGCCACGGCGCTCGTCCGGCGTCGCGTGCAGCACCGAGTCGAGCTGGCCCTGGCCGACCACCACGTGCATCTCGTGGCCGATGCCGGAGTCGCTGAGCAGCTCCTGGACGTCCAGCAGCCGGCAGCCCTGCCCGTTGATGGCGTACTCCGACCCGCCGCCCTTGAACATCGTGCGGGTCAGCGTCACCTCGGTGTAGTCGACCGGGAGCGCACCGTCGGTGTTGTCGATGGTCAGGACGACCTCTGCCCGCCCGAGCGGCGGGCGGCCCGAGGTGCCGGCGAAGATGACGTCTTCCATCTTGCCGCCGCGCAGTGACTTGGCACCCTGCTCGCCCATCACCCACGCGAGGGCGTCGACGACATTGGACTTGCCGGAGCCGTTCGGGCCCACGATGCACGTGATGCCGGGCTCGAAGTGCAGGGTCGTGGACGAGGCGAACGACTTGAACCCGCGCAGCGTCAGGCTCTTGAGGTGCAACACGGCTCCTGGCGTCGTGGCGACACGGCTGGGCTCTGCCGGGGAAGCAGCCGCCTGGGAAGCCTACCGAGCCGAGGGGGGCTCACCGGCGGTGGCGCGCCGTCGGACCACGAGCGCCAGCGGCAGGGCGAGCAGGGCCACCGCGACCGCGGCAGGCGCCGGGCCGGTCGAGTCGGCCGGGGCGGCAGTGGTGCTGGCCGTGGCGCCGCCACCGGGCAGGTCGACCCGGTAGACGTCCAGCCCGCGCACCGCGTCGACGGTGTAGACCAGGCGGGTCTTGCCGGCCGCCGGACCGCCGTCGGGGTAGCGGGGCACCCAGTACGCGTCCCAGACCTCGGAGACGCCGGTGGTGGCGTAGCCCCACGAGGTCAGGTCGTGGGCATCACGCACGTCGATGACCTGCAGCCCACCGGCGTAGAACCCGGCGGCCACCAGGCCAGAGGGGTGGTAGTCGAACCAGTGCGCCGAGCAGAACGCGTCCACCGGCGGCGTCAGCGGGCCGCCGAGGTCGGCCAGCTCCACCTTGTCCAGCGGCACGATCCGGCTGCGCGGCCCGTTCAGGTGGCGGACCTGCCAGGTCTGGAACGACCCGGCGGTCGCGCAGTTGGTGTCCTCGTAGTCCTCCTCGGTGACCAGCAGCACGTTGCCGCGCCGCACAGACGCTGGTTGCCCGGGCTGGAAGCGACCGGGGTTGGGTCGCCAGGAGTTGTGCAGGATGAAGTCGTTGTAGCCGTTGTTCTCGCCGTCGCTGACCGCCGACACGAGCGTGCGCGCCACCAGTCGCGGGTGCAGCGGGTCGGCCAGATCGAACACCGCGGCGCCGTCGGCTCCGGTGTAGAGGCCGTAGCCGGCAGCGTCGACGTCCCAGTTGTGCCCGCCCCAGCCGACCACGGGTGAGTCGAACGTGCCGACCTCCTCCGGGGCCTTCAGCCGACGCAGGTCGATGATCGAGATCTTGCCGTCCGTACCCGCGCTGTAGACGTAGCGGCAGGTCGTCGGCTGGACGCACGTCAGCGTGTGCGTGCTGGTGCGTGACGTCGGCCCGGCCGACGATCACGGGCGCCGTCGGGTCGGTGACCTCGACGACGACGATCTCGTTGCCACCGACGTTGACGTGCTGAGGGTCACTCGGGGGCCGCCTGGACGGTATCGACGCCGATCAGCACGAACCGGCGCAGCTCGCCGCCGATCCGGCGCTCGCCGCAGTTCATCGCCTCGTTCTCGAACAGCGCGTCGATCAGCTTGCCCTCGAGCACCGGGTCCGTCGGGTCGGAGACGTCGAACGCGCTCACCGACTCCAGCCCGGAGGTGTAGAAGTACGGCGCGCTCGGCGAGAAACAGCCGGAGATGGCTGCGGTCCCGGGCTCGGGACCGAGCCACTCGACGTTGTCGCTGGTGATCGGCGGCGCGGCCGCGGCGGGACCCTCGGCGGCGCCGGACAGCAGCCGGGTGTGGTCGTCGGAGCCGTCGGAGCCGTCGTGGGCGGCAGCAGCCGGGGCCAGGGCGACACCGACGAGGAACATCGCCGCGGCGGTGGCAGGGATCCGCACGACGCGGCGGGCTGTCAGTACGGTCACTGGGATCTCCGACGGTGAGGAGCCGTCCCGCGGGCGGCTGGACAGCGTCCTCAACGAGCAGCAGCCCGCGAGGTCATGCGGGGCAGGCTACGGCTCAGCGGCGGAGCAGGAGGCGGAAACGGCGGAGCGTCAGCCCTACGTCAGCGCAGCGCAGGCTCGAGCAGGCCCTCAGGCGACTCGGGAGCCAGCTCGGGGCCGAGGTCGCTGCGCAGCAGCGCGTCGCGCTCGCGTACGGCGGTCGACAGCTCGTCGTTCTCGATCTGGAGGCGCGACACGAGGGCCTCCAGGTCGGCGACTCGTCGACGCAACAGCGTCGCGTCGCGGGTGAGTCGGGGGTCGGTGCCGCCCATGTGGCCGAGGAGTGCCTTCGCCATCTAGTGCCCTCCACGATGAGGTGACTGAGCTCGGGGGATGGCGACCGGTGGGACGCCGTCCGAGGGGTGGGGCTGATCAGCCCGTCTCCCAGGATCGCACCGGCCTACCGGCCGGGTCAACCGGCGCCTCACCACCGACCCCGGCGGGGTCGCGGCTGGCAGCGGGGGCAGGTGTACGACGACCGGTTCATGAACGGGTCACGGCGTACGGGCGTGCCGCAGCGCGGGCAGGGCTCGCCCTCCCGCCCGTAGACGGCGAGCGAGCGGTCGAAGTAGCCGGAGGCCCCGTCGACGTCGACGTACAGGGCGTCGAAGGAGGTCCCGCCCTCGCCCAGCGCGGCGAGCATGACGTCGTGCACCGCTGCCAGCAGCCGGGTGACCTCGGCGCGACGGAGCGTCTCGGTGGGGCGGGCGTAGTGCAGCCGGGCCAGCCACAGCGCCTCGTCGGCGTAGATGTTTCCCACCCCGGACACGAGCGTCTGGTCGAGCAGGGCTCGCTTGATCCCGGTGCGGCGGCGGTGCAGCCGGGGATAGACGGTGGCCGGGTCGTAGCGCGGGTCGAGGGGGTCGAGGCCGATGTGCGTCACCTCGGCGGGCAGCTCGGCGCCCCCCTCGCTCACCGACAGGCCGCCGAAGGTGCGCTGGTCGACGAAGCGCAGGTCGAGCCCGTCGTCGAGGGTCAGCCGCACCCGCAGGTGCTTCTCGGTGGGGGCCTCGTGCGGCTGGACCAGGAGCTGGCCGGACATCCCGAGGTGCGCCAGCAGCGCGTCGTCCTCGCCCTGACCGGCGTCCAGCGGCACCCAGAGGTACTTGCCGCGGCGGCGGGGCTCGCCGAGTCGCGCACCGCGCAACCGGGCGCTGAAGTCCGCGGCACCACCGGTGTGCCGGCGCACAGCGCGCGGCGACAGCACCTCCACCTCGACGATCCGGCGACCAGCGGTGTGCCGGGCCAGACCGCGGCGCACCACCTCGACCTCGGGGAGCTCGGGCACGGCCGTACGTCAGCCCGTCGCCGTGGAGCCGTACCGGGCCTGGATCTCCCGCCACCCGGTCTCGGCCGCCTGCTGCTCGGCCTCCTTCTTCGACCGGCCCTCGCCGCTGCCGTAGAACTCGTCACCGACGCGCACCCGGGCCTTGAACCACTTGGCGTGGTCGGGACCGGTCTCGTCGACGATGTACTCGGGGACGCCCAGCACGTGCTCGGCGGTGAGCTCCTGCAGGCTGGTCTTCCAGTCCAGGCCGGCGCCACGGGTCGCCGCCTCGGCGACCAGGGGGTCGAACAGCGTGCGCACGACCCGCGCGGCGCCGTCGAAGCCGTGCTGCACGTAGACGGCGCCGATCAGCGCCTCCACGGTGTCGGCGAGGATCGAGGACTTCTCCCGACCGCCCGTGGTCTCCTCCCCGCGGCCCAGCCGCAGGTGCGGACCGATCCCGAGGGTCCGACCGACGTCGGCCAGCGCCTTGGCGTTGACGACCGCGGCGCGCAGCTTGGCCAGCCGCCCCTCGGACAGGTCGGGATGACGGGTGTAGAGACCGTCGGTGACCACCAGGCCGAGCACGGAGTCGCCGAGGAACTCCAGCCGCTCGTTGGTGGGCAGCCCACCGTGCTCGTAGGCGAAGGAGCGGTGGGTCAGAGCGAGCTCGAGCGCGTCCGGGGCGAGGTCGGGCACGCCCAGGGCGGCCAACAGCTCAGTCCGGTCAGGTACCGGTGTGCCGCGGTCGGGGGCGGCGTCGCGCGAGCCCATCCCGCCCGGGTCAGACGACCTGGCGCCGCTCGCCCCGCGGCCCGTACTGACCGCACTCCGGGCAGGCCCGGTGCGGCAGGTGCGGGGACCGGCAGGCCGGGTTCGCGCAGGTGACCAGGGCGGGCGCGGCGGCCTTCCACTGGGCGCGGCGGTGCCGCGTGTTGCTGCGCGACGTCTTCCGCTTCGGAACCGCCACTTTCACTCACTCCTCGTCCGGACCGGATGTGCCCGGTCGTTCGTCGTGCGCCCAGCCGGCCAGGGCGGCCCACCGGGAGTCTGACACCTCATCGTGCCGGTGTGCCGGATCGTCCGCGAGCCGGGCCCCACAGGTGGGGCACAGACCCGGGCAGTCGTCGCGGCACAGCGGGCGGAACGGCAGTGCGAGCACCACCGCGTCGCGCAGCAGCGGGTCGAGGTCGATCCGGTCGTCGACCACACGTCCGGCCTCGTCGTCTGCGGCGTCGCTCTCCGGGTACGCGTACAGCTCCTGCAGGTCGACGTCGACGTCGAGCTCGACGTCCTGCAGGCACCGGGCGCACTCGCCGCGGGCGCGGGACTGCGCGGTTCCGGTGACCAGCACCCCTTCCAGCACCGACTCGAGCCGCAGCGACAGCGCGACGGGCTCACCCTCGGGGACGCCGACGACCTCGGTGCCGAGCTCGGCCGGTGCCGGGACCGAACGGGACTCCTGCTGCTGCGACCCGGGGCGTCGACCCAGCTCGCGGATGTCGAGGACGAGCGGGGCGTTCGGGTCCAGGGCGAGCAGCGGGATCTCTTTCGGGTCGGCCACGGGCGGCGACAGGTGGCGACGGCAGTCGTGGCGGGGAGGGCCTTCGTGGGTGCTGGTGGGCTGAGGCCGCCGGCCAGGATACCGGGTCGGCCCGCCCCGACACCAATCAGTCGCCGTGGTCCGGCAGGGCGATGAGGTCGGCCTCGGCCCCGCCCAGGGTGTCGAGCTCGCTGCGCCCGCGCAGCCGCTCGCGCCCACGCTGCACGGCCTCCAGCGTCTTGGCCAGCGACAGCTCGAAGTTGGCCAGCCGCTCGTCGACGTAGTCGTCGGTCTCGCGACGCAGCGCGGCCGCCTCGGCCTTGGCCTCGGTGACCAGTCGCTCGGCCTCGGTCCGGCCGAGCGTGAAGACGTCGCTGTCGGAGACCAGCTCGTCGCGACGCCGCACGGCGTCGGCCACGATCTGGCGGCCCTCCTCCTCCGCGCGGGCGATCACGTCGTCGCGCGAGGCGAGCACCCGGTCGGACTCGCCGAAGGCCTGCGGCAACATGTCCGCCAGCTCGTCGAGCGCCGCCAACAGGTCGGCGCGGTTGACGACGGCAGACGCCGACATCGGCATCGACCGTGCGGTCGACACCTGTTCCCTGATCTCGGCCAGCTTGGCCCGGACGTCCACGTCTGCTGCCCGCCCTCCCGCGCGCCTCATACCCGCAACGGGAGCGTAACCCGTGATGCGCGGCCAGGTCGCCCCAGCCGACCCGGTGTCCGTTTCGTACTGACTCGGTGGTCAGCCCGTGCGGAGCCTGTCGTGCAGCCGGGTCAGCACGGCCGGCGGCACCAGTCCGGAGACGTCGCCACCGTGCGCGGCGACCTCCTTGACCAGGCTCGAGGCGAGGAACGACCACTCCGGGCTGGTGGGGACGAACACCGTCTCGATCCCTGCGAGCCGGCTGTTCATCTGGGCCATCTGCAGCTCGTAGTCGAAGTCGGTGACCGCGCGCAGCCCCTTGACGATCGCCGTGATGCCGCGGGCGCGGCAGAAGTCGACCAGCAGCCCCTCGAACGACTCCACCCGGACGCCTGGCAGGTCGCCGGTCGCCTCGCGCAGCATCGCCACCCGCTCCTCGACGCTGAACAGCCCCTGCTTGGCGGTGTTGACCAGCACGCCGACGGTGACCTCGTCGAAGAGCCGCGCGGCCCGGGCGACGATGTCGACGTGGCCGTACGTCACCGGGTCGAAGGAGCCGGGACACACCGCAGTCGGCACTCAGTCCTCCGTCGAGGTCTCGGTCGGGCTCTCGAAGTGGCGGCGACCGTACCAAAGCGTGGTCTCGCCGTAGCCGCGCTCGCCGACGGGCCGGACGCCGGTCGGGAACTCCCAGCCCGCCCCGCGGGTCGGGCGCTCGACGACCAGCAGCGCGTCGGCCGCCAGCCAGCCGTGGGTCAGCCCGGAGCCGAGGACCTCGCGCAGCTGGTCGGCCTCGAGCGGGTACGGCGCGTCGGCGAAGACCAGGTCAGCTCCGGCCGCGACTTCCGCGAACGGTGGTCGGGCGAGCACCCGCTCGACGCGGTCGTGGACGACCCGCGCCCGCTCGCCCACGGCGAGCGCTTCGACGTTCGCCCGGACCACCGCGACGGCGCGGCGGTCGGCCTCCACCAGCACGGCGTGCGCCGCGCCGCGGGACAGTGCTTCCAGTCCGACGGCGCCGGAGCCGGCGTACAGGTCGAGCACGACCGCGCCGTCGAGCCCGCCGATCAACGCCTCGACGCGCGAGAACAGCGCCTCGCGCACCCGGTCGCTGGTGGGCCGTGTGGTGTCGCCGGATGGCGTACGCAACCTGCGACCGCCGTGCTCGCCTGCGACGACGCGGGTCACGCCTTCTCCAGCCAGTCAGCGCGGGTGGAGTCCTCCAGCGCCGCGACCTGCTCGGCCAGCGCCGGCCATCGGCCGAGCGCCGGGTCGTCGGCGACCAGCGTGGTCGCATCGGCCCGGGCATCGGCGATCACCTGCTCGTGCTCGACCACCGACAGCAGCCGCAGGCTCGAGCGCCGACCCGACTGCGAGGAACCCAGCACGTCGCCCTCACGGCGGACCGCGACGTCGAGCCGGGACACCTCGAAGCCGTCGGACGTGGCGGCGACCGCCTCCAGCCGCTCGCGGGCCGGGCTGTCCGCAGCAGCGGACGTGACCAACAGGCACAGACCCGGTGCGGTGCCGCGGCCGACCCGCCCCCGCAGCTGGTGCAGCTGGGACAGCCCGAAGCGCTCGGCGTCCATCACGACCATCACGGTGGCGTTGGGCACATCGACACCCACCTCGACGACGGTGGTGGCCACCACCACGTCGACCTCGCCGATGGCGAACCGGTCCATCACCCCGTCCTTCACGTCGGGCGGCAGCCGACCGTGCAGGATCTCGGTGCGCAGCCCGGCCAGTCCGCCGGCGCGCAGCTCGTCGGCCAGCTCGAGCACGGCGTGGGTGGCCGGCGCGTCGGCCGCCGCGCGGTCGGCGTCGGTGTCGTCGTCGTCGGCCGGCGGCTCCGGCTCCTCCCCGCTCTCACCCGGTCCGATCCGGGCACAGACCACGTAGGCCTGCCGGCCCTCGCCGCATTCCTCGCGGACCCGCTGCCAGGCGCGGTCCAGCCAGTCGGGCCGCTCGGCCGCGGGTACGACCGTGGTCTGGACGGGTTCGCGGCCGGCCGGGACCTCCGCGAGCACCGACGTGTCCAGGTCGCCGAACACCGTCATCGCCACCGTGCGCGGGATCGGGGTGGCGGTCATCACGAGGACGTGTGGGCGGCTCCCGTCGCCCCGCTCGGTCAGGGCGGCCCGTTGCTCGACCCCGAAGCGGTGCTGCTCGTCGACCACGACCAGCCCCAGCTCGGCGAACTGCACCCGCTCCTCCAGCAGCGCGTGGGTGCCGACGACGATGCCGGCCGCTCCGGACGCGACGTCGAGCATCGCCTCGCGCCGCGACGCGGTGGACAGGGCACCGGTGAGCAGCCGCACCCGGGTGGCGACGTCGGCACCGCCGAGCATGCCGCCGGTGGCCAGCTCGCCGAGCAGCCTGGTCACGCTGCGGAAGTGCTGCTGGGCGAGGACCTCGGTCGGCGCCAGCAGCGCCGCCTGTCCGCCCGCGTCGACGACCTGCAGCATCGCCCGCAACGCGACCACGGTCTTGCCCGACCCGACCTCGCCCTGCAGCAGCCGGTGCATCGGGTGTGCCCGGGCCAGGTCGGCCGCGATCTCGTCGCCGACCCGGCGCTGACCGTCGGTCAGCGCGAACGGCAGCCGCTGCTCGAACCGCTCGCGGATGCCGTCGGCGACTGGCTCCCGAGGCCGGGCCGGCAGCGCGTCGACGCTCGCCCGGCGGCGCGCCAGCGCCACCTGGGTGAGCAGGGCCTCGTCGTAGCGGAGCCGCTCGCGGGCCCGCTGCCAGTCCCGGGGCTCCTCCGGCCGGTGGATCGCCTCGAGCGCCGTACGGAGGTCGAGCAGATGGTGCCGCTCGCGCAGCTCGGGCGGCACCGGGTCGTCGAGCTCGTCGATCGCGTCGAGCACCAGCTCGACCGACGAGGCGACGACCCAGCTCTGCACCTTGCCGGCCGCCGGGTAGATCGGGATCAGCCGCCGGGTGAGGCGGGCACCGTCGACGTCGTCGCCGTCGAGGATCTCGCACTCCGGGTGCATCAGCTGGCGCCGCCCGTTGAACTCGCCGACCTTGCCGGCGAACAGTCCGAGCGTCCCCGCCTTGAGCTGCGTCGCGCGCCAGGCCTGCTTGAAGAACGTGAGCAGCAGCTCTCCGGTGCCGTCGGTGACCACGACCTCGGTACGGACCGGGCGCCTGCGGCGACGCGGGTCGGGCTTGCCGTACTCCTTGTTGACCGCGCTGCGGACCCGGGCCTGGACGGTCACGTGCTCGTCGAGCCGCAGCGCCTGCAGCGGGGTCAGCTCACCGCGGGCGGCGTAGCGGCGGGGGTAGTGGCGCAGCAGGTCGTCGACGGTGCGCAGCTCGAGGAAGCTGTCGAGCTTCTTGGCCGTGGCCGCGCCGACGACGCCCACCAGCTTGGTGTCGAGCCGCACGGCCATCAGGACACGCTCACTCGACGGCCAGGAAGACCGGGTAGCGCTCCTGCCCGCCCTCGTGGACCAGCACGTCGACCTCGGGCCGGTCGTGCCCGACGTAGGTCTCGAGCCTGGCGGCCATGTCGTCGGGGGCACCCGCGCCGGTGACGACGGTGACCAGCTCGCCGCCGCCGACGAGCAACCGGTCGAGCACCTGCTGGGCGGTCACGACGAGATCGTCACCCACCACCTGGAAGTCGCCGTCGACGACCCCGAGCACGTCGCCGCGCTCGCACGGCCCCGCCGAGGTCATGGCCCGCCTGGTGGCCACCGTCACCGCGCCGTGCCGGGTGTGCCCGGCCGCGCCCGTCATCTGCACGACGTCGACGTCGAATCCGCGGCCCGGGTCGTGCACCGCGAGCGCCGCAAGGCCCTGGACCTGTGCCCGGGTGGGGATCACGGCCACCCGGATCCCGCTCTCGCGCGCCTGCCGGGCTGCCGCCTCCGCCGCGGTGACGAGCGCGCCGTCGTTGGGCAGCACGACCACCTCGTCTGCCTCGCTCTCGAGCACGGCGGTCAGGACGTCGTCGGTCGAGCAGCGGCGACCGTCGGACGGGGAGACCACCCGCGCGCCGGCGTCGGTGAACAGCGCGGCCAGCCCGGGACCGGCAGCGGTCGCGAGGACCACCCGGCCCTTGCGCGCGGACGCCGCGGCGGTCGCCACCTGCTCGGCGAAGTGGGTGACCACGACCCGGTGCGGCCGGCCGGCGGCGATGCCGGCCTCGATCGCGGCACCGGGGTCGTCGACGTGGACGTGGACGTTCCACAGCCCGTCGCCACCGACCACGACCAGCGAGTCGCCGAGCGGCGCGAGGGCAGTGCGAAGCGCGGGCACGGCGTCGTCGTCGGCGTCGAGCAGGTACATCACCTCGTACGACGGTCCCTCCGGACTCAGGTCGTCGGCCGGCAACGGCACCGGGATCGGGTGTCGCACCCGGCCCCCCTGCGGGCGCCGGCCGGTGAGCACCGACTCGGTCGTGTCGAGAACCACCGTCAGCGCGCGGCCGCCGGCGTCGACCACGCCCGCCTGGCGGAGCCGCTCGAGCTGCTCAGGGGTGCGCCGCAGGGCCTCGTGCGCAGCGGTGGTGGCGGCGCGCAGCACCACCGACGGCAGCGCGCCCTGGCCGGCCGAGGCCGCGCCGTCGGCGGCCGCCCGGGCCACCGTCAGGATCGTGCCGTCCACCGGCTCGCCCACCGCCTGCCAGGCCGCAGTGGCGGCGTCGTCGAGGGCCTCGGCCAGCGTCACGCCCCACGTCGGGTCGCGAGGGTCGACCGGTCTCGTCGCGGCCGCGACGGCCAGGGCCGGCACGCAGGCACGCAGCAGCTGGGACAGGATCACGCCGGAATTGCCGCGCGCACCCCGCAGCGCACCGTCGACGAACGCGCGCACGACCTCGGTGGCCGCATCGCCGCGCTCGTCGGCCTCGTCGGCGGCCCGGGTGGCAGCCTCCATCGTGAGATAGACGTTGGTGCCGGTGTCGGCGTCGGGGACCGGGTAGACGTTGAGGGCGTCGATCTCCTCGCGCGCCTCACCGAGCGCCTCGACGCAGCTGCGGCGCCAGCGGGCGAACAGCTCCCGCAGCGCGGCCTCCTCGATCACCGCAGGAGGGTATCCGGGACCACCCCTGATCCCGGCCCGGCGGCTGACCGATTGGAGCCGGCGCCCCCGGGTCCGGTACGCTTTCGAGGTTGCCCACGTCGCGTGGGCCCCGCCGCGCCGCACCCGGCCGGCGGTGCACGTACCTCGATCCTGGGAGTGTCTGCGGTGGCTGCCGTCTGCGACATCTGCGGCAAGAAGCCCGGCTTCGGCAACAACCGGCCGTGGTCGCGCAAGAAGACGCGCCGTCGCTTCGACCCCAACATCCAGCGGGTCCGGGCGACCGTCGACTCCGCGCCCAAGCGGCTGAACGTGTGCACGTCGTGCCTCAAGGCCGGCAAGGTCACCCGCTGACCTAGCCGAAGTGGCGGTGGCCGCCCTCCCCCTCGAGCGGCGCCCCGTCGACGGTGACGCCCTCGCCCTCGCGCACCTGCCCGACCGGCCGCCAGCCGTCGGGCAGCGCCGTGTCCGGGGGGAACGTCGCGACCAGTGCGTGGTCCTCTCCCCCGGTGAGCGCGAACAGCAGCGGATCGGCACCGACCGCGGCACCCACCGACTGCAGCGGCTCGGGGATGTCGAACGCGGATCCGTCGAGGGCGACTGCCACCGCGCTGGCTCTCGCCAGGTGACCGAGGTCGGCGACCAGGCCGTCGCTCACGTCGACCATGGCGGTCGCCCCTGCGGCGGCGGCGAGCGGCCCCTGCGCGTACGGCGGCTCCGGCCGGCGGTAGGCCTCGACCACCACCCGGGGTGATCGAAAGCCGCGGCTGAGCACGGCCAGGCCGGCCGCCGCCCAGCCCACCCGGCCGACCAGGGCGACCACGTCGCCCGGCCGCGCGCCGTCGCGGCGGACGACCCGCTCGGCCGCGCCGAGCACGGTCACGGCCACCGTGACGGAGTCGGCGCCGGACACATCGCCGCCGACCACGCTGGCACCCACCAGACCTGCCTCGTCGACCATGCCGCGGGTCAGATCCAGCGCCCACTCGGTCGGCAGGTCCTCGGGCGCGCAGAGGGCGACGACGAGGGCGCTGGCCGTCCCGCCCATCGCGGCGACGTCGCTGAGGTTGGCGGCGACGACCCGGTGGCCGACGTCGAGCGCGCTCGACCAGTCGCGACGGAAGTGCCGGCCCTCGACCGCGACGTCGGTCGACACCAGCACCTCGCGACCGTCGTCACCGCCGCCGACCCGTACCAGTGCGGCGTCGTCGCCGGGGCCGATGATCACGTCCGGGCCGGCGGTGAGCAGCGCCGAGACCTGCGCGATGAGGCCGAACTCGCCGGCCGCGGCCAGGTCTGTCGCCGGCTGCTGCGATGAGGTGTCCGCCATGCCCGCCATCCTGACGGACCGATCGGCGCAGGTTGTAGGTTGGTGCGGCGCGGCGGCCGGTGGGCGGTCGCGCCGACCACGAGCTGCCGACAGCGGCGTCGACGAGCCCACGGAGGACGACCATGGTGGTGCAGGCCTACATCCTGATCCAGACCGAGGTCGGCAAGGCCGCCGACGTGGCCAAGGCCATCGCCGACGTCAAGGGCGTCACGCTCGCCGAGGACGTCACCGGGCCCTACGACGTGATCGTCCGCGCCGAGGCGGGCAACGTCGACGAGCTCGGACAGCTCGTCGTCGCCCGGGTCCAGAACGTCCCCGGCATCACCCGCACCCTCACCTGCCCCGTAGTGCACATCTGAGGCGGCCTTGGGGTTTCCCAAGTTAACGTGGGGAACCGAAGGTTCCACCGTGTCGCTACACGGGCGAACCTCGGGTTTCCCGGGTGAACTTGGGAAACCGGATCAGCGCAGGCCGGTGCTGCGCTGGAGTGCTGAGGTGAGGAGTCGGTCGACCAGGGCCGGGTAGTCGAGGCCGGTCGCGGCCCACACCCGCGGGAACATCGAGGTCGGGGTGAACCCCGGCATGGTGTTGATCTCGTTGATCACGGCCTTGCCGCCGGGCAGCAGGAAGAAGTCGACCCGGCCCAGTCCCTCGCCGCCGATGGCCTCGAAGGCCGTGACGGCCCAGTCGCGCAGCTGCGTGGCGACCTCATCGGTGACATCGGCGGGCGCGTCCAGGGTGGCGGTGCCGTCGACGTACTTGGCCTCGAAGTCATAGAAGGTGTGCGCGGCGTCCGGGTCGAGCCGGATCTCGCCGAGCACGCTGGCCTCCGGCGGGTTCCCGTCGAGTCCCTCAAGCACTCCGCACTCCACCTCGCGGGCGTCCAGCGCCGCCGCCTCGACGATGACCTTGGGGTCGTGCTGGTGGGCATTCTCGACGGCGGCGTCGAGGTCGTCGGGCCCGTCGGCGCGGCTGATGCCGAAGCTGGAACCGGCCCGGGCCGGCTTGACGAACACCGGGTAGCCGAGGCTGGCAACCGTCTCCCGTACGAGCGCCGGGTCGTGCTCCCACTCCCTCGGCCGCACCACCGCGTACGGCAGCATCGGCAGCCCCGCCGCGGAGAACGCGACTTTCATGAACTCCTTGTCCATGCCCACGGCGCTGGCCAGCACTCCGGCGCCCACGTAGCGGATGCCCGCCATCTCCAACAGGCCCTGCAGCGTCCCGTCCTCGCCCCACGGGCCGTGCAGCAGCGGGAACACGACGTCGACCTCGCCGAGGGTGCGCGGGACCTCACCGGCCTCGTGCACCAGCAGCTCCCCACCCTCGGAGGCGCGCAACGCCACCTCGGCAGCCGTCCCGTCCACCTCCGGCAGCCGGCCGGACGCGATCCGGAACCGGTCCGGCTCGCGTGACTCGAGGACCCATCGCCCGTCGGTCGCGATGCCGATCGGCACGACGTCGTAGCGGTCGGGATCGAGGGCCGCGATCACGTCGGCGGCGGTCAGGCAGGAGACCCCGTGCTCGCTCGACCTGCCGCCGAACACCAGGGCCACCCGGGTCCGACGGTCGACGGCGACGGGCTCGCCTTGCGGGGGCGTGGGAGTCGTCATCGCACGCGACCCTAGCGGCCGGGAGAATGGGTGACATGTCGCCACACCTCGATGCCTCCGCTGGTCTCCCGTCCGACCTGACACCCGCCACGCTCGCCGTGCACGCGGGCCGCCCGGCGCACCTTCCGGACGAGCCGCTGAGCGCCCCGCTGACGCCCGCCAGCGTCTTCGTGGCGGGTGGCGAGCGCGAGTACGGCCGCTACGCCAACCCCACCTGGGAGGCGTTCGAGCATGCCCTGGGGGCACTCGAGGGCGGCCGCTGCCTCGCGTACTCCTCGGGGTTGGCGGCGGCCTCGGTGCTGCTCGACCTGGTCGCCGAGGGCGAGACGGTGGTGGTGCCGCGGCACGCCTACCTGGGCGTGCTGCACCAGGTCGCCGAGCTCGAGCGTCGCGGACGGGTGGGGGTCCGGCAGGTCGACGTGGCCGACACCGCGGCAGTCATCAAGGCTGCCGACGACGCCGCGCTGGTCTGGCTGGAGTCGCCCACCAACCCTGCGCTCGAGGTGGCAGACTTGGCCACCGTCGTACCGGCGGCCCAGCAGGCCGGCGCCCGGGTCGTCGTGGACAACACCTTCGCCACACCGCTGCGGCAGCGGCCGCTCGACCTCGGCGCCGACGTGGTGCTGCACTCGGCGACCAAGTACCTCTCCGGGCACGCCGACGCCGTGCTCGGGGCCGTGGTCACCCGCGACGAGTCCCTCTGGAAGGCGATGGACGAGAAGCGGCGCAGCCTCGGGGCCATCCCGGGCGTGCTGGAGTGCTGGCTGGCCACCCGCGGGCTCCGGACGCTGGCGCTGCGGGTCGACCGGGCCGAGGCCAACGCCGCGGTCATCGCCGACCGGCTCGGCACGCACCCGGCGGTCGCGCGGGTGCGCTACCCGGGCTTCGGCGGGATCGTCGCGATCGAGACCGCCGGTGGTGCCGCGGCGGCTGACCGACTCTGCGCCGCCGTCCGGCTGTGGGTGCACGCCACCAGCCTCGGCGGCGTCGAGTCGTCGATGGAACGCCGCCGCCGCTGGTCCAGCGAGCCGACGACCATCCCGGACGAACTGGTACGGCTCTCGGTGGGCATCGAGGACGTCGAGGACCTCTGGCGCGACCTCGATCAGGCGCTCACCGCTGCCTGACCGACTCGCCGCGCTCAGCGCTCGGAGGTGGCGGCGCGCGACATCAGCGACGCGAGCATCCGGTCGGGAGCCATCTCCCCGCGCACCAGGGCGCTCACGTGCTCGACGATCGGCATCTCGACCTCGTAGCGGCGGGCGAGCTCGCGCAGCGACTCGCACGACTTGACGCCCTCGGCCACCTGCCGGGTCGAGGCGACGATCTCGTCGACCGACATCCCCTGGCCGAGCTTCTCGCCGAACGTGCGGTTCCGGGACAGCGGCGAGTTGCAGGTCGCCACCAGGTCGCCGAGTCCGGCGAGCCCGGCGAGCGTCATCGGATCGGCGCCGGCCGCGGCGGCGAGCCGTCCGGTCTCGGCCAGGCCCCGGGTGATCAGCGACGCCCGCGCGTTGTCGCCCAGCCCGAGTCCCCACGCCATGCCCACGGCCAGCGCGATGACGTTCTTGGTCGCCCCCCCGAGCTCGCAGCCCACCACGTCGGTGTTCGTGTACGGCCGGAACACGGCCGTGTGGCAGAGCTGCTGCATCCGCACCGCGACGTCCTCGTCGACGCAGGCGACCACGCTGGCGGCGGGCTGCCGGGCGGCGATCTCCTTGGCCAGGTTGGGGCCGCTCAGCACCGCAACGCGTCCCGGGTCGGCGCCGGTGACCTCGGCGATCACCTCGCTCATCCGCTTGGCGGTGCCGAGCTCGACGCCCTTCATCAGGCTCATCAAGACAGCTCCGGGCTCGATCAGCTCCGACCACGGGGTGAGGTTGTCCCGCAGCTTCTGCGACGGCACCGCGAGCACCACGACGTCGGCTCCCGACAACGCCTTGGCCGGGTCGGGGTCGGCGGCGATGGTGTCGGGCAGCACGATGCCGGGCAGGTACTCGGCGTTCTCCCGGGTGCTGTTGATCGCGTCGCACACCTCGGGCCGCCGGCCCCACGTACGGACCTCGTTGCCGGCGTCGGAGAGCACGAGCGAGAACGCCGTGCCCCACGACCCGGCACCCATCACGGCCACGTGCGTCACGGTCGGTCTCCCTGTGTTCGCGGGGGCTTGCCACTGCGTTGCGGGTTGCCGGTGGACGGCAGACCGTGCACTCGCGGGTCGTAGCGCTCCGGCGGTGGCTCCGCACCGCGGATCTCCCCCAGCTGCACCGCGATGGCCTGCATGATCCGATCGGTCGCCGCGCGCAGCACCGGCGCGGTGATCGGCTGGTCCTGCAGGTCGGCGAGGTCGACCGGCGGCCCCGCCTGCACGTAGTTGGTCACCCGGGGGAACAGGTGCGGCTTCTTCGCGTACGGCGGGAGCAGCCGGTGCGCTCCCCACTGGGCCAGCGGGATCACCGGGCACCCGGTCTCGAGCGCGATCCGTGCCGCCCCGGTCTTGCCCACCATCGGCCACAGGTCCGGGTCGCGGGTGATGGTGCCTTCGGGATAGACGATGACGGACTCACCGCGCCTGATCGCGGCGACCGCGTCGCGGTAGGCCTGCGCGGCCTCGGTGCCGCCCCGGTGCACCGGGATCTGTCCGGTCGCCCGGATGAAGCGGCCGACGACAGGCACCGACAGGACCGACGCCTTGGCGAGGAAGTGCGGCGAGTACCCCGTGTCGTTCACGTAGTGCGCGAACATCAGCGGGTCGGCGTGGGAGATGTGGTTCGCCGCGAACACGAAGCCGCCACGCGGCAGGTGCTCCTGCCCGCGGAACGAGCGCTTGGTGAGGACCATCAGCAACGGACGAAGCAGCAGCACGCAGATCTGCAGCGCCCACCCCCGTCGCTCGCGCCTGTCCCCAGCCACTGCGTCGACCGTCCTTCGTCGTCCGTCCGGTGTCCGCCACCCGGCATCGCAGGGCGACTCTATTGGTCCCGGTGGCAGGATCGAGAGCGATGACCTCCTGTCCTGTTCCCGCAGCCACGCCCGGCACCGACCCGTCCTGGGTCGCTGTGGTCCCGGTCAAGCGACTCGACCGGGCGAAGACCCGGCTGGACACGGGTGTCGACGGCGGCCGACCGGCCCTCGCCCGCGCCTTCGCCGCGGACACCGTGACGGCGCTGCTGGCGGTGCAGGAGGTACGGCTCGTGGTGGTCGTGTCCGGCGACGAGGAGGTCGCGCAGACCGTACGCGCGCTGGGCGCCGTCGTCCTGGACGAGCCGCAGCCGGCTGGACTGAACGCCGCCGTCACCCGAGGCATCGACTGGGTGCGCCGGCACCACCCCGACGCCGCCGTGGCGGTGTGGTCGGCCGACCTCCCCGCGTTGCGCGACAGCGACGTGCGCGCGGTACTCGCCCTGGCAGCAACGCACGCCCGGGGCGTGCTTCCCGACGGCGAGGGCACCGGTACGACCGTGCTGACCGCGCTGCCCGGCGTGCCGCTGCGACCACGCTTCGGACTGGATTCGCTTCGTCGGCACCGCGCGGACGGCGCGGCGCCGCTGGATGCTCCGGGTCTCGTCCGCGCGACCCGCGACGTCGACACGGCCGGACACCTCGACGAGGCGGTACGACTCGGCGTCGGACGTGCCACCACACGCGTGCTGCACGGCCTGGCCACCTGACGGTACGACCGGCACCACCGGCACCACCAGACGCGACGAGGGCCCGCGCCGTTGGCGGGGCCCTCGTCGTCGGTGCCGTGCCGGCCTGGGTCGGCCGGAACGTGTCAGCGCTTCTTGGCGGCCTTCCGAGCCGTCGACTTCTTGGCCGTCGACCGCTTGGCCGTCTTCTTCGCCGGTGACCGCTTGGCGGTCTTCTTCGCCGTCGACCGCTTCGCCGTCTTCTTCGCCGGCGACCGCTTCGCGGTCTTCTTCGCCGTCGAGCGCTTGGCCGTCGACTTCTTGGCCGTCGACCGCTTCGCCGGCGCCCGCTTGGAGGTCGCCCTCTTGGCCGTCTTCTTCGCCGGTGACCGCTTGGCGGTCTTCTTGGCCGTCGACCGCTTCGCGGTCTTCTTCGCCGGCGACCGCTTCGCGGTCTTCTTGGCCGTCGACTTCTTCGCCGTCTTCTTGGCGGCCTTCTTGGCGGCCTTCTTGGCCGTCTTCTTGGCCGTTGACGCAGTCGCCCTGGAGGTCGTCTTCTTCGCCGGGCTGGCAGCCGCGGCGACCGTCGGCAGCTTCCTGTCGCCGGACACGACGGCCTTGAGCTCCGCACCTGCGCGGAACTTCGGAACCGACGTCTTCTTGGCGTGCACCCGCTCACCGGTGCGCGGGTTGCGCACCATCCGAGCAGGGCGGTTGGTCTTCTCGAAGGCGCCGAACCCCGTGATGGCGACCTTCTCCCCTCGCGCCACCTCGCGCGCGATGGTGTCGAGGACCGCATCGAGTGCGTCCGACGCGGCGCGCTTGTTGCCGTCGAAGTGGGCGGCGAGCGTGTCGATGAACTGGGACTTGTTCACTGGTCTCCCTTTCGTGAACGTTGTCGAGCCCGCGCCCGACCTTCTGGCACGGTAAGGACTCTGTGACGCATAGACAATCGATACACGCCGAAAGCTGTTGACTACATGCAAACCCACAAAGTCACCTCTGCGACACATCAGCGGGTGTTGGCGTGGTGGGCAGATCTTTTCGGAGTGCCGGTGACCGACGTGTTTCGCGCGTCGACGGTCACCGCGCACGCGCGGCTCGGCGACTATCCGGGATGGTTCGGTGCATGGCGCCACGGCGCACGACACCTGTCCCATCCGTCCGGCACAGCAGAAGCTGCTATCGCGATTGCGGCGGAGATTCCCCTGCAGGGCTTGGGGGTTCGCGAATCGTGGAACGACGTCGTGCCTTCGCCGTGGGTGCTCGTCGGGCCGTCGGTGCACCACTATGCCGACCACTCGACGCTGCTGCGTGCGCACACCGATGGACTTGAGATCCGGCGCGACGCGGCGACCGACGGCGAGCTGCGCCGACTACGCGAGTCGGTGTCTCGACGCGACTGGGAAGAGGCCGGATTCGACGACGAAGATCTCGTGACTTTCTTTGTGCAGAAGTCGGGCATCGTGGTCGCAGCGGCCAACTTGACCCACTGGTGCGACGGGTACACCGACGTCGGAGTGCTCGTTCGACCAGACCATCGTGGTCGCGGACTGGGCGTCGCGGTGGCATCGGCGGCGGCCGATCACGCGGTCCGCACAGAGGGCATCGCCCGATGGCGCGCGCGCGGGACGAACCTCGCATCACTGGCGACGGCGCGACGACTCGGCTTCGTCTCGTGGTGCGACCAGCTGGCCGTGCGACCCGGTTGAGTCAGCCCGTGCGCGCGGGGAGGGTGGTCGGCTTCCACACCGGACGGCGCGACTCATATGCCTCGACGTCCGCTGCGTGCGACAACGTGATGTCGACGTCGTCGAGGCCCTCGAGCAACCGCCAGCGGGTGTAGTCGTCGACGTCGAAGGAGTCCTCGACCCGATCGGTGCCCGTACCCGCCGCCACCGTGCGCTCGACGAGGTCGACGGTGACCGGTGTGGTCGGGTCGCGGTCGATCAGCTCCCAGATCGCCGCGATCACCTTGGCGTCCACCTGGGCGGCGAGCAGCCCGGACTTGCCGGAGTTGCCGCGGAAGATGTCGCCGAAGCGCGGTGACAGCACGACCCGGAAACCGTAGTCCAGCAGCGCCCACACCGCGTGCTCGCGGGACGAGCCGGTGCCGAAGTCCTGGCCGGCGACCAGGATGCTGGCACCCTTCGACTCCGGTCGGTTGAGGACGAAGGCGGGGTCGTTGCGCCAGGCCGCGAACAGACCGTCCTCGAAGCCGGTGCGGGTGACCCGCTTGAGGTACACCGCAGGGATGATCTGGTCGGTGTCCACATTGCTGCGCCGCAGTGCCACGGCGGTCCCTGTGTGCCGGGTGAAGGCATCCACGGCTCAGACCTCCTGCAGGTCGGCGGGCGAGGCCAGGTGGCCGACGATCGCGGTGGCGGCGGCGACCTGGGGAGAGACCAGGTGGGTGCGTCCGCCCTTGCCCTGGCGACCCTCGAAGTTGCGGTTGGACGTGGAGGCCGCGCGCTCGCCCGGGGACAGGGTGTCCGGGTTCATGCCCAGGCACATCGAGCAGCCCGCACCGCGCCACTCGGCGCCCGCGTCCTTGAACACGACGTCGAGGCCCTCGGCCTCCGCCTCGAGCCGCACCCGGGTCGAGCCCGGCACGACGAGCATCCGGGTGCCACGCGCGACGCGACGTCCTCCCACCACCTCGGCCGCCACCCGGAGATCCTCGATGCGACCGTTGGTGCAGGAGCCGACGAACACCGTGTCGACCTCGATGTCGCGCATCGGCGTGCCAGCTGCGAGGTCCATGTACACGAGCGCCCGCTCGGCGGCGGCGCGGTCACCTTCGTCCTCGAAGTCGGCGGGGGATGGCACGTTGCCCGACAGCGGCACACCCTGACCCGGGTTGGTCCCCCAGGTGACGAACGGTGCCATCGTCGATGCGTCCAGCACGACCTCACGGTCGAAGACCGCGTCGTCGTCGGTCACCAGGTTGCGCCAGTAGTCGACGGCAGCGTCCCAGTCCGACCCCTCCGGCGCGTGCGGACGTCCCCGCAGGTAGCCGATGGTGGTCTCGTCCGGCGCGATGAGGCCGGCCTTCGCGCCCCACTCGATGGACATGTTGCAGATCGTCATCCGCGCCTCCATCGACAGCGCGCGGATCGCCTCGCCCCGGTACTCGACGATGTAGCCCTGCCCGCCCCCGGTCGTCACCTCGGCGATCAGCGTCAGGACGAGATCCTTGGCGCTGACCCCGGCGGGCAACGTGCCGTTCACGGTCACGGCCATCGTCTTCGGTCGCGACTGCGGCAGCGTCTGGGTGGCGAGCACGTGCTCGACCTCGCTGGTGCCGATGCCGAACGCCAGGGCACCGAACGCACCGTGGGTCGACGTGTGCGAGTCGCCGCAGACGACCGTCGTGCCGGGCTGGGTCAGGCCGAGCTGAGGGCCGACGACGTGCACGATCCCTTGTTCGGCGTCACCCAGCGGGTGCAGCCGTACGCCGAACTCCTCGCAGTTGCGCCGCAGCGTCTCGACCTGCGTGCGCGACACCGGGTCGGCGATCGGCTTGTCCACGTCGAGCGTCGGGATGTTGTGGTCCTCGGTGGCGATCGTGAGGTCCGGGCGTCGCACCCCGCGGCCGGCCAGCCGCAGCCCGTCGAAGGCCTGCGGGCTGGTCACCTCGTGCACCAGATGAAGGTCGATGTAGAGCAGGTCGGGTTCCCCCTCCGCCTGCCGGACGACGTGCTCGTCCCAGACCTTCTGTGCCAGCGTGCGCCCCATCCTGACCTCCTTGCATCTCACGACACGAGACGGCAGTATCGCGGTATGGACAACACTAGCGGAGTCGGTGTCCTCGACAAGGCCGCGCTCGTCCTGACCGCGTTGGAGGCCGGCCCGGCCACCCTGGCCGCCCTTGTGAGCCAGACCGGGCTCGCCCGGCCGACGGCGCACCGGCTGGCCGTGGCGCTCGAGCACCACCGGCTGGTGGCCCGGGACATGCAGGGCCGCTTCATCCTCGGGCCCCGGCTCGGCGAGCTGTCCGCGGCCGCCGGCGAGGACCGACTGCTGGCGACCGCCGGTCCCGTTCTGGCCCGGCTGCGCGACATCACCGGCGAGTCCGCGCAGCTGTTCCGCCGCCAGGGCGACGTCCGGGTCTGCGTCGCGGCCGTCGAGCGGCCGAGTGGGCTGCGCGACTCCGTCCCGGTGGGTTCCCAGCTGACGATGAACGCCGGCTCCGCCGCGCAGATCCTGCTCGCCTGGGAGGACCCCGAGCGGATGCACCGTGGCCTGCAGCACTCTGCCTTCTCCGCGGCGGCACTCGCCAGCGTGCGCAAGCGGGGCTGGGCGCAGAGCGTCGGCGAGCGCGAGCAGGGCGTCGCGTCGGTGTCGGGCGCGGTCCGCTCCCCCTCCGGCAAGGTCGTGGCCGCCGTGTCGGTGTCGGGGCCGCTCGAGCGCCTCACCCGACAGCCCGGTCGGCTGCACGCGCCAGCGGTGATGGCGGCTGCCGAGCGCCTGTCGCAGTCGCTGCGGCGCCCCGCCGACTGACACGCCGACTGACACGCCGACTGACACGCCGACTGACACACAGCCCACCAGCCGCGATGACCGCCTACCTGCACGGCCACGACGAGTCCGTCGTCAGCGGGCACCGGCAGCGGACCGCGGAGGACTGCTGCGCCTACCTGCTCCCCCGGCTCGCCGGCGACGAGGCCCTGCTGGACGTCGGGTGCGGGCCGGGAACGATCACCGCGGGACTGGGCCGCCACCTACCACGCGGCCGGGTGCTCGGCATCGACCCGGCGTCTGCAGCCGTCGCCGAGGCGCGCGAGCACGTGGCTACTGCAGGCCTCGACAACGTGACGATCGAGCAGCACGACGAGGCGTCGCTTCCGGACCAGCCGCCCTTCGACGTCGTGCACGCCCACCAGGTGCTGCAGCACGTCGACGACCCCGTCGGTCTGTTGCGACGGATGGCGGCCCGGGTACGACCCGGCGGGCTGGTGGCCGTGCGCGACGCCGACTACGACGCGATGGCGTGGTGGCCGCGCGTCCCAGCCCTCGACCGGTGGCGCGCGGTCTACCGCGAGACCGCCCGCGCGCTGGGCGCCGAGCCCGACGCCGGCCGGGTGCTGCCGGCGTGGTGTCGCCACGCCGGGCTGCGCGAGGTCGAGGCGTCGATCGGCACCTGGCTGTACGCCATGCCGGCCGACTGCAGGCGCTGGGCGAGCATGTGGCAGGCCCGTTCCACCCGGTCGGACTTCGCCGCCCATGCCATGCGCCTCGGCCTCGCCGACCGCGACGAGCTGCAGCGGATCGCCGAGGGATGGCGGGAGTGGGGCGCCCACCCCGACGCGTGGCTGGCGGTCGTGCACGGCCAGGTGCTCGCCCGCACCTGACAGGTCGGGAGAGGGTCAGAACAGGGCGCTGCCCTCGAGTGCAAGCAGCGCCCGCTTGCGGTCGAGCCCGCCGGCGTAGCCCGTCAAAGCACCCTTGCTCCCCACCACCCGGTGGCACGGGACCACGATGGCAATCGGGTTGGACCCGTTGGCGAGCCCCACCGCGCGGGCGCCGTGACCGGTGAGGCCGAGCCCGCCCGCGATCGCGCCGTACGTCGTCGTGGTGCCGTAGGGGATCTCCCGCAGGGCAGCCCAGACCTGCTGGCGGAAGGCCGAGCCGTGCGGTGCCAACGGCAGGTCGAAGTCGGTGCGCGTGCCCGCGAAGTACTCCGCGAGCTGGTCCCGCGCCGCCCGCAGCACCGGGTGGTCGTCGTCGCGCTCTCCCTCACGGGTGCCGTGCGGCGCGAACGCCAGGGTGGTCAGCGCGGCGTCGTCACCGTCGCCCTCGGCGACGAGCAGCAGCTCGCCGACGGGGCTGTCGGTCGTGGTCCAGTGGATGGCCCGGGTGGTGGTCACGGTGGTTCCTCGCGTCGTCGTCGTCGTCATGATCGTTCCTTCGTCTCGTCGGGCCAACGTGCGTCCAGCACGCGGTGCCACAGGTGCACACAGGCGTACGAGCCCCACGGCTGCCACCCGCGGGCACGTTCGCGGAGCGCGGCCGCGGCAGTGCGGCCGCGCAGGTCGAGCGCGGCGTGCAGGCCGACGTCGGTGTCGAGCACGACGTCGGGGTCGCCGAGGGCGCGCATCGCGACGTAGCCCGCCGTCCACGGACCCACACCGGGCAGCGCGAGCAAGGCGGCCCGCACGTCGTCGCGCGGGGCACTGCGGTCGAGGACGACCGTGCCGTCGGCCACTGCCTCGGCCAGCGCGACCAGCGTGCGGCCGCGCGACGCCGGGCCGGTGACCACCTCGGGGCCG
Organism: uncultured Actinomycetota bacterium; assembly: GCA_963785115.1. GTDB lineage: Bacteria > Actinomycetota > Actinomycetes > Propionibacteriales > Nocardioidaceae > JACCWP01. Next base: position 249,687 of record CAWATY010000031.1, read on the forward strand.
GCCGCGGCGACCGCATCCGGTGTCGGGAAGACGTGGGTGAGGCCGCCGGACGGCGTCGGCAGTGGGTCACCAACTGCGTCGACGACGCGGGCGGTGATCGTACGTGCGGCGAGGAGGCTCACCTGCTGACCGAGGACGGCACGGGCGGCGAGCTCGAACCCGTCGGGGTGACCGGGCACCCGCAGCCCCGGGTGGCGACGCACCGACGACGCCAGGTCGGCGTCGAGCGCGAGCACCTCGTCGACCGCGACGGGGTCGGCGTCGAGGTCGGCCAGCCGCCGGCAGCGCTCGACCGCGGCGCCGACGTCGCGCAGGTCGGACAGGAGCAGCGTGCAGCAGACGGCCGGGGCCGACGGGTCGTCGGTGTCCGGGCGCAGGGTCACGGTGCCGGTACCTCGGGGCAGCCGCAGCGTGCGCCGGTAGACGGCAGGATCACCGTCCTCGCCGATGTCCTCGACGCCCGCGACCGCGTGCAGCCGCAGGGAGTGCACCAGCGCGCGGCCGTCGAACGGTGCCCGGCAGGCCAGCCGCAGGTCGATCCGGCCCGGCTGGGCCGTCGCACCGTGCAGCCCGGGGCGCGCGCGCCGCAGCTGACCCGGCGGGACCCCGTAGACCTCCTGCATGGTCGCGTTGAACTGACGGATGCTGGAGAAGCCGGCCGCGAACGCGATGTCACCGAGCGACATCGCGGTCGACTCGACCAGCGTGCGTGCGGTCTGTGCCCGGCGGGCCCTGGCCAGCGCCAGCGGCCCGGCGCCGAGCTCACCGAGCAGCAACCGGTTGAGCTGGCGGGGGCTGTAGCCGATGCGGCTTGCCAGCCCCGGCACCCCCTCGCGGTCGACCACCCCGTCGCCGATCAACCGCATCGCCCGGCCGGACACGGCGGCCGCCAGGTCCCAGTCCGGGGAGCCGGGAACGGCCTCGGGACGGCACCGGCGGCAGGCCCGGAAGCCGGCGTCCTGCGCCGCCGCAGCGCTGCGGTAGAAACGGGTGTTCGCCCGCTTCGGCGTCCGCGCGGGACAGCTCGGCCGGCAGTAGATGCCGGTCGACGTGACGCCGACGTAGAACACGCCGTCGAAGCGGCGGTCACGGCCGGCGAGAACCCGGTAGCAGCGGTCAGGATCGGTGAGCACGTCCCCATCCTGACGCACGCGGGGGACAATCACTGGCGGGAATCGGACAGGGCCGTCGACGGCACTGTTGCCCTACGGTGTCGGTCGACCGCTACCCCTCGAGTGCTGCCCGCGGAGGCGACCGATGAGCTTTCCTACCCCGATCGCCGAGTCCGAGGCCACGGGCGCAACCGCCGAGATGTACGCGAGCGAGCGCGAGCGGGTCGGATATCTGCCGCACTACGCCCAGGCCTTCGGTGCCCGTCCAGCGGTGTACGCCGCCTGGCAGCGGCTGGCCGGCGCGGTGTCGTCGGCGATGCCCGCCCGGCGCTACGAGCTGGCCACCCTCGCGGCCGCGCGCGAGCTGCGCTCCACCTACTGCAGCGTCGCGCACGGCGCCGTCCTCGCCGAGAAGTTCCTCCCGGTGGGCGACGTCGCCCAGCTCGCGGCCGGTGCGCTCCCGGAGGCACTGGACGACGGCGAACGCGCCGTCGTCCGCTTCGCCGCGAAGGTCGCCCGCAGCGCGGCGGACATCACCGCGGACGACACCGAGCAGCTGCGCGCGCACGGCCTGAGTGATGCCGAGATCCTCGACGTCGTGATGACGGTCGCCGCGCGTTGCTTCTTCAGCACGGTGCTCGAAGCCACCGGCACGCAGGCCGACGCCGCCTTCTCGACCCGGCTCGACCCCGCCCTGCGCGACGCGCTCACCGTGGGCCGTCCGATCGCCGAGCAGTAACGGCTGCCGGAATGCGAAAACCCCCTCCGCCCGCGTCAGCGCGGCACGACAGGGGGTTTCCGTCCTGGTAGCCCCGACGGGATTCGAACCCGCGCTACCGCCTTGAGAGGGCGGCGTGCTAGGCCGCTACACAACGGGGCCAGGTCGGACGGACTCTACCGGGATTGGCGAGCCCGACCTCGCTGGGGTACTAGGACTCGAACCTAGACTAACTGGACCAGAACCAGCCGGGCTGCCAATTACCCCATACCCCATGGGCGCTCCGCGGCGACCGGTGAGCCGCCCTCCGCCGAGCCGGGAGCCGACTGTACCGGAGGGCCCGGGCGGCTCCCAATCGGTCCTCGGCCGGTCCTCAGTCGAGCACCGCCCGCAACCGGCGCAGCGTGCGGTCGCGGCCCAACAGCTCCACGGACTCGAACAGCGGCGGCGAGACCCGGCGGCCGCTGACGGCGACGCGTACCGGTCCGAAGGCGTGCCGCGGCTTGAGGCCCATGCCCTCGACCAGGGCCGCGCGCAGCGCCCCCTCGATCGCGGCGGTGTCCCACGACTCGATTGTCTCGAGCGCACCGGCGGCCGCCCGCACGACGTCGAGGCCCTGCGCGTCGAAGGCGCGCGCGGCCTCGTCGGGATCGACCGCGAACGCCTCCTCGTCGACGAACAGGAAGGCGAGCATCTCGGTCGCCTCGGACAGCACCGCCACCCGTTCCTGCACCAGCGGGGTGGCAGCGGCCAGCAGCCGCAGCTCGTCGTCGCCGACGGGGTCGGACAGCAGGCCCGCCCCCTGCAGGTACGGCACCAGCCGCTCGGTCAGCTCCGCCGGAGGCAGCTCGCGGATCTTGACCCCGTTGATCGCCTCGGCCTTCTTCAGGTCGAACTGTGCGGGGTTGGGGTTGACCCGGTGCACGTCGAACGCCTCGGCCATCTCGGCGAGGTCGAACAGCTCGCGATCGCCCCCGATGGACCAGCCGAGCAGCGCCAGGTAGTTGAGCAGCCCCTCCGGGAGGAACCCCCGCTCGCGGTAGGTCGCGAGTCCGCCGTGCGGATCGCGCTTCGACAGCTTGCGGTTGCCCTGGCCGACGACGAACGGCAGGTGGCCGAACTGCGGCAGCACGCCCTCGCCGATGCCGAGGCCGATCAGGGCCTGGTGCAACGGCAGCTGGCGCGGGGTGGAGCTGAGCAGGTCCTCGCCGCGCAGCACGTGAGTGATACCCATCGTCGCGTCGTCGACCGGGTTCGTGAGGGTGTACAGCGGCTGGCCGTTGGCCCGTACCAGCACCGGGTCGGGCACGGAGCCCACCTCGAACACGATGTCGCCCCGGACCAGGTCGGTGAACGCCACGGGCTCGTCGGGCATCCGGAACCGCAGCACCGGCTGGCGACCTTCGGCCTGGTACGCCGCCCGCTGCTCGGGGCTGAGATCGCGGTGCAGACCGTCGTAGCCGCTGTGCCGACCCTCGGTCCGGGCCTGCTCGCGTCGCTCCTCGAGCTCGGCGGGCGTGTCGTAGGCCTGGTAGGCGTGGCCCGACTCGAGCAGCCGGGCGGCCACCTCCGCGTACAGCTCGCCGCGCTCGGACTGGCGGTACGGGCCGAACGGCCCGCCGACCTCCGGGCCCTCGTCCCAGTCGAGGCCGAGCCAGCGCAGCGCGTCGAGCAGGTCGGCGTACGAGCTCTCGCTGTCCCGCGCGGCGTCGGTGTCCTCGACCCGGAACACGAAGGTGCCGCCGGTGTGGCGCGCGTAGGCCCAGTTGAACAGGGCGGTGCGTACGTTGCCGACGTGCAGGTTGCCCGTCGGCGACGGACAGAACCGCACCCGCACCGGCGGGTCAGCCACGGGCCACCACCGGGTTGGTGAGCGTGCCGATGCCCTCGACGGTCACCGACACCTCGTCGCCTGGCTCGAGCGGGCCGACGCCCGCCGGCGTGCCGGTGAGGATCAAGTCACCCGGCAGCAGCGTCATGACGGCCGAGACGTACGCCACCAGCGTCGGCACGTCGAAGATCATCAGTGACGTACGGCCGTCCTGGCGCACCTCGTCGCCGACCGCCGTCGTGACCCGCAGGTCGCCGACGTCGAGGTCGGTCTCGATCCACGGGCCGACCGGGCAGAACGTGTCGTAGCCCTTGCCACGGGTCCAGGTGGCGTCCTGCTTCTGCAGGTCCCTGGCCGTCACGTCGTTGGCCACCGTGTAGCCGCGGATCACCTCGGGCACCCGTTCCGGGGCCACGTCCTTGCAGATCCGGCCGATCACCACGGCGAGCTCGCCCTCGTACTGCAGGTCGTCGGTCTCGTCGGGCCTGACGATCGGGTCGCCCGGCCCGATCACGCTGGTGTTGGGCTTGAGGAAGATCAACGGCCGCTCGGGCACGTCGTTGCCGAGCTCGGCGGCGTGCGCGGCGTAGTTGCGACCGACCCCGACGACCTTGCTGCGCGGGATGACCGGGGCCAGCAGTCGCACGTCGTCGAGCGGCAACCGCTGACCGGTGAGCTCGATGCCGGCGTACAGCGGGTCGCCGGCGAGCACCGCCAGCACCGTCTGCCCGTCGGCCTCGCCGACCGCACCGAAGCGCGGCTCACCGCCGTCACTGCTGAACCTCGCGATACGCACGCCCGCGAGCGTAACTACCGGCACGGCGGTGTCGAGCGTCGCCTTGGCGGGTGACTGTCGCCGGTTCTAGAGGCTAATACGGCAAGGACGAGAGGCGGGCTCCGCTTCGGGCGGCGTTCGGGCTCAGCTCGAAGCTGGGTGGGGTCGTCCACAGGTTGACTTTCGTCAAGCCTGGTTGGGGAAAGTCCTCGCCACTGTCCGTTCGACGTGGTAGGATGAACGTATGTTCGAAACAGTCGCCGACGCGTATCGCGGAGGCCACCGGGTGCGACCGGCGGCACTGGCCGCGCTGCTCGACGACCGACGACCGCTGACGACCCGCGACGTTGCGCTGGTCACCGGATCGCCGCGCTGGAGCGACTGTCCCAGGCGGCGCAAGCAGCGCAGGTGCGCGAGCTGGCGGCGTTGAAGGCGCTGCGGGTGGCCGAGGACGCCCAGATCGGGCTGTCCGGGGAGCTGGCCGGCCGGTCGGTGCCGGTCGAGGTCGTCCAAGGCACTCGGGGTGGCGACGATGACGGCGCGGACCCGGGTGGAGAACGCGGCCACCGCCGTCGAGTCGCATCCGCGGTTGTTGGAGCTGGTCGGCACCGGCCGGGTCTCGATGGCCGGGCTGAACCGGGTCATCGAGACCACCAGGGTGCTGGAACCCGCCCAGCAGCGGCGGGTCGACGAGCTGGTCTGCGCCGAGGCCCGCCGCCGGAAGATGACCCCCGGTGAGCTGGCCAAGGCCGCCGACCGCCGGGTGTTGGAGATCGACCCCGACGCCGCCGCGAAACGTGCCGCCCGTGCCCGGGCCACCCGGGACGTGCGGCTGTCCGACCCGTGGCAGGGCACCGCAACCGTGTGGGCCAGCCTGCGGGCCGAGGAAGCACTCGCGATCTACACCCGCATCGACCGCACCAGCCGCGGCATGCGCGCCGCCGGCGACCCCCGACCGTTGAACACCCTGCGCGCCGACCTGGTCTGCGAACTCCTCCTCGGCAAAGCCGCCGTCACCCCCACCGAGCAGCCGGCCGAGCAGCCGACCAGCCGACCGAGCAGCCGGCCGACCAGGCCGAGCAGACCGACCAGCAGCCTTCCGAGGACACCGCGGCGGTGCCGGACTGGCGGTCGACCAACGGGCTCGAGCCCTGGGTGGCCAACGAGCCGCCGCCGGCTGCCGCGGTGACCGACCCCGACCCGGCGCCGGAGCAGGACTGCTGGGACAGCTACCCCGACACCGACACCGAGGCCGAGCCGGACGCCGACGCGACGCCGACCGAGCCGGGGACCGGCGGACAGCCGCTGCACCGCGGGTGCCGGTCGACGTCGAGGTGCAGGTCGTGGTGTCGTTGGCGACCTGGCTGGGCCTGGACCGCGAACCCGGCCTGCTCCGCGGCTACGGCGCGATCGACGCCGACACCCTCACACGACATCATCACCACCGCGCAGACCACCGGGGCGACCACCAGCCTGCGCCGGTTGTTCTGCGACCCGACCGACGGCCGACTGGTCCAGATGGACTCCACCGCCCGGCAGGTTCACCGGCACCCTGCGCCAGTTCACCACCTGGCGCGACCACACCGACCGGCTCACCGGCGACACCATCGCCGACATCGACCACATCCGAGACCACCACCACCACGGACCCACCCACGCCCACAACGGCCAAGGCCTGTCCAGGCGCAGCCACACCCTCAAAGACCACCCCAAAGTCCACACCAAAGTCCGACCGGACCGGCCCTGGGGCGACGGCATCGACCACCACCGCCACAACGCCCCCGACATCGACTGGACCCTGCCCAACAACACCACCCACACCAGCCGGCCACCACCAGCCCTCGGCCCGGGCTCCGACCCCACCGACCACACCGTCGACACCGAATGGCTCACCTGGCTCCGCGACCTGCCGTACCAGCAGGCGCCACCACACCCCGACGACGAGATCGACACCCTCACCGCCCAGCTCGCCGGCCTCGGCGACCCCCGCTGACTCGGTCCGATCCCCGCGGCTAGTCGGCCGGGTCGAGGTAGAGGCAGAACGGGTGCCCGGCGGGGTCGAGCAGCACCCGCACGGTCTCCTGCGGCTGGTGGTCCGGCAGCTCGGCGCCGAGCGAGACGGCGTGCGCCACCGCCTGGTCGAGGTCGTCGACCTCGATGTCGAGGTGCATCGACATCTGTGGCTCGCCCGGCTTCGCCGGCCACACCGGCCGGACGTAGTGCTGTTCGGTCTGCGTGGACAGGTAGTAGCCCGCCTCGGCCGAAGGGGCGACGGCGGCCCCGTCTGCGTCCTCGCTGAAGACCTGCCAGTCGAGAAGCCGGGCGTAGAAGTGCGCCAGCGCCGGACCGTCCGGTGCGTCGAGGACGGTGCCCCACCAGGTCTTGGTCGATCGGAGTGCCATCCGCACAGCCTGCCAGCGCCGAGGTGGTGCGTCAGGACAGCCGGCGGCCGATGTCTCGCAGCCGGCCGACCTCGGCGCTCTGTGCGGCGAGCACGTCGGAGGCGATCTCCCCGACCAGCACGTCGGAGCCCTCGCGCAGCACCTCGCGGGCCATCGCGACGGCCCCTTCGTGGTGGCGGATCATGCCCGCCACGAACAAGACGTCGAACCGGTGCCCCCGGGCCTCCTCGAGAGCCGCCATCTGGTCGGGGCTCAACATCCCGCTCATGCCCATCTGCAGGTGGTCCTCGACGTCCGCGGCCGTCGGGACGGGCAGGCCGTGGCGGTCGAGCCACCCGGCCATCCCGGTGATCTCGGCGGCCTGCGCGTCGCCGATCCGGCGGGCCATCGCCAGCGTCTCGGGGTCCTCGGCCCGCGTCTCGGCCAGCTCGGCCATCTCCACTGCCTGGGCGTGGTGCGGGATCATCTCGGTCAGGAAGGCCGCGTCGGCGTCGTTCCAGCCGGCCGAGTCGACGGTCGCGTCCGGATCCACCGTCTGGTTCGGGTCGCCCGGCCCGTCGGGTTGCAGGACGGTGCCCGTTCCCCCGTCGTCGGACTCCTCAGGCTCCGACGCTTCCGCGCCGCCGGCGGCGTCGGCGGCGTCGGGGTCCTCGCCGTTGCCGGCGGACGTGCAGCCGGTCCCCACGGCGGCGACGAGCAGCGGCGGCGGCGGCGGCCGCCGCGGTCCGCAGTCGTGCCATGCCCGTCCTTCCGCCGGTGACAACCCTTGCCCGTTTCATCACTCTAGGTGAGGATTGTGCCAGTTCGTCCTGCCGTCCATCGGAAGGCGTCGTGATGCCCCGTCGTCCCCTCCCGTTCGTGCTCGTCGCCGTGGCCGCCCTCGCGGGCGGGCTGGCCCTCCCGGCTCTCGCGGACGGGGGGCACGATCACGGCGACCCGGTCGTGGGTGAGGCCGCCGACCCCCGTTGCGGGCCGCAGCAGCGTGACCTCGCCGAGGCCGACGACCGGTTCGACCAGGGCTGCCTGCCCGGCCAGGACATCGCCGCGCTCGACGACAGCGACGCCACCCTGGGCGAGAACCGGGCGGCGGCGCGCCGGATGACGCTGGTGGCGCACCTCGGCAAGCGCGGCGCGTTCGCGGGCGACGAGGCATTCAACAGCGACCTCGCCTTCCAGGGCGACTACGCCTACGCGGGCAACTACAACGGCTTCGCCGTCTACGACATCAGTCGGCCCGCCGACCCGCAGCGCGAGACCCAGGTGCTGTGCCCCGGCTCGCAGAACGACGTGTCGGTTCTGGGCGACGTGCTCGTCCTGAGCACCGACTCGTCCCGCACCGACGACTCGTGCGCGAGCGAGGAGGAGGAGGCGTCTGTCGAGGGGGCGTGGGAGGGCCTCAAGGTCTTCGACATCAGCGACCCCACCGAGCCGCGGTACGTCGCGTCGGTCGAGACCGACTGCGGGTCGCACACGCACACGCTCGCGCCCAGCCACGACGGGTCGCAGATCTTCGTGTACGTCTCGTCGTACGGGCCCGACGAGGAGTTCCCCGACTGCCTGCCGCCGCACGACCGGATCAGCGTGGTCCGGATCCCCGCTGCAGCACCGGAGGACGCGACGCTCGTGGGGACGCCACGGCTCTTCCCCGGCGGCGGCAACCCGGGCAGCGAGACCGACGCCGAGACCAGCGGCTGCCACGACATCACCGCCTACCCCAGCAAGGACATCGCCGCGGGTGCCTGCATGGGCGACGGCATCCTGCTCGACATCACCGACCGGGCGCACCCCGTCGTCACCGAACGGACCCGCGACCGCACGAACTTCGCGTTCTGGCACTCGGCGACGTTCAACAACGACGGCACCAAGGTGGTCTTCACCGACGAGCTCGGCGGCGGCGGCGCACCCACGTGCAACCCCACCGTGGGATCGGTACGCGGGGCCGACGGCATCTACGACATCGTCGAGGGCGAACTGGTGCTCAAGAGCTACTACAAGCTGCCGCGCACCCAGTCGAACACCGAGAACTGCGTCGCGCACAACGGCTCGCTGATCCCGGTCGAGGGCCGCGACCTGATGGTCCAGGCCTGGTACCAGGGCGGGATCTCGGTCTTCGACTTCACCAACTCCAGCCGGCCGCGCGAGGTCGCGTGGTTCGACCGCGGACCGGTGGACGCCGAGGAGCTGGCGATCGGCGGCTCCTGGTCCGCGTACTGGTACAACGGCCGGGTCTACTCCAACGAGATCGCCCGTGGCTTCGACGTGCTGCGGATCGAGCGTTCGGTCGTGGGCAACGCGGGCACGGTGCGCCTCCCCGGCTTCAACGCGCAGAGCCAGCCGCAGCTTTTCGACTGACGGTCATCGACTCCGGTCGGCCGATCGTCGACCAAAGGCGCTGGGCCGGGTCGCGGCAGGCCGCCACGATCGATGGGTGACCGACCCGACCCGCCGCTACCTGCTCGACGACGAGCGGGGCCGGTTCGAGGTACGCGTGTCCACCGACGGAACGGCTAACGTCGCCCGGCTGCTCATCGACGGCGAGCAGGTGGCCGAGCAGAAGGTGTGGCGGGTCGGCGACGCCACCTTGCGCGCCGACGCGCTCGGGGACGCGACGGTGAAGGTCTCCTGGTGGTGGACCGACCGGCCGTACGCGTGCGTCCTGGTCGACAAGCGGGCCGGCGTGGCAGGCCGGCCGGTGAAGGTGCCCTTCGAGCCCCCACGCGGCACCCGGGCGCACCGCACCTGGCAGCTGCAGCAGGACCACGCCGGGCTCTACGCCTCGCGCCACGTCGCGATCGCCGTGGCCAGGACGCTCGGCGCCCTGCTCGGGATCAGCGCGCTGCTCGTGGCGCTGCTCCCCCGCGTCGATCTGTCCTGGCTGCCTCGTCCCGACCTCGGCAAACCCTCGTGGTGGCCCGACGTCTCGCTGTGGGGCTGGCTGCCCGACGTCGATCTCGCGGCGCCCGAGTGGCTGCGGCCGGTACTGCGGTCGGCGAAGTTCTGGGTGCCGGTGCTGGTCGCGATTGTGGTCGCTGCCAACGAGTACGAACGCCGCCGCAAGCAGACGGACTCCGAACCGCCCGACAAGAACCCGCCCGGCTCCTGAGGTCGCCCCGAGCCGCTCAGTCGCGGGTCATCTCGACCAGGGCGGCCAGCGTGCGCCAGTTGCGCGCGGTGGCGTCGACGCCGAGGCGCTTGCCGCGGATCACCCGGTCGGCCTTGCTCCCGTGCACGCCGTTGGCGTAGTGCACGACCACCTCCTCGCCCTTGGCGGCGACGGCGTCGGGACCGATGTCGGCGGCCAGCAGCGACTCGATGGCGGTCGGGTCCGGCTTGCCGGACAGGTGCCAGACCTGCACCAGCTTGGGCTCGGCGGCCGCCGCCTCGGGGAACGGGTCCCAGTCGAGCACGGCGGCCAGCTGCTTCGGCGTACGCACGATGACGGGTGTGTCGACGTCGAATCCCTCGGCGACGACCCGGCGCACCGTCTCGGCCACCTTGGCGGCGCTGCGGTGCGACGAGCGGGTGACGACGTTGCCGCTCTGCACGTACGTGCGCACGTCGTCGAAGCCGGCCTCGGTCAGCGCCTCCCGCAGCAGCGGCATGTTGACCTTGTTGCGCGCCCCGAGGTTGATCCCGCGCAGCAGCGACACCCACACGGCCATGGCGGGAGGTTAGCGGCGCCGCCACAAGCCGTACGTGACGGCATCACGCAGCGCCTCCCAGGAGGCCTCGATGATGTTGTGTCCGACGCCGACGGTGACCCAGGCGTCCTCGCCGTCGGTGGTCTGGATCAGCACCCGGATCACCGCGTCGGTGCCGTGGCCCTGGTCGAGGATCCGGACCCGGTAGTCGATCAGCTCGAAGCCGGCCACCTGTGGGTAGGCCTTGCCGATCGCCTGCCGCAGCGCCTCGTCGAGGGCGTTGACGGGACCGTTGCCCTCGCCGGTGACCACGACCCGCTCGCCCCCGGCGCGCAGCTTGACCGTGGCCTCCGACACGGCCTCGGCGGCAGGTGACGACTCGGTGAGGACGCGCCACGACTCGACCTCGAAGTAGCCGGGTCGCTCGCCCTCGACCTCCTCGGCCAGCAGCAGCTCGAACGACGCGTCGGCCGCCTCGAACGTGTAGCCCTGCTGTTCCATCTGCTTGACCCGGTCGGTCACTCTGGTGACGAGCTCGCGGTCACCAGTGAGGTCGAAGCCGAGCTCCTTGCCCTTCAGCTCGATGCTCGCGCGACCCGCCATCTCCGAGACCAGCAGCCGCATGTCGTTGCCCACGAGGGCGGGGTCGGTGTGCTGGTAGAGATCGGGATCGACCTTGATCGCGCTGGCGTGCAGGCCGGCCTTGTGCGCGAAGGCCGACACACCGACGTAGGGCTGGCGCGACGACGGAGGCACGTTGGTGACCTCCGCGATGGCGTGCGCTAGCCGGGTCGCGTCGGCCAGTGCCCCCGGCGGCAGCACCCGCCGACCCTGCTTGAGCTCGAGGTTCGCGACGACCGCCAGCAGGTCGGCGTTGCCGGTGCGCTCGCCGTATCCGTTGACCGTGCCCTGCACGTGGCTGGCTCCGGCGTCGACCGCGGCCAGGGTGTTGGCCACCGCGCAGCCCGTGTCGTTGTGGCAGTGGATGCCGAGCCGGGCACCGGTGCTGGCGAGCACGTCGGTGACGGTCCGCTCCACCTGCGGGGGGAGCATGCCGCCGTTGGTGTCGCAGAGCACGACGACCTCGGCACCGGCGCTCGCCGCGGTCGTCACCACCTCGAGCGCGTACGTCCGGTCGTCGGCGTAGCCGTCGAAGAAGTGCTCGAGGTCGACGAACACGCGCTGCCCCTCGGCACGCAGGTGCTCGACGGTGTCGCGCACCATGGCGAGGTTCTCGTCGACGGTCGTACGTAGCGCACGCTCGACGTGCCCGACGTGACTCTTGGCCACCAGACAGACGACCGAGGCGCCCGACTCGCGGAGCGCGGCCACCTGGGGGTCGGTGCCGGCCGAGCCGTTCGGGCGACGGGTGGCACCGAAGGCCGTCAGGGTGGCCTGCTTGAGGTCGAGGTCGGTCTGTGCCCGGGCGAAGAACTCGGTGTCCTTCGGCACGGCACCGGGCCAGCCGCCCTCCACGTACCCCACGCCGAGCTCGTCGAGGTGCCGGGCGATGCCGAGCTTGTCAGCGACCGACAGGTTGAGTCCCTCCTGCTGGGCGCCGTCGCGCAGGGTGGTGTCGTACACGTGCAACGAGTCGGACATCGTGGACTCCGGGTCGAGGGCAACAAAAAACCTCTCGTGGGAACGAGAGGTTCGCGCGCCGGCCGGTGAGGGCAGGCGCGCTAGACGATGATGATCGCGGTGCTGATGGCGGTGCTGATCGCGCAGCAGCTGCGCTGGTACGTCGTCACGCCATCAGCATGCCACGGATGTCCGCCGAACGGGACAGCAGTTCTGGCATCCGGTCACCCGCAGCCTCCCTGGTGTTACGGGGAGCCGACCAGCAGGTCGCGCACCGGCTCCGGCTCCCCGACACTCGTCGCCGACGTACCGCGCCGGACGAACTCGGCGCCCGGCGGCCAGGTGGTGACGAACTGGTCGCCGGTGGCGTCGTCGTAGCGCAGGTAGGACACGTGTTCGACGTCGATGCCGAACAGGTGGAACCGCCCCGGCTCCGGCCGCCAGCCGAGGTGCTCGTGCACCGCCGCGGCGTAGTGACGCTGCACGGCGGGCTGCTGCTCGTCGCGGGCCCGCCCGCGAACCTTGAGCTCACCGTCGCCGCCGTCGCGACCGGTCACGATCCCGTGCACCAGCACCCGCGGGTCCCGAAGCAGGTCAGCCGCCTTGTGCGAGCCCCACAGCATCGACAGCAACAGGTCGCCCTCCATCAGGTAGGGCTCCACCGGGCTCAACCGGGGCGTGCCGTCGCGCCTGATGGTGACGACCAGCAGCACGCCGGGGTCGATCAGGCGAACCCTGGCCACAGCTGCCAGCCGGGGCTGTCGGAGTTCGAGCTCGCACCAGCGCATGGTGCTGTCCTACCGGGCGGCGCCGACATCGCCGCGGACCGGTCAGAGCGGGGGGCCGCTCGCGGGGAACCAGAAGGTACCGACGCCCTGCACGAGGGCAATCGTGCCGGCCACCGCGGCGGCGAGGACCCACAGCACGGCGATCGCCCACACCCCTGCCCGGGCCCCCTTGTCGACGGCTCGGTGGGTGGGGCGGTGCAGCACGTGCCCGCCCGGCCCGCGCCACAGGACCAGCGCGAACGCCACGGCGCCGAGCCACACCAGCGTGCGCGTCCGCACGCCGCCGAGGCTCAGCAGTCCGTCGACCAGCCCGGCGGCGAGCAGGGCGGAGCCGACCAGGATCGTCGCGTGCGCGACGCCGGCCGCCACGTGCCACGGGGCCTGCACGGTGGCGACCGCGCGATCGCCGCGTCGCACCCCACGCAGCGAGCGACGTCGGCGGATCGCCTCGACCGCGCGGTGCCAGGTCACCAGCCCACCCACCCCGAGCCAGGCCGCACCGGCCGCGACGTAGGGGGCGGCCGCGAACAGGGCCACCGCCCAGGCGGCCGTGAGAGTCCACAGGCCGAGCCATGCCAGCCGCTCGCCGAGCGCACGCTGGCGCGCCGGCGCCGGCGCCGGGCCCAGCGGCTGGCTGTCGTACGGGGCGTCGGGGTGGGCGACGTCCAGCCCGCCCGGACCGACCGGCGACCACGCGGGGCGGGGAGCGGACTCGGGCAGCACCGCGGTGGGCGGTCGGAGGGCCATCGAGGCGCCGGGCACCGCGGGGGCAGCGTCGGGTGCCACCGGAGCGACCCGCGGCGCCTCGGGCGCCGCGGGGACGTGCACGGTGGCCGCACCACCGGCCGAGCCGGCGAGCCAGCCCGCGAGCACCATGGCCGGGGGCCGTGCCCGCGGGTCGGCGTCGAGGCACGGGATCAACAGCTCGCGCAGCTCGGCGGGCACACCTTCCAGGTCGTACGCGTTGCGTCGCACCCGGTCGAGCAGCACCGATTGCGGACCCTTGCCGAACGGGCTGCTGCCCCGACAGGCGAACGCGACTGTGGTCGCCCAGGAGTGCACGTCGGTCGCCGGGCCGGGCTCCTGCCCGAGTGCGATCTCCGGGCTCAGGTAGGCCGGGGTGCCCATCATCCAGCCGGTCATCGTCACGGCGGCGTCCTCCGCCGCGCGGGCCAGGCCGAAGTCGATGAGGACCGGGTCGTGGTCCTCGAGCAGCACGTTGGACGGCTTCACGTCGCGGTGCACCACGCCGACGGCGTGCACCGCGGCCAGCGCCTCGGCGAGACCGCCGGCGAGCCGCAGGACGAGCTGGCCCTGCAGCGGCCCGTACTCGTGCACGTAGCCGGACAGCGCGAGCCCCGGGACGAACCGGGTGACGACGTACGGCGTAGGCCCCCACGGGTCGGCGTCGAGGAACTCCGCGACCCGCGGGCTGCGCACCCGCTGCAAGGCGGCGACCTCACGGGCCAGCCGCGCCCGACCCTCCTTGTCGCCCACCACGTGCGGGCGGAGCACCTTCAGCGCCACCCGCGCACCGTCCGGCCCGGTGGCGAGGTGGACGACGCCCATGCCGCCCTCGCCGATGCTGCGCAGCAGCCGGTATCGGCCGAGCACGGCCGGTCCCTGCGCTGGGGCGGAAGTCACCGAAACAGGGTAGGCGGCGCGTCAGGCGATGCGGTGCATCCAGCCGCGGTTGTCGGGTGCCCTTCCGTACTGGATGTCGACCAGCGCCTGCCGCACCCCGGCGGTCACCGGGCCGGCGTTGCCCCCATGGGCAGCGGCGCTGTCGGCCTCGCCCTCGGGCCAGACCAACCTGCCCACCGGCGTCACCACCGCGGCCGTGCCGCACGCGAAGACCTCGCTGATCTCACCGTTGGCGACGCCCTCGCGCCACTCGTCGACGTCGACCCGCCGCTCCTCGACCTTGTGCCCGGAGTCGTCGAGCAGGGTCAGGACCGAGTCGCGGGTGACGCCCTCGAGGATCGAGTCGTTGAGCTCCGGAGTCACCACGGTGCCGTCGGGACGCACGAAGAACAGGTTCATTCCCCCCAGCTCCTCGATGTAGCGCCGCTCGGCGCCGTCGAGGAAGACCACCTGGGCGCAGCCGTGGGCCAGCGCCTCCTGCTGCGGGCGGAGGCTGGCCGCGTAGTTGCCGCCGCACTTGGCCGCACCGGTGCCGCCGGGTCCCGCCCGGGTGTACTCCTCGGACAGCCACAGCGAGACGGGCTTCAGACCCCCGGGGAAGTACGGACCCGCCGGCGACGCGATCACGCAGTACGTCACGTGCTGGGCCGGCCGCACGCCGAGGAACACCTCGGAGGCGTACATGAACGGCCGCAGGTAGAGGCTCGTCTCGGCCGCCTGCGGCACCCACGCGAGGTCGGTGCGCACCAGCGTGTCGATGGTCTCGAGGAACAGCTCGGTCGGCAGCTCCGGCAGCGCCATCCGGCGCGCCGAGCGCTGGATGCGCGCGGCGTTGACCTCCGGCCGGAACGTCCACACCGATCCGTCGGCGTGGGCGTAGGCCTTCATGCCCTCGAAGATCTCCTGCGCGTAGTGCAGGACCGCGGTCGCGGGGTCGAGGCTGAGCGGTCCGTACGGCTGCACCCGCACGTCGTGCCAGCCGTCGTCGGGGGTCCACTCCGCCAGCACCATGTGGTCGGTGAAGTGCAGGCCGAACCCCGGATCGGACAGGATCTCCGCTCGCCGGGCCTCGCCGACCGGGTGCGGGTGGGGCACGATCTTCATGCGCGCACGGTAGCCGACGCGGCGCTCGACGCGACCCGTTCGGCGACCGCCTCCCCGATCGCCCGGGTGCCGCGGGCCGCGTCGCCCCGGGTGGCCAGATCGGCGGCGACCGCGTCCTCGATCCGGCGGGCAGCGCCCGCCAGGCCGAGGTGGTCGGCGAGCAGGGCGGCGGACAGGATCGCGGCGGTCGGGTCCGCCAGGTCGCGGCCCGCGATGTCGGGGGCGGAGCCGTGCACCGGCTCGAACATGCTCGGGGTCTCGCGGCCGGGGTTGATGTTGGCGCTGGCCGCCAGTCCGATGCCCCCCGTCACCGCGGCGGCGAGGTCGGTGAGGATGTCGCCGAACAGGTTGTCGGTGACGATGACGTCGAAGCGGGCCGGGTCAGTGACGAGGAAGATCGTGGCCGCGTCGACGTGCAGGTAGTCGACCTCGACGTCTGCGAACTCGGCGCCGACGTCGCGGACGGCACCCGCCCAGAGCCCGCCGGCGTGGGTCAGCACGTTGGTCTTGTGCACCAGCGTGAGCCGCTTGCGTGGCCGGGCCGCCGCACGCCCGAACGCGTCGCGCACCACCCGCTCGATCCCGAACGCGGTGTTGATGCTGACCTCGGTCGCGATCGCGTGCGGGGTGCCGGCGCGCATGACGCCGCCGTTGCCGACGTACGGGCCCTCGGTGCCCTCGCGCACCACGACGAAGTCGACCTCGCCGGCGTCGCGCAGCGGCGACGAGACGCCCGGCCACAACCGCGACGGCCGCAGGTTGACGTGGTGGTCGAGCTCGAACCGCAGCCGTAGCAGCAGCCCGCGCTCGAGCAGGCCGGGCGGCAGGCTCGGGTCGCCGGGACGACCTCCCACCGCGCCGAGCAGGATGGCGTCGTGCCGGCGGATCTCGTCCAGCACGCTGTCGGGCAGCACCTCGCCGGTCGCGAGGTAGCGCTCCGCGCCGAGGTCGTAACGCTCGGCCTCGACCCGTACGCCGTCCGGCTCGACCGCCGCGTCCAGCACCCGCAGGGCCTCGGCCGTGACCTCCTGGCCGATGCCGTCACCGGGGACGTGGGCGAGCGTGCAGCGGGTGGTCGTCGTCATGGGCAACCAGTGTCGCGGGCGGTCAGTTGTCGTCCGGACGGGGGCCGCCGTTGTCCCGCAGGTCGAGGGCGGACTGGACCGCGGCGGTGCCGCCGACGCGCCCGTCGTCGGTGGTGTCGGTGCGGTGCTGGCTGGGTCCCCACTCGGTGGGGTACATCTCGTACACGGTCGGATCGCCTCTCTGACGGACTCTCTGACGGACTCTCTGACGGTTGGGACGGCCGGGAAAATGTTCCTCGGGCGAGTCCCGACCGGAGAGGCCTGCCGACGGATCGCGTCGGTGCGGCGGATCTGCGGAATGCGGGTGCGGCGGGGGTGGTGCTCGACATCGCTGCGGGACTCGTGGCCGGGAACGCCAAACGCCGCAGCGGGGGTCGGCCTCTAGTGGGCCCCGCTACGGCAGCGAAGGATGACTACGAAGTTCCGCATGGCCCTTGCAGGCTACGACGGGACCACCGCGGCGGTCGCACCGATTGTCAGACGGTCTCGGATGTTGGGACGATCGTCTCACCACAGCTGTGCCAGACTCGTCCCGGTGAGCGCCCCGCCCGAGGTTCCCCCGGTGGTGGCCCGTGCGCTGGCCGCATCGCGGGCCCAGGGATTCGTCAGCTCCGTGCGCAACGAGGCCGGCCGACTGCTGGCCGCGCTCGCCGCCAGCCGCTCGGGCACGCTCGGCGAGCTCGGCACCGGCTGTGGGGTCGGGGCCGCCTGGCTGCGCAGCGCCCTGCGCGACGACGCGCGAGTGGTGACCGCTGAGCTCGACCCGGTCCTCGCCGAGCTCGCCCGCGAGCTGTTCGCCGACGACGACCGGGTCGAGGTGCACGCGGGCGACTGGACCACGCTGGAGGCGTTCGCCCCGTTCTCGCTGCTGTTCATCGACGTCCGCGACGTCAAGCGCGAGGGCATCGACCTGATCGCCGACCTCGTGGCGCCCGGCGGCGTCGTGATGCTCGACGACTTCACTCCCTGCAGCACCTGGCCCCCGCTGTACGAGGGCCGAGTCGACGTCATGCGCGAGCGTTGGCTCACCGACTCGCGCTTCACCGCCGTCGACGTGGTGGTCGCCGACGACTCCTCCGTCGTGGTGGCTTCCCGCCGCTGACGCGCCGGAGTGCGGCCGGCCGGGCCTACTCGGCGAGGTCGACCCGTCGGATCCACACCGCGTTCATCGCCGCACCGACGTCGTCGACGACGTCAGCGGGCACCGCAGAGTCGACCGCCAGGGCGACCAGGGCGTGCCCGCCGCGGCGGTCGCGGCTGACCTGCATGCCCGCGATGTTGACGCCGGCGTCACCGAGGATCTTGCCGACCGCGCCGATCATGCCGGGACGGTCGTCGTAGTTGACGAGCAGCAGGTGCTCGGTGGGCTCGATCTCGACGTCGAAGCCGTCGATCTCGACCAGCCGCTCGCGCTGTTGGATGCCGACCAGGGTGCCGGAGACCGACACCTGGGTGCCGTCGGCGCGGGTGCCACGCAGCGTCACCAGGTTGCGGTGGTCGGGGCTGTCGGCATCGGTCAGCAGCCGCACCTCGAGTCCGCGCTCGGCAGCGAGCAGCGGCGCGTTGACGTACGACACCTTCTCCTCGACGACGTCGGCGAAGGCGCCCTTGAGCGCCGCCAGCTCGAGCACCTTGACGTCGTGGCTGGTGATCTCGCCGCGCACCTCGACGTCGAGATGCTGGGTGATGCCGTC
This sequence comes from uncultured Actinomycetota bacterium, assembly GCA_963785115.1. Classification (GTDB taxonomy): domain Bacteria; phylum Actinomycetota; class Actinomycetes; order Propionibacteriales; family Nocardioidaceae; genus JACCWP01. The sequence continues at coordinate 268,062 of CAWATY010000031.1, forward strand.
GGCCAGCGCGGTGAAGATGCGGCCCAGCTTCTCGGTCAGCGGGATGCCGGGGCGCACGTCCTCGGCGATCACGCCGCCCTGGACGTTGACGGCGTCGGGCACCAGCTCGCCGGCAAGGGCGAGGCGGACCGACCGGGCGACGGCGACGCCGGCCTTCTCCTGGGCCTCGTCGGTGCTGGCACCGAGGTGCGGCGTGGCGACGACGTTCTCCAGCTCGAACAGCGGTGAGTCGGTGCAGGGCTCGGAGGCGAAGACGTCCAAACCGGCGGCGGCGACGCGGCCCTCCTTGACCGCCGAGTACAGCGCGGTCTCGTCGACGATCCCGCCCCGGGCGGCGTTGACGAGGATGACCTGCGGCTTGACCTTGTGCAGCTGCTCGTCACCGATCAGACCCAGCGTCTCCGGGGTCTTGGGCAGGTGCACCGAGATCGCGTCCGACTCGGCCAACAGCTCGTCGAGCCCGACGAGGCGAACGCCCATCTGGGCGGCGCGACCGGCCTGGACGTACGGGTCGAACGCGATCACCCGCATGCCGAACGCGGACAGTCGCTGGGCGACGAGGACGCCGATGCGACCGAGACCGACGATCCCGACGGTCTTCTCGTACAGCTCGACGCCGGTGTACTTCGAGCGCTTCCACTCCCCGCGGCGCAGCGCCTCGCTGGCGGGCGCCACGTGCCGGGCGGCGGCCAGCAGCAGACCGACCGCGAGCTCGGCGGCGCTCACGATGTTGGACGTGGGCGCGTTGACCACCATCACGCCGCTCTGGGTGGCGGCCTTGACGTCGACGTTGTCCAGCCCGACACCGGCGCGCGCGACCACCTTCAGCCGGGGGGCGGCGGCGAGGACCTCGGCGTCGACCTTCGTCGCGCTGCGGACCATCAGGGCGTCCACGTCGCCGACCGACGCGAGCAGATCGGCGCGGTCGGCGCCGTTGCAGCGACGGATCTCGAAGTCGGGTCCGAGGGCCTCGACGGTGGCCGGCGAGAGCTCTTCGGCGAGGAGGACGACGGGCTTGCTCACAGGAGTCCTTTTCGGGGGTCGTGACGGCTGGGTGGCCAGTGCACGACGTTGTGCCCGCCGGCGAGTCTAACTAACCGACCCGCCGGCGGGCCCGAAGGACGCCGTCGCCGCTCAATGGCGCGTTGCGGCGGGGTGGCTGAGCTGCCGCGGGGGGTTCATCGCGTGCAGCGTCCACCGGTCGAGGCCGCGCACCAGCGTGCGCAGCCGGAGTCGGGCGGGGGGAAGGGTGCCAGAGAGGCTCATCGGGACTCCTCGGACGGGGTGCGGTCAGGACGAGCACGCCGTTGTGCCTCACCTGGTGCCAACGCTGCCATCCCGAGGAGCAGTCCCGATGACGACGTGATGCCGCCCACGTAACGGCGCGTCAGCGCTTCGCGGTGCCCTCGACGTAGTCGTCGTCGTGGCTCTTGACCCACGCCATCAGGTTGCGCAGGTCGCGCCCGACCCCCTCGATCGGGTGCGTCTCCCCCTGCGTGCGCAGCTCGGCGAACTCGGTTCCGCCGGCGTCCTGGTCGGCGATGAAGCGGCGGGCGAACGTGCCGTCGCGCACGTCGGCGAGCACCGCCTGCATGTTCTGCTTGACGCGGTCGTCGATCACCCGGGGGCCGGAGACATAGTCGCCGTACTCCGCCGTGTCCGACACCGACCACCGCTGCTTGGCGATGCCGCCCTCGTACATCAGGTCGACGATGAGCTTGAGCTCGTGCAGGCACTCGAAGTACGCCACCTCCGGCTGGTAGCCCGCCTCGGTGAGGGTCTCGAAGCCCTTCATGATCAGCTGCGAGACACCGCCGCAGAGCACCGCCTGCTCGCCGAACAGGTCGGTCTCGGTCTCCTCGGTGAAGGTCGTCCGGATCCCACCGGCCCGCAGCCCGCCGATCGCCTTGGCGTAGGCCAGCGTCAGCGGCCAGGCGTTGCCGGACGGGTCCTGCTCCACGGCGACGAGGACCGGCACGCCACGCCCCTCGACGTACTCCCGGCGCACCAGGTGACCCGGGCCCTTCGGCGCCACCATGCACACGTCGACGCCGGCCGGCGGCTTGATGTAGTCGTAGCGGATGTTGAACCCGTGGCCGAAGAACATCGCGTCGCCGTCGACCAGGTTGGGCTCGATCGCCTCCGCGTACAGCCCGCGCTGGGCAGGGTCGGGAGCGAGCACGACCACCAGGTCGGCCTCCTCGCACGCCTCGAAGGGCGTGACGACGCGCAGGCCCTCTGCCTCGGCGCGCGGCCGGCTGCGTGACCCCTCGGGCAGGCCGACCCGTACGTCGACGCCGGAGTCGCGCAGGCTGAGCGCGTGGGCGTGCCCCTGGCTGCCGTAGCCGAGCACGGCCACGTTGCGCTGCTGGACCAGGCTCAGGTCGGCGTCGTCGTCGTAGTACATCTCGGCCACGGGAACGGATCTCCTCGGTCGGGTGGGATTCGGGATCTGGGGATCAGCCGGCGTGGCTGACCGGGCGCAGCGCGCGGTCGGTGATCGACCGGCCGCCGCGGCTGACGGCGACCATGCCGGACTGCACGAGCTCGCGGATGCCGAAGGGCTCGAGCACCCGCAGCAGCGCGGACAGCTTGTCGGGGTTGCCGGTGGCCTCGATGGTCACCGCGTCCGTCGCCACGTCGACCACCTTGGCACGGAACAGCTGCACGGCCTCCAGCACCTGCCCGCGCACGGACGCGTCGGCACGCACCTTGACCAGCACCAGCTCGCGCTCGACCGCCTGGGAGGGCTCCAGCGTGACGATCTTGATCACGTTGACCAGCTTGTTGAGCTGCTTGGTGACCTGCTCCAGCGGTGAGTCCTCCACGTTGACGACGATCGTCATCCGGGAGATCTCCGGGTGCTCGGTCGGGCCGACGGCGAGGGAGTCGATGTTGAAGCCGCGGCGCGAGAACAGCCCCGAGATGCGGGCCAGCACACCCGGGGTGTTCTCGACGAGCACGGACAGGGTGTGCCTGCTCACTGGCCCTCCTCCTCGCGGTCCCACACGGGCGCCATGTCCCGGGCCACCTTGATGTCGTCGTTGCTGGTGCCGGCAGCGACCATCGGCCACACCATCGCGTCGCGGTGCACCGCGAAGTCGACCACGACCGGGCGGTCGTTCACCGCCATGGCCTGCGCAACCGTCGAGTCGACGTCGTCCGGCTTGTCGCAGCGCAGTCCCACGCAGCCGTACGCCTCCGCCAGCTTCGCGAAGTCGGGGATCCGGCTGGAGTGCAGATCGGTGTGGCTGTAGCGGCCCTCGTAGAACAGGGTCTGCCACTGCCGCACCATGCCGAGCGCGGAGTTGTTGATGACAGCGACCTTGATCGGGATCCCCTCGATCGCGCAGGTGGCGAGCTCCTGGTTGGTCATCTGGAAGCAGCCGTCGCCGTCGATCGCCCAGACCGTCCGGTCGGGCTCACCCACCTTGGCGCCCATGGCCGCCGGCACGGCGTAGCCCATCGTCCCGAGACCGCCGGAATTGACCCAGGCCCGCGGCCGCTCGTACCGGACGAACTGGCTGGCCCACATCTGGTGCTGGCCCACGCCGGCGACGTACGTGGCCTCCGTGCCCGCAGCCGCCGCAATCCGCTCGATCACGTACTGCGGCGAGAGCGAGCCGTCGTCGGGGGTGTCGTAGCCGAGCGGGTAGCGCTCGGCCAGCCCACGCGTCCATGCTCCCCACGCGGTCGCGTCGCCGCGGTTGCCCGCCTCCTGCTCGGCCCGGACGGCCACCAGCAGCTCGGCGATGATCTCCTTGCAGTCGCCCACGATGGGCACGTCGGCGTGCCGGTTCTTGGAGATCTCGGCAGGGTCGATGTCGGCGTGCACGACCTTTGCCTCGGGCGCGAACGTGTCCAGCTTGCCCGTCACCCGGTCGTCGAAGCGTGCTCCGAGCGAGACGATCAGGTCGGCGCGCTGCAGCGCCGCGACCGCTGCAACCGATCCGTGCATGCCGGGCATGCCGAGGTGCGCCGGGTGCGAGTCGGGCAGCGCCCCGCGCGCCATCAGCGTGGTCACGACCGGGATGTCGGTCAGGTCGACCAGCGCACGCAGCTGTTCGGACGCGGCGGCCTTGACGACCCCGCCGCCCACGTAGAACACCGGGCGCTCAGCGGCCATGATCAGCCGGGCGGCCTCCCGCACCTGCTTGCCGTGCGGGCGGGTGACCGGGCGATAGCCGGGGAGCGACAGCGTGTCGGGGTAGTCGAACGTCGTCATGGCCTGCATCGCGTCCTTGGCGATGTCGACCAGCACCGGGCCGGGTCGCCCGGTCGCCGCGATGTGGAACGCCTCGGCGATCGTCCGCGGGATGTCGGCGGGATCGGTGAGGAGATAGCTGTGCTTGGTGATCGGCATCGTGATGCCGCGGATGTCGGCCTCCTGGAAGGCATCGGTCCCGATCGCCGCGCTCGCGACCTGGCCGGTGACAGCGACGATCGGCACCGAGTCCATGTACGCGTCCGCGATCGGCGTCACCAGGTTGGTCGCACCGGGCCCCGACGTCGCCATGCACACGCCCACCCGGCCGGTCACCTGGGCGTAGCCCTGGGCCGCGTGCCCCGCACCCTGTTCGTGCCGGACCAGGATGTGCCGGATCTGCTGGGAGTCGAGCAGGGGGTCGTACGCGGGCAGGATCGCGCCGCCCGGGATGCCGAAGACCGTGTCGACACCGGCGTGCTCCAGGGCCCGGATGAGGCTCTGCGCCCCGGTCATCCGCTGGCTGCTCTGCTCGCTCATCGTGTCCTTCTTCTTTACGCGGTGCGCTCGATCCTGGCATGAAAAAACCCTCGGCCCGACGGGCGGAGGGCGTGCGCGCTGGCGGAGCTCGACGTGCCTAGCCGGCGCGCGAGGTGACTACGAGAAGGTGTGCCACGTCGCCCAGCGTGACTCGGCGGCCGTGCAGCGTCAAGCATGCGAGACGCGCGTCTCGCCAGTCGGAACCAGGGAAAACCGCCCCCGCGGATCACTTCTGGGGGCATGCTCGGGTGGCCAGTCGATGCGGGGGACGTCGGTGAGCACAGCCGAGCGCCGTCCCGAGGAGTCCGCATGAGCCGTCCCGCCCCCCACCCGACCGCCGAGAAGGACCGCCGCTTCCCCCGCCGGTTCCTGCTCGCGGTGCCCGGCGCCGCGGCCGTGGTCGGCGTTGCTGACGCCGTCTCGTCGGCGGCTTCCGCGGCCCCCGGGACGGCCGCCTGGAAGCTCGGCGGCAACGCCGGTGTCTCCACCACCGGAAGCAACTGGATCGGCACCAAGAACGCCGCGCCGCTGATCTTCAAGACCAGCAACGGTGGCACCCCGGTCGAGCGGATGCGGGTGCAGGCCAACGGCCGGGTGGGTGTCGGCACCGCCGCCCCCGGCTCTCCGGTCGACATCAGGGGTGCGGTGGCCAACGAGGGGGTCGTTCGAACCACCATGACCTCGACCGGGGGGACCAACGGCGGCGCCTTCCGTGGCATCGCCAACGTCGCCGGCGGCTTCGGCGGCTGGTTCAGCGGCAAGGGCGGCGGCGTCTGGGCCCAAGGCCTCGGGAACAGCACCCAGGGCGTGTTCGCCAGCGGCACGTACGGCGTGCGCGCCGTCGGCGAACAGGTGGGTGTCCAGGCGACGGCCAGCGGCGACGACGGAATCGGCCTGCGAGCCGTCGGGAGCGGCGGCGCCGGGGGCTGGGCGATCGACGCCACGAACAACGGCTACGGCGGCATCACGGTCAACGCGTCAGGAGTGGGCGTCGACGCGACGGCCCAGACCGGCGTGTATGCAATCGGTCTCGGCGCGAACGGGCGGGGCATCTACGCCTTCAGCAGCCAGGGCAAGGCGGCCGTCCTCGACGGCGACGTCACCGTCACAGGCACGCTGGACCGAGTCGCGGCGACGTCCCGGATCGACCACCCCGCCGACCCCGATCGCCGATGGCTCGTCCACGCCGGGGTGGACGCACCCGAGGCAAGGGACGTCTACGACGGCAACGCGACCACAGGCGCCGACGGGCGCGCGAGCGTGCGCGTGCCCGCATACGTGGAGGCACTGGGGCGCGACTTTCGCTACCAACTCACCGTCATCGGTGACTTCGCCCAGGCGGTGGTGTCCCGCGACCTGCGGGACGGCAGCTTCGAGATCCGCACCGACCGACCGCGCGTGCGGGTGTCGTGGCAGGTCACCGCTCTGCGCGACGACGCATACACACGGGACCACCCGGTGCGGAACGAACCCGCCAAGACCGGCGACGAGCTCGGCACCCGGCGGTACGTCCCACCCGGCTCCGGTGCCCGTCCGATGCCGGCACCCCTACCCCCGACGGGAAACTGATCGATGAGCTCCCGCCTCCGGCGCCGCGCGCTGCTCGCCGGTCCCACGCTCGCGGTCGCTGCCGTCGCCGGCAGCACGGGCACGGCGTCGGCCGCGCCGCCGGGCACCGCGTGGCAGCTCGGCGGCAACCCGAACGTGTCCACCACCGGCAGCAACTGGATCGGCACCAAGAACGCCGCGCCGCTGATCATCAAGACCAGCAACGGCGGCGCCCCGGTCGAGCGGATGCGGGTGCAGGCCAACGGCAGGGTGGGCATCGGCACCAACGCCCCCGGCTCCGCCCTCGAGATCAAGGGCGCGGCGGCCAACGAGGGCCTCGTGAAGGCCACCATGACCACGCAGGGCAACGGCGGCGCCTTCCGCGGCATCGGCAACACCGGCGGCGGTTTCGGCGGCTGGTTCAGCGGCAGGGGCGGCGGCGTCTGGGCCCAGGGTCTCGGGAACAGCACCCAGGGCGTGTATGCGACCGGCACGTTCGGCGTCCGGGCCGTCGGCACCGATATCGGCCTCCGGGGCACCGGCCCCATCGGTGTCCAGGCCGTCGGCCAGGGTGACGACTCGTCCGGGATCGAAGCCGAGGGGGATCAGTACGGGGTCTACGGCAACGGCTTCTACGGGGTGTACGGCAGCGGTGAGCTCGGGACCTACGGCTCCGGCCAGCAGTACGGCGCGTACGCCCTCAGCGGCGAAACCGGGATCTTCGCCGACGGCAACCCCGCCGGCTACTTCGACGGCAACGTCAACGTCACCGGCACGGTGACCAAGACCGCGGCGGTCTCCCAGATCGACCACCCGCTCGACCCGGAGAACCGATGGCTGACGCACGCAGGCGTCGAGTCGCCGGACCGCAAGAGCGTCTACGACGGCACCGTGGTCCTCGACGACGGCGGCGAGGCGACGGTCGAGCTCCCGGCCTACGTCGCCCGGCTCAACCACGACTTCCGCTACCAGTTGACGTGCATCGGTGCCCACGCAGCGGTCTACGTCGCGCGCGAGATCCGCAACGGCCGGTTCCGGATCGCCGGCGGCAGTGCGAGGCTGAAGGTCTCGTGGCAGGTCACTGGCATCCGGCGCGACGACTACGCCAAGGCCCATCCGCTCGAGGTCGAGACGGCCAAGACCGGCGACGAGCGCGGCACCCGCATGTTCGTCCCGGCCGGGTCCGGTGCCCGGCGGATGCCCACCGGCAGGGTCCGTCGCAACGGCAGGAGCATCGACCCGCGGACCGCCCCCCGGCCCGCCGCGCCCGCCGGGAGCCGGTGATGGCGCGCGAGATCGAGGCGGACGAGCGGCGGTTTCCGCGGCGGTTGCTCATCGGCGTGCCCGCCACCGCGGCGGCGGCCACCGTCGCCGGCGTGTCAGGCGCGGACGCGGCTCCCCCGGGACCGCCTGGGCACTCGGGGGAAACGCCGGGGTCACCACCACCGGCAGCAACTGGCTCGGCACCAAGAACGCCGCCCCACTGATCATCAAGACCCAGCAACGGCGGCACCTCGGTCGAGCGGATGCGGGTCCAGGCCAATGGCCGCGTCGGCATCGGCACCGCTGCACCAGGCTCCCCGCTCGACGTCACGGGCGCACCGGCCAACGAGGGTGTTCTCCGTGTCACTGACACCGCCGCGGGCGACCACGCCGCCGTCCGGGGCATCGCCACGAAGGCCGCCACCGGGGGGTGGTTCAGCGGCCGCACCACCGGCGTCCGCGGTCAAGGCATCGGCAACTCCAGCCAGGGCGTCTTCGCCAATGGCACCTACGGCGTACGCGCGTTCGGGGACCAGTACGGCGTGGCCGGAGCGACCAACCCCGGGACCGGTGCCCTGGCCGGCGTCTGGGGCCGGGGCCCGAACGGAGTACGCGGTGACGGCATCACCGGAGGCACCGGCGTCCACGGGACGGGGTTCTTCGGCATGGTGGCGGCGGGCGACAGCATCGGGATCTTGGCATCCGGCGACCCCGAGTCGCAGGGCCTGGGACAGGGCGTGCACGCCACCGGACGGACGGCGGTCTGGGCCGACGGAACCGAGACCGGGGTCCGCGCGGAGGGAACCACCCGCGGCATCTACGCCACCATCCCGACCGCAGGCGCCGGCAGACACGCCGGCTGGTTCGCCGGCGATGTCTGGGTGGCGGCACGCTCGACAAGGCGGCCGGGGCGTTCGTGATCGACCACCCGCTCGTGGTGCGCCTCGGAGCCGGGGCGGGCGTCCTCGGGACCGGCACGGGGCCCCAGGCAGTCGGTGTGCGCGCCACCGCCAGCTCCCGCGGCGTCGAGGCCTCAGGCGTCATCGGCGTCGACGGCACCGGCGAGAACTTCGGCGTCGACGGCTACCCACAGGACGGCGTCGGCACGCGCGGCATAAGCGACACCGGGAACGGCGTCGTCGGACACAGCAACGGGGACGGCGCGGGGGTCGCCGGGACAGGACGTGTCGGGGTCGACGGCTTCGGCGGCCTCAGCGGCGTGGGCGTCTCTGCCGAGGGCGGGCTCCGTGGGCTGTACGCCCGATCGGAGCAGCAGGGTGAAGCCGGCTACTTCCAGGGCGAGGTAAAGGTGGTGGGCAAGCTCACGAAGTCGTCGGGCTCGTTCCAGATCGACCACCCGCTCGATCCCGACAACCGCTGGCTCAGCCACTCTTTCGTCGAGTCGCCGGACATGATGAACGTCTACAACGGCAACGTCACCACCGACGCCGACGGACACGCAACCATCGAGCTACCCGACTACTTCCACGCCCTCAACCGCGACTTCCGCTACCAGCTCACCGCGATGGGCACCTTCGCCCAGGCGATCGTGGCGCGCAAGATCCGCGGCGGGTCGTTCGACATCCGCACCGACGTCCCCCGCGTCGAGGTCTCGTGGCAGGTCACGGGGATCCGCAAGGATGCCTGGGCGAAGGCACACCCGATCGTGGTCGACGAGCCGAAGGAGGCCAAGCACCGCGGCACCCGCGCGTTCGTCCCGCCCGGCTCACTCGCCCGCGCGATGGACCACGGTCCAGGCTCCGAGCGGCGCCACCGTGACGTGCCACGCCGAGACGAGAGCTGATCGTCAGGCCGCGTCCAGCACCATGGCCGACCGTGGCCGCAGCACCAGCCCGACGGGGTCGCCCGGACGGTAGCGCTCGGCCTGCCCGGAGGGCGCGTCGACCCGGACCACCTGCTGCGTCCCACCGTCGAGGCGTACGGACAGCCGGGTCACCGGCCCGAGGAAGCTGATCGTGAGGACGCTGGCAGCGATCGCCTGTTGATCGGTCCTGTCGACGAGACCGATGTCCTCCGGGCGCACCACCACCCGCACGTCGTGGCCTCGTCCGTGGTCGGCAGCTCCCGGCGCGGCGACCCGCTGACCGAGGACGACGACCGCGTCGCCGTCGGCCGAGCCGTCGAGCACGTTGGTCTGGCCGACGAACTGCGCGACGAACGGCGTCGCCGGGTCCCGGTAGACGACGGTGGGAACGTCCAGCTGCTCGAGCCGGCCCTGCGACATCACGCCGACCCGGTCGGAGATCGCCAGCGCCTCCTCCTGGTCGTGGGTGACGAACAGCGTGGTGATCCCGAGCTCGGTCTGGATCCGCCGGATCTCGTCCCGCAGCTGCACACGGACCTTCGCGTCGAGCGCCGACAGCGGCTCGTCAAGCAGCAGCACCTGCGGTCGTACCGCCAGTGCCCGCGCCAACGCCACCCGCTGCTGCTGACCGCCGGACAGCTGGTTCGGGTAGCGCGCGGCCTGGTCGGCCAGGCCCACCAGGTCGAGCAGCTCACCGGTGCGCGCGCGGCGGGCGCGGGACGACTCGCCGCGCAGCCGCAGGCCGAACTCGATGTTCTGCGCCGCGGTCATGTTCGGGAACAGGCTGTAGGCCTGGAAGACCATGCCCATGTCCCGCCGGTTCGCCGCGAGCCCACTGACGTCCTTGCCGTCCACCAGCACCCGCCCGGCGTCGGCCGACTCGAAGCCGGCCACGATTCGCAAAGCGGTGGTCTTGCCGCAGCCGCTGGGTCCCAGCAGCCCGACGAACTCGCCCGCTGCCAGGTCGAGGTCGAGGTGGTGCAACGCGGGCGCGCCACCGAACGACTTCTGCACGCCCTCGAGCTCCAGGTAACCCATCAGCCGACCTCCACGGGAACGGTGGCCCGGCGACGCCGGCCGACGAACGACAGCGCGATCAGCAGCACAGTGGCCAGCAGCAGCGCGGCGAGCGACACCGCGACGGCCACCTGGGCGTCGCGCTTGCTCACCAGGTTGATCTCGACCTGCACGTTGTCGTAGTTGAGCAACGAGGCGATGGTGAACTCGCCGAGCACGAGCGCCACCGACAAGAACGACGCCCCGACCAGGGCGCTGCGGATGTTCGGCACCACGATGCGCATCAGCACGGTGAGCCACGATGCGCCCAGGTTGCGCGCCGCCTCGGCGAGCGTCTTGAGGTCGATCGCCTGCAGCCCGGCGTCGATCGCCCGGTAGGCGTAGGGCAGCACCAGGATCACGTAGGCGAAGGTCAACGTCAGCGACGAGTCGCCGAGGAAGTACGTCACCCACGCATAGATCGGCGCGATGCCGACGACGATCACGATCGCGGGGATGGCGAGCGGCAGGATGCACAGGAACTCGATCAGCCTGCGCAGCCGCGGCAGCCGCAGCTGCACCCACACCGCGGTCGGTACCAGCAGCACGAGCATCAGTGCCACCGTCAGGGCGGCGAGCTCGAGGGAGGTGATGATCCCCTCGACCAGCTGGGGGTAGTCGCCGATCCGCGTCCACGGCTCGAGCGAACGGGAACCCAGCTCGTTCGGGACCGATCGGGTGCTGAGCTCGCCCATCGCCACCAGCGGGAGCATGAAGACGACTCCGAACAGCGACAGCACGACGATGCGCATCACCCGCTGCCGACGCCGCCGGCGCAGCGCCGGCGACACCGTCACTGCAACCACCTCGAGGTGCGCCGCTGCAGGATCGCGTACAGCGTCATCACGATGGCCACCACGACGACCATCGTCAGTGCGAGCGCCTTGGCGAGGTTGGCCTGGTTCAGCACCACCTCGCTGGTGAGGGCGCCGTCGATCTGCAGCGGCAGGATGATCCGTCCCTGGGAGATCAGGGCGGCCGCGGTGGCGTACGACGAGAAGGCGTTCGCGAACAGCAGCAGTGTCGAGCCGAGGAACGCCGGCAGCAGCAGTGGTCCGGCGACGTGGCGCCAGTACTGCCAGGTGGTGGCGCCCACGCTCTCGGCCGCCTCCCGCCACTGGGGCCGCACACCGTCCAGTGCGGGCAGGAACACCAGCACCATCAACGGGATCTGGAAGTAGCCGTAGACGACGTTCAGTCCGGTCATCTCGTAGGGCCAGACCCCGTGCGCCAGGATGTCGATGCCGGCCTTCTCCTTCAGGAACACCGTCACCAGCCCGGTGAACCCGAAGGTGGCGATGAAGGCCAGCGCGAGCATCACACCGCCGAACTGCGCCAGCACGCCCGAGAACGCGGTCACGGTGCGCCGCAGCAGCCCATCCGGGTTCCCCGTCACGACGGCATACGCCACGAACGCTCCCAGCACGGCCCCCAGCACCGCCGTGGAGGCCGACAGCTCGAGCGAACGGATCAACGAGTCGCGGTAGGGCCCCGGCTCGACGGCGGTGCGGATGTTCGCGAGCGTGAACGCGCCGCTGTCGCTCTGGAACGCTCCCCCGGCGACGATCACCGTCGGGTAGAGCAGGAAGGTGAACACGAAGACGAGGAACGGCACCACGCCCAGGTACGGCAGCGCCGCACGTCCCCGTCCGCCGACGGGGCGAGGTGTCACCCCACGGCCTCGTCCCAGTGCTCGGTCAGGTACTTCGTGCACGCCTCGACCTGTTCGACCGTCTGGAAGACCGGCTCACCCTCGACCGGCGGCAGCGTGTCGTACGCGTCCTGGTCGATCGTCCCCGCCTCGACCATCGCGTCGGCCCGGACCGGGCGGGCTCCGCCGTTCAGCCAGATGTTCTGGCCCTCGTCGGAGAACACGAACTCCTGCCAGAGCCGCGCGGCTGCCGGGTGCGGTGCGTCGGCGTTGATCGCCTGGAAGTAGTAGCCACCGACGACGGCCTCCGACGGCACCACGACCTCCCAGCCGTCCACCTTGTCCGTCTCGGCCGCATTCAGGTAGTCCCAGTCGAGGACGACCGGCGTCTGGCCGGTCTCGATCGACGTGGGATCCGGGTCCTTCGGCAGCATGTTGCCGGCCTCGTTCATCTGGGCCCAGAAGTCGACGCCGGGGCCGATGTCGTCGGCAGTTCCGCCGTTCGCGATCGACGACATGACCACGCCGGCGAACGACGACCCGGACTCGAGCGGGTCACCGTTGAGCGCCACCTTGCCCTCGAACTCGGGACCGAGCAGGTCGCTCACCTGCGTGACCTCGGGGACCACGTCGGAGTCGTAGCCGATCGACATGTAGCCGCCGTAGTCGTTGACCCAGGCGCCGTCCGGGTCCTTGAACTCCTCCGGGATCGTGTCCCAGGTGTCGACCTGGTACGGCGCGAACATGTCGGTGTTGGCGAGGGCGACCGACTGCCCGAGGTCGAAGACGTCCGGCGCGCGGTCGGTGCCTGCCAGCTGGTCGGCCGCGTTGATCTCGTCCTGGCTCGCGGCGTCGGGCTGTGCCTCGTTGATCGTGATGTCGTAGGTCTCCTGGAAGGTGGAGATCATCTCCGCGTAGTTGGCCCAGTCGGGCGGCAGCGCGATGACGTTGAGCTCGCCCTCCTCCTCGGCCGCCTCGACCAGGGCGTCCATGCCGCCGAAGTCGTCGGCCGACGTGGCCGACGCCGCTTCCTTGGTGTCGGCGCTGGGTTCCTTCTCGGGTGGTGAACCGCAGGCGGCCACTCCCACCAGGAGCGTTGCCCCGGCGCCGATCCCCGCGACGACCTTCCGAAACCCTCTAGAACCACGCATGCGACCTCCCCGGTCCCCGCCAACGCGAGACAACTGTTCGACACCTTGGCACTCGCACCGCCGGTGCGCGGACAAAACACGCCGTGTGGCTGATCCGTGACCTAGCCGCAGACGGCGCCCTGCGCCGCCGATCCGACCAGCTTGCGGTACTTCGCGAGCACGCCGGTGCGGTAGCGCGACTCTGGCGGCACGAAGTCCTCGCCGCGGCGCTTCAGCTCGTCGTCGCCGACCAGCACGTCGAGAGTCTTCGTCTCGACGTCCAGCCGGATCCGGTCGCCGTCCCGGACGAACGCGATCGGTCCGGCATCCGCAGCCTCGGGTGCGACGTGGCCGACACACAGGCCGGTGGTCCCGCCGGAGAATCGGCCATCGGTCATCAGCAGCACCTCCTTGCCCAACCCGGCGCCCTTGATGGCACCGGTGATCGCGAGCATCTCGCGCATCCCCGGCCCGCCCTTGGGTCCCTCGAACCGGATGACCACCACGTCGCCGCCGGTGATGGTCCCGTCGGCGAGGGCGTCCATGGCCGCGCGCTCGCCGTCGAAGACCCGCGCCGTGCCCTCGAAGACGGCGTCGTCGAAGCCGGCGCTCTTGACCACGGCACCCTCGGGCGCCAGCGAGCCGTGCAGGATCGTGATGCCGCCGGTCTTGTGGATGGGCTCAGCCATCCGCCGGATGATCGTGCCGTCCACGTCCGGCGGGTCGATGTCGGCCAGGTTGTCGGCCATCGTGCGACCGGTCACCGTCAGGCAGTCGCCGTCGAGCAGGCCGGCGTCGAGCAGCGCTCTCATGACCACCGGGATCCCGCCGACCCGGTCGACGTCGTTCATGACGTAGCGGCCGAAGGGCTTGAGATCGCCGAGGTGCGGCACCCGGTCGCCGACCCGGGAGAAGTCGTCGAGGGTGAGCTCGACCTCGGCCTCGCGGGCGATCGCCAGCAGGTGCAGGACCGCGTTGGTCGAGCCGCCCAGCGCCATCACGACGGCGATGGCGTTCTCGAAGGCGGGTTTGGTCATCACCTGACGCGCGGTGATGCCGGCGCGCAGCATCCCGACGACCGCCTCGCCCGAGCGGTGTGCGTAGCCGTCGCGCCGCCGGTCGACGGCGGGCGGCGCCGACGACCCGGGCAGTGCCATGCCCAGCGCCTCGGAGACCGCGGCCATCGTGTTCGCGGTGTACATGCCGCCGCATGCGCCCTCACCCGGACAGATCGCGCGCTCGATCCGGTCGACCTCCTCGCGGGTGATGAGTCCCCGCAGGCAGGCACCGACCGCCTCGAACGCGTCGATGATCGTCACGTCCTTGCCGTCGACCTGGCCGGGCATGATCGACCCCGCGTACAGGAACACGCTGGCCAGGTCGAGGCGGGCGGCCGCCATCAGCATGCCGGGCAGCGACTTGTCGCAGCCGGCGAGCAGCACCGAGCCGTCGAGCCGCTCGGCCATCATCACGGTCTCGACGGAGTCGGCGATGACCTCACGGGAGACCAGCGAGAAGTGCATGCCCTCGTGGCCCATCGAGATGCCGTCGGACACCGAGATGGTGCCGAACTCCAACGGGTACCCACCGGCGGCGTGCACGCCGTTCTTGACCGCGTCGGCCAGCCGGTCGAGCGACAGGTTGCACGGGGTGATCTCGTTCCAGCTGGAGGCCACCCCGATCTGCGGCTTGGCGAAGTCGGCGTCGTCCATGCCGACGGCGCGCAGCATGCCCCGTGCGGCGGCCTTCTCCAGGCCGTCCGTGACGTCGCGGCTGCGGGGTTTGAGGTCGGGGGTGCCGGTGCTCATGGGGCGGAGCCTACGACCGGCCCGCAGGACCGTCAGCGCAGCACGGGGGTGGTCCCGGTCTGGGCGACGACCAGGTAGCCGCACCCGGCCGCCCACAGCAGGCTCACCATGGTGCCGATGATGAACCGCTCGCCGAGGCTCGCCCGGTCGGTGCCGCCGCTGGCCCTGCGCTCCTGGTCGATCTTGAGCTCGGGATAGCGACCGAGCGCCTTGACCACGAGCACGACGGCCACCCCTTCGGGCAGGCCGGCCACCAGGGACACGAAGAAGGCCAGCCGTTCGAGCGCGCCGATCCACGAGCCGCCCGGAAGCAGCGCCTCCGCGCCGAGCTCGCCGGTCTCGTCGACCACGTCGAGCACGGCCCGGGTGACCAGGTGCCCACCGCACACCGAGAGCGCCGCGGCGAACAACGTCAGCTGTGGCGCCCAGTCGTCCGGGACCTCGTCGCCGAACAGGGTGGCCAGCACGGCGCACGCGGTGCCGGCCAGGACCACCCCGCCGACGGCGAGTCGCAGACCGGCCGACGCATCCTTTCCCACGAACGCCATGCCGAGCCCGGCCACGACCCCCAGCCCGATGGTCAGCGCGAGGACGGTCACGGGCCCATCCTGTCGGCTGCCGCCGACGCGGCACCACCATCAGCATTGGCCTTATCTCCTGTTAGAATCAGATCATGACTGATCAACACGGGACCACCGGGGTGGTGCTGATCGCCGACGTCGTGGCCTCGAAGCGGCACGCCGACCGGGCCGCCCTGCAGGCGCGGCTGGCCGCGGCGATCGAACGCGCCAACGCCGACGAGCGGGTGGTCCAACCGCTGTACCCGGTCCTCGGCGACGAGCTCCAGGGCGCCGTGACGCGACTCGGCGACGGGCTCCGCCTCGCGCTGGAGCTGCGGCTCGGCCTGCTGCCCGAGGTCGACCTGCGGACCGGGCTCGGCGTCGGCCGCTACGAGGTGTTCGACCCGTCCAGCAGTCCCGCCTCGCAGGACGGACCTGCCTGGTGGGCCGCCCGACGGGCCGTCGACGAGGCCAAGGAGCAGGCGGCCCGGCCGGCGACGCGCCACGTACGGGCGCGGGTGTGCGCGCTGGACGCCGACGGGCGTGCGCCGTCCGACGGCGACACCGTCGCCGCGATCAACGGCTTCCTGGGGCTGCAGGACTACCTGCTCGCGGCGATGTCGGACCGGCACCGGCGGCTGCTGGCAGCGGCGCTGGCCGGCGAGCACCAGCGCGACGTCGCCCAGCGCGAGGGCATCACCCAGTCGGCCGTCTCGCAGGGGCTGCAGACCTCGGGGGCACAGGCGCTGGTGCACGCCCTCGTCGCCGTCGACGCCGTCACCGCGCCGGAGACACCCACGCCGCAGGAATCAGCCCAGCGCTGATTCCTGTCCGCGATCAGCTCATACCTTCTTCGACGGAGCCGGCGTGGTCCAGCATGGGTGCATGACCCAGACCCGCGTGACCCGCGTGGCCAGCGCGACCGGCCTGCTCGCCCTGCTGGCCACGGTGCTGGTCGCACCCGCAACGGTCGCTACGCCCTCGCACGAACCCGTCCCGGGGGGACCCATCACCGGCCGGCTGCTGTCGGCCGGGGGCGAGGGCGCGGTCGGCGGACTGGTGGTGCGGGTCCGGGAGAACGTGGGCGGCTCCCCCGGCGCGGTCGTCGACACCACGACCAGTGCCGCCGACGGCCGCTTCAGCGTCGACGCGTCCGGCAGCACCCCGCGGGTGTGGGTGCAGGTCGTCGGCACCACCCGGTGGCTGGGCGGGCACGTGGGCGGGGAGAGTCCGGCCGGCGTGCAGGCCGACCTGTCCAACGCGAACACCTACTCCCCCGGTACGGCGCTCGGCCGGACGTTCATCGGGCCCCGGTTCGTCCGCGGCGTCGTGACCGACGCCGGCAGCGGTGACCCGGTGGCGGGCGCCGACGTCCGGCTGTACGCGCCCGGCGAGGCGCCGTCGGGCACACCGGAACGGGTGCTGCACACCGACGCGGCGGGCGTCTTCGCCGCCACGGGTCTTGCCGACGAGGAGTACGGCATCCGGATCTCCGGCGCGACCGGCTACGAGACCGGCTGGGTCGGCTGCGGCTACGGCGTCGTCGCGACGTACGAGGATGCCTGTGTCCACGCCACCGGCCGCCTGGACCGGCGGGTGCGGCTCGACCCGGTGACTTGAGTCGTTCCGACCCGGAGCCCGCAGCTGGACCCCACCATGGGCAGATGCGCCTACCCCTCGCCCGGCTGTCCGCCGCCGTCCTGCTCACGCTCGCCCTTGCCGTCCCGCTCGGGTCGACGCAGAGCGCGTCGGCCAAGCCCCTCGAGACCTCCGTGCGCGGCAAGCTCGTCAACGCGTACGGCGGTGGCGCCCTGGCGGGCCTGACCGTCCGCGCGCGCCTCGTCTCCGGAGGTCCCCCGGGCGCGATCATCGACACCACCACGACCGCGGCCAACGGGGAGTTCACCCTCATCACGTCGAAGTCCGGCGGCGATGACGTGTGGGTCCAGGTGCTGGACACGCCGCAGTGGCAGGGCGGCTACGTCGGCAACGGCGATCCGCGGTACGTCGAGCTCAACATCGCCAACGCCGACCCGCAGCCGTCGGACGTGCTGGGCAGGATCCGGGTGATCCCGGCGTCCATGCGCGGCACCGTCGTCAACCCCGGCTCGGGCAACCCGGTGCGCAACGCGACGGTCCGTGTCTACGGCGTGCCCGACGAGGACTTCCAGCAGAGCGCGACGACCGGCCGGGCCGGCGGCTTCGCGGTCGCCGAGCTGTCCGGCGAGGAGTTCGAGGTGAAGGTGATCGGGCCCGCGGGTTACGAGACCGGGTGGCTCAGCTGCACCCAGGCCGTGGTGCCGCTCATCGAGCGCTGCTCGCAGTCGTCCGGCAAACTCGCCCACAAGGTGCGGCTGCAACACGACTGAGCGACGCTGTGGTGTGCCCCGACCGGATGAACCCTGGAGCCTGCTGAGCCCGCTGAGCCGCGGCCTGGACGTGGTGCGCGCCGGTCTCGGCCGCGCGATCCTCGCCGGCGTCGCCGGGAGCGAGCCGGAGCGAACCCACGCGCGCATCCACCTCACGCCGGGACCCCGGTGGTTCCCCGACGACGCACCCATCCGGCGGGTGCACGGCGACGCCTCGATGTTCGTCGGGGGTATCCGGGCACTGCTGATCCAGTCCCTGCACCCGCTGGCGATGGCCGGTGTCGCCGCGCACTCCGACTACCGCACCGACCCGTGGGGCAGGCTGCAGCGGACCGGACAGTTCCTCGCCGTGACGACGTTCGGGACGGCTGCCGATGCCGAGCGGGCGGTGGCTCGCGTCCGTGCCGTGCACAGCCGGGTACGGGGCGTCGCGCCCGACGGGCGGAGCTACGTCGCCTCCGACCCGCATCTGCTGCGCTGGGTGCACGTCACCGAGGCCGACAGCTTCCTCTGCGCCTACCAGCGCTACGGCGGGCGGGCCCTCACCCAGGCGGAGCGGGACACCTACGTCGCCCAGACCGCCGACGTGGCCGAGGCGCTGGGCTCGACGGACTCGCCGCGCACCGAGCAGGCCATGCGCGACCAGTTGGCCGGCTTCCGCGACGAGCTCCACGGGACCCGCGAGGCACGGGAGGCCGCCCGCTTCGTGCTGCTGGACGCACCCGTGCCGCTGGTCGCCCGCCCCGGCTACGGCGTGCTGGCGGCCGCGGCCGTCGGCCTGATGCCGTGGTGGAGCCGCTGGCCGCTGCGGCTGCCGTGGCTGCCGGTCGCCGAGGCCACCCTCGTCCGTGCCGCCGGCGTAACCGCGACAAGCAGCATCCGGTGGGCTATGTCGGCCTGAGGATCAGGAGCCGGGCCCGGCCACGACGTGCTCGAGCGGGGCGCCGGCCGCGTACCTCGTGAGCTGGTCGCGGAGCAGGGCGTGCACGCGCGGGAACATCGCGGTGGTGTTGCCCCCGACGTGCGGGCTGATCAGCACCCCCGGGGTGGTCCACAACGGGTGGTCGGGCGGCAGTGGCTCGGGGTCGGTGACGTCGAGGCCGGCGAGCAACCGCCCGGAGGCGGTTTCGGCAAGCAGGGCCTCGGTGTCGACGACGGGGCCGCGGGCGACGTTGACCAGCACCGCGCCGTCCTTCATCCGGGCCAGGAAGTCGGCGTCGACCAGGTGCTGCGTCTGCGGGGTCAGCGGCACCAGCAGCACGACAGCGTCGGCCCGCGGGAGCAGCTCGACGAGGTCGTCCGGTCCGTGGACGACGCCATCGGCGTCCTCGCGCGGCTTGGTCCCGACGCGCACCACCTCGGCCTCGAAGGGCAGCAGCCGACGCCGCAGCGCACCGGCGATGCTGCCGGCCCCGAGGATCACGACGGTGGAGTCGGCCAGTGCCGGCCGCCGGTCCGACCCCCAGCGGCCCTCCGACTGCGCCCGGACGAAGTCCGGCAGTCCGCGCAGGCTCGCGATCAGCAAGCCCACCGCGAGCTCTGCCGTCGACGCGTCGTGCACGCCGCGGGCGTTGCACAGCGTCACGTCGTCGGGCAGGTGCGGCAGCACGTTGTCGACGCCGGCCGTCTGGGTCTGGATCACCTCCAGCGACGTCATTCGCGCCAAGGTCTCGGGGTAGTCGAACCCGCCCTCGTAGTGCGGCACGAAGAAGCGCACCCGCTCGTAGCCGTCGGCGTCGGGGTGCCGGCCGGGATCGACCTCGACCACCTCCACACCGGCGGGCAGGCCGTCGCCGAGCAGGCCGGGGTCGAACGGCAGCCAGACCAGCGGGCGGTCGTCGGTGGGAGTCATGCAGTGGTCTCCTCTCCGGGCCGGGCAGAGTCGTCGAGGTGTCGCTCGGCGGCCCGCCGCCCGGCCTCCCAGAGCAGCTGCTGCTGCTCGGCGGTGATCCCGAAGTCGGTGCTGGCCACGCCGGACGTGTCGACGAAGATGCTGCGCGCCACCGTGGCGGGATCGCCGACGTGCTGGCTCTGGCAGGCCTCCAGCGCGCTCTCGACCACCGCCAAGGCCATCGAGATCGGTCCGCTGACCGGCTGGACCGGCGTGTGTCGGCCGATCCCGGCGGTCAGCCGGACGCCGAGCGTGGGCCAGCGACCGGGTCGTCCGTCGTCGCGGTCGAACATGCTCACCGGGTAGGGGCTCAGCAGGCCGCCGTCGACGAGCGTGGACACGCCCTTCTGCCAGGTCATCGTGACCGGCTCGAAGAAGAACGGGATCGACGCGGACGCGCGCACCGCGTCGGCCACCGGCATCGCGTCGGGCTCGAGGCCGTAGTCGGGGCAGTCCCACGGCAGCCGCACCAGCCGGCGGCGGGACAGGTCGCTGGCCATCACCACCAACGTGTACGCGCGCTCGGGCGGCAGGGCCGAGTCGGGGTCGTCCTCCTTCAGATCGGCGAACGTGCGGACCCCGAGGTCGGCGAGCACTCCGCGGAGCCAGTCGTGCAGCCGCGCCCCCTCGTACATGCCGCCCCCGACCGCCAGCGAGAAGCCGTCGACGACCCGGCCGAACGGGCCGAGCAGTCGCCCGACGGTGCCGCGATCGCGCAGCCCGGCGTAGGGCAACGACCGCACCACGTCCTCGGCACGCTCGAGCGGCTCGCCGGCGTGCTGCAGCGCGGCCAGCACCGCGCCGGCGACGGCACCGGCCGAAGTGCCAGCGATGCGCGGGAAGGTCCAGCCGCGACGGGCGAGCGTCACGGCGACCGCGGCCAGGGCGATCCCCTTGACGCCGCTGCCCTCGAGCACCAGGTCGGCGGCGCGGCCATCTCCGGCGCGTCCCGGATCGTTGCCGCGCGTCATGGGCAGGACCCTAACGGCGGAGGTCGTGGCACCATCGCGGTCCATGGCCCTGCACCTGTTCGACGTCCACAGCGCCGACGGGACGCGGCTGCGCGCCTGGACCAACCGCGCCGACGTCGTGCCGGGGCAACCGGACGAGGGCAGCTCCGGTCCGGTCGTACTGGTCTGCAACGGCCTGGGCACGAACCCGTACGCGTGGCCGAGCCTGCTGCGCGACGACTGCCCGGTGCCGGTGGTCTCGTGGTACCACCGCGGCACCGGTGGCAGCCAGCGTCCCGACGACCCGCACCACATCGGCGTCGACGCGTTCGTCGAGGACGCCCTGTCGGTGCTGGACGCGGTCGGCACCACGCGGTGCGTGGCGGCGGGCTGGAGCATCGGGGTCAACACCGCCTTCGAGCTCGCGGCCCGGCACCCCGAGCGGGTGAGCGGGCTGTTCGCCGTCGCGGGGACGCCCGGCAGCACGTTCGCCACCATGCTGGGGCCGCTGCACGTCCCGCGCCCGCTGCGGCACCCGCTGACGGTGGGTATCGCGTACGCCCTGCGGGTGGCGGGTCCGCTGCTCAGCCCCGTTACCACCAGGTTCCCCTGGCCGTCGCTGGCCGTCGACGCGCTGCGGTACAGCGGCTTCATGCTGCCCAAGGCCGGCCGCGACGACGTACGCCAGGCGGTCGCGGAATTCACCAGCACCGACGTCGACTGGTACATGCACCTGGCGGTGCACGCCAGCCGGCACCGGCGGGTGCCGCTGTCCGGGATCACCGTCCCGGTCACGTTCGTCGCCGGGCGCTGGGACGTCTTGTGCTCGTCCGAGGCGATCGCAGGTGCAACCGAGCGGCTGACCGACGCGCGGCTGGTCGAGGTCGATGGGAGCCACTTCCTGACCCTGGAGGAGCCCGAGCTGGTGCTCGACGAGCTGGTGTCCCTGATCGACCGGGTCGTGGTCGCCGAGGGCACATCCGCTGGCGCCGACGCGGGCGTTGGCGCACGATGAGACAGATGCGCCCGTCCCTGCTGCCCGTCGCGCTCAGCGGGGTGCTCCTGGTCGGTATGGCCGCGTGCGACTCCGCGGACGAGCCCGGGGCCTCGGCGACGTCGTCCAGCGCCGAGCCGACGCCGACGACGACGTCCACGGGGGGCGACACGACCACGACCGTCGAGCCCGACGAGGGACCACCCCCGGTTCCACGGGTGGCGGGCACCATCACCACCGGGCTGACCAGCCCGTGGGGACTGGACTTCCTGCCCGACGGGGACGCCCTGGTCACCGAGCGCGACCCGGCGCTGATCAAGCTGGTGACGCCGGAGGGCCGGGTCACCACCGTGGGCGAGGTGCCCGGCGTCGACTCCGAGCTGTCCAGCGAAGGCGGCCTGCTCGGCCTCGCCCTGCACCCGGACTTCGAAGCTCAGCCGTGGGTCTACGTCTACTTCACGACCTCGGAGGACAACCGGGTGGCGCGGATGCGCTACCAGGACGGCGAGCTCGGACCGGTGCAGGTCGTGCTGGACGGCATCCCGGTCGGCGACTACCACAACGGCGGACGAATCGCGTTCGGGCCGGACGGCATGCTGTACGTGACCACCGGCGACGCAAACCTGCCGGGCAACCTCGCCCAGGACCCCGATTCTCTCGGCGGCAAGATCCTCCGCCTCACCCCCGGGGGCGAGCCGGCACCGGACAACCCCGACCCGGGCTCACCGGTGCTGAGCCTGGGCCACCGCAACCCCCAGGGCATCGCCTGGGACGACGACGACCGGCTCTGGGCGGCGGAGTTCGGCCAGAACACCTGGGACGAGCTCAACCTGATCGAGCCGGGAGGGAACTACGGCTGGCCGCTGTGCGAGGGCCGCTGTGACAACGACACGTTCATCGACCCGCTGGCGCAGTGGGGCACCGACGAGGCCTCCCCGTCCGGGATCGCGTACCTCGACGGGGCGGTCTGGATGGCTGGTCTCGGTGGCGAGCGACTGTGGCGGATCGACGTCGACGGCGACCGCGTCGTGGGTGACCCCACGGCGTTCTTCGGCGGCGAGTACGGGCGCGTCCGCACCCTCGAGGTGGCCCCCGACGGCTCGCTGTGGATGACGACCTCCAACACCGACGGCCGCGGCGACCCCCGCCCCGACGACGACCGGATCCTCGTGCTCGCCCTCGACTGATCCCGTGAGGTGACGGGGTCAGGCGCCCAACGCTCGTACGCCGGCGCGCCAGGCGGCGTCCAGATCGGCGCCGGCGGGGAACCGGCCGGAGATCTCCAGGTCGGCCATGCCGTGCGCGAACGCCCACGCCGCGCGGGCCAGGTCGCCGTCACCACCGACGGCGTCTACCAGCTTGCCGCCGACCTCGTCCTCCAGACCGGCGGGGAGCTGGTCGCGCAGCAGTCGACGGCCCGTCGTCAGCCGGTAGAGCGCGGGGCGCCGGACGGCGAGTTCGCGGTACGCCCCCGCCAGGGCGGCCAGCCGGGTCGTCGGGGTGCGACGGCGCAGTGCAACGTCGAACGCGTCGCCCATCGCGCGCAGCCCCTCGGCCTGCAGCGCCGCCACCAGCTCGTCGCGGCCGGACAGGTGCTTGTACAGCGAGGGGGCACGAACGCCGACCGCGTCGGCCACTCGCCGCATGGTGAGCGCCTGCTCGCCCTCGGTCTCCAGGATCAGCAGCGCAGCGGCGACGGCCTCGTCGCGCCGGGTCACCGCCGCACGTCGCCGTTGCGGTCGCGCAGGTCGTAGCCCACGGCCCGGTCGGCAGCGACGTGCACCAGCCACCCAGCCGCCACGCCGATCGCCGCCGTGGACCCGAGCGCGAGACCCGCGGCCCCGAGCACGAGCGGGCCGGCCAGTAGGTGGGTCGCGTTGTAGAGCGGCACGGTCCACGACTTGATCCGGCCGTGCTCGGCCCACGCACCCGGCAGCAGCAGCGGAACGTCGGGCAGCACCAGCGCAGCCACCCCGAGCCAGACTCCGGGCCAGACGAGCACGAGCGCGACCACGGCTGCCACCGCGAGCACTCCCCAGCGCAGCAGCCGGGTCACCCGGAGCGGCCGACTGGCGACCGAGGCGCACAACGGGCGGGCGAGGAGCGGGACGGTGGTGCTCATTGCTGCCTCCGGTTGGCTAACGTTGTTAGCTAAACCGTAGGCTAACAGCGTTAGCCAGTCAAGGGGGACCGTCAGCTGAGGCGTTCGAGCACCAGCTCGCGCACCCGGCCGGCGTCGGCCTGGCCGCGCATCTCCTTCATCACCGCTCCGATCAGCGCGCCGGCGGCCTGCACCTTGCCGTCGCGGATCTTGTCGGCCACCTCGGGGTTGGCAGCGATGGCCCGGTCGACCGCCTCGCCGAGCGCGCCGTCGTCACTCACCACCTCGAGTCCACGGCCGGCCACGACCTCCTCCGGCGAGCCCTCCCCCGCCAGCACCCCCTCGAGCACCTGCCGGGCGAGCTTGTCGTTGACCCGGCCGGAGTCGACCATCGCCTGGACGCCCGCGACCTGCTCCGGGGTCACCGGCAGCTCGGCCAGCTCGACGCCGTCCTCGCGGGCGCGCCGGGCCAGCTCGGAGAGCCACCACTTCCGCGCCGCCTGTGGGGAGGCACCGGCCGCGATCGTCTTCTCCACCAGCTCGAGGGCACCAGCACCGACGACGTCGCGCATCTCCAGGTCGGAGTAGCCCCACGCCTCCCGCAACCGGGCACGGCGCACGTGTGGTGGCTCGGGCAGGGTGCCACGCAGCTCGTCGACCCACGCCGTCGACGGCGCCACCGGCACCAGGTCGGGCTCGGGGAAGTAGCGGTAGTCCTCGGCGTCGGACTTCTCCCGTCCCGAGGTCGTGACTCCGGTGTCCTCGTGCCAGTGCCGGGTCTCCTGCACCACCTTGTCGCCGGCGAGCAGCACCTCGGCCTGCCGGCGGATCTCGTAGCGCACCGCCCGCTCGACCGATCGGAGCGAGTTGACGTTCTTGGTCTCGGTACGCGTCCCGAGCGCCTGCTGGCCGTACGGTCGCAGCGAGAGGTTGGCGTCACAGCGCAGCGAGCCCTGGTCCATCCGCACGTCGGAGACGCCGAGCGCCAGCAGCAGCTCACGGAGCTGGCCGACGTACGCCCGCGCCACCTCCGGCGCACCAGCCTCGCCCGCGACCACCGGTCGGGTCACGACCTCGATCAGCGGGATGCCGGCCCGGTTGTAGTCGACCAGCGAGTGGCTGGCGCCGTGGATGCGACCGTCGGCACCGCCGACGTGCAGCGACTTGCCGGTGTCCTCCTCCATGTGCGCCCGCTCGATCTCTACCCGCACCGGGGCGTCCCCCACCTCGACGTCGACCCAGCCGTCGAAGGCGATCGGCTCGTCGTACTGCGAGGTCTGGAAGTTCTTCGGCATGTCCGGGTAGAAGTAGTTCTTGCGGGCGAAGCGGCACCACTCGGCGATCGAGCAGTTCATCGCCAGCCCGATCCGCATCGCCGACTCCACCGCCGTGCCGTTCAGGACCGGCAGCGACCCAGGCAGCCCGAGACACGTGGGACACACCTGGGTGTTGGGCTCGGCGCCGAACGTCGTCGAGCACCCGCAGAACATCTTCGAGGCGGTGCCGAGCTCGACGTGGACCTCCAGCCCGATCACCGGCTCGAACTGCTCGAGCGCTTCCTCGTACGTGATCACGCCGGCACCTCCTGCAGGGCCGGGGCACTGTCGAGCAGCGGTCCGCCCCACTTCTCGTGCAGCATCGCCTCGAGCGCGCCGGCGACCCGGTAGAGCCGATCGTCCTTCGTCGCCGGCGCCAGCACCTGGAAGCCCGCGGGCAGGCCGTCCTCGTCGGCCAGGCCGCTCGGCAGCGACAGACCCGGCACCCCGGCGAGGTTGGCGGGGATGGTGGCGATGTCGTTGAGGTACATCGCCAGCGGGTCGTCGATCTTGGCGCCGAGCGGGAAGGCCGTGGTCGGCGTGGTCGGCGACACCAGCACGTCGGCCTGCTCGAAGGCGCGCTCGAAGTCGCGGGCGATCAGCGTTCGCACCTTCTGCGCCGACCCGTAGTAGGCGTCGTAGTAGCCGCTGGACAGCGCGTACGTGCCGAGGATGATGCGGCGCTTGGCCTCGTCGCCGAAGCCCGCCTCCCGGGTCGCGAGCATCACGTCCTCGGCGCTGGCCTCGGGCCGGCCCGCCGGCCAGACCCGCAGCCCGTACCGCATGGCGTCGAAGCGGGCCAGGTTGCTGCTCGCCTCGCTCGGCAGGATCAGGTAGTAGGCCGCCAGCCCGTAGTCGAAGTGCGGGCACGAGACCTCGACCACCTCGGCGCCGGCGCCGGTCAGCAGCGCCACCGCCTCGTCGAAGCGGGCCCGGACGCCTGGCTGGTAGCCCTCGCCGCCGAGCTCCTTCACGACGCCGATCCGCAACCCCGCGACGTCCCCGTGCCGGGCAGCATCGACGACCGGCGGGACGGGCGCGTCGATGCTGGTGGAGTCGAGCGGGTCGTGGCCGGCGATCAGCTCGTGCAGCAGCGCGGCGTCGAGCACCGACCTCGTCACCGGACCGGCCTGGTCGAGACTGCTGGCCAGGGCCACCAGCCCGTAGCGCGAGACACCGCCGTATGTCGGCTTCACGCCCACCGTCCCCGTGACCGCGCCCGGTTGGCGGATCGACCCGCCGGTGTCCGTCCCGATCGCGAACGGCGCCTCGAACGCCGCGACGGCGGCGGCCGACCCTCCGCCCGAGCCGCCCGGGATCCGCTCGAGGTCCCAGGGGTTGTGGGTCGCGCCGTACGCCGAGTGCTCGGTCGACGAGCCCATCGCGAACTCGTCCATGTTCGTCTTGCCGAGGATCGGCAGCCCTGCCGTCCGCAGCCGGGTGACCAGCGTGGCGTCGTACGGCGGGACCCACCCCTCGAGCAGCCGCGACCCCGCCGTCGTGGGCAGACCGCGGGTGACGACGACGTCCTTGACGGCGATCGGGACGCCGGTCAGGGGGTGCAGCTCCTCCCCCGCGGCCCGCCGGCGGTCGGCCTGCTCGGCCGCGGCCAGGGCGCCGTCGGCGTCGACGTGCAGGAACGCGTGCACGTCGCCGTCGACAGCGGCGATGCGGTCGAGGTGCGCGCGGGTGGCCTCGACCGACGACGTCTCACCGGTGGCCAATGCGTCGGCCAGCTGGGTCGCCGAGAGCCGGACGAGGTCGGCGCTCACTGCTCCTCCCCGAGGATCCGGGGCACGCTGAACCGCTGCAGGTCGACCTCGGGGGCGCCCGACAAAGCCTCCTCGGCGGTCAGACCGGGACGGACGACGTCGTCGCGGAAGACGTTGGTGACCGGGAGCGGGTGCGAGGTCGGCGGCACGTCGGCGTCGGCGACCTCGCTGACCTTGGCGACGGACTCGACGATCACCGCCAGCTGCGGCGCGAGGTGGTCGAGCTCGGCGTCGGTCAGGTCGATGCGGGCGAGCCGCGCCAGGTGCGCGACCTCGTCGCGGGAGATTCCAGCCACGTCGGTCGAGTCTAGGAGCCGCTCCCCGACGCCGATCGTCAGGCGGGGTCGAGACGGCGGAGCAGGGTGGGCGGGGCGACGGCACGGTAGGCGTCCTCGACCAGCTCGGCGACCTCGTCCCAGTCCAGCGCCGCGCCGTCGGTGGTGACCAGCCGGACCCCGAGCCATCCCCGGTGGCCGACGTACGGCGGCCGGAAGAACCGGACCGGGTCGGACTGCACCAACGCCTCCTGCACACCCTGCGGGGCGGCGCACCAGAACCCGGTGTTGCCGTCACCGTGGTGGTCGTCGACCCAGGTCGCGAACATCTTGCGGGCGAACCACGACGGAGAGCCGTGGCTCAGCTTCTCGGTGGCCTCCGGCAGCGCCAGACAGACCTGCCGCAGCCGGTCTAGCAGCGCCGGGTGCGTCACCGGGTGCTCGGGGTGACTCACCAGATCCGGACCCGCTCGTCCTCGGCCAGCCACATCTCGTCGTCCTCGTCCACCTCGAAGGCCGTGTGGAACTCCTCCAGGTTGCGGACCACGTTGGCGCGGAACTCCGGCGGGGAGTGCGGGTCGATCGCGAGCAGCCGTTTGGCCTCGGCCTCGCGGACCGCGGTGCGCCACACCTGGGCCCAGCCGAGGAACACCCGCTGGCTGCCGGTGAAGCCGTCCAGCTCGGGCGCCTCCGCACCGTCCAGGCTCAGCTCGTAGGCCTTGTGCGCGATCTGGATGCCGCCGAGGTCGCCGATGTTCTCGCCCACGGTCAGTGCGCCGTTGACGTGCTGGCCGGGCAGGGCCGCGGGCTCGAGCGCGTCGTACTGCTTGATCAGCGCCCGTGCCCGCTTGTCGAACCCGCGCCGGTCGTCCTTGGTCCACCAGTCCGCGAGATTGCCGTCGCCGTCGTAGCGGCTGCCCTGGTCGTCGAAGCCGTGCCCGATCTCGTGTCCGATCACGGCGCCGATGCCCCCGAAGTTCACCGCGTCGTCGGCGTCGGGATCGAAGAACGGCGGCCGCAGGATTGACGCCGGGAAGACGATCTCGTTCATGCCCGGGTGGTAGTAGGCGTTGACGGTCTGCGGCGTCATCAGCCACTCGTCGCGGTCGATGTCGGTGCCGATCTTGGCCAGCTGCCGGTCCGACTCGAAGGCATCGGCACGCCGCACGCTGGCGAGCAGGTTGTCACGCTCGATGAACAGGGCACCGTAGTCGCGCCAGCTGTCGGGGTAGCCGATCTTGGGGGTGAACCGCTCCAGCTTGTGCAGTGCCTTCTCGCGCGTCTCCGGCGACATCCACTCCAGCTGCTCGATGTCCTCGCGGTAGGCCCGCACCAGCCACTCGACCAGCCCCTCCATCCGAGCCTTGTGCTCGGGCGGGAAGTGCCGGTCGACGTACAGCCGGCCGATGGCGAAGCCCATCGCGCCCTCGACGACCGCGACGCCGCGCTTCCACCGCTCGCGCAGCTGCGGGATGCCGGAGAGCCGGCGGCCGTAGAAGTCGAAGTTGGCGTCGACGAAGCGGCTCGACAGGTACGGCGCCGACGCCCGCACGTGGTGGTAGACCAGCCACACCCGCCAGTCGGCCAGCGGCACCTCGGCGAGCGCCTCACCCGCGACGCTGAACGCGTCGGGCTGGCGGGCCACCACCTCGTCGAACGACCCCTCGGGCACGTGCAGCCCCTCGAGCCAGGCCGACCAGTCCAGGCCGGGCGCCAACTGGTTCAGCCCCGAGCGGTCCATCTTGTTGTAGGTCTTGATCGCGTCGCGACTGTCGACGCGCGTCCAGTGCCCCTTGGCCAGCCGGGTCTCGAGCTCCAGCACCCGCCGCGCGGCGGAGGCCGGGTCGGGCTCGTCGACCAGCCGCAGCATGGCGGCGACGTGCTTGACGTAGTCGTCGCGCAGGTCGGAGTGCTCGTCCTCGCGGTAGTAGGCCTCGTCGGGCAGGCCGAGCCCGGACTGGACCAGCTGCACGATGTAGCGGGTGGCGTCGTCGCCGTCGTTGCTGACGTACCACTCGACGAGGCCTGGCGTCCCGTGCCGCTGCAACCGGCCCAGCAGGTGC
This sequence comes from uncultured Actinomycetota bacterium, assembly GCA_963785115.1. Lineage (GTDB taxonomy): Bacteria > Actinomycetota > Actinomycetes > Propionibacteriales > Nocardioidaceae > JACCWP01. The sequence goes on from CAWATY010000031.1 coordinate 297,378, forward strand.
AGCAGCTGACCGACGGACGCCACGCCCCGGATGTCGGCGAGGTCGGCGGCCAGCGGCTCGGCGTCGAGCTCCTCGGCCCGGTCGGCGTCCATGAACGCGGCGTAGAGATCGCCGACCTTGCGCTCGTCGGTGCCCGCGCCGGCACCGGAGTCGGCGGCCTCCTCCAGCAGCGCCCGCACGTCCAGCTCGGCCTGGTCGCGCAGCTGGTGGAACGCGCCGTGCGCCGCGCGGTCGTCCGGGATCTCGACGGTGTCCAGCCACCGGGCGTTGACGTGTCGGAAGAGGTCGTCCTGCGGGCGCACGTCCTCGGACAGCTCGTCGGTCGCGATCCCGCTGTTGGTGCTCTCAGCCATGCGCGCAGCCTAGTCAGCGCGCCTATTTCTGCCCGTCCGGCTCCGCCACCTCGGCCACGTCGCGGGCTGCGTCGGGACCGTCGTCGAGCAGGGTGCGGAACCCGGACTCGTCGAGCACGGGGACACCGAGCTGCAGCGCCTTGTCGTACTTGGAGCCGGGTGAGTCGCCGACGACGACGAAGTCGGTCTTCTTCGAGACCGACCCGACGGCTTTGCCGCCGCGCGCCGTGATCGCTTCCTTGGTCTCGTCGCGGCTGAAGCCGGGCAGCGACCCGGTGACGACGATCGACAGACCTTCCAGGGTGCGTGGTGTCGAGGCGTCGACCTCGTCCTCCATCCGGACGCCGGCAGCACGCCACTTCTCGATGACGCCGCGGTGCCAGTCGACCTCCAGCCAGGCCTTGACCGCCTCGGCAATCGTCGGGCCGACGCCGTCCACGTCGGCGAGCCGCTCGAGCGGCGCCTCTTCGATCGCCTGCATGGACCCCATCGACCGGGCGAGTGCCTGGGCCGCCGTCGGCCCGACGTGGCGGATGGACAGTGCCACCAGCACCCGCCACAGCGGCTTGGTCTTGGCCTGCTCGAGGTTGTCGAACATCCGGTGGCCGTTGGCGCTGAGCACCCGCTCGCCCGCGCCGGCCTCGCGCTCGGCCTTCTTGGCCGCCCGGGTGAACAGCGGCACGGTCAGCAACGTCTCCTCGTCGAGGGTGAACACGTCACCCTCGTCGGTGACCACTCCCGCGTCGAGCAGGGCGACCGCGGCCTCGTAGCCCATCACCTCGATGTCGAACGCGCCGCGGCCGGCAACATGGAACAGCCGCTCGCGCAGCTGCGCCGGACAGGAGCGCGCGTTGGGGCAACGGATGTCGGCGTCACCCTCACGCTCCGGCTTGAGCGTGGTGCCGCACGCGGGGCACTCGGTCGGCATCACGAACGCGTGCTCGGACCCGTCCCGGAGGTCGACCACCGGGCCGACGATCTCGGGGATCACGTCGCCGGCCTTGCGCAGCACGACGGTGTCGCCGATCAGCACACCCTTGCGCTCGACCTCGGACGCGTTGTGCAGCGTCGCCCGGTCGACAGTGGAGCCGGAGACCTTGATCGGCTCCATCACGCCGTAGGGCGTCACCCGCCCGGTGCGCCCGACGTTGACCCGGATGTCGAGGAGCTTGGTGTTGACCTCCTCGGGCGGGTACTTGTACGCGATCGCCCACCGCGGCGCCTTGGAGGTGGAGCCCAACACCCGTTGCAGCACCACCTGGTCGACCTTGACGACGACTCCGTCGATCTCGTGCTCGACCGAGTGCCGGTTCTCGCCGTAGTGATCGACGTAGGCGAGCACCTCGTCGAGGTCGTGGAAGACCCGCACCCGGTCGCTGACCGGCAGCCCCCACGCCGACAGCGCGGAGTAGGCCTCGGACTGCCGCTCAGGCTCGAACCCCACGCGGGCGCCCAGCCCGTGGCACACCAGCCGCAGCGGCCGGCTCGCCGTGACCCTCGGGTCCTTCTGCCTCAGTGACCCGGCCGCGGAGTTGCGCGGGTTGGCGAAGGGCGCCTTGCCCGCGGCCACCAGCCCCGCGTTGAGCTCCAGGAACCCCTCGACGGGGAAGAAGATCTCGCCCCGCACCTCGACCAGCTCAGGCACCGGGTAGTCGTCGCTCGGCGCCAGCCGGGACGGCACGCCATCGATCGCACGCACGTTGCCGGTGACGTCCTCGCCGGTGCGCCCGTCGCCACGGGTGGCGCCGCGGGTGAGCCGCCCGTTCTCGTACGTCAGGTTGACCGCGACCCCGTCGACCTTGAGCTCGCAGAGGAACTCCGCGCCGGTGCCGCCCTCGCGCTCGACCCGCCGTAGCCAGGCATCCATCTCGTCGCGGGAGAACGCGTTGTCGAGGCTCATCATCCGCTCGCGGTGCTCGACGGAGGTGAAATCCGTCGACAGCGCCGCGCCGACCTGTTGGGTGGGCGAGTCGGGGGTGCGGAGGTCGGAGTGCTTGTCCTCGAGACTCTCGAGCTCGCGCATCAGCGCGTCGTACGCGCCGTCGGAGATCGTCGGCCGGTCGGCGGTGTGGTAGCGGAAGCGGTGGTCGTTGATCTCCTCCGCCAGCTGCCGGTGGCGCTCGCGGACCTCGGGTGGCGCCTCGGCCGGCAGGACTGCGTCACTCATGGCCACATTGTTCACCCCAGGACCGACCGTGCGCCCAGCACGGCTGCGACGACAGGAGCTGATGCTCAGCTGGCGAGCACGTAGTCGGGTGGGGGTCGGCCGATCGGGGGTGGGGGTCGGCTGTCGTAGGTGTGCCCGGTCGGGGTGGTGGTGGTGCACGGTGCCATCAGGCAGTGGTTCGGACTGCCAGTCGGGGGCTTGTTTGGCGTAGTTGCACGCCTCGCACAGCCCTTGGCCGTTGTCCGCCGCCGTCGGGCCGCCGTGTTCGGCCGGGATCACGTGGTCGGCGTGCCGGATCGGGGCACCGCACCACGGGGTGCGACAGATCCGGTCCCGGGCGATCAGGAACCGGCGCAACCCGGCCGGGAACTCCCGCCGGTGCGAGTCCATCGCGACCAGCTGCCCGTCGCCCGGTCGGGTGAACAACCGCCGCAACCACACCCCGACCCCTGCTGCCGGGCCCGTGTCGGTGTCGGTGTCAGCGGCCCGGTCGCGGAGCCAGGTCCGCAGGTACGGGGCCGGGACGGGGCCGTAGCCGGCCAGCTCACCCGGCTCACCGTTCATGTCCGGGTCGGGGTCGAACAACGTGCTGTCGGTGAGGTGCAGCTGCACCTCGACCGGCACACCGACGGCGGCCGTCTGGCCGGTGACACGTTCGACCAGGGTGTCGGCCATGATCTGCCCCCGGGATCGGGCATCCCCGCCAGCCTTCGCCGCATCCGCCGCCCGCGACAGCGCCGCCCACGCCGCCACCCCTTGCGCGGCGGGCAGCGTGCCGGACAGCCGGCTCATGATGTCCGGTGCCGGCCGCAACGTCACCCGCCGTTCCGTCTCGGCGGTGCGGGCCCGGTTCGTCACCGCGTGCGGATCCAGCCGGTATCCGATCCGACGGGCCTCGGCCGCGGTCTCCCGATCACCCAGAGCCTCCAGACCGCCGGGTCGGGCGGCCAGCTCGGCGTCCACCAGGGCCCGGTCGTCGCGGGACAGGCATGCGGTCTCCCGGACCACCAGGGTGGCCCGCCACTCCGAGACCATGCCCGGCCTCGAGGGCGGCCAGGGTGTGCGGCATCTCGTGCACCAACGCCTCGGCCAACCCCAGGTGCCGCGCACCCTTGGCCGGGCTGTCCCGACGCGCCAACCCGACTTGCGCACCAATCCCCCTGCCGACATCCGCGGCCCGGACACCCTTCGCCCGCTGCGCGGATCGCTGGTCCGCGGCGAACCCGGCCGTCACCCGGGCCTGCGCCCCCGCACACGCCCCCTTGACCTCCTCCAGAGCCCGCAACGTATCCACCGCGTCACGCGCGGCATCGGGTGCTGACTCGTCGGTCGCGTCGCCAACGGTCAGCGACCGCAACCGCTCAACGAACGCACGCAGCTCCGCCGCGGTCAGCGGCCCCGCCGCCACCGGGTGCGCCCCCACCTGCAGTGTCATGACCACACCCTAGGACGCACCACCGACACTCTCGCACGTATGTTCGCCTCCTGTGGATGGGCCCGCCGGTCCGTCGCTGTGGAAGAGCCTCGGAGCGGGGCGGTCGACTCGCGGCCGCACAAGCACGTACCGTCGATGCCCGGCGCCGACAGTCCGACCAACGCCCCTTGTCACAAGGCCTTCCGGGCACCGAGCGCTGACGGACCAAGTCAGGCGGACGCCAACCGCTCAGCCGTGTCCCGGACCAGGATCATCGCCGCGCGCGCCCAGCCGGTCGAGGCCCCCGCGAGCCCGCAGGCGGGTGTGACGACGGTGCGGCCGGCGAGGTCGTCGGCGCCATACCCCAGCGACGACCACACCCCGCGCACCTGGTCGGCCAGGGCGGCGGAGGTGACCTGAGGGCTGGGCTCGCTCGTCGGCACCACGCCCGGCCACAGGTCCAGCCCCCGGTCGATGGCGGCGGCCAGGGCCTCGTAGGCGGCGGTGTCGAGCAGCGCCGCGTCGATCAGCAGAGCGCCCGCCCCGGCATCGGTCACCAGGCCGACCGGCACCTCGGCGGCACAGCAGTGCACCACCGGCCGGGCACCCGCCGCCTCGCCGGCCGCGAGCATCGCCGTGAGCGTCTCCCTGACCTCGGGCTCCGGGACGTGCCGGTGCCTGCCCAATCCGCTCGCCGTCGGGATCCAGCCGCCGAGCACGGCCGGCAGCGACGGCTCGTCGACCTGGAGCACCAGCTGGGCGCCGGGCACCCGCCGGGCGACGTCCGCGACGTGCTGTGCCACCCCCTCGGTCAGCGACTGGGCCAGATCACGACGGGCACCGTGGTCGGCCAGGACCCGGTCGCCGCGCGGCCGCTCGACGCTGCCGGTCAGCGTCCACGGGCCTGGCACCTGGATCTTGAGCGGGCCGGTGTGGGCCCGGGTGTGTTCCTCCAGCGCGTCCAGGTCCTCGGCGAGCAGCGACCGTGCCCGGCGCTGGTCGACGCCGGGTGCGTCGGTGAGCCGCCACCCCGCGGGCTGCAGATCGGCGGCGAGGTCGACCAGCAGACCCACCCCCCGGCCCACCATCGACGCGTGCGGCCCGCGGGCCGGCAGCTCGGGCAGGAACGGCAGGTCGGGCAGCTCGTCGACCACGAGCCGGACCGCGTCCCGGATGTCGACGCCGGGCAGCGAGCCCACGCCCGTCCCCACCAGCCGAGTTGTCACGGCTGGGTGGTGACCGTCGCGCTGCCCACCACCCGGGTCCCGGCGTACGCGACGAGCGTCTGGCCGGCTGCGACTCCGCGGGCGGGCTCGTGCAGCCGGGCGTCGAGCCGGTCGCCGTCGACCTCCACCTCGGCAGCGATCGGGCGACCGTGCGCGCTGAGCTGCACCTCGGCGGTGAATCGCGCGCCGGGAGGAGGGCCGCACCACACCACGCGGTCGGCGCCGACCCGGTCGGTCGCGAGCGCCTCGCGGGGTCCCACGGTCACCGTGCCCGACACCGGCTCGACGTCGAGTACGTAGCGCGCGCGGCCGTCGGCGGCAGGCGCGCCGAGCCCCAGGCCACGCCGCTGGCCGACGGTGAACCCGTACGCCCCGTCGTGCGACCCGACGGTCGCGCCGGATTGGTCGACCAGCACCCCCGGCCGCTCCCCCAGCTCGCGGCGCAGGAAGCCGCGGGTGTCGCCGTCGGCGACGAAGCAGATGTCGTGGCTGTCCGGCTTGGCGGCCACGGCGAGCCCGCGGGCTGCGGCCTCCGCGCGCACATGGGGCTTGGGCGTGTCCCCGAGCGGGAACCGGGCCGCCCGCAGCCGCTCGGGCGACAGCACGCCGAGCACGTACGACTGGTCCTTGGCCGTGTCCACGGCACGATGCAGCTCGGGACCGTCGGGGCCGTCGAGGCGCCGGGCGTAGTGGCCAGTGGCCACCGCGTCAAAGCCCAGGGCGAGTGCGCGGTCGAGGACGGCAGCGAACTTGATCCGCTCGTTGCACCGCACGCACGGGTTGGGCGTACGTCCCGCGGCGTACTCGGCGACGAAGTCGTCGACCACGTCGGCCTGGAACCGCTCACTCACGTCCCAGACGTAGAAGCCGATCCCCAGCACGTCTGCCGCTCGCGCGGCATCGCCGGCGTCCTCCCGCGAGCAGCAACCGCGGCTGCCGGCACGTAAAGCCTGCGGGGTGCGGGACAGGGCGAGATGGACTCCCGTCACGTCGTGACCGGCGTCGACCATCCGCGCCGCGGCGACGGCGGAGTCGACCCCGCCGGACATGGCGGCCAGGACGCGCACCGCTCAGCCGCCCCGTACCGGCGTGCGTGCGACGACCCCAGCCGCGCGCGCCCGCTCGATCACGGACGCGATGGTCTCGACGAACGCGTCGACGTCGGCCCCGGTGGACGTGTGGCCGAGGCTGACCCGCAACGACCCCGAGGCCGCCTCGGCGTCGCGGCCCATCGCCAGCAGCACGTGACTCGGCTGCGGCACCCCCGACGAGCACGCCGAGCCGGTGGAGCACTCCACCCCCTCGGCGTCGAGCAGCATCAGCAACGCGTCACCGGCACATCCGGCGAACGACAGGTGACTGATGCCGGGCAGCCGGTCGGCGCCACCGTTGACCGTCACGCCGTCGACCTGTTCGGTGACCCGTCGCTCCAGGTCGTCGCGCAGGAGCCGGAGCCGCGCGGCGTGCTCGTCGCGATGTGCCACCGCGTGCGCCACCGCCACGGCGAGGCCACGGACGCCGGCAACGTCGACGGTGCCCGACCGCACCTCGCGCTCCTGCCCGCCGCCGTGCTGAAGCGGTACCAGGTCGAGATCGCGGCGGACCAGCAGCGCCCCGGTGCCCACCGGCCCCCCGAGCTTGTGTCCGGAGACGGTCATCGCGTCCAGGCCGGAGGCCGCGAAGTCGACCGGCTGGGTCGCCACAGCCTGCACGGCGTCGCCGTGCACCGGGATGCCGTGGGCGTGCGCGAGCCGGACCACGTCGGCCAGCGGCTGCAGCGACCCGACCTCGTTGTTGGCCCACATGCAGCTGACCAGCGCCACGTCGCCGGGGTCGCGGTCCAGTGCGGCGGCCAGCGCGTCGACGCGTACGGCACCGTCGGCGTCGACCGGGAGCGCCTCGATCACGGCGCCGTCGTGCGCACCGAGCCAGGCGGCGGCGTCGAGCACCGCGTGGTGTTCGATCGCGCTCACCAGCACCCGCCGGCGCCGCGGGTCGGCCGCTCGGCGGGACCAGAAGATGCCCTTGACCGCGAGGTTGTCCGCCTCGGTGCCGCCTCCGGTCAGCACCACCTCGACGGGGTGCGCGCCGAGATGTGCGGCGACCTGCTCGCGCGACTCCTCGACCAGTCGGCGCGCGGCGCGGCCGGACGAGTGCAGCGACGACGGGTTGCCCGCCCGGGCCATCACGTCCTGCACCGCGACCACCGCGTCGGGGAGCATCGGTGTCGTCGCGGCGTGGTCGAGGTAGTGGGTAGCGCCGGTCATGGCCGCACCAGCGTAGATCAGCGCTGGTCGTCGACCACGTGCTGCCACGGGTGGCCCCCGGGGTGCAGCGCCCGCAACCGGTCGCCCAGCCAGCGCCGCTCGGTGCTGCCGAGCAGGGGCAGGGCGGCCTCGAGATCGGCCTGGTCCTTGGGGCGCATCAGGTGCGCCTTGAAGGCGAGGGTCATCTCGGGGCGCTGGTAGCGGATGCCGTCGGGACCCACCCAGGTCACCTCGTCGAGGTCGGCGGTGACGGTCGGGTCCTTCTTGAACGCCCACCGCCCGTCGGAGTCCGGGGTAGCCACCAGGTCCACCAGCCACGGCGCCTGGGCATGCTCCCGGACCCACACCTGGCCGGACCACTCCGGCAGGACGGCGTCGGCGCGCCGACCGTGGTCCCACCCGAGCGGCTTCAGCGTTCCGCTGCCGGCGGCCCACAGGTCGAACCGCGGGGACAGGTGGGCGTGCAGCGACGCCACGTCGCGGCGGAAGAACGCGATGTCCAGGTCCTCGTGTGCGCGCTGGACGCCGGTGAACGCCTCGATGGACTGCCCGCCCGCGACCCACCACCGGCCGGCCCACCCGGTCAGCCATTCGCTGACCTCCGCGCGGCTCGGCGTCTGCCACGGCCCGTACAGCCGGTAGAACTCCTCGTCGCTCATCTCGTCGACCGGCGCCTCGGGCACGGCTGGAGTCTGCCACCTCGGACCCGCCGGCCGACGAAGCCGAAGCGCGTCTGCGGGGGTCGTTCGGCGCCGATACGTTGGCGCGCGTGTCCAGTGCCGTGGAGGGGGCAGAGCTCGTCTTCCGCCTCGATGACCCCGAGCACGACCTGAGCGGCGTGCGGCTGTGGCAGGAGCTCGGGATCCCCGGCGACAGCCTGGACTTCGGACGCGTCGACGAAGGCTGGGAGCTGCGGCTCCCGCGGCCGACGGTGCACCGGTTGGAGTACCTGTTCGAGGCACGCAACGGCGACGACGCCACGTCGACGACGGTCGATCCGGACAACCCACTGGTCGTCGAGGGCGCGTTCGGCGAGCACTCCGTGCTCGAGCTGCCCGGCTACACCCCGCCGCCGTGGGCAGCGGTCGAGCCGGTGGCCTCCACGGTCGAGCCGCTGGTCGTGCCCGGCACCGCCCTCGGCGATGTCGAGGTGAGCGTCTGGGCGCCGGCGGACGCCGAGCCGGGCGAGCGGTTGCCGCTGCTGATGTCGCACGACGGTCCCGAGTTCGCGCAGTACGCCGAGCTGACTCAGTACGTCGGCGCGAGCATCGCCGGCGGCGAGCTGCCGCGGGCCCGGGTCGCGCTGCTGGCGCCGGGCGAGCGCAACGTCTGGTACGCCGCCGACATCGACTACGCCGCTGCCCTCACCCACCAGGTGGTACCAGCCCTCCGGGAGGCCTACGCCAGCGCGGACGACGTGGTGCTGATGGGGGCCAGTCTCGGGGCCCTGGCCGCGCTGCACGCGGAGTGGTCACACCCCGGGACATTCGCCGGGCTGTTCCTGCAGTCTGGCTCGTTCTTCACCAGGGACACCGACCCGCAGGAGGAGGACTTCTCGGGCTTCGACGCGGCCGACGCGTTCGTACGTCGGCTGCTGGCCGCGGAGCAGGCACCGAGCCTGCCGGCGGTGGGCATGACCTCGGGGTCCGCGGAGGAGAACGTGCACAACAACCGGGTGCTGGCGGCACGGCTGGCCGAGCTGGGCCTCGAGGTCTCCTTCGCCGAGAACCCCGACGCGCACAACTTCACCGCGTGGCGCGACGTGTTCGACCCCCACCTGACTGCGCTGCTGCAGCGGGTCTGGGACTAGGGACGCAGAGGAGCGGTCGTGGAGCGCGAGCAGGCCGAGCTGGCTGCACCGGGGCTGGACCGCCGGGGCACGGTGATCCGGTACGGCCACTACGGCCGGCCGGTGCTGGTCTTTCCCAGCGAGCAGGGGCGGGCCTGGGACTACGAGAACAACGGCATGGTGGGCGCGGTGGCCGACCTCATCGAGGCGGGCCGGGTCAAGCTCTACTGCGTCGACGCCTTCGACCACCTGACCTGGTCGGACCGCGCCGCCCCGCTGGAGGAACGAGCCCGCCGCCATGGTGCGTACGAGGCCTGGATCACCGAGCAGGTGGTGCCGGCGATCGGGCGCGACTCCGCAGGTGCCGCCGACATCGTCGTCACCGGGTGCAGCCTCGGCGCCTTCCACGCCCTGAACCTGTCGCTGAAGCGGGCCGATCTCTTCCCGGTGGCGATCTGCCAGTCCGGCAGCTACGACCCACGGGCGTGGCACGCGTGGGGAGACCCGGGCGACGCCGCCTACTTCAACAACCCGACCGACTACGTGCAGCATCTCGGGGGCGACCACCTGGACTGGCTGCGCAACCGGGTCTTCGTGCTGCTGCTGGTCGGCCAGGGCCCGTGGGAGGTGGACCCGACGGGGTCGCTGCCGTCGACCCGACAGCTCGCCCAGCAGCTGCAGGGCAAGGGGATCCCCTGCGAGCTGGACGAGTGGGGCCACGACTCCGCGCACGACTGGCCGTGGTGGCAGAAGCAGCTCGCCTACCACCTGCCGAGGTTCTGCTGATGTGGTTCGGTGGTGGCCGTGGCTGACACATCTCGCGACCAGGACACGGACGTGCAGCGGCACCTGATCGGGCTGCTGCTCGGTGCCGAGGAGGACTGGCCCCGCGCCTTCGAGGCGATCCTGGCCAGGGTGGGACCGATCGAGGTCGACGGACAACGGCACGAGGTCGTCAGCGAGCGACTGACGGTGGAACCGTTCGGGCTCACCGACCCGGTACGGACCGAGCTGGTCATCGACCGGCTGGCGTACTGGTACTACCACCCGCGCGAGTGGCTGAAGAAGGCCGCGCTGATGGACGGCACCTACCTGCTGAACTCGCCGTTCACGTTCCAGTCGATGGAGAAGCACAGTGCGTACTGCGCGATGCTCAGGCTCGGGCTGAAGATCCCCAAGACCGTCCTGGTGCCGTACAAGAACCCGGTCGACAACGTGCGGTGGGCGTACACGTCGGAGAAGTACAACGAGCCGTTCGACCTGGACGCGATCGCGGCCGAGCTGGGCTACCCCATGTACATGAAGCCGTTCGACGGCGGCGGGTGGCGCGGCGTGTCGCGGATCGAGGACAACGCGGGCCTGCACCGGGCCTACGACGAGTCCGGCGAGATGCTGATGCACCTGCAGGCGACCGTCGACTACGAGCACTTCGCGCGGGCGCTGTCGATCGGTGCCGAGACGATGGTGATGGACTTCCGACCCGAGCAGCCGATGCACAACCGCTACGCGGTGTCGCACGACTTCCTGAACCCCGAGGCCGGCCGGCAGTGCGTGGCGGTGAGCAGGATCGTCAACGCGTTCTTCGGCTGGGAGTTCAACTCCGCCGAGATGCTGGTCAGCGGCGACGACGTCTACCCGATCGACTACGCCAACGCGTGCCCGGACGTCGCCGTGACGTCGCTGCACTACTACTTCCCGTGGGCCATCACGGCGCTCGTCAAGTGGTCGGTGTTCTGCCTGGCCACCGGTCGGCGCGGCCGCATCGACCTGCAGACCCGGCGGTACTTCGAGATCGCCGACGACGACGCGCTGGACTACGACGCGAAGGTGGCCGGCTACCTGCGGCTGGCCGACGAGCACTTCGACACGGCGCGCTACCACGAGTGGTGCGCGAAGAACCTGCCGCACCTGCCCGAGCAGGTCGTCGAGTGGGTCACCAGCCCCGAGTTCGACACGCTGCTGGTCGACACCGTGCGGGCGACGTACCCCGCTCACGAGCACGACCAGTTCCTCGCCCACTTCCGTGGGCTCGTCGGCCTGTGGGCCACCGATCAGCAGGCGGTCCTCGGCCGCCCCTGATCGGGCGCCTTCTCACCGGTCTTCCTAGCTCCCGCGAGTGGCGCAAGATGTCCCGCTGAAGGTCCGGAACCGGTCACTCTTGCGCCACTCGGCGGTCAGGCGCGGGTACGGCGCCAGATGTCGGTCGGCGACCAGGAGCAGACGCCCACGGCCAGGCCGAGGCCGACGGCCAGCACGCCGCTCAGGGGCGACGTAGCTCCATCTGACCGGACCGTCGGAGTCCGGGACAGCGTCCACGGCGCCGTGGTCACCGTCAGCCGCCGGATCTGCATCGAGTGGCGCAGGATGTCCCGTTGGAGAACCAAATCCGGTCACTCTTGCGCCACTCGGCGGGTGACAGCGGGTGGGGAAGACCGCGCAGTGGTCAGCCCTTGCGCTGGTTGACCGCCTCGGTCGCCTGCGGCAGCACCGACTTCAGGTCGCCGACGACGCCGAAGTCGACGAGCTCGAAGATCGGCGCCTCGGCGTCCTTGTTGACGGCCACGATCGTCTTGGAGGTCTGCATACCGGCGCGGTGCTGGATGGCGCCGGAGATGCCGCACGCCACGTACAGCTGGGGCGAGACGGTCTTACCGGTCTGGCCGATCTGGTAGCTGTGCGGGTACCAGCCCGAGTCGACGGCGGCCCGCGAGGCGCCTACTGCGGCACCGAGCGCGTCGGCCAGCTCCTCGACCTGGGTGAAGTCGCCGCCGGTGCCGCGACCGCCGGAGACCACGATCGACGCCTCGGTCAGCTCGGGACGCCCCGACCTCGTGCGCGGCTCGCGGCCGGTCACCCTGGCGGCCTTGGCCGCCTCGGAGACGGCCACATCGAGCACCTCCTCGACGGCGGCTCCCTCGTGCTGCTCGGGCGTGACCGCGTTTGGCTTGACGGTGACGATCGGCGTGCCGGTGGTGACCCGGGCGCGCACGGTGTGGCTGCCGGCGAAGACCGACTGCGTCGTCACTGGTCCCCCGTCCCCGTCACCGGCCTCCACGTCGACGGCGTCGGTGATCAGTCCCGAGCCGGCCTTGACGGCCAGCCGGCCGGCGATCTCCTTGCCCTCGGGGCTCGACGGCACCAGCACCGCCGCCGGCGAGACCTGTTCCACGAGCTGGGCGAGCGCCTCGGCCTTCGGCGCGACCAGGTAGTCGGTGAGGTCGGGTGCGTCGGCGACGTAGACCTTCTCGGCGCCGTACGCCTGGAGCGACGCTCGCGCCTGGTCGGCGCCGGCCCCGATGAACACCGCGGACGGCTCCCCCAGCCGGCGGGCGATCGTCAGCAGCTCGTGGGTGGTCTTGCGCACGGTCCCGTCGACGTGGTCGACGAGCACCAGGATCTCGCTCATCTGCTCCCTCTCACACGAACTTCTGGCTGGCGAGGTAGTCGGCCAGCTTGCTGCCGCCGTCTCCCTCGTCGGTCACGACGGTGCCCGCCGAACGGGGCGGCCGGGCCTCGGTCGCGGTCACCACGCTCCATGCGGCCGCCAGGCCGACCTGCGCGGCGTCGATGCCGAGGTCGGCCAACGACCACGTCTCCACCGGCTTCTTCTTCGCCGCCATGATCCCCTTGAACGACGGGTACCTCGGCTCGTTGATCTGGTCGGTCACGCTCACCACGGCGGGCAGCCTGGCCTCGACGGTCTCGGTGGCGGTGTCGCTGTCGCGGCGAACCGTGACGGTCTCACCGTCGACGGTGAGCTCGGCGGCGTACGTCACCTGCGGCATCCCCAGCCGCTCGGCGAGCATGGCCGGGATCACGCCCATCGTGCCGTCGGTCGACGCCATGCCGCACAGCACCAGGTCGACGTCGCCGATCTTGTCCACGGCCGCGGCGATGACCTGTGAGGTGGCCAGGGCGTCGGAGCCGGCGATGCCGTCGTCGAGGACGTGCACCCCCGAGTCGGCTCCCATCTGCAGCGACTTGCGCACCGCGTCGGCCGCCTGGTCAGGACCCACCGTCAGCACGACCGCCTGGGCGTCGTCCGCCGAGGCGGCGTCCCGCACGGTGAGCGCCTCCTCGATCGCGTACTCGTCCAGCTCGGAGAGCAGCCCGTCGACCCCCGCCCGGTCGACGGTGTGGTCGCTGTCGTCGAACGACCGGTGGGCAGTGGCGTCGGGGACGTGCTTGACACACACGACGATCTTCATGGGGCGGGCGGTCCTCCTGGCTCGGCCGGTCCGGCTACGGGTCGATGTTACCGACGGGTAACCGGCGGCGGAACCACACCCGCCGTTGCCTCGGTCACAGCATGGCTCACGCGCGGATGATGCGGTCAGCCACCCTGCCGGCGATCAGGTACGCCAGGGCGGCCAGACCCCAGTTGACCAGCCGCTCCTTGGTCCGCGCGTCCTTGCCCTCGAAGCTGAAGACGTCGGCGAACGGGCCGTCCAACCGCTTGGCCGTGTCGTTGACCCACTGGACCAGGCTGTTGTCCGGGTTGGCGTCGAGCGAGTAGAGCAGGGCGCCGAGCGCCAGGATGACGGCGCACACCACGGCGATCAGCCAGACGATGGAGGCGATCCGGTTGCGGATCGCGTCGGTGCCCTTCTTGACCGTTGAGCCGGCCGCCTTCAGCCGCTCCCGCTGGTTCGGCCGCTCAGGCGCCTCGCCGCCTCGCTGCGTCGTGGCGAACGCCGCCGCGGGCGAGGCAACGGGCGCCGACGGCTGGGGCGAGCCGTTGGCCGTGTCGCCGGCCGTGTCGCCGGACGTGTCGCCGGCCTTGTCGCCGGCCTTGTCGTCGACCTTCTCGTCGGACGGGTCGTCGGAGCCCTCGTCAGGCGCGGCGCCGCTCGTGTCGTCGGCCTCGTCGCTCGTCTCGTCGGACGTGTCGTCAGCCGCGTCGTCGGCGTCGCCCGGCCGCTCATCAGCGGACGTAGCTGACTGGTTGGGCAGCGACGATGAGCCCTCGTCGTCGTCGGTCTGCGCGGCCTTGCTCTTGCCCGCAGCCTGCTCCGTCACGTCGTCGCCTCTTCCGGCTTGCCGGGTGTCCCCAAACCCTCAGGAGGGCTCGCAGGAGGATAACCGTACGGCTCGGTAACGAGCCACCACGTGCGCCGTCACGGCCGGCTCAGGGGGTGCCGCGACGGCGGACCACCCGGGCGGGGATGCCGGCGGCCACGGAACGGGCGGGGACGACTCCTCGGACGACAGCGTGCGCCGCCAGCACGCTGCCGCGCCCGACGTGGGTGCCGCGGAGCACGGTCACCTTCGTGCCGACCCAGCAGTCCGGCCCGATGCGTACCGGCGCCTTGACCAGGCCCTGGTCCTTGATCGGCAGGTCGACGCGGTCGGTGCGGTGGTCGAAGTCGGTGATGTAGACCCCGTCGGCGACCAGCGTGGCCGCACCGATCTCGAGGTCGAGATAACAGGTGAGCGTGACGTCGCTGCCGAGGACGACCTTGTCACCGAGCCGCATGGTGCCCTCCTGCACCAGTAGCCGGCACCCGTCACCGAGGTGCACGTAGCGCCCCAGCACCAGCCGGCCGTACCCGCGCCGGACGCGGACCCGCACCCCGCGGCCGAGGAAGACGATCCCGTCGGTGCGCACTGCCGGGTGACGCAGCCGGAAGACGAGGAACCGCCAGTAGCGGACGAGGTGGTACGGCGTCCACGCCCGGTGGCGAACGATCCAGCCGAACCGGGCGCCGATGCTCACGGCGCGAGCGCGGTGACGGACACGTTGTAGTAGAGCCGGGCGGGCACGACGGGACGCAGCGCGCGGTCGACGCGGGAGAGCACCAGCCACGAGCGGTACGCGAACATCCGCCAGCCCCAGCCCAGGCGCTCCTCCGGGACCGCGCACTCGAACGTACGGACCGGCCAGCCCCACCAGGCGGCCGTGAGCTCCTCGGTCACCGTGCCGACCGCACGGCCGCCAGCTCGCCGCACCGTGGCGGCGAGGTTGCCTGGGTCGAAGGTGTGCAGGTCGACCACGGCCTCCAGCGCGGCGGCACGCGACGACTCGTGCAGCTCGTGCTCCGGGCGCGACCAGGTGTCGCGCAACCACGGCAACCGGGTCACCCGAGTCGTCGCCGACCAGGTGGCGCGAGACAGCCGCCGGGCGACGTAGTCGCCCCACCGGGTGGGCTCGCCGCAGATCACCAGTCGCCCTCCCGGCCGCAGCACCCGGAGCATCTCGGCGAAGGCTCGCTCGACGTCGGGGACGTGGTGCACCACGGCGTGACCGACGACGAGGTCGAAGCTGTCGTCGTCGTAGGGCAACGACTCCGCGTCACCGACCCGACCCTCGACCGCGATACCGAGCTGCTCGCCGTTGCGCACCGCGGCCGCCACCATGCCCGGACTGATGTCGGTGACGTGCACCGCGTCGACCACCCCGGCCAGGCGCAGGTTGAGGCTGAAGAAGCCGGTGCCGCAACCGATCTCGAGCACGTCGCCGTAGGGCCAGCCGTCGGTCCCGGCCACGGCGACGAAGCGATCCCGGGCGTAGTCGGTGCAGCGAGCGTCGAAGCTGATCGACCACTTCTCGTCGTAGGTCTGCGCCTCCCAGTCGTGGTACAGCACCTGCGCGAGCTTGGTGTCCTGCCAGGCCGCCTCGACCTGGTCGGCGGTGGCGGGTGCGGAGGTCTCGGCCGTCGAGGCCATCAGCGGCCCTCGAACCGCGCCTTGCCGGGGCCCTCCTCGACGAACGAGCGCATCCCGATGCCACGGTCCTCGGTGGCGAAGAGGCCGGCGAACGCCTGCCGTTCGATCTCCAGCCCGGTCTCCAGGTCGACTTCTAGACCACGGTCGACGGCTTGCTTGGCGGCCCGCAACGCATACGCGGGGCCAGAGGCGAACTGCGCGGCCCACTCGCTCGCGGCGGCGTACACCTCGTCGGCCGGCAGCACCCGGTCGACCAGCCCGATGCGAAGTGCCTCGTCGGCCGCCACGAAGCGGCCGGTGAAGATCAGGTCCTTGGCCCGGCTCGGGCCGACCAGCCGGGACAGCCGCTGGGTGCCCCCGGCGCCGGGGATGATGCCGAGCTGGATCTCGGGCTGACCGACCTTGGCGTCGTCGGCGCAGAACCGCACGTCGGCGCACAGCGCGAGCTCGAGACCGCCGCCGAGGGCGTAGCCGGTGATGGCGGCGACGACGGGCTTCGGGATGCGCGCGACCGCGCCGAGGGAGGTCTGCAGCGCACCCGACCGGTCGACCATGTCGGTGTAGGACATGTCGGCCATCTGCTTGATGTCGGCGCCGGCCGCGAAGACCCGCTCGCCCCCGTAGACGACGACCGCGCGCACGTCGTCGCGATCGGATGCCTCCTCGGCCGCGGCCCGGATCTCCTCCTGCACGGCGGTGTTCAGGGCGTTCATCTTCGGCCGGTCGAGCCGGATCGTGCCGACCCGGTCGGTCACCTCGAGCCGTACGAACTCGCCCACTGCACACGCTCCTCGTCAGGTCCGGGGGAACCCCGGGAGCCTAGTGCAGGCAGGATGGTCGCCCGTGAGCGCGACGGTGTGGCCGGGCACGCACGAACGGCTCGGTGCCACCGTGACCGAGCAGGGCACGACGTTCGCGGTGTGGTCTCCCGACGCGACGGCCGTCGAGGTCTGCCTGGTCGCAGCCGACGGCACCGAGGCCCGGGTGGCGCTGCCCGAGCAGACCCTCGGGGTCTGGCACGGCACGGTGCCGGGCGTCGGCGCGGGTCAGCGGTACGGCCTGCGGGCGGACGGGCCGTACGAGCCCGCGCTCGGCCGGCGGTTCAACCGGCACCGACTGCTGGTCGATCCCTACGCCCGTGCGCTGTCGGGCGCCTTCGACCCGAGCGGGCCGGTGCACGACGGGCCACCGGCCGACTGGCGGCTCGACTCGGCGCCGTACGTGCCCAAGGGCGTCGTCGTGGACGACGGCTTCGACTGGGGCGACGACCGCGCTCCCCGCACGCCCTGGTCGGACACCGTGGTCTACGAGGCGCACGTGCGGGGGCTGACGATGCGGCACCCGGACGTGCCCGCCGAGCTGCGCGGGACCTACGCGGGGCTGGCGCACCCGGCCGTCGTCGACGAGCTGGTCCGGCTGGGTGTCACGGCGGTGGAGCTGCTGCCCGTGCAGGCGTTCGTCACCGAGCCGGCGGTCGCCGAGCGCGGGCTGGCGAACTACTGGGGCTACAACACGCTGGGGTTCTTCGCACCGCACGGGGCGTACGCCGCCGCCGGCGACACCGGTGGGCAGGTCGCGGAGTTCAAGCAGATGGTGCAGGCGTTGCACGCCGCCGGGCTGGAGGTGCTGCTGGACGTCGTCTACAACCACACCGCCGAGGGGCCGCCGGGCGGCCCGACCCTGTCCCTGCGCGGGCTCGCGGACGGCGCCTACTACCTGCAGACGCCGGGCGGGGTCTACCACGACGTCACCGGGTGCGGGAACACCGTTGCTGCGTCGCAGCCCGCGGCGCTGCGGCTGGTGATGGACTCGTTGCGCTACTGGGTCACCGAGATGCACGTCGACGGGTTCCGCTTCGACCTCGCCTCGGCGCTGGCCCGGACGACGTACGGGATCGACCTGCACTCACCGCTGCTGAGCGCTATCGGCCAGGATCCGGTGCTGCGTGAGGTGAAGCTCGTCGCCGAGCCCTGGGACGCGACCGGCGAGGGTTACCTGGTGGGGCGGTTCCCGCCGCCGTGGTGCGAGTGGAACGACCGCTTCCGCGACACCGTGCGCGACTTCTGGCGTGGCCGTTCCAACGGCGTCCGCGACCTCGCCTCCCGGCTCACCGGGTCGAGCGACCTGTACGCCGACGACGGCCGGCACGCCTTCAGCTCGGTCAACTTCGTCACGGCGCACGACGGGTTCACCCTGCGCGACCTGGTGTCGTACGACGACAAGCACAACGAGGCCAACGGGGAGCACAACCGCGACGGCAGTCCGGACAACCGCTCGTGGAACGGCGGGGTCGAGGGCGAGACCGACGACGCCGAGGTGGTCGCGGTGCGGCAACGTCAGGCCGCCAACCTGCTGGCGACCCTGTTGCTCTCCACCGGGGTGCCGATGATCACCGCCGGCGACGAGCGGGGACGCACGCAGGCCGGCAACAACAACGCCTACTGCCACGACTCCGAGCTGTCCTGGATCGACTGGACCGACGACCCGCGCTGGGCGCACCTCACCGAGCTGACGCAGCGGCTGATGACGCTGCGGCACCAGCACCCGGTGCTGCGGCAACGGCACTTCTTCGCCGGCCAGCCTGTCGGCGACGGGGCTCGCAAGGACGTGGCGTGGTTCGGCCCGGACGGGCAGGAGATGACCGAGCGCGACTGGTTCGACCGCCACGTCGGCACGCTCGGAATGCTGCTCAACGGCGAGCGGCTGCGACACGTCGGCCCGCAGGGCGAAGCGCTGGTCGACCGGTCGTTCCTGCTGTGGCTGCACAGCGGCGCCGACCCCGCCGACCTGGTGACGCCCGGGGACGGCTGGCCGGAGTCGTGGGAGGTGCTGGTGGACACCAGCGGCGCGACGACCACCGGCCGGGCCGACACCGCCCGCGCCGGTGACACGCTCACCGTGCCGGGGCGGACGCTGCTCCTGCTCGGCTCCGTGGACTAGAGGCGTCCGGACGCCGTCGACGCACTCGCGGAGCAGGTCGGCGTGCCCGTTGTGCTGCGCGTACTCCTCGATCATGTGCACGACCACTGCGCGCACCGACATGGGGCCGTGCCGGGTGGTGATGGTGTCGTCGTACGCCGCCTCGGCCAGCGCCTCGTGGGCCAGCCGGCACTCCTCGAGGAACCGGTCGTAGTCGGCCTCGGCACGTGCGGCGTCGAGGTCCTCGAAGTCGGCGTCGCGGCCGAGCGCAGGGTCGTACATCGGCTCGAGGTCCTGGCCGGCGATCCGCTCGCGGAACCACGTCCGCTCGACCTTGGCCATGTGCCGGACCAGCCCGAGTAGCGACGGTGGGGCGGCCGGCGCGACGCGAGTGCCCACCGGTCAGCCCAGCGCACTTGTGGCGTAGCTGCGCACGGTGCCACCCCAGGAAGCCCTCGAGCAGCGGTCGGTCGTCGCCGGTGAGCGGGAACTCAGGCAGTGCCGTCTCGGGCGCGGTCCACGTCATCCCGCCATCGTCACACCGGCCAGCGCGGCGAGTGCGCCGGAGTACGGTGCGGGCGATCACGTCGGGTTTGCGTGCTTTCGCGCGAAGGGATGTGTCCTGTGACCACGGACCGGGAGGCGGGTCCCCGCTCGCCGGGGACTGAGGGCTTCGTCCGTACCATCGGCCAGCTCCAGGCCACCGCGATGAACATGTCCCAGATGGTGGGTGTCGGCCCGTTCATCACGATCCCGCTGATGGTCGCGGCCTTCGGCGGGCCGCAGGCGATCATGGGTTGGGTCCTCGGTGCGCTGCTCGCGCTCGCCGACGGGTTGATCTGGGCCGAGCTCGGTGGAGCCATGCCGGGCGCGGGGGGCACGTACATCTACCTGCGCGAGGCGTTCCAGTACCGGACCGGCCGGTTGATGCCGTTCCTGTTCGTCTGGACGGCCATCTTGTTCATCCCGCTGATCATGTCCACCGGGGTCGCCGGCTTCGTGCAGTACCTCAACTACCTGTGGCCGTCGATGAGCAGCACCCAGGGCGACATCGTCGGCCTGGTCATGGTCGTGGCCGTGGTCACGCTGCTGTGGCGGCGAATCGACTCGATCGGCCGACTGACGGTGGTGCTCTGGGGGGTGATGCTGGTCAGCGTCACCCTGGTCATCACCGCATCGTTCACCGGCTTCAACGGCAGCGGCGGTTTCGCCATCCCCGACGGTGCCTTCGATCTCGCCAGCAACGAGTTCTGGGTGGGCGTCGTGGCCGGTCTCACGATCGGCATCTACGACTACCTCGGCTACAACACGACGTCCTACTTGGGCGCGGAGATCAAGGACCCGGGCCGGGTCATCCCGCGCTCGATCATCTACTCGGTGTTCGCCATCATGACGATCTACCTCGTCATGCAGATCGGGGTGCTGGGGGTCGTCGACTGGCACGACATGATCGAGCCGGGCAGCCCCGCGAACCTGTCGGTCGCTTCGGTCGTCCTGGAGAAGTCCTGGGGCAGCACGCCTGCTGACCTGGTGACCGTGCTGATCCTGGTCACGGCGTTCACCTCCGTCTTCGCCGGTCTCCTCGGCGGGTCTCGGGTGCCGCACGACGCGGCGCGCGACAAGGTGTTCTTCGCCGCCTACGCCCGGCTGCACCCCAAGCACCGCTTCCCCACGTTGGGACTGCTCACCATGGGCGTCATCACGGCAACCGGCTTCTTCCTCAGCCGGCACCTCGGCAGCAACAGCACGACGCCACCGCTGATCGTGCTGATCCAGCTGCTCACGACCGTGATGGTGATCGTGCAGTCCGTCTCCCAGGTCGCGGCCCTGACGGTCCTCCGCAAGCGGCAGCCCGGGCTGGAGCGTCCGTACCGGATGTGGCTCTACCCGCTGCCGAGCCTCGTCGCCCTCGTGGGCTGGGTGGCCGTTTTCGCCTACGCCGACGAGAACTCGCCCGGCTTCCACCCCATCGAGTGGTCCATCGCCTGGCTGCTGCTCGGCTGCGCCGCGTTCCTGGTCTGGGCCAGGGTCGAGAAGACGTGGCCGTTCGGTCCGAAGGACATCCGGGAGGAGTTCCTCCATCCCGGCGAAGCGGCCCGTCCGCCCGGCTGACGTCAGTCCCGCAAGCCGCCCTTGGTCGTGACCGGGACGTACGACCAGCCAGCGCCGACGACCACCGCGGAGACCGGGTCCTTCATCTCCGAGACGTCGAATCGGTAGTTGTAGACCTGACCCCAGTCGAGCGGGTCGACCCCGGTGAACGCATACGCGGTACCGAACGACTTCGACCCGAACGTGCGGCCCTGGAACTTCTCCGCCGACAGCTGCAGCTCCGGCGTGCCCGCCCGCCAGGACACCTCCCAGACCTCCTCCAGGACCTTGACCTCGTGCTCCGCCGCGTCGAAGGCGAGCAGCAGCTTGTGCGACTTCTCGAGACTGGCCTTGGCGAAGACCTCGTACCACTGCGCGTCGACGATCCGCCACTCGACCTCGAGATCTGAGTCTTTGCCGGGTGCCACGGTGAAGGGCACCTGGTCACCGCTGAGCGCGAGCAGCCGCCGCTCGACTTCGGCCCGCTCCAGAGCCGCGGTCCCCTCCTCGGGCCGCTTCACGCCCTTGAGCTTGTCGAAGAACCCCATGGCCACCTCCTGTGTCGCCGGCTGCCCCGTCGGGGGACATGATTCACGCCGATCGAGCGTCCGGCAGCCGGTTCTGCAAGGTGGCTCACCCGCATTCAGCCACCGAGCAGCACGTGCACGATCCGCCGCACCGGCTCGTAGGGCGCCTGCTCGTGGGCGGCGTCGCTGAGCACCCGGAACACCAGCGCCCGAGCCAGCTGCTGGCCGAAGTCGTCGAACGTCGCTGCCACGTCGTCGGCGAGCGACGGGTCCGCGCCCTCCCACACCAGCGCGTCGACGACGACGACGGCGGCAGCGAAGGCGGGCGGCCGCCAGGTGAGCGACAGGTCGATGACGGCCGGGGGCAGCTGGTCGTGCAGCAGAACGTTTCCGGTCAGGTCGGCGTGGACCAGCTGGCTCGGTGCAGGCGGCTCATCGCGCAGCCGCTCGAGCAGGTCGACCAGCCAGGCGCCGCCGGGAGGGCTGGGCGGCACCGGTGCCTCGCCGAACGCGACTCGGTCCGCCCGCGCCCATCGGTCGTCGCGTTCGGCCACCCACCCAGGACAGGGCAGGCCACCCATCAGCCGGTGCAGCCGCCCACCGGTGTCGACCACGTCGAGCCAGCGACCGGGGCGGTGCTCGCCCGGCAGGTAGGGCCAGGCGGTCCACCCGTCGACCACCAGCGCGCCATCGACGGCGCGGTACGGCGTGGCGACCCGCACCTCGGGGCCGGCGACCAGCTCCGCGAGGGTGTCGCTCAGCCAGACGAGGGCCGCGGGGGCGACGTCGAGCGGCTTGAGGACGAGGTCGCCGGCCCGCCACGCGGTCTGCTGCCCGCCGGGGAGCGGACGTCGCGGGCGAGGTGACGGCCGTACGCGCTCAGCACCGGCAGCGGTGGCGGCACGCCTCGTCGCACACCGGGCAGGCTATCCGCGGGCCGTCGGCGGGCAGCCCCATGCCGAGGCCATGGCGATCTCCCACCGTTAGGGCCGGTAGGTCAGGCCCGCTTCCTCGCCGAGCACGCCGTACCACCGCAGGTGCCCGAGCAAAACGGCCGACTCGCCTCCGGCGCCCGCGGCGGAGCGCACCGTGACGTTGCGGGTGCCCTGCCACACCCGCGAGTGGGCGTCGTCCGGACGCGGCGCCCGGGCCGCAGAGGCCCAGGTCGTCGCCGTGGTCCCGGAGTCGTCCCGCGTCACCCAGCCGAGGACGGTGTGCCCGTCGCCGCCCACGGCGAGCGACAGCCCGAAGCCCGCCGCGACCGCCTCGGTGTGCAGGCCTCGCTCGAGCTGGCGGGCATGCGCCGGCTCGGCCGCGTCGGGCAGCCAATGGGTCCGCCGGGTGGAGAGGGCCCGTTGCTGGCCGCCCTGCTGCCAGGCGACGACGCCGACACCTGCAGCCGTGACCCCCGACTCGGCCACGAAGACGTCGCGGCTGGGCTCGGATACCGGTACCAGGGTCGTCGGCGTGCCCCCCTGCTGACGGATCATCCAGACGGAGGTGTCCGGCGCGTCGGGCCAGCCCCCCGCGGTGCTGCGGAAGCGCAGGAACGAGCCGGTGACGCTGCCGTCGGCCGCCACGTCCAGGTCGACGCCGCGGATGCCCTGGGACTCGTACCTGTGGATGCGTCCCATGCTCCACTCCCCCGTCTCGGGGTCGAGACGCTCCAGCACCAGCCGCCCGAAGCCCCAGTAGCCGGGCTCGTCCTCGAAGCCGGCGGTGCACAGCACCGTCACGCGGCCGCCGTCGCCCACGCCGGCGACGAAGTCATCGCCCCACAGACCTCGCTGGGGACGCTCGTGGTCCACCATCCCGTCGGCCGCTGACCACGTGGTGACGTGGTGCGGCGTGCCGGCGTACTGCACGTACGTCGTGAACACCGCGTGGCCGCCGTCGGGCGACACGTCGACGGACGAGACCTCGCTCTTGCGGTGCGACTCACGCACCCAGCCGGTGGCCTCGGTCCAGATGAACTCGCCCGCGATGCCGGGCGGTTCGTCCTCGCCGGTGCGCACCACGCAGTCCACCCCGAAGGCCACCGTGGACGCCTGGACGTCGACGTCGCCCACGGCGCACTGGGCACCGTGGTCGAACGACGTCACCACCGTGCGTGGACCGAGGTCACCGTCGGGCGCGCGGCGCTGCTCGAAGACGACTTGGTCACGGGACCCGCCCGTCGACAGCAGCACTGTGGTTCCGTCCTCCAGCACCGCGACGTGATCGGTGCCGTCGGTCGCCTCGAGGTCGCCCCACCCGCCGTCGGCGGCGGCGGGCAGCAGCGGAAAGGCCCCGGCCGTGCCGGCGCTCAGGAAGCCGACGGCGAACACGGACACGAGCCTGGCGGGTACGTGACGCACTGGTCTGATCCCCTCGGTGGTGGAACCGGGCTGTCCGGCCGAGCCCGTCCACGGCACGGTAGCCAGGCCCTCCTCACGGCCCAGTGGACGGCCGGTCTCGTTCTGGTCTCGGCGCGTCGAGTTCCCGGAACCGGGTGCGAGTCCGAAAAGTGCTTCGCGGAAGCACTGTCAGCTGATCGGCAGCCGCTCCCGGATCGCGGCGTCGACGGCGGCCTTGACCGTGCGCTCCGCCGCGAGCAGCGGACCGAACACCTCGGGCGGCAGCCGCCACAACCGCACGTGCGAGGCGGCGGTGACGGTGGCCAGCCGCGGGTAGCCGTACCCCGAGCCCCAGTCGCGGGCCGCCAGTTCGCCGAAGAAGTCGCCGGCACCGAGTCTGCGTACCTCGGCACCGTCGACGTCGACGACCAGGTCACCGTCCAGGACCAGGTAGAAGTCCCGGTCGGCGGCCCATCGCCGGACCACCACCTCGCCGGCTGCGGCCTGGATCTCGGCACCGCCCGACACAACCTCGCGCAGTCCGCGCTCGGAGACCGCGGCCAGCAGCCGATGCCCCCGGAGCACGCCGACGTCGACGGTGGCCGAATGGCGGGCTCGCGCAGGCCCGCGCTCGTCGTCCAGCTGCCGGGAGGGCGCGTGGGCCGGAACCGGCACCGTGGCGATGTGCTCGACCACCCGGCGCACGTCGTCGGCGGTGCTGCAGTGGTTGAGCACGCAGAGCCGGATCGCGTACCTGCCGCGCAGCCGGGTCGACGACACCATGCCGATGCCGGCTTCGGCGACCGACCCGACGAGCGCGGCGTTGCGGACCGCGACCTCCGCCTCGGAGTCGGTGTCGTCGAAGCGCCGCCGGAAGCAGACGATCCCGAGGGTCGCCTCCATCATCAGCTCGAGCCGGTCGTCGGCGCGCACCAGCTGCTCGGCCTCGACGGCAAGGTCCAGGGCCTGGTCGACGGCGGCCCGGAAGGCGCCGACGCCGAACGTCCGCAGTGACAGCCACAGCTTCAGCGCGCGGCTGCCCCGGGTCAGCTGGAGCCCGCGGGCGGCGAAGTTGACCTCGCTGTGTGCGGCCTCGGTGTCGGCGAGGTAGTCCGGCGTGACCGAGAACGCCTGCTCGAGACCCCGGGAGTCGCGCACCATCACCGCACCGCACTCGATCGGTTGGTAGAGCCACTTGTGCGGGTCGAGCGTCACCGAGTCGGCGAGGTCGAGACCGCGCACCAGGCCGCGACCGCGCTCGGTGAGCACCGCGAAACCGCCGTACGCGGCGTCGACGTGCAGCCAGACGCCGTGCTCGCGGCAGTACGCCGACAGCTCGGGCAGCGGGTCGACAGCCCCGGTGTTGGTGGCCCCGGCGTTGGCCGACACCAGCAGCGGCACCAGCCCCGCCTCCCGGTCCGCCGTCACCGCGGCGGCGAGCGCGTCGGGGCGCATCCGGTACCGGTCATCGGTGGGCAGCACCCGCAGCTGCTCCGGCCGGAAGCCCAGCGCCCGCGCCGCCCGGGCGACCGACGAGTGGGACTGGTCGGAGCAGTACACGACGGCACGGTCGGTCATCGAGCCGAGCCGCAGCTCGCGGGCGCACGCCAGCGCAGTGAGGGTCGCCGCCGAGCCGCCCGAGACCAGGACCCCTCCGGCGCCTTCGGGGAACCCGATCCAGTCGCGGAACCAGTCGAGCACCTGCAGCTCGACCGCGCTGGGGCCCGAGGACTCCATCCAGTTGCCGCAGTCGAGGTTCATCGCGCTCGCCACCAGGTCGCCGAGCGCGCCCGGCCAGGTGCCGTTGCCGGGGATGTAGGCGAAGTAGCCGGGGTGCTGGAGGTTGCTGCGGTACGGCAGCACGTCGTCGAGCACCGACGCCAGCACGCGGTCGAATCCCTCGGGCTGCTCGGGAGCGGCCCCACCGAACCGCCGGTCGGTGTCGGCCGGCTCGGCGGTACGGATGACGGGACGGTGCCGTGGGTCGGCGAGCAGCTCGACCAGCGCGTCGACCGTGGCGTACCCCACCCGGCGCATCTCGTCGGCCGTCATGGCCAGCGGATCGCTGCTCGTCGACATCCGACCTCCGTGGCTCCGCGTCACGGCAGGCTAACCGCGGTCGTCGTCGACCGGCGGCCCGCCGCGCTCGCGGTCCCGGGCATGGTGCTCGTCGACGACGGTCCGGGCGGTCTGGTGGGTGCGACCGTGCCCGGTGACCGCGGTGAGGAAGGAGTCGCGGTCCAATGTGTACGCCGTGACGGGCGTGCGCGCGATCGCACTGGCGGTTCGCGGACTGCCGTGCAGCAGGGCGATCTCGCCCATGGCGTCGCCGCGGCCGAGCTCGCGCAGATGGTGGCCGCCCTGCTGGATCTCGACGGTGCCGTCGGCGATGGCGTACCAGCGGTCCCCCTCGTCCCCCTGGTCGATCATGTGGTCCCCCGGGGCGTACTCGACCCGCTGCAGCGCCCGCGCGAGACCCTCGGTCGCAGGCGCGGGCAGGTCGCGGAACACCGGCGTGGACCGCAGCAGCGAGATCTCGACGACGGGGACCGCCCGCTCGTCGATCCGGAACAGGGTCCGCGCTCCGACCAGCACCACCAGCGGCACGATCGCGGCTACGACGAACAGCGCGAGCGAGCCACCACCCCAGGCCACCAGTGCCGGCACGAGGATCGACCCGGTGGCGAGCCCGGCCATCATCAGGCCTTCGGTCAGCCCGAAGGTCCGCGCCACCATGTCCGCCGACACCGACCGCTGCAGCAGGCTGCGGCCCGCCACCTCGAACAGGGTGTGGCTCCCCCCGACGAGGACCAGCAGCGCGATCACCGCAACGTCGCCGGACACAAGCGCGGTCGCCGCCAGCCCGACGCCGAGCGCGACCGCCGTCGCGAGCACGATCGGGCCGAGCCGGCGGCCGACGATCATCGTCGCCAGCGCGCCGATACACACACCACCCAGGCCGAATGCGGAGTTCAGGTAGCCGGCCCAGCCCTGCCCGTGGTCAAGGATGTCGAGCGCGAGCACCACGAAGAGCACGTCCAGGGCACCCACGACGATGTACTCGCTGCCGAGCAGCCCGACCAGCAGGGCCGCGCTCCGGTTGCTCCGCACCGCGACGACGCCGTCGGCGACGTGCCGCAGGGCGCTGACCGGCTCGTCACCGACCGAATCGAGGGAGACCGACGGGAGCCGCACGACCAGCAGGACGGCCCCGACGAGCAGCCCGGTCGAGACGATCGCCACCGGCGCCACGCCCCCGTGGGTCATCAGCAGCCCGCAACCGGCGCCAGCCACAACGACGCTGACGCTCTCGACCCATCCGATCAGCACGTTCGTGGCGGTGAGCTCGCTCAGGTCGCGCGCCAGTCCGGGGAGCAGGGTCGCCTGGGCTGGGCGGGTGGTCGACACCGCCGTCGAAGCCACGATGGCGCCGGCGTAGACCACGTACGGCGAGGCGTTCGCCACGATCGCGGTCGCGACGGCCAGGTAGCCCAGGGCCTGCAGCGCGTAGCCGCCGGTGAGCAGCAGGACCGGCGAGCGGCGGTCGGCGATCGTGGCGAAGAGCGGCGCCGCGACCGCAGCCGGGACGAGCTGGGCGAGCGCGACCAGGCCGGCGGCGGTGACACCGCCGTGGCCGTAGGCGTAGACCAGCACCGCGATCCAGGCGGCGTACTCGGTGACCGTGAACGCCGCGTACGCCACTACCACCCGCAGCAGCAACGGGCTGCGCGCGACGCGCAGCACCAGCCGGACCGCGGTGAACACACCGTGACGCTATCCACACCGCGTAACCCCGTCCGGCGATGCGCCGTTGAACTGCATGATCCCGAGCCGAGGAGAACGCATGCATCGCCATCCCGCGCTGCTGGCCACCACGATCGCCGTCACGGCAGCGCTCGTCGCGTGGGCGACGTACGCGGTAGAGCGTGACCTGGCGGCCGCCGGACCCGCGCCGGCCCCGGCGCCGGCACTGCGGACGGTGATGTTCGTCGGTAACAACTGGGCCGGCACCGCGACGATCGTCGACGCGCACACGCACCAGCGGATCCGGACGATCGACATCGTCCCGGACAAGAAGCAGGAGCTCGCCGACATCCACGCGGCGCCGGACCGGCTGGCGTTCTACCTCGCGGTCCAGCAGGGCATCGGCGAGGGCCACGACCAGTACGTCGACGACATGTACACCACCAACGACGGCCGCTTCCTCGCCGTCTCCCGACCGAGCTTCGCCGACGTGGTGTGGATCGACCTGGCCCGGGCGGCGTCCGGGAAGCCGAAGGCGATCGTCGCCGAGGGCCAGATGGACGGCTACCGCACCGACCACATGGCCGTCTCGCCCGACGGCCGACGGCTGCTGGTGTCGGACTCGACCGCGCGGCAGGTGATCGAGTTCTCCATGGTGGACGAAACGCTGCGCAGCGGCCGGGAGATCCGGATGGGACAGCGGCTGCGCACCTTCCCGACCGGCGACACACCACACGAGAGCAACTACCTCGCGGACGGCCGACGGATCCTGCACGCCTCCATCGGGCGGGTCTACACGCCGGGCGACTACGGCTACCTCGGGCCGGTCGACGCCAGCACCGTGCACGACGCGGTCAAGGCCGACCGCTGGCTGCAGGTCGTGCGCGACCGCGACTTCGACGTCGTCCAGCGCTGGGACATGGGCAAGGAACTCGACGAGGCCGGCTACCCCGGCTACAGCAGCGCCGTGCGCCCAATGGCGATCACGCCCGGCGAGGACGTCATC
Organism: uncultured Actinomycetota bacterium; assembly: GCA_963785115.1. Classification (GTDB taxonomy): domain Bacteria; phylum Actinomycetota; class Actinomycetes; order Propionibacteriales; family Nocardioidaceae; genus JACCWP01. Next base: position 325,883 of record CAWATY010000031.1, read on the forward strand.
TACCTGCAGGTGTCGTTCCTGCACGGCTTCGTGGAGTTCGACCTCAGCGAGCCCGACCCGACCGGCGGGGGCGACTACACCCTCGAGGGTGAGCGCGAGCCTCGGCTCGGCACCGTCACCCGGGTGGTGCACCTGCCGGTGTCGCAGCAGGTGCAGGACATGCCGCGCGAGCAGTACGTGCTCGACTCGGCGCACCACGGACTGGCCATCAACCGGGCGGGGACGAAGCTCTGCGTCGCCGGGACCATGTCCGACTACGCCGCGATCGTCGACCGCTCGACGTTCCGGGCGAAGGTCTTCAAGGGCCGGGCTCGGTTCCTGGACGGCCGCCGCTACTCCAAGCCGTACTGGTCGACCCGCGGACCGGACAACACCTGCTGGGTCTCGATGAGCGGCAGCGACCTGGTCACCATCATCGACTTCCACACCGAGAGGGTGGTGGCGGAGGTGCCGGTAGGCGAGCACCCGCAGCGGGTCAGGCAGGGCGTGGTCCGCGCGTCGATCCTCGACTCCTGGGGCTGATCTGAAGGCGGGTCAGGCCACGCGCACGGAGGCGGCGACCTGGCGGACCAGCCGCTCGTAGACCGCCCAGTGCCCGAGGTCTGGCGAGGCGAGGGCCAGCAGCGCGATCTGCCCGTGCTCGGAGAGCGGGACGGCGACGGTGACCTCGCGGTAGCGCTCCGACCCGCCGCCGGGTACCCGCTCGGCGGTCGCGACCACGACCGCGCGGCCGTCGATCCGCTCGATCCGCACCTCGGCATAATCGCCGTCACGGGTCAGCACCTGGGCGGCGCCGAGGACCATCACGGTCGGGTCGGCGACCGCGCCGGCCGGGTGCAGCGCCACCGTGAGCGTGGCGGTCGACGGCGCGCCGTCGAGCTCGACCAGGCAGAAGGCGCACGCCGCCACCCGGCTGCCCCGGACGTGTCGTGCCAGCGACTCCACGTAGAGGCCCAGCCCCTCGCGCTGCCGCGGATCGGCCACGCCGAACGCCTCGACCAGCGCGCCCTGGGCCACCACCCGGTCCTCGATCGCGTCGTCGAGCGGAACCTGGTGGAAGTCCGGTGGCACGTCCAGCACGAGCGCGGCGGTCACGTCGCACCGCCCTCGCCGGGGGCGTCGGCGTTCGTACGCCCCGCGACGCGGTCGGCCAGCACTCCCCCGGCGCTGCCACCCACGACCGCGAACGTCGCGATCGGCAGCGATGTGGGCGCGACATCGGTCCACGCCCGGCTGAGGGCGCCCAGCAGCCGGTGCGCGCTCGCGCCGCGGCTGGCCATGGCCGCCACGTCGTCGTCCTCGATCGGGGCACGGTCCAGCCCGGTGACGCCGAGCAGCTCGGTCACCACCCGGGTCAACCCGGCGACCTGCACCAGGGACTCGGCGGTCGCGGCCATCTCGGCCGCCTGCTCCTGCACCCACTGCTCGACCGCGACGGTCAGCGCGGCCGCCGCGTGGCCCAGCTCGTCGGCCAGGTCGAGCCGGTCGCGGCCGTCGAGTGAGCCGGCCACCTCGTCGACCGCGCGCCGCAGCGTGGCTGCCGCCGACTCGTGGTCACGAGCCAGCTCGTCTGCTGCGGCACGCACTGTGGCCCGCAGGCCCTCCGAGTCGTCGTCGCCCGCCAGCCGTGACATCTGCTCGACCAGCTCGACGGTGCGGTCGGTCCGGTCGGCGAATCCCGCCCGCCACTCGTCGACCGCCCGAGCCAGCTCGGCGACGGCGTCCTCGTACGCGAGCAGCCGGCGCGACAGGGCACCCAGGGCGCGGCTCAGCGGCTCGGCGACCGGGCCCGACCACACGCCATCGGCGGCGAGCTGGGCGTCGACCCGTCCACGGGACTCGACCAGCAGCCGCACCACCTCACGCAGGGCGCCCATGACCGCATCGGTCTCGGCCAGGTCACCGGGGGTGGGGTCGGCTCCGAGGAAGCGCTCAGGTCGCACGGGGCTCACCGCCGGGCTGGTCAGCGGCTCCACCCGCCTGGTGGCGCAGCGCGTCGGCCCCCTCGCCGCACTCCTCGGCCGTCTCGGACAGCCGCAGCGACAGCGCCCCCAGCGCGACCGCCAGCGACTCCCCCGCGGTCGCCGGGGCCGCTGCCTCGGGGGCGAGCTCGCCGACTAGTCGCCGGGCGCCCAACAGCGCCTCGTCGACCGAGCGCAACGCGTCCGCCAGGTGGGCGAGCTCGTCGGCGACCGTGCTGCTCGGCATCGTCACAGTGTGCCCGAAACCGGGGTCACGAGGGCTCAGGTCGCCGGGTCGGGCGGGGCGGGCTGCTCGGGCCAGGCCACGAGCCCCATCTCGGCGGGTGTGGCGAGCAAGTCGTGCCGGGGCAGCACCCGCACGGTGTAGCCGAACGCGCCGGTCGTCTCCAGCTTGACCTCGCCGGCGAAGCGGTGGCGACCGCCCTCGTAGCCCTCCGCGTGGCCCAGCCGGGCGCTCTGCACCCGCTGCAGCGCGTCGTCGTCGCGGACCGACCCGTGGACGACCTCGACCTGTACGTCGCCGGGTTCGAGGCCGTCGAGGGCCACGAACACCTGTACCGAGAGGGTCGAGCCGACCTCGGGAGCGTCTCCGACACCGGACGCCTCGACGTGCTCGATGCGTACCCGCTCCCACGACGCACGCACCCGCCGCTTCCAGTCCGCGAGCTCCTTGGCCCGCCCGTTGTCGGCGCGCAGCACCCGCGCGGTCGCGGCCGCGGGGGCGTACAGGCCCATCACGTAGTCACGCACCATGCGGGTCGCCAGCACCTTGGGCCCGAGCGACTTGAGGGTGTGCCGCACCATCTCCAGCCAGCGCACCGGCAGGCCCTGCTCGTCGCGGTCGTAGAACCGCGCGGCGACCTCATTCTCGATCAGGTCGTAGAGCGCGTGCGCCTCGATGTCGTCGCGGCGGTCCTGGTCGTCGATCCCGTCGGCCGACGGGATCGCCCAGCCGTTGTTGCCGTCGTACCACTCGTCCCACCACCCGTCGAGAATCGACAGGTTGAGACCACCGTTGAGCGCCGCCTTCATGCCCGACGTGCCGCAGGCTTCGTACGGACGCAGCGGGTTGTTCAGCCACACGTCGCAGCCGGGGTAGAGCGGCTGGGCCATGCCGATGTCGTAGTCGGGCAGGAAGACGATCCGGTGCCGCACCGCCGGGTCGTCGGCGAAGCGCACGATGTCCTGGATCAGCCGCTTGCCCCCGTCGTCGGCCGGGTGCGACTTGCCGGCGATGACGAGCTGCACCGGGCGCTCGGGGTGCAGCAGCAGGGACTTGAGCCGTTCCGGGTCGCGCAGCATCAGCGTCAGCCGCTTGTACGACGGCACCCGTCGGGCGAACCCGATCGTCAGCACGTCCGGGTCGAGCACGCCGTGGACCCACCCGAGCTCGGCCGCGGCGTGGCCGCGACGCAGCATCGAGTTGCGCAGCCTGCGCCGCACGTCCAGCACCAGCCTGCTGCGCAGCTGTCGCTTCGTCGACCAGATGGTCTCGCCGGGAATCTCGTCGACCACGTCGAACGCATCCCGACCGTCGCCGGGCACCAGGTCGAGCACCTCGCGCGCCACCCAGGTCGGCGCGTGCACACCGTTGGTCACCGATGCGATCGGAACCTCGGAGGCGTCGAAACCCGGCCACAGGCCGGCGAACATGCCCCGGCTGACACCGCCGTGCAACAGGCTCACGCCGTTGGCCCGCTGGGCCAGCCGCAGACCCATCACCGCCATGTTGAACACGCCAGGGTCGCCGCCGGGATAGTCCTCGGCCCCGAGCGCGAGGATCCGGTCGACCGGCACCTCCGGCACCGAGTTGTCGCCGCCGAAGTGCTGCTCGATGAGCTCGACCGGGAACCGGTCGATCCCCGCCGGGACGGGCGTGTGGGTGGTGAAGACGGTGGCCGAGCGGCAGATCTCCAACGTGGTGTCGAAATCGAGGCCGTCGCGCCTGGACCGCTCGCGGATCCGCTCCAGGGTGAGGAAGCCCGCGTGGCCCTCGTTGGTGTGGAACACCTCCGGCGCAGGGACGCCGCTGATCCGGCAGTACAGCCGAAGCGCCCGGACGCCGCCGATGCCGAGCAGCATCTCCTGGAGCAACCGGTGCTCGGTGCCTCCGCCGTACAGGCGGTCGGTCACGTCGACGCCGAGGCCGTCGTTGAGGGTGACGTCGGAGTCCAGCAGCAGCAACGGCACCCGGCCGACCTGGGCCACCCAGATCCGGGCGGCCAGCTGCTTGCCGCCGGGCAGGCCCACGGTCACGTGGGGCACGGTGCCCTCGTCGTCGCGCAACAGCGTCAGCGGGAGCCCGTCGGGGTCGTTGACCGGGTAGGTCTCCTCCTGCCAGCCCTCGCGCGACAGCGACTGCCGGAAGTAGCCATGCCGGTAGAACAGGCCCACGCCGATGATCGGCACGCCCATGTCGCTCGCGGCCTTGAGGTGGTCACCGGCGAGGATGCCGAGGCCGCCGGAGTACTGCGGCAGCACGTTGGTGATGCCGAACTCCGGCGAGAAGTACGCGACCGTCGCCGGCACCTCGGCGCGGGCGCTGGCCGACTCCTGGTACCAGCGCGGGTCGACCAGGTAGCGCTCCAGGTCCTCGCGCACCCCGTGCAACCGCTCCAGGAACGCCGCGTCACCCGCCAGCCGGTCGAGCCGCTCGATGGACAGCGCACCGAGCAACCGGGCGGGGTCGTGGTGGGTGGAGGCCCACAGGTCGGGGTCGATGGACGCGAACAGGTCCTGGGTGCCGTGGTGCCAGGACCAGCGCAGATTCGTCGCGAGGTCGCCGAGCGGCTGCAGGGCGGCCGGCAGCACGGGGCGGACGGTGAATCGTCGGATGGCACGCACCCGCACGACGCTACAGCGAGCCCGCGGCCCGGGTGACCAGAGCATCCGGGGTGGACGAACGGCCGATCAAGCCCGGCAGAACGGACGAATCAGAGCGACACGCGTCACGTTCGGGACCTAAATTCAGTCAGAATGGCAAGTCCAGTGAACTATGCTGCTTCACTACTCTTACTCAAGTCGATAGTTCTACACCTTCTAGGAGCACCCTGTGCGCACGACCACCCTGAACCGCCGCCGCTTCACCGCCGGCGCGGCCGCCCTCGCCTTCTCCGCGATGGGCCTCGCCGGCTGTGGGTCTGACGACTCCGGCGACTCCGACGAGGCCTCCGGCGGCGGAGGAGGTGGCGACGGCGTCGAGCTGCGGCTCGGCTACTTCCCCAACCTCACCCACGCGCCGGGCATCGTCGGCATCGACCAGGGCTACTTCGACGACGAGCTGAGCAAGATCGGCGCCACGCTGACGACCGGCGAGTTCAACTCCGGCACCGACACCATCGAGGCGATCGTCACCGGCGCCCTGGACATCACCTACATCGGGCCCTCGCCGGCCCTGACCGGCTACGCGAGCAACCCCGACGCCGTCCGGCTCATCGCCGGGGCGACCTCGGGCGGCGCCGCACTGGTCGTCAACCCGGAGATCACCAGCCCCGAGGACCTGGCGGGCAAGAAGATCGCGACCCCGAGCCTGGGCAACACCCAGGACATCGCGGCCCGGTACTGGCTCAAGGAGCAGGGATTCGAGACCACGCCCGAGGGCGGCGGCGAGGTCGAGCTGCTCCCCCAGGACAACCCGGTCACCATCCAGACCTACCAGCAGGGTGCGATCGACGGCGCCTGGGTGCCCGAGCCGTACGCCTCGATCCTCGAGCAGCAGGGCGCTGAGGTGCTCGTCGACGAGGCCGAGCTGTGGCCGGACGGTCAGTTCGTGACCACCCACGTGCTGGTCAACGCGCAGTTCCTCGAGGAGAACCCCGAGGTGGTCGAGGCCTTCCTCAAGGGCCACGTCCAGGCGATCGACTACCTGAACGAGAACTCAGACCAGGCCCGTGACGAGGTGGCGGCGTACCTGGAGGAGTCCACCGGCGCGCCCCTGGAGCCCGCGGCTCTCGAGACGGCCTGGAGCCGGCTGACCTTCACCAACGACCCGCTGGCCTCGACGCTCTACGAGAACGCCGCGCACGCGGAGGACGTCGAGCTGCTCGAGCCGATCGACGACATCGAGTCGATCTACGACCTGGACATCCTCAACGGTGTCCTCTCCGACGAAGGCCAAGAGGAGGTCTCCGCGTCGTGACCAGCACCGCCACTTCCCTGGTGGGCACCCCTGTCAGCAGCACCGCTCCTGCGGTGCGGCTGCGGGGGGTGTCCAAGACGTTCGGCCATGGCGCCGAGCAGACCGTGGCACTTCATGACGTCGACCTGGACGTCGCAGAGCGTGAGTTCCTGTGCATCGTCGGCGCGAGCGGCTGTGGCAAGTCCACGATGCTCAACCTGGTCGCCGGGCTGGACGAGCCCGACGAGGGCAGCCTCGAGGTGGCTTCGGGTCACCGCGTCGCCTTCATGTTCCAGGAGGCGTCGCTGTTCCCCTGGCTCACCGCCCAGCAGAACGTCGAGCTGGCGCTCAAGCTGCGCGGCGTCGAGAAGACGGCACGTCAGCAGCGGGCCGACGAGCTGCTGTCGCTCGTTCGGCTCGGCGGTCGGGGCGACAAGCGCCCGCACGAGCTGTCGGGCGGCATGCGCCAACGGGCCGCACTGGCCCGGGTGCTCGCCCAGGACGCCGACATCGTGCTGATGGACGAGCCGTTCGCGGCCCTCGACGCCATGACTCGCGACACCATGCACGACGAGCTCGAGCGGATCTGGCTGACGATGCCACTCACCGTGCTCTTCGTCACGCACAACGTCCGCGAGGCGGCCCGGCTCGCCGACCGCACCATCTTGATGGAGAGCGGGCCGGGCCGGGTGAAGTCGGAGTTCGCGGTCGACCTGCCGCGGCCCCGGCATGCCGACGACATCCCGGTCGCCGAGCTCACCGGACGACTCACCCACGAGCTGAAGGCGGAGGTGGCCCGCCATGTCGCCTGAGACCTCGACCAGTACGCGGCCGGCCACCACGACGACGCAGGCCGCCGCCCCAGCGCCCCAGCAGGACGTCGTCCAGACCCGGCCGCCGGTGCGCAACGGCCAGCGGCCGCAGTCGCTCGGCGCCAAGATCTGGGCCTCGGTGTGGCCCAAGCTCCTCGCGGTCGGCATCGCGGTGGTCTTCTGGCAGGCGGTCGTGCTCAGCGGCTGGCGGACGGAGAACCTGCTCCCCGGCCCCGCCGCGGTGTTCTCCTCGCTGTGGGAGCAGATGCAGACGATCGAGTTCTACTCGATGATCCAGACGACCATGCAGCGCGGAGTGCTGGGCTTCCTCGCGGCCTTGCTGGTGGGGTCGGCCCTGGGCATCGCGGTCTCGCAGTGGCGGATTCTGCGCGCCGCGGTGGGCAGCCTGATCACCGGGCTGCAGACCATGCCGTCGATCGCGTGGTTCCCGCTGGCGATCCTGCTGTTCCAGCTGTCGGAGTCGGCGATCTTCTTCGTGATCATCCTGGGTGCCGCCCCGTCGATCGCGAACGGCATCATCTCCGGGATCGACGAGACGCCGCCGCAGCTGCTGCGGGCGGGGCACATGCTGGGCGCGCGGGGGTGGAAGCGCTACCGCTACGTCATCCTCCCGGCGGCGCTGCCGTCGTACCTGTCCGGTCTCAAGCAGGGCTGGGCGTTCGCCTGGCGCAGCCTGATGGCCGGCGAGCTGCTGGTGCCCATCTCCAACAAGGCGTCTCTCGGAAGGGAGCTGGAGAACGCCCGGCAGTTCCTGCAGGCCGACCGGCTGCTCGCTGTGATGATCGTCATCCTGGTGGTCGGCATGGTGGTCGACGCGCTGTTCAGCGCGATCACCAACCACGTCCGGCGGCGGCGCGGACTCACCGGTCTGCACAGCGTCCCCAACTGACCCGTCCATCCGTCGAGACCTCCGCGACCCCCGCCACCGTGCCGGGTCGTGGAGGTCTCGCTACGTTGGCACCCGATGACGACACGCATCCCGATCCTGGACGTCCACCCGGTGGTGGAGGGCGGCACCTACCCGGTCAAGGCAGCCGTCGACGAGACCTTCGAGGTCGAGGCGACGGTCTTCCGGGAGGGTCACGACACCCTCGGCGCCGAGGTGGTCCTGACCGACCCGGCGGGACGACAGCGGTCACCGGTGCGGATGCGACCGGCGGGTCCACCCGACAGGTACGTCGCCGATGTGACCCCCGACCGCGAGGGCTCGTGGACCTTCCGGGTGCAGTCGTGGAGTGACCCGGTCGGCACCTGGCAGCACAACGCCCAGGTCAAGATCGCTGCGGGCGTCGATGTCGACCTGATGCTGGCCGAGGGGGCGGTCGTGCTCGAGCGTGCGGCCAAGGCGCTGCCGCGCGGCACGACCGCCGACCGCCAGCTGCTGCGGAACGCCGTCAAGGCGCTGAAGGACTCCCGCCGACCGGTGGAGGCCCGGCTGGCTGCCGGCACCGCACCGGAGGTCGACGCGGTGCTGGCCCGCAACCCGCTCCGCGACATGATCGGCAGCAGCCGGGCGTACCCGTTCTTCACCGACCGCGCACGCGCCCTGGTCGGGTCCTGGTACGAGTTCTTCCCCCGCTCCGAGGGTGCGTACGTCGACGACGCTGGCCGGGTGGTCGGCGGCACCCTGCGCACTGCCGCCGAGCGGTTGCCCGCTGTCGCTGACATGGGCTTCGACGTGATCTACCTGCCCCCGATCCACCCGATCGGCCGGGACAACCGCAAGGGGCCGAACAACACCCTCGAGCCCGGTCCGGACGACCCCGGCTCACCGTGGGCCATCGGCTCGTCGGAGGGCGGTCACGACGCCATCCACCCCGACCTCGGCGACTTCGACGACTTCGACGCGTTCGTCGCCCGCGCCGGCGAGGTCGGGCTCGAGGTCGCCCTCGACCTGGCGCTGCAGTGCGCCCCCGACCACCCGTGGGTGAGCAAGCACCCGGAGTGGTTCACCACCCGGGTCGACGGGTCGATCGCCTACGCCGAGAACCCGCCGAAGAAGTACCAGGACATCTACCCGATCAACTTCGACAACGACCCCGAGGGTCTCTACGCGGAGGTCCTGCGCGTCGTGCGGGTGTGGATGGACCACGGCGTACGGATCTTCCGGGTCGACAACCCGCACACCAAGCCGGTCCGGTTCTGGGAGTGGCTGCTCGGCGAGATCCGGCGCACCGACCCCGACGTGGTGTTCCTCTCCGAGGCGTTCACCCGGCCGGCCATGATGCGGGCGCTCGGCACGGTGGGCTTCCACCAGAGCTACACCTACTTCACCTGGCGCAACGAGGCCGGCGAGCTCGGCGACTACTTCACCGAGCTCAGCCGCGAGACCAGCCACGTCCTGCGGCCCAACCTGTTCGTCAACACACCGGACATCCTCACCGCCTACCTGCAGTACGGCGGGCCGGCGGCGTTCAAGGTACGTGCGGCGCTGGCCGCGACCGCCTCGCCGAGCTGGGGCGTCTACGCCGGCTACGAGTTGTTCGAGCACGTGGCGGTGCGACCCGGCAGCGAGGAGTACCTCGACTCCGAGAAGTACCAGGTGCGGGTACGCGACTGGGCTGGCGCGGAGCGCGAGGGCCGCACGCTGGCGCCGTACCTCACCCGGCTGAACGAGATCCGCCGGACTCACCCCGCGCTGCAGCGGCTGCGCAACCTCACCGTGCACGCCAGCGACAACGGCCAGATCCTGTGCTTCAGCAAGCGGACGGTGACCGGCGTCGGTGACGACGCCGTGGACGACACCGTGATCGTGGTGGTCAACGTCGACCCACACCACACCCACGAGACGACAGTGCACCTGGACATGCCCGCGCTCGGCATGGACTGGACCGACAGCTTCAGCGCCCACGACGAGCTCACCGGTGAGTCGTGGCTCTGGGGTGAGCACGACTACGTCCGCCTCGACCCGGGCTGGGAGCCGGCCCACGTGCTGCACGTGCGGAGGACGCACTGAGATGGCACTTGAGCACGACCCTGGCTGGTTCAAGCGTGCCGTCTTCTACGAGGTCCTCGTCCGCTCGTTCAAGGACTCGTCCGGAGACGGTGTCGGCGACCTCACCGGCCTGACCGATAAGCTGGACTATCTCGAGTGGCTCGGCGTCGACTGCCTGTGGCTGCCGCCGTTCTTCCCGTCGCCGCTGCGCGACGGCGGCTACGACGTCGCGCACTTCACCGACGTGGCCGAGGACATCGGCGACATCCACGACTTCAAGCGGCTGCTGGACGCCTCCCACGAGCGCGGCATCCGGGTGATCATCGACTTCGTCATGAACCACACCTCGGACCAGCACCCGTGGTTCCAGGCGTCCCGCAGCGACCCCGACGGGCCGTACGGCGACTTCTACGTGTGGTCGGACACCGACGAGCTCTACCAGGACGCGCGGATCATCTTCGTCGACACCGAGTCGTCGAACTGGACCTGGGACCCGGTGCGCGGCCAGTACTTCTGGCACCGCTTCTACGGCCACCAGCCCGACCTCAACTTCGACAACCCCGAGGTGCACACGGCGATCGTCGACGCGCTGGACTTCTGGCTCGACCTGGGCATCGACGGCTTCCGGCTGGACGCGGTGCCGTACCTGTACGAGCGCGAGGGGACCAACGGCGAGAACCTGCCGGAGACGCATGCGTTCCTGCGCAGCCTGCGCAAGCACGTGGACGACAAGTACCCCGGCCGGGTGCTGCTCGCCGAGGCGAACCAATGGCCGGCCGACGTCGTCGACTACTACGGCGACTTCGACTCCGGTGGCGACGAGTGCCACATGTGCTTCCACTTCCCGGTCATGCCGCGACTGTTCATGGCGGTGCGCCGCGAGTCGCGGTGGCCGATCTCGGAGATCCTCGACCAGACGCCGGCGATCCCGAAGAACACCCAGTGGGGCATCTTCCTGCGCAACCACGACGAGCTGACCCTCGAGATGGTCACTGACGAGGACCGCGACTACATGTGGTCGGAGTACGCCACCGACCCCCGGATGAAGGCCAACATCGGCATCCGACGCCGGCTGGCGCCGCTGCTGGACAACGACGTCAACCGGATGGAGCTGTTCACCGCGCTGCTGCTCAGCCTGCCCGGATCGCCGGTGCTGTACTACGGCGACGAGATCGGCATGGGGGACAACATCTGGCTGGGTGACCGCGACGGGGTGCGGACGCCCATGCAGTGGACTCCCGACCGCAACGCCGGCTTCTCCAGCGTCACGCCGGGGCGGCTGCACCTGCCCGCAGTCATGGACCCGGTGTTCGGGTTCCAGGCGGTCAACGTCGAGGCCGAGCTGGAGAACAGCTCGTCGCTGCTGCACTGGAACCGGCGGATGATCCACATCCGCAAGGAGCACCCGACCTTCGGTCTCGGCTCGTTCGCCGACCTCGGGGGCAGCAACCCGTCGGTGCTCAGCTACATCCGCCAGTTCGGCGACGACGTGGTGCTGTGCGTCAACAACCTGTCGCGGTTCCCGCAGCCGGTCGAGCTCGACCTGCGGCAGTACCGCGGCGCACATCCGGTCGAGCTCCTCGGAGGCGTCCGCTTCCCGGCGATCGGCGAGCTGCCGTACCTGCTCACCCTGAGCGGGCACGGGTTCTACTGGTTCCGGATCCCCGTCGACGAGATCGAGCACGACGACGAGGAGGAGGCGACGACAGCGTGACCGACGACCTGACGACACCGCTCGCGCACTACCTAGGGGTGCAGCGATGGTTCGCCGGCAAGGGCCGCGACCTCGTCGTCGACCGCGTCCGCACGCTGGCGTGGCTCGGCGAGGCCGGAGCCGACCCCCGGGTGGCCATGGCGCTGGTCGACGTGACCTCGGGCACCGGCGCGGCTGCGGTCAGCGACACCTACCAGGTGCCGCTGTCGTACCGGACCCAGCGCCTCGACCAGCTCGAGGGCGCCTACCTCGGTGAGCACGAGGGTCCCGACGGGCTCGGCCAGGTGTACGACGCCGTGCACGACAAGGCGGCGGTGGCCCTGCTGGTCGACGCCCTGGTGCATGAGAGCGTGCCGGCGCCACTGCGTGCCCGGGTGGTCGAGCCCCAGGAGCCGGACCTGTCCGGCCCGACGGTCGTGCTGACCGGTGAGCAGTCGAACACCAACGTCGTCGTCGGCGAGCGGCTGCTGCTCAAGGTGTTCCGTCGCGTCGCTCCCGGGCGCAACCCCGACATCGAGGTGCTCGACGTGCTCACCCGGTCGGGGTCGCCCGCGGTGGTGCCGCTGCTGGGCTGGCTCGAGGTGGACGGTGACGACGCTGAGCCGATCGACCTCGTCATGGTCTCGGAGTTCCTCGGGATGGCGACCGACGGGTGGGACCTCGCCCTGACCAGCGTCCGCGACCTGTTCGCCGAGCGCGACCTCTACCCCGAGGAGGTCGGCGGTGACTTCGCCTCGGAGTCGCACCGACTCGGCAGGGCTACCGCCAAGGTGCACGCGACCCTGGCCGAGCGCCTCCCGACCGGGACTTGGGACTCCACCGACCTGCAGGGGCTGGCCGCCCGGATGCGGACCCGGCTGGACGCTGCCGTCGACGAGGTCCCCGACCTGGCGCCGCACGGCGAGGCGCTCAGCGCGCTGTTCGACCGCGTCGCTGGGATCGAGGACCCGGTGCCGGTTCAGCGCGTGCACGGCGACCTGCACCTCGGGCAGACGCTGCGCACGTTCGACGGCTGGCGGATCATCGACTTCGAGGGCGAGCCTGCCAAGGCGTTGGCGGAGCGGGTCGCGCTGGACGCGGCGGTCCGCGACGTGGCCGGCATGCTCCGCTCGTTCGACTACGCCGCGCAGTCCCAGTGGGCCGATCTGCTCGGCGACCACCAGCTCGCCACCCGGGCCACCGAGTGGGCGACCCGCAACCGCACCGCGTTCCTCGAGGGCTACGCCGCCGAGGCCGGTCGCGATCCGCGCGAGCAGGACGTCCTGCTGGCGGCGTACGAGGCCGACAAGGCCGTCTACGAAGTCGTCTACGAGGCCCGCAACAGGCCGTCCTGGCTCCCGATCCCGCTGCGGGCGGTCGCCCGGCTGGGCGGTTCCGACTCGCTGACTGGAGGTGGCCACCGGTGACCACCACGACCGCCAAGCCCGTGGACACCGGCGCACTGGAGCAGCTGGTCGCCGGCGGCCATCACGACCCGCACGCCCTCCTCGGCGCCCACCCGCACGGCGGGGCCGTCACGGTGCGCACGCTCCGGCCGCTGGCCCGCAGCGTGCAGGTGGAGCACGCGGGTGGTGTCCTCGCGCTCGAGCACGAGCACGAGGGCGTCTGGGTCGGCGTCCTCGACCAGCCCGACGTCGACGACTATCGGCTCGTCGTGCGCTACGACGACGACGTGCCGCACCTGGTCGACGACCCGTACCGGTACCTGCCCTCGCTCGGCGAGATGGATCTGCACCTGATCAGCGAGGGCCGCCACGAGCAGCTGTGGTCGGTGCTCGGCGCGCACGTGCGGCACTACGACAGCGTCGCCGGGCAGGTGCAGGGCACGTCGTTCGCCGTGTGGGCGCCGAGCGCGCAGGGCGTACGGGTGACCGGGGACTTCAACGGCTGGGACGGACGGGCACATCCGATGCGAGCCATGGGCTCGTCCGGCGTGTGGGAGCTGTTCGTTCCCGACGTGGGCACCGGCGCCATGTACAAGTACGCGATCCTGGGCGCCGACGGGCAGTGGCACGAGAAGGCCGACCCGATGGCGGCGCACACCCAGGTGCCACCGCAGAGCGCGTCGGTGGTGTTCGAGTCCAGCTACACCTGGGGCGACGCCGAGTGGATCGAGGCACGCGCCCGGCGCACGCCGCACGACTCCCCGATGAGCACCTACGAGGTGCACCTGGGCTCGTGGCGCAAGGACCGCAGCTATGCCCAGCTCGCCGACGAGCTCGTCGACTACGTGACCGACGCCGGGTTCACCCACGTCGAGCTGCTCCCCGTGATGGAGCACCCGTTCGGCGGCTCGTGGGGCTACCACGTCACCGGCTTCTACGCGCCGACGTCGCGCTTCGGCAACCCCGACGACTTCCGGCTGCTCGTCGACCGGCTGCACCAGGCCGGCATCGGGGTGATCCTGGACTGGGTCCCCGGTCACTTCGCGACCGACCCGTGGGCGCTGGCCCGCTTCGACGGCGGACCGCTGTACGAGCACGCCGACCCGCACAAGGGATGGCACCCGGAGTGGGGCTCCTACATCTTCGACTTCGGCCGCCGGGAGGTCCGCAACTTCCTGGTCGCCAACGCGGTCTACTGGTTGGAGGAGTTCCACGCCGACGCGCTGCGGGTCGACGGCGTCGCCTCGATGCTCTACCTGGACTACTCGCGCAAGGAGGGCGAGTGGGTCCCCAACCAGTTCGGCGGCCGCGAGAACCTCGAGGCGGTCTCGTTCCTGCAAGAGGTCAACGCCACCTGCTACAAGCGGGTGCCGGGCTCCACCATCATCGCCGAGGAGTCGACCTCGTGGCCGGGCGTGACCCGCCCGACGCACCTGGGCGGCCTGGGCTTCGGCTTCAAGTGGAACATGGGTTGGATGCACGACTCGCTGGGCTACCTGGCCCAGCAACCGGTCTACCGCCAGTACCACCACCACCAGATGACGTTCGCGATGATGTACGCGTACTCGGAGAACTTCGTGCTCCCGATCTCGCACGACGAGGTGGTGCACGGCAAGGGGTCGCTGGTGCGCAAGATGCCGGGCGACCGGTGGCAGCAGCTGGCCAACGTGCGGGCCTACCTCGCGTACATGTGGGCGCACCCGGGCAAGCAGCTGCTGTTCATGGGTAGTGAGTTCGCCCAGGACAACGAATGGTCGGAGGAGCGCGAGCTCGACTGGTGGTTGCTCGACGACCCGTCGCACGCGGGTGTGCGGGCGCTGGTCCGCGACCTCAACGCGGCCTACCGGTCCACCCCGGCGCTCTTCGCGGCTGACACCGACCCGTCGGGCTTCTCCTGGATCGACGCCAACGACTCGGGCAACAACGTGTTCAGCTTCGTCCGGGAGAGCGGGGGGGTTGGCGACCCACCGCTGGTGTGCGTCGCCAACTTCGCGGCGATCCCGCACGAGGGCTACCGGTTGGGGCTGCCGCTGTCCGGCCGGTGGACCGAGGTGGTGAACACCGACTCCGAGGACTACCAGGGCTCCGGTGTCGGCAACCTCGGCGAGGTGCAGGCTGTCGACGACGAGTGGCACGGCCGGCCCGCCTCGACGACGCTGCGGCTGCCGCCGCTGGGCACCGTGTGGCTGCGGCACCGCGGTGCCTGAGCGCGGCCGAGAGGGTGACTGAGCCCTGAGCGACACCGTGCCCGACCAGCCCACCCTCACCGACGGCGAGGTGGTGCTGCGGCCGTGGCGGGACGACGACGTCGAGTCGGCGCGGGTGCAGCACGACGAGGAGATGGCCTACTGGTTCGACTTCCCGCGCGTCGTGCCCACCGCCGAACGGATGCAGCAGGCGATCGACGACTGGCGGCGTGCGTACGCCGACGACCGCCGCACGGTGAGCTTCGCGGTCGAGCGGGACGGGCGGATCGCCGGCTCGGCGGAGGTGCGGCGCACCGACGAGGGCAACGGGTTTCTGTCGTGGGCCCTGTACCCCGACCACCGCGGACGCGGTACGGCCGTGCGCGCGGTGCGGCTGCTGGTGGCGTACGCGTTCGAGCAGCTGGGGCTGCTGCGCGTGGAGGCCTACGTCCATCCGCAGAACACCCGATCGCTTCGGGTGGCGACCCGGGCCGGACTACGCCGCGAGGGGCTGGTGCGGGGCCGGGAGGACTTCCACGGCGAGCGCGGCGACGTCGTGCTGCTCGGCCGGCTCCGCGACGACCCCGGACCGCACACCCCCGACGGCTTCCGGGCGATGCTCAACGCCGGCCTGCCGACCAAACGGGTCATCGCCCAGGGCGTCCTCCGCGACCCGCAGGGACGTGTGCTGCTGTGCGAGCTGGTCTACAAGCCCGACTGGGACCTGCCCGGCGGCGTCGTCGAGCCGGGTGAGTCGCCCCGCGACGGGATCGTCCGCGAGGTGCGCGAGGAGCTCGGACTCGAGGTCGAGGCGCACCGCCTGCTCGCGGTCGACTGGCTGCCGCCGTGGGCCGGGTGGGACGACGCGTGCGTGCTCGTCTTCGACCTCGGCGTACGCGAGCCGGAGTGGGTCGACGCCGCCGTGCTGGAGCCCCGCGAGATCGCGGCCGTGCACTGGTGCGACGCCGAGGCGGTGCGGTCGCGGGCACGGGCCCCGACGGCGGACCGGGTCGAGCAGGTCCTCCGGGTGCCGCCCGACTCTGCCGCACTCTTCCTGCACGGCGGCCAGCCGACCTGATTGTTCCGGTCGCAACGAGATGCCGCGGATTGCGCCATCACTGCTCCTGATCACGCAATCGGCGACATCTCGCGGTCGCGTTACGGGTACCGAGCGGGGCCGGCCGATCGCGCGGGTGGACGGCGTGCGACGTCACTGTGCGCGATTACGCCAGCGCCAGGCCCAAACGTGGCTGATCAGCGAACACTCGAGCTCGGCGCCCAACAACCGCGCTCGTAGCGGCGCTTGGGTCCCGTCCCGGGGTGACCTGCGCGGCCACGAGAGCGGACCTACCGGTCGTACGCGCGTCCCAACGCTCACCTCGCCGGAAGATCGGCGGGGGGTTGGGGGCGGGCGGCGTCAGGTGCCGGAGGCGGAGACCACGCCGCCGTACTGGCCGAGGGCCCGCGCCTGGCCGCCGCCGGAGGGCGGCACGTACAGCAGCACCTGGTGCCGGTAGCGCAGGACCGCCTCGGTGTAGACCCGGCCGGCGAGGAAGGCGGCCTGCTCGGAGCCCTCCTCCCAGTCGACGGCGGTACCGGGCTTGATCTGGTAGCGGTCGGCCCGCTCCATGGTGGCGAAGACCAGGGCTCCCCCGTCGGCCGTGCGGGCCGACCACTCGACGTCGGAGGCGCGCCAGTCCTGGGAGAACCGCACCCCCTCGATCTCGGCCTGTGCACCGGCCACCGTTCGCATCTGCTGCACGAAGGAGTCGACCAGCACCAGCTCGCCGTCACCCGCCGATTGGTCGTTCAGGAGGTCTGCGTAGGCGTCGGCGACGTCCTGCGGGCCGCCGACCAGGCCATCACCGTCGTCGGGGTCGATCGGCTCCAGTGCCTCGGAGTCGTCGAGCGCCAGCTCGGGCAGCTGCGTCGACGGCAGCACCTCGGCGGTCGTGACCAGCTGCCACGGTTGCGCCGCGCTGGCCCGGCGGTGCACCTGCACCTTCGTCAGGTCGCGCTGGCCGTCGTCGACCACGGCGATGAACCACAACGGATACGACGACAGCCGCGGTGAGACGACGGTCCGCAGCTGCAGCTGCTGGGTGACGTCCTGCGTCCCCTCCTCGAGCAGTCGCCGGGCCACGATCAACGCGCCCCGGTCGACCGCGAGCGTGTCCCCTCCCTCGACCGACGTCAGCGGCTCGGCGTCGAGCACCTGCAGCGCCTCTGCCCGCCGCTCGGCCCAGCGCTTGAGCACCTCGTCGGCCTCCGAGCGGGTGACGGCGAGCTTGACCGCGTCGTCGCCGACCGGGCGAGGGACCGCGCAGCCGCTGCTGACGGCCACCAGGGACACCGCGACCACGAGGGCGAGCGTCCCGCGGCGCCCGCGTTGCTGCCGACCGGGAGTCCGATCACTCGCGGGCGCGGCCGGGCGCTCTCCTCATCCTCGTGCGTCATCCTTGTCGGCGTCATCCTTCTCGTCGTCCTTGTCGTCGTCGTCCTTGTCGTCGTCGTCCTTGTCGTCGTCGTCCTTGTCGTCGTCGTCCTTGTCGTCGTCGGCGTCCTTGTCGTCGCTCGGCGTCGGGCTCATCCTGGTCGTCGAACTCGTCGTCGTACTCGTCCCAGTCGTCCCACTCGTCGGCGGCGCGACGCAGCATGATCCAGGCGAACAGCACCAGTCCGACCGCGAGGCCGACAAGCCCCAGCCCGATCCCGAAGCCACCGTCCAGCTCATAGGCACCGACCACCTCGAGGCCCTCGAGGTCGCCGCCGTCGGGCGCCGCGATCACCAGCTGCGCCGGTTCGGACGGGAGCTGGGCCGACATCGCGGCCTTCCCGCTGCCCTGGTCGCTCGCGAGCCACCAGTCGAGCGACTCGGGCTCGGCCGCGAGTGCCGGGTCACCGTCGACGTCGTCGCTGTCGACGTCCAGCGGGACGCCGATCTCGTCCACCACCCGGGCGGCCACCCCGTCGGTGTAGTCGGAGACGTCGACGGCGTTGCCCAACCCCACGAAGACCGGTCGGTCGTCAGGAAGCGTGGCCTCCACCCGCACCGTCGGCCCGGCCAGGCTCAGCGCCCCGGGCGCCGTCACCACGACCGAGGCGTCGGTGCCGAGTGACTGCGGGTCGGACCGGGCCCGGTTGTCCGGGCCTAGGACGACCGCCATGGCGGCGCCGGCGAGCAGGCAGAGCACGGCTGCGGCCACGAGGACCCAGCCCGCCACCCTTCGCACGCCTCACCCCCGCCCGCGGCACCCCGCAGACGCTGTCGACACCGTGGGCCGGGACACCGCTCGAGCCCCGGCTAGAACAAAGCGTTAGCCAGCCTACGGCGGGCGTCGGCGACGCGGGTGTCTTCACCACCCACGGCGTCGAACAGCCCGAGCAGGTGCCGGCGGGCGCGCTCGCGGTCGTCACCGAACACCTTCGGGACGACCGCGATGACCCGGTCGAACGCCTCGGAGACGTGCGCCCCGAGCATGTCCACGTCGGCGGCGAGCAGCTGGGCGTCGAGGTCGGTCGGGCGTTCTTCGGCGGCGGCACGCACGGCCACGGCGTCGACTCCGTCGGTGCGCTGGAGCAGCTGCGCCTGCGCGAGCCGGGTGGCCGCCTCGGCGTCGGCGGGGCTGGCCTCGACCAGCGCGGCGTAGGCCGCCACTGCAGCGGCGTAGTCGCCGCTCTCGAGGGCGGCGTCGCCGTCGGCGAAGCGGGGGTCGACGGCAGCCTCCTCGGCCGGCTCTGCGGCCGCCGGCTCCGGGTCGGCCGCGGGGCCGCGGGGCGGGGCCGATCCGGTCACGCCGTTGGTCACCGCTGCCTGCACGACCTGGTCGAGAGCCTGCCGGGCCTGGGCCTCGTCGACACTGCCCTCGAACAGGGGCACCGGCTGTCCGCGTAGCACCGCGAGCACGTACGGCACCGCCCGCACCTGGAGCGCCTGCGCCAGCTGCGGGCTCGAGTCGATGTCCAGCCGGGCCAGGCTCAGCCGGCCGTCGTAGGAGTCGGCGACCCGGCTGATCAGGTCGACGGCGGCGCGGCTGTCGGCAGCGCGCGACGACCACAGCGCGAGGACGACGGGGTAGGTCATCGACGGCTCGACGACGTCGGCCTGGAACCCCTGCTCGGTCGTGTCGAACGAGTACGTGCCCGGACCGCTGCCGGTGGACGCCGCGCCGGACGGGGCCGGCCCCCCGGCGGGCGGACGCAACGACGACAGGTCGACGGCACCCGGACGGGAGAACTGCTCTGCGCTCATGGGCCCCATCCTGTCAGCGACCCCCGGGACGTCGCCGGGGAGCCCGCAGGGTCAGAACCGGGCCGGCTCGCGGTACTCGCCCCACACCCCGCGCAGGGCGTCGCAGATCTCGCCGAGGGTGGCGTCGGCGCGTACGGCGTCGAGCATCGGGGGCACCAGGTTGGCCTCGGTACGGGCCGCGGCCACCATGGCGTCGAGCGCGGCCGTCACCGCCGCTGCGTCGCGACCGGCGCGGCGGCGGCCCAGCGCGGCGACCTGCTCTGTCTCGACCTCGTGGGAGACCCGCATGATCTCCAGCTCGCCGGTGACCGAGTCGGGGTGCGTGTTGACCCCGACGATCAGCTTGTCGCCCTTCTCCAGGGCGGTCTGGTAGCGGAAGGCCGACTCGGCGATCTCGGCCATGAACCAGCCGTCCTCGATGCCGCGCAGGATGCCGGACGTCATCGGACCGACCGGGTGCCTCGCCTCCCGCCCGCCGCCCATGGCCACGATCTGCTCGAACGTCGCCTCGGCCTCGGCCTCCAGCCGGTCGGTGAGCGCCTCGACGTACCACGAGCCCCCGAGCGGGTCGGCGACGTTGACGACGCCGGTCTCGTCCATCAGCACCTGCTGGGTGCGCAGCGCGATCTCGGCGGCCCGCTCGGTGGGCAGCGCCAGGGTCTCGTCCAACGCGTTGGTGTGCAGCGAGTTGGTGCCGCCGAGCACCGCCGACAGCGCCTCGACCGCCGTGCGCACGACGTTGTTGTACGGCTGCTGGGCGGTCAGCGAGACCCCGGCGGTCTGCGTGTGGAAGCGCAGCCACTGCGCCCGCTCGGTGGTGGCGCCGTAGACGTCGCGCATCCAGCGCGCCCAGATCCGCCGGGCGGCCCGGAACTTCGCGATCTCCTCGAAGAAGTCGATGTGCGCGTCGAAGAAGAAGCTCAACCCGGGCGCGAACGCGTCGACGTCGAGCCCACGCGCCAGCCCGAGCTCGACGTAGCCGAACCCGTCGGCCAGCGTGTACGCCAGCTCCTGCGCGGCCGTGGAGCCGGCCTCGCGGATGTGGTAGCCGGACACGCTGAGCGGCTTGTAGCGCGGCATCTCGGCGTCGCACCAGCTCATCAGGTCGCCGATCAGGCGCAGGTGCGGCTCGGGCGGGAACAGCCACTCCTTCTGCGCGATGTACTCCTTGAAGATGTCGGTCTGCAGCGTCCCGTCGAGCAGGGACACGTCGGCGCCCTGTCGCTCGGCCGCCACCACGTACATGCAGAACACCGGCACCGCGGGACCGGAGATCGTCATGGAGGTGGTCACGTCCTGCAGCGGGATGTCGGCGAACAGCTGCTCCATGTCCGCCACGTCGTCGACCGCCACGCCGCAGTGCCCGACCTCGCCCAGCGCCTGGGGGTCGTCGGAGTCGCGGCCCATCAGGGTCGGCATGTCGAAGGCCACCGACAGCCCGCCCCCGCCGCGGCCGAGGATCATCCGGTAGCGCTCGTTGGTCTGCTCGGCGTTGCCGAACCCCGCGAACTGACGGATCGTCCAGGTCCGCCCGCGGTAGCCGGTGGAGTAGAGGCCGCGGGTGAACGGGAACTCCCCCGGCCAGCCGATCCGCTCGTCGACCGGCTCGCCGTCGGCGGGGCCGTACACCGGGTCGAGCGGCAGCCCGGACACCGTGCTGAAGTCGGCCTCGCGCACCCTGCCCTGGCCGAGCGCGTCGTCGTAGCGACGCTGCCAGCGTTCCCGCCCCGTCTCGGTCATGCCCTGAGGATACGAGGATGCGCGGGTGCGGCGCTCAGGCCGCCAGGGCGTCCGCCAGCATCGGCACCAGGTGGTCGACGACGTAGGGCAGGCTCAGCAGGCTGGTGAAGTAGATGGCGCCGGCCAGCTCGCCGCCGGTGTAGACGTTGCGACCCTCGCGGGTCGCGGCCAGCCGCTGGAAGATCGGGTCGGACTCGAAGGCCTCCCGGTCGGCGTCGCTCTCCGTCCCCCAGACCAGCACGTCGGCCTGGTCGAGCACGTCGATCATGCGCTCCTTGGGGATGTACGCCTGCGCGTCGCCCTGCTGGAACTCGCCGATCACATCGGGCACGACGAACCCGAGGTCGGTGAGGAACGCGGTGCTGAGCCCGTCCTGATAGGCGATGACGCTGCCGTCGTAGAACGCGTTCTGCAGGAAGACCGCCCGGGTGCCTTCGAACTCGGGGTGCGCGGCACGGGCGTCGGCGAACATCCTGCCGATCTCGTCGATCTGCTGCCGGGCCTCGTCCTCGAGGCCGAGCGAGCTGCCGATGGCGGCGGCCTGCACGTCCCAGGGCTCGAAGTACAGCGTGTGGTCGCCGGAGTGGGCGATCGTGGGGGCGATCTTGGTCATCGTGGCGTAGTCGTCGGCGCTGATGCCCGCATTGGTGGCGATGACCAGGTCGGGGGCCAGCCCGGCGATCTGCTCGAACGCGAAGCCGTCGGAGATGTCGAGCACCGTCGGCTGGGCATCACCGAGAGCGTCCTGCGCCCAGGGCCAGGTCGCGTAGGGCTGCTCGCCGTACCACTCGGTGACGCCGATCGGCGTGACCCCGAGGGCCAGCACGGCGTCCTGCTCGGTGTAGCCGGCGGTCACCACCCGCTGCGGCTCCGCCTCGACGACGGTCTCGCCGTACGCGTGCCGACCGTGACGGGGAAGGCGCCCGCGGCAACGCCGCCGCCGCCCGACGGGGCCGGCGGGTCGTCGTTGGCGCACCCGAGGAGCAGCCCGGCGCCGAGCCCGGCGCCCGCACCCAGCAGCCGACGGCGGGTGAGAAGCAGCGACACGGTGACCTCCTGGATGGTTAGGAGAACCTAACCTAACCAGAAGCGTCAGCGCCTGGGCAGCCGGCCGGTGTCGTCCTGCCGCTTCGGGCCCAGCACCTCCTGCTGGATCCGGCGCTCCACCAGGTCGGCCCGGACGATGTGCCGGATCTCGCGCAGGCCCTGGACCTGGGCGGCGGTCTCGAAGACCAGGTGTCCGTAGTTCAGCAGCTGACCGGTCAGCGGCGTGTTGACGGTGATGTCGAGGATGCGGCTCAGCGGCATGCTGGCGCGCTTCTTGTCCCACAGCCCGCGTACCCGCAGCACCCGCTTGGTGGTCAGCACGAAGCGGTCGAGGTGGACCAGTGCCGCCTGCAACCAGGCCATCGCGAGCAGCCCCACCCCGACGAGCAGCCAGAACCAACCGACCTGCACCCGGCTGAACGGGAAGATCGCGACCAGCACGATCCCCGCCAGCACGGTCAGCGCGGTGGGCTTGAGGTAGGCGACCCAGTGGTGGCCCTCGTCGAAGAGCACGACCTCGCCGACCTCGTGCAGGATGTGCGAGTCGACGTCCTGGTCAGGGAAGAGTCGGCGCATCCAGGACGGGACGGCGGGCACGTGCTGACCCGGCCGCTCAGTCGGCCAAGGCGTTGAAGAACCGGATGATCGCGTCGAACGCGTCGCCGACCGCCGAGAACGCGCCCTGCACGGCGTCGGCGGCAGCCTCGGGTTGGCTGACCAGGTAGAACACGGCGAAGCCGATCGCCAGCACGATCAGGGCTTTGCGGGCGACGTCGACCATGGCCTCCACCTCGCAGTCGGCCCGCGTCCGACACACGGGCTCGAGTCTTTTCTACCGGACCCCGCAAGCCCACCCGCGCAGGCTCGCCGCCACGTCCAAGATGCGGTCACGAGGCGAATGCGGTCGAGTGGGCGCGATTGCGTCCGCGCGAGAAGGAGGAACCGATGGCCGACGGCGTGGAGATCGGCAGGATCACCACGGACATCCCGGCCCGGATGGACCGTCTGCCGTGGGTCCGCTGGCACTGGCTGGTCGTGATCGGTCTCGGCACGGTGTGGATCCTCGACGGCCTCGAGGTGACCATCGTCGGGTCGATGTCCGATGCCCTCAAGCCGGAGGGCACGGGCCTCGGCATGAGCAGTTTCGACATCGGCCTCGCCGGCGCGGTCTACGTGGCCGGCGCGTGCGTCGGCGCGTTGTTCTTCGGTCAGCTCACCGACCGGTACGGACGCAAGAAGCTGTTCCTCATCACCCTCGGCGTCTACACCGTCGCCACGGTCCTCACCGCGTTCTCGATGAACCCCACCTGGTACTTCGCGTGCCGGTTCCTCACCGGCACCGGCATCGGCGGTGAGTACGCGGCCATCAACTCGGCGATCGACGAGCTGATCCCGGCGGCGTACCGCGGTCGCGTCGACGTCGCCATCAACGGGTCGTTCTGGGTCGGCGCAGCGGGCGGGTCGCTGCTCACCATCCCGCTGCTGGACCCGACGATCTTCGATCCCGCGCTGGGCTGGCGACTGGCCTTCGGCCTGGGTGCGGTGCTGGCGGTGGGGATCCTGATCGTGCGTCGCAACGTCCCCGAGAGCCCGCGCTGGCTGTTCATCCACGGCCGCGACGAGGAGGGCGAGCGGATCGTCCGCAGCATCGAGGACACCGTCGAGCAGGAGAGCGGCCAGACGCTCCCCTCGGTGTCCGAGACCATCACCATCCGGCAGCGGCACACGATCGGGCTGGGGCTGATCGCGCGCACCGTGTTCACGATGTACCCGCGGCGGACGATCCTGTGCTTCAGCCTGTTCGTGGGCCAGGCGTTCCTCTACAACGCGTTCTTCTTCACCTACGGGGACACGCTCACCGAGTTCATGGACGTCGGACAGACGGGCTACTACCTGGCCGTCTTCGCGGTGAGCAACTTCCTCGGGGCGCTGCTGCTGAGCCCGCTGTTCGACACCGTCGGCCGGGTCCGGATGATCTCGGGCACCTACATCCTGTCCGGCGTCCTGCTGGCCGCGGCGGGGATGTCGCTGGGCTCCCTCGACGCCGTGACGCTGACCCTGTTCGGTGCGGTCATCTTCTTCTTCGCCTCCGCGGGCGCGAGCTCGGCCTACCTCACGGCCAGCGAGGTGTTCCCGATGGAGACACGGGCGCTGTGCATCGCGTTCTTCTACGCGATCGGGACGGCCGCTGGCGGCATCGCGGGTCCGCTGCTGTTCGGCAAGCTGATCGACGACGCCACCACCGGTGGCAAGGACATCACCGCGATCGCGATCGGCTACTTCATCGGAGCCGCCCTGATGGTCGGCGGGGGCATCGTGGCGGCCTTCCTCGGGGTCCGTGCGGAGGGCCAGTCGCTGGAGAACATCGCCCGGCCGCTCACCGCCGAGGACGACCTCGACGACTCGACCCCCGAGCACTCACCGGCCTGAGCCGCTGCCGGGAGAGGAGACCACCGTGCCCATGCCACCCCCGAACCCGAGCAGCGAGCGGCCGATCCGGCGCCGGCAGCTGCGAGAGATCGAACAGCTCGGTCGGGCCCTTGCCGAGATCGGCCCCGCGGACCGCGAGACGCTCGCCGCCGCCGTCGGCGCGGCGTACTGGGAACCCGGCCGCTTCGACAAGGCGCTCGCCGCCGCGCTGGCGAGTCACCGTGTCGTCGTGGATGCCGACGGCAGGCTCGCCACGGCAACGGTTTCCCGAGACACTTGAAAGGAAGTTAAGTTAACTGAGACACTAGAGTCATGACGTCGCGGTGGCCGGACTTCTTCGTGGTGGGGGCACCCAAGGCCGGGACCACGGCCCTGCACAGCGCCCTCGCCCGGCACCCGGGGCTGGCGATGAGCGCGGTGAAGGAGCCGAAGTACTTCCTGTGCGGGGAGGCGCCGCCGCCGCTGTACCTGGGGCCCGGCGACGCCCACAGCCGCCGCGAGTGGGTCTGGCGGCGGGACAGCTACCTCGCACTGTTCGCCGACGCGGCACCCGACGTCCTGGTCGGCGAGAGCACCCCCCTCTATCTCGCCGACCCGGCCGCGCTGCACCGGATCAGCGAGGTCAAGCCCGACGCCAAGCTGATCGCAGTGATCCGCGACCCCGTCGACCGGGCGTACTCCAACTGGATGCACCTGTGGTCCGACGGGCTGGAGCCCGAGTCGGACTTCGTCACCGCGGTGGCCATGGAGGACGCCCGGCGGCGGCGCGGCTGGGCGCCCTTCTGGCGCTACCGCTCGCTGGGTCTGTACGGACAGCAGCTGCAGCAGGCGCGCCGGCTGTTCCCCGCCGACCAGATCCACGTGCTGCGCTACCGCGATCTCGTCGAAGACCCCGAGGGCACGCTCGAGCAGGTGTGGCGGTTCCTCGGTGTGTCGACCGGCCCGCTGCCGGAGGTGCCGCGGGACAACACCCGGCCGTTCGTCCCCGACACCTTCCGCAGCCGCACCATCGCCCGGGCCGTACGCGCCGGCGCGCTGGTGGGGTCGCTGGCCCCGCCCGAGCTGTGGCGCGGGGTCGAGCGCCGGATGCTCGACGTGCTGCACCGCCGCGGCGAGCGCCGCCCGTCACTCAACCCCGAGCAGCGCAAGCAGGTGCAGGGCTACTTCTTCGCCGACCTCGAGCTGCTCGAGCGACTCACCGGGCACGACTACTCCGACTGGCGCGGCGACACCGGCGGCGGCGACTTCGCCACCCGCTCGCTGCGTGCCAGCTGAGCGCCAGCTGAGCGCCAGGGACCCGTCGCTCAGGCGGTGGCCGGCCACGGCCGCTCGGCCGCCACCTCGACCAGCTCGGTGCGCAGGTCGTGGCTGCCGTCCGGCCGCGCGGCCTCGTAGTAGAGCCGCCAGGCGCCATCCGGCAGGGCGACGGCGGAGGCGTAGCGGAGCGCCCCGTCGGCCTCGGGCGAGCCGGCGACGGGGCCGTCGCCGACCGGCACCAGGCCGTGCCCGTTCTGCCGGGCCAGGCCGGTCTGCTCGTACCAGTTCTGCTCGGCGCTGGCGCGGCCGTCGTAGAGAACGGTGACGGGCTCGGTCTCCAGGACCGCAGCCACCCGCGCCCCTCGGGCGTCCCAGCTCCCGGGCGTGCCGGTCAGCACCTCCCCGACGAGCCGCCAGTCGAGGCCGTCGTCGCTGGTGGCGAGCCAGGTCGACATCCGGTCCTCATGACCGGCGATGTCGAGTGGGTGCCGGCACACCCACATCCGCCACGGCTCGCCCTCGCTGCCCACCTGGACGACCGGGTCCTTGTACGCGGCCCCGGTGTCGCCAGGGATGACGACTCGCCGCTCGCCGGTGGGCAGCAGCTCCGGGGTCGCGGCGTCCCAGGCCTCGATCCACCAGCCCTTGGACGCGGGCACCGCGCACGACAGGTACAGCCGCCAGCCGCCACCGGGAAGCGCCACCAGGGCGGGCCGCTCCAGCGAGGCCGCGCCGCTGCGTTCGCGTTGCACGGCGGCCACCGTCTCGAACAGCACCCCGTCGTGGGACCGCGCGACGACCACGGCGACGCCGCGGCCGGCGTCGAGCGGGCGCCGGACCCGGTAGGCCAACCAGATCGTCCCGTCGACCAGCACGGCACTCGGCGCGCCGGCCCAGTTGCCCGGGCCCGTACCGGGAGCCTCGACCACCACGGTCGAGCGGTCGAAGCGGGGGACGACGGGGGGTTCAGGAGTCACCGTGAAAGTCTAGCAATCGAGTGACTTTAGAAGGATCACAGGGTGTCGAGCAGCGTGTCGGCTGCCCGGAACGGGTCCGTCCGGCCTGCCACGACGTCGCCGGCGAGCCGGTCGAGGTCGGCGTGCCCGGACAGCTCGCCCATCCGCTCGCGCAGCGTCGTGACCGCGAGGGTCTCGATCTCCCGCCGCGCGCGGAGCAGCCGTCGGCGCTCGCGCCCCCCACTGCGGTCGAGATACTCCCGGTGCTCCTGCACCGCGGCCAGCAGGTCGTCGATCCCGTCACCGCGCGACCCGACGGTCTTGACGATCGGCGGCCGCCACGCGTCGGCGGGGCGCTCGCCCAGGGCGAGCATCGCGCGCAGGTCGCGGGAGACCTGGGAGGCGCCGTCGCGGTCTGCCTTGTTGACCACGTAGACGTCGCCGACCTCGAGGATCCCCGCCTTGGCCGCCTGGATGCCGTCGCCCATCCCCGGCGCGAGCAGGACCAGGGTGGTGTCGGCCTGACCCGCGACATCGACCTCTGACTGCCCGACCCCGACGGTCTCCACCAGAACGACGTCGCAGCCGGCACCGTCCAGCACCCGGATCGCCTGCGGCGTGGCCCACGCCAGCCCGCCGAGGTGCCCACGGGTGGCCATCGAGCGGATGTAGACGCCCGGGTCGGTCGCGTGGTCCTGCATCCGCACCCGGTCGCCGAGCAGTGCCCCGCCGGTGAACGGCGACGACGGGTCGACGGCCAGCACCCCCACCCGGCTGCCGGCGTCCCGCAGCGCCCGGACGAGCGCCGCCGTGCACGTCGACTTGCCCACCCCCGGCGAACCGGTGACGCCGATCACGTGTGCGTCACCGGCATGCGCGACCAGCCGGGCACTGACCTCGCGGAGCAGCGGCGAGGCGTCCTCGACCAGGGAGATCAACCGGGCGACCGACCGGGCGTCGCCCGCCCGCGCTCCGTCGACGAGGGTCGCGACGTCGGGCCGCCGGCTCACCGCGTCGTCTCGGCGCGCCGGCTCATCGCGCGGGTACGCGGACGACGAGCGCGTCGCCCTGTCCCCCGCCACCGCACAGCGCGGCCGCGCCGGTGCCGCCGCCGCGGCGGGCCAGCTCGAGTGCCAGGTGCAGCACGATCCGGGCACCGCTCATGCCGATCGGGTGCCCCAGCGCGATGGCGCCGCCGTTGACGTTGACCCGGTCCTGGTCGATCCCCAGCTCCCGGCTGCTCGCCAGCCCCACGGCCGCGAACGCCTCGTTGATCTCCACCAGGTCGAGGTCGGTGGGGGCAAGCCCCTCCTTGCCGCAGGCCACGGCGATCGCCCGCGCCGGCTGCGACTGCAGCGTCGAGTCCGGTCCGGCGACCATGCCGTGGGCACCGATCTCGGCCAGCCACGGGAGCCCGAGCGACTCGGCACGCGCGCGGCTCATCACGACGACCGCGCAGGCCCCGTCGGAGATCTGCGAGGCCGATCCCGCGGTGATCGTGCCGTCGGGGGCGAAGGCGGGCCGCAGCCTGCCCAGGCTCTCGGTGGTGGTGTCGCCGCGGATGCCCTCGTCGTCGCGCACGACGACCGGGTCGCCACGGCGCTGCGGCACCTCGACCGGCACCACTTCGTCGTCGAACAGGCCGTTCTTCCAGGCCTGGGCGGCGCGCTGGTGCGAGCGGGCGCTGAATCCGTCCTGCTCTTCTCGGGTGAGCCCGAGGCCGTCGGCGTTGCACGCCTCCGTCAACGCGCCCATCGGCTGGTCGGTGAAGGCGTCCCAGAGACCGTCGTGGGCCATCGAGTCGACCAGCGTCGCGTCGCCGTACTTGGTGCCCTCTCGGGACTTGGGCAGCAGGTGCGGGGCGTTGGTCATCGACTCCATCCCGCCGGCGACGACGACGTCGCACTCGCCGAGTCGGACCAGCTGGTCAGCCAGCGCGATCGCGTTGATGCCCGACAGGCAGACCTTGTTGACCGTCAGCGCCGGCACCGACATCGGCACCCCGGCACCCGCCGCGGCCTGCCGGGCGGAGATCTGACCGGTGCCCGCCTGCAGAACCTGGCCCATCACCACGTAGTCGACCTGGTCAGCCGCGACCCCCGCCCGCTCCAGCGCCGCCCGGATCGCGACGCTACCGAGCTCGGCTCCGGAGAAGCCCTTCAGACCGCCGAGCAGGCGACCGATGGGCGTGCGAGCCCCGGCGACGATGACCGACGGGTTCGAGCTCGGCGTGGCGGGGGGCATGGCAGGCAACTCCTCGGGCGGTTCGCGGTACGACGCCGGAGCCTACCCGGGAGGCGGCGTCACTCGACCGGCACCGGGAACGCTGCGGGGCTGTGGTGCCCGTCGACATCGACGGCCCGCACGCCGAAGAACACGTTGTCCTTCGAGATGTCCAGCGTGACCTCGGTGACGTCGCCCACGTCGATCGCCTGCTCCCACTCCGGCGCCGTCGTCTCCCGGACGACGACCTCGTAGCCGGCAAGGTCGGGATCGTCGCCGCGCGGCCAGCGCAACGTCGTGGCATTGGTCAGCTCGCTGGTGTCGATCTCGACGCCGGTCGGCGTGCCGGGGGCGTTGGCGAGCGACCACAGGGTCGCCCCCACGACCCGGGTGGCCCCGGCGATGTAGTCGAAGTCGCAGAACCGCACGAGGTCGCCGTACTGCACGCCGTCCTCGACCCGCACGTCCTGGTGCTGGTGCCGGAAGTCCTCGATGGGCTCGCTGCAACGCGCGGCGGGGTAGCCCTCCTCGAGGAAGGGGATGTCGTCGCCGCCGCGCAGGTAGCGGTCCCGGCGCCAGACGTGCCGGACGTCCATCCCGGTGGCGCCGTTGTCGGCCACCTCGCGGACGAAGCGTCCGAGCTGGCGGGCCGGCGAGTCGTTCTCTCCGCCCACCGCCACCCGGATCTCCGCCTGGTCGGTGGTCTCGGCGGTGGGCACGCCCTCGGTGAACAGCCGCACGGTGTGCGGGTCGCGCCCGCCCTGGCCGTTGCTGCTGCCGATGATGTCGCAGGTGAACATGCCCTGGACGTCACGGTCGGCCGCCTTCAGCCGCCGGGCGAGGTGGGTGGAGCCGTACAGCCCCTGCTCCTCGCCTGCCACCGCCCCGAAGATGATCGTCGCCTCGGGTGCCCGGGTGGACATCACCCGGGCCAGCTCCATCGCCAGCGCCACGCCGGAGGCGTCGTCGTCGGCCCCGGGCGCGTCATCGGTGGCGTTCATGACGTCGGTGACGCGCGAGTCGTAGTGACCGGTGACGACGTAGGTGCGGTTGGGGTCGGTCGAACCGCGCAGCGTCGCCAGGACATTGGTGATCCGGGTGGGTCTCGGGATCCGGTCGGCGGGCTGCTGCACGTACGACTGGAGGTGGGCGGTCATCCGACCCTCCGACCCCGCGGCGTACGACTGCAGCTCGGCGAGGATCCAGTCCCGGGCGGCCCCGATGCCCCGGTCGGGGTTGTGCTGGGCGGACAGGGTGTGCCGGGTGCCGAACGAGACCAGCTTCTCGACGGTCGCCCGGAGTCGGTCGGCGTCCACCTCCGCGAGCAGGGCCCGCAGCTCCGCGTCGGGTGGCTGTGCGGTCGGCGGCGGGGTGGTGCGGGTCGTGGCTGCGCGGGCGGGGAGTGCGCCGGCCGCCACCGCGGCCGCCGCGGTACCGGAGACGCCGGACAGGAAGGTGCGCCGGGAGGTCGTCATCGGTCCGTTCTAGGCCGGTTTAGTTGATTTGTCCACAGTTGGCAGCGGGCGCCCGGCACCCCCGGGGTCGCGGGGCGGCCCGGCTCCCGGGACCATGCGGGCATGCCCGAGCCGACCGCGGACTGGCCCGACGACCTGCCGAGCGACCTGTTCCTCGCCGTCGATCACGTCGGCATCGCCGTCGCCGACCTCGATGAGGCGCTCGCGTTCTACGCGGCGACGTTCGGGCTGGGCGCGGTGCACGAGGAGGTCAACGAGGACCAGGGCGTGCGGGAGGCGATGCTCACGGTCGGTGACGGGACGACCCAGCTGCAGCTGCTGGCTCCCCTCACCCCGGAGTCGCTCCTCGCGCGGTTCCTGGAGCGCTCCGGTCCCGGCCTGCAGCAGCTGGCGTACCGGGTGCACGACATCGAGCGCGTCTCGGCAGTGCTCCGGGACCGCGGTCTGCGCCTGGTCTACGACGAGCCGCGGCCCGGCACCGCCGGCAGCAGGGTCAACTTCGTCCATCCCAAGGACGCCGGCGGCGTCCTGATCGAGCTGGTCGAACCCGCTGAACGGTGAGGCGATGTCGGTCACAGACGGCTGCCCGGCGACGTGACCCGCCGGTAACGTCCGCCCGCACCAGCCACGACGCACGAAAGGCCCGAGGGTGAAGGAGATCCTGGACGCGATCCTGGCCGGTGCGGCCTCCCCGGACGACGTCGCCGCCCTGCCGGTGCCGGAGTCGTACCGCGCGGTCTGTGTCCGCAAGGACGAGGCCGACATGTTCGACGGCCGGGCGACCCCGGACAAGGACCCGCGCGAGTCGCTGCACGTCGACGAGGTGGCGGTGCCCGAGCTGGGTCCCGGTGAGGCGCTGGTCGCGGTGATGGCCAGCGCGATCAACTACAACACGGTCTGGACGTCGATCTTCGAGCCGATGTCGACCTTCGGATTCCTGGAGCGCTACGGCCGGGTCTCGCCGCTGGGCAAGCGGCACGACCTGCCCTACCACCAGGTGGGTTCCGACCTCGCCGGCGTGGTGCTGCGCACCGGCGCGGGTGTGCACGCGTGGCAGCCCGGCGACGAGGTGGTCGCGCACTGCCTGAGCGTCGAGCTGGAGCGACCCGAGGGTCACGACGACACGATGCTCGACCCCGAGCAGCGGATCTGGGGCTTCGAGACCAACTTCGGGGGTCTGGCGGAGCTGGCCCTGGTCAAGGCCAACCAGCTGATGCCCAAGCCCGGCCACCTGACCTGGGAGGAGGCGGCCTGCCCCGGACTGGTCAACTCGACCGCCTACCGCCAGCTGGTCTCGCGCAACGGCGCCGCCATGAAGCAGGGCGACGTGGTGCTGGTCTGGGGCGCGTCGGGTGGCCTCGGGTCGTACGCCACCCAGCTGGCGCTCGGCGGCGGCGCCATCCCGGTGTGCGTGGTGTCGTCGCCCGAGAAGGCCGAGTTGTGCCGCCGGATGGGTGCGGAGCTGATCATCGACCGGCGGGAGGAGGAGTACGCGTTCTGGAAGGACGAGCACACCCAGGACCCAGCCGAGTGGCGGCGGCTGGGGGCGCGGATCCGCGAGCTGACCGGGGGTGACGACCCCGACATCGTGCTCGAGCACCCCGGCCGGGAGACGTTCGGCGCCAGCGTGTTCGTCGCCCGCAAGGGCGGCACGATCGTCACCTGCGCCTCGACGTCCGGCTTCCTGCACGAGTACGACAACCGCTACCTGTGGATGAACCTCAAGACGATCGTGGGCTCGCACTTCGCCAACTACCGCGAGGCGTGGCAGGCCAACCGGCTGGTCGCCCGCGGCGCGGTGCACCCGACGCTCTCGCAGACCTATCCGCTGGACGAGACCGGCCAGGCCGCCTACGAGGTGCATCACAACCGGCACCAGGGCAAGGTCGGCGTGCTGTGCCTGGCGCCGGAGGAGGGTCTCGGAGTGCGAGACGAGGCGATGCGGGAGCGGCACCGGGAAGGGGTCGAGCGGTTCCGCGGGCGGTAGGGGCATACTCGAACAGCCACGTACCCCGGCGCCTTGATTGCGTGCCCCGACCGCGACAGAGGGAATCGGCGATGTCCGACCAGCAGGGACTGTCCATCTTCGACCAGCGGCGCCCGCCAGGCGACCCGGCGCAAGCCGGTCAGGCCGGCGCGGGAACGGCGTTTCCCGTCGTCCGCAAGGGCGGCTACGACCGCGACGCGGTCGACGCCAGGCTGCGCGAGCTGGCCCAGGTCCAGCAGGCCGCCGACCAGGCCCGCCAACAGGTCGCCGAGCTGCAGCGCCAGGTGCGCGAGCTCGAGAATCGGCTGGCGGAGACCGAGGAGCCGACCTACTCGGGCCTCGGCGGCCGGGCAGCGGCGCTGCTGTCGATGGCCGAGGACCAGGCCGACGAGGTGCTCGGCCGCGCCCGCGAGCAGGCCGAGTCGCTGCTCAAGGTGGCCAACCGGGACGCCGAGGCGCTGCGCGCGTCGGCGGCCAAGGAGACCGAGGACTCCCGCGTCGTGCAGCTGCAGGACCTCGAGGAGCAGCGCGACCGGCTACGGGCCGCGGCCGAGGACGAGCGGGCAGCCGCGAAGGCGCAAGCCGACGACCTCGTCGCCAGCGCCCGCCGCGAGGCCGACCAGCTGCGGCTCGCCGCCGAGCAAGAGACCACCAGCCTGCGCACCACCGCCCGCCGGGAGGCGGAGCAGCTGCGCGCCAGCGCGGACCGGGAGGTGTCGGAGGCCCGGCGGGTGCTCGCCGTCGAGCGCGAGCGGCTGACCAAGGAGGCCGCGGAGTCGCACACGCTGGCCACCGAGGAGACGCAGCGCCTGGTCACCGAGGCGGAGGAGCGTGCCGGCGCCGCCGAGCAGCGGGCCACTGCCGCGAGCAACCAGGCCAGCAAGCAGCGTGACGAGGCGACCAAGGAGGCAGACCGGATCGTGGCGCGGGCCCGCCGGGAGGCCGAGCAGATCGTCACTGCCGCCCGCACCCAGGCCGCGCAGATGACCGCCCAGGCCCAGGCCGATCTCGATCGCAACACCGCCGCCGCCCGGGCAGAGCTCGACACCGTGCAGCGCCGGCGCGACGGCATCGTGGGCCAGCTCTCCGCGCTGCGGGACATGATGGCGAGCTTCGCGTCCGACGAGGGCGGCGCCGAGCGCACGTCGGATCGGGCATCAGGCGTCGTCTCGGAGGTGGCGGCCGCGGTGGTCGCGGAGGCTGCTGCTGCGGAGGGCGCCGCAGAGGGTGCCGCGGAGGACGACGACCGCACCCAGGCAGCCGACGAGCCGGCCGACGAGACGGCGACCCGGGAGACCCCGGCGGTCGCCGCCGGGGAGGCGACGACCCGCGAGACGCCGGCCGTGCGCGACGACCCCGACCGGACCCAGCTGCTCTCACCGGTCGACCCGCCGGAGCGGGGCCGCTCCTAGCTCAGGTGGTCCGGCAGGGAGCGTCGGGACGGATCGTGACCTGCCGCCCCTGCAGCCGGAACGCGCGCAGGCTGGCGTTGTTCTCGTCGTCGGTCTCCCGCAGGTTGTCGCGGGGGTCGACCGTCGTGCGCAGGCAGTAGACGCCGTTGGCGAGCGCGTCGGGCAGCCTGATCGCCTGCCCCGGCAGGAAGTTCTGGTAGATGTCGACCCACCCGATGGAGATGCCCTGTGGAGCGTGCTTGCTGCACGCGCCGTAGAATTCCGGGTAGTTGGGCGTCGGCCAGCGCTCGGGCGCCCGCCGGGTGTCACGCAGGCAGAAGCTCATCTTGCGGCCGACGACCACGATCGGGTCCTGCCGGTCGGGATCGAACAGCACGTAGCGTGCCGCCGCTTCGAAGTGCCAGTGGTCGTGCCGCGGATGGAAGATCATGCACCCCGCCGAACGCCGGGTGATCCGCTTGTCGTGCTTGCGGGAGAAGTGACCGCTGTGGTCCTGGTCGCGGTAGATGATCTGGCTGGCGTGCTGCTGGCCGCGAGGACAGTGCCTGTTCCTGTTGGGGCGCACCTCGAGCGGTCCGCGACCGACGTTGGCCAGCCCGGACTCGAAGCGCAGCACCCGGTGCTGCCCGTTCTGGGTGATGACCAGATGGCTGGCCTTCAGCGCGCGTGCGTCGGGGAGCAGCGCGGGTGGCACCGGCGCGGCTCGTACGGCGGCGCCTTCGCCCGCACCCCTCGCAGCGGGCGGCGGGGCGGTGGAGGCGTCAGCGGTGGACAGCACGGCGCTGGCAACCACCACGGTCAGCGGGACGGCAAGCACGGTACGCAGTCGTACGCTCACCCGAGCACCCTAGGCCACGTCAGGCCGGCTCGGGGTCGGTGAAGACGGCGCCGGTCCGGTCCGCGTACATCGAGGAGTCGGCGGTCTTCATCGGGCCGGACCAGGTGTGTGGCAGCGGCGTGGGCACGTCGGGCGCCACCCGGGAGACGACCTCGTCGAGCACCCGCTCGGTGTGCCCGACCCACAGGTGCTTGGCTCCGGGCACGTCGACGACCTCGGCCTGCGGCACCCGCGCGAACCGTCGGCGGGCCTCGTCCGGGCGCAGGTAGTCGTCGTGCTCGGGGACCACGGCCACCAGTGGCCGCCCGTCGGCGGCCCAGGCGTCGAGGTCGTGGTCCGTCACCCTCCGCAGCGGCGGTGACAACAGCACCGCCCCGACCACGGACTCCTCCAGCCCGTAGTGCAGCGCGAGCTCGGTGCCGAACGACCAGCCCAGCAACCACAGCGACGGCAGCCCGTCGAACTCCGCCCGCTCGACCGCCGCCGCGATGTCGAACCGCTCCCCCTCGCCGGAGTCGAACTCACCCTCGCTGGTTCCCTGGGCGCTCGACGTCCCGCGGGTGTTGAAGCGCAGCACCGCGAGGCCGGCCAGGGCCGGCAGCCGGTACGAGGCCTTGCGGATCACGTGGCTGTCCATCATCCCGCCATGGGTCGGCAGCGGGTGCAGGCACAGCAACGTGGCCACGGGGTCGCGGTCAGCCGGCAGGGCCAGCTCGCCGACCAGCTCGAGTCCGTCGGCGGTCTCCAACGTCAGCGCGGAGCGCCGGGCCGGCAGCACCGACGTGCCACGGATCGGCCGGGCCTGCCCGTCGCTCACCGCCCGTGCTCGCGGAAGCCGCGGCCGCTCTTGCGGCCGAGGTAGCCCGCGGTCACCAGGTGCTCGAGCAGCGGTGCGGGGGCGAAGCCCGGCTCGCGGAACTCGAGGTAGAGGGTGCGCTCGATCGCGAGTGCGACGTCGTTGCCGACCACGTCCAGCAGCTCGAACGGGCCCATCGGGAGCCGGCAGCCCTCCTTCATGGCGGTGTCGATGTCGTCGGCAGTGGCGTAGTGCGCCTCGAGCATCTTGACCGCGTCGTTGAGGTACGGGAACAGCAGCGCGTTGACGATGAAGCCGGCCCGGTCGGCACACGCGACCGACTCTTTGCCCAGCCTGTTGCAGACGGCACGTACCGAGTCGACGACCTCGTCGGACGTGGCGACCGTCGAGACCACCTCGACCAGCTTCATCTGCGGCGCGGGGTTGAAGAAGTGCATGCCGACGACGGACTCCGGCCGGCCGGTGACCGCCGCACACTCGATCACCGGCAGCGACGACGTGGTCGTGGCGAGGATCGTGTCGCGGCGGCAGATCTCGTCGAGGTTCTCGAAGAGCGCCTTCTTGACCGACAGCTCCTCGACGATGGCCTCGACCACCAGGTCGCGGTCGCGCAGGTCGTCGAGCCGGCTGCTCCCTCGCACCCGGGACAGGGCGTCGTCGCGGTCAGCGGACTCCAACCGGCCCCGCTGCACCTGCTTGTCCAGGGAGCGGGTGACCGCCTCGACCACCGCGGCCACCTTGGCGTCACCACGGGCCACCAGCAGCACGTCGTAGCCCGCCTTGGCGAAGACCTCGACGATGCCGGTGGCCATCGTGCCGGAGCCGACGACGCCGACCTTGTCGACCGGTCGCGGAGGGTCGGTCGGGGTCTCGGTCGACGGCGTCTCGCGGTCGGCGACCACCTCGGGCGAATCCGGCCCGTCGTAGGTGTAGAAGCCGCGACCGGTCTTGCGGCCGAGCAGGCCGGCGGTGACCATCTGCTTGAGCACCGGCGCGGGTGCGTGCAGTCGGTCGCGGCCCTGCAGGTACATCGTCTCGAGGATCTCGTAGGCCGTGTCGAGGCCGATCAGGTCGAGGAGGGCGAGCGGGCCCATCGGGTAGCCGCAGCCGTCCCGCATGGCGGCGTCGATGTCTTCGCGGGTGGCGTAACGGCCCTCGTACATGGCGGCGGCGTGGTTGAGGTAGCCGAACAGCAGCGCGTTGGCGATGAACCCGGCCTTGTCGCCCGCGACCACCGGGTTCTTGCCTAGCCGGTGCGCGAGCGCCAGCACGTCGTCGACCACGTCGTCGGCCGCGACGACCGTGCGGATCACCTCGCAGAACTGCTGCACCGGCGCCGGATTGAAGAAGTGCAGCCCCACGACGCGGTGCGGGTGCCCGGTCGCGGCGGCGATCTGGGTCACCGACAGCG
The DNA here is from genome assembly GCA_963785115.1 of uncultured Actinomycetota bacterium. Classification (GTDB taxonomy): domain Bacteria; phylum Actinomycetota; class Actinomycetes; order Propionibacteriales; family Nocardioidaceae; genus JACCWP01. Next base: position 362,880 of record CAWATY010000031.1, read on the forward strand.
ACGAGGTGTTGGTGGCGAGCACCGCGTCGTCGCGGACGATGCCGTCGAGCTCGGCGAAGATCTCGCGCTTGAGGTCCAGCCGCTCCACGACCGCCTCGATGACCAGGTCGCAGTCGGCGACCTCGGCCAGGCTGGTGGTGAAGCGGATCCGGTCGACCAGCTCGCGCTGGTCCTGCTCGCTGAGCTTGCCGCGCGCCACGGCCCGGCCGGTGGAGTGCTCGACGTGGGCACGGCCGCGGTCCAGCTGCTCGTCGTCGCGCTCGACCCCGACGACCTTCACTCCATTGCGGGCGAAGACCTCGGCGATCCCGGCACCCATCGTGCCGAGGCCGACGACGCCGACGGTGGAGAAGTCACGAGCCATGGCGGGCAGTTTGTCACGCCCAATCAGGCCTCGGGATCCGGCGTGACCAGCGCCTCAGGCCGGCTCGTCCTCGGGCCGGGTCAGCTCCCACATCGCCAGCTCGTCGTCGTGCGCACGCAGCTTCGCCACCGCGGCCTCGAGGCTGCGCCCCTCGGCGAGCTCGTAGAACAGCAGGGCGACGGCGAAGGTGCCGGCGTAGCCGAACGGCGCCCCGGTCGGCGCGACGTACGCCTCGGCGCCGGCGTCCAGGAACGCGTCGGCCATCTCGACACCCCCGAGCTCGGCTCCGGTCGCGATGACGGTCGCCCCGTGCAGCTCGGCGACCCGGCGGATGTCGTCGGGGCCGACCTGGGGCCCGAACGGCTGGTAGCGCTGGACCTCCTCGGCCAGCTCGTCCAGCACGATCGCGCCCTCGTCGCCGGCACACTCCAGAACGACGTACGGGACGGCAGGGGCGGTGAGCGCGGCCACCAGGTGCCGCGCCTGCCCGACCCGGCACAGCTCCACCTGGATGCCGAGCTGCTCGAGCACCGGTCGCTGGGCCGCACCGAGTCCGGTGGCGTCGATCAGCCGGACCTGCGTCCAGGACAGCGCGCCGCCCTGCACCTCGCGCAGCTTCGACGGCCGCAGGGACGCCAGCCAGCGGGACTCCGAGCTCACCACGCGGGTGAGTCTGGCACCGCGGCCGGTGACTACGCTCCCCCCGTGCGTCTGCTGATCGCCCGCTGCCAGGTCGACTACGCGGGCCGGCTGTCCGCCCACCTGCCGATGGCGACGCGGCTGGTGCTGGTCAAGGCCGACGGCTCGGTGTCGATCCACGCCGACGACCGCGCGTACAAGCCGCTGAACTGGATGAGCCCGCCGTGCCGGCTGGACGAGGGCACCGCCGAGGACGGGCGCGCGGAGTGGGTGGTCAGCGCGACCAAGAGCGAGGACACGCTGCGGATCCTCATCGACGAGGTGCTGCACGACTCCAGCCACGACCTCGGGGTGGATCCGGGACTGGTCAAGGACGGGGTCGAGAAGCATCTGCAGGAGCTGCTGGCCGAGCACCCCGCGAGCCTCGGCGAGGACCTGACGCTGGTACGGCGCGAGTACCCGACGGCGATCGGGCCGGTCGACCTGCTCTGCCGCGACCTCGACGGGGTGACCGTCGCCGTCGAGGTGAAGCGCCGCGGTGACATCGACGGCGTCGAGCAGCTGGCGCGTTACCTGGAGCTGCTCGACCGCGACCCGCTGCTGGCCCCGGTCCGCGGGATCTTCGCCGCTCAGGAGATCCGGCCCCAGGCCCGGGTGCTGGCCGGCCACCGCGGAATCGGCTGCGTCACGGTCGACTACGACGCCCTGCGCGGGCTCGACGACCCCAGCCTGCGGCTGTTCTGAGCCGACTCAGGCGTCGGCGCCCGCCACCGGCGGCGCGGTGGGGTCGTCCTCGGGGCCGCTCTGCTCACGGGCGACGTAGTCCTCGATCGCCTCGACGTCGTGCGAGGCGCGGGTGACCACGGTGAGCAGGTCGCTCATCGTGGCGATCTCCTCGACCTGCTCCTTGATGAACCACTGCATGAACTGGTCAGAGGCGAAGTCGTGCTCCTCGCGGGCCACCGCGGTGAGCGCGTTGATCTGCTCGGCGACCCTGCGCTCCTGCTCGAGCGCGATCCCCACCGGCTCGATGACGTCCGCGAACGTCGACGTCGGGGCCGGCACGTCAGGGATGGTCACGACCTCGTCGCAGTCCACGAGGTACTGGACCATCATCATCGCGTGGTCACGCTCCTCGATCGCCTGCCGGTAGAAGAATGCCGCCATCTGCGGCATCGTCAGCAGGTCGTAGTGGACCGCGCACGCGACGTACTGCTGGTGGGCGGCGAACTCGTGCCCGATCTGCGTGTTGAGCTTCTCGACGAACCGCGCGGCGGGCATGGGGAGTTCCTCCGGAGACGGGAGTACGGCCGATGGACGGCTCATCCTAGAGGGGCCTCTCACGACCCGAACGGTCAGGTGAGGCTCGCCTAAGAATTTGCTAGCGTTCAGCTCGTGACGCCGAAAAAGAAGTGCTGCGTGAGCACTCCTCGGTGTCGGCGCTGCCCGATCCTGCTGCTCAAGCAGGGCGCGCTGCCGGAGGGGTACACCGTGCGCAAGCGCCGGCTGGTGCGCTGCGACGACGCGGTCGACCGCACGGCCGATGCCGTCGTGGTGGCGACCGACCGGGCACCCCGCACCCTGGTCGCCGAGCCGCCGCACCCGGTCCAGGCGGTCCGGCTGGGCAAGCGCACTCGTGCGGCCGCCGAGAAGGTGGCACGGAAGAAGGCCCGCAGGAAGGGGCGCCGGGCGCGGATCGAGCTGTCCCGGCGGCTGGGCAGGAAGGCGACCCGGAAGAAGTCCGGGCGCAAGGCGCTGGACCGCGCGGAGCGCGACGCCCGCCGGGAGGCGTACCCGCGTGCCCTGGCCAAGGCCGAGCGCAAGGCGCGGCGCAGGATCGAGCGCCGGATCGAGCGCAAGATCGAGCGCAAGGCCGCCAAGAAGGCGGCCAAGCGGCGGTCCAAGGTGACGCTGGCCGCCTGATCTGGCCGCCTGATCTGGCCGCCTAGCGGGGCGAGGCGCCGGGCCGCTCGGCCCAGGGCAGGTCCTGCGCCGACCGGACGACGATCAGCCGGTCTCCCCGCGCGAGCTGGGTGACGGTCGGGTCGTAGAAGCGGTGCACGACGTCGCCGCGCACCACCGCGATCACCTGGTCCCCACACTTCTGCGGGCTGTGCCCCACCTCGTCCGGCTGCACCTCCCGCTCGGCCACCTCGAGTCCCTCGCCGCTGGTCAGCAGGTCCTCCAGCACCGCGCCGAGCGCCGGGCTCACCGACGACAGGCCGAGCAGCCGGCCGACCGACTCCGACGACGTCACGACGGCGTCGGCGCCGCTCTGCCGTACCAGCGGGACGTTCTCCTGCTCGCGGACGGCAACGACGACGAACGCCTCGGGGTTGACCGCGCGCGCCGTCAGCGTGATCAGCACGGCGGCGTCGTCGCGGTCGGCGGTGACGATGATCTGCCGAGCCCGGTCGGCGCCCCCGCGCATCAGCACCTCGCGCCGGGTTCCGTCACCGACGATGCAGACGACGCCGTCCTCCTGGGCCTGGCTGATGCCGTCGGGACGCGGGTCGACGACGACGATGTCCTCCGGCTCGGTCCCGCTGTCGCGCAAGGTCTGCGCGGCGCTGCGGCCCTTGGTGCCGTAGCCGATGACCAGCACGTGATCCTGCATGCGTCGCCTCCACTGAAGGATCCGCCACTGCTGACGGCCCTGGCTGGCTAGCACCTCGAGCGTGGTGCCGACCAGCAGGATCAGGAACAGCACCCGTAGCGGGGTCACCACGATGACGTTGACCAGCCGGGCCGTGTCCTTGTACGGAACGATGTCGCCGTAGCCGGTCGTCGTCATCGTGACCGTGGCGTAGTAGACGCTGTCGAGGAAGTCGACGTCGCCGTTGTCGGTGTTGTCGACATAGCCGTCCTTGTCGAGGTAGACGACCGTGACGATGATCGCCAGCAGCATGACCCCGAGCAGCAGCCGAGCGCCGAGGGCGCGGACGGGTGACGCGCCCCGCTCGGGGAGCCGTACCCGCGGCTGGTCTGCCACGAACAGGACTCTAGGCGGCGGTCAGCCGGTGAGTCCGTGCGACTCCCGGATCACGTCGACGATGCGGTCGACGATCTCGGTCATCCCGAAGTCCTTCGGGGTGAACACGGCGGCGACGCCCGCCTGCTCCAGGGTGCGCGCGTGGCTGCCGGGGATGATCCCCCCGACCACGACCGGCACGTCGCCGGCTCCGGCCTCGCGTAGACCGTCGAGCACGGCCGGCACCAGGTCGAGGTGCGACCCGGAGAGGATGGACAGGCCCACGCAGTGCACGTCCTCGGCCACCGCGGCGGCGACGATCTCGGCGGGCGTGAGCCGGATGCCCTGGTAGACGACCTCGAACCCCGCGTCACGAGCCCGCACGGCTATCTGCTCGGCGCCGTTGGAGTGGCCGTCGAGACCGGGTTTGCCGACCAGCAGCCGCAGCCGGCGGCCGAGCTCGTCGCCGGTCGCGCGGACCCGCTCCCGCACGGCGGCCAGCTGCTTGCCCGCATCGCTGCTTGACTCGGCCACCCCGACCGAGCCGGAGACCCCCGTCGGCGCCCGGTACTCGCCGAACACCGCACGCAGCGCGCCCGCCCACTCGCCCGTGGTCGCGCCGGCCCGGGCCGCGACCAGGGTGGCCTCCATCAGGTTGGTCCCCGACTCGGCGTCGGCGCGCAGCCGCTCCAGGGCCTGCTGCACCGCGTCCTTGTCCCGCTCGTTCTTCCACCGCTGCAGCGACTCGACCGCGGCCCCCTCGGCCTCGGGGTCGGAGCCCTGCACGGCGGTGTCGAGATCGGCGGTGAGCGGCGACGGCTCGGTCCCGGTGAAGCGGTTGACCCCCACCACGGTGTCCTCGCCGGACTCGATCCGCGCCCGGCGTACCGCGTGCGAGGCGACCAGCTGCTGCTTCATGTACTCGACGGCGTCGACAGCCCCGCCGCGCTCCTCGACCCTGGCCATCTCCTCCCGCGCCCCGGCGACCAGCTCGTCGACCTTGGCCTGCACGACCGGCGAACCCGCGAACAGGTCGTCGTGCTCGAGCAGGTCGGACTCGTAGGCGAGCACCTGCTGCAGCCGCAACGACCACTGCTGGTCCCACGGACGGGGCAGCCCGAGGGCCTCGTTCCACGCCGGCAGCTGGACGGCCCGGGCCCGGGCGTCGCGGGACAGCGTGACCGCGAGCATCTCCAGCACGATCCGCTGCACGTTGTTCTCGGGCTGCGCCTCCGTCAGGCCGAGCGAGTTGACCTGTACCCCGTAGCGGAACCGGCGCATCTGCTCGTCGTCGATGCCGTACCGCTGCGTCGTCAGCTCGTCCCACAGCTGGACGAACGCGCGCATCTTGCACATCTCCTCGACGAAGCGCACCCCAGCGTTGACGAAGAACGACATCCGCCCGACCACCGCCCCGAACTCGTCGGCCGGCACCTGACCGGAGTCTCGCACCGCGTCCAGCACGCAGGTGGCCGTCGACAGCGCGTACGCGAGCTCCTGCACCGGCGTGGCGCCGGCCTCCTGGAGGTGGTAGCTGCAGATGTTGATCGGGTTCCACCGCGGCACCGCGTCGACGGTGTACGCGATCATGTCGGTGGTCAGCCGCAGCGAGTGCTCGGGCGGGAAGACGTACGTCCCGCGGGAGAGGTACTCCTTGATGATGTCGTTCTGGGTGGTGCCGGTGAGCTCGCCGGGGTCAGCGCCCTGCTCCTCGGCCACGACCTGGTAGAGCGCCAGCAGCCACATCGCGGGGGCGTTGATGGTCATGGACGTGTTCATCCGGGCCAGCGGGATGCCGTCGAAGAGGGCCCGCATGTCCCCCAGGTGCGCCACCGGCACCCCGACCTTGCCCACCTCGCCCCTCGCGAGCTCGTCGTCGGGGTCGTAGCCGGTCTGGGTGGGCAGGTCGAAGGCCACCGACAGGCCGGTCTGACCCTTCTCCAGGTTGGACCGGTACAGCGCGTTGGAGCTCGTCGCCGAGCTGTGCCCGGCATACGTGCGCATCACCCAGGGCTTGTCGCGCTCCGCATCCGGCTCCGAGTCGGACCTGGAGTCGGGCATGCCCGCAGGGTAGAGCCGCGGTGACCCGTCGGTGACCGACTCGTGAGCGGACTCACGCCGCGACGGTGAGCACCCGGCCGAGCCGGGTCACGGCGAGGGTGCGCCGCAGATGCGGTGGCGGGGAGTGCAGCACCAGCTGGTGGCCACGCCGGGCGAGCCGGGCGTGCGCGCCGGCCAGCAGGCCCAGACCGATGACGTCGACGAGCTCGACCTCGCTCATGTCGACGTCGACGTCGCCCGGCGCCTGCTCGATGGCCCGGTGCAGGGCGGAGCGCACGGCCTCGGCCGAGGAGCCGTCCAACCGGTCCGGCAGCCGCACGTGGCAGCGCTGGTCCAGCAGCATCTCGGTCTCCCCACCTCGCGGTCGCGCGGGCAGGCCACGGCTGACCTGTATCCGTACAGACGCGGCGGCGGGCCAATTGGTTGCAGGCACGCCTGAAGGAGCGCCGGACGGTGCGGCTGATACCCCCGACCGGGGGTCAGGTGTCGTAGGAGAAGAAGCCGCGGCCGGTCTTGCGGCCGAGGTCGCCGGCGTCGACCATCCGGCTGAGCAGCTCGGGCGGGTAGAACTTCGGGTCGCCGGTCTCGGCGTGGATGTTGAGCGTCGCGTGCCGCAGGATGTCCACGCCGGTGAGGTCGGTGGTGGCCAGCGGGCCCATGGCGTGGCCGAACCCGAGCCGACAGGCGAGGTCGATGTCCTCGGCGCTGGCCACGCCCGACTCGTACAGCGCGATGGCCTCCATCGCCAGCGCGCTGATCAACCGGGTGGTGACGAAGCCGGCCACGTCGCGCTCGACCACGATGCAGGTCTTGCCGACTCCCTCGGCGAAGGCCCGGGCGGTCGCGAGCGTCGCGTCGCTGGTCTTCAGCCCGCGGACCAGCTCGCACAACCGCATCATCGGCACCGGGGAGAAGAAGTGCGTGCCGACGACCTGCTCGGGCCGCGACGTGGCGGCGGCGATCGTGGTGATGGGGATCGCCGAGGTGTTGGTCGCCAGCACGGCACCGGCAGGGGCGAGCCGGTCGAGCTCGGCGAACACCGCGCGCTTGACGTCGACCTGCTCGAAGACCGCCTCGACCACCAGCTCGGCCTCGGCCGCGGCAGCGAGGTCGGTGGTGGTGGCGATGCGTGCGAGCGCAGCGTCCCGGTCGTCGGGCGACACGGTCTGCTTGTCGACCATCCGGGCCAGCGACCGTTCTATCCCGGCCACACCCCGACCGAGTGCGTCGTCGGTGAGGTCGCGGAGCACCACGTCCCAGCCGGCGACCGCCGCCACCTGGGCGATCCCGGAGCCCATCAGCCCGGCCCCCACCACCAGCACCCTGCCCGCCATGTCCTCAGCTCCTCGTTCGGCTCGCCGCGACGCTCCTGGCCGCGGCGAGCGTAGCCAGCCCCGCGGGGCGGGGGCACACTGGTGGAGTGCTCGAGTCGGTCCCGCTGTCCGGGGGTTCCGGGGCCGACTACGTCTACGTCCCGCTGGTCTCGGCCGCCGCCGTGGCCGTGCTCGCGCTGGTGCTGCGCTGGATCATGCGGCCGGGCAAGCAGCACGTGTCGCGGGTGTCCGACCCGGCACACCAGGGCCTGCTGATCGGCGTCGCGGCCACCGCCCCAGCCGAGGCCGAGCGGCTCCGCCGGCTGCTCGTCGACGCCGGCGTGCGCGCCACCTCCCGGGCGGTGGCCGCCCGCCGCCAGGTGCTGGTGTGGCCCGACGACGTCGACCGGGCGCTGCGGGTGATCGCGGCCGACCGCGGCGACCGGGACCCCGCCGCGGACGGGTAGCGTCGCCGGCATGGTCAACCTCACCCGCATCTACACCCGCACCGGCGATGCGGGCACCACCCGGCTCGGCGACATGTCGGAGGTGGCCAAGACCGACCTGCGGGTCGCGGCGTACGGCGACGTCAACGAGGCGAACGCGCACCTGGGCCACGCCGTGGTCGCCGGCGCGCTGGACGACGACGTGGTCGAGGTGCTGGTACGGGTGCAGAACGACCTGTTCGACGTCGGGGCCGACCTGTCGACGCCGGTGGTCGAGAACCCGGAGATCACCCCGCTGCGGGTGCGGCAGGAGTACGTCGACCGGCTCGAGGGCTGGTGCGACACGTACAACGAGCCACTGCCGAAGCTCCGGTCGTTCGTGCTTCCGGGGGGCACCGTCGGTGCCGCCCTGCTGCACGTCGCGACGACCGCGACCCGACGGGCCGAGCGCTCCACCTGGGCCGCGCTGGACGTCCACGGCAGCGCCATGAACCCGCTGACCGCTCGCTACCTCAACCGGGCCAGCGACCTGCTGTTCATCCTCGCCCGGTACGCCAACCGGGACACCGGCGACGTGCTGTGGACCCCGGGGGGCGAGCGGAGCGGCCGCGACTGACCGACCGCACTGATGCCGGAGCTCAGCCCACCTGCGAGGTGGGCGGGGCGGCCTCCAGCCAGGCGAGCAGGGCGGTGAGGGCCGACCGGTCGAGGGCCACCTCCACCGGGCGCCGGGCGGCGGACACTTCGACCACCAGGTGGCCGGCGAACAGGGCGTACGCCTCGGCGCCGATCGGCTCCCGGCTGCTGACGACCTCGAACTGACGCCGGTCGTAGGCCCGCTTGGGACGCAGCGCCAGGGAGAAGACCCGGAACCACTCGAGGCTGTCGCCGCGGTAGCGGGCCACGCCGAGCACCCAGCCGCGGGCGCCGCCGGTCTCACCGCTCAGCCGCACGCTCATGTCGAACGTGGCCTCGCCGCGGGTCAGCCAGCGCCGCCGGGCCACCAGTGCCAACAGGAGCAGCGCACCCAGCGCGACCGCAGCGGCGACCGACTCGAGCACCCACTCCCAGATCGGCATGCCGCCGGCCTCTCTCGCCGACCTGTCGGCGTGCCTTCGGCCCGGTCAGCCGGCCTTGTCGGTCGCCGCGATCCGCGCCTCGGCCCACCGCACTCGGTGTGCGGCTTCCTCGTCGTCGTCGTCGGCCTCCCCCTGCGCCTCCTCGAGGTCGCTGCGGGCAGCGCTCTCGTCGATGTCCTCGGCGAGCTCGGCCCGCTCGGACAGGATCGACACCCGGTTCTCGGCGACCGAGATGAACCCACCGTCGACGGCCGCGACCTGGGTTTCCCCGTCGTCGCCGCGTACGAGCACCGCGCTCTCGACCAGCACCGACAGCACGGGGGCGTGCTGCGGCAGCAGGCCGATCTCGCCGTCGGTCGTGCGGGCCAGCACGAACGACGCCTCGCCCGACCACACGACTCGGTCGGCGGCGACCACCTCGACCTGGAGCAGGTCGCTGTCGTCGGCCATCAGTTCTCCTTCTGGATCTGCGACCACTTCCGCTCGACGTCCTCGAGGCCCCCGCACATGTAGAACGCCTGCTCGGCGACGTGGTCGTAGTCACCGTCGCAGATCTTGCTGAACGCGTCGATGGTCTCGTCCAGCGGCACCGTGGAGCCCTCCATGCCGGTGAACTGCTTGGCCACGTAGGTGTTCTGGGACAGGAAGCGCTGCAGCCGGCGGGCCCGCTGCACGACGATCTTGTCCTCCTCGGACAGCTCGTCGACACCGAGGATCGCGATGATGTCCTGCAGCTCCTTGTTGCGCTGCAGGATCTGCTTGGTCCGGGTCGCCGTCTGGTAGTGCTCGTCGGAGATGTAGCGCGGGTCGAGGATCCGCGACGTCGACGTCAGCGGGTCGACCGCCGGGTAGATGCCCATCGACGCGATGTCGCGGGACAGCTCGGTGGTGGCGTCGAGGTGGGCGAAGGTCGTGGCCGGTGCCGGGTCGGTGTAGTCGTCGGCTGGCACGTAGATCGCCTGCAGCGAGGTGATCGAGTGGCCGCGCGTCGACGTGATCCGCTCCTGCAGCACGCCCATCTCGTCGGCCAGCGTCGGCTGGTAGCCGACCGCGCTCGGCATCCGGCCGAGCAGCGTCGACACCTCGGAGCCCGCCTGGGTGAACCGGAAGATGTTGTCGATGAAGAGCAGCACGTCCTGGTTCTGCTCGTCGCGGAAGTACTCGGCCATCGTCAGCGCCGACAGGCCGACCCGCAGCCGGGCACCGGGCGGCTCGTCCATCTGGCCGAAGACCAGCGCGGTCTGCCCGATGACCTCGGACTCTGTCATCTCGGTGATCAGGTCGTTGCCCTCACGGGTCCGCTCGCCGACGCCGGCGAACACCGACACGCCCTCGTGGTCGCGGGCGACCCGGGCGATCATCTCCTGGATCAGCACGGTCTTGCCCACGCCGGCGCCGCCGAACAGGCCGATCTTGCCGCCCTGCACGTACGGGGTGAGGAGGTCGATGACCTTGATCCCGGTGTGGAACATCTCGGTCTTCGACTCGAGCTGGTCGAAGGCGGGTGCCTTGCGGTGGATGGGCCAGCGCGGGACGTCCTTGAGCTTGTCGGGGTCGTCGTTGAGCACGTCGCCAATGGCGTTGAACACGCGGCCCTTGGTCTCGTCGCCCACCGGCACCGCGATCCCCTGCCCGGTGTCGGTCACCTTGGCGCTGCGCACCAGACCGTCGGTGGGCTGCATCGAGATCGTGCGGACCATGCCCTCGCCGATGTGCTGCTCGACCTCGAGGGTCAGCGTGCGCTCGGTCTCGCCGAGCGTCACGTCGACGTGCAGGGCGTTGTAGATCTCGGGCATGTCCTCGGTGGCGAACTCGACGTCCACCACCGGCCCGATGACGCGCGCCACACGGCCGACGCCGCCGGACTTCTCCTCCTGGCCCTCGTCGGTGGTCTCGTTCTCTGTGGTGGCAGTCATCTCGTCCTCTACCTCTCGGCCGTCGCGTCGGCGAGCGCGTTCGCGCCGCCCACGATCTCGCTGATCTCCTGGGTGATGCCCGCCTGCCGGGCCTGGTTGGCGATGCGGGTGTACTGCTCGATGAGGTCCTCGGCGTTGTCCGTGGCCGACTTCATGGCCCGCTGGCGGGCGGCGAGCTCGGACGCCGCCGCCTGCAGCAGGCAGAAGTAGATCCGGGCCTGCACGTAGCGCGGCAGCAGCGCGTCCAGCACCTCCTCCGCGGAGGGCTCGAACTCGTACAGCGGCAGGACCTGGTCCTCTTCGGGCTTCTCCTCGCCCTCCACGACCTGCAGCGGCAGCAGCCGGATCACGTCGGGCTGCTGGACGAGCATCGACTTGAACCGGGTGAACACGACGTGCACCTCGTCGACGGGCTTGACCTCGTCGTCGTCCTCGTCCTCGCTGTCGCTGCGGACGATGTCGGAGGCGGTGTCGCCGGCGAGCTCGCCGAGCTGGCCCGCCAGCATCGCCTTGGTGAGCTCGGCCCCGATCTCTCGGGCGTTGTCGTAGACCGGGCTGTCGGAGAAGCCGCTCCAGGTGTCGGCCATCTCGCGCTGACGGAAGGAGTAGTAGGTGATCCCCTTGCGCCCGGAGACGTAGAGGTCGACCTCCTTGCCCTCGTCGCGCAGCTTGGCGACCAGCCGCTCGGCCTCCTTGATGACCGACGACGAGTAGGCCCCCGCCAGTCCGCGGTCGCTGGTGATCACCAGGACCGCGGCCCGCTCGGGCGACTCGGCCTCGGTGGTCAGCGGGTGGTCGACGTCGGAGTACGTCGCCAGCGCCGACACGGCCCGGGTGATCTCGCGGGCGTAGGGCTCGGCGGCCTGTGCCCGCTGCTGGGCCTTGATGATCCGCGAGGCCGCGATCAGCTCCATCGCCCGGGTGATCTTCTGCGTCGCCTGGGTCGACCGGATCTTGGCGCGGTACTCGCGCAGGGAGGCGACCACGTCAGCCCCGCTTCTGCTTCACGATCTTCTCCTGCTCCACGTCCTCGTCCTCGAGCGCCTCGTGGTCCTCGCGGCCGACGTGGATCGACCCGCCCTCGCTCGTCTCGAACTGCTCGGCGAAGGTCGTGTAGGCGTCGTCCAGCGACTCGCCGGTCTCGTCGCTGAACTGGCGCGAGTCGCGGATCGTCTCCAGCAGCTCGCCGTGCTCGCGACGCAGGTACTCGAGCAGCTCGGACTCGAAGCGGCGGACGTCCTCCAGCGGCACCGGGTCGAGCTTGCCCTGGGTCCCCGCCCAGATGGACACGACCTGCTCCTCGACCGGGAACGGCGAGTACTGGGGCTGCTTGAGCAGCTCCATCAGCCGCTGGCCCCGGTCGAGCTGGCGCCGGGAGGCGGCGTCGAGGTCGGAGGCGAACATGGCGAACGCCTGCAGGTCGCGGAACTGCGCCAGGTCGACCTTGAGCGAGCCGGTGACGGTCCGCATCGCCTTGACCATCGCGGCGCCGCCGACGCGGGACACCGACTGGCCGACGTCGATGGCGGGGCGCTGGTTGGCGTTGAACAGGTCGGACTGCAAGAAGATCTGGCCGTCGGTGATCGAGATGACGTTGGTCGGGATGTAGGCCGAGATGTCGTTGGCCTTGGTCTCGATCAGCGGCAGGCCGGTCATCGAGCCCTTGCCGAGGTCGTCCGACAGCTTGGCGCAGCGCTCGAGCAGCCGGCTGTGCAGGTAGAACACGTCGCCGGGGTAGGCCTCGCGGCCCGGCGGGCGGCGCAGCAGCAGCGAGACGGCACGGTAGGCCTCGGCCTGCTTGGACAGGTCGTCGAAGATGATCAGCACGTGCTTGCCGTCGTACATCCAGTGCTGGCCGATCGCCGAGCCGGTGTACGGGGCGAGGTACTTGAAGCCGGCCGCGTCGGACGCGGGGGCAGCGATGATCGTCGTGTACTCGAGGGCGCCGGCGTCCTCCAGCGCACCACGGACGGCGGCGATCGTCGAGCCCTTCTGGCCGATCGCGACGTAGATGCAGCGGACCTGTAGGGACGGGTCGCCGGTGTCCCAGTAGTCCTTCTGGTTGATGATCGTGTCGATGGCGATCGCGCTCTTGCCGGTCTGGCGGTCACCGATGATCAGCTGCCGCTGACCGCGACCGATCGGGGTCAGCGCGTCGATGGCCTTCAACCCGGTCTGCAGCGGCTCGTTGACGCTCTGCCGCTCCATGACGCTGGCCGCCTGCAGCTCGAGCGCTCGGCGGGCGTCGGTCTCGATGTCGCCGAGGCCGTCGATCGGGTTGCCCAGCGGGTCGACGACGCGGCCGAGGTAGCCGTCGCCCACCGGCACCGACAGGACCTCTCCGGTGCGGCGGACGCTCTGCCCTTCCTCGATCCCGGCGAAGTCGCCCAGCACGACGGCGCCGATCTCGCGCTCGTCGAGGTTGAGCGCCAGGCCCAGGGTGCCGTCCTCGAACTCCAGCAGCTCGTTGGCCATCGCCGAGGGCAGGCCCTCGATCCGGGCGATGCCGTCGCCGGCCTCGGCCACGGTGCCGATCTCCTCGCTGCTGGCGGTGTCCGGCTGGTACTCGGAGACGAAACGCGACAGTGCGTCGCGGATGTCTTCCGAACGGATGGTGAGCTCCGCCATGGTGGTCGTCCCTGCTCTCTGTTCGCTCTGCGTACGTGCGGGTGGTCTGGGGTCAGCCGGCCAGTCGCCGGCGGGCGTCGGCCAGGCGGCTCGCCACCGTGCCGTCGATGACGTCGTCGCCCACCGTCACCCTGACCCCGCCGAGCACGTCGGGGTCGACGATGACGTTGAGCTGCAGGTCGCGGCCGAACCGCTTGGTCAGGGCCGCGACCAGGCGCTTGCGCAAGGCTGCGGTCAACGGACGGGCCACCCGTACGACCGCGACCAGCCGCTGACGGCGCTCGGCGGCCATCCGCTGGGTGTCGGCCAGCGCGGTCAACACCGAGCGGTGCCGGCCCGACACGGCCTGTCGGACGAGGTGCAGCCCGACCTTGCTGGCCCGCTTGCCGAGCAGGTCGTCGACGAGGCTGCGGCGACCCTCGACGGCCGTACGCCGGTCGGCCAGCGCGTCGCGCAGCTCGGGCTGGCCCTCGACGATGCGGGCGAAGCGGAACAGCTCGTCCTCGAGGTCGTCGAGCGACCCGTCCGACTCCGCCGCCGCAAGGAAGGCGGTGATGCCCGCCTGCTCGAAGGCGTCGGCGAGGTCGCGGGCCGACGACCAGCGCTGCCGGACCGCGGCAGTGGCCACCGCCGTCGTCGCGGCGTCGAAGTCACCGAGCAGACCCTCGACGAGGGCAGCCTTGCGGTCGGCCTCGACGGTCGGGTCGGTCAGCGCCCGGCGCAGCGTCGGGTTGCGGTCGACGACGTCGCTGAGCGCGAACAGCTCGTCGCCCAGGCGGGTGCTGGCCGCACCACCGTCGACCGCGTCGTCGACCTGCTCGACGACCGCGGCGGTGGCGCGGGTGGAGGCACCACGCATCAGCGACCGCCCGTGGTGGCGCTCTCGGACTCCGACTCGGATCCAGCCTCGGAGTCAGCATCCGACTCCGAGTCCGGCTCCGACTCCAGCTCGGCGACGAACCGTTCCACCGTGCGCTGCTGGCGCTTGTCGTCGTCGAGCGCCTCGCCGACGATCATGCCGGCGAGCGTCGTGGCGAGCGTGCCGACCTCGTTGCGCAGCTCGGTCAGCACCCGCTGCCGGTCGGCGTCGAGCTGGGCGTGGGCCGCTGCCACGATCCGCTTGGACTCCGCCTGCGCCTGCTCACGCATCTCGGCGATGATCGCGGCGCCCTGCTCCCGCGCGTCCTCTCGGATGCGCGCCGCCTCGTGCCGTGCCTCGGACAGCTGCTCGCGGAACTCCCGCTCGGCGGCCTCCGCTGCCTGCTTGGCCTGCTCGCTCTCCTCGAACTGCTGCCTGATGGCCGTCTGCCGGTCGGTCATCGCCTTGTTGATGGGCGGCAGGACGTAGCGGGCGAGCAGGAACAAGATGATCGCGAAGGCGGCAAGCTCGACGACGAACGTCGCGTTCGGCACGAGGAAGTTGTCCGCGGCCAAAGTCGTCCTGGACATCAATGCATCCCGTCAGTCGTGCGGTCGTGGTCGTCGACGATGCCGGTATCAGGCAGCGCCGACGACGAAGACGAACAGCGCCATGAACGCCAGGTTGATGAAGTACGCCGCCTCACACAGACCCACGGTCAGGAAGAAGATCGTGAACAGGCGGCTCTGGGCCTCGGGCTGTCGGGCGACGCCGGAGATGGTCGCGCTACCGGCAAGACCGTCACCGATGGCGGCGCCGATCGCGCCGCCGGCCAGTGCCAGCCCACCGCCGACCATCGCGCCGGCAATCTTGATCGCTTCTTCCACTGTCTCTCCTTGACTCGCGGTCCGGACGTCTCCCGGGCCGATGTGCTCGGTCGTGGTCGGTCGTCGTGCTGGTGCTGCCTACTGCGCCGCTGCCGCGGCCGGTTCACGGTCGCGCTGCTCGTCGCGCTCCCGTTCCTGCCCGGCGCTCTCCCCCGCGTCCTCCCGCGCCCCGCCGCCCTTGGCCGGCTCGTCCTCCACGTCGTGCGACGAGCCCCCCTCGGCGAAGTACAAGATGGTGAGGAGCGCGAAGATGAAGGCCTGGATCAGGCCGATGAACAGGTCGAAGGCCTTCCACAGGACGTTCGGGCCCCACATGATGTAGAGCGGGATCAGGCCGATCAGGCTGAGCATGATGCCGCCGGCGAAGATGTTGCCGAAGAGTCGCAGCGCCAGCGTGAACGGCTTGACGATCTCCTCGATCAGCCGCAGCGGGAACAGCACCGCGTAGGGCTCGAAGTAGGACTTGAAGTACTTCTTCGCCCCCTTGGTGCGGACGCTGTAGACGTGCATCGACACGATCACCAGCAGGCCGAGCGCGTACGTGAGGTTGACGTCGGCCGTCGGCGACGGCAACAGGTGCGGGTCCTCGCCGCTCGGGATCAGCTCGAACCAGTTCGACACCAGGATGAAGGTGAACAGACTCAGCGCGAGCGGGGCGACGAAGGGGTGGATCCGGCCGATGTTGGCCTCGACCTGCTCGTTGATCGTGCCGACCAGCGTCTCCCAGATGATCTGCAGCCGGCCGGGCACGCCGCTGGTGATCCTGGACCGGCACCAGAACCCGAGGCCCACCACGATGGCCCCCGCGAGCACGGTGGTCCAGATCGTGTCGGCGTTGAAGGTCATGCCGGCGATCTCCACCGTCACGTGGTGGCCGATCTGGATCTCGCCGCTGGCGACGTCGGTGCTCATGAGTTGCGCAGCTCCTTCAGCAGCGGGAAGGCCGTGAGGGCGATGGTGAGCAGCTGGAAGACCGCCAGTCCGGCGAGGACGAGCCCGCCCAGCGGCCAGAAGGCGACGACCAGGATCACGGCGACCAGCGAGATCGCCGCCAACCGGCCGAACGCCGACATCGCGAAGCGCCGTCGGGACAGCTCCTCGCCGGTGCCGGTCATCCGGATCATCGCGGCCTCGGTGAGCAGGGCGTTGGCGAGCGCGAGCACGACCCCGACGGCCACAAAGAGCCCGCCGAGCGGCTCCTCGAGCAGCGCGCCGAGCACCAGCGCCACCACGACGGAGACGCCGGCCGCGATCACCACGTGCCGCTGACGGCGGGTGACCTCGCTCATCGGGGCGTGCGAGGCGGCCTCGTCGTCCATCGGTGCCGTCCTTCCCACCGCGCCCACGCTAGTGAGGCCCGCGCTCGTCGTCCGATCCGGCCCCGTCATGACCCGCACCGCCGTTGTCGGCGAGCAGCGGCCGGAGCCGCCGCCAGGTGCCGAAGACGCCCGCGGCCACCCCGAGCGCCAGCCCGACCAGCGTGAGCACCGGGGTGAGTCCCAGGGAGTCGTCGGCCCACCAGCCGAGACCCAGTCCGATCAGCACGCAGCCGACCACGAAGCCACCGATGCCGAGGAAGTCGCGCACCAGGATCGGCTCCCCAGAGTCCTGGTGACCCATGGTGCACGTGGCTCCCGCCGGGGGTGTCGCGGTACAGATCGACCGGTCCCGTCCCGGACGGGCCGCGGCAGACGCTACCACGGTGCTCGGGGGGTGCCACCCGGCCCGTAGCGGCCCGACGGAAGGGCCTCGCGGAGGTCCCGGTCGTCATCGTCGGCTCCCGTCGTGAACGGCGGTGTCGGTGCTTGTGAAAAATAGCACAAGCACCCGTGACCCGCGAAACCGGGGTCCCCTGGGCTCTCGTGCGGCGCCGCCGTCAGGTCTGCGGGCGGTGCCACCGCGGCAACCAGAACACCAACGCCGCGGTGGCGACGGTGAGCAGGCTGAGCGCCAGCGACGAGCGCCAGCCGGCGAACAGGCTGATCGCCACCGAGCCGAACGCCACCAGCCCGGCGACCGCGTACATCAGCAGCACGGCGCGGCGGTGCGAGTGGCCGATCTCCAGCAGCCGGTGGTGCAGGTGTCGCTTGTCCGGGCTGAACGGCGAGCGTCCGGCGCGGGTGCGACGCACCACCGCGAGCAGCAGGTCGAGGAACGGCACCAGCAGCATCGCAACCGGCAGCACGAGCGGCAGCAGCACCGGCAGCGCGGCAGCGCGGGCGCCGAAGAGGCCCTCGGTGAGGTCGCCGGGGGGGAAGCGCCCGGCCAGGGTGATCGCGCCGCAGGCGAACACCAGCCCGATCAGCATCGAGCCGGAGTCACCCATGAACATCCGGGCCGGGTAGAAGTTGTGCGGCAGGAAGCCGACGCAGGCGCCGGACAGCGCCGCCATCAGCAACGTGGCCGCGATGGCGAGGGTGAGGTTGTTCTCGGCCGCCAGCAGGTAGGCGTACAGGAAGAAGGCCACCGCACCGATGCAGACCACACCCGCGGCGAGGCCGTCGAGGCCGTCGACGAAATTGACCGCGTTGACCGTGGCGACCACCAGGAAGATGGTGAGCAGCGGTCCCTGGGTGGGGTCCATGGTCAGCGTCTGCCCCGGCAGCGGCAGGTAGATCAGCTGCACGCCGAGCACCACGACGGCCACCGCGGCGACCAGCTGGCCGCCGAACTTGGTGAGCGCGTCCAGCTCGAAGACGTCGTCGAGCACTCCCACCACGCAGATCAGCGTGCCGCCGGCGAGCACCACCCGCGTGTCACGGAACACCACCTCGTCGGCGGTGGACAGGAACGGAAGCTGGGTCGCCATCAGGTAGCCCGCCCACAACCCGCCGAGCATGGCCACCCCGCCGAGGTACGGCACCGGCGTCGCGTGCACGTCCCGGTCGCGGACCTTGGCGACTGCCCCCACCCGCTCGGCGATCACCCGGCTGACCGTGGAGAGCAGGAAGGTCACCGCAGCGGCGACCGCCGCGACAAGGAGGTACTCGCGCACCCTGTCCTCACTTGTCCGTGGCGTCGACGACCCGCTCGTCGAACTCCCGCAGCCGCTCGATGTCGATGCCTCCGCGGCGCAGCAGCCGCGGCTTCGGACCCGTGACGTCGAGGATCGTGGACGCGACGTCGGTCGAGCTGTCGCCCCCGTCGAGGTAGACCCGTACCCGGTCGCCGAGCATCTTCTCGGCCTCCGCGACCGTGGTCGCGGCCGGCATCCCGGTGCGGTTGGCGCTGGTGACGGCGAGCGGCCCGGTGCGCTCCAGCAGCGCGAGCGCCAGCGGGTGGTCCGGCATCCGCACGGCCACCGTGGATCGGTTGTCCCCGAGGTCCCAGGTCAGGCTCGGCTGCTGGGTGCAGACCAGGGTGAGCGGACCTGGCCACAGCTCGGCGATCATGTCCCGGGCGTACGACGGGACCTCCGACGCCAGCGAGTCGAGCGTGGTGACCGCCGAGACCATGACCGGCGGCGGCTTGTCGCGCCCCCGACCCTTCGCGCGCATCAGTCGGCGGACGGCCGCAGCCTCGAAGGCGTCGGCGGCCACGCCGTAGACGGTGTCGGTGGGCAGCACCACGAGCCGGTTGCCACGCAGCTCATCGGCCGCGGCGTCGAGACCCTCCTCCCGGGCGTCGTCGTCGGCGCAGTCGAAGGTGCGTCGCTCGTCGCTCACGGGGCACTCACGGCGCCCATCGTGCCATCGCCGACCCCGTCAGCGGCGGCGGGCGGTCACGTAGCGCGGCCGCCCCGCGAGGTCGCGGTGGTCGCGGACCGCGATCCACTCGGCACGGTCGGCGAAGACCGCGGGTGCCGAGCCGCCCTGCGCATCCGCGTGCTCGCACCCGACCTCCCCGCCGCTGCGCAGCAGCCGTGCCGCAGTCCGCTCGACGGCCCGGATGACGTCCAGGCCGTCGGCACCCGACCACAGCGACTCGGCGGGGTCGTGCAGGCGGGCCTCCTCGGCCACCTCTTCGTACGCGTCCAGCGGGACGTACGGCGGGTTGGCCACCACGACGTCGACGGTCCCGTCGAGGTCGCCGAACGCGTCGGCGGCGTCACCTCGTCGCACGTCGACCCCGCTGCCGGCGAGGTTGACCACCGCGTAGTCGTACGCCTGCGGCGACAGCTCGACGGCATGCACCCGGGCCTGCGGAACCTCGTGCACCAGCGCGGCGGCGATGGCCCCGGAGCCGGTGCACAGGTCCACCGCGACCGGCGCCATCCGCCCAGCCACCCGCCCAGTCACCCGCCCAGCCACCCGCTCGACCAGTCGCTCGACCGCCCAGCCCGCCAGCAGCTCGGTCTCGGGGCGCGGCACGAACACCCCGGGTCCGACGGCCAGCTCGAGGTGCCGGAAGGGCGCCCGACCGGTGAGGTGCTGCACCGGCTCCCGCCGCTCGCGGCGAGCCAGCAGCGCCTCGAGCACGGCGCGCTGCCCGGCGTCGGGCGGGTCGGCGAGCAGCAACCGGCCGCGCGGTACGTCGAGGATGTGGGCCAGCAGGATCTCGGCGTCGGCGTCTGGGGACGGGAGCCCGGCAGCCGCCAGCCGGCGGACCGCGGCGGCGCGGACCGCACGGATCGTCCCGGCCGTGCCGGTCGCGCCGGTCGTCATCGGCCCACCGCCGCCAGCCTGGCCTCCTCGTCGGCCTCGACCGAGGCCCGGACGAGGTCGTCCAGGTCGCCGTCGAGCACCGCGTCGAGGGTGTAGGTCTTGAAGCCGGTGCGGTGGTCGGTCACCCGGTTCTCCGGGTAGTTGTAGGTGCGGATCCGCTCCGACCGGTCGACCGTGCGGACCTGCGCCCGACGGGTGTCCGACGCGTCGGAGCGGGCCTGCTCCTCGGCCACGGCGAGCAGCCGGGCGCGCAGGATCCGCAGCGCCTGCTCGCGGTTCTGCAGCTGCGACTTCTCGTTCTGGCAGGACACGACGATGCCGGTCGGCAGGTGCGTGAGACGGACCGCCGAGTCAGTCGTGTTGACGCTCTGCCCGCCAGGACCCGACGACCGGAAGACGTCGACCCGCAGGTCGGACTCGTCGAGCTCGACGTCGACGGGTTCGGCCTCGGGCAGCACCACCACGCCGGCGGCCGAGGTGTGGATACGGCCCTGGGACTCGGTGGTGGGCACCCGCTGCACGCGGTGCACCCCCGCCTCGTGCTTGAGCAACGCGTAGGGCGCCTGGCCCGGCTCGGGCGTGCCCTTGGCCTGCACGGACAGGGTCACCGACTTGATGCCCCCGAGGTCGGACTCGGCGGCGTCGAGCACCTCGGCGCGCCAGCCCCGGCGCTCGGCGTAGCGGGTGTACATCCGCAGCAGGTCGCCGGCGAACAGCGCCGACTCGGCGCCGCCCTCCCCCGCCTTGACCTCGAGGATCACGTCCTTGGCGTCGGCGGGGTCGCGCGGCACCAGCAGCCGGCGCAGCCGTTCGCCGAGCGCGTCGCGGCGCGCGGTCAGCGCCTCCGCCTCGCCGCCGAACGACGCGTCCTCGGCGACCAGCTCGTTCGCGGCCGCGACGTCACCGCCCGCCCGCTGCCAGTCGTGGTACGTGCTGACCACCGCGCCGAGCTCGGCGTAGCGGCGGCCCAGCCGCCGGGCCTGGGCCGGGTCGGCGTGCACGGACGGGTCGGCGAGCCGCTCGCCGAGCGCCAGGTGCTCGGCGACGAGCCGCTCCACCTGCTCGAACATGCCCACCTCCGTCCGGACCGCCGCGTACGTGCGACGGCACCGGCCCGAACGGACTGGTGTCCGCCGAGCCGGTGCCGGCAGGGTGCTACTTCTTGGCCGCCTTGTTGGCGGCGTACCGCTTCTCGAAGCGGGCGACGCGACCACCGGTGTCCAGAATCTTCTGCTTGCCGGTGTAGAAGGGGTGGCACTGCGAGCACACGTCGGCGTGGATCGAGCCGTTGGCCGCGGTGCTGCGGGTCGTGAACGACGCTCCGCAGGTGCACGTCACCTGGGTCTCGCCGTAGGCAGGGTGGATGTCGGGCTTCATCGGATTCCTCTCGGTACGTGGCCGCCGGGTCGGCACCGAAGGAGCCGTGAACCGGGACCGCCGACAAGTGTCTCATCGACGTCCCGTCCAACGCGAATCCCCCGGTGCTTGTTCCGTGCCACCATGCGGTGTGCGACGACCGACGACCCGCCCCAGCGGGGTGCTGGTCCGCCTGCTCGTCGCCGTGCTCGCCGTGGGCATGGCCGTCGCCGGGTGCACCTCCGACGACGCGCCCGAGCCCGAGCCACCGCGACCCTCGCCCGAGGCGGTCACGCTGCGCCTGATGACGTTCAACATCGAGTACGGCGGCACCGTGGTCTCGTTCGACCAGGTCGTCGCCGCCGTGCAGGCGGCCGAGGCCGATGTCGTCGTCGTCAACGAGCCTGAGGGCAACGTCGTCCGGCTGGCCCGGGCGCTGGGCTGGGAGCACTGGAGCCGGCGGCTGGCGGTCGTGTCGCAGCTCCCGCTGCTGGACCCACCCGGTGGCGCCGACTTCGTCTACGTGGAGACAGCGCCCGGCCAGGTCGCCGCCGTCACGAACGTGCACCTGCCGTCGAACCCGTACGGGCCGAACCGGGTGCGGGACGGGATGGGCCGGGCCGGCGTCCTGGACCTGGAACGCCGGCTACGGATGCCCGACCTGCGCACCGTTCTGGCCACGATGGGCCCGCTGGCCCAGCAGGGCGTGCCGACGTTCGTGGCCGGAGACTTCAACGCGCCCTCCGGACGCGACTGGGTGCGACGCACCGTCGGTGACCGGCCCCAGCTGCGATACCCGGTCGACTGGCCGACCAGCCGGGCCATGGAACAGGCGGGGTTCACCGACTCCTACCGCGCCGTGCACCCCGATCCGGTCCGCGACCCGGGACTGACCTGGCCGGCCGAACGGCCGGAGGTCGACGGCTACAACCCCCCGCCGCGTGCACCGGCCGACCGCATCGACTTCATCTGGGCGGGCGGTTCGGTGACCGTGCGCGACAGCGAGATCGTGGGCGAGCAGGGCGCGGCCGACGTCGCCGTCGAGGTCGACCCGTGGCCCTCCGACCACCGTGGCGTCGTGTCGACGTTCGACGTGCCGGCCGCCACGCCTCCGGCGCTCGTCTCGGTGGGTGACCCGCTGGTAACCGTCGGGTCGCCGTTGACGTTGCGGGTGCACCGGCCGGATCAGCCGGGCGAACAGCTCGCGGTGACCTGCGGGGGCGACACGATGACACCAGCGCTCCCGGACGGCGCCGACGGAGTTGTCACCGTCGAGACGGACGGCAGCGGGCCCGGTTTCGCGGTGGGTGCCTGCAGGGCCGAGCTGCTCGCCGCCGACGGCGACCGGATCGCGACCACCACGTTCTGGCTGCGGGAGCCGGACCAGGAGCCCGTGCTGCGTTCGGTGCGCGCCGTCTACGAGGTCGGCGAGCCGGTACGCGTCGGGTGGGAGTGGGCGCCGGGCAACCGGCACGACTGGGTGGCGGTGACCCCGCGCGGCCAGGGGCCGAGCGGCTACCTCACCTACATCTACACCGACGCGACCGTCGCCGGCCGGGGGGCGATCGGCGGCGACGCGGTCGGCGCCGGCACCTGGCCGCTGCCACCGGGACGGTACTCGCTGTATCTGTGCGTCGACGACGGCTACCAGCAGGTGGCCACCGCCGACTTCACGGTCCGACGCCGCTGACCCGTCACGGGTCGGGAGTCACCCATCGGTGCCGGGCGAGGCTGGCCACCGTGGTGACGCCGAGCGTGAGCGCGATGAAGGCCAGCGACGCCACGATGCCGATGTGCGGCAGGTGTAGGGGTCCGATGTCAGCGACACCCTCGGCCTCCAGCGCCTCGACGATCAGCTTGATGCCGATGAAGCCCAGGATCACGGCGAGCCCGTACGTCAGGTAGAGCAACCGGTCGAGCAGATCGCCCACGACGAAGTAGAGCTGGCGTAGGCCCATCAGCGCGAACGCGTTGGCCGTGAACACGATGAAGCCGCTCGTGGTGAGTCCGAAGATCGCCGGGATGGAGTCGAGGGCGAACACGACGTTGGCCGCGCCGATGGCGAGCACCACCACGACCATCGGAGTGAACATGCGGCGCCCGTCGACATGGGTCACCAGCTTGGAGCCGTCGTAGTCGTCGGTCGTCGGCACCAGCCGGTGCATCAGCCGCACCGTGCGGCTCTCGTGGAAGTCGGAGTCCTCGTCGCCCGTGATCGCCAGCTTCACGGCCGTGTACACGAGCAGGGCACCGAAGATGTAGAAGACCCACTCGAAGGTCTGGACCGCGGCCGCGCCCGCGGCGATGCACACCGCGCGCAGCACCAACGAGATGGCGATGCCGATCAGCAGGATCTTGTGCTGGTCGATCTCGGGCACGGCGAAGTGCGACAGCAGCAGCACGAAGACGAACAGGTTGTCGACCGAGAGGCTGTACTCGGTGACGTAGCCCGCGACGAACTCCTCGCCGTACTCCGCGCCGGCGAACACGAACATGCCGGCGGCGAAGACAGCCGCGAGCCCGATGTAGAACGTGACCCAGAGCGTCGCCTCGCGCAGTCCGATCGCGTGTGGGTTCCGGTCGGCCAGGATCAGGTCGGCGACGATGATCACGGTGATGGCGAGGACGGTGACCACCCACACCCACAGTGGGGCGGTCACGAGGTCACTCCCGGAGCGCGGGTCACGCGGCGAGCTGTTGCTCGATGTCACCGGCGATCTTGTCCGGCGGGGTGGTCGACCCGTAGCGCTTGACCACGGACCCGTCGCGCCCGATCAGGAACTTGGTGAAGTTCCAGCGGATCTTGTCGCCGAGCACGCCACCCTGTTGGCTGCGCAGCCAGCTGAACAGCGGGTGGGCGTCGTCGCCGTTGACGTCGACCTTGGCGAACATGGGGAACGACACTCCGTAGTTCGTCGAGCAGAAGTCGGCGATCTCGGTGTCCGAGCCGGGCTCCTGGCCGCCGAACTGGTCGCACGGGAAGCCCAGCACGTTCAGGCCCTCGGCGGAGAAGTCACGGTGCAGCCGCTCGAGCCCCTCGTACTGCCCGGTGAAGCCGCACTCCGAGGCGGTGTTGACGACGAGCAGAACCTCGCCGCGGTAGCGGTCCAGGGGCTGCTGCCCGCCGTCGATGGATGTGGCAGTGAAGTCGTACGCGGTGGTCATCCGGTCAGCCGTCGTCGCGCCGACTGCTGCCGCCGCCCTGCATGGGCATGGTGTCGCGCACCTGCATCAGGAACTCGACGTTGCCCTTGGTCTTCTTCAGCTTGTCCAGGACCAGCTCGAGGGCCTGCTGACCGTCGAGCGCCGCCAGCACCCGGCGAAGCTTCCAGATGATCTGGAGCTCCTCGCGGCTGAGCAGCAGCTCTTCGCGGCGGGTGCCCGACGCGGTGACGTCGATGGCCGGGAAGATCCGTTTGTCGGCGAACTCGCGCCGCAGTCGGAGCTCCCAGTTACCGGTGCCCTTGAACTCCTCGAAGATGACCTCGTCCATCTTGGAGCCGGTGTCGATCAGCGCGGTGGCGAGGATGGTCAGCGAACCGCCGTCCTCGATGTTGCGCGCGGCGCCGAAGAACTTCTTCGGCGGGTAGAGCGCCGACGAGTCCACGCCACCAGACATGATCCGGCCCGAGGCCGGGGCCGCCAGGTTGTACGCGCGGCCCAGCCGGGTGATGCCGTCCAGCAGCACGATGACGTCGTGGCCGAGCTCGACGAGCCGCTTGGCCCGCTCGATCGCCAGCTCGGCGACGGTGGTGTGGTCGCTGGCCGGTCGGTCGAAGGTCGAGGAGATGACCTCGCCCTTGACGGTGCGCTCGAAGTCGGTGACTTCCTCGGGGCGCTCGTCGACGAGCACGACCATCAGGTGGCACTCGGGGTTGTTGGCGGTGATCGCGTTGGCGATCGCCTGCATGATCAGCGTCTTGCCGGCCTTGGGTGGCGAGACGATGAGCCCGCGCTGGCCCTTGCCGATCGGCGACGCCAGGTCGATGACGCGGTTGCTGAGCTGGACGGAGTCGGTCTCGAGGCGCAGCCGGTCCTGGGGATACAGCGGAGTGAGCTTGGAGAACTCCACGCGCTGCTTGGCTGCCTCGACGTCGCCGCCGTTGATGCTGTCGATGCGCACCAGCGGGTTGAACTTCTCCTTGCGCTCGGTGTCCCGCGCCTGGCGGACCTGGCCGGTGACAGCGTCGCCCTTGCGGAGCCCGTTCTTGCGCACCATCGACAACGAGACGTAGACGTCGTCGGAGCCGGGCAGGTAGCCGGACGTCCGGACGAAGGCGTAGTTGTCGAGGATGTCGAGGATGCCGGCCACGGGAAGCAGCACGTCGTCCTCGGTGATCTGCGGCTCGCTGTCGCGGCCACTGTCGCGGCCACTGTCGCGGCTCCGGTCACGGTCACGACCGCGGTCGCGGTTGCGGCTGCGGCGGCGACGCCGGCTGCCGCCCTCGCCCTCCTCGTCGCGTCGGCTGCTGCTGCCGCGGTTGTCGCCACGGTTGTCGCCACGGTTGTCGTTGGCTCGGTTGTCGGTGCGGGTGTCGTCGCGGGTGTCGTCGCGGGTGTCGTCGCTCCGGTTATCGGTGCGGGTGTCGTCGCTCCGGTTATCGGTGCGGGTGTCGTCGCTCCGGTTGTTGGTGCGGGTGTCGTCGCTCCGGTTGTCGTCGCGGTTGTCGGTGCTGTCGCGCGCGGAGTCGTCGGCAGTGGCGGCACGACCACGGCGCGCCTTCGGCGCGGTCCCGGCCGGAGCGGCTGCGCCCTCGGCGGTCGCGAACGGCTCGGCGGACGGGGTGGCGGTGTCGCTGCCGACGGCCGGCTGGCCGCCCTGCTGGGCGGCGGTGATCGCGTCGATCAGCTGGCTCTTGCGCATGCGACCGGTGCCCTTGATGCCCAGGCCGCCGGCGATCTGCTGCAGCTCGGCAAGCACCTTGCCGCTGAGGCCTCCCCCGGAGCGGCGCGGCTTCGATGCCGCGGCGTCCGGCGAACCGGTCGGCTCGGCGGTCTTGTCGCCGGCGCCAGTCGTCAAGGAGGCGGTGGATGTGTCTGTCACGTGAGGTCCTTCCCACGTCGGGCGGATCAGAGAGACCCGCCGGGTGGCTGACCCTCTCCTCCGTCATCCACGATGGTGTGGAATCCCGTGCACCGTCAGGCGGTCGGGATCTGAGCGGACCGTGGTCTCGCCATCGATGGAGGGAGAGGCTGCGACTGCGGACGCTCGGTCACCGGGGACCCCGGTCGGGCGTCGCTGCGCGTGGTGAGACTAGCACCCACGACGCGCGCTGTCGTACTGCACCGTTCAACACGCCGGGAGGCGCCACCATTCCCGATCGGGCCCGCACCCCTGCCCACCGGGTCAGTCACGCAGCCGGGTGCCCGTCGAGGAGACCCGCAGCGGCAGCGTGCGCCAACCCGTTGGCGCCATCCCGGACAGCTCGGGTGTCTCCCCCTCGGGGTGCAGGACCAGCACCGTCGGACCAGCACCGGACACAACCGCCGCGTGTCCGGCCGCGCGCAGCTCGTCCATCACGCGCAGCGTTTCCGGCATCGCCGCGGCGCGCTGGCGCTGGTGCAGTCGCTCGTCGGTGGCGGGCAGCAGCAGGTCGACACGTCCGGTGAGTGCGGCGACCAACAGGCCCGCCCGACCGGCCGTGAAGGCAGCGTCGACGTGCGGGACCTCGGCCGGAAGCAGGTCGCGCG
Source organism: uncultured Actinomycetota bacterium (assembly GCA_963785115.1). Lineage (GTDB taxonomy): Bacteria > Actinomycetota > Actinomycetes > Propionibacteriales > Nocardioidaceae > JACCWP01. The sequence continues at coordinate 389,694 of CAWATY010000031.1, forward strand.
CGGCGCTCGTGGTCACCGCCGCCGGAGGCACCAGCGCGACGGCGCCGACACGAGGCTCCAGCCGGACCGCGCGGGCGCCATCGTCGTCGGACCAGGCCAGGGTCAGTCCGCCCAACAGCGCGGCCGCCACGTTGTCGGGGTGACCCTCGAGATCGGCGGCCAGCCGCAGCGCGGTGCGGTCGTCGAGCACCTCGTCGCCACCGCGCACGAGTGCTCGGGCCAGGACCACCCCGGCCGTGATGGCCGCGGCCGACGAGCCCAGACCCCGCGCGTGCGGGACGCGGTCGAGGCACTCCAGTCGCATGCCGGCGGGCCGGCCACCGAGCAGGTCGAAGGCGGCCATCGCGGCGCGCACCACCAAATGCGTCTCGTCGCGCGGCAGGTCCGCCGCGGCCTCGCCGCCGATATCGACCTGCAGCCCGTCGCCGCACACCTCAGCGGTGACGTCGTTGCTGAGCCCGAGGGCCAGGCCGACGCTGTCGAAGCCGGGCCCGAGGTTGGCGCTCGAGGCCACCGCCTCGACCGTCACGGGGCCCTCGCGCCAGCGGGGTGTGCTGCTCACAGCCCGGCGGCCCGCGCGACCGCGTCGATGTCGACGTCGAGCACCCGATCGACGGTGGGGCGACCCTCGAGCGCGGTGGTGACGTCCTTCAGGCCGTGCCCGGTCACGGTCACGACGACGACCGCTCCGACCGGGACGTCGTCGCGACCGGCGAGATCGACCAGCCCGGCCGCGCCCGCGGCCGAGGCCGGCTCGACGAAGACACCGTCGCGGGCCGCGAGGTCTCGTTGGGCCTGCAGGATCTGGGCGTCACTCACGGCGTCGATGCGACCCCCCGAGTCATCCCGAGCCCGCACGGCGAGCTGCCACGACGCCGGGTTGCCGACCCTGATGGCCGTCGCCACCGTGTCCGGGTCGGCGACCGGCTCGTCGTGCACGATCGGGGCAGCCCCCGCGGCCTGGAAGCCCCACATCCGCGGTGTGGCGTCGATGACCCCGTCGTCGGCGTACTCGCGATAGCCCTGCCAGTACGCCGACACGTTGCCCGCGTTGCCCACCGGGAGCACGTGCAGGTCGGGGGCGCGGCCGAGGGCGTCGACGACCTCGAACGCCGCCGTCTTCTGTCCCTCGATCCGCATCCGGTTCACGGAGTTGACCAGGGACACGGGGTAGGCGTCGGCCAGCTCGCGGGCGGTGCGCAGACAGTCGTCGAAGTTGCCGCGCAGCTGCAGCACGTCGGCCCCGTGCACGATCGCCTGCGCCATCTTGCCGGCAGCGATCCGGCCGTGCGGCACCAGTACCACCGGGGTCAGACCCGCGCGGGCGGCGTACGCGGCCATCGACGCCGACGTGTTGCCGGTCGACGCGCAGACCACGGCCCGCGCCCGTTCGGCGACCGCGACCGAGATCGCCACCGTCATGCCGCGGTCCTTGAACGATCCGGTGGGGTTGTCGCCCTCGACCTTGAGCCACACCTCGGCGTCGGTGACCTCGGACAGCCAACGAGAGCGGATCAGTGGCGTGCCGCCCTCCCCGAGTGTCACGACCGGGGTCTGCTCGGTGACCGGCAACCGGTCGCGGTACTCCTCGACGACGCCCCGCCACGGCACCGCCGAACGGGCCGGTGTCCCGGCGGTCACGGTGTGCCACCGCCCCTGCCGCCCTCGGCGGCCGCCTCGACCCGCATCACCGACGAGACCTCGCGGACCATGTCCATCCCGGCCAGGCCGCGCACGGTGGCCGCCAGGTCGGCGTCGCGTGCGGTGTGGGTGACCACGACCAGCTGCGCGTCGTCGCCGCGTCCCTCCTGCCGCACGGTCTGGATGGAGACGCCGTGCCGGCTGAACTCGGTGGCGACCGCAGCCAGCACGCCTGTGCGGTCGTCGACGTCGACCGCGATGTGGTAGCGGGTCAGGGTGTCGCCCATCGGCAGCACCTCGCACTGAGCGTGCACCGACTCGCCGACGCCGCGCACGTCGGACACCCGGTTGCGGGCCGCGCTCACCAGGTCGCCCAGCACCGCGCTCGCGGTGGGCGCGCCACCGGCGCCCGGGCCGTAGAACATCAGCTGACCGGCCGCGTCACTCTCGACGAACACTGCGTTGTACGCCTCGCGGACGCTGGCCAACGGGTGCTCCAGCGGGATCATCGCCGGGTGCACCCGGGCGGAGACCGCCTCACCGTGTGGGGTGTCGCGCCGCTCGCAGATGGCCAGCAGCTTGACCACGCAGCCCATCTGCGCCGCCGAGGCCACGTCGCCGGCGGAGACGTCGAGGATGCCCTCGCGGTAGACGTCGGACGCGGTCACCCGGGTGTGGAAGGCCAGCCCGGCGAGGATCGCGGCCTTGGCCGCGGCATCGAAGCCCTCGACGTCGGCGGTCGGGTCGGCCTCCGCGTAGCCGAGCGACTGCGCCTCCTCCAGCGCCTCGGCGAAGCCGGCACCCGTCGACGTCATCTTGTCGAGGATGAAGTTCGTGGTGCCGTTGACGATGCCGATCACCCGGCTCACCCGGTCGCCTGCCAGCGACTCCGCGAGCGGTCGCAGGATCGGGATGGCTCCGGCGACCGACGCCTCGAAGTACAGGTCGCGGCCGGCCTTGTCCGCGGCCGCGAACAGGGTGGCGCCGTCCTCGGCGAGCAACGCCTTGTTGGCGGTCACCACCGACGAGCCGTGCTCGAGGGCGTCGACGATGAGCGTCCGGGCCGGCTCGATGCCACCGATCACCTCGACGACGAGGTCGACGTCGTCGCGGCGTACCAGGGCCGCCGCATCCGTGGTGAGCAGCGACGCGTCGACCGGGATCTCGCGGACCCGGCCGGGGCGACGCACCGCAATCCCGCGCAGCCGCAGCGACGCACCGACGCGGGCGGCCAGCTCGGCCTCCTGCTCGACCAGCAGTCGGGCCACCTGGGTCCCGACGACACCGCAGCCGAGCAGTGCCACCCCGAGCTCGCGGCCGGGGCGCGGCGTCACGGGACGACCGCCGCGTGCGTCCCCGCCTGCAGCCCGACGTCCAGCCGGTACATGTCGTCCTCGGACTCGCGCCGCACGACCACCCGGGCCGAGCCGTCGCGCACCGCGACCACCCCGGGACGCGGCACGTGGTTGTAGTTGCTGGCCAGGGAGCGGCAGTAGGCCCCGGTCCCGGGGACGGCCACCAGGTCGCCGGGTGCCACGTCGCCGGGCAGGAACTCGTCCTTGACCACGATGTCGCCGGACTCGCAGTGCTTGCCCACCACGCGGGCGAGCACCGGATCGGCCGACGACGCCCGCGACGCCAGCGTGCAGGAGTAGTCGGCGTCGTACAGGGCGGGTCGCACGTTGTCGCTCATGCCACCGTCGACCGCGACGTAGAGCCGGCTCGCGTCGTGGCCGATCGCGACCTGCTTGACCGTGCCGACCTCGTACAGCGTGCAGGTGGCGGGTCCGGCGATCACCCGGCCCGGTTCGACCGACAGTCGCGGCACTGTCAGCCCGAGAGCACGGCACTCGTGCTCGACGATGGTGCGCAGCCCGGAGGCCAGGACGGCGGGCGGCTCGGGGTCGTCCTGGGTGGTGTAGGCGATGCCGAAGCCGCCGCCGAGGTCGAGCTCGGGCAGCTCGGTGCCGAGCTCGTCGCGTACCCGTGCGTGCAGCTCGAGGACCCGCCGGGCCGCGACCTCGAACCCGGAGGTGTCCCAGATCTGGGACCCGATGTGGGAGTGCAGCCCGATCAGCTGCAGCCGCGGGTGGGTGAGCACCCGGGCGACCACGTCGAACGCCTCGCCCTCCGCGATGGAGAAACCGAACTTCTGGTCCTCGTGCGCGGTGGCGATGTACTCGTGGGTGTGCGCCTCCACCCCGACCGTCACCCGGACCAGGACGCGGGGGTACGCATCGCAGCGCTCGGCCAACCGGGCCAGCCGCTCGACCTCGACGTGCGAGTCGAGGATGATCCGGCCGACGCCGGCGTCGAGGGCGCGCTCGAGCTCGGCCTCGGACTTGTTGTTGCCGTGCAGGCCGATCCGGGCCGGGTCGAAGCCGCAGCGCAGGGCGAGTCCGAGCTCACCGCCTGTGCACACGTCGAGGTTCAGTCCCTCGTCGGCCACCCAGTCGAGGACGGCGGCGCACATGAACGCCTTGCCCGCGTAGTAGACGTCGAAGCCGGCGAATGCCTCCCGCACGCCGGCGGCCCGGCCCCGGAAGTCTGCTTCGTCGAGCACGTACACGGGGGTGCCGTGCTCGGCAGCGACCCGGCTCACCGGCACCCCGCCCACCGCCAGCACGCCGTCGTCGCCTCGGACCGCGGTCGACGACCACAGGTCCGGCACCAACGCGTTGACGTCGGCAGGCGGCTGCAGCCAGGTGGGTCCCCGGTGCCCTGCCTCGGCGTGCAGCGCCCCCGCCTCGTGTGCCCGCGACATCACATGCGCTCGGGCGCCGAGACGCCGAGCAGCCGCAGTCCGTTGCCGACGACCACGCGGGTCGCGGCGACCAGCGCCACCCGTGCGCGGTGCAGGTCGCCGACCGCCTCGTCGCCCATCGGCAGCACCCGGCAGTCGTCGTAGAACTTGTGGAAGACCGCCGCGGTGTCCTCCAGGTAGCGGGCGACCCGGTGCGGCTCGCGCAGCGTCGCAGCCTGCTCGACCACCCGCGGCAGCTCGGCGAGCGCACGCAGCAGGTCGCCCGCCCGCTCGTCACCGAGCAGGGCGGGGTCGTACGCGTCGGAGTCGACCGCGATGCCGAGGTCGGCGGCGTTGCGCAGGATCGACGACAGCCGGGCGTGGGCGTACTGCACGTAGAAGACGGGGTTGTCGTTGGTGCGCCGCGACCACAGCTCGAGGTCGATGTCGATCGTCGAGTCGATCGAGTAGCGCACCAGCGCATAGCGGGCGGCATCGGGACCGACCGCGTCCACCAGGTCGTCGATGGTGAGGACGGTGCCCGCCCGCTTGCTCATCCGCAGCGGCTGGCCGTCGCGCACCAGGTTGACCATCTGGCCGATGACCAGCTCGAGCGTGCGGTCGGGGTCGTCACCGAAGGCACCGGCCAGCGCCCGGTAGCGCCCCACGTAGCCGTGGTGGTCGGCGCCGAGCACGATCATGATCCGGTCGAAGCCGCGGCCGCGCTTGTCGAGGTAGTAGGCGGCGTCGGCGCAGATGTAGGTCGGCCGCCCGTCGGACCGCACGATCACCCGGTCCTTGTCGTCGCCGTAGTCGGTGGAGCGCAGCCACACGGCGCCGTCGGCCTCGTAGGTGAGCCCGCCGGACCGCAGCCGCTCGACCGCACGGTCGACCGCACCGCTGTCGTGCAGGGTGCGCTCGCTGAAGTAGACGTCGAAGTCGACCCCGAAGTCGTGCAGCGACTGCTTGATCTCCGCGAACATCAGCTCGACACCCTCGCGCCCCGCGACCGCCTGCGCCTCGTCGTCGGGCAGGTCGAGCAGACCCGGTTGCCGCGCCACGACCGCCGCGGCGATGTCGGCGACGTACTGGCCGACGTAGCCGCCCTCGGGAACGTCCAGTCCACGCGCGGTTGCCAGCAAGGAGCCGGCGAAGCGGTCGATCTGTGCGCCCGCGTCGTTGAAGTAGTACTCGCGGGCCACCTTCGCTCCCGCGGCCTCGAGGATCCGGGCCAGCGAGTCACCGACGGCAGCCCACCGGGTGTGCGACAGCAGCAGCGGTCCGGTGGGGTTGGCCGACACGAACTCGACGTTGATGTGCTCGCCGTCGAGCGAGCCTCCCCGCCCGTACGCCTCCCCCGCGGCCAGGACCGTGCCGGCGACCGCACCCTGGGCGGCTGCCTCGACCCGGACGTTGAGAAAGCCCGGTCCGGCCACGTCGACCGCCGCGACGCCCGGCACCGCCGCCAACCGGTCGGCGAGCAGCTCGGCCACCTCGCGGGCCGGCCGATCGGCCTGCTTGGCCAGCCGCAGAGCGATGTTGGTGGCGTAGTCGCCGTGCTCCTTGACCTTGGGGCGTTCGACCCGGACGTCGTCCGGCACGCCGTCGCGCAGCGTCAGCGCACCCTCGTCCACCAGAGTGGCCAGGGCGCCGATGACGGCGCGGGACAGCTGCTCGGGGGTCACCCGTTCAGGGTATCGGCGTGGCGCTACCGGAATCGTCCCGGTCGTAGCGGCGAGACAACAACCCCTGCACGGTGCGGACCAGGTCGTCGGGGTCGAACGGCTTGGTCAGGTAGGCGTCGACGCCGATGCTGCGGGCCCGGCTCAGGTGCGAGGGCGTGGTGCTCGTCGTGACCATGACGATGGGCAGGTCGGCGGTCAGCGGATCGGCCCGCAGCGCGGCCGCGGTGGCGAGCCCGTCCATGCGTGGCATGACCAGGTCGAGGGTCACCAGATCGGGCCGGGAGCGCTGCACGGCGTCCAGCCCCGCGCGCCCGTCGGTGGCCTCCTCGACCTCGATCCCCTCGAGCTCGAGGTTCATCCGGATCAGGCTGCGCAGCGACTCCTGATCGTCCACGACGAGGACGCGCGGCGGGCCGGTGGAGCTCACCGCACAGACGCTAGTCGGCCGCCCCCGGCTCCGTACGGGACATCACCGGACTGCTGTAATGTCACCCAGCCCAGGGCCCCCGTAGCTCAGGGGATAGAGCATCGGCCTCCGGAGCCGTGTGCGCAGGTTCGAATCCTGCCGGGGGCACCTCCACCGGCCCGCCGCCCCTCCCGCTAGGCGGAGATCTCCCGCTGGTCGGCGCTGCCGTTCACGGTGATGCGGCGCGGCTTCGCTCGCTCGGCGATCGGGATGCGCAGCGTCAGCACGCCCGACTCGTAGTGGGCGTCGATGTGCTCGGTGTCGAGGCTCTCGCCGAGGAACAGCTGGCGGGAGAAGACGCCGAGCGGCCGCTCGGAGACCTGCATCTCGACCGACTCCTCCACCGGCGCCGGCCGCCGCTCGGCGCGGACGGTGAGGACGTTGCGCTCGACGTCCAGCTCGATGGCGTCGGCGGCCACTCCGGGCAGGTCGAACACGACGACGTAGGTGTCCTGGTGCCGGTAGGCGTCCATCGGCATGGCGACGGGCCGCGACCAGCTGCCGGTGGCGGTTCCGCCGAAGGCCTGCTGGGTCAGTCGCTCGAGGTCACGGAAGGGATCGGTGCGCATCAACACGGTGACTCACCTCCTGGGTCTGACGGTTGCGGTCAACGCGCAGCAGTGTTGTAGCATGTCATCCATTCGTTGACAAGTGAGGAGTCATCCTTCAGATGACGACCACCGACGACACCGCGGCCGCGCTGCAGCAGGTCCAGCTCGTCGTGCACGGCGTGTCCGCGGGCGGTGACGCCCCCACGTCGGCCGAGCTGCTCGCCGCGCTACGCCTGCTGCGCCGTGTCCGCAACGACCTCGACGACTGGGAGCCGGCCATCGTGGCGGCCGCCCGCAGCGGTGGCACCAGCTGGGCGGCGCTGGCCGAGGCGATGGGCCTCGGCAGCCGGCAGGCTGCGGAACGTCGGTTCCTGCGCCGCGCCACGTCCCCGGGCTCGGGGACCACGGGCGAGCAGCGGGTACGGGCCGTGCGCGACCGGCGGGCGGGCGACCGCGCGGTCGCGGGCTGGGCGCGGGACAACGCCCGCTCGCTGCGTCGCCTGGCGGGTCAGGTCGGCGGATTGGGCGACCTCCCGTCGGCGGGACGGCGATCGATGCGCCGGGTGCTGGACGCGCTCGGCGACGACGATCCCGCGGCCCTCCTAGGCCCCTTGTCCGACGCGCACGAGCACCTGCTGGACGGGCATGCCGAGCTCGCCGACGAGGTCGGCGAGGTCACCGCGAGGACCGAACGGCTGCGCCGGGACGCCAAACGGCCCTGAGGTGCAGCCCGCCGCCCTCCCGGCCTGGGCGCGGTGCCGGAAAGGACGCATAGTTACTCTTAGTAATCATTTGATCGCAGAGCGTAACCGTCGCCGTGTTCGTCCGTTGTACCCGGCAGCGACCATTTCGCCGCCCGCCACCGCGGGCAACAGAGAGGCAGTCCATGACGCACCCATCCACCGGGATCCGGGGCCACGACGGCTCCGCGCACAGCTCCCGCACCAGCCGCGGCCTCGTCGCCGTACTCGCCTGCGCGACGGTAGGCGGCCTCACGTTCGCCACGGCCGCGCCGTCGGCGACGGCGAGCCCGTCGACCGACGGCCGGGCGGTCACCACCACCGACTTCGCCCTCCAGGCCGCCGCGTACGGCACGCAGTCCACCGACAGCGACCTGCAGGCCACCTCGGGGCGCACCGCCCTGATCGCGCTGAGCTGCACCCGGCAGGCCGGTATCGACCGATCCCGCGGCGCCGAGGCCAGTGACCTGAACGGCTTCGGTTCCGCCGAGGGCGTGCACACCCGGGTCTGGACCACCAGCGCGGGCGGCGTGGTCACCAGCCACGCAAGCAGCAGGGTGGACAGCCTGGGCATCGGCAACGCCGAGGCCTCGTTCGGCCTGAGCCAGCTCCTCGTCACCACGCGGACGTGGCACGACTCCCAGGGCTTCCACCGCAAGCACACGTTCGACGTCGGCGGCCTGACCGGCGAGGCCGGCGGCACGGAGCTGCCGGGCCTGCCCGCACCGGACGAGATCGAGCCAGGCCAGACCTTCGAGATCCCCGGTCTCGTCACGCTGACCTTCGACATCCGCACAGGCGCGGTCACCAGCTCCGGCGCCTCGGCGATGTCGACGGGGCTCACCATGGACTTCGTGGACGGCAGCCACTCGGTGGCGTCGGTGGCGAAGTCGGAGCTGGGCGGCCACGTCGCCGGGGGCATCCTCGGCGGCAAGGCTGAGTCGGCCTACAGCGGCGAGGGTCTGCTGGCCGCGCGGAACGTGGTGAAGAAGAGCGTCCCGTGCGTGGGAACCGACGGGAAGTGGACGAACGCCGCCGGCGGTGACATCGACCAGGACGGCCTGCAGAGCGGCGACGCGACTGTCGGCGCGCTGGGCGCGCAGCAGGGCCCGGATCAGGCCGTGTCGCGGACCCGCGCCGAGACCGACCGGGTCTCACTGGGCGGTGGCCAGGTCGTCATCCGCAACATCAAGTCGCAGGCCAACGTCGAGCGTGACGGAGGGACCTACCTCCGCACCGCGGACGGATCCAGCGTCGGCCGGCTGGTCGTCAACGGCGAGCCCCAGGCCATCCCCGCACCGGGTGAGAAGCTGACCATCCCGGGCGTGGCGACGATCATTCCGCAGGTCGTCACCAAGCGGGCGCACTCGATCACCGTCGTCGGGCTCCGGATCCGGATGCTCGACGGCACCGAGGTGACCACCGTGTACGACATCGCGAAGTCGTTCGCCGTGATCGAGCCCCGGTGACCGTCGGGGCGGCCCACCAGGGCTAGGGGGACGACGAGCCGGTGCGGCAGGACGGGTTACGACCCGTTCGGCCGTACCGGCTCTCGTGCTGTTCGGCCTCGTGGACCGAGTCGGCGCCGGGTCAGCAACCGCCCTGGACCTGCGCGTCGGCACGCGCCCGGCTGATCAGGGAGTGGGCCTGGCCGATGTCGGGGAACACCACGCTGGCGCCACCGACCGAGCCGGTGCCACCGCGTACCGGGCAGATCTGGATCTTGCCCGGGTCGACCTCCAGCACCGCGCGGGCCAGCCGGTAGAGCTCGGCGGGGGGGAGGTCGACGTCGACGTTCTTGAGGAACGACACCAGCAGCCGCTCGAGCTGGCCCGACTTCTCGGTCAGGTCCTGGACCTGGCGAAGCCCGGCGTTCAGCAGGTAGCCCTGGTCGCGGGAACGGTCGAAGTCGCCACCGGGCAGCGCGTGCCGCATCCGGGCGAAGGCCATCGCCTCGATCCCGTTCAGGTTGTTCATCCCGCGGTGGATGGTGGCCACCGGCAGGGTCCACGCGTACGGCGAGAACACCCGCACTCCCCCGATGCTGGAGATCATGTTGCGGACGCCCCAGAAGCTGGTGGTGAAGACGTAGTCGGGGGTGAGGCCCATCATGTTCGCCACCGACTGCGCCATCAGCTGGGGGCCGCCGTAGACCATCGACGCGTTGATCTTGTCCCGGCCGTGGCCGGGGATGTCGACGTAGGAGTCGCGCGGGATCCCGATCACCGTCGCGTGCCCGGTGCGAGCGTTGATCCCCACCAGCTGGATCGCGTCCGCGCGGCTCGCGAGCACCGCTTGACCCGGCCGGGCGTCGGACCCGAGCGCGAGGATCCAGACCACCTCGCGATCGGCGTCGACCGCGTGCGCGCCCTCGACCCGCACCAGCGCCGCCTCGACCCGCGGCGTCGCCGAGTCGGGCAGCAGCACCGCGGTCAGCGCCAGCAGCACGGCCAGCGCCAGCCCGGTGCGCCACCGGTGCGCCCGCCCGGTCGTCGATGCCGCGCTCACCGGCGGTCCCCCTTGCCGTCCTTGTCGTTCTCGTGGTCCTTGCCGTGGTCCTTGCCGTGGTCCTTGCCGTGGTCCTTGCCGTCGTTGCGGTGCGCGCGGGCGTACGAGCCGGGGGCACCACTGCTGCGCTCCAGGTCGTAGCCGAAGACCCGCCAGCCCGACCGGTCACGGGTCAGGTACAGCTCGCCCGTCACCGCCGACTCGACCTGCCCCCCGTCGTCGCGCTCGCCGACCAGCACCAGCTGCACCGCCGCCGTCACGCCCACTGCCGCGCCGCGGGGGGCGTAGCCGATCAGCCGCACCGTTCGGCGCGTGGGCACCACGCCACTGAGATCCCTGCCGGCCGTCAGATTGGTGGTCAGCCGCTGCTGCTTGGCCGCCTGCCGGGCCGCCCCGGGCGTGAAGGTCGCGAAGGCGTTGCCGACGCCGGATCCGCCTCCCGTCGGGTAGTCGAGGTTGACGAAGGCGTTGTCCATCCAGGTCGTCACCGCCCGACCCGCCCGCCGGCCCAGCTGGTCGGTGCGCGGCGACTTGGCACCCGGCCACCGGCCCCACACGTTCTTCACGTCGACCCGCACCGGAGCGGCGTCGATGTCGGGCCCGCCCTCGCCGGCACCCGACGGCAACGGGGTCGCGCCGCCGTCGTCGGAGTCGTCCGTGCAGGCCACCGCACCGAGCGCCACCAGCAGGATCGACCCGGCCACGGTGGCGGCGCGGCGGGCGGCCTCCCGGAACCAGACGGCTCTGCGTGGGCGCATCCGCCTAGGAGACCACACGGCCGACCGGCCGGAGCGGCCGCCGCGCCCGTGAGGTACAAAGTTGAGCAACCTGAATGACATTCCGTGGCCTGACCCACGCGCTCACCGGTCCCGGGCTAGCCTGGGGTGGCCCGCAAGACCAGCGGGGCCGGTCCGCGTCCGGCGCCGCCGACCAGACTGATTGAGGCGATCCAGGCCGTGGCTGAGTCCGACCAGAGCAACCCCCTCGCACAGTTCGGTGCGAACGAGTGGCTCGTCGACGAGATGTACGAGCGTTACCGCCAGGACCCTGACTCGGTCGACAAGGCGTGGTGGAGCTTCTTCCGCAACCGTCGCGACGACGACTCGACCAACGGCACGCCCGAGCGGACCGCGAAGCACTCCGCGGACAAGCCGTCCCACAGGGAGCCGTCCAAGGACGAGGGGTCAACGAAGGAGCCGAGCAAGAAGGAGCCGAGCAAGAAGGAGCCGAGCAAGGAGCCGAGCAAGAAGGAGCCCAAGGCGAAGGACGAGCCGAGCACGCCGCCGCGCACCGAGGCGCCGGCCGAGCAGCGCACCGAGCGGCAGCGTGCCGAGGGTCGGCCCGCGCCGTCGTCGGAGGCCGACGGCGCCACGGTGCGAGCGGCCGGCAGCGGGCCGGACACCGCCAAGGCCTCGACGCAGCCGGTGACCAAGGAGCCGCCCAAACCTGACCTGCCGGAGGTCAAGGCCGAGCCCGAGCACAAGCCGCTGAAGGGTGCCGCGGCGCGCACGGTCACCAACATGGACGCCAGCCTGCAGGTGCCGACGGCCACCAGCGTGCGGTCGGTGCCGGTCAAGCTGCTCATCGACAACCGCATCGTCATCAACAACCATCTCGCCCGGGCCCGCGGCGGCAAGGTGTCGTTCACGCACCTGATCGGCTACGCGCTCGTCAAGGCGTTGCGCGAGATGCCGGAGATGAACAACGGCTTCGAGATCGTCGACGGCAAGCCGAACCTGGTGGTGCCGCCGCACGTCAACCTCGGGCTGGCGATCGACGTCCCCAAGCCCGACGGAACGCGTCAGCTGCTGGTGCCGTCGATCAAGGCAGCGGAGGCGATGGACTTCGCCACCTTTTGGAGCGCCTACGAGGACGTCGTCCGCAAGGCGCGCAACAACAAGCTCACCGTCGACGACTTCACCGGAACGTCCATCACGCTGACCAATCCGGGCACGATCGGCACCAACCACTCCGTCCCGCGACTGATGCGGGGTCAGGGCTGCATCATCGGTGTCGGGTCGATGGACTACCCGGCCGCCTACGAGGGCGCCTCGGACAAGACCCTCAACGACCTCGCCGTCAGCAAGGTCATGACGCTGACGTCGACCTACGACCACCGGATCGTGCAGGGCGCGCAGTCCGGTGAGTTCCTGCGCCGACTGCACCGGCTGCTGCTCGGCGACGAGGGCTTCTACGACGACATCTTCGCGGCACTGCGGATCCCGTACGAGCCGATCCGCTGGAGCGAGGACATCTCGGCCAGCCACGACGACGAGATCAACAAGCAGGCGCGGGTCCTCGAGTTGATCCACGCCTACCGGGTGCGCGGGCACATCATGGCCGACACCGACCCGCTGGAGTACCGCCAGCGCAGTCACCCCGACCTCGACGTCGGCACCCACGGCCTGACGCTGTGGGATCTCGACCGCGAGTTCGCCACGGGCTCGTTCGGCGGCGAGCAGCGCCGCTTCATGAAGCTGCGCCACGTGCTCGGCATCCTGCGTGACTCGTACTGCCGCACGGTCGGCATCGAGTACATGCACATCCAGGACCCCGAGCAGCGGCGCTGGATCCAGGAGCGGGTCGAGCGCGGGCACGAGAAGCCACCCCGCGAGGAGCAGCTGCGGATCCTGCACAAGCTCAACCAGGCCGAGGCGTTCGAGACGTTCCTGCAGACGAAGTTCGTCGGGCAGAAGCGGTTCAGCCTCGAGGGCAGCGAGACCACCGTGCCCGTGCTCGACGAGCTCTGCGAGGCCGCCGCAGGGGCCGACCTCGACGAGGTGTGCATCGGCATGGCCCACCGGGGGCGGCTCAACGTGCTGGTCAACATCGTGGGCAAGAGCCCGGCACAGGTGTTCCGCGAGTTCGAGGGCAACATCGACCCGCGGACGGTCCAGGGGTCCGGCGACGTGAAGTACCACCTCGGCGCCGAGGGCCGTTTCACGGCCGGCAACGGCGACACCATCAAGGTGTCGGTCGCGGCCAACCCGTCGCACCTGGAGGCTGTCGACCCCGTCCTCGAGGGCATCGCGCGGGCCAAGCAGGACGTCCTGAACCGCGGGGCCGCCTACCCGGTGCTCCCGCTGCTGGTGCACGGTGACGCAGCGTTCGCGGGTCAGGGCGTGGTGGCCGAGACCCTGAACCTGTCCCAGCTGCGGGGCTACCGCACCGGCGGCACGGTGCACGTCGTCGTCAACAACCAGGTGGGCTTCACGACGTCGCCGGCATCGTCGCGGTCGTCGCTGTACTGCACCGACGTCGCCCGGATGGTGCAGGCACCGATCTTCCACGTCAACGGCGACGACCCCGAGGCGTGCATCCGGGTCGCCCGACTCGCCTTCGAGTACCGGCAGGCCTTCAACAAGGACGTCGTGATCGACCTGGTCTGCTACCGCAAGCGGGGCCACAACGAGGGTGACGACCCGAGCTTCACCCAGCCGCTGATGTACGACCTGATCGAGAACAAGCGCTCGGTCCGCAAGCTCTACACCGAGGCGCTGGTCGGCCGTGGCGACATCACCATCGAGGAGGCCGAGCAGGCGCTGCGCGACTACCAGCAGCAGCTGGAGAGGGTCTTCTCCGAGGCGCGTGGGGCAAAGAACGCGTCGTACGAGACGACGCCCGACTATCCCGACAAGCCCGAGGCCGAGGGACTGAGCACGGCGATCACCGCCGAGACGCTGAAGACGATCGCCGACGCGTACGCCAGCCCGCCCCAGGACTTCACCGTGCACCCCAAGGTGATGCCGCAGTTGCAGCGGCGGGCAACGGCGATCGCCGACGGCCCGATCGACTGGGCGACGAGCGAGATCATCGCGTTCGGTGCGCTGCTGATGGACGGCCGGCCGGTGCGGCTGTCCGGCCAGGACTCGCGCCGCGGCACGTTCGCGCAGCGCTTCGCCACGATCATTGACCGGCGCACGGGCGACGAGTGGACGCCGCTGACCCGGCTCAGCGACGACCAGGCGCAGTTCTACATCTACGACTCGCTGCTCTCCGAGTACGCGGTGATGGGCTTCGAGTACGGCTACTCGGTGGCCCGGCCGGAGGCGCTGGTGCTGTGGGAGGCGCAGTTCGGCGACTTCCTGAACGGCGCCCAGACCGTGATCGACGAGTACATCGCCTCCGGTGAGGCCAAGTGGGCCCAGCGCTCCGGCGTCGTGCTGCTGCTCCCGCACGCCTACGACGGGCAGGGCCCGGACCACTCCTCCGCGCGGATCGAGCGGTTCCTCACGCTGGCCGGCGACGACGCGATGCGGGTGGCCCAGCCGAGCACTCCGGCGAACTACTTCCACCTGCTGCGGCTGCAGTCGCTCAGCGACAAGCACAAGCCGCTGGTCGTGTTCACGCCGAAGTCGATGCTGCGCAACAAGGCCGCGGTGTCGCAGCCGGCCGACTTCACCGACGGCTCCTTCCAGCCGGTGCTGGGCGACGACTCCCTCGATCCGGACCGGGTCGAGACGCTGCTGCTGTGCTCGGGCAAGGTCGCCTGGGAGCTGCGCGCCGAGCGGGCCAAGCGGCAGGGCGACGACCCGACCACGGCGGTGGCGACGGTGGAGCGGCTCTACCCGCGTCCGGTCAACGAGCTGTCCGCCCTGATCTCCTCGTACCCGAAGCTGCGCGAGATCCGCTGGGTGCAGGACGAGCCGATGAACATGGGCCCGTGGCCGCACCTGGCGCTGCACCTGCCCGGCGAGCTCGCCGACGTCCTCGACGGCCGGGAGATCCACCGGATCTCCCGCCCCGAGTCGTCGGCGCCCGCGGTGGGGCAGGCGTCCCGCCACGCCGAGGAGCAGAAGACGCTCCTCGCCGAGGCGCTGTCCTGACGTCCGGGCGATGTACGACACCGACCGCGGCATCGAGGAGCTCGCGACCCGACGGGGCGACGACGAAGTCACGCTGACCTGGCTGGCCGACCGGCTGGTCGAGTTCGTCGACCTGCACCCCGAGTTCGAGAACCCCGTCGACCGCCTCGCCACCTGGCTGGCCCGCCTCGACGACCCCGACGACTGACGATCCGCGGCTTGCGGTTGCGCCATCCGCGGCATCTGGTTGCGCCATCCGCGGCTTGCGGTTGCGCGATCCGCGGCATCTGGTTGCGCCGTCCGCGGCTTTCGGTTGCGCCATCCGAGCGGGGTTGCGCGATCCGCTCGTGATCAACCCGCCATCGCGGCGCGGATGACGGCCTTCGCGCTGCGGAGCTCGTCCTCGTTCACCGCGTGCGGCATGCCCGGAAAGGTCTGCTGCTCGACCTCTGCGCCACGGCGGGTCAGCACCTCGGCCGTCGCACGTACCCGTTCGACCGGAACGTGCGGGTCAGGATCGCTGGTTCCGCAGAACACGGGGGTGCCGGCAAACGTTGCCGGACCCTCCCACGTGGTGCCCTCCGGCCCGATCGCGCCGCCGGTCAGCAGCACCAGTCCCCCGTAGCGCGCGGGATGCCGCAGCGCGTACTCAGCAGCCAGGCAGGCTCCTTGCGAGAACCCCATCAGCACGAGCTTCGACCGCGACAGGCCGGCCGCCTCCACGTCTGCCACGACCTCGCCCACCGTCTCCAAGGACCGCGTGAGCCAGGGCTCGTTGTCATCGATCGGCGCCAGGAAGGACTGCGGGTACCACGTGTTGCCCGGGGCCTGGGGTGCCAACCAGCTGACCGGTAGGTCACGGAACGTTGCGGCCAACTCGAGCATCGACGCCGCGGTGCCACCGCGACCGTGCAGCAGCACGACCGCGACCGCTGCAGAGCCCAGCGCGGCACCGTCGCGGTAGCTCTCAGCCATCACGCACCATCCTGATCTCGTCGGCCTCGAACCGCGGCTCGGGCTTGATCGTGCCGTCCTCGACGAATCCGTGCTTGCGATAGAACCGCCGCGCCCTGGCGTTGGCCTCGAAGACCCACAGGGACGCCGGCCGCTCGGCGATGACGGCCCGCATCAACCTCAGGCCCAGCCCCGTCCCCCAGTAGGCGGCCCGGGCGTAGCAGGCGTAGAGCTCGAGCAGGTGCGGCAGGTCGTCGTCGCGGTTCGGCCCGGCCGAGGCGAGCCCCACCACGTCATCGCCGTCCACCGCGATCCAGCGCTCGTCGCCCCTGGTGAGCTGCCGCGTCCACGCCGCCACCCGGCCCTCCAGGTCGCCGGTCAGCGCGGCGAGCCGCTCAGGCTCGACGATCCCGGTGTAGGCCTCGCCCCAGCAGGCGGCATGGCAGCGCGCGCCCGCTTCCGCGTCGGCCAGCGTGGCGCGGCGTACGACCACCTGGTCGGTCACGACGCTCCCTCCACTAGGCACGGATCGTGCAACCGAACGCCACGGATCGCGCAACCAAACGCCACGGATCAGCGGGTGAGGACGATCTTGCCGAAGACGTCGCCGGCGGCGATGGCGGCCAGGCCGTCGCGGGCCTGGTCCATGGGCAGCGTGCGGTCGATCAGCGGGGTCGAGCCCGAGAGCGCGAGGAACTCCGCGAGCCGGCGCAGCTCGTCGCGGGTGCCCATCGTCGAGCCCTGGATGCGCAGCTGGAGGAAGAACACCCGGTTCAGCTCGCCCTGCTCGGGCGTGAAGCCGGACGTCGCTCCCGCGATCACCAGCGTGCCGCCGGACCGCAGCGCCTTGATCGAGTGCGACCAGGTGGCGGCGCCGACGGTCTCCATCACCGCGTCCACCCGCTGCGGCAGCCGGGCGCCGGTCTCCAGCGCCTCGTGCGCGCCGAGCTCCTCCGCCCGCCGGCGCTTGGTCTCGTCCCGGCTGGTGGCGAAGACCCGCAGCCCCGCGGCCCGCGCGAGCACGATCAGCGCGGTCGCGACGCCGCCCCCCGCGCCCTGCACCAGGACGCTGTCGCCGGGCTGCACGCCCGCCTGGGTGAACAGCATCCGGTACGCGGTCAGCCACGCGGTGGGCAGGCAGGCGGCCTGCTCGAACGACAGGCCCTCCGGCTTGGCCACCACGTTGCGTGCAGGCACCCGGACGACGTCGGCGAACGTGCCCGGCCAGCGCTCGGACAGCAGGGACCGCTTGGGGTCGAGGGTCTCGTCGCCCATCCAGGAGGGGTCGCTGATCACGGCATGCACCAGCACCTCGGTGCCGTCGTCGGTCGTGCCTGCCGCGTCGCAGCCGAGCGTCATCGGCAGCTTGTCGTCGGGGAGGCCGACGCCCTGCAGCGACCAGTAGTCGTGGTGGTTGATCGCAGCGGCGCGCACCCGTACGGCCACCCAGTCGTCCGGGACGTCCGGTTCGGGCTGCTCCCCCACGACCAATCCGGACAGCGGGTCGTCCTTGCTGGTGCTCTGGGCGTAGACGGCGAACATGGCACCTGAGCGTAGGTGGGGCCGACCCGGTCCGCCGGGCCCCCTCCGGCGTTATGGTGATCCCCACGTCCGGCGACCCCCGCGTCGGCCACCTGTCAGGAGGACCTGCGCCGGTGATGGAGACGACGTCGTCGCAGTCCACGCAGCGGGCCGAGGTGACGCTCACGGTCCCCGCCGACAGCCTCTACCTGTCGGTGGTGCGGACGGCTGCCGCAGGACTCGCCGCCCGGCTCGACTTCACCCTCGACGACATCGAGGACCTGCGCATCGCGGTCGACGAGGCCTGCGCGCTGCTGCTCAAGCAGGCCCGCGCCGAGTCGCACGTACGCTGCGAGTTCACCGTCGCCGAGCAGTCGCTCGGCGTACGCGCCAGTGCGGTCTGCGACCATCCGACGGTGCCCTCCCACGACGGCTTCTCCTGGACCGTGCTGACGGCACTCACCTCCAGCCTGGACATGGAGGTCCAGCACGACGAGCTGGTCATCAACCTCACCCGCGGTCGCGGCGGTGACGAGCCGCGGTGAGGGGTTGGCCCGCGTGACGGAGACGCGCACCCGCGGGGTGTCGACCCTGGAGGACGACGTCCGCGAGCTGACCCGCGCCGCGTTCCGGCGGCTGGGCGAGCTCGACGCCGAGGACCCTGGTCGCGCCGAGGTCCGGGCCGACCTGGTCGGGTTGCACCTCCCGCTGGTCGAGCACCTCGCCCGCCGCTTCCGCAACCGCGGCGAACCGTTCGACGACCTCGTCCAGGTGGGCACGATCGGGCTGATCAAGGCGGTCGACCGCTTCGACCTCGAGCGCGGCGTCGAGTTCTCGACGTACGCGACACCGACCATCGTCGGCGAGATCAAGCGCTGGTTCCGGGACAAAGGCTGGTCGATCCGGGTGCCGCGGCGGCTGCAGGAGCTGCGGCTCTCGCTGGTGACGGCGACCAGTGAGTTGACCCAGGAGCTCGGCCGCTCGCCGACCGTCGCCGAGCTGGCGCACCGGCTGTCCATCGGCGAGGACCAGATCCTGGAGGGGCTGGAGTCGGCCAACGCGTACAGCACCGTCTCCCTGGACGCCCCGGAGTCGCAGGCGTGGGACGGCCCGAGCGTCGGCGACGCCCTCGGCGAGGACGATGACGCGCTGGCCACCGTGGAGTTCCGCGAGTCACTGCGCCCGTTGCTCGCCGCGCTCGCGCCCCGCGAACGGCGGATCGTGGTGTTGCGGTTCTTCCGGCAGATGACCCAGACCCAGATCGCGGCCGAGGTCGGGATGTCCCAGATGCACGTGTCCCGGCTGCTGGCCCGGTCGCTGGCGACGCTGCGGGAGGGCCTGACCGCCGAGGACTAGGCGCCAAGCTCAGTGGCCCATCAGTGGCCCCTCAGTGGCCTATCAGTGGCCCATCAGTGGCCCAGCGTCCTGGTGGCCGCCGGCCGCAGCAGCAGTCCCAGCACCGCAAGCGCCCAGAGCGCGGCCACTGCAGCCGCCCACGGCAGCTCCGCGCGGGTCGACCAGGCCACGCCCAGGACCAGCAGCTGGGTCGCGACCAACGGACCCCGGGCCCAGCCGTCCCCCCGCCAGATCCCGGCCGCCGACCAACCGACGCCGAGGCCGCACACCGCGAAGAAGACCGCCACGGTGACCCCGAGCCCGATCCGGTCCGCCGACAGCCCGACCAGCTCGGCGACGCCGACGCCGAGGAGCGCGGCCGCCTCGCCCGCGACCAGCAGCGCCGCCACCCGGAGGCCTCGATCCGGGCCCGGCGGTTCGTCCGGTTGGGCTCCGTCCACGCAGGGCAGGGTACGGCGGCTGTGTCCGGCGGCTGTGTCCGGCGGCTGTGTCCGGCGGCTGTGTCCGGCGGCTGCGTACGGCGGCTGTGACGCAGTCGACATGTGCGCACTGCGGACGGGGGGTTGTGCGCAGGGGGCAGGCTTGTCAGCATGAACAGGCGTCAGCGGCGCGGCCACCGCCTGCCCGTCGTCGCCATGGACGAAGTCCGGTCTTGACCGGCAGTGATTTGTGAGTAATCGTGAATGCGTTCACAAAGATCCACCCGCCTGCCCAACCCGACAAGGAGCACCCTCTCGTGGACTGGCGTCACCGTTCCGCGTGCCTCGACGAGGACCCGGAGCTGTTCTTCCCGATCGGCAATACCGGCCCTGCCCTCCTCCAGATCGAGGAGGCCAAGGCGGTCTGCCGACGGTGTGACGTGCGTGAGCAGTGCCTGTCGTGGGCGCTCGAGTCAGGACAGGACCACGGCGTGTGGGGCGGCCTGAGCGAGGACGAGCGCCGCGCGCTCAAGCGGCGCAACGCGCGAGCCCGGCTGCGCACCGCCTGACCGGCTCCGCTCACCCGGCCGGAAGCGGTAGGTCCAGACTCACCGCGGTCCCCCGACCGTTCCCGCCCGCGCCGTCCGGACCGGGCCCGAAGCCGATCCGTCCGCCGAGCTCGGACTCGACCAGCGACCGGACGATCGCGATCCCCAGCGTGTCGCTGGCCGCGGGGTCGAAGTCGCCCGGCAGCCCGCTCCCGTCGTCCACCACCTGGACCCGCAACCGGTCCCGACCGCGGTCGACCAGCACCCGTACCTGCCCGGGGCCCTCGCCGAACCCGTGCTCGACCGCGTTCTGCAACAGCTCGGTGAGCACCATCGACAACGGCGTGGCCAGCTCTGCCGGCAGGCTCCCGAACGACCCCTCCCGGCACGAGCTGACCGATCGGTCGGGCGACGACACCTCGACGACCATCGCGCGCAGCCGGTCGGCCACGTCGTCGAAGTCGACCGTCTCGTCGAGGGACTGGCTCAACGTCTCGTGCACGAGCGCGATCGCTCCTACCCGCCGGATGGCCTCCTCCAGCGCCAGCCGGGCGGCATCGGTGTCGATCCGACGCGACTGCATCCGCAGCAGGGCCGCCACCGTCTGCAGGTTGTTCTTCACCCGGTGGTGGATCTCGCGGATCGTGGCCTCCTTGGTCACCAGCTCACGCTCGCGGCGGCGCAGCTCGGTGACGTCGCGCAGCAGCAGCAGCGAACCGCTCCACGTGCCCTGGTTCAGCAGCGGCATCGCGCGCACCACCAGCGACGCCGCGGCGTTCTCGACCTCGGTGGAGCGCGGCGAGCGTCCCGACACCACGGCGGTCACCGCCTCGTCCACAGGAGCGTCCGGCGGCGGCACCAGGTCGCGGGTGGTGCGCGCGAGGTGCTGGCCGACAAGATCGCCGACCAGGCCCAGCCGACGGAAGGCCGACAGAGCGTTGGGGCTGGCGTAGGTCACGACGCCGCTCGCGTCGGTGCGGACGAAACCGTCACCCACCCGCATCGAGTCGGCGAGTGGGGGTCGCTCCGACGCGTACGGGAAGTGCCCCTCGGCGATCATCTGCGCGAGATCGGCGGCGGTCTGCAGGTACGACAGCTCGAGCCGGCTCGGTGTCCGGATGCCGAGCAGGTTGGTGCTGCGGGCCACCACCCCGATCACCTGCTCCCCGCGCCGTACCGGGATAGCCTCGACCCGCACCGGCACCTCGTCGCGCCACTCGGGATCGCCCTCCCGGGCGATCCGGCGACCGGTCCACGCGCTGTCCAGCAGGGCTCGGCGGCCGTGGGGCACGAACGCCCCCACGACGTCGTCGAGGTGGGCCGTCGGGCCGGTGGTGGGCCGCATCTGGGCGCCCGCCCAGAACCCGCGCCCGGCCGCGTCCGGCAGCCACAGGATCAGGTCGGCGAACGAAAGGTCGGCGATGATCTGCCAATCGGCCACCAGCCGGTGCAGCCACTCCACGTCGTCCGGCCCCAGCGTCGTGTGGTGGCGGACCACGTCGTCGAGCGAGGGCACCACGGCAGCGTAGGCGGCCACGCCAGGGTTCGAGAAAGCGGCGAACCGCCCCGACCGGCATGACTCGGACATGCCACCATGTCCTCCGTGGGAGACCGGTACTGGCAGGCCGTGATCGCTCGCGGTGCCGACGTCCCGGCCGACCGCCCGCTGGACGACCTCACCGCCGAGCTGGTCGGCATGCTCGGCGATCCCGACCCGCTGCGCCGGGACCGGATCGCCTACACCGTGCTCGCCAGCTGGATCAGTGCCGGCGTCTACGACGACCTGCTGATCGGGGTGGGTGACGGCGTCCTCGCCGGGCTCACCCGCGGCCTGGGCGACGACGGCACCGACACCGTGCTGCGCCGGTCCTTCTCGGCGCTCGTGCTGGCCGAGGCGGTCGCGCGCGACAACGAGGTGCACCTGCTCACCGACGACACGGTGCTGCGCTGGGGCGACCGGGCCAGCGGCTGGCTGCTCAGCGAGCGCGACCTGCGGGGCTTCGTGCCCGAGCGCGGCTGGGCGCACGCGGTGGCCCACGGGGCCGACCTGGTCGGCATGCTGGCCCGCTCCCGGCACTTCCGCGGGCCGGAGCTCAGCGTGCTGCTCGACGTGGTCGCCGACCGGCTGCTCCGCCCCACTCAGCACGTGCTGCGCCACGGCGAGGACGACCGGCTCGCGTATGCCGTGATGGCGGCGCTGCACCGCAACCTGGTCGACGAACAGGCGCTCGAAGGCTGGCTGGCCCGCCTCGGGTCCGGCCTGCGGCGGCCGGCCGGCACCGACCCGGAGCTCGACGAGTGGCCGACGCCCAGCGCCGCCAACACCCAGGCCTTCCTTCGCGCGCTGCACCTGCAGCTGGCGCTGGGCGTACGCGGCCGCGACGAGATGCCCGGCGACGCGGAGCTGTTCGCCGAGCCGCCGCGGGACCGCGCCGACCTGCTGCTCGGGCTGATCGAGCAGCAGCGTGCCGCCAGCAAGTGGCTGTTCGGTCGCCCATGACGACTCAGGAGGGCCACGGCGGCGAGCTCGCGGTGAGTGTCGCCCGCGCGCACGGCGTCGAGACCATGTTCACCCTCTCCGGCGCGCACGTGTTCCCGATGTACGACGGGGCGGTCACGGCCGACCCGCCGATGCGGCTGGTCGACGTGCGGCACGAGCAGACGGCCGTGTTCGCGGCCGAGGCAACGGGCAAGCTCACCCGCACACCGGGGCTGGCGGTGCTGACCGCCGGTCCCGGCGTGACCAACGGGGTCTCGGCGATCGCCCAGGCCTCTTTCGCGGGCTCGCCGCTGCTCGTCGTGGGGGGCAGGGCTCCGGCCTGGAGCTGGGGTCGCGGTGCCCTGCAGGAGCTGGACCACCCACCGCTGGTGGCGCCGGTGACCAAGCTGGCCGAGACCGTGCAGGCGGTCGACCAGGTGGCCGAGCGGGTCGACCACGCGTTGTCGCTGGCCGCCACCCCGCACCGCGGACCGGTGTTCCTCGACGTGCCGATGGACCACCTGTTCAGCCGGGCAGAGGTGCCGCTCCCGGCGCCGCCCGTGCCGTCCCCCGTGGAACCGGATCCCGACCGGGTCGCGGCGGCAGCGGCCTTGCTTGCCACGGCCGAGCGGCCGGTGCTGGTGCTCGGCACCGACGTGTGGTCGGGCGGCGCCGAGCAGGCGGCCCGCCGGCTGGCCGAGGAGCTCGAGCTCCCGGTCGTGACCAACGGCATGGGCCGCGGCCTGGTGCCCGCCGGCCACCCGTTGCTGGTGACCAAGGCACGCGGGATCGCGCTCGGCCAATGCGACCTCGCGGTCGTCGTCGGCGCACCGCTCGACTTCCGCCTCGGCTACGGCTCGTTCGGCGGCAAGGAGGGCACCGCCGCCGCGCGGGTCGTGCACCTCGTGGACTCCCCCGGCCAGCTGCCCGACCACGTCGAGCTCACGGCCGCCGTGAGCGGCGACCTGACGATGGCGCTCGACGGACTGCTCGCCGCCACCACCGGCGCGGGCCGTCGACCCGACACCGGGGCGTGGCTGGAGCTGCTGCGGGCCGGGGTGGCGGCCGCCGCCGACAAGGACGCCGAGCTGCTGCACGCCGACACCGACCCGATCCACCCGGCCCGCATCTACGGCGAGCTGCTGCCCCGGCTGGCCGACGACTCCGTCGTGATCGGCGACGGCGGCGACTTCGTCTCGTTCGCCGGCAAGTACGTGGAGCCTGCGGTCCCCGGTGGCTGGCTCGACCCCGGACCGTACGGCTGCCTCGGCGCCGGTCTCGGCGCGGCGATTGCCGCCCGCATCGCCCGGCCGTCCGCGCAGGTCGTGCTGCTCCTCGGCGACGGTGCCGCTGGCATGTCGCTGATGGACGTCGACACCCTGGTCCGGCACGACCTGCCGGTCGTGATGGTGGTCGGGAACAACTCCACCTGGGGCCTGGAGAAGGGGCCCATGCAGATGCTGTACGGCTACCACGTGGCCGCCGACCTGGCCCCGGGCACCCGCTACGACGACGTCGTGAAGGCGCTCGGCGGCGACGGAGAGACGGTGACCGACCCCGGCGGCATCGGGGCGGCACTGGACCGGGCGTTCGCGTCGTCGGTGCCCTACCTGGTCAACGTGCACACCGACCCCGACGTGGCGTACCCACGAAAGACCACGGGCATCTGACGTGGTGGAGGTGCGCCGGGCGACGTCCGGCGACCTCCCCGCCGTGGGAGAGGTCACGCTCGCGGCGTACGCGGCCGACGGGTTGGCCGTCCCGAGCTACGTCGAGCGGCTGCGCGACTCCGCCACCCGGCACCGCGAGGCCGAGCTGTGGATCGCGGCCGATGACGACGGATCGGTGCTCGGCTCGGTGACCTACTGCCCGCCCGGCTCGCCCTGGCGCGAGATCGCGGCCGACGACTCCGAGGGCGAGTTCCGGATGCTCGCGGTGGCGCCAGCCGGCCGCGGGCGGGGACTCGGTCGGCTGCTGGTGCAGCGCTGCCTCCAGCGCAGCCGCGAGCTCGGTCAGCGGCGGGTGGTGCTGTGCAGCGACGTCCGGATGGTCGCCGCGCACCGGCTGTACGCCCGGTTCGGCTTCACCCGGCTGCCCGAGCGGGACTGGAGCCCGGTCCCGGAGGTCCAGCTGCAGGCGTACGCGCTGGACCTCTGACTCAACCGAGTCGGGAGCGGAACCGCTCGCGGCCCACCGCGACCCGGGTGACCTCGCCGTGGGCGACCACCTTGCCGGACCCGTCGTGGGTGACGACCTCGAAGCGCAGCAGCCGGCCGTCGGTGTGCACCAGCACGGCGGTCACCTCGACGGTGCCGCCGACCGCGGTGGGGTGCAGGTGCTCGAGGACGACCCGGGTGCCCACGCTGGTCGTGCCCTCCGGAAGCCCGGGCTCGAGCACCGCGCAGGTCGCGGCCTCGCACCAGGCCAGCAGGCGCGGAGTCGCCAGTGCCTGCACGTCGCCGCTGCCCAGGGCCTCAGCCGTGTCATCGGCCCCCACCACGTGCTGGGCCGACGCGCGGGCACCGGGTTCGGGCAGCGCCACCGCGCACCTCCGATTCGTGCCGACGGGGACCGGCCTGCGAGACTAGCGAGCACCGCGATCAGGAGGACGACCCCATGAGCAAGAACGGACGCAAGCGGCGCGCGCGCCGCAAGAGCAAGGCCAACCACGGCAAGCGTCCCAACGCCTGACGGAGCCAGATCAGCCGGCGGGAATCAGCAGGACTGGATCAGCAGGACCGGATCAGAACGGCTGGACGGTGCCGTCGCCGTGCAGCCGGGTCTGGGTCTCGGTGGCCTCGACCTGCACGACCTCACGGATCGACAGCAGCACCCGGTCGCGTAGCGGCGCCGGAGCCGGCTCGGAGCAGGACCGGGCCACCAGCTTGCGCACCAGGATGTCGAGCTCGTGGTGGTGCAGACACGGCGCGCACTCGTCGAGGTGGTGCTGGATCTCGCTCTTGGAGGCGTCGTCCATCTCGTGGTCGATGAACAGGTAGAGCTGGGCGAGCACCTCGGTGCAGTCGGCGTCGTGCGGGTCGCCGCAGCTCACGACGGCTCCCCCGCCCCGGTGGCCGCCATGCCGCGGTCGGTGGCGTAGTCGGACAGCAGCTCGCGCAGCTGGCGGCGACCGCGGTGCAATCGTGACATCACGGTGCCGATCGGGGTGCCCATGATCTCGGCGATCTCCTTGTACGCGAAGCCTTCGACGTCGGCGAGGTAGACGGCGTACCGGAAGTCCTCCGGCAGCTTGGTCAACGCGTCCTTGACGTCGGAGTCGGGCAGGTGCTCGAGCGCTTCCATCTCGGCGGACTTGAGCCCCGCCGGGGTGTGCCCGGCCGCGGCGGCCATCTGCCAGTCCTCCAGCTCCTCGGTGGGCTGCTGGATGGGCTGGCGCTGACGCTTGCGGTAGGAGTTGATGTAGGTGTTGGTGAGGATGCGGTAGAGCCAGGCCTTGAGGTTGGTGCCCTCGCGGAACTGGTGGAAGGCGGCGAACGCCTTGGCGAAGGTCTCCTGCACCAGGTCCTCGGCATCGGCCGGGTTGCGCGTCATGCGCAGGCCGGCCGAGTAGAGCTGGTCGAGGAAGGGCAGCGCGTCGCGCTCGAAGCGCTCGGCCCGCTGGTCGTCGGTCTCCGCGGGCGGTTGGTCCGCCGTTGTCGGACTGTCTGTGGTGTCGTTCATCGCCTGCCAGCGTACCTGGGGGGTCCCTCGGTCAGCCGACTGCGCGGGGTCGCGTAGGTCACCCCAGCGAGTGTCGGCTCCGGGGCTGAGCGGCGGCATCGTCGTCAGCACGTGACGTATCAACCGGTCCCGGCGCGGCGTTGTTCCCGGGCTGTCGCAGGGCTCACCGTGGGTCACACCGTGGGTCACACGGTGAGGCCGGCCCGCTCCAGCACCCAGTCACCCACCACCCGGGCGACCTCGTCGAGTGCGGTGTCGCGGGCCGCCGCGCCACCGTCGGCGACGCGGACGGCGAATCCGTGGTCGGCACCCGGCACGATCACCAGCCGCCGTCGCGGGGTGCGCAGCGGGGACAGCTCGGCCGCCGAGCCGAACGGGTCGCGGGAACCCTGCACCACCAGCGTCGGCAGCGGCTGTCCGGTCAGCTCCTCGGCCCGCGACGCATCCGGCCGACCGGGCGGGTGCAGCGGGAACGCCAGCGCCAGCACCCCGACGGCGCCCACCTGCCGGCCGGTGCGGCAGGCGACCCGCGCACCGGCGCTGCGCCCACCCACGATGAGCGGCGTGCGGGGCCTCAGGTGGTCGTTCACGGCGCGGAAGCACTCGTCGAGCACGGCGGGCGCGGCAGCCACCCGGCGACCCGCGACCCGCCACGGCTGCTCGACCAGCACCACCGAGATCCCCCGCCGGGGCAGCAGCTGGGCCAGCCGCTGCAGGTCGACGGCCTCGATGCCACCGCCGGCGCCGTGGCCGAGGGTGAGGGTGGCGACCGGGATGGATGCCTGATGCCGGTGCGCGCGAGCCGGTCCGTGCGGGGTGGCGACGGTGGTGACGCGGGCCAGCACGCGGGTCAGCCGTCCTCGGGCGGCAGCGGCTCGACCAGCTCCGGACCGTTGTTGCGCACCGCGTTGACCGCCGTGGAGACCGGGTAGGCCTGCAGCCGGTCGACCTCGCCGGCGCCGGGGGCAGCGGGGACGAGCAGGCCGAGCAGCGTGTCCTGGGCGTCGGCCCCGCCGACCGTCGGGTCGAGCCACGCCTCCCACTTGTCCGGCTCCACCAGCAGCGGGGCGCGGTCGTGCAGGTGCCCGAGGTCGTCACGGGCGGTGGTGGTGAGGACGACCGAGGTCCACCAGAACGCGTCGGGGTCGCCCTCGTCCTTGGTGGGGTCCTTCCAGATCTCGTACAGCCCGGCCATCGCGAGGACACCGCCGTCGCGCGGGTGGATGTAGAAGGGCTGCTTGACCGGCTTGCCCTTGGCATTGAGACGCTCGGTGACGTACCACTCGTAGTAGCCGTCGGCGGGGAGCAGGCAGCGGCGCGCGGCGAAGGCCCGGCGGAACGAAGGCTTCTCGGCCACCGTCTCGGTGCGTGCGTTGATCAGCCGGCTGCCGATCTTTGGGTCCTTGGCCCACGACGGCACCAGCCCCCAGCGCAGCACGGTCAGCTGACGCACCGGGGCCGCGTCGCGGTCGCGGTGCGGGTGGCGGGTGATGATCGCCGGGACCGGCTTGGTGGGGGCGACGTTGTAGTCCGCCTCGAGTCGCTCCAGCACGTCGCGTCCGGCCAGCCGCCGGTCGACCTGGTCGACCTCGAACTCCTCGACCAGGTCGTCGGGTGACCGACTCGCCGCGTACCTCCCGCACATGGCCGTCAGCGTAGGCCGCGGCGCCGACCTCGCCGGGATCACCAGAGCCCCGTACGGTGAGCATCGGCACCGACGAGACCGAGTACGGCCCGACCACCGGAGCCGAGAGAGCCGCCCCACGGCTGGGAGGGCGGCCTCCGGCCGGGCCCGAAGACATCTCCGAGCCGCGCGCAGGACAAGAGGCCGCACCACCCGGTCACCGGGAGGGCGGCGAAGGTGTGGTGGCACCGCGAGCTCCCCGCTCGCCCGCACCTCCAGGGGCACGACGACCAGGAGGTGACGATCATGTCGACCACGTCGACTACCGACACACCCGCCCGCACGCTCGCCGCCGCACTGCCCGACCACGTCGGCGAGGACGTGCTCGTGCAGGGCTGGG
The DNA here is from genome assembly GCA_963785115.1 of uncultured Actinomycetota bacterium. GTDB lineage: Bacteria > Actinomycetota > Actinomycetes > Propionibacteriales > Nocardioidaceae > JACCWP01. The sequence continues at coordinate 417,815 of CAWATY010000031.1, forward strand.
TGCACCGCCGTCGACGGCTGTCCGCCGTGGCCTTCGCGGTCGTCCGCGACCGCAGCGGGCTCGCCCAGGTCGTGGTCCGCGACGACAGCGCCCGCACAGCGCTCGACGCCCTGGGCGAAGAAACCGTCGTCGCGGTCCGCGGCCGGTGCGTGGCCAACCCGCAGGCGCCGGCGGGCGTCGAGGTGGTCGACCCGGTGATGGAGGCGCTCGGCGAGCCGTCGGAGACCCCGCCGGCCGAGCTGTGGCGACCCGAGCTCACCGTGTCGCTGCCCACGCTGCTCGACCACGCGTCGGTCACCTGGCGGCACCCGCGGCGCCAGGCCGTCTGGCAGCTGGCGGCCGCGTCGTTGCACGGCTTCCGATCGGCCCTCGGCGCGGCCGGGTTCACCGAGGTCCAGTCGCCCAAGATCGTGGGCAGCTCGACCGAGTCGGGCGCCACCGTCTTCACCCTCGACTACTTCGGCCGCCCCGCCTACCTCGCCCAGTCGCCCCAGTTCTACAAGCAGACGCTGGTGGGGGTGTTCGAGCGGGTGTACGAGGTCGGGCCGGTGTTCCGGGCGGAGCCGCACGACACCGTCCGGCACCTGGCCGAGTACGTCTCGCTCGACGCCGAGCTGGGCTTCGTCCGCGACCACCGCGACGTCCTGGCCGCCCTGCGCGACACGCTGGCCGGGATGGTCGCCGCGGTGCACGAGCGGGCGGCTGGCGCGGTCGAGCTGCTCGGCGTCGACGTACCGGTGGTGCCCGACGAGGTGCCGGTGCTGCACTTCGCCGAGGCGCTCGCGATGGTGGGCGCCGACCCCGACGAGCCCGACCTCGCGCCCGAGCACGAGCGCCGGCTTGGCGCCTGGGCACGCGAGGAGCACGGCAGCGACTTCCTCGCTGTCGAGGGCTACCCGATGGTGAAACGGCCCTTCTACACCCACCCCGACCCCGCCGACCCGCGCTGGTCGCGGTCGTTCGACCTGCTGTTCCGCGGCATGGAGCTGGTGACCGGCGGGCAGCGGCTGCACCGGCACTCCGACTACGTCGCCGCCCTGGCGGAGCGGGGCGAGCCGCTGGAGCCGTACGCCGCCTACGTCGACACCTTCCGGCACGGCGTGCCCCCGCACGGGGGCTTCGCGATCGGGCTGGAGCGGTGGACCGCCCGGCTGCTCGAGGCCGAGAACGTCCGCGAGGTCACGCTGTTCCCGCGCGACCTGCACCGGCTCGCACCGTGACGCCCGCCCGTCGCGGCCGACGGGTCGAGACGGTAAGAATGGACCCATGAGTCTCGTGCGCCTGCTCGCCCGCCCCATGCTCGCCTCGATGTTCGTGGTCGGAGGGATCGACGAGGTGCGCAACGCCTCCGCGCTCGCCCCCGCGGCCAAGCCGGTGACCGACAAGGTGACGCCGCTGATCACCTCGCGGGTGCCACCGTCGGTGCCGCTGCCCTCCGACGCCGCGGGCTGGGTGCGGCTCAACGGGGCGGTCAAGGTCGGCGCGGGACTGATGCTCGCGACCGGCAGATTTCCCCGACTGGCGGCGCTCGCGCTGGCTGCCTCGATGGCGCCGACGACATTCGCCGGGCACCCGTTCTGGGAGGAGCGGGACGCCGAGGCCAAGACCGAGCAGAAGCAGCAGTTCTTCAAGAACGTGTCGATGGTCGGCGGGCTGCTGATCGCGGCGGTCGACATCGAGCCCACCGCCCGCGAGCGGGTCGAGCTGACCGCCCGCCGGGTCAAGCGCGCCGTCACCCCGTCCTGACCCACGACGGCTGAGCGCGGTGACGCAGTGGTGGCCGGCACCAACCCCCGGGCACCCCGTCGACGGCGCGATGTCGCTGCCCGGTAGCAAGTCGCTGACCAACCGGCTGCTGGTGCTCGCCGCGCTGGCCGACGGGCCCAGCACGCTGGTGCGGCCACTGCAGGCCCGCGACAGCGCACTGATGGCCGACGCGTTGCGGGCGATGGGCACCACCATCGACGAGTCGGACGGGCAGTGGCGGGTGGCGCCGGCACCGCTGCGGGGACCGGCCGATGTCGACTGCGGCCTGGCCGGCACCGTGATGCGGTTCGTGCCCCCGGTCGCCGCGCTGGCCGACGGGCCGGTGCACCTCGACGGCGACCCGCGGGCCCGCGAGCGTCCGATGGACCAGACCGTGGGCACGCTCCGAGCGCTCGGGGTGGAGGTCGACGACGACGGCAGAGGCGCGCTGCCGATCACCGTGCGCGGGCGCGGCGCCGTACGCGGCGGCCCGGTCGAGCTGGACGCGTCGTCGTCCAGCCAGTTCGTGTCCGCGCTGCTGCTCGCGGGGGCGCGCTTCGCCGAAGGTGTCGACGTGCGGCACCAGGGCAAGCCGCTGCCGTCGCTGCCGCACGTGCAGATGACGGTCTCGCAGCTGCGGGCGCGCGGGGTGCACGTCGACGACTCCGAGCCGAACCGCTGGCGGGTGTCCCCCGGTCCGGTGGCGGCACTCGACGCCGTGGTCGAGCCCGACCTGTCCAACGCCGCGCCGTTCCTCGCCGCCGCCCTGGTCACCGGGGGCCGGGTTCGGGTGCGCGACTGGCCGGAGCGGACCGACCAGGCCGGTGACGCGCTGCGCCACCTGCTGACGACGTTCGGCGCGACGGTCGAGCGCGACGGCGGCGACCTCGTCGTCACCGGCGGCGAGTCGCTCAGCGGCGTCAGCCTCGACCTGCACGACGTCGGCGAGCTGACGCCGGTCGTGGCCGCCCTGGCGGCGTGCGCCACCTCGGCCTCGCAGCTCAGCGGCATTGCCCACCTGCGCGGCCACGAGACCGACCGGCTGGCCGCGATCGCCAGCGAGATCGGTCGGCTCGGCGGCCACGTCGAGATTCAGGCCGACGGACTGCGGATCGAGCCCGCGACCCTCCACCCCGGCCGGTGGCACACCTACGCCGACCACCGGATGGCACACGCGGGCGCCGTGATCGGGCTCGTCGTGCCCGGCGTCGAGGTCGAGGACGTCGCCACCACCGGCAAGACCTTCCCCGGGTTCGCCGCGGCGTGGGAGCGGTTGGCCGCATGAGCCGCTGGGACGAGGAGGCGAAGTACGACCGGCCGCGCCATCGCACCCGGCCGCGGACCAAGGACCGCCCCGCGCACGACGACGCGCTGCCCGCGCTGGTGACGACCCGCGACCGAGGTCGCTACACCCTGCTGGTCGGCGAGGGCGACGAGGCGAGAGTGGTCACGGCGATGAAGTCGCGCCCGCTCGGACGCAAGGGCGTGGTCGTCGGCGACCGGGTTCGGGTCGTGGGCGACGTCAGTGGCGACGAGGGGTCACTCGCGCGGATCGTCGCGGTCGACGAGCGTCGTACGGTGCTGCGCCGCACCGCCGACGACGACGACCCGGTCGAGCGGGTGATCGTGGCCAACGCCGACCAGCTGGTCGTGGTCACGGCGCTCGCCGACCCACCGCCGCGCGAGGGACTGATCGACCGCTGTCTGGTCGCGGCCTTCGCCGAGGGCATGGATGCCCTGCTGTGCTTGACGAAAGCCGACCTCGCGTCACCCGACGAGCTGCTGGCGGCGTACCGGCCGTTGGGCGTCGAAGCGGTCGCCACCCAGCGCGGCGGTGACCTGTCGCCACTGCTCGAGCGGCTGCAGGACCGGATGAGCGTGCTCGTCGGGCACTCGGGCGTCGGCAAGTCGACGCTGGTCAACGCACTGGTGCCCGGTGCCATGCGCAACACGTCGGTCGTCAACGCCGTCACCGGGCGCGGGCGGCACACGTCGACCTCGGCGATCGCTCTCCCGATTCCCGGCGGTGGGTCGATCGTGGACACCCCGGGAATCCGTTCGTTCGGGCTGGCGCACGTCGACCCCGACGGCCTGCTGGACGCGTTCCCCGACCTGGCGGAGGCGTCGACGGCCTGCCCTCGGGGTTGCGCACACCTCGAGGACGCACCTGAGTGCGGACTCGACCTGGCGGTCGCGGAGGGCCGCGTCGAGGCGGTACGGGTGGGGTCGTTCCGCCGCCTGCTGCACAGCAAGGAGGGCGACTCCGACTGACGGAGTTTGCCGCTCAGTCGGTGGAGTAGTCGCCGCCGCCCCAGACTGCCTTCGAACCGGCGTCGCCGACCCGTACGGTCTGGACGCCGACGGCGATCGCGCCGAGCACCAGCACGACCGACATGACCACGGCGAGCGCCCCTGCGCCGTGGCTTGCCGGCTCGCGCGAGTCGGTTGCTCGCGAGGAGCGAGCACCCGACCCCGGCGGGCTCACCAGGGCGACCGCCAGCAGGGCGATCACGGCGTAGCCGTAGACCATCCACCTCAGCTGGTTGGCCAGCTCGGCGTGCCGCTCGATGAGCTCGGCCGCCTCCCCGGTCATCCCGAGGGCGGCCTCGAGGTTCTCGCCGCTCTCGATCGCGACGAAGACCGTGACGGCGGCGCCGATCGCCACCAGGGCGAGCGGCCACCGCGCCCAACCTCGCAGCCGCGGGATGGCGTAGAGGATCCCCAGCAGGGCGAGCAGCGGCACCAGCACGACAGCGCCGTGCACCACCAGGGCGTGGACGGGCAGACCGTTGACCGTGTCGGGAACCACCTGCACAGACAACCCTGCTGGCCGTGCCGCGCACAACCTGCCCGGGGGTACTAGCACCGGCGGCTAGCCTGCTGGCCATGTCCAGCGCCCACACCGACGACCTCCGGCTCGCCCACGTGCTGGCCGACGACGCCGACTCGGTCACGATGGAGCGCTTCCGCGCCGCCGACCTCCACGTGTCGACCAAACCCGACACGACGTGGGTCACCGACGCCGACAGCACCTGCGAGCAGGCGCTGCGCCGCACGCTAGGCCGGGCCCGTCCCCGTGACTCCGTGCTCGGCGAGGAGGAGGGCCTCACCGGCTGGGGACCGCGGCAGTGGGTGATCGACCCGATAGACGGGACGTCGAACTTCGTCCGGGGCGTGCCGGTGTGGGCCACCCTGATCGCGCTGATGGAGCGCGACGAGGTCGTCGTGGGATGCGTGTCGGCCCCGGCGCTGGGCAAGCGGTGGTGGGCCTCGCGCGGCGGAGGCGCCTGGACCGGCAAGTCGCTGATGTCGGCCAAGCCGTGCCGGGTCTCCGACGTGGCCGAGATCCACGACGCGTCCTTCTCCTACGCCGAGCTCACCGAGTGGGAGCGGATCGGCCGGCTCGACGACGTGCTGGCGCTGACCCGGCGGTGCTGGCGCAGCCGCGCGTACGGCGACTTCTGGTCATACGTCCTGGTGGCCGAGGGGGCCGTGGACATCGCGGCCGAGCCCAAGCTCGCGCTGCACGACATGGCCGCGCTCGAGGTGATCGTCACCGAGGCCGGCGGGCGCTTCACCTCGCTCGCCGGGCGGGACGGGCCGCTCGGCGGCAACGTGCTGGCCACCAACCGGGTGCTGCACGACGCGGCCATGGCGTTCCTCGGCCACTTCCCCGACGACGACGGGACCGACGACGGCGCAGGAGACGACGCGGGCGGGAGCCTGCATGACCTGGCTCGGCGCCGCCGGACGCCGCCGGCCTGATACCGGCGCGGGTCAGGAGACCTGCGGCTCCCGCACGTGCTCGAGGTCGCGCACCGAGCGGGAGCACAGGGTGGCCAGCACCACCAGCGCGTAGACCACAGCGCCGCCGGCGGCGACCTCGCGTGGACCGAGCCAGACGGCCAGCGGCCCGACGAGCAGCTGGCCCGCGGGGATCGCGACGAACGACCCGAGCATGTCGTAGGAGAACACCCGGGACAGCACGTCCTCGGGCACGTGCTCCTGCAGGGCTGTGTTCCAGCCGATGCCGAAGACCTCCATCCCGGCGCCCGCGGCGGAGCCCAGGACCATCAGCGGGAGCACCGACGGGTCGATGCCGAGCATGAGCAGCGGCAGCGAGAACACCAGCATGCCGAGCATCCCCGCCCGCAGCGGGTAGCGCAGCGTGACCCGCAGCAGGACGACGGTCATGGCCAGCAGGCCGAGCGCCTCGGCGCTCAGCACCCACCCCCACGGGCCCGGTCCGAACGTGTCCTTGGCGATCACCGGGCCGAGGGTGAACCACACGCCTGCGTGGATGGTGTTCATCACCGCGAAGCCCGCGACCACGACCCACACCCAGGTGCGGGACCGGAACTCGCCCCACCCGACCCGCAGGTCGTGCACCATCGAGGTCGCGTCGGCTCGCTCCAGCCGGGGCACCCGCAGCCGGCTCATGCACCATCCCGCCACCAGCCAGGTCAGCGCGTCGAAGGCGAGCGCCCACCCCGAGCCCACCGTCACCACCAGCACCGTGGCGACGCTCGGCCCGATCACGTACAACCCGTGCCGCGAGAACGACAGCAGCGCGTTGGCCTGCTGGAGCACGTCCCTCGACACCACCGCGGGCACCACGCTGCTGAGTGCCGGGAAGGTGAAGGCCGCGACCGTTCCGTTGGCGGCCTCGAGCACCAGCAGCGCCCAGATCTCCGCGTGACCCGAGATGAGCAGGTACGCGACCAGGCCCTGCGTGCCCGCCGACAGCAGGTGCGACACCTGCAGAACGGCGCTGCGGCTGAACCGGTCGGCGACGACGCCCCCGACCAGGATGAAGACGACCATCGGGATGCTGCGGGCCGCGAGAACGAGCCCCAGGACGGCCGCCGAGTCACTGATGTCGAGCACCGCGAACGCCAACGCGATCGGGGCCATCGCGCTGCCCAGGGTCGAGATCGACCGGCCTGCGAACAGCAGCCGGAAGCGACCGTCCCGCAGCGGGGCAAGAGCCGCTCCGGCTCTCATGCGGTCTCTCCCTGGTCGGGCTGGTCGCCCATGCCGAACAGCGCGGCCGTCATGTTGACGTGCACTGCGCCGTCGGTCCGCGGGGGCTGGGCCTGGGCGTGCAGCAGCGTGGACGCCTGCTCGACCAGCGCGAACGCGTCGTCCCACACCTGCGGCTGCACCCACAGCTCGGCGTCGGTGAGGTTCGCCCGGCCGGGCGCGCGCAGCCGGAACCGGCGCTCCAGCTCGGCCGCGAGCGCGTGCACGTAGACGGCCCGGTCGTCTGCGCCGGACGACGGCCGCTGCGTGACGGTGTCCCACGGGTGCCGGTAGCGCTTGGCGACACCGCCGCGGATCCGCTCCTCCGACGCGACGACCACCTCACCGGCGGCCGCGAGCTGGCGCAGGTGGTAGGACGCGTTGGCGTGGGTGAGCCCGAGCTCGCGGGCGATCTCCGCCGCGCTCAGCTCGGCGCCGGTGAGCAGCGACAGGATGCGCAGCCGCACCGGGTGCGCGAGCGCACGCAGGCCCGATACCTCCAAAGACATGTTGGGGAGTCTGCAACACCGCCTCAGCGACTGTCAAGCACTTCTTGGGGGGTTACCTCGCGGCCGGTCCACCAGCGCAGCAGCACCGGTGCCAGCAGCAGCGCCGCGAGGTCGAACCAGCCGTACCCGCCCGCGGCGCCCGACGGCGGGTTCCCCATCGGCACCAGGTCCCACGGGCTGCGCTCGGCCCACTCCCAGGTGCCGAGCCCGGTGCCCAGCAGCTCGAGGTAGGTGACGACGACGAACGCGCCGACGTACAGCGGGCGCGACGGACCCCAGGCCAGGAAGGCCGCCAGGCAGCCGAACCAGAACAACCCGAGCACGTCGGTCCGCTCGGCCAGCGTCACGCCGTACAGCGCGTAGGCCCCGCCGACGACGACCACCGCGAGGGTGCACGCACCGAGGTGCCGGCGCACGAACGCGCTGCGGCCGATCCAGAGCGCGGCGAGGTAGACCAGGCCGTGGCCCGGGGGCACGTACGCAGGCACGTTGTCGAAGCGGTACGAGTACGCCTCGAGCAGCGGCGCGAAGGTGAGCTCGACCGCGGTCGCGAACACCACCACGACCAGGGTCTGCGCGCGGACGACCAGGCTCTCGAAGGCCAGCGCGACACCCAGCAGCAGCCAGGTGACCAGGCCGAGCAGCCGCTGCAGACCCAGCGACCCGTCGGCGTCCAGGACGAGCACCACACTGATCCACGCCATCACCGCAAGCGCCCGCAGCGCGGGCGGGAGCGCGGGCAGCGGCACGGTCGCCATCCTGGCACCGCCGGCTCCGGTGGCCGCGTGCCAGGGTCCGGGAATAGTCTGCGAGCCCCGACCACCTGCAGGAGGTCAGCGTGCGGATCAAGGACGTGCTCGAGTCCAAGGGCGGGACGAGCGTCGTGACGATCAGGCCGGACGCCACCGTGACCGAGCTCATCGAGCAGCTCACCGAGCACAACGTCGGGGCCCTGGTGGTGAGCGAGGACGGCGAGACCGTGGCGGGCATCGTGTCCGAACGCGACGTCGTCCGCCGGATCCGCGACGGCGCCGCGGCGCTGGAGCACCTGGTGTCCGATGTCATGACGGCGGAGGTGCACGTCTGCAAGCCCAGCGACAGCCTCGACGACCTGATGCGGATGATGACGCTGCGCCGGGTACGGCACATCCCGGTGGTCACCGATGGCCGGCTCGCGGGCCTGGTGAGCATCGGCGACGCGGTCAAGGCCCGGATCAGCGAGCTGGAGTTCGAGCGCGACCAGCTCAACCAGTACGTCGCCGGCAGCCAGTAGCCCTCAGGACGCGGCTCAGGACGCGGCTCAGGACGCGGCTCAGGACGCGAGAGCCAGCATGTCGTGCAGCGTGTCGGCATCGACCGGCGGGGCGTGCAGGAAGCCCTGGTAGGCGCCGATGCCGAGCTCGGCGAGCAGGTCGCGCTGACCGTCGCGCTCGACGCCCTCGGCCACCACCGCCAGCTTCAGCGTGCGGCCGAGACCGGCGACCGCTCGCACGACCGCCCGGGCGCGGGGGTCGGTGTCGAGGCGGGCCACGAACTCGCGGTCGACCTTGACCATGTCCAGCGGCAGGTCGACCAGCTGGTCGAGCGAGGCGTCACCGGTGCCGAAGTCGTGCGCGGCCAGCCGCACACCCGAGCGACGGATCTCGTCGACGTCGCCGCGGGCGCCGTTGTGCGCGAGCAGCAGGGACGCCTCGCTCAGCTCGAGCACCAGCCGTCCCGCGGTGAGCCCGGAGCTGCGCAAGGCCCCGTCGACCAGGGCCGCGGCGTCGTGGTTGCCGAGGTGGCGACCGGACAGGTTCAGGTGCAAGTCGACCTGGGCGCCGTGCTGGGTCGGCCACGACGCGGCGTCGGCCGTGGCCTGCGCTGCCACCCAGGCATCGATGTCGCACACCAGGTCGCTCTGCTCGGCGATCCCGAGGAAGGCGGCCGGTGCCAGCAGCCCACGCTCGGGGTGCTGCCAGCGCACCAGCGCCTCGACCGCCACCACCCGGCGGTCGTCGACCGACAGGATGGGCTGGTAGTAGACCCGCAGCTCGCCGTCGCGCAGCGCACGGCGCAGCTCCTCGCCCAGATCGACCGGACCGGCGCCCTGGGGCGGGGCGTCCAGCTCGGGACCGTAGGCCCGCCAGCCGCCGCCCTCGGCCAGGCTGTACCGCGCGGCCGTCTCCGCCTCACCCAGCAGCCGGGGGGCGTCGCCCTCGGGTCCGGCGACGACGACGCCGATGCCCACGTTGGCCAGCAGCGACAGGTCCCCGACCTCGATCGGCGCCGCACAGGCCGCGAGCAGCCGCTCCGCGACCATCTCGGCCTCCGCGGCCGAGTCGAGGTCGGTGCACACGACGACCAGCGCGTCGGGGGCGGTGCGGGCGACGGTGTCGGACAGCCGGATGGTGTGTCGCAGCCGGCCGGCCAGCTCGGTCAGCACGACGTCGAGCGGCAGCTTGCCGGGCGGATCCGTCCCGCGGTCGACGTCGTCGACGAGGCAGCACAGCACGGCCACGTCGGCGCCCGACCGGTCGCTCGCGACCAGCGCGTGGGCCACCCGCTCGACCAACAGCGCACGGGCGGGCAGTCCGGTCACCGGGTCGTGCAGCGGCGCGGGGCGCGCCGCGCGGCCCATCCGAGTGCGGTCGGGGACCTCGAGCATCTGGACCCAGGCGACCGGGTCGCCGCGGGGGCCGGCCTCCAGCGTCGCGGTGACCACCGCCTCCATGACGGCACCGCCGGGCTGCAGGTGGCGGAGCTCTCCTCGCCAGGTGGCGGCCGTCGGACGCTGCGCGCTCTCGGCCGCGGCGGCCGTGCCGTGGGTACCGCTCAGCCTGGCCAGGGCCTCCCGGGCGGTCCCGCGATCGTCGGGGTGCACCACGTCGGACCAGTCGCGGCCGACCAGCCGGTGTCCGAGGGCGGCAGACGCCGCCGGGTTGGCGGCGACGACGCGCCCGGCCTCGGCCCCGGCGACGCCGATCAGCAGCATCCCCATGGGCGAGGCCACGAACACCGACTCCGGCAGATGCGCGGCGTCGACGAGCGCCCGAGCCTCGCGACCCAGCACCGCGGCGATCAGCAGCACCGCGACGAGGACGCCACCGGCCAGCGTCGCCCAGCGCAACGGCGCGGAGCTCGTCGTCCCGGCCACGAAGCCGAGCAGGGCGGCACCAGCGGCGGCGAGCAGGCACGCGCCCAGCACGGCCACCCGGCGCCAGGCCGGATGGCCGGGGATCGCACCCGGCTCAGTCATGTGCCGATGGTCACCACGTGAAACGCCGCAGGGCAACGGAAACGGCCAACAATCAGGCGAACGGTGTGCGGTCCATTACACACCGCACATGACCCGTCATGCACGGTCACAAAAGGGCGCGCATCCGCGCCCTCGGTAGCGTGACCTCTCCACCGACGAGGTCATCGACCAGCCGACGATCCGGCAGCACCGGGAGGACCGTGAGCACGACCGACACCACCGCAGCCAGCAACCCCGGCGACGGCACCGGGCCGCTCCGCGACATGCTCGTCGTCGACCTCTCCCGGGCCCTCGCCGGACCACACGCCACCCAGATGCTCGGCGACCTCGGGGCCCGGGTGATCAAGGTCGAGGTCCCAGAGCGCGGCGACGACGCCCGGGGCTGGGGGCCGCCCTTCGTCTGGCCCGACGGCGCCGAGGAGGTGGCCGGCATCGCCGGCGGACGCGAGTCGACGTACTTCTTGTCGACCAACCGGAACAAGGAGTCCATCGCCCTGGACCTCAAGTCCGACGCCGACCGCGAGGTGCTGCTGGCTCTCACCGACCGCGCCGACGTCCTGGTCGAGAACTTCCGGACCGGCGTCCTGGAGCGGCTGGGTCTCGGCATCGAGACCCTGCAGCAGCGCAACCCTGCGCTGGTCGTGCTCTCGATCACCGGCTTCGGACACGACGGGCCGGAGGCCGGGCGGGCGGGGTACGACCAGATCGCCCAGGGCGAGGCCGGGATGATGTCGATCACCGGGCCGTCACCGGACGAGCCGCAGAAGGTCGGCACCCCGATCGGCGACATGCTGTCGGGGATGTTCGGCGCGTACGGAGTGCTCGCCGCCCTGCACGAACGACACCGGACGGGGCAGGGCAGCACCGTCCGCACGTCGCTGCTCGCCGCGATCGTGGGCGTGCACGCCTACCAGGGCACCCGGTGGACGGTCGCCGGCGAGGTCCCGCTGGCCAAGGGCAACCACCACCCGTCGATCTCGCCGTACGGACTGTTCCACTGCGCCGACGGAGCCGTGCAGATCGCGCTCGGCAGCGAGGCGCTGTGGCGACGCTTCTGCGACGGCTTCGACCTCGACCCCGAGGCGGAGGGAATGGCCAGCAACTCAGAACGGGTGGCGCGCCGGGAACAGGTGATCGCTCTGGTCGAACGCGTCTTCGCCGACTGGGAGGCCGCGCCCCTGCTGCAGCGACTGGCCGACGTCGGTGTGCCGGCGGGCAAGGTCCGGACGATGGACGAGGTCTACGCCTGGGACCAGGTGCACTCGCAGGGCCTGCAGGTCGAGGTGGACCACGCCACCCTCGGCCCGGTCCGGCTGCCCGGTCCGCCGCTGCGGTTCTTCGCCACCGACGGCGCCGAGATCACCCGTCGCGACCACCAACCGCCACCGGTCCTGGACGGCGACGGCGAAGCGATCCGTCGGTGGGTGGCCGACGGCTGCCCGTGACCGATCGGCTGAGCGCCACCGACCTGCTGGAGCGAGTGCTCGACACCGACAGCTTCGAGGGCTGGGACGAACCGCTCGACCCAGCCGTCGTCGCGGGCGACGACGACGGCTACCGCGACTCGCTGCGACGGGCAGCGGCGGGGTCGGGGGTCGACGAGGCGGTGGTCACGGGTCGCGGGCTGCTCCGGGGCCGCCCGGTGGCGGTCGTGGTGGGCGAGTTCGGCTTCCTCGGCGGGTCGATCGGGCGGGCGACCGCCGACCGACTGGTCTCAGCCGTCGAGCGGGCCACGTCCGAACGGCTGCCGCTGCTGGCGGCGCCCGCGTCCGGCGGCACTCGGATGCAGGAGGGGACGCTCGCCTTCGTGCAGATGGTGCGGATCGCGCAGGCGGTGACCACGCACAAGCAGGCGGGCCTGCCCTACTTCGTCTACCTGCGGCACCCCACCACCGGCGGCGTGTTCGCGTCGTGGGGCTCGCTCGGCCACGTGACAGTCGCCCAGCCGGGTGCCCTGATCGGCTTCCTCGGCCCACGTGTCTACGAGGCGCTGTACGGCGAGGAGTTCCCGGACGACGTGCAGCGGGCCGAGAACCTGTACGAGCACGGCATCGTCGACGCCGTGCTCCCGGTCGAGGACCTGGCCGAGATCGCCGACCGCGCGCTGGCCCTCGTCACCGAGCCGGTGCTGCCCGACCCGGCGGCCAGCGCGGCGAACGAGACGGCGACGGCGCCGTACCCGGTGGACGCCTGGGAGGCGGTGCGGCGCTCCCGCGACCCTGACCGGCCAAGCGTGCGGACCTGGCTACGGCTCGCCGCCTCGGACGTGGTGCCGCTCAGCGGCACCGGGCAGGGCGAGCGCGAACCCGGGCTCGTCCTCGCGTTGGCCCGGGTGGGTGGGCTGGCGTGCGTGGTACTCGGGCAGGACAGCGCCGCCCAGTCGGCGCGGGCGCCGCTCGGGCCGGGTGCGCTCCGGGAGGCACGCCGGGGGATGCGGCTGGCCGCCGAGCTGGGACTGCCCCTGGTGTCGGTGGTGGACACCCCCGGTGCCGCGCTGTCCCGGGAGGCCGAAGAGGGCGGTCTGGCCGGCGAGATCGCGCACTGCCTGGCCGATCTTTCCGGGCTCGCCGTGCCGACGCTGGCCGTGCTGCTGGGGCAGGGCAGCGGCGGCGGCGCGCTGGCGCTGTTGCCGGCCGACCGGGTCGTGGCCGCCCAGCACAGCTGGTTGTCGCCGCTGCCGCCCGAGGGGGCGAGCGCGATCGTGCACCACGACACCGACCATGCCGCGGAGCTGGCCGACCGACAGGGCATCGCCGCGGCCAGCCTGCACGCCGCCGGGATCGTCGACGTGGTAGTCGACGAGCGGCCGGACGCCGCGGCCGAGCCCGAGGCGTTCTGCCTGCGGCTGGGCTCGACGGTGGGCTCCGAGCTGCGGGCGCTGCGGGCCCTGGACCCGGCCGAGCGGCTGCGGCGCCGCCCCGACCGGTTCACCCGGCGGGACCGCTGACCGCGGGGCGCTCCCACACCACCTCGAGACCGTCGACCTCGTCCTGCTGCTCACCGACCGGGCGGAAGCCCGCCCGCCGCACCAAGGCGATCGAGGGCGCGTTGTGCGGCGCGATGCTCGCCCGCAGCACCCGCGCACCGTGCCCGGCGGCCCACTGCCACATGGCCGTCGCCGCCTCCGTGGCGTAGCCGCGGCCCCGGTGGTGGGCCACCACCTGGTAGCCGATCTCGACCATCCCGCGCTCGTCCGGCGGCGCGTGGAAGTTGACGTAGCCGACCGCCTCGCCGCGATCCGCTCGGTCCGCGCGGTCCGCTCGGTCCGCTCGGTCCGCGCGGCGCACCATCATCCGCAGCAGCCAGGGCTCCTGGCGAGGGTCGGCGGCGATCTGCTCGGTCCGCAGGGCGGCGATGCCCAGCGAGCCCCCCAGCACGTCGGACGGGTCGTCGAAGCCCAGGTCCGGAGTCGGTCGACCCGCGACGTAGGCGGCGAGCCAGTCCCGGCCCAGCAGCACCAGGTCGAGCCGGGACGCGTGGATGGTGGCGCCGAGCGGCGGCTGTTCGGGCACGGCCCCGTTCGTACCAGGTCGGCAGACCAGGGCCGACGTACCAGGTCGGACCGAACGGCCTCCTGGACGACATGGCCTCCCCCGTTCGGGCAGCGCCACCCGTGGAACCCCTCACGGACCGTAAGCGCTCCCTACTCTCAGTAGATCACCTCGATCGACCCCGAAGGACCTCTGTGGACGACGCCCTCGCACCCGCCCCGCCCCCTCGGGCGAGGCCGAACCCGGCCCCCGCGCTGCCCGCCACCGTGGACGTCATCTGCGGCTGGCCGGTGCGCACCGCCGTGGTGGTCGCGTCGCGTCCGCACCCGCAGGTGGTGCTGACCCTGCGCTCCCTCGGCTTCTCCGCGGTCCGTATCTCGCCACAGGTGGGTCTCGATGCCGGCGACGCGCTGGGGCCGTTCACCTTCCTGCTGCTCGACGCCGAGGCGATGGCAGACCTCGCCGGCGTGGAGATGGCGCGCGCGCTTCGGGCGCTGTGTCCAGGCGCGCAGGTGGTGATGCTCGGTGCCATCTCACCCACTACGGCGTTGCGGGGCGCGGTCACCGGCGTGACGACGACCGTCCAACCCGACGACGGGCCGGGCCTCGCCCGTGTCCTGACCGCCGCGCTGCGGGTGGCGGGGGCGCGCCGCGAGCGCGTGCTCGCGATCGGGGCACACCCGGACGACGTCGAACGCGGCTGCGCCGGTGCACTGCTCGCGCACCGCCAGCGCGGCGACCGGTTGTCGATGCTGACCCTCGGGCGCCGTGCGGCCTCCGGGCACTGCGCGTCGTGGTCCGAGGACGCGCTGGCAACAGCGGAGGCGATCGGGGCGCAGCTGCTGCTGGCCGACGCACCCGGACTCGACGGCGAAGGCGCCCCGGACGCGACCGCCGCCCTGCTGGAGCGCGTCGTGCGCGCCCTCGACCCCACGGTCGTCTACCTGCCCACGGTCCACGACGCCGACCCCGAGCACCGCGCCGTCCATGTGGCGGGCCTGCGCGCCAGTCGTGCGGTGCCCTCGGTGCTCTGCTACGGGTCCGACCAGACGACCCCGCAGTTCCGGCCGACCAAGCTGGTGCCGATCGACGACGTGGTGGCGCGACTGACCGACGTGCTCCGGCTGCGCGGCCGCGACGCCGCGCCCGCGCTGGCCGAGGCGCGCGGGCACGCCCGTGCGCTCGGTGGGCGGGCCCGCCATGCTGAGCCTTTCGAGGTGCTCAGGGACGATGTCGGCACCGGCGTGCCGCCACCGGCGCTCGTCACCGGTAGCGGCCGTGGTCCGCACCGCTCCTTCATGCACCGTGGTCGCCAGGCGGCTTGGCGGCTCGACCCGTGAGCGTCGGCACGCCGACCGGGTACCGGCTGCCCGCGGACACCGGCCTCGCCTCGGTCAGCCGCTTGCTGATGGTGCACGCACGCGACACCCGGCGCGACGAGGCGGCCCGTGCCGTTGGCCGGGTCCTCGCCGAGCTGGTCCGCCGGCGCGGCCACGACGTGCTGGCCGTGCACTCCCGCGGCCAGGTCGCGGGCGACCACCCGGCCCTGCCCGCCGGGCTCCGCAGCGGGCTGCTGGTCCGCGCGGCGGCCTTCGTCGACGCCGTCCAGGACGTGCTGCGCGATCCCTCGGCCACCCCGGTACCGGCGTGGCTGGACCTCCGGGTCGAGCTCCGCTTCGCAGACGACCCCGCCGACGACCCCGCCGACGACCCCGCCGACGACCCCGCCGTCGACCCCGCCGTCGACCGGGCCTGGACCTACGCGCTGCTGGCCACCGAGAGCTTCCGGATGGAAGCCGCCTGGCGCGAGGTCGAGGGCGTCGAGGAGTACCCGGTCGCGTCCACCCACGACCTGCCCGGGAGCTGGACCGGCGACCCGGCCCGGGCAGAGCGACGGGCGGTCTGGGACCGCGTCCTGGCTCCGTACGCGCACGACGTCCCGCTCGCGTGGGTCGCACCCGCCCCCACTCTGCGCGCCGACGTCGAGGAGTCGCTGCGCACACCGGCCAACGACGCCGCGGCTGCCGCCGCCGGTCGGGTGACCGTCCCCCTCGTCCTGCAGCACGCCCGTGAGCTGCTCGGCCCACAGGCGGGCGGCGACCTCCTGGCCCGCGCGATCGGACCGCTGCCCGTGGGCTAGCCGATGGCGACCAAAGCAACCGTTACGGCGTCCCGGACGTCGTACCGGGTGGGCGACCAACGGACCGCCCGTGGGACGATCCGGCAGTTTGGGACGCGCCGGGCACGTCGCCTACGTGGTCCCGACGGTCGTCTCGGCCCACACTGTGGGGTATTGTCCGGCCCTTTCGTCCATGCGGGAGTGACTCGATGCGCATCCTGGTGCTCGGCGGCGACGGCTATCTCGGCTGGCCGACCGCGATGTACCTGTCCGCCCGCGGCCACGAGGTCGCGATCGTCGACAACGGGGTTCGTCGCCAGTACGACCACGAGCTCGGGTCCACCAGCCTGGTGCCGATCGAGTCGCTGCACACCCGGGTACGTGTGTGGGAGGAGCTGACCGACGCGAAGATCGGAGTCTGGGCCGGCGACCTGATGGACGCCGACTTCGTCTACGAGACGATCCGCGCGTTCCGGCCGGAGTCGATCGTGCACTTCGCCGAGCAGCGGGCCGCGCCCTACTCGATGATCGACCGCAAGCACGCGGTCTACACCCAGACCAACAACGTCGTCGGCACGCTCAACGTCATGTTCGCGATCGGCGAGATCGACCGGGACATCCACCTGGTCAAGCTCGGGACGATGGGCGAGTACGGCACGCCGAACATCGACATCGAGGAGGGGTGGCTCGATGTCACCCACAAGGGTCGGACCGACCGGGTGCTGTTCCCGAAACGGCCGGGCTCCTTCTACCACCTGTCCAAGGTGCACGACAGCCACAACCTGGAGTTCGGCTGCCGCATCTGGGGGCTGCGGGTCACCGACCTCAACCAGGGCATCGTCTACGGCCAGGAGACCGAGCAGACCGCGCTCGACCCCCGGCTGGCCACCCGGTTCGACTACGACGCCGTGTTCGGCACCGTGCTCAACCGGTTCGCGATCCAGGCCGTGCTCGGACTGCCGCTGTCGGTCTACGGCGGCGGCACCCAGACCCGGGCCGTCATCGACATCCGCGACACCGCCGAGTGCATCCGGCTCGCGTGCGAGAACCCCGCCGACTCCGGTGAGTTCCGGGTCTTCAACCAGGCCACCGAGTGCTTCTCCCTGAGCGAGATGGCCAAGGTCGTGGCGAATACCTTCCCGGGGGCGGTCGACATCGAGCACGTCGACAACCCGCGGGTCGAGCTGGAGAACCACCACTACGCGTTCACGCACACCGCGCTGGAGAGCCTCGGGCTGCAGCCGCACCTGCTCTCGGACACGCTGCTGACCTCGATGTTCGACGTCATCGAGCATCACCGCGACCAGGTCGACCTCGCGGCGCTGCGGCCCACCGTCAACTGGCGCAAGACGCACAGCAGCCTCGGCAACCACCCGTGAGCCCGAGCGTGGACGGCACCGCACGGTCCGCCGGCCGGGTCCTGGTCACCGGCGGCTCGGGCTTCATCGGGCGACACCTGGTGGCCCGGCTGCGCGCCGCCGGCCAGGAGGTCACGGTCGCCGACCTCCGGCCCTTCCCCGACGACGACGTCCCGAGCGTCGTCGGCGACCTGTGCGACCCCTCCGTCCGCGAGGCGTCGATGGCCCCCGGCACGACCGCCGTCGTGCACCTGGCGGCAGAGACGTCGGTGCTCGGCTCGGTGCAGCGACCTGAGCACGTGCACCGGACGAACGTCGAGATGACCGCCGCGCTGCTGGAGCTCGCCCGCGTCCGCGGAGTCGGCACGTTCGTCCTCGCCTCCACCAACGCGGTCGTCGGTGACGTGGGGCAGCAGACGATCACCGAGGCGCTGCCGCTGCTCCCGCTGACCCCGTACGGCGCTACTAAGGCTGCGGCCGAGATGCTGCTCTCCGGCTATGCCGGGGCGTACGGCATGCGCTGCCCGTCGGTGCGCCTCACCAACGTCTACGGGCCGGGCATGGCGCACAAGGACAGCTTCGTGCCGCGCCTGCTGCGCGCCGCGGCGACCGGCGGTGGAGTCGAGATCTACGGCGACGGCGAGCAGCGCCGCGACCTGGTGCACGTGCACGACGTGTCCCGGGCGCTCGAGGCCGCAGCCGCGGACTGGCCGAGTGGTCCGGTGATCGTCGGTGGCAGCCGCTCCTACCCGGTCAACGAGATCGCGCAGGCCGCGCGCGACGCCACCGACCGACCGATCCCTGGCAAGCACGTGCCGCCGAAGCCCGGTGAGATGCCGGCCGTCGTGGTGGACATCTCCCGCGCGCGCTCCCGTGGCTTCGAGCCGACCGTTCAGCTGGTCGACGGCATCCGCGAGGCGTGGGCCGACTTCGCCCCCGCGGCCGGACTGAGGGGCTGACCGTGGCCGCCACCACCACCACCATCACCAGCCTCGCCAGCCTCGCCAGCCTCGCCCGTCGACACCTCGCCCTGCTCGTCGTCCTCGCGATCGGCGTGGCCGTCCGCACGGCCGGCTCGGGCCCGCTGCCCTCCTCGACGCCTGAGACGCAGCCGATCGGCTACGACCTGCTGCTGGTGACGCCGGGCCTCGGGTGGACCGACAACCCGCAGACGCTGGTGCTGGTCCAACAGCTCGCGGCTCTGGCGGGCGCGCTCGCCTGCTACGCGCTGCTGGCGCGCTGCGGTGTCTCGACCTGGCTCGCCGCCGCGGCGACACTCCCGGTCCTGCTGGCGCCGGCGGCCCTGGCCGGCGAGCGCCTTCCCGTCCCCGACCCGGTGTTCGCGGCGGTGACGGCGGTGGCCCTGCTGGTGCTGTGCTGGCGCAGCCGGTGGCCGGTGCCGGCGGCGATCCTCGGGGGTGCGTTGCTCGGCGTGGCCGTCACCCTCCGCGGGGTCCACGAGCCGTTGCTGCTGCTGGCCGCGGTGGTCTTCGCGCTGGCCGCTGGCGCCTGGTCGGGGCGGGCGCTCTGGGCGGGCGCCGCGGTGCTGGGCTTCGCGATCCCGGTCGTACCGCTGCTCACCTGGGCGCACAACGAGACCGGCCGCTACGCCGTCGCGTCGTCCGCCGACGCCGGCCACCGTGCCCTGGACGCCTCGCCGTCCGTGTTGCTGTTCGCCGGGCTGGCCCTCGCGGCGGTCGTCGGGCTGCTCGCTGCCGCCGGAGCCAGACGCGCGGCTGCCTCGCCCGCGCGACTCACCTGCCTGGCCCTGGTCCTCGTTCCCGGGGTGGTGCTCGTCGACGGCCTGGGCGCCGGCGCGCCGTCCGCGGTCGACCTGCTGCCGGCCCTGGCGCTGTGGCCCGCAGCCGCCGCGCTGGGCCTCACGGCACTGCTGCGGGGCCGTCGCGGCCAGGCGGCGTCCCTCCCCCAGATCGACGACGTCGACCGGGCAGCGCTGGCGGCGTTCCGCGAGCGGTACGGCGATCCCGTCCTGGCACCCGTCGTGATCGTCATCGCGGCGTACGACGAGGCTGCCGGGATCGGTCCCGTCCTGGCGGCGCTGCCCCGCACCGCCTGCGGCCTGGACGTCGACGTGCTCGTCGTCGACGACGCGAGCACCGACGGCACCGCGGCCGCAGCCGCGCTGGACCCGAGGGCCCGGGTCGTCGCGTGCCCGGTCAACCGCGGTCAGGGGGCCGCCCTGCGACTGGGCTACCGCGTCGCCCGCGACCACGGTGCGACATACATCGTCACCACCGATGCCGACGGGCAGTACGACCCGGAGGAGATCCCCGACCTGCTCGCGCCCGTCGTCGCCGGCACGCGCCGACTTCGTCACCGGGTCGCGCCGGCTCGGACGCCACCACTCGCGCGACCACCTGCGACGCAGCGGCGTCTACGCGTTCGCCTGGGCGGTCAACGCGCTGACTGGTCTGCGGGTCACCGACACCTCGTTCGGGATGCGCGCGATGCGCGCCGAGGTGACGGCGGCCGTCACCCTGAACCAGCCGCAGTACCAGAGCAGCGAGCTGCTGATCGGCGTGCACTCGCACGGCTTCCGGGTCGCCGAGGTGCCCGGCACCATGCACCCGCGGGGCAGCGGGAGCACGAAGAAGGGCCACAACATCGTCTACGGCTGGCGATACGCCCGCGTGGTGGTCGGCACCTGGTGGCGCGAGGGCTGCCCCCGCCCGTGGCGGGCCCGGCAGCGGACCGGCGCCAGGTTCCGGTTCAGTCCGATCCCGGCACGATGGCAGCGGCCAGCACCGACTGACCGAACGGCGGGGTGATCCGCCGCTCGACCGCCCGGGTGAGGGGCACGACCGTACGGTCGTACAGCTGCACCAGCCGGGGGCGCGGCGCCGAGACGCCGCCGTGCCGCACGATCAGCCACCAGGCGATGCCGCCGAGCAGGTTGACCGGCCGCACCTCGACGGGGGTCAGGTCGGCGCCCTCGAGGGCCGCGCGGAGCGTGGCCGGGGTGTACCTGCGCACGTGGCCGACCTGCCGGTCGAACTCCCCGTACAGCCGGGGGTAGCCGGGCACCCACACCACGAGGCGACCGCCAGGGACCACCAGCCGGGACAGCGCCCGCAGCGCCGCGCAGTCGTCCTCGATGTGCTCGAGCACGTTGACGGCGACGACCGTCGACACCCGGCGCGATGTCCTCGTGCTCGGCGTCGCGCAGGTCGAGCTGGCGCGCCTCGACGTTGCCGCGGCCGGCGAAGCGACGGCGTAGCTGGGCGACCGCGGCCGGGTCGACGTCGGTGACGACGTGGCCGTCGAGACCCTCGAAGAGCTCGGCGAGATCACCCATGCCGGCGCCCACCTCGAGCACCGACGTCCCGCAGTGCCGGGCGATCAGCTCGTGCTGGTACCTCAGGTAGCGCGGCTGGTTCGGGCCGCCGCCCTCCTCCAGGCTGCGGCCGGTGGCGCGGCTGAACGCACCGGCACCGTTGACGTGGTGCAGCTCCCCCGGATTTGTCACGGTCGCCCCCTGGCCTTCCCGGACGTTTCGGCGGCGTCGGCCTCGCCGAGCCGATGGAACAAGCGGTCGAGCAGCGCGAACCGCACCAGGAACACCAGTCCGTAGACGCCGAGGAAGACGGCGCCGACGAGCAGCACCTGCAGGTTCGGCGACGTCGACGTGGTGGACAGCAGGTGGTCGGCCGCCGTCGTCGCGAGCACGGCCAGCAGCAGCGTGCCCAGGATGATCGCGATGTAGGGAATGAGCTCGCCGCGCAGGCTGGGCCGGCCCTGGCGCTGCCAGGTCCAGGTGCGGTTCAGCCAGTAGTTCGGCACCGCCCCAGCAAACCAGGCGACCACCGACGCGGCGGCAGGTGAGGTGTCGACAGGCCCGTACAGCAAGAGAAAAGTGGCCTCGCTGCACACCGTCGCGACCGCCGAGCCCGCCACGTAGCGCAGCATGGTGCCGGCGAGCGGTCGCGGTCGACGCCGCACCTCGCCTTCGTCGGACACCGGGAGACCAGCCACACCCGGGATGGTACGGCCGGGCTCAACGGCGCAGACAGGTGTACACCTCCGTCGCGACGGCGCGCTCGTAGCCCAGGCCCCGCAGCTGGTCCAGCCGATCGGTCCAGTCGGAGAGCAGGCACACCGCGTCGACGTCGAGCACCCGCAGGGCCTCCGGCACCGGGGGCGGTCCCGACCAGCGCCGGACACCGTTGGCGAAGTCGACCAGCGCCAGCCGCTCGGCGTAGTGAAAGCTCGGGTCGTCGCGCAGGTAGTCCATGAAGTAGTCCCGGGGCGCCACCGTCTTGACCCGCGTGGTCATGACGTCGACGGTGATCGCGAGCTCCTGCGGCGCGAGCACCACGGCCCCGTCCGGGAGCTGGTCGACCAGCCGCGTCGCCGCCACCATCGTGGCCTCGGGACGCTGCCAGTGCGGTGGCGCCACGAGCGTGGTGCCGCTGGTCTCGGACCAGATCGGGGTACCCACGACCGCCAGGACCGCGACCATCGCCACGGATCCGACCGGGCGCAGCAGCGGCGTGGAGGGCAGCGACCACGTCCACGCGCCGACGACGCCGACGAGCGCCCCCACGGTGGCCAGCCAGGAGACGCGCCACAGCGTCGGCCCCAGCCCCACGAGGTCGAACGCCCACTCGGTCACACCGGGTACGAACGTGACGCCGGTGGCCAGCACCAGCAGACCGGTGGTGACCCGGGCAGGGCGCCGCGGAACGAGCAGGGCGCCGGCCAGCACTGCCGCCACGGCCACCACGGCGAGCAGACCCTCGTGGAAGATGTGATGACCGAACCAGCCAGGGTTGAAGCGCTGCAGCTCGCGGGTGCCGAACTGGTCGGCGGAGCGGCCGCCGACCGCCACCGTCACCAGCCCGGCCCCGAGCGGGTAGGCCGACATCGCGAGGAACCCGTACGCCGCCCGTAGCGGGGCGCGGAAGACGAGTGGGGCGGCTCCGGCCACGGCGAGCAGCGGCACCAGGAACATCCCCGACGTGCTGAGCCCCACCGCGGCGACACCGCCCGCGAACAACCAGCCGGCCCGCGCCCAGGTCGGTCGGTCCACGTAGCGCAACGCGTAGACCAGCAGCACCGGGATCAGCAGGCACAGCAGGATCACCTTGCCCTGCCACAGCCGGGTCACGAACAGATTGCCGGGTGTCGCGGTCGAACCGCCGCCGTCGAGCAGCAGGAACACCAGGCCCAGGGACAGGGCCAGCGCCAGCGGCCGGACCCGCCAGGCGTCGAGCAGCCGCCACAGCGCGAGCACGGACAGGAACGTCGCGATGGGCGGCACCACGACGAACACCACTGACCCCGCCGACGTGTCCAGCAACCGGGCAACGGTGCCGGCCAGCGGCTCGTACGACGCCATCGGCGGCCAGCTCGACATCGGGTAGACGAGGTCGGAGAAGATCGTGTCCCGCAAGGGGAAGGTGCCGTGCTCGGTGACCCACTGCGCGAGGTTGACGTAGTAGAGGTCGTCCGGGCTGGGGCGCAGCGTGACCAGCGAGAACACCGCGAGTCCCAGTGCCCACGCGAGGGCCACGACCGCGTTGAGGCGCCGCTCCCCGGTGGGTGCCACGGTCACCTCGTCTCGGCCAGACCGGCCGAGGCGCATCCCCGCCCAGGCGGTCCCGGCCACGGCCGTCAGCAGCCACGTCCAGGCGACCCAGCGCCAGGGACTGGCGAGGGCGAGCAACGTGGTGGCGGCCGCGCCTGCCAGCACGGTGACCACCAGCAGCGCGAGCTCCGCCCGGGAGGCGGGCCGGCGGGCCGGGTCCTCGGCCGGCTCTTGGCCCGACTCCACGGCCGGCTCCTCGGCCGGATCGACCGGGTCGGCCGCGGAGCGCCGGTGCAGCGTCCAGGCCGTGACCGCCGCGGCGGCGAGCACCAGCAGCTCGCCGACGACGGCCCACGTCGTCTCGAGCCGGAGCACCACGCAGGCGTGGTAGACGACCGTCCACGTGGCGAGGACGACCACGGTGGCGTCGAGCACGAGGTCGCGCCACCGTTGCGCGGTCCACCCCCAACGGTCCACGTGGTCAAACGTACGTGAGCGTCCCCAGCCTGAGGCCGCTGCCAGGGCCGGTACGGCCGGTTAGTTCTTGACCCGCACCGGCACGTGCCGGTCCTGCACCGTGCCGTCGCCGAGCTGTCCGGTGAAGTTGTAACCCCAGCACCACGCCGAGCCGTTCGTCTTCACCCCGCAGGTGTGCTCTGTGCCGCCACCGGCGGTTCGCCAGGTGCCACCACCGCTCACCTTCGCAGGGGAGCTGCGGGGCGAGGTGCCGTTGTCCCCGAGCTGCCCGGCCGCGTTGGCGCCCCAGCACCACAGGCTCTTGTCCTGCTTGATGCCGCAGCCGTGCAGGTCTCCGGCGAAGACCGCCGTCCAGCCGGCCCCGAGCACCTTGGTGGGGGTCGGGTACTCCGACGTGAGGCCGCCGGAACCGACCTGACCGTCGATGTTGTCGCCCCAGCACCACGCGGTGTGGTTCGCCCGCACACCGCAGCTGTGGATGTAGCCGACCTGCAGCGAGGTCCAGTTGGTCGCGGTGCCGACCCGTACCGGCTTCAACCGGCTGTTGTCGGTGGTGCCGTCGCCGACCTCACCGGAGCCGTTGTAGCCCCAGCACCAGGCCGATCCGTTGGTCTTCAGGCCACAGCTGTGCGCGCCGCCGGCCGACATCGATGACCAGTCACCGGTCCCTTGGACCCGGACCGGGTCGAGCCTGTTGGTGCCGAACGTGTTGTCGCCGACCTGGCCGTTGCTGTTGTTCCCCCAGCACCAGCCGCTTCCGTCGCTGCGGACGCCGCAGCTGTGGTACTCGCCGAGCGTGATGTTCTTCCAGGTGCTCGAACCGACCCGGACAGGTTCGCGCTGCTCGACGTTGAAGCCGCCGTTGCCGTCGCCGATCTGTCCGTAGCCATTCATCCCCCAGCACCACAACGTGCCGTTCGTCCGCAGCCCACAGGAGTGGTAGGTACCGACCGCGACGGCCTTCCACGTGGCGAGCGCGCCCACCTGGTTCGGGCGCCGGTGGCCGTCCTCGGTTCCGTCGCCGAGCTGGCCGAACTGGTTGTCCCCCCAGCACCACATGGTGCCGTTGGTGCCGACGCCGCAGGTGTGGCCCTCACCGCCGTCGATCGCCTTCCAGGCCGCTGGGCCCCTGGCCACGCCGCTCGCAGCGCCGGTAGCAGCATTGCCGGTAGCGGGCGCACCGGTCGCCGCCGCGGTGGGCAGCCACCCCAGCGCTGCCGCCAGCAACGCGATCGCGGCCCACCTGGCCGTCGCTCGACGTCCACCCATGGCCGACCGCCTCTCGCGCCGGCCTGAGCGGTCGGCTTGCGGACATGATGACCGCGGCCGCACCCGGGCGTCCGCACAATGGCGGACATGACCGAGCGGCTCGCCCTGCGACGGTTCCGCCAGACCGACGGCCCGTACCTGCACGCCCTGGACGGCGACCCGGCCGTCATGCGCTTCCTGGACCGTCGCATCCGCGACCGCACGGAGGTCGAGTCGCAGGTGCTCACCCGGCTGCTGCGGCTGCAGGAGCGGTGGCCGCAGGCGGCGTACTGGGCGGCCGAGACCCCCGCGGACGGAGCGTTCGTGGGCTGGTTCGGGTTGCACCCGGTGGTGCCGTCCGAGCAGCCGATCGTGTCCTGGCCGGACGCCGACGACCTCAGCGTGCTGGCGCTCGGCTACCGGCTGCGGCGCAGCGCCTGGGGGCAGGGGTACGCCACCGAGGGATCCCGGGCCCTCGTGGACCACGCGTTCACCGAGCTCGGCGCCGACGAGGTGGTGGCCACGACCATGACGGTCAACACGGCCTCGCGGCGCGTGCTGGAGAAGGCAGGCCTCCGGTACGTGCGCACGGTGCACCTGGACTGGCCCGACCCGTTGCCCGGCAACGAGCACGGCGACGTGGAGTACCGGCTCACCCGCGCGGACCACCTGGGGCAACCCGGTGGCGCCGGCCGGCGTCCTTCTCAGTGACGAGGGATCCGGCCCAAGGGTCGTAGTCCGGTTGTCCAGCTATCCGCCCGGACGCCGCTCAGAGGACTCTCGTTGTGCCCGTCACCCCCGACCCAGGAGCCCCGTGTCCCGGCTGCCCGTGCGCTTCATGATCCGCAGCGCTGACGCCCCCGGCGGCGTCACGCGCAGCGTTCTGACGCTCGCAGGCGACCTGGCCGAGGACCACGACGTCGAGGTGGTCAGCCTGTTCCGGCGACGGACGACCCCCGTGCATCCGGTCCCGCCGGGCGTGCGCCTCAGCTACCTGCAGGACCACCGTCGCAGCAACGATCCGGTGGGCAACGGCTGGCGGCGCCGGCTCAGCGCACCGCTGCGCGGGCGGCCCAGTCGGCTGGTGCACCCGGCCGACTCCCTGCACCAGAAGTCCGACGCACTGACCGACATCGCCCTGGTCCGGGCCCTGCGCTCGATGCGCTCGGGCGTGCTCGTCACCACCCGGCCGAGCCTGTTCGCCGTCGCCGCCCGGTTCGCCCCACGGGACCTGGTGATCGTCGGCCAGGAGCACATGAATGCCGACACCCGCCCGCAGCCGCTCCAGGACCTCGTGCGGACTGCCGCCGACCGAGCGGGGGCACTCGTCGTGCTCACCGAGCGCGACAAGCAGGACTGGGAGCGCCGGTTGGGGCAGCCGGGTGCTCCGCCCGTGCACGTCATCCCCAACCCGGTGCCCTGGCCGGTCGGTCACGACGGGCGGACCCGCCGGCACCTGGTCGTCGCCGTGGGCCGGCTGGTGCGGCAGAAGGGGTTCGACCGGCTGATCGAGGCATGGTCCGCGGTCGTGGCGCGGCATCCCGACTGGCGACTGCACATCTACGGCGACGGCGAGGAGCGCGAGGCCCTGCAGTCGCTGATCACCCAGCGCGGCATGACCGGTCGGGTCGAGCTGAAGGGGTGGTCGGACCGGATTGACGAGGTGCTCTCGGACGCGTCGGTGTTCGCGCTCAGCTCCCGGTTCGAGGGGCTGCCGATGGTGATGCTGGAGGCGCTCGGCCGAGGCGTACCGGTGGTCGCGTTCGACTGTCCCCGCGGACCGCGCGACCTGATCACCGACGGTGTCGACGGCCTGCTGGTGGACGACGGTGACATCGCGGGCTTCTCCGACGCGCTCGTCCGGGTACTCGACGACGACACCTGGCGGTGGCAGCTGGGGCGGGGAGCACTGGAGACCGCGGCCCGCTACGCGCTGCCCGCGATCGGCGACCGGTGGCGGCTGCTGCTGGACGGTCTGGTCAGCGGTGGCTCCGGGTCTGCGTCGACCTCACCCCACGCCCTGCCGCCGACGACGGTGGGTGCCTGAGCGTCCTCGCCCGACTGGCATCGTGGTCGCCATGGATGCACCCGACGCCGATGAGGCCGCCCGCCGGTTGGCGCGCGAGAGTGCGTCCGACGCCCCGACCGGTTGGTTCGAGCAGCTGTACGCCTCCGCCGAACGTGGCGAGGCCGGAGTGCCCTGGGACCGCGGCGAGCCCCAGCGGCTGCTGGTCGAGTGGGCCGAGCGCAAGGACGTCCGCGGAGACGGCCGTCGTGCGGTCGTCGTGGGCTGCGGCCTTGGGGACGACGCCGAGTACGTCGCCGAGCGCGGCTTCTCCACCGTCGCGTTCGACGTGTCACCCACCGGGGTCGCCACCGCGCGACAGCGCCACCCCGGATCGGCCGTCGACTACGTCGTGGCCGACCTGCTGGCCCTGCCGGCCGAGTGGACCGGCGCGTACGAGCTCGTCGTGGAGAGCTACACCGTCCAGTCGATGCCGGTCGCGTACCGGGAGGCGTCCGTCTCCGCGGTGACCGGACTGGTCGCCCCCGGGGGCGTGCTGCTCGTGATCGCCGCCGCCCGCCACGACCAGGCGACACCCGACGGCCCGCCGTGGCCGCTCAGCCGCGACGATCTCGATCTCTTCACCCGCGACGGGCTGGACGTGGTCAGGCTCGAGGACATCCGCGACGACGGGGAGACCTGGGCAGGTCGCTGGCGGGTCGAGCTGCGGCGGCCGGCGGCGAGCGGATGAGGCTGGGCTGACGACGGGGCCGCCGCCGGGCGGGCCTGTGTTACGCCGTCCGTGGTCCGTTGACCGCGCCGGCGGCACTTGTCCACACGTTTGACTTTCGTCAAGTCTGGTTGGGGAAAGTCCTCGCCACTGTCTGTCCGCAGTGGTAGGATGAACGTATGTTCGAAACAGTCGTTGACCGCGTATGCGGAGGTCACTGCGCCCGGTTCGGCTGACGACCTGATGACACGGACTGGTCGCCCAGATCGCCGCGCTGGAGAGACTGGCCCAGGCCGCGCAGGCCGCGCAGGTGCGTGAGCTGGCGGCGTTGAAGGCACTGCGGGTGGCCGAGGACGCCCCAGATCGGGTTGTCCGGGGAGCTGGCCGGCCGGTCGGTGCCGGTCGAGGTCGCCAAAGCACTCGGTGTGGCCACGATGACGGCCCGGACCAGGGTGGAGAACGCCGCCACCGCGGTCGAGTCGCATCCGCGGTTGTTGGAGCTGGTCGGCACCGGCCGGGTGACGATGGCCGGGCTGAACCGGGTGATCGAGACCACCCGGGTGCTGGAGGCCGACCCAGCAGCGCCGCGTCGACGAGCTGGTCTGCGCCGAGGCCCGGCGCCGGAGGATGACCCCCGGTGAGCTGGCCAAGGCCGCCGACCGCCGGGTGCTGGAGATCGACCCCGACGCCGCCGCAAAACGTGCCGCGCGGGCACGGGCCACCCGGGATGTGCGGTTGTCGGATCCGTGGCAGGGCACCGCCACGGTGTGGGCCAGCCTGCGCGCAGAGGAAGCCCTGGCGATCTACACCCGCATCGACCGCACCAGCCGCGGCATGCGCGCCGCCGGCGACCCCCGCCCGTTGAACACCCTGCGCGCCGACCTGGTCTGCGAACTCCTCCTCGGCAAAGCCACCGTCACCCCTCGCCGACGAGCAGACCGGCAGACCGAGCAGCCGGCCGAGACCTCAGCGGTGCCGGACTGGCGGTCGACCAACGGGCTCGAGCCCTGGGTCGCCAACACCCCGCCGCCGGCCCGACGCGGTGACCGACCCGGACCCCGCACCCGAGCAGGAGTGCTGGGACACCTACCCCGACACGCACACACCCGCCGCGCCCGACACCGATCTCAACTCCGAACCGGAGCCGGCAGACAGTGCCGGTCCCAGGCGGGTGCCGGTCGACGTCGAGGTCCAGGTCGTGGTGTCGCTGGCGACCTGGCTCGGTCTGGACCGCGAACCCGGCCTGCTCCGCGGCTACGGCGCCATCGACGCCAACACGATCGACGACATCATCACCACCGCCCAAGCGACCGGGGCGACCACCAGCCTGCGGCGGTTGTTCTGCGACCCCACCGACGGGCGACTGGTCCAGATGGACTCCACCGCCCGCAAGTTCACCGGCACCCTGCGCCAGTTCACCACCTGGCGCGACCACACCGACCGACTCACCGGCGACACCATCGCCGACATCGACCACATCCACGACCACCACCACCACGGACCCACCGCCGCACACAACGGCCAAGGCCTGTCCCGCCGCACCCACACCCTCAAGGACCACCCCCGCGTCCACGCAAAGACCAAACCCGACCGGCCCTGGGGTGACGGGCTCGACCACCACCGGCACAACGCGCCCGACATCGACTGGACCCTGCCCAACGGAACCACCCACACCAGCCGGCCACCACCAGCCCTCGGCCCCGGCTCCGACCCCACCGACCACGCCGTCGACGCCGAATGGCTCACCCTGCTCCGCGACCTGCCGCACGAGGTCCCGCCGCCCGACCTGGCCGAGACCATCGACGCACTCGCGGCCGACCTCGCCCAGCTCAGCTGACCGCAGCCCCCAACCACCAGCCCGTCGCCGCAGCGGCCAGGCCGGCACCCAGGCTCAACGCCACGTTGGCTGCGGCCGCTGCCGCGCACCCTCCTGGCTGAGTCTCAGGTTCTCGTAGCCGAACGCGGAGTAGGTGCTCAGCGCCCCGCAGAATCCCGTGCCGACCAACGCACCGAGCGCCGAGTCCGCCGACGCCGCCACTCCGGTGAGGACTCCCAGCAGCAGCGACGCCGCCACGTTGACCGCGATCGTGCCCCAGGGCAGCAGGGTGTCGCGGCGCGAGCGGATCGCTCTGTCGACGAGGTAGCGCATCGGTGCACCGACCGCCGCGCCCAGGGCGACCAGCAGGGCGGTCACTCCCCCACGCCCTCTCGCCCGTGGGCGGCCCACCGATCGGTGAGCACAGCGCCGAGCCAGACCGCCAAGGCGCCGGCCGCGACGGTGGCCAGCAGGTAGCCCGCCGCCAGGGCGGGCGCGTCCTCCACGACGAGCCGATCCACCTCGACCGCGAAGGTGGAGAACGTCGTGTAGCCGCCGAGCACGCCCACCCCGAGCAACGGCCGCGCCCACGGGCGCGGTGAATCGAGCGAGGCCAGTGCGGCCATCAGCACGCCGATCAGCAGGCAGCCCGACACGTTGACCACCAGCGTCGACCACGGGAACGCCCCGGCACCGTGCGGCAACAGCACCTCGACGCCGTACCGCGCCTCGGCGCCGACGACCCCGCCGAGCGACACCGCGACGAGTGCTCCCCGAGGGAGCAGCGGTTCGCCGTCGACGTCAGGGTCGACCGGCTGCACCTCAGCCCCGACCCAGTCGGGCCGGCACATTGTGCGGCGTCACCACCTGGATGCCGGACGGCACCGGGGCGGCCCGATGCGGCAGGCACCGTGCCAGCGAAGCAGCTCCTGGCAGGCGCGGCGAGCGTCCAGCCGCAGGTCGTGGTGCAGCACCGCCGAACGTGCCCGGCCTGGAGCAACCGCAGGTTGTCCTCGTCGAGGTCGTGCGCCACGAGGACGGCGCAGTCCCGCCCGGCGGCGGCGAAGGCCTCCACTCGCCACGTTGCCACCGCCGATGGAGTAGACCGCGCAGAGGTCCGGGTGACTACCGAGGGCGTCGCTGACCAGGGTGCGCAGGCCGGCGTCGAGCCCGTCGGTCTCGGTGATCGCGACGAGTCTGCGAGAGGGGTCGGCCGCCCGCATCGCGGTGCGGAAGCCCGCCTCCCGCTCCTCCTCGCCGCGGAAGGTCTCGCTGCTCAGCGTCAGCAGGATGCTCCCTGGGCGGTCCGCCAGCCACTGGCGCACCAGGTAGGCGGCGGTCGCGCCGGCGGCCGCGTTGTCGATCCCGACGTACGCCACCCGACGGCTCTCGGCAGGTCGGTCACCAGGGTCACCACCGGCACCCGCTGTCGCCCAGCCGCTCGACCGCGGCCCGACCTCGGGCAGGTCCGGCGCCTTCAGGACCACCCCTTGCGACCGCGACGGCCGATGCCGTCGAGCGTGGCGACCAAGTCGGTCGCGGGCCCGACTCCATGAGGTGGAAGCGGGCTCGGATGACCGCCGGGCGGAGCAGCGGCAGCTCCTCTTCGAGCGCCGTGCGGACCTCGGACGAGAACCGCGCCGGCGCCTGCATGACGACGTCGACCATGAACGTCTGGCCGGCGAGCCGCACCTGGGTCTGCTGCCGGTCGAGGTCGGCGATCGGCGCGCTGCACCTCGCGGACGGTGCTGGCCCGGACACCTCCGCGCCGATGCAGGACGCGGTCGACGGTGGCCTCGCTGAGGCCCGCCTGCAGCGGCGATCTCGCGGACCGGGAACGGGTGCCTCCACCGACTCCGGTGATGGAAAATGATGGCTCCTGGGCTGACTAGAGGCGGCCGGCTCCTAGGGTCAGAACCGACGACCCCGCCGCGACAACTCCCCGGAGGACCACCATGGCCGAGCGCCGACCGCGACCACCAGCGCCCCCACCCGGGGCTGGTTCACCGCCGCCGACTGCCGGCTCGAGGATTCGCCGGGCTCGTGGAGCAGCGGACGGAGCTCGCCGACTACCCGCACGCCGCCGACGTCGCGAGAACGTGCTCGTCTACGACTACGCGGCCCGACCGCGACCCCAGCCGACCCGCGGCGCGCGAGTCCAGGCCGAGCTCGCCCGCGCGCTACCGACGGGCCCGGCATCGTGGTGTTCACCGGCGCGTTCGCCGACCTCGACGTCGTCGATCGCGCGACCGCGGTCTTCAACGACCTCATGCGAGCAGCGGCGCCAGGCGTCGCCGGCGACCATTTCGCCAAGCCCGGCGCGAACGACCGGGTCTGGAACGCGCTGGAGAAGTCGCGCTGCGCGACCCCCAGACGTTCGCGGACTACTACGCCAACGACATGCTCGCCCTCGTCTCGGGGCCTGGCTCGGGCCCGGCTACCAGGTGACCTCGCAGGTCAACGTGGTCAACCCGGGCGGCCAGGCGCAGGTCGCGCACCGCGACTACCACCTCGGCTTCATGACCGAGGCGCAGGCGCCGCGTACCCCGCCCACGTGCACCGGCTGTCGCCGGCCCTCACCCTGCAGGGCGCGGTCGCCCACGGCGACATGCCCGTCGAGACCGGCCCGACGCTCTACCTGCCGCACTCGCAGCAGTACCGCCCGGCTACCTGGCGTTCCATCGGGCCGAGTTCGTCGCGTACTTCGAGGAGCACCACGTGCAGCTGCCGCTCGCCAAGGGCGACGCGGCGTTCTTCAACCCGGCCCTGTTCCACGGCGCCGGCACCAACCGGTCCGCCGGCGTGCGCCGGATGGCGAATCTGCTGCAGGTCTCCTCGGCCTTCGGCCGGGCGATGGAGAGCGTCGACCGGGCGGCGATGTGGCGGGCGTTCTTCCCGGCGCTGGTGCGCCGCCGCGCCGCCGGGGTCCGAGGCGGCGCTGCGCAACGTCATCGCCGCCGCCGCGGAGGGCTACGCCTTCCCGACCGACCTCGACCTGGACCAGCCGGTCGACGGGCTGGCCCCGCAGACCCAGGCCGACCTGCTCTGGCAGGCCGTCGACGAGGGGTGGGCGGCCGAGTGGTTCGAGCAGGCCCTGGTAGCGCACGCAGGAGCCGCGCGGCAGCAGTTGAACAGCTGAGTGCGTGCGCACCCTGCCAACTCGTCCCCGTCGATGACCGAGCCGGTCACCGCGGGGCGGCGGCTGACGGCAGGAACGCCACGAAGTCGACGATCTCGTCGACCTGGCCAAGCTTGCCCATCGCTGCAACAACGACCTCCTGCTGCACACTCGTCGAGGGCGCCGTGCGCCTCGCGCTCGCCGCGTCCTCGCCCTCGGTCTCGGTCCGGCGATCTCGACGCACGTCGTCCTGGATCCGGTCCACGGTGCGCGTCGCAACTCGTTGCAGGATCAGTCCAGCCAGGCCGGCCTTCGCGGCGACGTGGGGGGCCAGGTCAGGCTGCCCGCCGTGCTCGACGTCGGGATGACGTTGACGATCATACCTCGGCGCCAGGCGCGCGACCATGTCGGCGACGAGCTGCTGCATCAAGTCGAACAGTGCCGCGCAGGTTGATCACGATGTGCTGGTCGGAAGCGGCTGCGGCATGATCTGCAGCAGGGTGCAGCGCGACGTCGAGGCCGGCGGCGTTTGACGAGGCGGTACGATGCGTGGGTACGCCGGCGACAACCTCGGCCACCGCACCTCGGGGCCTGCCCACGTCGGCGACGTCGGCGCGCAACGTACGTCGCTGTATCGCGCCACCGGCCACGAGTTCGGCGACGAGTCAACTCAGCCGGGCTCGCGGCGGCGCCCGGACGCGGCGACGATGAGCACACCTCGCGGGGCGGCACACAGCGACGCCGCGCCGAGCCCCTGGGTAACCCCGCTCACCAGCGGCACCGTCCCGCGGGCAGCCCGCGGAAACGAAGGGATAGAGCACCAGTCAGGCCGGCCGGGTCGATTTCCATGCGGTCTTGAGGGCCGCGTCGACATCGAGCAGGTCGCTGCCGTTCGGCCGCTTGAGGTCGGAACCTGGTGTAGTCGTCGCCGTTGCTCCGCGCGCTTCTTCAGCCGGACGCCTCGAGCCAGGCCACCCGGTTCGCGGATGGAGACACTGTCCTTGCTCCTCGGCGGTCGGCGGCGCGGTGCCGCAGGCGGCGTTCGACCAGAGGATGTACCGCGACTAAACAAGGTCGCAGCAGCGTGCCGCCTGCAGCAGCAGATCAACCTCGGATTCAGCGTGCCCGTTGACGATCTTAACCACGGCGTCGACCGAGATCCCGCAAGGTGCTCGACGACCAGGCCGGATGTAGTTGTTCGGGTTCCCGGCGCCCGTGACTCGGGTCTCCGCCCTGCGCCGGCGGCTGGATCATCTCCACTCCGAGTCGCGGCTCGACCCAGAGCTTCACGACGTACGGCAGGTTCGCCGCGTCGACAGCAGCGTACTGGGCATGGGTGACCGTTTGCCGCTGGCCGAGGGTCGAGGTGCCGGACTCGACATTCTCCTCGGGCTCCGTTCCATCGTACACATAGCAGACCTACCATGCACGTCGCAAGGAAGGTAGGCGAACGTCGCGTCGATTACTCGGCGCGCGTCATGACCTTGGCTGCCGGGTGATCTCGTCGTTGACCGGCACGTCGGCACAGGTGCGCGACCGCGGGTCAGGATTTCGTCCCGTTCGGCGGAACCAAGTCCAACGTCGCAGGGTGACGGCGCTGAGGCCGGCCGCCCTCACCGCGTACGTCGCCGTGAAGCATCAGGTCGCAGATTGCCGCCCATGCCGTAGCGCATCGGAGCCACCGCGGGGCGAGCCGCGCCAGGCGGTCGGGGAGAGCCGCATCGTCGGCGAACGCGAAGGTACCGGCGCAGTACGTCTCGTCGAACCAGTGCTCATCATGGGGCCTGGCCTGGCAGGCCTGCGCCGTGTCCTCGAGCAGTTGGCCCCCGGTTCTGGATGGAACGGCGCGGATCGGCTCGGTCGGCCCGCTCGGGAGCGGCATGCCGCACGCCGTGCTCGACCAGGGATGCCCTGGAACAGCGGCGAAGACGTCGCGCCGCTTGGCCTGCACATCCGGACCGTCGTTCGCCACCACATGACCACAACGATCTTCGTTCAGTCGGTTCCACAGCGACAGGCCGACGTGCTGGGACCCGGGGCGGACGTACTGCGAGGGGTTGCGCAGGACCAGCCGCGGACAGGCCGCCCTGGCCCAGCGGTGAACGTCCGCTGCATCAGGCCGAACCGACCGCTTCACGACGTCGGGCAGGATTCCGCACCGTCACCGCCGCGTACAGCGCGTCGGTGCGCTTCTGCCGCTGGACAAGGATGAACACGCCACGCTCGATACTCGGCTCGGGCTCGTTGCAGTGGTGGACGTCGACGGTACCGTCCGGGTGCCTCGGAACATGGCCAGCGTCGCGTCGAACGCTGCACGGGTCGTCGCCTTGAACTGCGGGGTCGTGTCATGGTCGTCGGGCACGTCGGCGCGGCCGCGGGTCCAGGTCGGGTTCGTGCCGTTCGACACCAGTTGCACGAAGGCGGTCGTGGCGTTGAGGTCGGCGACCTGGGCGGCGTAGCTCGTGGCGAAACGGGGTCAGGGGTTCAGCCCGTGCTGAAACGTCAGTCGCCGCTTTGGCAGCAGCCGAGCGGGGCTGGAACCAGCGCCTGGCCAGACGCGGCTCCCGGCAGGACCGAGCGTCATCGCCGCCGGTCCGCCTGCCAGCGCCGGCGCCCCTTCGGCGCGTGGGAGCGCATGGTGGGGTTGGGAGAGGGCGAGACTTTCCCATAAGATCTACAGCTTATTGATATCTGTCGCTGAATTCGTAACGTCGGTCACGTAGCGCGCGGTGACGAGAGCGCACACGCTTAAGTAACGACCGGGGCCGATTCCTGCGCGGGTACGACTCGGTCGAACACCCTGCAAGCGGCGCAGGATAGGGCTGGCGTGCGGACGAATCGCATCGTTGCAGAGTTGATCCAGCAGCAGTCGCAAAGGCTCGACGGGCTCGTCCAGTTCGCGCCAGTTGCGTGCTGGACGGCGACTGCGGCGAGGTGGTGACCGAGGACGGCATCCCAACGCCTACCTCGAGGAGCGCGCGTCGAACGACTACGCGCATCGGCGCCTCGGGCTGACCGAGAGCACGACCGACGAGACGAAGAACCGCCACGCGTTTCGTGTTCAGCGACTCCCGTCGGTCCGCCCGCGCACGAGCATTCATCGCCTCGGTCTACCGGGGCACCGAAGTAAAACACGACGACGTCGACAGGCGGCGCACGACCTGCTCCAGCTCCTCGACAAGGCCACCAGCCTGGTGCGCGTCGTCGTCACAGGAGCGACCGGCGACATCGGCGCCCGCATGCTTCGTGCACTGAGCCACGAAGAGCGCCTCAGGCCGACGTAGTCGCCACCGCCAGGCGGGTCCAGCGGCGCCGGGGCCGGGACACCGTACAAGAACTGGCAGTGGCAGGCGCAGGATCTGCGCCGCGACGACCTTCGACGACCTACTCGAAAGCGCCGATCCCGTCGTGCACCTTGCCTCGGCCTTCCCACGGCGCACGAACCCCGACAGAACCTGGCGCACAACGTCATCGGCGCCCGACGCCTGCTGGAGATAACAAGGCGTTGCAGCATGGGCCACGTCGTCGCCGCCTCCTCGGTGGGAGCATCCTCGCCGCATCAGGACCTCGACCCGATAGAGGACAACTGACCACCAACGGCACGTCGGCAAGGACCGTGCGCAGCGGAGAAGGCGTACGTGGACGGACTGCTGGAACAGTTCGAGAAGGCGGACCCGGACGTCGTCGTTGACCAGGATACGCCTTGCCTTCATCTTTCCAGCAGACCGCGGCGAGCGAGCAGCGCCGCATCTTCGCCGGACGACTCGTCCCGCCCCGGCTCGCGATGCAGGCCGCCTCCGTGCTCCTGCCGCTGCCACCGGCTCGCCCTGGAAACCATGCACGCCGACGACGTGGCCACGGCAGTTGGCCAGCGCGTGCTCGCCGGCGAGCGGCGCCTTCGACCTGGCAGGCGACGACCAGTTGCTCAGCAGCGACGGGGGCTCCACGAGGCCTTCCCAGCAACCCGGTGGAGATTACAGCCGCGCTCGGCCCGCAGCATCATCGCCGCCGGCTTCGCCTTACAGCGCTTGCGGCGGACCCCCAGCTGCTCGACGCCCCTGCTCACGGTGCCGATGCTCGGCACCAACCAGGGCCGCAACCAGCTGGGCTCGCAGCCCGGCACACGCAGCCGAGGCGCTGGACGCGCTGCGCACCGAGCTACTGGACCAGCCGCGGAGCGCCCACGCCGCCCGCTGCCACCGGTCCGACGAGCGGCCGGCCGGCTGACCGGCACCTCTCGAGCCCTACGGCTTGAAGACGACCTTGACCATGCCGTCCTCCTTCTTCTGGAACGTCTCGTACGCCTGCGGGCGCCTCGTCGAGCGGCAGGTGGTGGGTGGCGAAGTTGTCGACGCCGAGCGGGTCGTCGTCGGTCGAGCAGCGGCAGGATGTCGTCGACCCAGCGCTTGACGTTGGCCTGGCCCATCCGCAGCTGGATCTGCTTGTCGAACAGCGTCAGCATCGGCAGCGGGTCGGCCATGCCGCCGTACACGCCGCTGAGCGAGATCGTGCCGCCGCGGCGGACGACGTCGATCGCGGTGTACAGCGCGCAGCCGGTCGACGCCGGCCGTTCTGCATCATCGGCTGCGGCGAGCGCGTCGGGCAGCAGGCCGGCGAGCTGTGTGCGCGAGCTTGGCGACGGCGAGCCGTGCGCCTCCATGCCGACGGCGTCGATGACCGAGTCGGCGCCGCGGCCGTCGGTCAGCTCGCGGACGGCGTCGCCGAGGTCGTCGTCGTGCTCGCGCAGGTCGAGGACCTCGATGCCGCGGCGCGCGCCCGCTCGAGCCGCTCCGGCACCAGGTCGACGCCGATCACCCGCGCGCCCCGGTGCGGGGCGATGCGGGTGGCCATGTCGCCGATCGGGCCGAGGCCGAGGACGAGCAGCGGTGCCGCCCTCGGGGACGTCGGCGTACTCGACGGCCTGCCAGGCGGTCGGCAGCACGTCGGAGAGGTACACGAACCGCTCGTCCGGCGGGCCGTCGGGCACCTTGATGTGGGTGAACTGCGCCTGCGGCACGCGCAGGTACTCCGCCTGCCCGCCGGGCACCTGCGCCGTACAGCTTGCGAGTAGCCGAACAGCGCCGCGCCGGTGCCGTGCTCGCGCACCTGGGTGGTCTCGCACTGGGTGTACAGGCCGCTGGTCGCACATGAAGCAGTTGCCGCAGGAGATCTGGAACGGGATGACGACCCGGTCGCCGACCGGCAGTCGCGTGACGTCGGCGCCGACCTCCTCGACGATGCCCATCGGCTCGTGCCCGAGGACGTCGCCGGCGCTCATGAACGGCGCCGAGCACCTCGTACAGGTGCAGGTCCGAGCCGCAGATGTTCGGTGGAGGTGACCCGGATGATCGCGTCGGTCGGCTCCTCGATCTTGGGGTCGGGGACTTCGTCGACCCGGACGTCGCGGTTGCCGTGCCAGGTGACAGCTCTCATGCGTTCTCCTCCAGGTGACGTGCTCGGCACGGCCCCGTACCCGTCCGCGCCGCTCGCAAACGACGAGGTCGACGAGCGCGACCGTCGTTCTGGGGTTGTGTCACCGCCCCCGTCATGCTTACCTTTCCGCCAAGTGGTCAAGAGGTCCGCCACGTCTGCTCTGTCTACCCCGGAGAGGCGTCGGCGTGCGTGACACCCGGACCCACCCATCCCCCGCGACCCCCGAGACGCCTGCCGTCGAGTCGCGCTCTGAGCAGACGGCTCGACTGCTCGACCTCGCGGCGGAGTCGACCGGCGCCGCTCGTGCGCAGCTCCTCGACCGGGTGGTCGAGCTGAACCTCGGGGTGGCGCGCGCCGTCGCCCAGCGCTTCCGTGGCCGCGGCGAGCCGCTCGAGGACCTCGAGCAGGTCGCGGCCCTCGGCCTGGTGAAGGCCGTCCGGCTGTTCGCCCCCGAACCGGGGCAAGGACTTCCTCAGCTACGCGGTACCCACGATCCGCGGCGAGGTGAAGCGGCACTTCCGCGACCACGCCTGGACGGTCCGTCCACCGCGCCGGATCCAGGAGCTGCAGCCGCGCATCGCGCGGGCGAGCGAAGAGCTGACGACCCGGCTGAACCGGTCACCCCGGCCCGACGAGGTGGCCGCCGTCCTCGGGGTGTCCACCGACGAGGTCATCGAGGCACTGACCTGCGACGGCTGCTTTCACTCCACGTCCCTTGACGTACGGCCCACCGGGTCCGCGCCGGACAGCGCGACCTCGCTGCACGCCGTCCTGGGTCATCCGGACGCGGGCTTCGCGCTGACCGAGCTGCGGGCCGCGCTGGCGCCGGCGCTGGTGGCGCTCTCGGACCGGGACCGGCACATCCTGGCCCGGCGCGTCGACGACGGGTGGACGCAGCAGGAGATCGCCGACGAGCTAGGGGTGTCGCAGATGCAGGTCTCCCGCGTCCTCGCCCGGATCAGGGCCCGGCTCGCACGAGCCACCCAGGACGCGGTCGCCTGAGTCGGCGGACGCGTAAGTCTGCGCCGGCGATCACTGATGGACACCGATGACCGGCACCCTCCCCAGATGGCCGACACCTTCGCGGCCGTCCACTCCCTGGTGCTCAACACCTCGACGATCGACGACTTCCTCGGCGAGCTGGCCGTTCTCGCAGCAGAGATCGTCGACCCGGCGGCCTCCTGCGGGATCACCGCCTACCGCGACGGCGAGGCCACGACCGTCGCCTCCAGCGACAAGCGGGGCCACCGAGGTCGACGACGAGCAGTACGAGACCGACGAGGGGCCTTGTCTCACGACGCTCGACACCGGTGAGGTGGTGCTGGTGCCGGACATGGCCACCGAGCACCGCTGGCCCAGGTACCGGGAGCGCGCGGTGCTGCACGAGGTGCAGTCCTCGCTCAGCATCCCGCTGATCGTCCGGAACAAGGTCGAGGGGGCACTCAACCTCTACGGATACCGGCCGCACGCCTTCGACGGCGACCAGCAACGCCATGTCGAGGTGTTCGCCGCCCAGGCGTCGACCGCCCGCACCCTGATGACCCGGCACGTCCGGCAGACGCAGCTGAGCGAGCAGCTCGAGCAGGCGTTGCGGTCACGCAGCACCATCGACCACGCCATCGGCGATCCGCCGGTCGTAACTCGGTCTCGACCTGCGCAGTCAGGCGCTCAGGTCCGGGCTGATTGACCCGGCGCGCTCCGCTGGGTACGGAGGGGGCACCCGCAGGCCAGGACGGCGCCTCCCACCCGCCCGCCTGACAGCACAGGGGGCGGGCGAGACAGAGGACGTTCGCGGTGGAACCAACGGACATGACGCGTCGGCTGCTCGACCTGCTGCGCGCCGGCGCCGACGACGATCGGCTCGAGACGTGGCTCGCCAACAAGGCGCGGACCGTCGTCGAGCTGGTCCCCGAGTGCGTCGGCATCACGATCGCCTTGGTGGACGAACAGCAGACGACGTTCACCTACCTGGCCACGTCGGCGGAGCTGGGAGTCGTCGACGGCGCCCAGTACTTGGCCGGTGGACCCTGCGAGCAGGCAGTGCGCGAGGGCAATGAGCTGCACGCCGACCTGCTGGGTGAGGAGGCCTGGCACTTCGCGGCGCTCGCGGGGGCGGCGGTCGGCGTCCGCAGCACCTTGTCGCTCCCGCTCCGCGCACGCGCGCGCATCGCAGGCAGCGTCAATCTGTACGGCGCGGGGATGAACACCTTTGCCGGCAACGTGGCCGACCTGGCGCGCATCTTCGGGGCGGTCGCGGAGGACGCCGTCGCCAACGCCGACCTGTCGATGAGCGGCGTCGACCGTGCCCAGCACTCGGCGCGCGAGGTGGAGGACGCCAGCCGGATCGACGTCGCCGTCGGCTACGTCGCGGCGCGCCAGCAGATGTCGGTCGACGAGGCGCGCCGTCGGCTGCAGGACGCCGCCGACCGCGCCGGTGTCCCGGCCGCAGCCCTCGCGCGGGCCATCGTGGGAGGTCAGACCGGACGCGAGGGCTGAGCAAGCAGCTCGCGGACGTGTCGCGCGATCTCCGCGGCCTCGTCGGTCGGCACGACCAGGACCGCGACCGGTCCGTCGGCCTCGATGCGGCAGGGGCGGTCGGGGCCGACCGCCGCGGCGTTGGCCTCGGGGTCGACGGTCAGCCCCAGATGCCCCATCGGCTCGATCACCTCTCGGCGCAGGTCGGCGTCGTTCTCGCCGACCCCGGCGGTGAACACCACCGCGTGCAGACCGGGGACGACCGCGAGGTAGCTGCCGATCAGCGTGCGCAGCCGGTAGGCGTAGACGTCCAGTGCCAGCCGTGCCGCGGGGTCACCCTCCCGCGCCCGCTGCCGAACCGTGCGCAGGTCGTTGTCGCCGCACATCCCGCGCAACCCGCTGCGGTGCCAGAGCATCGCGTCCACCTCGTCGACGTCGCCGACGCCCGCGCGGACCAGGTACGCGACCGCGGCGGCGTCGATGTCGCCGCTGCGACTCCCCATCACCGCGCCGCTGAGCGGCGTCAGACCCATCGACGTGTCGACGCTGCGCCCGTCCAGGACCGCGGTGACCGAGACACCGTTGCCGACGTGGCACACGATCAGCCGGACCGAGTCCGGCGACACCCCGAGCTCCCCGGCGGCCAGGCGGGTCACGTACGCGACGCTCGTGCCCTGGAAGCCCCACTTGCGCAGGCTGTGCCGCTCGGCCAGATCGGTCGGCACCGCGTAGCTGCGCGCCACCGCCGGCAGCGTGGAGTGGAAGGCGGTGTCGAAGACGGCGACGTGCGGCACGTCGGGGTAGGCCGCCCGCATCGCCTGCAAGCCGGCGAGGTTGGCGGGGTTGTGCAAAGGAGCGAGTACGGCGAGCCGGTCGATCTCGGCCTCGACCTCGTCGTCGACCAGCACCGGGTCGCGGTACCGGTCCGCGCCGTGGACCACCCGGTGCCCCACCGCGCCGAGCCGGTCCAGCGACGGTCCGTGCTGGGACAGGACTTCCCGCATCAACGCCAGCGCCGCCGGGTGGTCGGCAACCTCGCGGTCCACCACCACCGGCTCACGGCCGGGCAGCGTGTGCACCACCCGGCTGCCCGCCCCGCCGATCCGCTCCACCACGCCCGAGGCCAGTCGTCCGCTTCCCGGATGCTGCGCGTCGCCCGGGTCGACGACGTCGTACTTCAGCGATGACGAGCCGCTGTTCACCACGAGCACGACCGGACCGGCCGTTCGGTGCGCATCGTCCACGACTGACCTCCCAGCGTGCGTCGGCTGCTCAGCCGAGCCAGTCGGCGGCCTTGGACGAACCCAGCCGCTCGAGGTCGGCGTCCGCCTGCTGCATCAGCTGCCGGATCCGGATGTCCTGCTGCGCCTGGAGCCGGCCCAGCTCGAAGCCGGCATCCCGCGCCGCGGCGCTCGTGCCCAGCGAGGGCAACAGCTCGGCGAGCGTGCGCTGCAGCAGCAGCGCGTCCTGCCGGTCACCGAGCGTCTCGGACAACGCCTTCGCCCGCTGGCGCAACCGGTGAGCGTCCTTGCCGAGGACCGGCTCGGCGACCTCGCACGCGTACCGCAGCCTCTTGACCGCCTTCCGCACGTCGTGCGCGGCGTCCCCGGACGCGCCCACGAAAGCCCCCGACCAGCGTCCGCTCACCCGCTTGTGCGCGCGTTGGACGCCGCGGCGCAGCTCGCGCTTGGCCGAGCGAGCGGCCCGGCCGCGGAACGGTGGCGCCTTGACGAGGTCCGCCAGGTCGTCGAGCAGGGCGAGGTAGTCGTCGGACTCGAGCAGCTCCGCCACCGTGGCGGCCCGCGTGCGCCGTCGCCGGGCCAGCTCGCGACGCACCTGCCGCACCGCGGTCGGGTCGACGTTCCAGGGCGAGTCCGGGTCCTCGGCGTCGGCCAGCAGGTTGTCGACCACCTGCAGGTCGCGGGACACCGACAGCTCGCGGCCCCACCAGCGCAAGCCGTCCTCGACCGCGGCCGTCGCGCCGGAGCGGAACAGCCTGCGGTACGCCGCCAGCGCACTGCGCAACCGGCGCAACGTCGTTCGCATCCGGTGCACGGCATCGGGCTGGTCGGCGCGCAGCCGCACGTCGTAGCGCAGCAGCCGGCCGTGCACCTCCGCCAGGTAGGCCTGCACGACCTCACCCGCGGTGGACTTCTTGGTCAGCGTGGGCGTGGCCGACACCAGGTCGCCCAGCGCCCGCCGCAGCTTGGAGGGCACGTCGGACTCCACCGCACCGTGGGCGACGAGCCGCTGCGCCACCTGGTCGAGGAGCTCCCGGTCGCCCTCGACCAGCTCCACCTCGATCTCGTGCCAGTCCTCCTCGGCGTCGTCGACGAGCCGGGTGGCCACCACGCTGTCCCGCGCCACCTCGGCGAGCACGGCGCCCGACTCGTCCAGCAGGTGCACCCGCCGGCGCTGGGTCCGCACCTCGGCGACCGGCGTGAGCGGCGCCGTCCGCACCACTCCACGGACCAGAGCGGCGCACGCCGGCCGGCACCCGTTCGGTCCGCGTGGGCGGCCTCCGCAGCTCGAGCCGGGCGCGTCCCGTCCCGACCTTGACCTGCCACCCGTCGTCGTCGCCACCGTCGCGGCGGCGAAGCGTCACGCCGGCGTGGACCAGGCGGAGGTCCTCGGTGTCGTGGTACGTCGCAGTCAGGGTCAGCTCGTCGACCTCGCGGACCTCGGCCACCGGGCCGACCACGAGGTCGGGCAGCCCGGTCGCCGTGTCGGCGAGGAACGTCCGCTCGACCTCCAGATGCGTCTCCGGTGCCGGCATCCGGCGATCCTGGCACGCACAGGTGAACGACCCGGCGACCGGTCTCCCCTGTCGGTCATCATGCGCATCCCCCGTTCGGTCGGCGGCCGGTCGAACCGGCCCGCCGACCCCTACGTTGAGAGCACCAGCGGTGTCCACCACCGTGGCAGACGACGGGCAGCGCGACTGCCTGCTGCGGCTCGGCTTCGACGCCGCGCAGGGCTACCTGTTCAGCCCGGCCCTGGCGGCGCGCGCGATGCGGGACTTCCGCGCCTTCCGTGGCGAGACCCGCGACCCCTGGTGACGGCCGGATCCCGGTCCGGCTGACTGCTGGCCCGCGTCCTCGCACGGCGGAGCCGGACGGCGTAGATGAGCGCGCTGAGCAGGAATATGGCGGCGGTCAGGAGGAGCCAGCGCCCAAGGAAAGGTTGCTGGGTCTGCCCGGTTGCGGCTGGTAGGTGAGGCCCCTGATGGATGATCCCGGGGAAGAACAGCAGGAACGTCAACCCCGTCGCCAGCGCGGAACGCGGAGGTAATTCAGCGGCGACACGGCGGCGGCTCGGCGTCGCGGCGCAGCGACGCCGACCAGAGCGGTCGGCGAGCGCGTAGAGCGGAAACAGGACGAGGTCGTGGGCGATGACCGCGGCGAGAAACCAGACCGGGATCGACTGCCACCACACGTTGTGGTCCCACAGCTCGTGCGGTCCGAGCACCAGACACGTATCCAGCCAGAGCAGCGCGACCGTACCCGAGCAGATGCAACGGATGCCCGCCGTAGAAGGCGAGAAGCGGCCGACGGCGCATCTCAGGCCTCCCGAATTCGATCGAGGCGACCCACTTGGTGTTGTGCACACCGGGCAGCGCGGGCACGATGATGCGTGCGGATAACCGTGATCCATCGACAG
The DNA here is from genome assembly GCA_963785115.1 of uncultured Actinomycetota bacterium. Taxonomy (GTDB): domain Bacteria; phylum Actinomycetota; class Actinomycetes; order Propionibacteriales; family Nocardioidaceae; genus JACCWP01. Next base: position 461,808 of record CAWATY010000031.1, read on the forward strand.
GTCGACGCCGTTGACCCGAAGGGCCAGCAGCGCGTCGGGATTGCCGACCTGGTTGGCCTGCAGCGTGGCGTGGTTGAAGCCGCCGAGCGCTCCAGCGAGCGGACGTGGCCCGGTCGGGCTGGCGACGCCCGGCCAGCGCGGCCAGGTCGCGGAGCCGCACGCCGCTCCACGTCTGCGGTCGTCGACCACCCCTCGACGCAGGCGATCGGCAGCTCGGCGGTGTGCTGCGGCAGCGCTTCCAGAGCGGCGCGGTCCAGCGGCATCGGTGCCCGCCGCCCGTCGCGCACGAGCCGCCAGTCGGCGCCGACGTCGGACGGCCGTGATCCCGGCGGCCGCCGCGGTCCGGTTGACCTGGAAGTCGTTCGGGCCGTCGCCGCGCGTCCGCCCGCGCGGCAGCAGCAGCGCCGCGCGGCGGGTGAAGCCGCCGAGCGTCTGCCCGGCGGTGAGCACCGCGACGAACACTGCGCCGCCGCCGACCAGCGCCAGCGCCCCGCGGCGGCTCATCGTCGGCGCGGCGGGTCGGCGGCGACCAGCCCGTCGACGTCCGGCGGCTCGGGTCGGGTGTCGGCGCGCGAGGTGCGCAGCACCGGCCGCAGCGACCGGGACCGCAGACCGCGCGACCATCTTCGGCAACTTGACGGCACGTGCATGACGAAACCGGCGATGAAGACCCACGCCCCGAAGTAGTGCGCGGTGTAGAAGCTGAACCCGAAGATGTAGTCGTACTGGATGTTGAGCACGCCGGTGGCGATCTCGAACAGGATCGCCGCCGACCAGCATCAGCAGCGACAGCCGCTCCAGCAGCTGCGCGATCGACCGGACCGGCGGCCAGGCGAACAGCCGGGGAATGACCGACCAGAGCTTGGCCAGCACCACCGGGATGATGACCAGACCCAGCCCGACGTGCAGACCCTGGGTGAGCCGGTACAGCCACGAGGGCCGGGTCGGCCAGTCGAAGGTGGGCAGCTTGAGCCATCCCACATCGGGGGGCATGGCCTGACCGAACTGCGGACCGTACGCGATGTAGGACAGCAATCCCGTCACGATCACTACGGGCAGCCCGACAAGCAGCACCGAGCCGAACACGGACGTCAGCCAGGGCCCTCGCAACGGACTTCGCCACCGCTGCAGCAGGGCGATCCGGGCGGGCGGTGCCGCTCCAACGCACGCCACAGCCGGCTCGGGGCGGCGGTCGCGCGGGGTCTCGCTCATGGCGTCCCCATTGTGCGCCCGAAAATAGCCATTGGCGCCCGGTACAACCGCCGATCTCCCTAAGATGGTCGCCGCGTGCTATGGAATTCCCCCGCTCCCTACAACCAGATACTGCGGCGGGTATCACAACGCTTGTCTGAGGTGTCATGTGCCATCTCTGATTGCGATTCGGTACCCCTTCCGCGCGCCGGTGCATCGGGCGTCCTGCTCCTGGTCGAGGACGACCCGGACCACGCCTTCCTGGTCCGCCGCCAGCTGCGCGAGCAGCTGCCGCGAGCTCGAGATCGTGCACCTCGCCACAGCAGGCGAGGCGACCGCGCGGCTGGCGGCGGCGACGTGCGCTGCGTCGTGCTCGACCTGTCGCTGCCGGACGCCAAGGGGCTGGAAGCCGTACGGCTGGTGCGCGCCGCGGACCCGACCGTCCCGATCGTGGTGCTCACCGGCATGGACAGCGACGAGCTCGGGCGGCAGGCCCTGCAGCTCGGCGCGCAGGACTACCTGGTCAAGGGCCAGCACGGGCCGACGCGGTCCGCCGTTCGGTGGTCCTCGCCCTCGAGCGAGCCAAGCGGCAGGCGGCCGAGCAGGGGCAGGCGCTGCTCGCCCACCGACTGCAGCTCGTGCTCGAGGCGTCTGCCGAGGGCATCTGCATGATCGACGGCGACGGGGGGCTGAGCTTTGCCAACCGGGCCGCGGCGGACCTGCTCGGCGTCGCCGCCGACGACTGGTCGGCAGGGCCCTGCACGACTTCCACTCTGTGCGCAAGCGGGCTGCGCGCTCGAGCGGCAGCTGCGCGCGGGCACAGCTCGACGCGGGCGAGCAGCGGTTCCGCTCGCCGGACGGCAACGTCACTGTCCTCGAGGTACGCACCGCGCGCTCATGACCGGCACGGACGGCGGCGAGGACTGGCCACGGCGCGCCCAGGGCCTTCGTCGTCAACCTCACCGATGTCACCGCGCGGCGCCGCGCCCAGGACGCCCTCGCGGAGCGCGAGGCCCAGCTCGTCGACGCGCAGCAGCTCGCTCACCTGGGCAGCTGGGAGTGGGCCCCGCCGCCGACGAGGTGCTGTGGTCGGACGAGATGTACCGCGTCACCGGGCTGCTCCCGTCCGACGTCCCCGAGGACGTGCGCGCCTTCACGGCGTACACCGAGCTGGTCCCGGTCGCGGAGCGGGCGCGCTCCGGCCGCTGTTCGAGGGCTGGACGGCCGCCCGCGCCCGGTCGACGTGGTGCACCGGCTCGTGCGGCCCGACGGGAGCCTGCGCTGGCTGCAGTGCCGCGCCAGCGTCGGCGAGGCGGCCGGCCGGCCGACGGCCCGACCCTGCGCATCGTCGGCACCGTCCAGGACATCACCGAGCAGAAGGTCGCCGAGGACGCGCTCGCCCACCAGGCGCTGCACGACGCCCTCACCGGGCTGCCCAACCGCGCCCTGCTGCTCGACCGGCTGGAGCGGGCGCTCGCCGACCGCCGGCGCGACCGTGGCCGTGGTGTTCATGGACCTCGACCGGTTCAAGTGGGTCAACGACAGCATCGGCCACCCGCCGGCGACGATCTGCTGGTGGCCGTCGCCGAGCGACTGGCCCGGTGCTGCGGCCCTCGGACACGCTCGCCCGGATCGGCGGCGACGAGTTCGTGCTGGTGTGCGACCGCCTCGCCGCCGAGCACCAGGTGTTCCCGGTGGTCGCCCGCCTGTCCGCGGCGCTGAGGCGCCCGTCTCCATCGACGGCCGCGAGGTCGTCGTCACGGCGAGCATGGGGGTCGCCGTGGCGGCGGCCGGCGAGCAGGTCGACCCGGAGTCCCTCATCCGCGACGCCGACACGGCGATGTACCGCGCGAAGGAGAACGGACGGGCGCGCTGCGAGATCTTCGACGAGGCGATGCGCCAGCGGGCCTCGCAGCGCCTGGAGGTCCAGGTCGACCTCCGCCGGGCCCTGGGCGCGGCGAGATCACGCCCTGGTTCCAGCCCGTCGTCGACCTGCGGACCGGACGGGTCGTGGGGTGCGAGGCCCTGGCCCGGTGGGGGCACCCCACAAGGGCCTGCTGATGCCGGACGCCTTCATCCCGCACGCCGAGGAGACCGGCGCGATCGTCGCCCTGGGCAGTGCGGTGCTGCTCCAGGCGTGCCGCCAGGTCGCGGACTGGAACCGCGCGCGCCCCGGCCGACGCCCGCTCACGCTGTCGGTGAACGTGTCCGCGCGCCAGCTCGGCTCGGTCCGGCTGGTCGAGACCGTCCGCGACGCGCTCGAGCGCTCCGGTCTGCCGCCCGAGCTGCTCTGCCTCGAGGTCACCGAGAGCGTCGTCATGGAGGACGTCGCCATCAGCGGAGCGGTGCTCGGGGGGCTGCGCGAGCTCGGTGTCCGCACCGCGGTCGACGACTTCGGCACGGGCTACTCCTCGCTCGCCTACCTGCTGAGCCTCCCCGTCGACCTGCTGAAGATCGACCTGTCCTTCGTCCGGGTGCTCGACGCCCCCGACGGCCCGCGGTCGCCATCGTGCGCGCCATCGCCGCCCTCGGCGACGCCCTCGGGATGCGGGTCCTCGCCGAGGGCGTGGAGACGCTGGAGCAGCTCGACGAGCTGACGGGCTCGGCGTCCAGCAGGGCCAGGGCTTCCTGTGGGGCCGCGCGGTGCCGCACGACGAGGCGACCTGGGCGACTCACCTGGAGGCGGCAGGTCGCGCCGATGCGGGGATTCCCGCCGCCCGGGGCCGGCCGACGTCCCACCGCCTGGCGGGCACCGATGAACATGCTCGCGCCGAGGCGGCCGAGGCCCCGGCGGAGCCCACGGTCTTCCTGCACGTCACGCAGCTGATCGACCTCGCGGTCGTCGCCTGCGCGGTGGTGGTGCTGGCCCGGCGCCGGACCACCGCCGCTCGCCGCCACGGGCTGGGCCCTCGCCATGTTCGCGATCCTCGGCTCGGTGGTCGTCGCCGGTTCTCAGGTCGAGGACGACGGGTCGCTGCTCCGGCACGGCTACACCGTCGTCCTGGTCTGCGTGCTGCTGCTCGTGCCCTACCTGCTGGTGCGGTTCGCCTTGGCGCTCGGCGCCGTCAGCGCACGGGTGCACCGGGTCGCCGTGGTGGCCACCGTGGCTCAGCTGGCGTGCACCGCTCGTCTCGCCGCACTTCCCGCAGCCCGGTGAGCCGCGGCGGCTGGTTCACCGCCTACGTCGTCCTGGTCATCGTCGGGTGGACCGTGCAGTCCGTCCTCGCCGCGTACGGGCTCTGGACGGCCGGCAACGGCCAGCCGACGGTGGTCCGGCACCGGATGCGCACGCTGAGCGCCGGCGCGGTCGTCATCGCGCTGGCGCTGGTCGCGAGCGGCGGCTCCGGCGACGCCGAGCGCCGCGCCAGGTCGTCACCACGCTGATCGGCGCGCTCGGCATCGGCCTGCTGGTGCTCGCCTTCGTCGTCCCGACCTGGCTGCGCGCCGCCTGGCGGCCGCGGACCTGGTGGCGCTGGGCGCCACCGAGCGCGTCCTGATGGCCGCCGTCACCCCTGGGGACGTCGCCGACACGATCCTGCCTGCGCTCGTCCGCTGTTCGGCGCCAGCACGGCCTGCTCGACGACGGCCGCGGTCCGTCGACCGGGCCGGGGCCGAGCTCGAGGCCCTGCGAGCAGGACCTGTCGGGGCGGAGCTCCGCGAGTGGAGCGTCCTGACGGGCACCGGCTTCGCCTGCCGGCTGAGCGCCGGGTGGGTGGTCGTCGGGGCGGGCACCCTCGCGCCCGTGTTCGGCCCGAGCGAGCTGTCGCTGCTCGAGCGCGTGGGGTCGTTCGCCGACCTCGCGCTGCAGCGGTGCCGGCTGTTCGAGCAGGAGGCAGGAGCCGCCGGGTGGCCGAGGCGGCGAACGCCGAGCTGCAGACCCTGGTCTACAGCGTCTCCCACGACCTGCGGAACCCGATCATCTCCGTGCTCGGGTACCTCGACGTCCTGGCCAGGAGCACGCTGGCCAGCTCCAGGGCGACGGCCAGCACTACCTCGACCGGATCTCGGTCAACGCGGTGTACATGCAGAGCCTGATCCAGGACCTGCTGGAGCTGTCCCGGATCGGTCGCAGCGAGCCGGCCCCGCAGGCGGTGCCGTTCGGTGCGCTGGCCGAGTCGGTGGCGCAGGAGGTGCGGGTCCTGCACCCGGCCTGCGACATGTCCGTGGCGGGCGCCTTCCCGATCCTGTGGATGAGCGAGCTCCGGGCCCGGCAGCTGCTGACGAACCTGCTCGACAACGCGGCCAAGCACGCTGCAGGCGAGACCCGGGTGAGGGTGAGCGCCGAGCGCGACGGACGGGTTGGGGCGGGGCCGCGGTCCTGATCACCGACAACGGGAGGGGCATCCCGGAGCGCTACCGGCAGAAGGCCTTCGAGGTCTTCGAACGCCTCGAGGCGCGCACCGACATCCCCGGCACCGGCATGGGGCTCCCGATCTGCAGGCGGATCGTCGAGTCCGTCGGCGGGACGATCGTCCTCGAGGGTCCCCCACCGGGGACCCCGACCGGCACCACCGTTCGCATCACACTCCCAGCGTCCGCCGTCCGGACGTGGTCCCCGTCGCAGCCACCGAGAAGGAGAACGCGTGATGACCCCGCCCACCCCAGCCGCGTGTCCTGCTCGCCGAAGACGACGTCGACCACGCCTTCTTCACCACCCGCGCGTTCCAGGACGCGCATGGCCCCGACCTCGACATGCGCACGGTCAGCGACGGCGAGCAGCTGCTGGACTACCTCAACCAGCGCGGCGAGTACGCCGGTGCGGCCCGCCCGCACCTGATCGTGCTCGACCTGCGGATGCCGAAGAAGGGCGGCCTCGAGGTGCTCGCCGAGATGCACGAGAACGAGGACCTGCGCACCATCCCGGTCGTGGTGCTGAGCTCCTCCGACCGCCCCGAGGACATCAGCGCCAGCTACGCCAGGGGAGCCAACTCCTACGTCACCAAGCCGGCCAGCCTGTCCGGGCTGCGCACGGGCGTCGGCGAGCTGGCCCGGTACTGGATGGACGTCGCCAGCCTGCCCGAGCCCGCCTGACGCCTGGTCAGCGGATCGCCGGCAGCCGCTGGTCGCTGTCGAGCACCCGCGCGGAACGGGTCGCCGCGCTCGGCGAGCCGGTCGAGCACGGTGCGGATCGTGAAGCCGTCGGGGCGCAGCGTCGGGGTCGTCGAGCTCGTCCCAGTCGATCGGCGCGGAGACGGGCGCGCCGGGCGCGGCGCGCGGGCTGTACGGCGCGACCAGCGTCTTGTTGATCGCGTTCTGGGTGTAGTCCAGCCGGGCCAGGCCGCCGCGGTCGCTGACCTCCCACTTCCAGCTGACCAGCTCGGGCACCACCGCGCCGACGGCCCGGGACAGCTGCTCGACCCAGGCCCTGGTCTCGTCGAAGACGGGCCGCGGGCGATCGGGATCCAGATCTGGATGCCGCGCCGGCCGGTCACCTTGGGCTGGCCCCGCACGCCGAGGTGCTCCAGGGCGGTGCGGTGCAGCCGGGCGAGCGTCAGCATGTCGTCCCACGTCGTGGCCGGCCCGGGTCGAGGTCGATCAGCGCGTAGGTCGGCCGCTGCGGCTCGTCGGTCCGCGAGGTCCAGGCGTGCCACTCCAGCGCGCCGAAGTTGGCGGCCCAGACCAGCGCCGCCGGCTCGTCGACGACCAGGTAGGTGCTGGTGTCGCCGTGGCTCGGCCTCCGGGTTGTCCCAGCGCGGCAGCCAGTCCGGGGCGTGGTCCGGCAGCTGCTTGTGCCAGAAGCCCTTCGTTCCGGCGCCGTTCGGGAACCGGTGCATGTTCAGCGCCCGCCCGGCCAGGTAGGGCAGGGCGGTCGGCGCGATCAGGGCGGCGTAGCGCAAGCAGGTCGCGCTTGGTCACCGGTGGCTCGCCGTCCCGGGCCGGGAACAGCTCCTTGTCGAGATTGGTCACCCGCAGCGTCGCGGCCGAAGACGTCCCAGGTGCCCTTGTCGCCGAGGGCGTCCAGCGCGGCCAGCTCGTCGTCGTCGGCCCGCGTGGCCCGCACCAGCGCGATCGAGGCCCGGGCGGCCGGCAGGTCCGAGCGCCACAGCCGGTCCGGGTCGGCCTTCACCTCGTCGTTGGTCCGTCCGCTGAGCGACCGAGCGGGGATGGTCCTCCGGGTCCCAGCCCGTCGACCGCGTGCTCGTCGTCGCTTGTGCAGCAGCAGCCACTGGTCCTTGTCGCCGGCGTCGCCGCGGCGGACCAGCACCAGCCGGCCGCGCAGCTTCTCGCCGTGCATCTCGGCGTGCAGCTCGCCGGCGGCGACCGCGGCGGCCGGGTCGTCGGTCTCGTGCGGCTCCCAGGTGCCGCTGTCCCACACGATGACGTCGCCGCCGCCGTACTCGCCGGCCGGGATGACGCCCTCGAAGTCGAGGTACTCGATCGGGTGGTCCTCGACGTGCACGGCCATGCGCCGGGCCGCCGGGTCGAGCGTCGGCCCCTTGGGCACGGCCCAGCTGACCAGCACCCCGTCGATCTCGAACCGCAGGTCGTAGTGCAGCCGGCTGGCCCGGTGCCGCTGCACGACGAACCGCGGCGCCCCGTCGCCGGCGCCGGGCCGCCGCCGCCCGCCGGCTCCGGCGTGCGGGCGAAGTCGCGCTTGCGGCGGTACGGCCGCAGGGGGTCGCCGTCCGCCGACGGTGTCCCCCGGGACTTCTTGGTGGGCACGGCTACCCGGCCGGAGTCGTTCCACGCAGGAACGACCGCAACCAGCGGCCGCTGGCCTTGAGCGTGCGCTGCTGGGTGGTGTAGTCGACGCGGACGACGCCGAACCGACGGCTGTAGCCGTACGCCCACTCGAAGTTGTCGATCAGGCTCCACACGAAGTAGCCGGTGAGCGGGATGCCGCGCTCGACGGCCGTCGCACAGGCGGCCAGGTGCTGCTGCAGGAACCGGGTCCGCTCCGGATCGGCGACCGAGCCGTCCGGCCCCGGGACGTCGGGGTAGGCCGAGCCGTTCTCGGTGACGAGCAGCGGCAGGTCCGGCGCCAACGTGTGCACCTGCTCGAGCACGTCCAGCAACCCCTCGGGACAGACCGGCCAGTCCATGTGGGTCCGCGGTGCGCCCGTGTCGACCATCCGCACGTGCTCGCTGCCGGGATAGTTCGACGCCGGTGCCTGTTCGGCCCGCTCAGCCGATCCGGACGCGACCGTGTGCCGGGTGTAGTAGTTGACGCCGAGGAAGTCGAGAGGCGTGGAGATGCGGACGAGGTCTGCCTCCGGGTTCGCCGCGAACCACTCCTCCTCCCCCAGGTCGGACAGCACGTCCTTCGGGTACTCCCCACGCAGCACGGGCTCGAGGAAGAACCGGTTCTGCAGCCCGTCGATCCGGCGCGCGGCGTCGACGTCGTCGGCACCGCCCGACGCGGCCTGGACAGAGTAGAGGTTCAGGGTCACGCCCACGCTGGCGGCGGGGTCGGCCGCACGCAGGGCGTCGACGGCGAGGCCGTGCCCGAGCAGCAGGTGGTGGGCGGCTCGAGCCGCCTGCGAGCCCAGCTGCCGACCCGGCGCGTGCAGGCCCGAGGCGTACCCGAGGAACGCGGAGCACCAGGGCTCGTTCAACGTGATCCAGTGCGACACCAGGTCGCCGAGCGCCGCTCCCGCCACCCCGGCGTAGTCAGCGAAGTGCTGCGAGGTGTCGCGGTCGAGCCATCCGCCGGCGTCCTCGAGGGGCTGCGGCAGGTCCCAGTGGTAGAGGGTCACGTACGGAGTGATGTCGTGCGCCAGCAGCGACTCGACCAGCCGCCGGTAGAAGTCCACGCCCTGCGGATTGACCGTCCCCGTCCCGGTGGGCAGCAGCCGCGACCAGGACAGCGAGAGCCGGTAGGCGTTCACCCCGAGGTCGGCCAGCAGCGCGACGTCCTCGGCGTAGCGGTGGTAGTGGTCGGCCGCCACGTCGCCGGTGTCGCCCTCGTGGACCGCGCCTGGCCGCCGGCTGAACGTGTCCCAGATGCTCGGCCCTCGCCCGTCCTCGGCCGCGGCCCCCTCGATCTGGTAGGCCGCAGTGGCCGTCCCCCAGGTGAAGTCCGGTGGGAACTGGTTGCGGTCGGTCATCGGTCTCCCTCGTGGTCGAGCCAGGCGCGCGGAGCAGGTACGAGCTCGGCGAGCTCCTGCCAGAAGCCCTCCGGCAGCGCGGTGGCGAGGCTATGCATGATCTGGGTGAGTCGCTCGGGCTTGCTGAAGCCGACAACGGTGGTCGCGATGCGCTCGTCGCGCAGCGAGAACTGCAGCGCGGCGGTCGCCAGGTCGGTGTCGTGACGCGCGCAGACCTGCCGCATCGCGGTGACAGCACGGACGGTGTCCGGATGCGCCGGGCGGTATCCGTAGCGAGGAGAACTGTCGTCGCGCTGCCGGGCCAGGATGCCGCCGCCGTACACGGCCGCGTTGATCACCGCCATTCCCCGGTCGAGAGCCTGCTCGATCAGCTCTTCCGCGCTGCGGTCGACGAGCGTCCAGCGGTTGTGCACCAGCAGCACGTCGAACACTCCAGCTCGAGGTAGCGGGCCATCTCCTGCACCGGGCCGCCCGCCAGTCCGATGGCGCCGACCTGCCCGGACTCCTTGAGGTCGACCAGCGTGTCGACCGCCCCGCCCTTCTCGGTCACCACCTCGAACGGGAAGTGCTCGGGGTCGTGCAGGTGGACGAGCGGCAGGTCGGACAGGCCCAGCCGCTGTTTGCTCTCCCCGACCGAGGCAACGACCCTGGGTCCGGAGAAGTCGCCGTCACGGGCGTCGACCTTGGTGACGACGACGAAGTCGTCGGGCAGGCCGCCGAAGTCCGCGATGGCGGCCCCGATCCGGCGCTCACTTTCGCCGTCGCTGTAGCCGTTGGCCGTGTCGAGCGTGCGGATGGGGCTGTCCAGGATCTGCCGGACCAGCGCGACCGCGTCGTCGGTCGCGACCTCGTAGCCGAAGTTCCCCGGCATGCTGCCCAGCGGCGCCCCACCGGCGCACACGGCCGAGACCGTGAGACCCGTGGTGCCGAGCGGACGCATCCAGCCGGGGTGGTCCGGCGTCAGCACCGTCACCTGTCACTGCCGCGGTGAAGAAGCACGCCGCCTAGTCTCCCGTGGCTGCGTGACGCGGTCGACCGGGTGGTCAGCCCTCGGTCGGTTGAGCCACGGCGCGCGACATCAGCGAGTGCGCGGCGGACACGACGACGTCGCGGTCGTAGGTGAGGGCGAACTCGAAGCGTCGATCGAGGTCGGCACGTCGTCGCCCATGTGGCGGCCAGCAGGGCGGCGGCGAAGTGCGGCCCAAGGACGACGACGTCCCACTCGCCTCGCATCGGATCGGTGGGATGCAGGTGGCGCCGCGCACACCGGGGACGGGCTGGAGCGGGAGGCCGTCGCCCAGGGCCGCCGTGAAGGCGATGGTCTCGGCGAGCCGCCGGTACCGCCGGGCCGTGATGGGAGTGAAGTGCGGGGCCTCCTGGAAGGCGGCCAGCAGGATGCACGTCGACCCCTGGTGCACCGCCTCGCGCTCGAGGTGCTTGCTGATCTCGACCAGCAGCGGCTTGGCCGAGCGTCGCAGTCCGGTGCCGTCGGGCAGGCAGCGGAAGGGCGAGACGTCGGCACCGCGCACGGGCGACGGCTGCGCGAGCTCGATCGCGGTCGCCGGGCCTACGGCCACCGTCGTGGCGGGACGACCGAGCAACCAGCCCTGTCCGAGCGTCGCGCCCAGAGCCAGCGCCACCCGGACGTGCTCCTCGGTCTCGATCCCCTCGGCCAGCAGCACCGCGCCCGACCGCTCGGCGTAGGCGTTGACGGCGTTCATGATCCTGGCGATGTCCGGGCTGGGGCGCCGCTGGACGAGTCCGATGTCCAGCTTCACCACCTCGGGCCGCAGCAGCGCCATGAAGGCCAAGGAGAGCTCGTCGGCACCCACGTCGTCCAGCGCGATCTTGCCGCCGTGCAGACGCAGCTCCTCGACGGTGGCCAGCAGCTCTGACGGGCGAACCGACAGGGCACGTTCGGTGATCTCCAGCACGACCTCGAGGCCGGCCGAGTCGCGGGCGAGATCGAGCACCTCTCCCAGCTGGTTGACATCGAGCACCTCGGGCTCGACGTTGACGAACAAGGTGAGCGGGGCCGCGATGCCGGTGGCGATCGCGCCGGTGAGCGCCGAACGGCGGCACAGCGCGTCCAGCTCGGCGAGCCGCCCGGATCGGCGCGCCTCGGCGAAGAGCCGGTCCGGGGTGTGCAGGTCGCCCAGCGGTCCGCGGGCGAGGGCCTCGTAGCCGACGACCTCGCGACCCTCGAGCTCCACGATCGGCTGGAACGCGCTGCGGACCTGCCCCTTGGCCAACACTCGATCGAGCGCGGTGGAGCGGGATGCTGCGCGGAGTCGCGTCGACTGCGGAAGTCATACGTGCATCGTGCGGCCCCACGGACCCCGCGTGCGGCTGCGGGCGCGTACGGGCGACGTCCGACCGGTACGAGCCGCAAAAGGGCCAGCTGGAGCCGAGGTCGACCCTTCGGGCTCATGTGCCCGTCGCGGATGTGCCTCACTGGTCGTTGACGGTCGGCTGCAGATCTGGCGGACCCCGGAAGGGACCCACGTGCCGAACCCATCGACGCCTGCGAGGGTGCTGGCGCTGGTCCGCCGCCCCACCGACATGGTGGAGGCGACGCGTTGGTTGTTCGCGGTCCTCGCCCTGGTCTCGCTGCTGATCACCTGGCCCGCTCCGTTGGCTTCGGCGGGCGGGACGATGCTGCTGGTCGCGCTCGCCTGCTCGTGCGTGCTGGCAGGATCCTGGGTCTGGGGATACGCGCACCGCACCGCTCCGCTGGCATCCGACCTGATCGACGCCGTCGCCATCGGCGGCTTCGCGCTCGCGTGCCCCGAGCCGGGCGCAGCCTTCAGCATCGTCTTCGGGTCGCTGTGGTTCCGCTCCCTGTACGGGTCGACGCGCCGCGCCGTGCTGCGTACCGGTCTGTACGCCGGGGCGATACTGTGCAGCCTGCCGCTCTGGCAGACGGTCGCCGGACACGCCGAAGCCGCGGGAACGGCCATGCTGCTGGGCGCGATCCCGACCATGTTCGTCACCGTGATCGTCGGCCGACACCTGGCCGCGATCCTGCACGCCCGCGAGCAGGCGGCCCGACGCGACGCCGTCCTTGCCTCGGCCGGGACCCGGCTGCTCGGTCTCACCGATCCCGACGAGATCAGGGCCGTGGCGCGCGCCGCGATCGGCGAGATCGGCGCCGCCACCGACGGACTCCGGGTCATCAGGGTGGTGCACGACGGGAGCGCCCTGCTCGTGGCTGGAGCGTCCGGCACCGCGGTCGAGCGTGACGTTGCCCTGCCGGACGTCGTGCTGGCGGAGCTGCTGGCGGTCCGCAGTGGCGATGCCGAGCCCCTGCACCACTGGCCGGCGCTCGACTCCGTGGTGGGCGCCCGCTGCGCCTGGACGTCGATGCCTGTCCCCGACACCTCCGACCAGCCCAGCAACGTCTGGCTGCTGCTGGGCGCGCCCACGCGGGTACCCAACGAGGTGGTCGTCTCGATTCTCGCGTTCACCACGCAGGTCGCGCTGGCGCTGCGTAGCAGCGAGGTGCACGGCCAGCTGACCGTGCAGGCGACCCTCGACGGGCTCACCGCCCTGGCGAACCGGTCCTCGTTCAACGCCGAGCTCACCGAGGCGCTGGTCGACAAGCGGCTCGACCCCACCAGCGTGCTGTTCGTCGACCTCGACGACTTCAAGGACGTCAACGACGCCTACGGCCACGCGGGTGGCGACGAGCTGCTGCAGGAGATCGCCGCGAGGCTCGTGCGATGCACCCGCCCGAACGACCTGTGCGCGCGGCTTGGTGGGGACGAGTTCGCGATCCTGGTCCGGGGCGCCACCGCCGACGTCGTCGATGACATGGCCGAGCGCGTCGTCGCGAGCGTGGCGCAACCGGTCCTGCTGGCCAACGGCACCGCGCTGGTCGGAGCCAGCGTCGGCGTTGCCACCGGCACCACCGAGACCGACCCCGACCAGCTCGTCCACCGGGCCGATGTCGCGATGTACGCCGCCAAGGCCAAGGGCAAGGGCCGCATCCAGGTGTTCGTACCGGGTCTGTTGCAGGAGGACTCCTCGCACAGTGGCCCTGGGCGGCCCGGTGCTGGTCTGATGGCCCGGTGAGGGAGCCAGCAGACGTTGCCGGCATGGGCCGAGGCCCCGTCGCCGCGCTCGAGAGGTGGCAGGCCGCCGGCGGTGTGTGGCAGGTCGTGGCCCGGACCGGCTCGCACGTCATCGTGTCGCTGCGCCGGTGCGACGGTGGCGAGGAGGTCGACCGCCTCGCCTCTGATGACCCCGACCTGCGGACCTTCCTGGCGGGCCGGGACAGCAGCGCGGACTGACTCGCCAGTCGGGGCCCGGTTGCGACTGAAGAGCCGATGCGGTCGTTGACCCTTCACGGTTAGCGTCGTTGGTGATGACCCATCCCAGGCCCCGTGCCGTGCGGGTGACGGGGCGCGAGAGCGGTCCGACCGCGGCCTCGAAGACTCTCCCCGCCCCCCGGGCGGTGGCCGGTCCGACACCGCTGACCCAGGACATGCTGCGGATGTTGCTCGTCGAGGACTCGTTCCCGGACAGCGCACTCGTGCTCACGATTCTCGCGCAGGAGATGCCCCAGGCGGTGATTGAGGTGGCGGCGGACCTCGACGCCGCCCTGCTCCGGCTGGGAGAACACCTCTTCCACGCCGTGCTGGTCGACCTCGCGCTGCCGGACGCCGACGGGAACTCGGTCGTGCAGGCCGTCCGGGCCGCACAGCCCGACACCGCAGTACTCGTGCTGACCGGCCGGATGGACGGTGAGCTGGGCCTGTGGGCGCTGGCCGCGGGCGCCCAGGACTACCTGATCAAGGACCGCCACGACGGGCCCCGGCTCACGAAGGCGCTGCTCGACGCCGTCCAGCACCAGCAGACCGATCGGGAATCGTCCCGCTACCTGCAGCTGGCCCGCGGCTTGATGGACGCCCTCGAGGCACCAACCTGCGCCGTGGGGGCGGACGGCCGGATCGTCGCCGTCAACCAGGCGTGGCTCGACTTCTCGCTGGCCAACGGTGGCGACCGGGTTTCATGCGGCGAGGGCAGCAGCTACCTCGACGTCTGCGACCAGGTGCCGGCCGGCGACGTCGATTCCCTGATCGCGATCGAGATCGCCGCCGGCTTGCGCTGTGTGCTTGCCGGCGAGGCGCAGCGCTTCCAGCAGACGTACGCCTGCTCGTCCGCGCACGGAAGCAGCTGGTTCAGCGTCCGGATCACACCGGCCGACGTCGACGGGTCGGGCGGAGCCGTGGTCAGCCACGTCGACGTCACCGACATGCACGACGTCCAGCAGGCCCTGGCACACCAGGCGCTGCACGACGGACTCACCGGGCTGCCCAACCGGCTGTTGCTCACCGACCGCATCAGCCAGGCGCTGCTGGACCGCGGACGGCGTAGCGGCGAGGTGGCGGTGGCGTTCCTCGACCTCGACCACTTCAAGCGGGTCAACGACAGCTTCGGCCACCCCGTCGGCGACGCGTTGCTCGTCCAGGTGGCCGAACGGCTCAGCGAGCGCATCCGAGCCACCGACACCCTGGCCCGGCTCTCTGGCGACGAGTTCGTCGTGGTCTGGCGAGACCTGAACACGCCGGATGACGCTCTCGCGCTGAGCGAGATGCTGGTCGAGGCCCTGCTGGAACCCTTCGACCTGGGCGGGCCCACGGTGAACGTCTCCGCGAGCGTCGGGCTGGTCGTGGCCTGCCCGACCGACGACGTGGAGGATCTGCTGCACGCGTCGGACGCGGCCATGTACGAAGCCAAGGGGCATGGCGGGAACCGGGTACGGACGTTCACCGACGCGCTGCGCGACGGGCGCGACCTCACCCTTGCCGCCGAGGCCGACCTTCGCGACGCGCTGGCCCGCTCGGAGCTCGTGCTGCACTACCAACCCGTCATCGACCTGGCCAGTGGCCGCGCCGTCGCCGTCGAGGCCCTGGTCCGCTGGCAGCACCCGGAGCAAGGGTTGCTGGCACCGGCGCAGTTCATCCCGGTGGCTGAGTCGAGCGGCCTGATCGTCCCGCTCGGCCGCTGGGTGCTCGACCAGGCGTGCAAGGACGCAGCGGCCGCAAAGGGCCCGCTGTCGGGACTGGACGTGGCGGTGAACCTGTCGGTCCGCCAGCTCACCCAGTCCGACGTCGTCACCCACGTGCGTGACGCCCTCCAAGAGAGCGGCCTCGACCCTCGGCGGCTGCTGCTGGAGGTCACCGAGTCTGCCGTCGTCGAGGACGCCGAGGTGGCGACTGCCACCCTCGAGGAGCTGTCCCGGCTCGGTGTCCGTGTCGCCCTCGACGACTTCGGCACCGGCTACAGCTCGCTGCTGTACCTGCGGCTGTGCCCGATCAGCGCGCTGAAGCTCGACCGCGGCTTCGTGGCCGGCATCGGCGTCAGCGCGGACGACGAGGCCATCTGCTCCAGCGTCGTGAGCCTGGCGCATGCGGTCGGCGCGACCTCCATCGCCGAAGGCGTCGAGACGCTCGAGCAGTACGCGGCCCTGCGCGAGGTCGGCTGCCGGCAGGCCCAGGGCTTCCTCTGGTCCCCCGCCGTCTCGCTCGCTGCGGTTCCGGCGATGCTGCGCAGTCTCAGCACGGTGACGGCGGGACGGGCACCGGCCCTCGCGATCAGCAGACGTGGTTCCCGCACGGAACAGCTCGCCGCCACCGCACGCGGCACTCGCGCGATCGCAGTCGCCGCGGCGGCCGAGACCGCCGCCCAGACGGCCGCTCAGACGGCCGTGGCCGTCCAGCGCCAGGCCGACGCGTCCGCCGCCAAGGTTGCTGCCGCCGCCTCGCGGGCCGCGACGTCACTGGCCAGGTCGGTGGACAACAGCGATCCCAACGTCGCCGTGACCGCTGCACGGGTTGCGGCGATCGTGGCAGCCGCGGCCGTGGCAAACGCCGAGGAGACAGTGCTCGCAGCCGCCATCGTGGCCCGCGCAGTCGCCGCTGCGGCTGCCGACGCCGCACTCACGGAGTCGGTCCGCGTCGCGGCGAGCTGAGGCTCAGCAGGCGGAAGCACGATCGACCAGCCGACGGCCTTGACCGAGACCGCGCCCGATGTGGCGGCAAGACCCGACCAGGTGCCCACCGGCACCGGGCCGGACTCCCCGCTGACCGCGGTCAGGACGCCCGCTCCCTGGGCGCCGTTGGCGTTGCGCTGGGTGACTGCCGGCGGCAGCGTCCAGCCCACGTGTCCGGTGGCCTTGTCCACCCAGTAGCTGAGCACCAGCGAGCCGGGGGCGGCTACGGACACCGGCGGCGTCTGGTGCGTGGCCGACGTGCCGGCCTCGATGGCGGATGCCGCTGCCTGCACGGTCCCGGCACCTGAGTAGGCAAGCAGGGTCAGGCTGGTCTTGGAGATCGCGTCCAGGTTCGTGGTGACCTTGGTGCCCGCGGCACCGGCCGGGGCCGTCCGGGTGAACGCCCAGGACTTGAGGTCCGGCGCGTCGTGACCGACGCCCAGCAGGGTCCAGCCGGCGGGGGTGGTCAGCGTGGCGTTGCGGTTCGTCGAGGCGACCAGCACGAGGGCGTCCCCCTCCTGCACCTCGGCGGGGATGGTGACGAACGGCTTGACCGCATTGATGTTGGTCGACGCGGCGGCCCGGAAGACCACGGTGGGAGCCGGCGGCTCACCGACGGTGATCTGCTGGGTGACGCTGTGGGTGAGACCGCCCGGGTCGGTCACGGTCAGCTTCACGTCGTAGACACCGTCGGCGAAGGTGTGCGTGGCCACCGGATCTGTCGACGTCGCGCCGTCTCCGAACTCCCAGGCGTACGTCAGTGCGTCGCTCTCGGGATCCGAGGACTCCGACCCGTCGAACGTGCAGTCGAGCTCGACGCACTCGGGTGTGAACGCCGCCGTCGGCGCCAGGTTGGGCGGCTGCTCCGGGCCGCGGGTGATCCGCACCCAGTCGACGTAACCGGAGAAGTAGTCGCACGTCACCGTGATCTGGTTGCAGTCGATCTTGCCGCCGATGACGAACGGCTTGGCGTTGTCGATGGGACCGGTGCGCTGGTTCTTCACCGCGACCTTGACACCGTCGACCCACGTCTCCACCGAGGTCGCGTTGTGCACGCACTTGACGATGTGCCACACCCCGTCGTTCAACGCGATCGGTGACGGCACGCTGACGTACGCGCCGTTGGCGCCCAGGAAGACGCAGCGGGTGAACCCGTTGGGGTTCTCGACCTTGATCTGGCCGCCGGCCGTGGTGGCCTGCCCCTTCTGCATGATGTTGCCGTAGCCCTTGTTCGTCTTGAACCGGAACTCCAGGGCGTAGCGGACGGTCGGGTCCGGGATGTCGAGGCCGGTGCTGTCGGGCACCTGCACGACCCTGGCCGGAGCCGCAGGCAGGCAGGCGGGACAGCGCAGCGACCAGTGGTAGACACCCGACTCCAGTGTCAGTCCGGCCGCGGCCGCGCCCGGACTGAGAGCACCGTTGTGTGCCTTGCCCGAGCCGTCGAGCATGAACGGCGCGCCAGGCTCCTCCCCCAGCTGCCAGTCGGCCTCGACGGTCTCCGCGGTAGCTGTGGAGGGTGACGCCAACACCAGTGCGCTCAGCACCGCCAGCAGGGCCAGCACGACGGCAGCCCTACGGCGCGACCGGTCCATGGCAGCCCCCTGCACCTTTCATCCCTGATTTCGCTGGCAGACAACGAAGTTAGCCGCTTCGCCATCCCCACGTGGGCGCTTTGCGGAATGTGCGTTTGGGGCGCTCGGTCCCCTCGTCCCGTCAGCCCTTGACTGCACCTGCGGTCATGCCGGCGACGATCCGCCGGTTGAAGAAGATGAACATGATCAGCGGCGGGATCGTGATCAGCAGCACGTTCATGAACAGCAGGTTGTACTCCGTCCTGAACTGACTCTGGAAGTTGAACAGGGTGAGCTGGACGGTGGCGTTCTCGTCCCCCGGCAGGAAGTACAGCGGGTTGACGAAGTCGTTGAAGACCCGGACCGACTGCACGACGACGACCGTGACCGCCACCGACCGGAGCAGCGGGAAGATGACCGAGAAGAACAGCCGCAGCGGTCCGGCCCCGTCGATGAGCGCCGCCTCGTCCAGGTCCCGGGGGATCGTGGCGATGAATGCCCGGAACAGCAGGACGCTGAACGACAGCCCGAAGGCGACCTCGACGAGCACGAGCCCGAGCATCGTGCTGAAGATCCCCAGCCGGTCCATGACCCAGATCGTCGGGACCACCGCCGGCGGGATGATGAGGCCGGACAGCACCAGAGCATTGATGAGTCCGGTCCACTTGCTCCGGCGACGCTGCAGCACGAAGGCGACCATCGCCGACAGGACGACCAGGATCGAGACGCTGGAGACGGTGAGGATGGTGCTGTTGATGAAGGCCACGACGAGCATGTAGTCGCGCGCGACCAGCACGTCGTGGATGTTCTGGACCACGCGGAACTCGTCCGGCCAGGAGAACTCGAAGAGCGCCGCCTCGGGCGCCGTCTTGACCGCCATCATCGCGATGAACGCAAAGGGCACCAGGAACACCGCGGTGAACAGCACGATGGCGAGTACGTCGAGACCGAGCCTGGACACCCTGCTCACATCGCCACCTCCTTGCGGTTGAGGAACCACGAGAGCGGGAAGACGATCGCCGAGACGACCACGAAGAGGATCACGTTGCCGGCGGTGGACAGTCCGTAGAAGCCGGCCTGGTACTGCTTGTAGATGACCGAGGCGATGACGTCCGAGGTGAAGCCCGGCCCGCCGCGCGTCATCACCCAGATCAGGTCGAACTCCCGCAGTCCCCCGATCAGCGACAAGATGATGACGGTCGTCGTTGCCGGCTTCGCCAGCGGCAGGGTGATGTGCCAGAAGCTGCCGAAGGCACCGGCACCGTCCACCCTGGCGGCCTCGAAGTACTCACCGGGGATCGACACGATACCGGCGATGTAGATGACGGTGGCCAGTCCCACCCCCTTCCACACGTCGACGAGCGCGACGGACAGCAGGGCGTACGAGGGATCGGTGAGCCAGCCGGGGCCCTCGATGCCGACGACCGCGAGTGACTCGTTGATCAGACCCTCTTGGGGGTTCATCAGCACGGTGAAGGCGATCCCGACGCCGATCGTGCTGACCAGGACGGGGAAGAACATGACCGAGCGAAGGAACCCCCGCGCCGCGATCTGGGAGGTGAGGAACACGGCCAGCACCATGCCGAGCACGACCTTGATCCCGGACGTGACGACCCCGTAGATCAGCGAGTTCGTCAGGCCCTTCATCAACGCCGGTTCCTCGAAGAACGTCGTGAAGTTCTCCAGGCCGATGAACTCCCAGTCGAACAGGGTCCACCTGGTGAGGCTGAAGAAGAACGATGCGAACGTCGGGACCAGGAACAGCACCGTGTAGATCACGGCGGCGGGCAGCAGGAACCAGTACGGGTACGCCTTGGCCGCGCGCGCGGCCACGCCCTGCCCACTCTTCCCGGCCTGCCCGCCCGCCTCCACGGTGGGCCGCTTCAGGGTGGTCACCGAGCGGCTACCAGCCCTCGAGACCGAGCTGCTGGGCCTGCTTCTCCACGTCCTCGTCGTACAACGCCGCACCGTCCTCGGCGGATCGGATGCCGGAGCCGACCTCGATGGTGATCTGCTCCAGGGCAGGCCCCTTGACCGGGGACAGGTACTCCAGCGCTGGCGTGGTGGTCTCCTCGGACTGGAAGTACGGCAGCATGTCCTTGACCGCGGGCACCACGTCGTCGGGCAGGTCGCAGCCTTCGACCAGGTAGGGCCCCGGCGGCGAGATCGCCTCGGTCTGGGCCTCGCATCCCTCGGGACTGGCGACGAAGGCGAGGAACTCCTTCGCGGCCTCGAGATTCTCGCCCTCCGTCGTGGTGGGGATGTAGACGCCGAACCCCGGCCAGACGGTGAGGCCGTTCGTGGCCGCGTCATCGCCTGGCAGCGCGAAGAAGCCGACGTCGTCGATCTGGTCCGGGTAGTTCTCGGCGATGGTGCCGATGACCTGGGTGAGCATCGGGTAGTGCGCACCCTCTCCGGTCGCCACCATCCGGAGGCCGTCGTTGAGGGTCGCCGAGGCGAAGTCGGAGTTCATGTATCCCGCGTCATGCACCTCCTGCATGTGCTCGAAGCCCTCGAGCGCAGGCTCATCGACGTACTTGACCTCCCCGGCGGTGTACTTCTCGGCCCACTCCGGGTCTGCGGCCGCGACGTTGTGGAAGTCGCCGAGCACGAACAGCTGGGCCGTCCAGGTCTCCTGATAGGTCTGGATGACCGGGTCGATGCCGGCGGCCTTGATCTTCTCGTTGTTGGCCATGAACTCGTCCCAGGTCTTCGGGATCTCGAGGCCCAGGTCGGCGTACACCAACTTGTTGTAGAGCACGCCGCCGCCCATCGCGGTGCTCCACGGTGCGCCGTACACGTCGTCGCCCTCGGTCACGGTGTCGATGAAGGTGTCCTGCACGTCGTCCAGGAACGGCTCTCCGGTCAGCGGCACCAGGTTGGCCTCGGGGTCGATCGCGTGGAAGAGCGAGCCGTTGTTGTACTGGAAGAGGTCGGGCATGTCCCCGGTGGACAACCGGGTCTTGACGATGTTGTCGCCCTCGGTGCCACCGGGCCGAGT
The DNA here is from genome assembly GCA_963785115.1 of uncultured Actinomycetota bacterium. GTDB lineage: Bacteria > Actinomycetota > Actinomycetes > Propionibacteriales > Nocardioidaceae > JACCWP01. The sequence goes on from CAWATY010000031.1 coordinate 482,616, forward strand.
CTCGATGTCGATGCTGATGTCCGAGTGCTCGGCCTCGAACGCCTCGACCAGCGCCTCGGCGGGGACCAGATCGTCCTCGGCGCTCGGGACCAGGAACGTGAGGCTGACTTCGCCGTCCTCGCCCTCGTCGGAGGTGAGCTCCCCGACGCTGCAGGCCGACAGCGAGACCGCCAGCGTCATCGAGCCCGCCGCGACCGCGAGAACCGAACGGCGCGGCGGGATGAGGGTGGACCGCATCTGGACCTCCAGGAGAATCGGTGGCTCACCGGGCTTGGGCGAGCGGAATGAATCGTTTCACTAGAGTGCTCGACAGTGTGCCACGGATATGTCCGTTTCGCGAGCGTTGCTCACCTGGTCCCCGCGAGCACCCCGGCCAGTCGGGCCTCGAGCTGCTCCCTGCCGGCGCTGCGGGCGAAGTGCACGAGGTGGTCGACGAGCGCGGCTGCCGGCCGGTCGAGGAACGGCTGCAGGCGCCGGGCCACCTCCGCCTCGTCGCGGGCGATGCCCGCGTCCGCGGCCGCGGTCACGACCTGCCTCCAGGTGGCGGGGTGGTCCAACAGGTCGCGAACCGTGGGTGCTGAGGGCAGCTCCGGCTCGTCGGCAAACGGATCGGGCACCTCCCACTCGTGCGTTCCGTGGCGCACCGAGGTGTGCATGCCATCCCCTGGCAGCGCCACCGTGGCGGTGACCCCGACCGGGACCGTTGCCGACACGGTGAGCCGCCCGCCCTCGCGGCGCCACGACACGCGTGCCTCGCCGTAGGGCGAGAGGTGCCGGGCCGAGGCTGACGTGAGCGCGGCATCGGGCTGCGGGCGGATCTCCATGGTGCGGTAGCCGGGGTCTGTCGGTGCGAGACCGGCCACCGTGCGGTGCAGCCAGTCCGCGACGGCGCCCAGCGCGTAGTGGTTGAAGGAGGTCATCTGACCGGGGTTGATGCTGCCGTCGGGAAGCATGCTGTCCCAGCGCTCCCACACCGTGGTGGCTCCCATGGTGACCGCGTAGAGCCAGGACGGGCAGCCGGTCTGCAGCAGCAACCGGTACGCGAGCCCCAGCTCGCCGACCGCCGTGAGCGCATCCGTCATCAGCGGCGTTCCCACGAATCCCGTGCTGATCCGGAACCCCGACGCGCGCACCAGGTCGGCCAGTCGCTGTCCTGCCCGCTCCCGTTGCTCGGCCGAGGGAAGCAGCGCCCACTCGAGGGCGAGTGCGTAGGCCGTCGGAGCGTCGCTCAGGACACGGCCGCCCGCGGTGACGTACTCGTCGGCGAAGGCCCGGCGCACCTCCTCGGCCAGTGCGGCGTACTGCTTCGCGACCTCCTCGTCACCGACCACCCTGGCCGCCTGCGCCAGCAGCTCGGTGGAGCGGGCGAAGTGTGCCGTCGCCACGACGTCGGGGTCGGCCTTGGCGCGGAACGGGTCGTCCGGTGGCGCGGTGGGGTCGAGCCAGTCGCCGAACTGGAAGCCGCCGGTCCAGCGCCGGCTCGGCCCGGCGAGCTCGGCGATCCGATCCACCCAGGCCCGCATGCTGGGGAGCTGGCGCGCCAGGACCTCCCGGTCGCCGGAACGCTGGTAGAGCACCCACGGGACGATCACCGCAGCGTCACCCCAGGCTGCGGCCGCCGGTCCCGGGTTGCCGAGCACGTCCGGGACGACGAACGGCACGGAGCCGTCGGGTTGCTGGTCCGCGGTGAGATCGGCGAGCCAGGACACCAGGAATCCGCTGCTGTCGAACAGGAACTGGGCGGTCGGCGAGAACACCTGGATGTCGCCGGTCCAGCCCAGCCGTTCGTCGCGCTGTGGGCAGTCGGTGGGGACGTCGACGAAGTTGCCCCGCATGCCCCAGACCACGTTGTCGTGGAAGCGGTTGAGCTCGGCGTGCGACGACTCGAACCACCCGGTCCGGCGCAGGTCCGAGCCGATCACCACGGCCTCGACGTCCGCGGCGTCCAGGTCCTCGACACCGGTGACCTCGGCGTACCGGAAGCCGTGGAAGGTCAGCTCCGGTTCGAGGACCTCCTCCGCGTCGCCGGCAACGAGGTAGCTGTCGGTCGCCTTCGCCGTGCGCAGGGGGCGGGTGCCGAGCGCTCCGTCCTCGAGCACCTCCGCGTGGCGCACCACCACCTCGTGGCCGGCCGGCAGGCCGCGCACCCGGAGCCGCACCCACCCGACCACGTTCTGGCGGAAGTCGACGAGCGTCGTGCCCTCCGGCGAGGAGAAGACGTGACCCGCGGGCAGCACCTCCGTGACCCGGACCGGCGGACCCTCCGGGGCGACCAGGCCAGTGAGGTCCGACGGCACGACGTCCACGGCGTGACTGGCGCGTTCGCCCGACCGGCGATCGGTCCGCTGGCCGTCGTACAGGTCGTCGGCGACGATGCCGCTTTCGTACGCGGTCCACGACCCGTCGCTGGCCAGGATGTGCACTGCACCATCGGAGGTGGTGACCTCCAGCTGGGCCAGTAGTGCGAGCCGGTCACCGTACAGCGCCCGCCTGCCCGCGAAGCCCAGCCGCCCGCGGTACCACCCGTTGCCCAGCAGGACCTCGAGGACGTTCTCGCCGGGCTGGACGAGTTCGGTGACGTCGTAGGTCTGGTAGCGGAGCCGGTGCCGGTAGCTCGTCCACCCCGGCGCGAGCACCTCGTCGCCGACCCGCCGGCCGTTGAGGTGGGCGACGTAGACCCCGTGCGCCGTCGCGTACAGCCGAGCCTTGACCACGTCACCGGGCAGGTCTGCCGTCGCGCGCAGCACCGGGGCCGGCGACTCCAGTGCACCGAGGCGCCGGGGGCTCACGAACGACGCGGTCCAGTCCGCCGCCGACAGCAGCCCCGCCTCGACCTCGGCCGGCGGGCTCCAGTCGCTCCAGTCGTCGCCGTGGGCGACGCGGACGCGTACGCCTGCCGACTCCCGCGAACCCAGCGGCGCGAACGGCCACGGCACCAGGACCTGCTCCCCCGACGTGAGCCGCACCGTCTCCGGCTCGGCGCCGTGCTCGCGGGCCAGCTCGACCTCGTAGGCGTCCTGGGTGAAGTCCGGGTCGGCCGCGGGCACCGTCCAGGACAGCCGCGGCGACGCCGAGCCGATGCCCACCACCGGACCGGCGTCGGTGCGGTGCTCGAGACGCGGCGCGGTGGGTGCAGCAGCGTGCGGCAACGGAGACCTCCCCAGACAGATCGCACGGAGCGATGAAACGATTCACCGCGATAGTGCTGGACCGGCCGCGAGGCGTCAAGGGGGGCCGGGAGGTGTCCTCGTCATCCCGGCCGGGTGGCACTGGACTCACGGACCACGAGCTCGGGGCGGTAGACGACCTCGCGGTGCACGTGCCGCTCACGGTCGCTCACCTCGTCGAGCAGCAGCTCTGTTGCCGTGCGCCCGAGCAGCTCGCGTGGCTGACGCACCGACGACAGCGCGACGGTCGCGGCCTCGGCGAACTCGATGTCGTCGTAGCCCACGATGGCCACGTCGTGCGGAACCCGGAGCCCGCTGCGGATGACGGCCTGCAGGACGCCGAGGGCCACCAGGTCGTTGCCGCACACCACCGCGGTCGGGCGCTCGGCCGCGGGCTGCTCGACGATGAGGTCGCCGGCCTCGCGGCCGTCGGCGATGCGCAGACCCGTCGTCTCCAGGTGACGAACGGTCACCGTGGGACCCTTCCGCGCCTCGTTGGCGGCGTCGGCAGCCTGCTGCACCCCGGTGTACCGGTCCGCGATCTGTGGCAGGGCCACCGGCCCGCCCACGAACTCGATCCGCCGGTGCCCGAGATCGATCAGGTGCTCGGCGGCCTGCCTGCCGCCGGCGACGTCGTCGACAGACACCGAGCAGAACCCGCTGTCACCTCCCGCGTCGCGGTCGAGCAGCACGACCGGGACACCGTGCCCCATCAGTCGCGCGACACCGGCGGGCAGCTCGAAGATCGGGGAGAGCAGGACCCCGCTGACCCGCTGCTCGAGCAGCAGTTCGAGCAGCTGGTCCTCCCGCTCGGTGCTGCCGGCGCTGTTGAACACCGAGACGATCAGGTTGCCCGCCGCGGCCGCCTGCTCCGCGCCCAGGGCGATGTCGGTGAAGAACGGGTTCGCCGCGTCCAGGACGACCAGGCCGATGCTGCGGCTCGAACCGGCCCGCAGCTGACGGGCGCTCTCGTTGCGGACGTAACCCAGCTCGGCGATGACGGCCTGGACCCGCAGCCGGGTCTCGTCGGCGACCGACTCCGGTCGGTTGAGGACGTTCGACACCGTCCCCAAGGACACGCCTGCCCGGCGCGCCACGTCCTTGATGCCGATCCGGTTCACCCCAGCCTCCGGGGCAAGCCTCTCATCAGCGCGTGGGGTCGTAGCGCCTCGGCGGCTGGTCCCCGGCGCGAACCGCCCGCAAGGCCTCGAGGTCACCGCCGACCAGGCCGAGCGCCCGCGCCTGGACCAGCAGGTTCCCCGTGGCGGTGGCCTCGACCGGCCCGGCCAGCACGGGCCGACCGCACCGGTCGGCCGTCAGCTGGCAGAGCAGGGAGTTTCGTGCGCCGCCGCCGACCAGATGGACCACGCCGACGTGGCGATCCGCCAGCTCGGCGGCCCGCTCGACGCTGGCGGCGAACGCCGCCGCGAGGCTCTCCAGGATGCTGCGTGCCGTCTCGGCCGTGGAGTCCGGCGGCTTCAGGTCGTGCTCCCTGCACCACTCGGCGATCCGCGTCGGCATGTCACCCGGCGCGAGGAAGCGGGGATCGTCGACGTCGAACACGGGCACGTCCGCGTCCACCTCGGCCGCCTGTCGTACCAGCCCCTCGACGTCGTGCGACTCACCGATGCGCTCCCACTGGCGCACCGACTCGCTGAGCAGCCACAGGCCCATCACGTTGTGCAGGAAGCGGATCCTGCCGTCCACGCCACCCTCGTTGGTGAACCCGGCCTGCCGGCTCGGCTCGGACAGGATCGGTCGCTCCAGCTCGAGCCCGACCAGTCCCCAGGTGCCGCAGGAGATGTACGCCGCGTCGTCGCTGGTCATCGGCGTGCCCACGACCGCGGAGGCGGTGTCGTGCGAGCCGACGGCGGTGACGGTCGGGCCGTTCGACACGCCGAGGGCCTCGGCAACGGCCGGCCGGAGCGCCCCCACCGCGGTCCCCGGCTCGACCAGGTCGGCCAGGATCCCCGCGGGGATGTCGAGCCGCGCCGCCAGGTCCGTGTCCCAGTCGCGGCTGTGCACGTCGAGCAGCCCGGTGGTCGAGGCGTTGGTGAGCTCGCAGATCTCCCGACCGGTGAGCCAGTACGTCATCAGGTCGGGCACCAGCAGCATCGCGTCGGCCCACCGCAGGGTCTCGTCCTCAGCAGCCAGCTGGTAGACCGTGTTGAACGGCAGGAACTGCAGTCCGTTGCGCCCGTACAGCTCCTCGCGGGGAACGACGGAGTGGACCTGCTCGACCGCCTCGTCGGTGCGCCCATCCCGGTAGTGGTAGGGCGTGCCGAGCATCCGGCCGTTACGCATCAGGGCGTAGTCGACCGCCCAGGCGTCCACGCCGACGCTGACCAGCTCCGATTCCTCGCGGACGGCGGTGCCGAGCCCGTCGACGACGTTGCGGAAGAGCTCGAGGATGTTCCAGTGCAGACCGTCCGGCGTCTGGACCGGCGTGTTCGGGAACCGGTGGACGGTGCGCATCCGCAGCCGACCGCCGTCGACCTCGGCGACGATCACCCGTCCACTCGTCGCGCCGAGGTCGACCGCCCCGACTACTCCCGCCACCGCACTACCGGAGGAACGCGGCGGCAACGCCCGCGTCGACGGGGACGTGCAGCCCGGTGGTGTGGGTCATGTCGGGTCCGCAGAGGGCGAAGACGGCATTGGCGACGTGCTCGGGCAGCACCTCCCGCTTCAGCAGAGTGCGCTGGGCGTAGAACTTGCCGAGGTCCTCCTCCTCGACCCCGTACACCGCCGCGCGCTTGGCACCCCACCCACCGGCGAAGATCCCGGAGCCCTGGACCACGCCGTCGGGATTGACGCCGTTGACCTTGACGCCGTGCTCACCCAGCTCGGCCGCCAGCAGCCGCACCTGGTGCGCCTGGTCGGCCTTCGCCGCGGAGTAGGCGATGTTGTTCGGACCGGCGAAGACGGCGTTCTTGGAGCAGACGTAGACGATGTCGCCGCCCAGGTCTTGGTCGATGAGCGCGCGGGCAGCGGCTCGCGAGACCAGGAACGATCCCTTGGCCATGACGTCGTGCTGGAGGTCCCAGTCGTCGACGGTGGTGTCCAGCAGGGACTTGGACAACGACAGGCCGGCGTTGTTGACCACGATGTCGAGACCGCCGAACGCCAGCAGCGCCTCGTCGACCGCCGCCTGCACCCGCGCCTCGTCGCTGACGTCGACCTCGATCCCGATCGCCACGTCGCTGCTGCCGATCTCTGCAGCAGTCTCCGTCGCCTTGTCCAGGTCGAGGTCGGCCACGACGACGCACGCACCCTCGGCGGCGAGGCGCTGCGCGACGGCACGGCCGATACCGGAGGCGGCACCGGTGACGAGCGCGATGCGGGTGGCCAGCGGCTTCGGCTGCGGCATCCGCTGCAGCTTGGCCTCCTCCAGTGCCCAGTACTCGATCCGGAACTTCTCCGCCTCGTCGATCGGGCTATAGCTGGAGAGTCCTTCTGCGCCGCGCATCACGTTGATGGCGTTGACGTAGAACTCGCCGGCGACCCGGGCCGTCTGCTTGTCCTTGCCGAAGCTGAACATCCCCACCCCGGGCACGAGCACGATCAGCGGATCGGCGCCGCGCATCGCCGGCGAGTCGTCGTCGGCCTGCCGCTCGTAGTAGGCCCGGTAGTCGTCCCGGTAGGCGTCGTGCAACTGACGCAGCCGGGTCACCGCCTCCTCGACCGGAGCCGTGGCCGGCAGGTCGAGGACGAGGGGCTTCACCTTCGTACGCAGGAAGTGGTCGGGGCAGCTCGTGCCGAGCTCGGCCAGCCGCGGGTGCTCGCTCCTGCTCAGGAAGTCGAGGACGACGGGGTCGTCGGTGAAGTGGCCGACCTGCGGCCGGTCGCTGGAGGCGAGACCGCGGATCGTCGGTGCCAGTGCTGCCGCGCGGGACCTGCGCTCGGCGTCGGGCAGCGGCTCGTAGCCGTCCAGCCCGGCGCCGAAAGGCTCCGGCTTGCTGTGTTCGTCGATGTAGGCCTCGGCGGTGTGGATGATCCAGAGCGAGTTGGCCTCGCACTCGTCACTGGAGTCGCCCCACGCGGTGATGCCGTGGCCGCCGAGGATGCACCCCACGGCGTCCGGGTTCTTCTCCTTGATCTCGGCGATGTCGAGCCCGAGCTGGAAACCCGGTCGGCGCCAGGGAACCCACACGACCAAGCCGTCGAAGATCGTCGCGGTCAGCTCCTCGCCATCCGCCGCGGTGGCGATCGCGATGCCGGCGTCCGGGTGCAGGTGGTCGACGTGCGGCGCGTCGACCAAGCCGTGCATCGCCGTGTCGATCGACGGTGCCGCGCCACCCTTGCCGTGCAACGCGTAGTCGAAGGCGGCGACCATCTCGTCCTCACGCTCGACGCCCGGGTAGACGTCGACCATCGAGCGGAGCCGGTCGAGACGGAGCACGGCGAGCCCGGCCTCGGTCAGCGTCCCGAGGTCGCCCCCCGAACCCTTGACCCACAGCAGGTCGACGTCGGTGCCGGTGACCGGGTCGACGTCGGTGGCCTTGGCTGACGCGTTGCCGCCGGCGTAGTTGGTGTTCCGCGGGTCGGCACCGAGCCGGTTCGACCGGTCGATGAGCTCGCGCACGGTGCTATGAGTCATCAGTTCCATCCTGAGGGTTCGCCGCCGACGCGCGCGTCCTCGATCTCGCTCTGGTACCCGCTCTTCCGGTACGCCTGCAGCGGGTCGCCCGGAAGTCCCCGGGACTCCCGCCAGGCGGCCAGGTCGGGGCGGACGTCGGTGTAGAAGGCGTCCATCAGGATGTCGTTGCCACCGAGCACGTCACCTGCCTGCTGGGCCTGGTCGAGGGCTGTGCGGTCCACGAGCATGGCGCGGGCGGTCATCTCCTGCACGTTGAGCAGGGAACGGATCTGTCCCGGGATCTTCTTCTCGATGTTGTGGCACTGGTCGAGCATCAGCGCTACGCCGCTGTCCGGCTCCAGGGCTCCGCCCTTGACCACCTCGAACATGATCCGGAACAGCTGGAACGGGTCGGCGGCACCGACGATGAGGTCGTCGTCAGCGTAGAAGCGGGAGTTGAAGTCGAACGACCCGAGCCGCCCGAGCCGGAGCAGCTGGGCGACGATGAACTCGATGTTGGTGCCCGGCGCGTGGTGACCGGTGTCGAGGCACACGACGGCCCGCTCTCCGAGGGCCACGCAGTGCGCGTACGACGTGCCCCAGTCGGGCACGTCGGTGTGGTAGAACGCCGGCTCGAAGAACTTGTACTCGAGCACGAGTCGCTGGTCGCCGCCGAGGTGTGCGTACACCTCGGCCAGTCCCTCACCCACCCGCTCCTGGCGCGCCGTCATGTCGTCCTGGCCCGGGTAGTTGGTGCCGTCGGCCAACCAGATCTTCAGGTCGCGGGAGCCGGTCTCGTTCATGATCTCGATGCACTCGACCATGTGCGCGATCGCCAGCTTGCGCACCCGCGGGTCGGGATGGGCCAGGCTCCCGAGCATGTAGTCGTCGTCCTGAAACGTGTTGGAGTTGATGGTGCCGAGCGCGACGCCGTGCTCCTCGGCGAACGTCCGCAGCGCGGCGAAGTCGTCGACCCGGTCCCAGGGGATGTGCAGCGCCACCCGCGGTGCGAGGCCGGTCAGCTCGTGCACCGTGGCGGCGTCGGCGATCTTCTCCTCGACCGTGCGGGGGACGCCTGGCTGGGCGAAGACCTTGAACCGCGTGCCGGAGTTGCCGAAGGCCCACGACGGGAGCTCGACGGACTGGTGCTCGAGCTGCGCGGCGATGGCGTCAAAGCTGGACATGGCGCTCCCCATCCGCTTGTGGAACATCGCTTGTGAAACGATTCACCGACTCCACCGTAGAACCGCTCCGGATCGTGCGTCAAGCGTCCCACCGGTGCGGTTGCGGGACCACTCGGACCGCCGTACGGTGCCCGCGATGAAACGGTTCAATCGCCGTGTCCATCACTACATCCATCACCGTGTCCATCACCGTGCGCATCGTGGGGTCCCTGCCACTGAAGGAGGCCGATCGTGGGCATCGGCGCGAAGGAGACCACCGGCTGGAAGGCGACGATCGCCGTCGCGATGTCCAACTACATCGAGGCCGGGTCGATCATCGCCATCGCGGTCAGCCTGACGAACTGGCAGGCGGAGTTCGGCGTCGACGACTTCGCCGTCGGCCTGCTCGCCGCCCTCAGCGCCAATGCCTTCGGGGCGGCGGTCGGCGCGATCGTCGGCGGCTACCTGTGCGACCGGCTGGGTCGCAAGTTCATCTACACCTACGACCTGTTGCTGTACATGGTGGGCGTCCTGATCGCCGCGTTCGCGGTCAGCTACGGGATGCTGCTCACCGGGTTCGTGCTGACCGGTCTGGCGGTCGGCGCCGGCGTACCAGCGTCGTGGACGTACATCGCCGAGGAGGCGCCCGCTCGGGAGCGCGCCCGGCACGTCGGCACGGCTCAGCTGGCATGGTCGCTGGGCCCCGTCGTCGGCTTCGCTCTCGCCGTGGCCGTCGGCCCGATGGGCCTGCTCGGCAACCGGCTCATCTTCCTGCACCTGTTCGTCGTGGCCGCCGTGACGTGGTGGGTCCGCCAGGGATTGCACGAGTCGATCCTGTGGAGCGAGGAGCGGGACGGCGCCGCGACGTCCGATCGCGCGCGGGGCGACCTGCGCGAGCTGCTGGGCCGCCGGTCGAACGTGACCGCGCTGCTGTTCTTGTTCGGGGTCTACGGCTTCTGGAACCTGGTGGCCGGCCAGGCAGGCATCTTCATGCCCCGCGTGTACGGCGCGGCCGGGGTGACCAGCCCCACCGAGCAGAACGGCCTGCAGGTCCTGGTGTGGTCGTGCACCGTCCTCGCGACGTGGTGGGGCTTCATGCGCTACGCCGACCGCGTCGACCGACGCTGGCTGTACGCCCTGGGCGGCGGTCTCGGGATCGTCGCCTGGGCGGTGCTGGTCTACGCCGAGGGCTCGTTGCCGGTGCTGATCGGCTACGCCGTCATCTGGGGAGTCTCGGCGGGCATCGGGGCGCAGGCGTTCTACAGCGTCTGGACCAGTGAGCTGTTCGCCACCCGCTACCGCGCCAGCGCGCAAGGCGTGCTCTTCTTCGCCGCCCGATGCGCGGTCGGGGGGCTGAGCTACTGGTTCCCGACCCTGCTCACCGAGCAGGGGGTGCCGTTCGTGGGAACGCTCATGATCGGACTGCTCGCCGTCGCGCTCGTCGTCGGCACCGTCTGGGCTCCCGACACCCAGGGCAAGACGCTGCAGGAGATCGAGGCCGAGCGGTACGGCGAGGTGCTCGACCCCGATCCGGAGACGGCCGGCGACGTCCCCGTTCGCGGGGGGAGGCCGACATGACGGTGGGCACCGATTCGAGGACGCCGCCGACGCCGGCTCCCCCGGCCGGTCACTGGCGGACCGCGGTGCTCGGCGGCTTCGCCTCGTACATCGACTCGGCGGTCATCGTGGCCGGTGGCACCGCGTGGGTGCTCTACCAGGACAGCCTCGAGCTGGGCAGCTGGGACATCGGTGCCCTGTCGGCGATCATCACGTTCTGTCTGGCCGTCGGCGCCCTGGTGGGCGGACGACTCGGTGACCGCTTCGGACGCAAGCGGGTCTTCTCGATCGACCTGCTGGTGCTGGCGTTCGGCCTGCTGATCCTGATGGTCGCGCCATCGGCCGTTTTCCTGTACGCCGGCGTGGTCGTGGTGGGTCTCGCGATCGGGGCGGACATCCCGGTGTCGCTGGCGTTGATCGCCGAGGAGGCGCCGCCCGACCAGCGCAGCAGGCTCGTCGCGTTCTCCCAGGTGCTGTGGCTGATGGGCATCGTCGCCTCCATGGTGCTCGGCTTCGCGGTCTCGGGACTTGGTCCGCTCGGTGCCCGCATCCTGTTCGGACACGTGTTCGTGGTGGCGATCGTCATCTGGTTCCTCCGCCGCACGCTGCCCGAGTCACGACAGTGGAACCGCGCCGTCGAGACGGTCGACCACGTGGCAGCGGAGCCGACGCACGTGCACCGCAACCGCACCCGGGATCTGCTTCCCTACCTGGCGCCGATGCTCGCCACGGCGTGCTTCTACACGTTCAACAACCTGTCGGCGAACACCATCGGCCAGTTCCAGACCTTTCTGTTCGTCAACGTCGCGGACGTGAGCGTCACCACCGCGACCTTCGTCGGGGTGGTCGGCATCCCGATCGGGCTGCTCGGAAATCTTGTGTTCATGCGTATCGCGCCGCGGCCCCTGCGCATGAAGGGGTTCGTCCTCGGCTCCGCGCTGCTCGTCATCGGCTTCGCGGTCCCGTTGTCCTTAGGTGTCGACGTCACGACGCTGGCGATCGCGACGTTCCTGTCCGGCTTCGGCGGGGGGCTCGCGGGCGAGGCGATCTACAAGGTGTGGAGCCAGGAGCTCTTCCCGACCCTGATCCGCGCGAGCGCACAGGGCTCCACGATCTTCGTCACCCGGACGCTGACCGCGGCGTTCGCATTCGTGACTCCGGTCATCGCCGAGTCGAGCCCACGAGCCCTGATGGCCATCCTGGTCGGGTTGAACGCCACCGCCGGCCTGGTCGGCTACCTGTGGGTACGCAGGTTCCCCATCGTCACCGAGACCGAGGACGTGGGCGCTCCCTCCACCACCGGGGCCGCTGTCTAGGCTGGCGAGGGATGGAAGCCGACCTGCGCCACGCCTTCGCCGAGCTGCACCGCCGAGACCTGTTCGTCATGCCGAACCCTTGGGACGTCGGGTCGGCGCTGCTGCTGCAGTCGATGGGCTTTGCGGCCCTGGCCACCACCAGCAGCGGGTTCGCGGCCACGTTGGGTCGGGACGACCAGCAGGTCACCCGGGACGAGCTGCTCGCGCACACCGCGGCCCTGACGGCGGCGCTGCAGGTGCCCCTCAACGTCGACGCGGAGCGGTGCTACGCCGACGACGTCCAGGGTGTCGCCGAGACGGTAGCGCTGATCGCCGAGGCGGGAGCCGCCGGCTTGTCGATCGAGGACTACGACCCCGCACGCGACGCCATCGACCCGGTCGACGTCGCCACCGAGCGGGTCGCCGCCGCGGCGGCTGTCGCGAGTCGGTCCGGGCTGGTGCTGACCGCCCGGGCCGAGAACCACCTGTACGGGGCGGGCTCGCTCGACGACACGATCGACCGGCTCCGCGCCTACCGGCGCGCCGGCGCCCAGGTGCTCTACGCGCCCGGTCTCTCCCGGCTGGCCGACATCGAGCGACTCGTGGCGGCGGTGGAGGACCCGGTGAACGTCCTGGCGCTCCCCGCGGGCCCGTCGGTGGCCGAGCTCGCCTCGGTGGGCGTACGCCGGGTGTCGACCGGCGGCTCCCTGGCCTGGGCCGCCTACGGCGCTCTCACCGCGGCGGCCGCCGAGCTGCGCGATCGGGGGACGTCGACCTACACCGCGACCTCGCTGGGAGCCGACGACCGCGAGCGGGCCTTCGGGTCCTGAGGCGCCGTCACGTCCTCGTCAGCGTCCGCGCCCGCTCGTACTCCTCGTGGGGGACCGGCCGCGCGTCCTTGTCGCCCAGGTCGGGCAGGTCGATCATGAACGTCTCCTGCGCGGAGTAGGCGGCCGAGGCGCAGATCACGCCGCAGGCCAACGTGAACCCACCGACTATCAGCGGGACGTTGGAGTCGATCGTCGTGATGGCGGCGTAGAGCAGCGGCAGGAACGACGTGATGACGGTGCCGATGTTCTGCGAGATGGCAAACGCGGTGACGCGCGTCCTCGTGGGGAACAGCTCCTGGTAGAAGCTGGGGAAGACCGCGTTGTAGCCCTGGTAGACCACACCCCACATCAGGACCGCGAAGACGAAGGCCATCGCGACGTTGTTCTGGCTGATGAAGTACAGGTAGGCGAACGACAACAGTCCGGAGCCCAGGGCGCCGACGATGATCGGAGGCCGGCGGCCGATGCGGTCGCTGAGTCGTCCCACGTAGGGGATCAGGGCCACCGCGACCGCATTGCCCACCACCGAGATCCACAGGTAGGCGGTCGTCGACATGCCGATGCCGTACGCGTCCTCGTTCGTCGCGTACGTGGCGCCGAACACCGTGGCCGCGATCGGAACCGCGTTCATCAGCGCCATGCAGGTCACGCGGATCATGTTCGGCCAGCTCTCGCGGAACGCCTGGACGATCGGCGCCGAGGCCACCTCGCCCTGCGCTGCCGACTCCTGGAACGCCGGCGTCTCCTCGACCCGGCGCCGGATGATCAGCCCGGCGAGCACGACCGCCGCGCTGAGCAGGAACGGGATCCGCCATCCCCACGACTCGAAGGCCGACTCCGACAACCAGATGGAGATCGGGAGGAACACCGCGGCGGCGAGGATCTGGCCCGCCTGCACGCCCTGCAGGCTGAAGCTGGAGAAGAATCCGCGCCGGCCGAGCGGCGAGTGCTCCACGATCATGGCGCTGGCGCCGGAGATCTCGCCACCGACCGCAAAGCCCTGGATGAGGCGCAGGATCACCAGCAACGACGGGGCGAGCACCCCCACCTGCTGGTACGTCGGCAGCACGGCGACGAGGAACGTGGAGATCCCCATCAGCAGCATGCAGAGGACGAGGACGTTCTTGCGCCCGTGCTTGTCACCCCAGTGCCCGAGGATGAACGCACCGAGGGGACGCGCCACGTAGCCGGCGCCGAACGTCGCCAGCGACGCCGCCACGGCGACCTGCGGGTCGCCCTCGGGGAACATGATCTGCGGGAAGACCAGGGCGGCGGCCTGCGCGTAGATGAAGAAGTCGTAGTACTCCAGCGCGCTCCCCACCCAGCCGCTCGCTGCCGCCTTGCCCGGCGTCTTGGCGGTCTCCTGCGGCACGTCCTCGCCACCTTCCGGTGTGTGCGCTGTGTGCGCTCTGCGCACAACTGTGCGCTGTGCGCGCACGTTATCGAGCCGGAAACCACCCCGCAACCGGACGAGAGGGTCAGCACCCGGGCTCCGTCGAGGAGGAACTCGAAGCCCCCGGCGGCCGCCTCGAGCTAGACGACCGGTTGCGGAGCCGCCTTGGCGTTGAGGTAGCGCTGCTCGGGAACGCTGGTGGCGAGCCGGGCCGCCGTCGCGTAGGCCACGCGCGCGTCCTCCGCACGACCGGAGCGGTCCAGCAGGTGCGCGTGCACGGCGTGCACGCGGTGCTGGCGGCGCAGGCTCGGGTTCCGCAGCAGCGGCTCGACGATCTCCAGGCCGGCTGCCGGGCCGTCGACCATGGCGACCGCGACGGCGCGGTTGAGGGTGACCACCGGCCCGGGCGCGACGTCGTCGAGCATCCGGTAGAGCGCCTCGATCTGCGGCCAGTCGGTGTCGGCGGCTGTGGCGGCCTCGGCGTGCACGGCCGCGATCGCGGCCTGCAGCTGGAACGGACCCACCGGGCCCTCAGGCAGCGCCCGCTCGACCAGTCCGACGCCCTCGCCGATGCGAGCCCGGTCCCATCGCGACCGGTCCTGCTCGGCCAGCGGCACCAGCGACCCGTCGGTGCCGACCCGGGCTGCGCGCCGGGCGTCGGTGAGCAGCATGAGGGCCAGCAGCCCGGCGACCTCGCCGTCGTGCGGCAGGCAGTCGTGCAGCCGGCGGGTGAGGCGGATCGCCTCGTCGGCGAGTGACGCGTCATACAGCCCGCCCCCGGTGGTGCTGGTGTGCCCCTCGGTGAAGACCAGGTACAGCACGTGACCGGCCGCGGCGACGCGACCGGGCAGCTCGTCGGCGGTCGGCAGCCCGAACCGGGCGTCGACATCGCGCAACCGACGCTTCGCCCGGCTGATCCGCTGCGCCATCGTCGGCTCCGGCACCAGGAACGCCCGCGCGACCTGCCCCGTGCTGAGCCCACCCACCGCACGCAGCGTCAGGGCCACCTGCGAGGGCCCGGGCAGCGCGGGGTGGCAGCAGAGCAGCAGCAGGGCCAGGGAGTCGTCGCGCTCGCGCCGGTCGAGGTCCGCCGGCGCCGACCACTGCTCGGTCGTCGAGTCGAGCGCCGCGCGCTCCTCCCGCTCGGCGCGGGACCGGTCACTGCGCCAGCGGTCGACCAGCCGACGCGACGCCACGGTGATCAGCCACGCCTTCGGGTCTGCCGGCAGGCCGTCGGCGGGCCACTGCAGCGCGGCGGAGAGGAGCGCCTCCTGGACGGCGTCCTCGGCGGCATCGAAGTCGCCGTAGCGGCGCACCAGCGCGGTGAGCACGTGCGGCGCGCAGTCGCGCCACACGTGCTCGTAGCCGGTCGGGCTCACCGGTTGACGACTGGCGTCACTGGTCGTCGCCGTCACCCCACATCGCGGGGCGCAGTTCGACCACGCCGCCGGGCTGGGCGAACGTCGCCGCGATCTCCTCGGCCCGCTCACGAGTGGCGGTGTCGATGAGGAAGAAGCCCGCCAGGTGCTCCTTCGTCTCCGCGTACGGGCCCTCGGTGGCGAGGGGACCCTCGCCGGTCCAGCCGTACAGCGTGGCCGACGCCGGATCGGCGAGCGCCTCGGCGGTGACGAACTCGCCCGACGCGGAGATCTCCTCCATCAGCGCCTCGAACTGCTTGTTCATCGCGTCGTGCCGTTCTTGCGACATGGCCCGGCCCTCGTCGGTGAAGAGCTGGGTCGGGTGCCCCCACGGGTCGGGGTTGGAGTGGATCAGGATCACGTACTTCATCGGTCTGCCTCCTCCCGGCGACGCGCTTTTCGCGACGCCTTCAACGGGGACGTCGGAGCCGGGCCGGCGTTCTCGACATCCTGGCAGCCGGACCCGTCGGTCAGTCCAGGCAGAACTCGTTGCCCTCCGGGTCCTGCATGACGATGAACCCGGTCTCCATCGCGCCGTCGGGATCGACCCGTCGGACGCGGGTGGCCCCATGACCCACCAGCCGTTCCGCCTCCGCGTCCAGCGCGTCCATCCGCGCAGCTCCCTCCGCGCCCGGTGCCGCCCGCACATCCAGGTGGACGCGGTTCTTGGCCGTCTTGCCCTCCGGGACGCGCTGGAAGAACAGCCGCGGGCCCGTTCCTGCTGCCGGCAGCGCCGCCGAGCGTGAGTTCCACTCCTCGGCGGGCACGCCCCAGGCGGTCAGCGCCTCGTCCCAGGTGGCGAACCCGGCCGGCGGGCTCTGGACCTCGTAGCCGAGCACCACGCACCAGAAGCCCGCCAGGGCAGCCGGGTCGGCGCAGTCGAAGGTGATCTGGACCTCTCGTACCGTCATGCCGCGACGCTACGACCCGTCACCGACCTCCGTTCGAGCGCACGTCGACGTAGAGGGCGACGGCGAAGGCGGCCGCGACGCCCGCCGCCAACACCGGGGCGAGCACCACGCCGCCGCCCAGGCCCGCCAGCACCGCTCCCGCCCCGATCAGCAGCACGACGACGACGGCCGCCGCGATCTTCCAGTCGTCGCCGATGATGAAGTCGTACCAGAACCGGCCGATGCCACGGAGGAATGCGAGCACGATCAGGCCTCTCCGTGGCTGGGCTGCGCGGCGGGGGGTGCCGGTGACCCAGGCGGGCCGTCCGGACGCCGGAGCACCTGGATGAGCCAGCGAGACACGGCGAACCAGCCGCCGAGCAGCACGATCAGGAAGAGGTCGGAGCCCGGCCAGCGCAGGCTCTCGCCGTCTGCCTCCAGGATGCCGAGTCCCTCGATAGCCCAGAAGGTGCCGAAGGTCGCGAGCAGCAGCCCGACGCCGTACTTGAGGGTGTTCTCGGGCACTCTGCTCAGCGGCGCACGGAGGGTGGCACCGAGCGCGAGGACCAGGAGCGCGCCGATCACCGCAGCGATGACCGCCAGCGGCAGGTTGTCGGCGTTCAGGCCGAACGTCAGCACGATGAAGACCACCTCGACGCCTTCCAGGAAGACGCCCTTGAAGCTCACGACGAAGCCGAACCAGTCGATGCCGAAGCGGCTCTGGTTGTCGGCGGCGCGCGCGGCGCCTGTCTGTTCGGCGAACTCGACTGCCTCGTCGTGCAGCGCCTTGCGTCCGGACGACCGCAGGATCGACGTGCGCAGCCACTGCAATCCGAAGATCAGCAACAGCGTGCCGATGGTGAGCTGCAGTGCTGTTTCGGGGAGCCAGCTGGCCAGCGCGTAGCCGGCGACCGCAGTGAACGCGATGAGGGCCACGAGCGCGACGAAGGTGCCCGCGACTGCCGAGCGCCAGCCCCGGGTCACGCCCATGGCCAGAACGATGGTGAGGGCTTCCACCATCTCGACCACCGTGGCCACGAGGACCGCGGCCCCCAGTCCCCACGCAGCACTGCTCATCCCGAGGCCCTCCGACCTGATGCAGCAGATGTCTCCTCGAACCGTAAAGCCCCGCGACGTCGTCGGCTCCGTCGGCTTAGGCTGGCCCCGTAGGCCTCATGGGGTGGTGCCGGTGGTGGTGCGAGAGCTCGTCGACCAGGTGCGCCGAAGCATGTCCGGCCGTGTCCAGCCCCCCGTGCTGGATCCGTTCCGGACGTTGGCGGTGCAGTCCCGGCTGTCCCGGCTCGCCCGCGAGATGGAGGCGCTGGACAACGAACGCGCACCGCGCTTCGCGATGCGCCACCACGCCTTGGCCGCGACCCGCGCGTACGACCAGACGCTCGCCGAGGCCTGCGCGCTTGCCGGTCTGACCCTCGCCGTCGACGGTCCCGCCGACCGGCTGTTGGCAGAGGCCAGCCTGGTGCAGGCCGGGTGGACATGGTGAGGGAGACGGTGAGCCGGCCCCGGCGTTGACCGGGACCGGCTCGCGACACTCTCAGGCCGACTTCACCTCACGGCGCAGCAGCCGCACCAGACCGAGGCCGAGCGGGATCAGCACCCAGAGGGTGCCGGCCACGGCGATGTGCGTCCAGTCGTCGCCCTGGAAGGTCTGCTTCTCGAAGGCCGGGGCGATGGCGGTGTTGAGATCCAGCCACGGCGCCGAGCCCTTGAGCGCATCGACCATCGAGAACAGGATGCTCCAGGCGAGCGGAACCACGTAGTACGCCACGATCGCGGCCGCGGTGTTCATCAGCAGCATGCCGAACGCGAATCCCTGCACCACGCCGATCAGCTGCAGGACGAAGAAGTCGCGGACATTGGGCACCCCCATGTTCCAGCTTCCCGCACCGTCCATCAGGACCGTGCCTGCCACGTTGCCCAGGGCGGCGACGCCGAGTGCGACGAGGACGGCGAGCAGGCCCACCAGGACGACGGCCGTCAGCTTCGCGACGGCGATGCGCGCCCGGCTCGGCTCCAGCGTGAAGGTGACCAGCCCGGTGCGCTGACTCCATTCGGCGGTGACGGCGAGGATCCCGAGCACCGGCAGCAGCAGGCTCTGCGGGGTCGCCGTCGCGCCGACGAAGTTCAGGTACGTGAGGTCCTGGGCCTCGGCCACGAAGAGGAACACCACGATGACCGCGACCGTGATGATGCCGATGGCCGCGAGCAGCCAGAAGCCGGCCCGGGTGTCCACCAGCTTGCGCAGCTCGACCCGCAGCAGGCGGCCGAACGGCACGGCGGTGACGCTCGGGTCCGGCGTGACCGCCGGGCGGATCTCGGTGTGCTGGGTCGCGGTGCTCATGCGGAGACCTTCTCTCTGGCGTCGTCGGAGGTGAGCTGGAGGAACATGTCCTCGAGCCCGGCGCCGTCAGCGCCGCGCAGCTCGGTGACGACGACGCCGTGACGCGTGGCAGCCGTGGCGATCTGCTCACCGGTGGCGTCCACGACGTACGTGCCGTCCAGGTTGGCGGTGTAGGACAGGCCCGCGGCGTCGAGGCTTCTCGCCAACGCCGGCGCATCCAGACCGCGGACGAACGTCCCCGCCGCGTTCAGCAGCTCGGCCTTGCTGCCGTCGGCCACGATCACGCCGCGACCGATGACGACCAGGTGGTCGGCGATGACCTCGATCTCGTGCAGCAGGTGCGAGGACAGCAGCACGGTGCCGCCACGCTCGGCGAAGCTCTTGAGCAGGCCGCGCATCCAGTGGATGCCGGCGGGGTCGAGCCCGTTGGCTGGCTCGTCCAGGACGAGCACCTGCGGGTCACCGAGCAGGGCGTGGGCGATGCCCAGCCGCTGCCGCATGCCGAGGGAGTAGTTGCCGACCCTCCGGTCGCCCTCGCTGCCGGACAGGCCGACTACCTCGAGCATCTCGTCCACCCGCCGACCGGGCAGGCCCATGGTCATCGCGCCCAGCCGCAGGACCTCGCGGCCGGTGCGGCCCGCGTGCTGCGCCGAGGCGTCCAGCAGGACGCCGACGTGGCGACCGGGGTTGGGGAGCAGCCGGTAGGGCACGCTCAGGACGGTGCTGTGACCCGACGACGGCGGGGTCAGCCCGACCATCATGCGCATCGTGGTCGACTTGCCTGCCCCGTTGGGGCCGAGGAAGCCGGTGACGGACCCGGGCTCGGCTCGGAAGGACACGGAGTCGACGGCTGTGTAGGCGCCGTAGCGCTTGCTGAGTTCCTCGACGATGATCATGGGTCGAGCCTGGCCGCGCCGAGGGTGCCGCCACATCGGGCTCAGGTCGACGGTCGGGTGACCTCGGGATACGGCGCAGGGCCGAGCGGGGTGACCGAGGGAGGCAACCCGGGTGACCAAAGTAGGTCACCGGGTCCGAAGCCTCCCTCCCCCGGACCCTCTTCCCTAGGTTGGTGCTGTGGACGCCGCCGCTGTCACCGCTCCCCCGCCGGTGACGCGGTGGCAGTCGGCATGGCGCTACGTGTTCGCCGCCGGCGTCGGTTTCAGCTTCTGGCTCAGCGCCCTGTTCGACCAGTACGCAGGAGAGCTGGGCGCGGTGATGGTCGTCGACCTCGCGATCGGTGCCCTCGCCGTGCTGCTGCTGCGCTGGCGTCGGCTGTACCCACTGCCCGTGACGCTGGCCATCATCGCCCTCGGAGCCTTCGCGACGGCGGCATCGGGTGCGGTGACGCTCACCACCGCGTCCCTGGCCACCCGCCGGCGGTGGCCCGAGATCCTGCCGGTCGCGGCGGCGAGTGTCGTTGCCAGCCTCGTCTTCTTCGAGATCCGTCCGGACAGCTGGGACTCCCGTCTCGCCTCGCTGCTCTTCGCCGTCGTTTTTGCGTCCGCGGTCATCGCCACCGGTATGTACGTCGGCGCCCGCCGCGACCTGCTGGCCACGTTGCAGGAGCGCGCCGACCGTGCCGAGCGCGAGCAGGGCATGCGGGTGGCGCAGGGACAGGTCACCGAACGTGCCCGGATCGCCCGCGAGATGCACGACGTCCTGGCGCACCGGCTGTCGCTGGTGGCCATGCACGCCGGCGCACTGTCGTACACCCGCGGGATGAGCGAGGACGAGGTGGTCGAAGCAGCCGACGTCATCCGCTCGAACACGCACCGCGCCCTGGCCGACCTGCGCGAGATCCTCGGAGTCCTGCGCTCCGTCGAGACCGATGCGCCGACGGAGCGCCCGCAACCGACACTGGTCGACCTCACGACACTCGTCCAGGAGGCCAAAGGCGCCGGCACGACGGTGCGGCTGCACAACGAGATCGGCAACCTGGCGGATGCTCCGGAAGCCATCGGCCGCAGCGCGTACCGGATGATCCAGGAGAGCCTGACGAACGCCCGCAAGCACGCGCCGGACACCACCGTCGACGTCGTGCTGCGCGGTCGACCGGGCGGGCAGCTGGTGCTCGAGGTGCGGAACCCGATCCGGGTGGGGGCGGGTGCCACCGCGACTCCCGGATCGGGTCTGGGACTGATCGGACTGACCGAGCGGGCCGAGCTGATCGGCGGGCGTCTCGAGCACGCCACTGCCGACGGCGACTTCGTGGTCCGGGCCTGGTTGCCGTGGCCGGCATGAGCGACCAGGTGGACGCCCGCCCGGTCCGGGTGGTGATCGTCGACGACGACGCGATGGTCCGTACCGGGCTCGCGCTGATCCTGCGAGGCGACGCCGGCACCACGGTTGTCGGCGAGGCGGGTGACGGCGAGGCCGGCGCGGAGCTGGTGGCACAGGTCCGGCCGGACGTCGTGCTGATGGACATCCGGATGCCGCGACTCGACGGCCTCGAGACCCTCGTCCGGTTGATGGCGACGCCGGAGCCGCCCAAGGTGATCATGCTGACGACATTCGACTCCGACGACTACGTGGTCCGCGCACTGCGCGACGGCGCCAGCGGGTTCCTGCTCAAGGACACCCCGCCAGCGGAGATCGTCGACGCCGTGCACAAGGTTGCCGCCGGCGACCACATGCTGTCCCCCAGCGTGACCGCCCAGCTGATCGCCCGTCTCGGCGACGGCGACGAGCGGGTCGACCGCCGCACGGTGGCCGAGTCGCTGATCGCGACGCTGAGCGAGCGCGAGCGTGAGGTGGCGCTCGCAGTCGGCGCCGGCAAGGCCAACGCCCAGATCGCCGAGGAGCTCTACATGAGCGTGCCCACGGTCAAGGCACACGTCTCCCGCATCCTGGTGAAGCTCGAGGTCGCCAACCGGGTGCAGGTCGCGATCCAGGTGCACGACGCGGGCCTGCTCTGACTCGAGCAGCCACGTGTCCGTCGCTCAGTGCAGGGCGACGGTGAGCAGCACCTCGGAGTCGGTGTGGGCGTGCAGGGAGTGCCGTTGCCGGGGAATCGCGATCAACTGACCCGCGGCGACCCGCCACCGCTCGTCGCCCGCAGCCAGCTCGACGTCACCCGACAAGACCTGGAGGGTGGCGGCAGCCGGCGCTTCGTGCTCGGACATCTCCGCCCCCTTGGTCAGCGCGATCACGGTCGCCCGCATCGACGCACTCGTCAGGATCGTGTTCGCCGCGCGCCGGGAGCTGTGCTCCCGCGCCTCGACCAGCAACCCGCCAGCCAGCTCCGACAGCGCCAACGCGCCCCCGATGCATGTCTCCTCGTGCACGCTCATCTGACCCCGTTCCCTCCGTGTCGCTGCCCAGGCTCCCACCTGCAGGCGGCGAGGTCATCTGTTCGGTTCTAGACCACCGCCGTTGGGTCAGGTCACCGGCGAAAGGGACGGTCGGCCGGTGTGCGGGCAGGACACTGGGGCCGGGACACCGTTGGGGGTCCCTCGGGGAGGAGCACGAGCCAGCCATGGCATCGCTGCAGCCGTCCGTCGAGTCGCTCGAGGACCGGGTCCGCCCCGATCCTGACTGGGTGCACGACGCCGTCGACCGACGGCTGGCCGACCCCGAGTCGCACGACGACGCGCACGTGGTGCAGCGGCTGATTCTCGTTCGCGCCGACGCCAAGGCCCGTCGCGGCGACACCGCCACCAGTGCCCGCCTTGTCCGGAACGTCCAGGCATGGGCCACTGAGCACAGCGACTCGGTGCTGCTCGCACGCAGCCACCGCCAGCTCTCGTCGACGTTCCTGCGGGTCGGGGACAGCGCACTGGCGCTGGAGCACGCGGTCGCGGCGTTCGAGCTGCTCGATCGCAAGCAGCGCCCCAACCTGCGCGCGGAGCTGCTGCTGTGTCTGGCGACCGCCCTGAGTGCCTGCGGCTCCTTCGAGGAGGCCCGGCGCCGCTTCGAGGAAGCCAGCCGCCTCGCCGAGGTGGCCGGTGACCTCGAGCTGCGGCTCACGATCCTCAACAACCTGGCCTACGCCGAGTACCGGGACGGACGGAGCGACGAGGCGGTGGCCGCCGCCGAGCGACTGCGCACGGTTGCCTCGACCTACCGGGCGCTGACGTACGAAGAGGTGGACACGCTCGCGTGCGCCTACGTGCTGGCGGGTCGCGTCGACGAGGCCGAGCAGGTCCTGCTCGCCGGGGTGGGCGCGTCCGACAGCGGTGCGCCCACCGACTACGACGGCGTGGGAACGTGTCTACTGACGCTCGCGGAGCTCCAGCGTCGCCGGGGCGCAACCGCCGAGGCGCAGGTCACGCTGGACCGCTGCCGCGTGCTGGCTGAGCAGGAACAGCTGACCGGGCTCGCGGTACAGGTGCAGCGCGAGCAGGCCGAGCTGCACGCCGCCGAGGGCCGGTTCGAGCAGGCCTACCGGGTCTTCCGCGAGTACGCCGACGCCGCTGCCGACCTGGACTCGGCCGACCGGGAGGCGCGAGCACGCACCCTGCAGGCCATCTTCGAGACCCGGGAGGCGCGTCGGGACAGCGAGGTCTTCCGCGAGCTCGCGGA
This sequence comes from uncultured Actinomycetota bacterium, assembly GCA_963785115.1. Classification (GTDB taxonomy): domain Bacteria; phylum Actinomycetota; class Actinomycetes; order Propionibacteriales; family Nocardioidaceae; genus JACCWP01. Next base: position 505,788 of record CAWATY010000031.1, read on the forward strand.
GATCGACCCCTTGACCGGCCTGCGCAACCGGCGCTTCATCGACGCCCGGCTGGACGAGCTGCTCGTCCAGGCCCGCGACCTCGGTACGCCGGTGACGGTGGCTCTGCTGGACCTGGACCACTTCAAGTCCGTCAACGACACCTGGTCCCACGGTGTGGGTGACCAGGTCCTGTGCCGGGTGGCCCGGTTGCTGGAACGCGCGGTCGCCGACGTCCCGGGTGGCCATGCCGCCCGGATGGGCGGAGAGGAGTTCCTCCTCGTCCTGCCGGGCCTGGTCGAGGCGAACGTCTTGCTGGAGGACGTGCGCTACGCCGTCGCCGGCGCCGACTGGCACGACCTCACCGGCGAGCTGCCCGTGACTGTCAGCATCGGGGCCGCCACGGCCCCCGGGAACGGAACCCGGCGCTCGAGCCTGCTGCGGCACGCCGACCGAAACCTCTACGTTGCCAAGCGCGGAGGCCGGAACCGGGTGGTGTCCGATCCCAACGAACCGGTCCTCCGCTAGGCGGCGGGGTGTGCCGCCCGTGTCAGCGCAGAGGAATGCTCGGCGCTCAGCCGCCGCCGGACGCTCGCCTCCCACGCGGTGAGGAACTCGGGGTCGTAGGCCCGGCGCCGCCACATCGCGCGGGCCGTCGTCACGGCGATCGCGATGACGCGACCGGGTGCGACCGCGCCGGAGTACTCGTCGACGAACGACCAGGTGCGTCGACGCAGCTGCGTCGGGAGCGTCAGGTCCACGGGTCTCGCCTTCTCCGGTCGGCCCGTCCACGCTAGATCGCAGGAAGCCGCCTTCGGGGCCGAATCGCGGCAGACCACCCGATCGGGCTATGCCACAGTGGCCCTATGCGCAGCGGCGCCTCCGACCCCGACGGCTATCTCGCCGAGCTGCCCCCGGATCGGGCCGAGACGCTGGGTCGGGTCCGGGAGACGATCCTGGCCAACCTCCCGGACGGCTTCGTCGAGCTGATGGACTTCGGCATGGTGACCTACGCCGTGCCGCTGGAGCGCTACCCCGACACGTACAACGGCCACCCGCTGATGCTGGCCGGACTCGCCTCGCAGAAGCGACACCTGGCGGTCTACCTGATGGTGGAGGGCGCCGACGAGGAGTGGTTCCGGGCGCGCTACGCCGAGAGTCCCCCTGGGCGTGCCGGCCGACGACTGGACATGGGCAAGAGCTGTCTGCGCTTCTCCCGGCTCGAGGACGTCCCGCTCGACCTCGTCGGCGAGACCGTCGCCCGCTACGACGTCGACCAGTGGATCGAGCGGTACGAGTCGTCGCGCAGCTGAGCCCGCCGTACCCCATCTCACGACCATCAGCCGGGTCGACCGGCTCGACGTCATCCGGCTCCACGGCCGCGACACCCGTGGGAAGGTTCGCGTATGCGTCCATTGGGGTTGGCTGTCACCAGCACCTGCGTCGTCTCGTTCCTGCTCGTCCCGTGGAGCGCAGCTCCGGTCGCTGCTGGGACGGCGCGCCACACGCCCGTGCGGCTGACGGCTCCGTGCAGCGAGAAGGCCGATCTGGAGGTCAAGCTGAGCGACGTTCCCGACCGGCGCGCTGACAGGCTCCGGGTGACGGTGAGCGACGCGGTCCCCGACCAGCGCTGGCGGTTGGGGATCTCTGTGACACCGCGGCACGGCCCCCTCCAGGTCATCGACGTGCGAGATCTGCGAACCAACGCCTCCGGTCACTGGTCCACCGCTGTGCCGGTCGCAACCGGCCGCCAGCGCATCGCAGTCGATGGCCGGGGGCGTGCCGGTGAACGATGCCGTGGCTGGCTCTCCGCCCGGGTTTCCGACCGGTCTGGCCAGTGGGAGCCGCCCACCTGGATCGCCGCCTCGGCCCCGTGCAGCGGCACCGCGCGGGTCGGGCTGCGGCTGAGCACCGACCCGCGTCCGCACCGGGGTGATCGACTGGCCGCCTGGGTGCGTGGCGCGGAGCCTGACAGCCGCTGGCGCACTCACCTGCGGGTCATGTCTGGCGACAACGGCAGCGTGACAACCACGACGATGTCGGCCGATGACGACGGCGCCTGGCGGTGGCGGGACGACGGCGGCTCCGGCTTGCAGCGCGACGACGTGCTCGCGCGAGACCGGACGAGCGGCCAGCGCTGCGCGGTCGGGCTCGAAGGTCGCGTCGCCGGCCGCTAGCGTCTTGCCGCATGGCACTCGACCCGACCCGCCTCGAGTGGCTGCTCGACTACGACCCCTCACTGCGCTGGCAGGTTGAGCGCGACCTGGCCGACGCACCGCAGCAGGTGTGGGGTGCGACTCAGGCCCGCATCGCCACGGAGGGGTTCGGGGCGCGGCTGCTCGCACTGCAGGATCCCGACGGGCAGTGGGCCGGCGGATCGTTCTTCCCGGCCGACTACGACTTCCACGGCCCGGAGGCCGCCGAAGGCGCGCAGCCGTGGACCGCGACGACGTGGTCGCTCAACGCCCTCCGCGAGTGGGGCATCGACGCCGCCGTGCTTGCCGGCACCGCCGAGCTGCTCGCCGCGAACAGTCGCTGGGACTACAACGACCTGCCGTACTGGGACGGCGAGGTCGACTGTTGCATCAACGCCTACACGCTCGCCAACGGCGCGTGGCTCGGGGCGGACGTCTCGGGTATCGCCCAGTGGTTCCTCGACCATCGGTTGGCCGACGGCGGCTGGAACTGCGAGTGGATCGAGGGCTCGACCCGATCCTCGTTCCACTCGACGCTCAACGCCCTGAAGGGACTGCTGTACTACGAGGTCGCGACCGGAGACAGCGACGCGCTGCGGGTCGCCCGTCGAGCCGGCGAGGAATACCTGCTGGAGCGCCGGCTGCTGCGCACCCTGTCGACCAACGAGCTCATCGGGCCGTGGGCGACCCGCTTCGCCTACCCGTTCCGCTGGTTCTACAGCGTGCTGAAGGCGGCGGACTACTTCCGGGCGGCGGCGCTGCACGACGGCGCCGCGCCTGACCCGCGGCTGGTGGACGCGATCGAGGTCATCCGCACTGCCCGCCGACCCGACGGCACCTGGCTGCAGGAACACCGCCATCCCGGACGGGTCTGGTTCGAGGTCGACGTGCCGCCCGGCGAACCGTCCAAGTGGCTCACCTTCTACGGCACCCGCGTCCTTGCCTGGTGGGACGAGGCGACTCGCAGCTAGCCGTGCCCCGGGGCGTGGCGCCAGGGCGGGTGCCTATTGGCCGTGGGTGGCGCCGGTGTGGAACTCGGTGTACGTGTACGGGTTGTCGAGGATCGTTGTCTCAGGGACGTCGGGGTTCATGCCCTTGTCCCAGGCCTCGGGGCCGAGCGTCGTGCGCAGGTGGTCGACGGTCGCCTCCACCTCACGACGGGCGGCAGCCAGGTCGATGTCGACCAGTCGGTGGTCACGCTTCACGACCCGTCCGTTGACGACCACCGTGTGCACGTCGCCACGCTGGGCCTGGAAGGCCACGTGCCCGTACGGGTTGAGCATCGGGAACATCGCCGGCGAGTGGTCGTTCTTGATCAGCACGACGTCAGCCTTCTTGCCCGGCTCGAGACTGCCGACCGCACCGTCCAGCCCGAGCGCCGAGGCGCCTCCGCGCGTCGCCCACTCGACCACGTGCTCGGCACGGAGGTGGCAGTTGGTGACGGTGTCGCCCTGCGCGTGGGCCTCCAGGTGCTCCCTGGAGCGGTCGGCGCCGAGGGTCGCGCGCATGGCGGTGAACAGGTCGCCGCTCCACCACACGCTGGTGTCCATCGACAGCGAGACCGGAACGTCGTGCGAGCGAAGGATCCAGGTGGGGGGATAGCCCTGCCCGCAGCTCTGCTCGCTCTCGGTCGAGACCGACACCGAGCCGCCGGTGGCGGCGATCCGCTGGTACGAGTCCGCCTCCAGCGTGGCCGCGTGCACGTACACGTTGCCCGGCTTCGCGAACCCGTTCTCGTACATCAGCCGGATGCCGTCGTCGTTGGTCGCGCCCCAGACACCCGCGTGCGTGGTGACCGGCACGTCGAGATCGCGCGCGACCTCGAATGCGGCCTTCTCGGGGAACGCCGGGTCGCCGGTGACGTCGAACGCCATCTGGAAGCCAAGCATCTCGTCGCCGGGCCGGATCCGCCGCTGGACGAAGTCACGGAACTCCGGCGCCGTCGACCACTCCCACGGTCCCTGCTGGATGTTGCCGTACGCGAGGACGAACCTGCCCGGCACCGACTCGAGCGCGTCCACGGCCGCGTCGGCGTGGTCGGTGGTCTGCAGCCCGTGCGACCAGTCGACGGTCGTGGTGACACCGGCGTCCAGCGACTCGATCGCCGACAGCACGTTGCCGGCGCGCACGTCCTGCGGTCGGAACACCTTGCCGTGCTCGAGGTAGTACCAGACGAAGTACTGGGTCAACGTCCAGTCGGCGCCGTAACCGCGCATCGCCGTCTGCCACATGTGCCGGTGGGTGTCGATCATGCCCGGCATCACGATGCCGTCGGTCGCGTCGATCTCGTCGGTTCCGTCGGGCACCTCCAGCGACGGGCCGACTGCGTCGATCCGGTCGTCGACGACCAGCACGTCGGCGCCGGACAGCACGGTCCGGGAGCCGTCCATCGTCAGGACCGTCCCGTTCCTGAACACCAGTGGCCGGCCCATGTCCCGCTCCTCACGTCCGCTCCGACACGTACGTACGAGTGTCCGCACAGCGGTCACACGACACGTGGCCGTCACCATGGCCCCGGCGCCGAGGGCGTGTCAAGGGTGGCCCGGAGGCCTGTCTGCGGGGCTACGCTGACCCCGACCGCGACCGCCCGCGCAGGCAAGGAGTCCCCCGGTGCCCCGTCACGACGGCGACCCGAACTTCGTCGAGTCGGTCGCGCGTGGGTTCGACGTGGTGAAGGCGTTCGGGCCGGAGCGACCGGTGATGTCGCTCAGCGAGGTGGCGGTCGCGACAGAGCTGGCCCGCCCGACCGCGCGGCGCCTCCTGCTCACGCTGGAGTCACTCGGGTACGTCCGGTCCGAGGCCGGCGGGTACGCGCTGACGCCCCGGGTGCTCGAGCTCGGCATGAGCTACGTGCAGGCGCTCGGGCTGTGGGATGTCGCCCGCCCGCACATGGAAAGGCTGGTGGCGAGCACGGGCGAGTCGTCGTCGATCGCCCAGCTGGACGGGTCGGACATCGTCTACGTCGCCCGGGTGGCGGTCCCCAAGATCATTGCCCTGCGGGTGAACATCGGCACTCGGTTCCCCGCGGCCCAGACGTCGCTGGGCAAGGTCCTGCTCGCCGCCCTGCCGTCCGACCGGCTCGACCGGGTGCTGGCCGAGCCCAGTCGAGCCGGGGTGCAGGCCGCCTGGCAACCGGAGCGACCCGAGCTGGACGCCGCCCTCCGCGAGGTCCGTGCCCGCGGCTGGGCGCTCACCGACGAACAACTCGCACCGGGCATCCGGTCGGTCGCCGCGCCACTGCGCGACGGGTCGGGGGACGTCGTGGCGGCGCTCAACGTCACGGTGCACGCCGCCGAGACGCCCGTGGACACGCTGACCGGCGAGTACCTGCCGCTGCTGCTGCAGACCGCCGGCGACGTGAGCGCGGACTTCGCCAGGCACGGGTCGGTGCCGGTGCGCAGCGCCCCGGCGGCGTCCTGAGAGGGGTGGGCAGCGTGCTTGACACGGCCCGGCGACCGCGACGAGACTCCGCTGACGGACGCTTGTCCGCATAGCGAACGGAGCGCAGGGACAGCATGGGCTCGGACGACGCAACCGGTCCGTTGCAGGGCCTGCTCGTCGCCGACTTCTCCCGGATCCTGGCGGGCCCGTACGCGACCATGCTGCTCGCCGACCTCGGCGCAGACGTGGTGAAGGTCGAGAGCCCCGGCGGTGACGACACCCGCACGTGGCAGCCGCCGGTGCACGACGGCGTGTCCACCTACTACCTCGGCGTCAACCGCAACAAGCGCTCGGTCGCCCTCGACCTCAAGGACGAGGGCGACGTGGCACTGGCCCAGGAGCTGGCCCGGCGCGCGGACGTGTTCCTGGAGAACTTCAAGCCGGGTGGTCTGCGCCGCTTCGGACTCGACTACGACAGCGTCGCGCGCGACAACCCGCGGGTGGTCTACGCGTCGATCAGCGGGTTCGGCTCGGGTGGCGGCTCCGAGCTTCCCGGCTACGACCTCATCGTCCAGGCCATCTCTGGACTGATGAGCGTCACCGGCGACCCCGGCGGGCAGCCGTACAGGGCCGGCATCTCGGTCTTCGACGTCATGGCCGGCATGCACGCGACGATCGGCGTGCTCGCCGCCCTGAACAAGCGAGCCGAGACCGGCCTGGGCCAGCACGTCGAGGTCAACCTGCTGTCCTCGGCGCTGTCGGGGCTGGTCAACCACTCCAGCGCGGTGGTTGCCGCAGGCGTCGTGCCGTACCGGATGGGAAACTCGCACCCGAGCCTGTTCCCCTACGACGCCCTGCCGACCGCCGACCGGGACATGATCATCACCGCCGGCAACGATCCCCAGTTCCGCAAGCTCTGCGAGCTCCTCGAGGTGCCCGAGCTGGCCGACGACCCGCGGTTCGCGCACAACCAGGACCGGACCGCCAACCGCGACGAGCTGCGCCCGCTGCTGGTGGAGCGGCTCGCGACCCGAGGCGCGGAGGAGTGGTTCGAGCTGTTGATCCACGCCGGCGTGCCGTGCGGCCCGATCAACACCATCGACAAGGGCGTGGAGTTCGCCGAGCAGCTCGGTCTCGACCCCGTCGTCCGGGTCGGTGACGCGGACAACGTCGTCCCGTCGGTGCGCAACCCGATCACGTTCTCGTCGACTCCCGCCGACTACCGGCTCCCGCCTCCGACGCTGGACGAGCACGGCGACGAGATCCGAGCCTGGCTGGGGCGGGCGGAAGGGTCGGATGAGCGCCGGGGCTCCGTCGCGGGGAGGGACTCCGCGTGAGTGACGCTGACCGGAGCTACCCGACCGCGCTCGGCACCTCGGACGCCGACAGCATCCGGCTGCTCGGCCACGACCTGGCCGACGAGCTGATGGGCCAGGTGGGCTTTGGCGAGCTGGCGTACTGGCTGGTGGCCCGGCGCCGGCCGACGTCCGGGCAGGTGCGCGTGCTCGAGGCCGTGCTCGTCGCACTGGCCGACCACGGGTTCACGCCGACGGCGATCGCCGCCCGGGTGACGTACCTCAGCGCACCAGACTCGCTGCAGGGGGCGCTCGCCGCCGGACTGCTCGGCGGCGGCTCGCGGTTCCTCGGCGTCACCGAGGACGCCGGTCGCTTCCTCGCCGACGCGCTGGCCGCGCACGACGGGCCGCTGCCCGACGACGACGCCGGCTGGGACGCGATGGCACTCGCGGTGGTGCAGCAGGCGCGGGCAGCGAAGCGGTACGTGCCCGGGTTGGGCCACCCGGTGCACAAGGTGCGCGACCCGCGCACCCCCGTGCTGCTGCGGATCTGCGAGGAGGAGGGCCTGCGCGGTCGACACCTGCGACTGTACGAGGCGATCGGGCGCGTGCACCCGGGGGTGCTCGGCCGCACGCTGCCGCTGAACGGCGCGGGCGTCTGCGGCGCCGCGCTCGCCGACCTCGACCTGCCGGTCGAGATGCTGCGCGGGTTCGCGCTGCTCGCCCGGACCGCCGGCCTTCTCGGCCAGCTGGCCGAGGAGCGCGAGCACCCCGTGGCGATGGACATCTACACCGAGGTCGACCGGCACGCGACCTACGTGCCGGACGCCGAGTGAGGAGGGAACCGTGGCCGAGCTCGTCGCGGTGATCGCGTCGACGCATCACCCCTTCTACTACAAGGCCAGCACGGCACCGCCGGACGAGGCACCGCCGTTTGCCGCCGAGTGGGTGCGCAAGGTCGAGGCGTTCCGCGAGACCCTCACCCGCGCCCGGCCCGACGTCCTGGTGATGGTGGGCTCCGACCACTTCCACCAGCTGTGGCTGGACAACATGCCGCAGTTCCTGGTCGGCAACGCCGAGCAGTACGACGCCAACTGGTACAACGAGGAACGCGAGTTCGGGCTGCCGCGCATGCACATGCAGGGCGACCGCGACCTGTCGGCGCACATCCTGCGCAACGGTCTGGACGCCGGCTTCGACCTCGCGTTCAGCAACGAGCTGCGGATCGACCACAGCGTGACCTGCCCGATCATCACGCTGCGTCCGCAGAACGACCTGCCGATCGTGCCGATCTACACCAACATCTTCGCGCCGCCGCTGCCGCAGCCGAAGCGCTTCGTCCAGCTCGGCGAGGCGGTGCGCGAGCTGGTCGACTCGTGGCCGAGCGACCAGCGGGTGGCGATCATCGGCACCGGACACCTGTCGCTCGAGCTCGGTGGCCCGCGCCAGTTCGGCCCGCACGGGCCCGATCCCGCCTTCGACGCCAAGGCGGTCGACTGGATCGCCAACGGCGACCTGGACGGGTGCCTGGCCGAGGTGACGCTGGACAGCCTGCACCAGCCGGGCAATGCCACCCACGGCTTCATGGACTTCATGCTGATGATGGGAGTGGCCGGCGAGAACGCGAAGGCCGACTACGTCGACACCTACGACCTGTTCCACACGATGGAGGCCTACTTCACCTGGTACCCGGACGGAGCGCCGACATGAGCAAGTACCTCCTCGACAAGTTCCTGTTCACCGTCGACCGCGACCCCGAGCTGGTCGAGCGATACCGCGACGACCCGCGCGGCACCGTCACCTGGTGGGAGGATGAGCGCGCCAACCTGATCCTGAACTGCCACGGCGACGAGTCGAGCACCTGGCTGGCCTTCACCGACGACGAGCGCGAGGCGCTTGCCACCCACGACTACGCCGCGCTGTTCGGCATGGGCGCGCACCCGTTCCTCACGCTGACCCTGTTCATCGCGATGTTCGAGCGCGACTACGACGAGCCGTTGGGCTTCCAGCTCGAGTACGCCCGCACGCTCGCGCACTTCTCGCTCCCCTACGCCGACATCACCACCTGATCGATGGTGACCGCCGCGCTGATCACCCGGCACGGGGACCCGCCGGAGGTCGGCCCCTACGACCCGCCTCCGCCAGGCCCCGGGCAGAGCCTGGTCCGGGTGACGGCAGCCCCGGTGGTGCCACTGGACCTGCTCTGCGCAGGCGGCGCGTCCTACTTCGGTGCCCCCGCGCTGCCGTACGTCCCGGGGGTGTCCGGGGTGGGGGTCGTCGAGCAGGGCGCCGCGGCTGGGTCGCGGGTGTGGTTCAACACCGACGCCGGCATGCGACCCGGCGACGGCAGCCTCACCGAGGCGACCGTCGTCGACGACGCCGAGACCGTACCGGTGCCCGACGGTGTCTCCGATGTCGATGCCGCCGCGCTGGGGCTGTCCGCGGTCGCCGGCTGGATGGCGCTGACCTGGCGGGCCGGGCTGAAGCCCGGTGAGCGGGTGCTGGTCCTCGGCTCCGGGGGCGTGGTGGGCCAGGTGGCCGTCCAGGCGGCGACCGCCCGGGGCGCTGCGGCCGTCGTGGCGGCGAGCCGGCGTCCCGCCGCCCGGGAGCGAGCCCTGCAGCGTGGCGCCCTGGCGGTGGTCGACCTGGCTGACGCCGACGCCGACGAGCTGGAGGAGCGGATGCGTGCGGCGGTCGACGGCAGCTACGACGTCATCATCGACCCGGTCGGCGGCGACACGGCCACGGCGGCGCTGCGGGTGCTCGCCGAGCACGGCCGCCTCGTGCACCTCGGCAGCAGCGCCGGCCCGGAGTCGACCTTCACCTCGGCGACGCTGCGCAGCGGGTCGCACAGCATCCTCGGCTACACCAACAACGCGATCACCCGCTCCCAGCGGGCGGAGGCGCTGCGCGAGGTGTTCGCGCTCGCCGCGTCCGGTCGCTGCCAGGTGGAGCACCGGACCTTCCCGCTGAACGAAGCCGCCATGGCCTGGCAGCAGGCGGCGGGGTCACCCGATGCCCGCGTCATGGTGACGCCGACCTGACCGCCCACGTGATCGTGGACCTGACCGAGGAGACGTGACCGCAGTGACCGTCGAGCTCCCGCTGTTCCCCACCACGCTGGTGGGCAGCTTCGCCCAGCCGGAGTGGCTGATCGACCGTGCCCGGCTGGCCGGCCGGTTTCCGCCGCGGGTACGCGCCCGCGAGCTGTGGCGCCCGGCACCGGAGCTGCTGAAGGAGGCGCAGGACGACGCCACCGCGGCGGCCGTACGCACCCAGGAGCTCGCCGGACTGGACATCGTCACCGACGGCGAGATCCGGCGGGAGAGCTACTCCAACCACTTCGCCACCGCGCTCGACGGGGTCGACGTCGACAACCCGGGAGAGGCGCTGGACCGCAGCGGCACCCCCACGCCGGTGCCACGTGTGACCGGACCCGTCAGCCGGCCGGGGCCCATCCAGCGGCCGGACGTCGAGTTCGTGCGGGCGCGTACCGACCGCGTCGTCAAGGTGACCGTGCCGGGGCCGTTCACGATGTCGCAGCAGGCCCAGGACGACCACTACGGCGACCCGCGCGCGCTCGCCCTCGCGTACGCCGCGGCCTGCAACGAGGAGGTCCATGACCTCTTCGCGGCGGGAGCCGACATCGTCCAGCTGGACGAGCCGTACCTGCAGGCTCGCCCGGACGCAGCCCGGCAGTACGGCGTCGAGGCGGTCAATCGAGCGCTGGACGGGGCGCCGGGCACGACGGCGGTGCACCTGTGCTTCGGCTACGCCGCGATCATCCACGAGCGACCGTCGGGCTACTCGTTCCTGCCCGAGCTGGCCGACTGTGTGTGCGATCAGATCTCGATCGAGACGGCACAGTCAGGTCTCGACCCGTCGGTGCTCGAGGCGCTGCCGGACAAGACCGTGATGGTCGGTGTGCTCGACCTGTCCACGCCGGAGGTGGAGTCACCCGAGACGGTGGCCGACCGGGTGCGTCGCGTCCTGCCGCACGTGAGCGCTGAGCGCGTGGTCCTCGCTCCCGACTGCGGTATGAAGTACCTCCCCCGGGACTCCGCCGAGGGCAAGCTGCGCAGCATGGCCGCGGCCGCCCGGACGCTGCGCGCTGAGCACGACGTCTGAGTCGCCCTGAGTCACGATCCGATGGAGCGATGCGTGGAAAGCCTGAACAGTCACCAGGTGCCGGGCTTCCCACGCACCGGTATGGGGCGGGGTGCAGAACCACGACTGGGCGCACTGCATGGTGCATGCAGTGCGCCCGCGTGTCGTGCTGACTACGCCAGGTACGACGGAGCGGTGATGCTGGCGATCACTTGGTGTTGATGGTGATCGTGGCGATCCCCACCAGCAGGCCGGCCTTGACGGCGTCGGTGCCGAAGGTGTCGTTCAGCAGGGCGGCCGCGTCGGGCGAGATCTCGACCTTGGTGCCCTCGAGGATCGCGGTACCACCGGGGCCGGTCTGGAGGGGCTTCAGGGTGCGCCCGTCGAGCTGGAACAGGAACGCGTCCTCGACGGCCGACTCCCCGTTGACGGCGACATCGCCGAACAGCTGCGACGTGCCGGGGTCGATGCGGAAGTTGGTCAGCTCGACCACGGTCTTGCCGGCGGTCAGGGAGAACCCGCTGCCGTCGTGCAGGATCTCGCCCTGCACGTACGGGTCGATGCTGCCGGGCTCGTAGTAGGTGACGTCGCCACCGGTGATCGGGAACACGAGCGCCCCGTCGGTGAGCGCGGCGCCGCCGACGACACCAGGCGTGAGCTTGAGGCTGGTCAGGGCATCGACGAAGCCGGCGTCGAGCTGGACGGCAGTGCTCTTGCCGGACAGGTTGTCGACCTGGGCGACCGGCTCGGGCTTGGCCGTCTCGCTGCTGCCGGGACCCTCGTTGGCCGAGGCCGGGTCGTCGGAGCCGCACGCGGCCAGCGGAAGACAGAGCAGCGCAGCAGCGGCAAGGCCCGCGGCGGTCTTGGAGTTCTTGGAAGAGTTCATGGTGAAACGCATCAGGGAAACCATTTCGCTTGGGGGTGACTGTCATGACGTATTCGGGTCACCCATGCGCATTGATTGGTCCCACGCGGATACTTACGCAGTTCTCAGGGTTCGATCACGGACTCGTGGATCGGTGCTCAGGACCGTTTAGGTTCGGTCAACCGGGCTTGAAGACTCCGGACGCTCGACATCGGGTAGCGCCGGTGACCACCGGGAGTGCGCAGCACCTCGAGCAGGCCTGCGTCGGCCCAGCGTGCCACTGTGTAGGGGGCCACGCGGAACATCTTCGCTACTTCTCCCGGCGTGAGGAGTTCGTCGCCGGTCTCCTCTTCCTTCATATCCATTGAGAGTCCGCGCACAGGCCGTTCGGCGCCATCGTCCTTCCGGCCAACATCACCGACACAACGGTCAGGATTCAACTGGGTCGATTTCGGGGCAGGTTGCTGGCCCGGGTGCATACTTGGGGCGTCGCCAGGCAGCCGTCGGGCTTCCACACCGTCTCGGAAGCCCGGCATCGTGCCTCTCCCCTCCGATCATCGACTCGCATCGGTGATGGCCGCGGTTGCTCGCCAGCTCGACAAACCGATGTCGGTCAAGGATGAGCTCGATGCGGTCCTGCACGCCGCCAGCGAAGCCATCCCTCACGTCGACGCGGCCAGCATCACCGTCATGTACCGCGACGGAAGACTGAAGACGGTCGCCGGCGCCGAGCCCCTCGTGTACATGCTCGACCAGATGCAGTACGAGCTCGGGGAGGGCCCCTGCCTGGACGCACTGAAGCATCAACCCGTGCTGCGCGTCGACAACATGGTGACGGACAGGCGGTGGCCCCGATACGCACCGTTGGCCGCCGACAAGGGCATCCGCTCCCAGATGGGCTGCGAGCTCTACCGCGACGAGCACAGCACCGCCGGTCTGAACCTCTACTCACGGACTGCCCACGCCTTCGACTCCGACACCCAGCACCTCGCCGAGCTGTTCGCCACCCACGCCGCGATCGCGATGGGCCGGACCCGCCAGGTCGAGGAGCTCAATCAGGCGTTGGCCACCCGCAAGCTCATCGGGCAGGCGACCGGGATCGTGATGCACCGGTTCGAGATCGACGAGGACACGGCGTTCGAGTTCCTGGTCAGGGTCTCCCGCAACAGCAACACCAAGCTCCGCGACGTCGCCCACGAGATCGTCGACAACCTGAACACCCGGGCGCACGCGAAGGGGTCGGCGACCGCCACCACGGGGTCGTCGGTTCGAGCCGCTCGATGACTGGAGGCCGGGGGGTCTCCGACGACGAGCCCTTCCACATGCACGATTACCCGCAACCGTACGAACCCCCGCGACCGCCAGTTCCGCCTGTCGGCTCCTGATCCGTTCACCGATCGCGCGCACACTGGAACCATGACGCTGCGGCACAACGCCGACGTCGCCTCGTTCGCATGGGTTCACAAGGCGCTGATCAACGAGCGGTTCGGCACGCTCGCCTCCCTGGTGCCGGCGGGCTACGAGGCGTACGCACGCCTCCTGCATCCTCCTGACCCTGCGGAGACCGATGGCCTGGCATGGGTCGAGGGCGAGCTGCCCGACGCATTGGTGCGGCGACTGCTCCCGGTGCTGGACAGTCACACCTCGAGCGCGGAGCGGTGCGCGTTCGCGCTGTGGAACGGTTACGGGTCGCTGCGAGGCGGGACTGCGGTCGCCACCCTGCACCCGTCGTCGGGACCGTTGGCGTCCGACGACCCGACGCAACCTCCGGTGCCGTCGGAGTGGCTGCACCAGGACCTGCTGATCACACCGGGTCGCGAGTATCTGGTGTTCGACGGTGCCCTCACCGAGTGGGGCCACTGGGGATTGGCCGGCCCGTCCTGGCTGAACGAGCACGCCCCCTCGCCCGATCTGGTGTGGCCGGACGATCGTGCCTGGTTCGTGGCGACGGACACCGACCTGCCATGGACTGCGGTCGGGGGAAGCCAGCGCTTGCTGCACGACCTGGCGAAGATCCCAGACTGGGAGCTCATCCCTACCGCACGCGAGGAGCAGAACCGCTACTACCGTTGAACGCAGCGTGCTCGATGAGTCATTCCCCCATCCGGGGCGAGACAAGGAGAACGGCATGTCCCAGCATGGCCCCGAGTCCCTCCCCGACGACCTGCCGCGCCCGATCGACGACGGGGCGGCCGACCACCTTCCCGGCGCCTCTCTGCCCGCGGTGGCGCTGCCGTCGACCTCCGGCGGCGCGGTCGATCTCGGCGACCTCGGTCCAGGTCGCACCGTGCTCTACCTCTACCCGCGCACCGGCGAGCCGGACGTCGATGTGCCCGCCGACTGGGACCAGATCCCCGGCGCCCGCGGTTGCACCCCGGAGGCGTGCGGGTTCCGCGACCACCACGCCGACCTGACGGCCGTCGGAGTGACAGCCGTCTACGGCGTCTCCACCCAGTCCACCGACTACCAGCGTGAGGTCGTCGACCGGCTCCAGCTGCCGTACGCGATGCTCTCCGACGAGCACCTGCGGCTCGCCGCCGCTCTGCGCCTGCCCACCTTCGAGTACGACGGCGACACCCTCTACCGGCGGCTCACCATGATCGTCGATGCCGGCACCGTCGAGCACGTCTTCTACCCGGTGTTCCCGCCCGATGAGCACGCCCAGCAGGTGTTGGACTGGTTCCGAGGCGACGGGACCGGTTGACTGTCCTCCACCTAGCGTGTCGTGCACAACTCCGCGCCCGGATGTTCTTGTGCACAAGGGGGTCGGCCGTCAGAGGGGACTGTCGGTGGCGGGTTCTAGTGTTCAGACATGGACGGGGAGCGGGCAGCGGGGGCGGCGAACACGGCAGAAGCACTGCCGTCGACCGCGGCGGCGTTGCGTGCTCTCATCGAGCAGCTGCACTCATTGACTGCCGATGCCCCAACCGAAGACTTCGTCGGCTCTGACGCGATCGAGAAGCTGCGGGCGTTGGAGGAGCTGAAGGGGGCGTGTGCGGGCGCGCAGGCCCGGGTGACCGCCGGGTTCGCCGCGGACCAGCGGGCCGCACAGCGGGCCAAGGGTGTGCGGGCGGCGGAGGTCGGCAAGGGGATCGGGGCGCAGGTGGCGTTGGCTCGTCGGGACAGTCCGACCAAGGGGGCGCGGCACCTGGGGTTGGCCGAGGCGTTGGTGCACGAGATGCCGCACACCCTGGCCGCGCTCGAGGCCGGGCAGGTCTCGGAGTGGCGGGCCACGCTGGTGGTGCGGGAGACCGCGTGCCTTTCCAGGGAGGACCGGGGCCGGGTGGACGCGGAGCTGGCCGCCAGGCCCGGCGGGCTGGAGGCATTGGGGGATCGGGAGAGCGCGGCCGAAGCGCGGCGGATCGCCTACCGGCTCGACCCGCACGCGGTGACGAACCGGGCCCGCGTCGCCGAGACCGACCGGCGGGTGACGTTGCGGCCGGCGCCGGACACCATGAGCCGGCTGACCGGCACGCTGCCCGCCGCGCAAGGGGTCGCGGCGTGGGCGGCACTGTCGAGGGCCGCCGACACCGCGAAGGCCGGCGGCGATGCCCGCTCCCGGGGGCAGATCATGGCCGACACCCTGGTCGAACGGGTCACCGGACAGTCCACCGCCGACGGGGTGCCGGTCGAGGTGCAGTTACACCTGACCGACAGCACCCTGCTGGATGGTGACGACGAGCCCGGTGAGCTGGCCGGCTACGGCCCCGTCCCAGCCCCGTACCTGCGGACCTGGCTGCGCGACCTGACCACTGACACCGATGCCGACACCGATGCCGATTCCGGCACAGGCGCCGGTGCGGCGGCCGGGGTCGGGTGTGGCTGCGCCGGTTGTTCACTCGACCCAGCGACGGGCAACTTGTCGCGATGGACTCGCACCGGCGGGAGTTCCCGGCCGGGCTGCGCCGCTTCCTGATCGCGAGAGACCGGATGTGTCGCACCCCGTGGTGCGGGGGCCCCGATCCGGCACACCGACCACGTCATCCCCGACGAACACCACGGGCCCACCACCGCCGACAACGGCCAAGGCCTCTGCGAGGCGTGCAACTACGCCAAACAAGCCCCCGACTGGCACGCCGACACCACACCCGACGGCACCGTGACCACCACCACCCCGACCGGACACACCTACGACAGCAGACCCCCACCCCCGATCGGACGACCCCCACCCGACTACGTCCTCGCCAGCTAGCGGATCGCTGATGGGTGCTGATCGAGAAGAAGCACCCGACGCTGCCAGACTCGACACATGCGCGATCGCGACATCGCACAGGTGCGGCAGCGTCTGCAAGAGGCCGGCGCGGTGGCCGCGGCGGACGGGATCGAGGTACGCGTCCACACCGTGCGCGTGGAGCCAGGCGAGCTCGCGGGCCAGCAGGACTTGGTGATCGACTACGCGGTCGCTCCGCTCCCGGACGGCACGGCCCGTCAACCGCTACCTCGGTCGCACGACCTCGAGACGTACTGCCGCGAGGTCGCGGTGGAGGTCACGGCGTGGGCGACCGAGCACGTTCGCCGTTACCGCCCACTGCCGCTGCCGGATCGCGACGAGGTGCGCCGCGACCTGCCGGGACGCGACGAGCTGTGGCGCATGATGCGTGCCGAGCTCGTCGACGTGCGCGAGGTCGACGGCGGGCTGGCCGGCAGAGAAGCCCCCGACGCATCACCGGTGACGGTCGTCGTTACCCCCGAGCAGTGGCAGGAGTACGTGGTCGACTGCGAAATCGGCTGTCGCCGCGACCACGGCGTCGACGCCTCGAAAACAGGTGACGGGCCGGACGCGGCTCTGTTCTACCTCGAGGAGATGGTCGCGTCCCGCCAGTCCGACGAGCCGTACGTGGTGTTCGACGGGCGCGAGTTCTGCCGGTCGGTGCGTGCAGAACTGCCGCCCGTACGGGGCACCGCCTCGGCACGCAAAGCACGTGAGATCGAGGAGAAGCACCCAGGCGGCCGCTGGACCGTCTCCTAGGACCGGCACTCACTTCGCCCTAAGTCGGGCGTTGACGACATTCCGAACTCCCCCGAGACTACGGCCGAGGGGGTCAGCGATGACGAGAGATGACGCCGGCCGGCAGGCGGTACCTCGGCTGCTCAGACGCGCTGCGGTCGCCGGGCTGCTGCTGGTCCCGCTCGGCTGCGGCGGCGACGACGACGACGCGTCCGGTGACGCGATCACGCTGTACACGTGCGTGAGCGACACGACTGTCCAGCCGGTCATCGAGGCCTTCGAGGACGCCCATCCCGGCACCGAGGTGGAGCTCTTCCGCGCACCGACCGGCGAGCTCAACGCCAGGATCGCGGGCGACGTCCGGTCCGGTGGGCTGCAGGCCGACGTGATCTGGGCCTGTGACCCACTGAGCATGCAGGCGTATGTCGACCAGGACCTGGTCGGCGGGTGGGTGCCCGACGGCGCCTCCGCCGTGCCGGGCAGGTTCCGTACCGACGACTACGTCGGCGTCGCAGTGCTCTACCTGGTGGCGGTGCACGGCGACGACGTCACGGCACCACGCTCGTGGTCGGACCTGAGCGGTTCGGAGTACGCGGACGCAGTTGCCGTCCCCGACCCCGGGTTCGCCGCCTCTGCGCTCGGTGCAGTGGGTTACTTCGCGCGGGCCGACGGCTACGGGCTCGACTTCTACTCCGACCTGAAGGCCAACGGCGCGGTCCAGGTGAGCTCACCCGACGAGGTCGCGACCGGCGTGGCCGAGGGCGTGTACGACGCGGGCATCACGATTGCCACCTCCGCGTACGCGCTGCAGGAGAGCGGCTCGCCGATCGGTGTGGTGTGGCCGGAGCCGGGCGCGGTCGCCATCTACGGGCCGGCCGCCCTGGCTACCGACAGTGCCGACTCAGCACCGGCCAAGGAGTTCATCGACTACCTGGTGAGCGAGGACGGCCAGACCACCATCGGCGATGCCGGCTCCTATCCCGTGCTGCAGGTGCCCGGGCCGACGGTGCCCGCCGAAGCCCCGGTGGTCTACCCCGACTGGCCGACGATCGTCGCCGACCAGGACGACCTGCTGAGCCAGTACCAGCAGATCTTCGGCGGCTGACTGGATGCCGCACCTCCCCCGCGTCCCGGCAAGCGGTCAGCGCCTCGGGGCGGTGGTGGCGGTCGCCGCGGTCGTCGCCGCCCTGGTGCTGGTTCCCGTCGGTCGGCTGGTGCAGGTCGCCATGGACGAGGGCTCCGGCGGTCTCCAGCGGGCGCTTTCCGAGCCTGGACTGGCCGAGGCCGTACGCAACACCGTCCTGCTCGCCGCGGTGGTCAGCCTGGTGGCGGTGCCGATCGGCGTCGCCACGGCGCTGCTGCTGCGACGTGCCGACGTGCCCGGCCGGGACTGGTGGCGCCTCGCGGTGCTGTTACCGGTCCTGGTCCCCCAGTTCGTGCTCGGCTACAGCTGGCGCGAGGCCTACGGGCAAGCCGGCTTCACCGACACAGTGCTGGGCGTCCAGTGGTCCGGTGTGCTCGGACCGATGGGGGTCGCCGTGGTGCTGGTGGTCAACGCGGCGCCGCTGGCGTACCTGGTGGCCGCCGTCGGGTTGGCCACCCGAGCCGAGCCGAACACCGAACGCGCGGCGCGTGCATCCGGGGCGAGCCCCGTCGTCGTGCTGCGCACAGTGACCCTGCCGCTGCTACGGCCCTCGATCCTCGCGGCGTCGGTCCTGGTCTTCGTGCTGAGCCTGGAGAGCTTCGCGGTGCCGCAGGTGCTCGGGGCGCCCGCCGGGTTCACCACGGTGACCACGCGGATCTACGCGGACCTGTCGCTGGGCGGTGACCCGTCCTCGTTCGTCGAGGCGGTGACGCTCGCCCTGCTGCTGGTGGTGCTGGCCGTCCTGCTCGTCGCCCCGGCCGACCTGCTGCTCGGTCCTCGGCTCCGCGCCACGCGGCAGGCCGACTCGGGTGGGGCACCGGACAGCACCCGGCACTCGACCGCTGGCCGCTGGGCTGCGGTGGGGCTCGGCGCGTACCTGCTGGTCGCCGTCGGGCTGCCGCTGCTGGCCGTCGTGGCGGCGGCGTTCACCCGCGCCGTCGGGCTGCCTCCGACTCCCGGCAACTGGACGCTGGACCACTTCACCAGGCTCGCCGATGACGGCCGCACGTTCGACGCGATCGGCCGCACCGTCGGGCTCGCGCTGGTCGCCGCCGTCGTGCTGGTCGTGCTGGGCGCCGCCGTCGCCGTGCTCGAACGGCAACGACTGGGTCGCGGCCTGGCCACGCTGGTCACGCTGACGTTGGTCGTACCGGGCTCGACGCTCGCGGTCGCCCTGCTGATCGCGTACGGCCGCTGGCTGGGCGGCGGCCTGTCGCTGATCCTGCTGGCCTACCTCGCCAAGTTCTGGGCGCTCGCCCACCGTCCGGTCTCGGGCGCCCTCGACCGGTTGCCACCCGAGCAGCTGCACGCCGCACGCGCCAGCGGGGCAAGCGCGGTGACCGCAGCTCGCACGGTGGCGCTGCGACCCCTCGCCCCGGCCCTGCTGGGCGCCGGACTCATCTGCTTCATGACCGCGCTGCACGAGGTCACGATGTCGTCGTTGTTGTACGGCCCGGGCAGCGAGACGCTCGCCGTCGTGGTGCTCAACAGCCAGGAGCTGGGCCAGGTCGGACAGACGGCTGCGCTGTCCGTGCTGCTCACCGTGCTGGTGGTGTGGCCCGCACCGCTGGCGTGGGCGGCGCGACGGGTGCTGCGGTCGCGGCGGCCGACAGAGGAGGAGCGCCGTGCCGGCTGACCCCCTCCGACTGCGCTCCCTCACGGTGACGTACGGGGCGACGGAGGCGTTGCGCGACGTCGACCTCGGGCTCGCCGAGGGCGAGGTGCTGGCCCTGCTCGGGCCGTCGGGGTCGGGCAAGTCGACGCTGCTGCACGCGGTGGCCGGATTCCGTGCCCCGACGAGCGGGGAGGTATGGCTGAACGGTCGGTGCGTTGCTTCCGACGATCGCTGGGAACCGCCGGAGCGCCGCGATGTCGCTGTCGTGTTCCAGGACTACGCGCTGTGGCCGCACCTGTCCGCGCTCGACACTGTCGCGTACCCAGTGCGGCGCCGCGGCGTCGGTCGCGACCAGGCCCGCCAGGAGGCCATGGCCTACCTCGAGCGGCTGCACGTCGGGCACCTCGCCGCCCGGCGCCCGGCCGAGCTGTCCGGCGGCGAGCAGCAGCGGGTCGGACTGGCCCGCGCCCTCGCCTGCCAGGCCCGGCTGTTCCTCTTCGACGAGCCCACGGCGCACCTCGACACCCACGTCCGCGACGTGTTCCTCGACGAGCTGGACGCACGACGTCGAGCCAGCGGCGCCGCAGCGCTGTACGCCACCCACGCCGCCGAGGAGGCGCTCGGCCTGGCCGACCGGGTGGCGCTGCTGGACGCCGGACGCGTCGTCCAGGTGGGCACGCCGGACGACGTCTACTCCCGACCGGTGGACAGGTGGGCGGCCCGACTGACGGGCCCCGCGTCGGTGCTCGACGAGGCAGGCAGCCAGCTGCTGGTGCGCCCCGGCTGGGCGCGCTTCGGTGGCAACCGGCACGGTCTGGTCCGTCAGATCTGGTTCCGCGGACCGCACTCGGACCATCTGCTCAAGACACCGGGAGGCGACGTGCTCGTCCGCGAGCCGGGCCCTCCTCAGGCACAGGTCGGCCAGCGGGTGGAATGGAGCCTCCAGCGCAGCTGGGTATTGGACACCCGCGCGAAGCGGCAGGCTCAGCCCAGTGCCACCGCCGGGCCGGACTGACCGACCCGGTCGTTGACGATCGTCAGGTGCCGCTGGGTGAAGTGACGCAGCGACGTGAGCTGCCGCGGGGTCAGCCGGTCGCAGACCCACTCCCAGTGCAGCGACACCCAGTCGCCGACCTGGAGGTCGTCGAGCATGCCGACCCCCTCGCGGGAACGTACCGCGGTCTCCGTCGCCGGAGGTCCCAGCTCGAGCCGCCGCCCGTCCCAGGTCAGCGGCTGCGACTCGACCACCACCTGGTCGCCTTGCACCACACGCACCTGTCCCCACCGGATCCGGCATTGGTTCAGCACGGTCAGGGCATGTGCGGCGCGTCGGTCGTCACCGAGCAGTCCCACCCACGGGTAGATGCAGAAGACATGGAAGCTGTGGTGCGGAACCCCACCGGCCAACACGCCCTCGGTGAGGCTGGTGAAGCGAGGGCCGGCGCGGAACCTGAATCGCTCCTCCATGGAGTCGCCGATGTGGGAGACGCCCACCCGGTCGAGCAGTGGGTTGCCGACCCAGTAGGCCTCGACGACTCGTCGGTCCAGCGGGTCGGGCACGCCGGTGGCGCCGGCGATCAGCTCGAGGTACGGCCACGCGCCGGCGAACTCACGCGCCTGCGCCCGCAGACCGGGGTCCACGGTGCCGGTGGCGCCGTACTCGAAGAACGATTCGCTGTCGCCTGGCCCGCAGTAACCGTGATGGTTGGGCGGGAAGGCGTAACGGACGAACAGCACCGGGCCGGGCGTCGCCGACGGTCCGGACGGGCCGGGTCGGGCCTGCAAAGCGATCACTCCCCCGCGGCGATCGGGATGGTCTGCTGCCACGACCCTAGCGCCGGTGCCCTCGATCGGGCAGCCCCGAGACCACAACGTGGCGGGCCTTGCGTGTCACTATCGACGCGTGCCCGAACGGTCGTTGGATGCGCTGATCCGTGAGGGCGAGGACGCGTACCAGCTCGGTGACGCCGACCGGTCCGCGCGGGCCTTTCAGCGCGCCGCCGGACTGGAGAAGTCAGGCCGGGTGTTCGAAGGCCTCGCCAAGGCACAGCACCTGGCGTTCGACTACCCGGCCGCGATGCGCAGCTACGAGCGGTCGTACGCCGCATACCGCCGGGCGGGTGACCTCCTCGGGGCGGCGAGGGCCGCACGAACGGTCGGCTGGTTCCACGGGTCGCTCTACGGTGACTGGGCCGTGTACAGCGGCTGGGTCGGTCGGGCCCGCAGCCTGCTGGAGCAGGCGGGCGAAGACCTGCCCGAGCAGGGTTGGAACCTGCTCGCGCAAGCGCAGCGCGGAAGCGATCTCGCCGAGCAGCAGCGGCTCTACCTCGAAGCCATCAACAGGGCCCGCCACTGGGGGGACAGTGACCTCGAGTGTGAGGCGCTCGCGTCGCTCGGCATCATGCTCGTGTTCTCGGGTCACACCGCGGACGGCATGGCGTTTCTCGACGAGGCGTTGGCGACCGTGTGCGCGGGTGAGGTAGACGACCTGTCGGTCGTCGAGGGTGTCTTCTGCGGGTTGTTCCACACCTGCGAGCACACCAACGACGTCCCCCGTGCCGAGCAGTGGCTGCGGGCCGCCGACGACCTGGTCCGACGCCGTCGCTTCGCCGCGGTCGGCGGCTACTGCCGCGCCTACTACGGCGGCATCCTGACTGCTGCGGGCCGTTGGCCCGAGGCCGAGGCCGAGCTCACCGCGGCGCTGCAGGTCTTCTCGGTCGACCACGTCCAGATCCGCGGCAACGTCTCGTGCCGGCTGGCAGATCTCCGGCTGAGGCAGGGCCGGATCGAGGAGGCTGCGCAGCTCCTGGTCGGGCTCGAGCAGCACGCGGACGCCGTACGACCGCTCGCGGCCCTGCACCTCGCGCGCGGTGAGGCGGAGCTGGCGCAGGACCTGCTCGAACGCGCGCTGGCCGCGACCACGGCCGGCAACACCCTCGAGGGATCGCTGCTGGCGCTGCTGGTCGATGCCTATCTGGCCACGGGCGCGGTCGTGGAGGCGGGCCGTACGGCCGAGCGGCTGTCGGACCTCGTCAGCCACGAGGTCGGCCCCTACCTCACCGCCGTCGCCGCTCTGGCCCGCGGCAAGGTGTGCCGGGCGACCGGGCAGGGCGACGCACGCGCCTGCCTGGACGAGGCAGCAACGATGTTCGCCCGGGCGCAGCGCCCGGTCGACGTCGCCCGCGTCCAGCTCGAGCTCGCGAACGCGGTGGCAGCGACGAACCCCGTGGTCGCCATCGCCCAGGCCACCGCCGCGCTCGCGTCGTTCGAGCGGTTCCAGGCCGTTCGGGAGGCCGACGCCGCGGCTGCCCTGTTGCGCACTCTCGGCGTCTCGTCGCGACCCGGACCTCGAGGTACCGCAGCCCTCACCCGTCGGGAGACGGAGGTGCTCGAGCTGTTGGGCCACGGCCTGAGCAACGCCGAGATCGGCGAGCGGTTGTTCATCAGCCCCAAGACCGTCGAGCACCACGTCGGGCGGATCCTCGCCAAGCTGGGGGTACGCCGCCGCGCCCAGGCGGTGGCCCACGCCGTGCACGGCCCCGCGTCACTTCCGGGGGGGTAGGTAGGGGAAACCCCCGATGTTCGCGGCCCGCGTGACTGACAGCGTCGACGTCATGATCCCAGACCCGAGAGCCACCGAAGAAGCCAACAAGGACGTGGTGCGCCGACTCTTCACCGCGTTCGCCGCCAGCGACGACGCTGCCATGGACGCCGTCCTCGCACCCGACTTCCTTCCGCACGGCATGCCGCCGGGCTGCACAGACGACGCAGCGGGCATGAAGAAGTCGGCTGCCCTCATGCACGCCGGACTGCACGACTGCCGCAACGAGATCGAGGACCTGGTGGCCGAGGGGGATCTGGTCGTGGCCCGTTACACCACGCACGCCGTCCACGGCGGCGAGCTGTTCGGGGTGCCGCCGAGTGGTCGCAAGGTGAGGCTGACCGGCATGGAGATGTACCGCCTGGCGAACGGCAAGGTGGAGGAGTTCTGGGGGGAGTACAACGTGTCCGACCTCTCCGCGACGTCGGACTGAAACGCCCGCTAGCCCATCGCCTTCACCACGACCCGCACGGCATCCGGCGGCGTACCGGGCTGTGATCGCGCGGTCGTGGTGATCGTGGCGTTCGCCGCGCTCGAGTTCGAGGCGCTGACCACGACTCGGAGCAGGATCTCGCCGCGCGGGGCGATGCTCCCGGTGGTGTACGTCCCGTTGCGCACGGCGTTGGTGACATTGCTCGCACCCCGGAAGTACTGGGTGGTGATGCCGCGTGCGCCGCCGGTGCCGTGCAGGGTGAAGGACGCAGCCTGGATGCCGTCGTTCTCGATCTTCACGTACGACGTGACGCTCCTGCCGCGGGTGACCTTCACGTTCCGGACCTGGCCGACACCGGTCTTGCTGTACACGTTGTTGCCGACGAAGTGCCCGGTGGGGGTGGCGCCCACGGCAGCGTCGGGCAGGCGCAGGGCGTACGAGCCGAGAAATCGGGCCAGCGTGTCGCCGCCTGCCGAGGTGAAGCTGCCACCGACGTAGACCTTGCCGCCGGTGATTCCCAGGGCGGTACCCGTGCCGCTGAACGGCCCGTTGCCCGCGCCGTCCGAGCCGATCGGCCGCCACTTCGCTCCGTCGAAGTAGGCGATGTTGTCTGCTGCCGCGGTCGCGTTCGCGTCCTGGAACTGCCCGGTCGCGACGACGACGGATCCCACCATGGCCAGGTCGTAGATGAACGACGTGGCCGGGAACCAACCGTTGTCGCCGGCAGTGTTCGAGCCCACCGCGTTCCACGCGGTGCCGTCCCAGCGTGCGACGTGGTCGGCGTCGCCGATCCCCGCAATGTTCACGGAGTCGGTCCCCACGTAGACATCAGTGCCGTGGGCAGCCAGGCCGCGCACGAACGAGTCGATCGCCGCGCCGCCCATCGGCTCCCACGTACTGCCGTCGTAGGAAGCCACGTTGTCCGCGTCGAGGTTGTCGGACAGGTTGTTGAAGCGCCCGCCGGCGTACAGCGTGCCCTGGGAGTCGGCCGTGAGGGCGAGGACCAGACCGGAGAACTCATCGCCCGGGAGGACCGTCGCGCGGGACTGGCCAGTCGTCAGGTCGCAGGCCACGAGGTAGTCGGCCGTATCAATGCCCCCTGCGTCGTGGAAGGCTCCGCCGACGTAGAGCGTGTTGCCGATGATCTGCAGGGCGTTGACCTCGTCGTCGAACGCTGGTCCCACCAGCGAGGAGCAGAAGGGCGCCCACGTCGAGCCATCCCAGACCGCGAGGTAGTCGGCCAGCCCTTCGCCACCTGCGTTCTCGAACGTGCCGCCCACGTAGACGTTGCCGGCGTGATAGGCGATCGCGGTGACGGCGCCGTTGGTCAGCGGGGTGTCCCCGAGGGCGCTCCACCCGCTGCCGTCCCAGGCCGCGATGCGGCGCGCAGTTGTGTCACCGCCGGCCGAGGTGAAATTGCCCCCGGCGTAGAGGACGCCTGGTTTGTCGGTGTTGAGGGCCGAGACGGTGCCGTTGAGCGAGGCGCTCGAGGGCGACGCCCCGACGCCGACGTGGTCCCAGCCGCCAGGCCCGACGGCAACAGCCGGCAGCAGGGGTGCGACGGCGACCGTCGCGGCGAGGGCAACAACCAACGAGCTCACGGATCGGCGCATCACGGGTCAGCTCCTGGGGATGGGGAGCCATCCACCCGGAGGAGCCAGCACGATGGCTGGCGTCCGCCTGAATGAGGGACCCGACGTGAACGTACACCCGTGTCACGCAGACGAGACGCCGCGAGGAGCGACGCACCGGCATCTCGTACGGGTGATCCAGGCGGAGATGTAGCCCGCAGCGGGTGAGGCGCCTGGGCGCGACGCGGCACAGCATGAACGAATGGCAGAGCCCAGTCCCGGCGATGAGATCAGTCGGCTGCGGTCCGAGGTCGCCCGACTCCAGGCGGAGCTGACGGATCGGCCGCCGCCCCCGGTCGGCGACGCGTCCCCCCGAGACACGTCGCCGCGCACGGCCCGTACCGGCTGGTGGCGGCCGCTGCTCGGCACGCTGCTGATCGTGGTCGCCGTCGTGATCGCCCCGTTGGCCGTGGTGGCCAACTGGGCGCACGACTCGATGGGCGACACCGACCGATATGTGGAGACCGTGACGCCCCTCGCGTCCGATCCCGCCGTGCAACGCGCCATTGCCGACCGCGTGGTGACCGAGATCTTCACCTACGTCCCGGTCGAGGAGCTCACGGCTGACGTCGTCGACTCCCTGGGCAACGGAGGGTTGTCGCCCCGGCTCACCGCTGCGCTCGACGCGTTGACCACACCCCTGGTCGAGGCGATTCGTGGATTCGTGCAGGACCGGGTGCAGGACGTGGTCGCCTCCGACGTGTTCCAACAAGTGTGGATCGAGGCCAACCGCGAGGCCCACGAGAGCCTCGTGGCGATCCTGACCGGCGAAGGCACCGCGACGGTCGACACCGCCGACGGCGCGCTCCGGGTCAACATCGCAGCGCTCGTCGCGACGGCGAAGACGGCGCTCATCGCGGACGGGTTCAGCATCGCGGAGCGCATCCCGGCGATCCAGGCGGAGTTCACCATCGTGGAGTCGGCCAACCTGGAGCAGACCCAGCGACTGTTCGCCGCGCTGAGCGCGGCGGCCACCTGGCTGCCGGTGCTGGGTCTGGCCGCCCTGGCCGCCGCCGTCCTTCTGGCCCGGGACCGACGCCGGACGTTGGTCGTGGCCGGCCTGGCCCTCCTCGGCTCCATGCTCGCCCTCGGGCTGACGCTGAACGCCGTGCGACCGCTGTATCTCGATGCCGTGCCACCGGACGTGCTCGCACCCGATGCCGCCGCGGTCATCTACGACACCCTGGTCGGCTTCATCAGGGCGGCGCTGCGAGCGGTCGCCGTGGTGGCGCTCGCCATCGCCGTGGGTGCCTGGCTCTCGGCATCCACGGGCGCGGGAGCGACGACTCGCGCCGGCCTCGGTCGCCTGGTCGGAAGGATGCGGTCCGCAGCCTCCGCCGGAGGCCTCCGCACCGGTCCGCTCGGCGTCTTCCTGGACCAGTACCGGCCCGCCGTTCGCGCCGGTGTCGTCGGGATCGGAGCCGTGGTGTACATCTCCCAGGACCACCCCAGCGGTGCCAGCGCGGGTGCCGTCGTCCTGGCTATCGCCCTTGTGCTCTTGCTGGTGGAGCTCCTCGCCACTCCGGGGGGCGCCGCCGAACCGAGCTCATGACGACGGCCTGCTGGAGTCGCCGTCGGGGGTGGGCGGGCCCGCGTCCGGGGGTGGCGACTGAAGGGAGCCGTGCTGCCGCAACCGCACGCCGATAGTGGACACCAGCGCCGCCACGAAGACGACGTCGAACACCAGCTGCAGGCTCACCAGCGCGCGGGCCAGCTGGCCGACGGCGTGGACGTCACCGAAGCCGACGGTCGTCAGCGTGCTCAGCGTGAAGTAGAGCGCGTCCGTGCGGGTCGCGATACCGTCCAGCTCCGCCGGCGCGGTGTTCTCGAGGTAGGCGAAGGTCGTGGCGAACACGATGACCACCAGACCCAGCAACCAGAACAGTGACTGCACCCGGGCACCCTCGGGGTCGCGCATCTGGGCCCGGACCTGACGCGCGATCGCCCAGCCGAGGACGGCGATCGCCAGCAGCGTGAGCAGGATGCCGACCACCTCGCCGGCCCCGAGGCCGAGCTGGGCCGGGGCCGCGTAGAAGGCGACGAGCAACGCGGCCATGCCGAGCAGACCGCGACCCCACGCTGGTGGCCCGCCGCCGTTCGTCACGACGGCACCGCCAGCGCGCTGCGATGACCGGATCGCTCGAGGAATCGGACCAAGAGCTCATGCAGGCGGTCGGCCCCGATGAGCGGCCTGCCGTGGAGGGGTAGGTCACCGTCGCTGAGCAGGTCTGCCGGCGCCAGCAGCAGGGCTCTGTCTTGCCACCCACCGAGTCCCCCGTGGCATCCGACCAACGGCTCGAAGGCCGCCACATCAGCCGTCCCAGGGTCGACGACGGAGTTGACGTAGATGTCGGGCGCCTCGGGCATCGACATGGCCCGGGCAATCACGGTGGCGGCATGGTCGGGGAAGCCGAGCAGCGGATCGACCCCGTGGACCTGACCCGAACGCAGCTCGTGCTGCCCGTGGGCACCCAGGACCAACGGGCCGACGGTGGAATCCTCGACGACGACGAAACCGACGCCCGGATGCCCGGCCAGACCGGACACCAGGCTCGGCCAGCGAGCGTCCAGAGCGTGCCGGTCCAGTCGTGCGACGGCGGGCGTCGCGTACACCAGGCCGAGGTTGCCGGAGCCGAGCACGACCAGCTCGTCGCCGGCGGAGGCCTCCGGAGCCGCCTTGCCTACCCGCGTCCGCACCCGCTTCGCCACGCCGCCGGTGGCTCGCGACGTGACACCGCTCTCGCCCCCGAGGTCGTCGAGCACCGACTCCGCGCGCCCCCACCCCTCGACCGCGTCCTCCACCGCAGCGACCGACGCGGCGCTCAGGGCCTCGCAGGTCTCGGCGAGGGTGGAACCGTGACGCTGAGCGAAGGTGTCTCCCTGGGACTGCCCGTGGTCGGACAGGACGACGATGCGGTAGCGCCGCGGCGCGTGGGTTGCCACCCGGGCAAGCGAGGCCAGTACTCCGTCGAGCCCCTCCAGGGCGGCCAGGGACTCCGGGCGGAACATGCCGGCGTGGTGTGCGATCTCGTCGTAGTCGACATAGTCGACGTAGATGGCCTTGGTGCCCCGTAACATCTCGTCAGAGACGACGGCGGTGTTGAGATCTCGCAGGATGGCGTTAGTGAAGGCGCGCAGGCCGGCGAACGTCCAGCCCCGGTGCACCCGTGGGCGCAGGTCCCGACGATGCTGACGGCCCGCCTGGAAGCGCTCCTTCACGATCTCGGCCAGAGTGCGGGTCAGGCTGCGCGCGAAGCCGTCCGGCCGCGCCAGGTACCAGGCCACAGCACGCCGGGTCTCGACGCTGCCGCGGCTGAGGGCGAGTCGGCTCATCGTCATCGCTGACCGCTCCGCGTCGCCACTGAACAGGTTCGACACCGAGATGCCGTCGTCGGCCAGCAGACCCCTCCCGTCACTGCCTCTGGCCTCGATCAGCGCGGCGTCGGCCGGGCGGTTGGCCACCACCAGGCGTCCCAGCTCACGGTCGTACCAGCGGAAGGCCGGCACCTGGTCGACGCTGCCGTGCAGGATGCCCAGCTGACTCGCGGGCGTCGTACACGGGAGCTGGGGCGTCCACTCGTTCAACACGTAGTCGCCGTCGTGCAACCAGCGACGCATGGTGGGCACAGTTCCCGCAGCCAGCGCCCACTGCAGAACGGGATAGGCCACGCCGTCGATCTGGACGAACAGAATCCCGTCGAGCTCGGGATCGGCCAGCTCCTGCTTCGAGCGCACGGCGCGCCTGCGCAGCGAGGCGTCGTACGCCTCGTCGGTTCCCGCCGTCGTCAACCACGACAACCCCGTCGCGACCGCAGCAGCGACCCAGGCCACGACGAACGTCGTGGCGAAGGAGTCGCTGTGCATGCCCGGCGAGGTCTCGAGCGCGACCTGCATGACCACTGCCTGGCCGACCAGGGCAAGCAGCAGCACGGCGAGCCACCCGATGCGGACGGAGACCTCGACGAGCACCGGGCGCACCACGACCCCGACGAGGCCCGCCACGAGGGCCGCGCCCACGTACGCCCACGGGGTGTCCGCCCACAGCCCCGGGACCAGTGCTCCCGCGACTCCGAGCGCGAGCGCCGACACTGCCCAGGCCAGCAGCAGCCTTGCGGCGTCGCCGAGCCTCACGCGTCCACCGACTCAGGTGCCGTCGTCGGGCAGCACCAGGATCAGGACCCAGTGCATGACACTTGCGAGGACGGACACGAGGAACGCGCCAGCAACTGCCGACAGGAAGCCTCCCACGTTCAGGTACTCGGTCAGCCCAGCGGTGAGGGCGAAGAGTGCGGCGTTGACCACGAGCGAGAACAGCCCGAACGTGATCAGCGTGATGGGCAGGCTCAGCAGCCGCAGAAACGGGCCGATGATCGCGTTGACCAACCCGAACAGCGCAGCCACCCACAGCACACCGGCCGTGCCGCCGTCGACGGTCACCGAGTCCAGGATCTCCGCGGTCAGGGCCAGCGCGACCGCGATCAGCAGCCAGCTCACCAGCACCCGGATCAGCATGTGGATCAGCACGGAGCACTCCTCACCGGTGCAGTCGTTTGACGGCACCATGACACATCGTGTCGATGCAGCCGCGCAGGCTCATCACCCGCCGAGGGCGAGATCGTGAGTGCGGTCGGCGGCGCCGGCAACGATCAGCGCCGTCACGACCGCGACGATGACGACAGGCATCAGCGAGAACGCCGCTTCGCCGAGCAGCAGCACCACGAGGATGCAGCTCGTCACCGGAAGCCGGGTCGTCGCCGCCACGCCGGCCGCCATGCCGACGGCGATCCCGGAGACGGAGTCGATGCCGGGCAGCAGGGCACCGGCCAGCACTCCCGTCGCGGCACCCAGCACCACGGCGGGGAACACCGGTCCGCCACGGAAGGCGCCCAGGCACAACGCGTACGCCAGGCTCTTGCACAGCAGCAGCAGGATCAGGGTCCCGACGGACCACTGCTCGGGATGGGCGGCCAGGATCCCGAGCATGATCTGTCCGGAAAGGGCCACATCTTCCGGCGACCGTCCGCTCACCACGGCATACAGCGCCGCGCCGGCGCCAGCGATGAGGCCGACGGCCACGGGCGTGACGACGGGCTGAGAGTAGGCAATGCCGGCGGTCCGTCGGCCGACGATGAAGATGCCGACCACCCCCACCGCCACCACCGCGGCCAGCGGCACCGACAGCACCAGGTCGACCAGGTCAAGGCTGACCGGCTGGAGGTCCGGGATGGACAGCGCACCGATCTCCAGTCCGGTCCAGTCGCCAAGACCCGTGAACAACAGGGCGCCGACGCCGGTGGAGATCAGGCACGGGACGACCACCAGCATCACCTGGCCGCGGGCAAGTGCCACGACTTCCAGGAACAAGATCGCCGCCACGAGCGGGTTGCCGAAGATCGCGGCGATCGCCGCCGCGGACCCCGCCGCCACGACCAACGCGGTCGCTCGAGGGTCTGCCGCGATCCTCGTGTGCGTGACGGCGAGCAGTGCCAGTCCTCCGCCGACCGCGATCAACGGTGCTTCCGGGCCGAGCACAGCACCGCAGGACAATCCGGCGAGGGCGGCCAGGACCACCCCCGGGAGGTCGCGGACCTTCGCGGAGTCCCCCGCCAGGCCGGCAACGGGGACGTGACCGCCGTGGCCGGGCAGATGCCGCACGGTGAGCCCGACGAGCAGACCGGCGAGACCGATGGCGGCCACCGGCCACCATGCCGGGGGGACCTCGTACCCCAGGCTCTCCGGCAGCGTGTGCCAGACCAGGTGCTCCAGCTGATGGAGCACGACCAGGAACGCGAACGCCACGACGGAGAGCGGGATCCCCACCAGGGCGGACATGCCCAGCACGCGCAGATAGCCCGGACTGCGCATGATGACCGCGATGTCCGCCGTGGAACCCGATCCGTCCTCGTGAGGCGTCGGCTCGGCGGGCACGCTCCGCACAGTAGGGGCACGACCGCGTGGACAACAGGCGCCTCACGCATCTCACCCGCTGGGGGTGAAGGCAACCGGGCTGAATCCCGCCACTCTGGTCCAGACCCGACCGGGGAGCAGCCCAGCACGCATGGCGTGCGACATCACCAGGGAGTGGATATGTCCTTCTGGGACATCGTGTGGTTCCTCATCATCTCGTTCGCATTCATCGCCTATCTGATGATGCTCTTCTCCATCCTCGGCGACCTGTTCCGCGACCGCGAGACCAGTGGCATGACGAAGGCGGTCTGGGTGGTGTTCCTGATCGTCGCCCCCTACATCACCGCACTGGTGTATCTCATCCTCCGCGGCAGCGGGATGTCGGAACGCACGATGCGGCAGTACGAGGCCGCCAAGGCTCAGCAGGACCAGTACATCCAGAAGGTCGCCGCCGAGGCTTCGCCGGCCGCCCAGATCGCGCAGGCCAAGGAGCTCCTGGATGCCGGCACCATCAGCCCCGACGAGTTCGCCTCCCTGAAGGCGCGCGCCCTGGCCTGACCGTCCGAAGGAGATCCAGCGATGGTCACACCCAGGATCGTCGCTTGCGTAGCCGTCGCCGTCCTGCTCGCGACGACCGCGTGCACCGGCGGCGACGAGCCCAGCGACGAAGCGGGCGATGACACCAGCAGCAGTGACGACAGCAGCGACGACAGCAGCGAAGACACGAGCGCAGCGGCGTGGGTCGACGACGTGTGCTCGTCGATCGGTGAGTGGAACGCCGTGGTCGCCGATGCCTCGGCGACGTTCGACGACCCGGCGAACCTGAGCGTCAACGCCTTCAACGCCACGGTGGACAGCGTGGTGAGCGCCACCGGGGATCTCAGCGACGATCTCTCCGACCTCGGCCCGCCGGACACCGGGGCGGGCGACGAGGCAGCGGGCCTGCTGACGAACCTGTCCGCCGACCTCGAGTCGCAGTCGACCGCGCTGCGTGACGCGCTTGACCCCGATGCGGACACGGTCGAAGAGGCAGTCGCCAACCTCTCCGCCATCTCGCAGTCGCTGACCACCATGGGAACCGACGTCACGACGGCTCTGGCCGACATCAGCGCCCTCGACGGCGCCGCCGAGATCCAGGAGGCAGTCGCCACCAGCGACACCTGCCAGCAGGCGGGCTCACCGGGCTAGCCGCCTGTCCAATGCCGTCATGCCGGGTCAGGCAGCTCCCATGCCTCGCCCGGCTCCAACACGACCGGTTGGCAACCCGGTGCCCGGCGCCGCACTGCGCCGACAAAGGCAGGGCCCGGGTTCGTCATCCAGCCCGGCGGACTGTGGCTGGCGCCCGGCAGGTGGAAGGTTCCCCAGTGCACCGGAACCGCCCATCGGGCACCGACAAGGGCACAGGCCCAGGCGGCTTCCTCCGCACCCAGATGACCCCCCGACAGTCGCGGTGCCCAGCCGCCCACGGGGATGAGGGCAAGGTCGATCGGCGCCTCGGCAAGCGCGGGGATGTCGGCCATCTCGGGGTAGAGCTCGGTGTCACCGGCGACCCAGACGGTGTGCGTGGCCGACTGGACCAGGTGCCCGTTGGCAGCGCCCGGCCGGTGGGGCATCGGACGGTGCCCGTGCACGGCTCTGGTCAGTCGTACCCGTACGCGATCCGCCACGACGACGTCGACACCTGGCTCCATCGCCACGGCGCCGGCCACCCCTCGGCGCCTCAGCCACCGCGCGTTGTCGGCAGCCGAGAGCACGGGTACCTCCGGAAGCATCCGCAGCGAACGCAGGTGGGCGTGGTCGTGGTGCAGGTGCGAGATGAGCACGGCGTGTACGCCGGCCCAGCTCTCGGCAGCGGGCACCTGGCCGCGACGTACGAGCGGCCCCACGCGGTCGCGCAGCAACGGGTCGGTGATCAGGCGTACGCCGTCGAGGTCGAGCAGCACCGTCGAATGACCCAGCCATCGCAGTTTGAGCACGCCCATCCACACCCATCCTCGCGTCGGGCCTCGGCGCCGTGACCACTGTGGGCTGGCGCCTGGGGTCGGTCATCACCCGATGCGGGTGAGGATGGCCCGGCCAGCAAGCCCGTCGCGCACGGGCACGTGTCCTGTTTGCCCTCCCCTGTGACAGATCGCGCGGTCGCTCGGCGAGGTGATCGATTGCGACCCGTAGCCGGCCGTGCCGCGAGCGTTGACTCCGTCGAACGCCCATGGGCGTGACTGGTCGGGGGGGCTGGGAGGCATCCCCGTGTGGCTCGTCGTTCTGACGTTCTCGCTGTGGATCGGTTCGGGGGTCGCGACGGTCGTGGTCGGGCACTTCCTGATTGCTCATCACCGACGTAGGCACAGCCAGCGGCACAGCCACGACCTGAAGGCCTGGCTGACGCGACTGGGGATCTTCTCCGACCTCACCCGCTGACGCGGCCGCTAGGCGCAGGTGATGGGCTGCCTCGCGGCGGGCCAGCGCTCGACGTCGTCCGGATCGCTGTTGCTCACCAGGTACGCCGCGCGGCCGTCACTCCCCAGCCACAGCTGGCGGCCTTCCCGGTGGAGTCCGGTGTCCGTCGCGTTGGCCGGGAGCTCCGCGGTCGGGTCGTACGTCGTCTGGAGCCAGCGAGTCAGCTCACCGTTCGGGTCACGGACGTACTCGTCCTGGTCCTCGCCCGGGCCGAGCAGCAAGAAGGTGATCTCCTGCCAATCGCAGTGCTCGGGGCCCTGGTACGACTGGACCCGGGTCACCGGCAGCCGTCGACCGGCGGCGTCCTCCCAGACTCCGATGCCCAACGCGTCGGTCACGCTCGCCGGCAGCTCGGCGGGGTCGCACGCCGCCCACGACTCGACGCCCCAGCCCTCGTCGTCGTTGTAGTCCCGGATGCCGTCAGCGGCGATGAACGCGACCAGGGTGCTCTGGTCGACGTCGTAGGACAGCAGCACCCGGTCGCCGTCGTCGCGCTCCACCCGGTAGCCCGTCTCCGGCACTTCGTAGAACCAGGCCTCGTTGTCCAACCAGTTCTCGACCGCCTGCTGGGCACTGTCCTGCACCGACTCGAGACCGCCGTCCACGTAGTCGCCGCCGCCCCCGTTGTACGCAGCACCGTCACACTCGAGGGCGAGTCCCGCGGCGCCCGAGCGCTCGAGCGGGGTGGCGTTGTCGGAGTAGTCCTGTTCCAGCGACATCGGGCCGGTGTACGCCCCGTCGGGAATCGGCTCGCCGGCGACCTCGGCGGTCGACGTGCTGGCGCACCCACCGAGCAGTGCCACCACGGTGAACGACAGCAGGGCTGAGCGCATGAGGTCCCTTCCGGTCATCCCTGTGATGCGCGAGTGGCCTCATTGGTTCCGCGCGCGCGGCCGGGGCAACGGGCGCGGCGGTCAGCGCGGCGACCCGCTCGGGGCGGGTGACTGCGACGCCGGGGCCGGCTTCTTGGACGGGCGGAAGAACAGAATCGTCACGGGCACGATGTAGCCGACCCACACGATCGCTTCCAGCCACGTCGTCTGTGGGGAGAGGTTGATGGTTCCCTTGAGCAGGGTTCCGTACCAGCTGCTCGGGGGCACCGCCGAGGAGATGTCGAAGGCGAGATTGTTCAGGCCGGGCAGGATCCCGGCTTCCTGGAGGTCGTGCACGCCGTACGACAGCACACCCGCCGCCACCACGATGAGCGCGGCACCGGTCCAGGTGAAGAAGCGGGACAGGTTGATCCGCACCGCGCCCTTGTAGAACAGGTAGCCGAGAGCGACGGCCGTGGCCAGACCGAGCCCAGCACCCAGCAGAGGCTCGGTCGTCTGACCCGTTGCCTGGACTGCCGCCCAGATGAACAGCGACGT
The DNA here is from genome assembly GCA_963785115.1 of uncultured Actinomycetota bacterium. Lineage (GTDB taxonomy): Bacteria > Actinomycetota > Actinomycetes > Propionibacteriales > Nocardioidaceae > JACCWP01. The sequence goes on from CAWATY010000031.1 coordinate 540,714, forward strand.
CTCGAGCCCCTCTCGGCCCACTGCGATGAACGCCGTCAGCGCCAGCGCCCCTGCCCCGATGGCCAGCGCGTCGTCCAACCGGGTCCGCAGCTCGCTGGACAGGTGCCGGGCGGTGCGGCGCATCCAGAAGATCATCCAGGTCACGAAGCCCACCGCGATGATGGACAGGATGCCGCCGAACGCCTCTTGGGCCTCGAAGGTCATGGCTCGCGACGTGAACGTCAGCAGCGCGCCGAAGGCCATGCTGAGGCCCACCGCCGCGAGCACCCCGGCCCACACCGGAGCGAGCCGGTCGCTGTGTCCGGTCTTGACCAGGTAGGCCACCAGGATGCTCACCACGAGGGCGGCTTCGAGGCCCTCGCGCAGCCCGATGAGGTAGTTGGCGAACACCGCGGATCCCTTCCGGTCGACGGACGCCAGGTTAGCCTTACCTCAACATCTGTCGACAGTCCGGGATCACGCATCGGCACACCCGGCCCCGTCACCCCGCGAGGCCGAAGTAGCGGCATCCCGGCCCCGACACCCGGCGAGTGGCGCAAGAGTGCGCGTGCGAGGCCGTCGAGCGGGAACTCTTACGCCACTCGGCGAACCCACGCGGGCGTGGCGGAGGGATCAGGGGCGCAGGGTCACGCAGCAGCGGTCGTCGGCCGGCTCCAACCGGGCAGTGACGTCGTGCAGGCCCAGCTCGTCCACCAGGGCGGTGACCAGGGCCAGGTTCATGCCGCAGACGAGCTCGGTGTGGGTCCGGGCGAGCTGATGGAACGGACAGTTGGCCAACACCACCTCGTCGGCGTCCGAGCGGGGTTCGTACCCGTGCTCCGCCAAGGTCTCGACCAGGCATGCCGAGGTGTCACCCTGGCCTTCCGGCGCGGGTGACTCCGCGCCGAGCCGATGACCGGCGCGGGCGGCCGCGCACTGCACCGCCTCGACCACGGACGTACCCGCTGCGCTCGCCTCGTCGACGGCGGTCGCCAGGATCTCTGCCGCGAGCTCGTAGTGCCGTTCCGGCAGCGTGACGGCGACGGCGCGCGGCGAGCGCAGGTACAGCTTCGAGGGCCGGCCCGCTCCGGGCCCGCGGCGTCCGGACAGGCGTCGGAACTCCGTGTCCAGCAGCCCGTCGTCGACCAGCCGGTCGAGGTGGAACTTGGCGCTGTGTCGCGGCAGCCCGGTCCCTGCTGCGGCCTGGTCGCGGCTCACCGGCTCGGGCTGCGCCACCACGTACAGGTAGAGCGCCCGGCGTGCGGGTTCGGCGAGCGCACTGATGCTCTGCACCTGGTCGGCGAAGTCGGCGGGCACGCGCCCTCCTTCTAAGAGACACGACAGTTGACGAAACTCTGGGCGGCGTCTAACGTCCACCATACCGTCTCTTACACACGAGGACATCGCCATGGCCCTGACCAGCACCGGTGCAGCATCGGCACTCCCACTTCGCGCCGTCGCGGACTCCGACGCGATCGACCTGATGGCTGCCGAGAGCAATGCCCGGGCATTCCTGACCTCGCTCGGCGTCGACCTGGACACCGAGTCCACGAGCCGGACGCCGTACCGGATGGCGCACGCGTACGCCGAGATGCTCACCGCCCGGACCTTCGATCTCACCACCTTCGCCAACGACGAGCAGTACGACGAGATGGTGCTCGCCCGGGCCATCCCGGTGCAGTCAGTGTGTGAGCACCACATGCTCCCGTTCGTCGGGATCGCGCACGTGGGCTATCTGCCAGGCCGGCGGATCCTCGGCCTTTCCAAGCTCGTCCGGGTGGTCGAGATGTTCGCGCGCCGGCCGCAGGTGCAGGAGCGACTGACCCGGCAGGTCGCCGACTGGTTGCAGTCCCGACTGCAGCCGCTCGGCGTAGGAGTCGTGATCGAGGCCGAGCACACGTGCATGACGCTGCGCGGCGTAAAGGCCGCCGGGACCAGCACCATCACCTCGACCCTGCTGGGGACGCTGCGCGAGGATCCCGGCTCCCGCGCCGAGTTCCTCGCGCTCACCGCATCGGCGCCGTCGGCGATGTCCGGTCCTCGCCGTGGCTGACCGGCAGCCGAACGAGGGGCGCACGTTCGTCATCGTCGGTGCGGGGCTGGGCGGCGCCAAGGCGGTCGAGGCATTGCGAGCAGAAGGCTTCGCCGGCCGGATCGTCTTGATCGGTGCCGAGGCGTACCGGCCCTACGAGCGGCCCCCGCTGTCGAAGGGCTACCTGCAGGGAGGCAGCGACCGCGAGGAGGTCTTCGTCCACCCGTCGGACTGGTACGCCGACAACGAGGTGGAGCTGCGCCTCTCCACCCGGGCCACCGGACTGGATCCCTCCGCCCACGTGCTCGTCCTCGACGGGGACGAGCGCCTCGCTTACGACAAGCTGCTGTTGGCCACGGGCGCGGCACCCCGCAGGCTGACCGGGCCCGGCGCCGACCTGAGCGGCGTGCACTACCTGCGCGACCTCGAGGACAGCGACGTCCTCAAGGACACGCTCCGGGCCGATACCCGGGTCGTGATCATCGGCGCCGGCTGGATCGGGCTGGAGACGGCAGCCGCCGCCCGCGCGGCCGGTGCTGACGTGACGGTGCTCGAACAGGCCGCGCTCCCGCTGCTGCGGGTGCTCGGACCGGAGATGGCCCAGCACTTCGCGGACCTGCACCGCGGGCACGGCGTCGACCTGCGCTGCGGCGTCGCCGTCGACGCGATCGAGCCCGCCGCCTCCGACCCGTCGACCGTCGGTGCCGTGCGGCTTGCTGACGGGACCGTTCTCGCGGCCGACTGCGTCGTGGTCGGAGTGGGCGTCTCGCCCGACGACACGTTGGCCCGTACCGGCGGACTGGACGTCGACAACGGCATCCTGGTCGACGAGCACCTCACGAGCTCCGACCCGGACATCCTCGCCGTCGGCGACGTCGCCAACGCCTACCATCCGAGCCTGCAGCAACGTGTACGGGTCGAGCACTGGGCCAACGCGCTGAACCAGCCGCTGGTCGCGGCCAGGACGATGCTCGGCGAGGTGGCGAGCTACGACCTGCTGCCGTACTTCTTCAGCGACCAGTACGACCTCGGCATGGAGTACGTCGGACACGTCGGGTCGGACGGACATGACCAGGTGATCCTCCGTGGCGATCCGGAGACGAGCGAGTTCATCGCGTTCTGGTTGCTCCGCGGACGGGTCCTCGCCGGCATGAACGTCAACGTCTGGGACGTCTCCGACGAGATCCAGGCCTTGATCCGATCAGGCGTTGTCGTGGACAAACACCGGCTGGCGGACCCGACGGTCCCCCTGGCCGAGCTGCACGAGAAGTCCTAGCCGCTGAGCTCGCAGCACGTCAGACGCAGCGTCGCGCGATGCGGATCAGCCTGGCCTGGAACGACGGGTCGTCTTCTCCGAGGTTCGGATCGGTCAGCTGCTCGGGCGTGAACTCGTGGACGATCGTGTCACCAAAGCATCGCGCCGAGGCCGGGTCGCCCGCGCCGCGGTAGAAGTCGATCGCGATGTAGGTCCGCGCGAGCGCAAGCTGCAGCGCGTCGCCCGATGAGTCACTGCCGACGTCCGCGGCGGTGCCGGGGTCGCACGACTCAAAGGTCAGCACCCCGCCGTCGCGCTGCACCGACGCCGGCGCGCCCGGCAGGGCGACCGTGCGTATGCACCTTGACGGCCGGTCGGACGCCGATCCCGACGCCGCGCTGCTGCTGCGGCGGGCCAGCGGGGCGGGCTTCCCGCCTGCTCGGTACGGCGGCACGCCGGAGACGCGTCAGTGGTCGATGGGGCTACGACCATGGTCCAGTGCCGCCCGGTATCAGAGCCGTAGGGCACGCAGTCGCAGCGCGTTGCTGATGACGCTGACCGACGACAGTGCCATCGCGGCGGCTGCGAGCATCGGCGACAGCAGCAGCCCGAACGCGGGGTACAGGACGCCGGCAGCGACCGGGATGCCCGCGGCGTTGTAGATGAAGGCGAAGACGAGGTTCTGCCGGATGTTCGCCATGGTCGCCCGGGAGAGCTGTCGGGCCCGGACGATGCCGGTGAGATCGCCCTTGAGCAGCGTCACCCCGGCGCTCTCCATGGCCACGTCCGTCCCCGACGACATGGCGAGCCCCACGTCGGCAGCGGCCAGTGCGGGCGCGTCATTGACTCCGTCACCGGCCATCGCCACCACTCGTCCCGCCGCGCGGAGCCGCGTGACGACATCGCCCTTGTGCTCCGGGAGCACCTCGGCCTCGACCCGATCGATGCCCAGTCGACGTGCCACCGACTCGGCGGTGACCCGGTTGTCGCCGGTCAGCATGACCACCTCGATGCCCTCGGAACGCAGCCGAGCCAGGGCGTCCGCGGTGGTGTCCTTCACCGGGTCGGCGACGGCGATGACTCCGGCGATGTCGCTATCCACGCCGACGAAGACCGCGGTGGCGCCGTCGGCACGGAGGCGGTCGGCCTGCGCGGTGAGGGAACCGGTGTCCATACCGGAGTCGTGCAGCAACGCTGCGCTGCCCAGGACGACGCGACGCTGCTCCACGATGCCGGTCGCTCCCTCGCCGGCGGGGGCGTCGAACTCGGTGACCACGGGGATCGTCTGGCCCGCCCGTTCGGCCGCCGCGACGATGGCGCGGCCCAGCGGGTGTTCCGAGGCGCGCTCGACACCGGCGGCGAGCCGGAGGATCTCGTCGGTGTCGAAGCCCGCGGAGGGAACGATGCTGGTGACAGCCGGCCGTCCCTCGGTGAGAGTGCCGGTCTTGTCGACGACGAGGGTGTCGACCTTCTCCAGCAGCTCGAGCGCCTCGGCGTTCTTGATCAGCACGCCCAGGCCGGCACCACGCCCGACTCCCACCATGATCGACATGGGTGTCGCCAGCCCCAACGCGCACGGGCAGGCGATGATCAGCACGGCCACGGCCACCACGAGGGCGTTGCTCAGGCGGGGCTCGGGCCCGACGGTCGCCCAGCCGACGAACGCCACCACGGCGATCGCGATGACAGCGGGCACGAACCAGGCGGAGACCCGGTCTGCGAGGCGTTGGATCGGCGCGCGGGAGCGCTGTGCCTCCGCGACCATCGCCACGATGCGGGCCAGCATCGTGTCCCGGCCGACCCTGTCCGCGCGGACGACGAGGCCGCCGGTCTGGTTGAGGGTGCCGCCGATCACGGTCTCGCCCGTGGTCTTGGTGACCGGCATCGACTCACCGGTGACCAGGGACTCGTCCAGCGAGGAGCGGCCGTCGTCGATGACACCGTCGACGGGGACCTTCTCGCCGGGACGTACGCGCAGCAGGTCGCCGATCTGGACCGTCTCGAGCCGCACCTCCTCCTCGGTGCCGTCGGAGTGGATGCGCTGCGCGGTCTTGGGCGTGAGGTCGAGCAGGGCCTTGATGGCGCCGGACGTCCGCTCGCGGGCCTGGAGCTCCAGCACCTGGCCGAGCAGGACCAGGACGGTGATCACCGCCGCCGGCTCGAAGTAGACGTTGACCGCGCCGTCCATGCCGCGAACGCTGGCGGGGAACACGTCGGGCGCGATCGTGGCGACGACGCTGAACAGCCACGCGACACCCGTGCCCATCGCGATCAGCGTGAACATGTTGAGCTGCAGGGTCCGGACCGACGCCCAGCCGCGGGTGAAGAACGGCCACCCGGACCAGAGCACCACCGGGGTCGCCAGCACGAGCTGGGCCCACGTCGCGGGGGCCGGGGCGACCAGCTCCTCGAGTGCCGGGATCAGCTCCCTGCCCATCTCCAGCAGCACGACCGGTACGGACAGGACGAGGGCGACCCAGAACCGCCGAGTCATGTCCGCGAGCTCGGGACTGGGGCCGGACTCCGCCGTCACCACCACGGGTTCGAGCGCCATCCCGCAGATCGGGCAGGACCCGGGGCCGAGCTGGCGGACCTCCGGGTGCATCGGGCAGGTGTGTTCGACGGCCTCGATGAGGGCGTCCGTCGCGAGCGGGGCCATCGGCTAGGACCGAACGAGTCGGGCGATGGCCTGCTGTGCCTCGCGCACCTTGGCCTGTGCCTCGTCGCCACCCGCCTGCGCGGCCTCGACGACGCAGTGCGCGATGTGCTCGTCGAGCAGCCCGAGGGAGAAGGACTGCAGGGCCTTGGTGGCCGCAGAGACCTGGGTGAGCACGTCGATGCAGTACTCGTCGCCTTCGACCATCCGCTGCAGACCGCGTACCTGGCCCTCGATCCGGCGCAGTCGCTTGAGCTGTTCGTCCTTGGTGCTCGCGTAGCCGACCATCGTCTCCCGCTCCTCACGTCAGTGACTGTGAGGATACCACCCGGGGGTATAGGAGCGTCAGCCGTCCGGGTCGAACCGGTAGCCCATACCGGGTTCGGTCCGCAGATAGCGGGGCCGCGCGGGATCGGGCTCGAGCTTCTTGCGCAGCTGGCCCATGTACAGGCGTAAGTTGCCTTGTGCCGTCTCGTAGCCGGGACCCCATACCTGCGCGAGCAGCTGGCGCCGACTGAGCAGCCGGCCCGGATGTCGGACCAGCACCTCGAGCAGCTGCCACTCGGTGGGCGTCAGGTGGATGTCACCCCGGTCGACGCTGCGGACCGTACGCGCGGCCAGGTCGACCGTCGTGTCGCCGAACGTCACCGCCGGTACCGTCTCGGCGCCTGCCACGCGCCGGGACGCGGCCCGCATCCTGGCGAGGAGCTCGTCGACGCCGAACGGCTTGGTCACGTAGTCGTCGGCACCTGCATCGAGAGCGTCGACCTTGTCGGTGCTGTCGGTACGGCCCGACAACACGATGATGGGGACGTCGGTCCAGCCCCGGAGCCCGGCGATGACCTCCATGCCGTCGAGGTCAGGGAGGCCGAGGTCGAGGATCACCAGGTCGGGTGGGTGTCGGGCGGCGTCGGCCAGCGCCTCGGCACCGGTTCCCGCGGTGGTCACGTCGTAACCCCGGGCACGCAGGTTGATCCGCACCGCGCGGACGATCTGTGGTTCGTCGTCGACGACGAGGACCCGGGTCACGGGGCACCAGCGTCGGCGGGCTCGTCGCCAGGTGAAAGCGACCCATCCGTGGCGTGCAACGACAGCACGAGCGTGAGTCCGCCGCCCGGCGTCTCCTCCGGCCCGAGCGTCCCGCCCATCGCTTCGGTGAGCCCCCGCGACAACGCAAGCCCGAGCCCCAGCCCGGTGGTGTTGTCGGTGTCACCGAGCCGTTGGAAGGGCACGAAGATGCTCTCCAGCTGGGCTGGTGCGACCCCCGGCCCGCGGTCGACGACGCGGAGCTCGACGCGCTCTCCGAGTGCGCTCGCGTGCACCAGCGGCGGATCCGCGACCGGCGAGTGTCGCAGCGCGTTCGAGACGAGGTTGGCGACCACGCGCTCGAGCAGGCCGGGATCGGCATCGACCTCGGGCAGGTCGTCGGGGACGTCGGTGCGGACCCGTGCAGCCGCCGGCCCGAGGGAGTCCAGCGCCAGCGGCACCACTTCGTCGAGCGCAACAGGTCGGCTCACCGCAGCCATCGCGCCGGCCTGGAGCCGGCTGAGGTCGAGCAGGTTGTCCACCAGCCGGGCCAGCCGTTCCAGCGACTCCTCGGCGGTGAGCAGCAGGTCGCCTCTATCCTCGGCGGTCCATTCGACGTCGTCGCTCTGAAGGCTGGACACGGCGGCCGTGGCCGAGGCGAGCGGGGTGCGCAGGTCGTGCCCGACAGCGGCAAGCAGCGCCGTGCGCATCCGGTCGGCCGCCGCGATGGGCTCGGCGGTCGCAGCGACGTCGGCCAGTCGCTGCCGCTCCAGCAGCCCCGCAGCCTGCGCGGCGAAGGCCGCGATCAGCCGCTGGTACTCCACCGGCAGGGGACTGCCCCGCAGCGCCAGCAGGAGGTCGTCACCGGCGGGCACCGTGCTGTCAGCGTCGGCGGGTGCGGCACAGGGCACGCCGCCGGCCGTGGCCAGCGCGTTCCAGCCGCCGGGCACCCGTTCCAGCAGCGTCACCGAGTCGAGGCCGAACGACTCGCGGATCCGCTCGAGGAGCGCAGGCAGCGCGGTCTGTCCACGCAGGACGCTGCCTGCCAGCGTTCCCAGCGTCTCGGACTCGGCGGTGGCCCGAGCAGCCTGTCGCGTACGTCGTGCGGCCAGGTCGACGACCGAGCTGACCAGGACGGCCACCATCACGAACACCGCCAGCGCCAGTGCGTTGTTGGTCTCGCCGATGGTGAAGGTGTGCAGCGGTGGGGTGAAGAAGTAGTTGAGCAGCAGCGAGCCGGCAACCGCAGCCAGCACCGCGGGAAGCATGCCGCCCACGAGCGCCACGACCACTGTCGCCAGGAGGAAGAGCAGGACGTCGCTGACCAGGTTCAGGGTGGAACGGTCACTGGCCAGCAGGCCGGTGAGGACCGGTGGCAGCACCACGGCCAGCGCGTACCCCTGGATCCGCCGTCTGCGGGTGAGGGAGCCCCGCAGCTCCGGCACCAGCCTGCCCCGGCCGACCTGGGCGTGGCTGACCAGGTGCACGTCGATGTCGCCAGAGGCTCGGGTCGTCGTGAACCCGATGCCCGGTCCGGTGAGGAGTGCCGACACCCGCGACCGTCGACTCACCCCCAGCACGAGCTGGGTGGCGTTCTCGGCGCGGGCGAAGGTGAGCAGGGCTTCCGCCACGTCGTCGCCGACCACCTGGTGGTAGGACCCGCCGAGCGTCTCGACCAGTCGGCGTTGCTCGGCCAGCCGGGCGGGGTCGGCGCCGGTGAGGCCGTCGGAGCGGGTGACGTGGACGGCCAGCAGGTCGCCGCCCGTGGCGCGCGCAGCAATGCGGGCGGCGCGGCGGACGAGGGTCTCGCCCTCGGGCCCTCCGGTGAGGGCGACGACGACGCGCTCGCGCGCCTCCCAGGTGCGGTCGATGTCGTGGGCGGCCCGGTAGCGCTGCAGCGCCTCGTCGACCTCGTCGGCCATCCACAGCAACGCCAGCTCGCGCAGCGCGGTGAGGTTGCCGACGCGGAAGTAGTTGCTCAGCGCGGCGTCGACCTTCTCGGCCGCGTAGACGTTGCCGTGAGCCAACCGACGTCGCAGCGCCTCGGGTGCCATGTCCACGATCTCGACCTGGTCGGCCGCCCGCACCACGGCGTCAGGGATCCGCTCGCGCTGCGGGACGCCGGTGATCCTCTCGACCACGTCGTTGAGCGACTCGAGGTGCTGCACGTTGACCGTGGAAATCACGTCGATGCCTGCGGCGAGCAGCTCGTCGACGTCCTGCCAGCGCTTCTCGTGGCGGGATCCGGGCACGTTGGTGTGCGCGAGCTCGTCGACGAGGGCCACTGCTGGACGGCGGGCGAGTACGGCGTCGAGGTCCATCTCGGTCAGGGAGACGCCGCGGTGCGCCACCGGGCGTCGCGGGACCACCTCGAGGCCGGCGACCATCTCGCGGGTGTGGACCCGCCCGTGGTCCTCGACGAAGGCCACCACGACGTCGGTGCCGCGCTCGGCTCGCCGGCGGCCCTCGCCAAGCATCGCGTAGGTCTTGCCGACGCCAGGCGCAGCACCCAGGTACACCCGCAACCTGCCACGCGCCATGGGCTCAGTCTCCCCCTCGACGGTCGACGGCGAGGTGGGACGGCTCAGCTCTGCCCAGACAAGTCATCGAGCGCCAGGTTGAGCAGCAACACGTTGACCCGGGCCTCGCCGAGAAAGCCGAGCACCCGGCCCTGCGTGTGCTCGTCCACCAGTGAGCGGACCTGCTCCTCGGACACGCCGCGCTCCTGCGCCACGCGGGCGACCTGCTGGTCGGCGTACTCGGGGCTGATCTGCGGATCGAGGCCCGACCCACTGGCCAGCAGCGCGTCTGGTGCCACATCGGCGGGTTGGGTGCCGTCCAGTGCTGCGACCTGCTCGCGTCGGTGTTCGATCTGGCGCAGCAGCATCGCGCTCTCCGGGCCGAGGTTGGACGCCGACGTCGCCAACGGGTCGTAGCCGTCGCCGGCAGCCGAGGGGCGGGCCTGGAAGTACGCCGGGTCGGAGCTGAAGTCCTGGCCGATGAGGTCGGACCCGACGAGGGCGCCGTCACGGTGGACCAGCGAGCCGTCCGCGTTGCCACCGAACGCGACCTGACCGACGGCCATCACCGACAGGGGATAGGCAAACCCGAGCACAACGGTGAGCACGAGCAGCGTGCGAGCAGCGGCGCCGAGCTGTCGCAGTGCGGTGGGAACGTACGGGGCCATGACGGTGTCTCCTAGCCGATGCCGGGGAACTGTGAGACCACCAAGTCGATGATCTTGATCCCGATGAAGGGCGAGATGATCCCGCCGAGGCCGTAGATCACGAGGTTGCGGCGCAGCATCTTTGCCGCCGACGACGGGGTATAGCGCACGCCGCGCAGTGCCAGCGGTACCAGCGCGACAATGATGAGAGCGTTGAAGATGACCGCCGACAGGATCGCCGACTGCGGGGTCGCCAGTTGCATGACGTTCAGGTTGTCGAGTCCGATGAAGACACCACTGAACATTGCGGGGATGATGGCGAAATACTTCGCGATGTCGTTGGCGATCGAGAACGTCGTCAACGAGCCGCGGGTGATGAGCAGCTGCTTGCCGATCTCGACGATCTCGATGAGCTTCGTCGGGTTGGAGTCGAGGTCGACCATGTTGCCGGCCTCCTTGGCAGCCGACGTGCCGGTGTTCATCGCCACACCGACGTCTGCCTGCGCGAGCGCCGGTGCGTCGTTGGTGCCGTCGCCGGTCATCGCGACCAGCCGTCCGCCCTCCTGCTCACGCCGGATCAGGGCCATCTTGTCCTCGGGTGTTGCCTCGGCGAGGAAGTCGTCCACCCCCGCCTCATCGGCAATGGCCCGGGCGGTGAGCTGGTTGTCGCCGGTGATCATCACGGTACGGATCCCCATCCGCCGCATCTGGTCGAACCGCTCGCGCATGCCGTCCTTGACCACGTCCTTGAGGTGGATGACCCCGAGCACCCGACCGGATGCTCCTGTGGCGGACTCCGCGACGACCAGGGGGGTTCCGCCGGCCGCAGAGATCTTCTCGACCACCGAGTCGACCTCGTCGCCGCCTTGCCCGCCCCGCTCCCGCACCCAGGCGAGCACTGCAGCCGCGGCGCCCTTGCGGATCTGGTGGCCACCGGCGAGGTCCACACCACTCATCCGGGTCTGGGCGGTGAACTCGACGAACGCCGCGCCGACCAGCTCACCCTGGCTGCGCTCGCGCAGGCCGTAGGTCTGCTTGGCCAGGACGACGATCGATCGACCCTCGGGAGTCTCGTCGGCGAGGCTGGACAGCTGCGCCGCATTGGCCATCTCCTCGGCCCCGACGCCGCCGACCGTGACGAACTCCGCTGCCTGGCGGTTGCCGAGAGTGATGGTTCCGGTCTTGTCCAGCAACAGGGTGTTGACGTCGCCGGCGGCCTCCACCGCCCGTCCCGACATCGCCAGCACGTTGTGCTGCACCAACCGGTCCATACCGGCGATGCCGATGGCGGACAACAACGCGCCGATCGTGGTGGGGATGAGGCAGACCAACAGGGCAACCAGGACGACGAGGGACTGTCCAGCACCGGAGTAGACGGCGAACGGTTGCAGCGTCACGGTGGCAACGAGGAAGACGATGGTCAGGCTCGCGAGCAGAATGTTGAGCGCGATCTCGTTCGGTGTCTTCTGCCGGGACGCACCCTCGACCAACGCGATCATCCGGTCGATGAAGCTCTCACCGGGCTTGGCGGTGATGCTCACGACGATGCGGTCGGACAGTACCGCGGTACCGCCGGTCACCGAGCTGCGGTCGCCGCCCGACTCCCGGATGACCGGCGCGGACTCACCGGTGATCGCCGACTCGTCGACGCTGGCGACTCCCTCGACGACGTCACCGTCGCCCGGGATGATCTGGCCCGCTTCGACGACGACCCTGTCCCCGAGGCGCAGCTGAGCGGCCGGCACCGTCTGCTCTGCACCTGCTGCATCCAGTCGTCGCGCGACGGTCTCGGTCTTGGTCCGACGCAGGGTCGCGGCCTGCGCCTTGCCGCGGCCCTCGGCGATGGCCTCGGCAAGGTTGGCGAACAGCACGGTCAGCCACAGCCACACCACCACCGACCAGGCGAAGACGCTGGAACCGGTGACGGCGAGCACGGTGGCGAGGCCGGCTCCCACGGCGACGACGAACATGACCGGCGAGCGCACCAGTTGGCGCGGGTCGAGCTTGGCGAACGCCGTGGGGATGTCCGAGGTGATGGTCATGACCTAGAGGCCCTCCGCGAGCGGTCCCAGAGCGAGCACCGGGAAGAAGGTGAGGCCCGCGACGATGACGATGACGCCGGCGAGCATGGAGGCGAAGAGTGCCCGGTGCGTCGGCAGCGTTCCTGCCGTGGCGGGGACGGGCGTCTGCCGGGCGAGCGAGCCGGCTAGGCGCCAGCACGAGCACGATGGGCAGGAATCGTCCGACCAGCATCGCCAGGCCGAGGCCGGCGTTGTAGAAGTCGGTGTTGGCCGAGAGGCCGGCGAAGGCCGACCCGTTGTTGTTCGAGGCGGACATGAACGCGTACAACACCTCGGCCAGACCGTGCGGCCCGTCGCTGAGCATGGACTCACGGGGGCCGGACAGAGCCATCGCGAGGCCGGTGCCGATGAGCACGGCGACCGGCATGACCAGGATCGACAGCGACACCAGCTTGATCTCGCGGGCGGTGATCTTCTTCTTGAGGTACTCCGGTGTCCGGCCCACCATCAGTCCCGCGACGAACACCGTGACGATCGCCAGCACGAGGATGCCGTAGAGACCGCTGCCCACGCCGCCGGGCGCCACCTCGCCGAACCCCATGTTGAGGATGAGGGCACCACCGCCGATCGCGTTGAACGACGAGTGGAACGAGTTGACCGCCCCGGTGGACGTGCCGGTCGTGGAGGTCGCGAACAGGGCCGAGCCCGGTTCGCCGAAGCGGGTCTCCTTGCCCTCCATCGAGGCACCCGCCGCCTGCAGAGCCGTACCGGGATGTGCCACCTCCATCGCCCAGACGGTCGTGAGCACGGCAAGCCAGAGCAGGGTCATCGTCGCGAGGATCGCGTAGCCCTGACGCCTGTCGCCGACCAGCACGCCGAACGTCCTGGTCAGACACACCGGGATCAGCAGCAGCAAGAAGATCTCGAACACGTTGCTGAGCGGATTGGGGTTCTCGAACGGGTGCGCTGAGTTGGCGTTGTAGAAGCCGCCCCCGTTGGTCCCGAGCTCCTTGATCGCCTCCTGCGAGGCAACCGGACCACCGGTGATCGTCTGCACACCGCCCGTGACGGTCGACGCATCGACACCCGAGCTGAGGTTCTGGACAGCCCCCATGGCGATCAGGAGCACCGCGGCTACCACCGCGATCGGCAGCAGGATGCGCAGGCTGCCGCGCACCAGGTCCACCCAGAAGTTGCCCAGCCGGTCGGTGTGGGAACGGGTGAACCCACGGATCAGCGCGACGGCAACGGCCATGCCCACCGCGGCGGAGACGAAGTTCTGCACCGCCAGACCGGACATCTGGACGAGGTGGCCCATCGTGGCTTCAGCGGAGTACGACTGCCAGTTGGTGTTGGTGACGAATGAGGTCGCCGTGTTGAACGCCTGACCGGGCTCTACCGCCGGGAACCCCAGCGACCAGGGCAGCCGGTCCTGCACCCGCTGGAGTGCGTACAGCAGCAGGACACCAGCGAACGAGAAGGCCAGCAGGGAGCGGGCATAGACCGGCCAACGCTGGTCGGCGTCCGGGTCGACACCCATCACCCGGTAGAACCCACGCTCGACGCGCAGGTGCTTGTCGCTGCTGTAGGCCCTCGCCATGTAGTCGCCCAGCGGGCGATAGCAGACAGCCAGCGCGGCTACGAGGAGAGCGGCTTGGAGAAGGCCGGCGATCGTGTCGGACATCAGAACCGCTCCGGGAACAACAGCGTCGCCACGAGATAGCCGAGCAGCAGGACGGCGATGACCAGGCCCACGACGTCGCCGGTGCTCATAGTCGCTCGACCGCCTTGAGGATGACGACACAGAGCCCGAAGAAGGCAAGGGTCACCGCGACGAAGACGAGATCAGCCATGCGTCGACTCAAGGGCGGTGGCGGATCGGTGTCACCCGTCCTGACAGGTCGCTAACGCTGAGGGGCTCGTCGCTGACGAGGTCCTAACGCGGCTTGGACCAATCCCTGAGCCGGACACCGCCGAATGACCCACATGGCCCCGGCCCCCGGCCTTTGACGACCCTCCCCGAACATCCGTAAGGACCTCGATGGCGGAGCCACGCCCACAGTTCGTGCTGCCCCCTGACGAACCACTGACAACCGGAGACGACTCGCCCCCCCTCAGAGCCTCCGGCGGGCTACCCGGCTGGGAGCCGCTGCTGGTGGCTGCGGCCAGGGGCGACTGGGCGAGCTTCGAGCAACTCGCCCACGAGTCCCGAACTGTCTTGCACCATCGCGCGCTGCAGGTGCTCGATAGCCTCGACGACGCCGATGAGGTCGTTCAGGAGTCATTGCTGGAGGCGTGGCGCAACGCCTGGCGATACGACCCGGTGCGGGGATCAGCGCTGACGTGGCTGGGACAGATCGTGCGACACAGAGCGATCGACCACGTACGTAGGACCAGTGCCCGCTGCGCGCGCGAGGCACGTGCCGTTCAAGGACCGGGGGCCGCGGAGGTCGACCACACCATCGAGTCGGTGCTGCTCGGCGAGGACCATGCCGACGTCCGCGCCGCGCTCCTGCGGCTGACCGACCTCCAGCTGCACGCGATCACGCTGGTGTACTTCGAGGGGCTCACCGTTCCGCAGGCGGCAGCACGCGTCGGCGTACCCCTCGGCACCATGAAGACCCGCATCCGGGACGGCATCCAACGCCTACGCGGCGCCATCGACGGCCCGGCCTGATCGGGGTCCCCACTGCCGGAATGCTGCCCAGCCGGAGAAGGCCAGCGCCGCGAGGAGATAAGCGTTGCCGACAAGGTGCTCGAACGGGCTCCACTCGTACTCGCGGTCGTGACTCCACGGTGGCCACACGATCGGACGGGCCACGAAAACCGCGGTCCAGGCCGCGGCTGCCCACCGGCTGCGCTCCCAGATCACAAGCGCTACCGGCACCGCCCACACCCAGTGGTGCGACCACGAGATCGGCGAGGCGAGCAGCATCGCGATCGCGCCCAGGCAGGTGCCGAGCACCGGCTCGCCGCGGCGCCACCAGGCCGCGCCGACGACCAGAACCACGAGGGAGACCGGCCCGGCGACCGCGATCCACAGCCACGTCGGCGGCGTACCGTCGAGGAGCCGGGTGAGCGCCCCGTACACCGACTGGTTGTGGGCCAGCGCCGGCGGGCCGACCCGGGCCGCATCGACGAGGCGGTCGGTCCAGTACGTCGCCGATGGTCCTGGCGTCACCGCGAACCCGACCGCAACGGTCGCGGCGAACACGAGCGCCGCCCGTGCCGCTGCCGTGCGGCGCCCGACCAGCACCAGCAGCACGACGAACACCAGCGGGGTCAGCTTCACGCCCGCGGCCACGCCCACCAGCACTCCGGACCAGCGCCGTTCCGGCCCGACGAGGTCGACCAGCACGGCCAGCATCAGGAACGTGTTGATCTGCCCGAACGCAAGGTTCTGCCACACGGGCTCCAGGGCAACGGCACCACCGGTCAGCAGCGCCACCAGCCACCCTGGCGCGGGCCGGTCGAGCGCCCGGCGCACCAGCACGATGACTGCCGCGAGCGCGCCGACCGACGCGCCCGTCCACAGCGCGGCCGCGAGCCAACTCGGCAGCAGCGCCAGCGGCACCATCACGACTGCCGCGAACGGCGGGTAGGTGAACGGGTACCCGGTCACCGGGTCGTCGGACTCGTACAGCGGGAGGCCGTCGAGCGCTCCTCGCCCGCCGAACCGGTAGACGAGCAGGTCCGCGAAGTCGTTGTGAGCAGCACCGACAACGGCCGCCACGGCGACCAGAACCAACACCGGGGCCGGTCCGGTCAGCAGGGCGGATCGCGCCCTGCTGGTGCGGAGCAGCCGTGGCAGCACGGCCAACATCATGCAGGCAGGTCGGCCTCGCGGGACGGATGAGCGGGGCAGGCGCTCAGCCGTTCAGGCAGGACCACACCGTCAGGTGGGGGCAATTCCCTGGTTCGGTGCTGCGCCGGATGCAGGTGGCGCGACACTCCTGTCCTGCCATGCTGAGCAACATCGCGCCGCTGAGGGGGTAGTCGGAGTGTTCCGCTTGGGTCTGCTGATCGGCCCGATCGTTCTCATCGTCTGGGTCTACTGCGTCTTCGACGTGATTCGGAGCCGCAACGACGACGTGCGGAATCTGCCGAGGATCGGGTGGCTGCTGCTCGTGCTGCTGTTCCCGTTCGTGGGCTCGATCGCCTGGCTGGCTGCCGGACGACCTCGAGTCGAGCGTCGAGTCAGTCCGTACGAGCGCGAGGTGCCGCAGTTCCCGGAGTACGACCGGCCGGGTCGCGCCTCAGCGCTGGACGCCGAGACGGACGAGGAGTTCCTGCGCCGGTGCCGGGAGCGGGCCGAACAGCAGCGCAAGAACTATCGCCGGACTCAGGGTGACGCCGACGAGGCGGAGTGACCGACCGACGTTGCGAGTTCGCCGTCAGTCGCCGGTCTGTCCGGGACAGTTCTGCCGGTGCTGCCAGTCGTCAGCGTGCGCGTCGATGAAGTCACGCGCCTGTGAGCGGCCGTAGTTCCACTCCAGCCAGTCGTCGTTGGAGTGGCCGTCGAGCACCAGCGCGCACTCGGCGAGGTCCTGGGGCAGCGCGGCGAGCACCGGCAGCGCGTCGTCGGAGAGGTCGCCGAGGTAGTGCCAGTCGATCTCGCCGGTGGCGTCGTACCGGTCGAGGTTCTGCTCGGCGACCCAGGCGTCGGGGTTGATCGCCGCCAGGCCGAGCAGCAGCACCACGCCGCTGATCAAGCCGAACCGGGGCAGCCACGCCGCCCGCAGCGCGACGCCACCGGCCAGCGTGGCGACCACCAGCACCCCCAGCCAGCCCTCGAACACGTCGACCAGAAGGCGCAGCTGGGTGAACCCATA
This sequence comes from uncultured Actinomycetota bacterium, assembly GCA_963785115.1. Taxonomy (GTDB): domain Bacteria; phylum Actinomycetota; class Actinomycetes; order Propionibacteriales; family Nocardioidaceae; genus JACCWP01. The sequence goes on from CAWATY010000031.1 coordinate 557,681, forward strand.
CGCCTCTTGGTAGACGTGCATCCGATAGAGCGCGGAGGCCACGACGATCAGCGTCAACGCGCACAGCAGGCCGAGAGAGGCGCGGATCCAGGCCCGGTCGGTCGGGGTCTCCCTGGGCGCCTTGCGGGTCGCCGCCCAGACGACCAGCAGGGTGAGGGCGGTGGCCACCGTCAGCTGCCCGAAGCCCTGGTGCACGTACTCGGCGTAGGTCAGCCCGGTGGTGCGCTCGAGGTAGTCGTGGCCGCCGAAGATCACCGTGGCCTGCGCCACCAGGAACACGAGGAACACCGCGTCGACCACCAGCACCGGTGCGAGCCACTCGAACCGGTGCGCAACACGACGGGCCGGTCGCTCGCCGCGATCCGTGTCCGGTGGGTTGAGGGCGAGGTACGCGCCGGCCAGCACGATGCCGCCGATGGCCACAGACACGAACGCACGGAGGGCGAAGTCGCCCCAGCCGAGGTCGGGAACCACTGCGCCGGCCCACTCGGCGAACAGCGCGTCGGCCGAGGCGAACAGCAGGGCGAACACGATCACGCCGAGCACCGACCACAGTGCCGTACGCAGCAGTGCGGCCCCGCTGCCCAGACCGGTGATGATGCGCATCGTCCGGCCGAGCCACGGCAGACCGCGCAGGCCGGCGAGCGGCCAGGCGATGCAGGCCAGGACGAAGGACGGGACGCTGCGGCCGCGGACCAGCCCGACCGCGCACAGGCCGGCGCCGGCGAGCAGGCAGAGCAGCACGATCCACTCCGCGTCCCTGATGACGACGGTGGCCGACAGAGCCAGGCACAGGCCGCCGCAGGTCAGCGTGAACGGGTCACGTCGGTGCCGGCTCGCCGAGAGCAGGACGCCGCCGGCCGCCAGCAGGACCAGGAACACGCCCAGCCCGAGGTTGCGGAACGGCAGCACGACCCCCGCCAGCACGCCCACACCGACGGCGCCGAGCAGCAGCGCGACCTTGCCCGGGACCGCGTGGTCGGGCCAGAAGTCGCCGAAGATCGTCTCGGTCAGGGACTGCGCGGCTCCCCGGCTCGGCACCGACGGAGGCGCGGTGGGGTGGCCGGGCACCGGCACGGCGGCGGACTCGGTCATCGGGATCTCTTCGTGGTGGGAGCGAGTGGGCGAGAGCGGGAGGTCCGCCCGGACACGGGCGCCGTACTCACCGGGTTCGGGGTCGGCGAAGCCGATCGTCCCGTCGTGCAGGTCGGTGACCCAGCGCGCGATCGCGAGGCCGAGGCCGGTGCCGCCGCCACCATCGGTGTCGCTGAGGGTGCCGAAACGCTCGAAGGCACGCTCGCGGTCCGCCGGCGCGACGCCGGGGCCTTCGTCGGCAACCACCAGGTGCCAGCGGTGGTCGCCGGCTCCGGCTCCGATCGTCACGGTTCCGCCCGGCGGACTGTGCCGGGACGCGTTGTCCAGCAGATTGGCGACCAGCTGATGCAGGCGGGCGGGGTCGCCCTGCACGGTGAGGTCGGACGGGGTGACGTGGACGACGTACGTGACGTCGCGACCACCGACCCGGGACTCGGCGACAGCGGCCTCCAGCAGCGGCCGCACCTCGACGGTCTCGCGGGCCAGCGGCGCCTTGCCGGCGTCGACCCGGGAGAGGTCGAGCAGGTCGGTGACCAGGGCGGTCATCCGCTCGCCCTGGTCCTGGGCGGCACGGAGCGTCTCGGGGTCGGGTTCGGCGACGCCGTCGGCCAGGTTCTCCAGCAGTGCGCACAGCGCGGTCAGCGGGGTACGGAGCTCGTGGCTGACGTTGGCGACCAGCTCGCGGCGCTGCCGGTCGACCCCGGCGAGCTCCTCGGCCATCCGGTTGAACGCCTGGGCCAGCTCGCCGATCTCGTCTCGCGAGGTGGCGGAGACCCGTACCGCGTGGTCGCCCGTCGCCATCCGCCTGGCGGCCACGGTCATCTCCCGCAGCGGCGAGGTCATGCCAACGGCGAGGAGCTGCGTGACGGCGAGTGCCAGGGCGATGGTGACCGGGATGCTGAGCCAGATCGGTACGCCGCCGGCGGAGCCGATCGTGGCGATGATCGAGGCGGCAGTGACACTTGCCGCCACCAGCAACCCGAGCTTGACCTTGACCGACCGGACCGGGTCCAGCGCCCCGACGCTCACCGGTCGGCTCCCGTCTCGAGCGCGTACCCGACCCCGTGCACCGTGCGCACCCGATCGGCCCCGATCTTGGCGCGCAGGGCCTTGACGTGGCTGTCGACCGTGCGGGTCCCCGACGCGCCCGGCCAGCCCCACACCTCGGCAAGCAACCGCTCCCGGGTGAGCACGACGCCGGGGCTGGCGGCGAGACACAACAGGAGGTCGTACTCGGTCGGCGTCAGGTGCACCTCGTCGTCACCGGACCACACCCGACGCGCTCCGGCATCGATGCGCAGGCCGCCCAGGTCGGGAGCGCCACGGTCGACCAGCTCGGCGGCCCGGTCGACACGACGCAGCAGCGCGGCGACCCGCGCAACCAGCTCGCGCATGCGGAACGGCTTGGTGACGTAGTCGTCGGCACCGACGCCGAGCCCGACGAGGATGTCGGCCTCGTCGTCGCGTGCGGTGAGCATCAGCACCGGCACCGGCCGGACGGCCTGGATCCGCCGGCAGACCTCGTGCCCGTCGAAGCCGGGCAGCATCACGTCGAGGAGGACCAGGTCGGGGTCGTGGGCGGTGAACTCGGCCACCGCCCCGGGTCCGTCCCATGCGCGGACGACGTCGTAGCCCTCCGCGACAAGCCGGTCGGTGACCGCCGCATTGATGACGGGCTCGTCCTCAACCACGAGGATGCGGCGAGCGGGCCCGGTCATGTGCCCGAGCGTATGAGCCTTCCTGGGCGGGCGGCGGGGACGACTCGTGAAGATCCTGTGCAGGTTGTCGGGCTGCGCTTCGCTCGGCAGGGCTGCCTACACCTCCCCCAGGCGCTCATCCCCTTCCCAGACGCTCATCCCTTCCCAGACGCTCATCCGACCGTTGTGCCGCAGGCGCAACGGTCGGATGAGCGCAGAAGCCGGTCGGTTGGTTGCCGCATTCGCCCGGGCACGGTGCGTGATGTCGCCTCGTGGCGATATCCCTTGTGGACAAGGGGATTCGGGGTCAGGGGCGTGTCGGTGGCGGCGTCTAGGTTTGTCCCATGAGCGACCAGCCCACCACGACGACCTGCCACCCGGTGGCGGAGTTGTGCGCCCGGTTCGGGCAACGCCTCGACGAGCTGGTCGCCCCGGGGTCGCTGACCTTGTGGTCCGCCTCCGACGACGAGGTGGCCGGTGTCATCACCGCCGCCGAGAGCGTGATCCGACGGGCCGAGGCCATCCAGGACGCCGCACTCGCCGAAGCCTCCCGCCGCGACCTGGCCACCACCGTCGGGGCCACCTCGACCACCGCCTGGGCCGCCGACCTGCTCACCGCCAGGAGGGCCCGGGTCACCCAGGCCGTCAAGCTCGGCGAACAACTGGCCGGCGGCGACCTCGAGGCGACCGGGGCCGCGTTCGCCGCCGGGGACATCGACGCCGACCAGGCCCGGGTGATCGCCACCGCCATCGGAACCCTGCCCGCCGAGCTCGGCCAGGACGTGATCGGCCGCGGTGAGAAGCTCATGTTGCAGTGGGCGGCCGACCACAACGCGCAGGTACTGTCCGGCTACGGCGCCCACCTGCTTACCTACCTCGCACCCGAGGTGGCCGAGCAGGCCGAGGCCGAAGCGCTCGCCCAGGCCGAGGCCCGCGACCAGAACCGGACCAACAGTCTGTCTGCCCGGGTCGATCACCGCGGCCGGATCCGGCTGGCCGGCGAGCTCGACCCGGAGTCCTGGGCCACCGTGTCCGCCGCGCTGGAACCGTTCGCCAAGCCCGGCGGACTATCCAACGCAGATGGTGGGCCGGATGCCCGCACTGCCGGCCAACGGACCGCTGATGCGCTGGTGGAGATCTGCCGCCGCACCCTCGGTGCTCCGGACACCCCGACCAGCTTCGGGTTCCCCGCCCACATCGCCATCACCATCGACTACGAGGCGCTCAAGGCCTCCCTCGGGCTGGGCACCCTGGACACCGGCACCCCGATCTCCGCCGCCGACATCCGACGGCTCGCCTGCGACGCCACCCTCATCCCGGTGCTGCTCAACTCAGCCGGCGTCCCGCTCGACGTCGGCCGGGCGATCCGGGTCTTCACCAAGGAACTCCGCCGGGCCGTCGAGATCAGAGACCGCGGGTGCGCCTTCCCCGGCTGCGACCGGCCGCCCGCCTGGACCAACGTGCACCACATCATCCACTGGCTGTTCGGCGGACCCACCTCGTTGGACAACGGGGTGCTGCTCTGCCACACCCACCACGTCGTCATCCACCGCGGCGAATGGACCGTCCGACTAGCCGCCAACAAACGGCCCGAGTTCACCCCACCCGCCTGGGTCGACCCCGAACGACGTCCCCGCACCAACACCCTCCACCTCAGACGCTGAAGAGCAAGTGATCCGGATTCCGGCTCAGGCAGCCGGGGTGTCGTAGCAGGCGGCCTACGGCTGCCCTGCACACCAGCAGAGCGACGACGAACAGCGTCACCGGTACAAAACCGCCGAGGCTCACGGCGTCACCGAAGACGAGGTTCACCAGTTCGAGGACGACCAGCTTGCTGCCCGCAGCGACGAACCACAACGAGAGACCCGCCAGGATCTTGGTTCGCCGCGTTGCGGCATCACGAAGCCGGTTGAGGATGTTGGTCTTGACCAGTGTCACCAGCTCCAAGGCGACCTTGAGGAGGGGTCCGGTAGCGCGCGTAGATCAGTCCGCTGTCGAAGGCACGCTGCTCGACCAGCTCGAGATCGAGGCGTACGCCGTCAGGGAAGAACCGCTTGCCGCCGCCGACCACGCTCGTGGTGATGAACAGGTGGTACTCGTCCACCAGGCCGGCCGCGATCGCCTGGGCCGCGAGGTTCGGGCCGTCGACGGTGAGGTCGCGATCAGCCTCGGCCTTGAGCGTGCGCACCGCGTCCGTGTCGAAGGTCCGTTCGATCCTGGTCTTCGCGCTGGACACCGACTCCAGCGTCGTGGAGTAGACGACCTTCTCCGCGGCCCGCCAGTCGCGGGCGTACTGCAGGATGTGCGGCGGCTGGTCGGGCTCGGTGTGCGCGGTTTCCCAGTAAACCATCGTCTCGTACATCCGTCGGCCGTAGAGGTACGTGCCGACGGGGCGGAAGACATCGTTGACGAACGTGTGCACCTCCGGGTCGTCGGCCCCGATGCCGAGGTCGCCCTCCGCCGCCTCGGCGTAGCCGTCGAGCGAGGTGATCATCGAGTAGATCAGCTTTGCCATGCGTCTCCTTCGAAGTACGAGCGCGTCAGCCCGCCTGCGGTCCTACAGGCTGTGACTCCCGCACCACCCGGAACTCATCAATCGGTCCGCGAGACGTCCTCACGCTCGCGCCGTGCGCAGCCCGCTCAACAGGTCCTCCACCGTCTCTTGCCGCCCGAGCTCGCGGTGGTGCTGCCAGTCGTCGGCCGAGATCGTGTCCTGGACGAGCGCCCAGGTCTCCTCCAGCTCTTCGTGCTCCAGCGGATTGGGTGTCCCGGTGCGTTCGCGCATGGCCTCCTCGGCGCCGAGGAGGTGGGCAGCGCTCACCGGATCACCGCGTCGGACCAGGATGTTCCGGTAGGTGTCGGCGAAGGCAATGGTCAGGTTGGGGCTGCGCAGCTCCAGCACCGCATCGATGAGGTCGACGGCCAGCCGGTGCGCTTCGTCGATCCGCCCCGCAGTGACGTACAGGCTGGCGAGGTTCTGTCCCTGCACCGTGGCCTCGTGCTTGTCGCCGAGGTCCCGCAGGATGCTCAGCGCCTCGAGCGTCAACGCCTCGGCACGCTCGACGTTGCCCAACGTCTCCTCGACCCCGGCGAGGTTTCCCAACGCCCCAGGCAGCCTTGGCCGGTTGCCCAACAGACGGTGCAGGTCGAGCGCCTCTTGCAGGTGTCCGTGCGCGGCTTCGAAATCGCCGAGCTGCTGTTCGGAGGTACCCAGCACGCCCAGTCCGAACGCCAGTGAGTCCTGGCAGTCCAGCGTCCGCGCCATCGTGACGCCGCGGCCGGCCAGCTCGCGAGCACGTACGGTCTCGCCCTGGGGAACCAGGAGGTTCGCCAGACCCGCGAGGCAGCCAGCGAGCTCTTCGGAACGTGAATCGCCGGCTCGATCGATGGCACGCTCGAACCAGCGGCGACCCTCCGCCAGGTAACCGCCGATGTACCAGACCCAGCCCAGCGCGGCGCACAACCGCAGACCGGTCCGGACGTCCCTCGCAGCGGCCGCCCCGTCGGTGGACGGCAGCAGGGTCCAGCCGAGTGCCTCGCGGAAGTTGTCGAGCTCGATCTCTGCCAGCGCCCGGGCCTGCAGGTGCTGGAACTGGCGTCCGGACTCCAGCTGCTCGGCCACAGCCAGGTAGTGCGCGGCATGGGCCCGACGGACGCCCTCGGCCTCATCCGCGGTGAGCTGCTCGCCCGCATACGCGCGAATCGTCTGCAGCAGGCTGGCCCGCGGTTCGCCGTCCGGCCCCTCGCTGATCATGACCAGGCTGGCATCTGCCAGGTCGGCCACGATGTCCAACGGATCCACGTCGTCGCCGAGCTCTGCTGCTGCCGCCACCGCGCCCAGCCCGGCCATGTCCGCCCCACCGGCGAAGACCGCCAGGCGACGGAAGAACGTCTGTTGCCCGGCGGTCAGCAACTCGTACGACCAAGCGATGGTGTCGCGGAGCGTCTTCTGCCGGGTCGGCGCCAGCGTGCTGGTCGAGACGATGTCGAGGGCCTGGTCGAGACGACTCAGCAGCGCAGCGGGACTGAGCAGCCGGATGCGGGCGGCGGCCAGCTCGACGGCCAACGGCAGCCCGTCCAGGCGACGGCAGATCGCGACCACCTCGACGAGGTTGTCCGCCGTGAGCTGGAAGTCCGGACGGACGCTGCGGGCATGCTGCACGAACAGCTGCACCGCCATGGACCCCTCCGCGGCCGCAAGCGTCGCGTGCTGCGGCAGGGTCAGCGGCGGAACCGGATACCGGTGCTCGCCGGGCACGGACAGCGCTCGGCGGGAGCTGGCCAGGACCACCAGCCGCGGAGCGGCAGCCAGCAGCTGGGCGACGACGTCGTCGGCCCCCGACACCTGTTCGAGGTTGTCCAGGACGAGCAGCGCGGAGAGCCCGGCCAGATGTGAGAAGAGGCCCGTAGGCGTGCGCCCCCTCCGTGGAGCGTCCACACCCTCGGCGATCGACGTCCACATCACGTCAGCGCTCGTGACCGGCGCCAGGGGCACAAAGAAGATGCCATCGGGAAAGGCCGCACCCAGCCGCTGTGCCACCGCAATCGCCAACCGGGTCTTGCCAGACCCGCCGGGCCCGGTGAGCGTCACCAGCCGAACTCCCGGCGAGCGCAGCAGCGTCGTCACCGCGTCGGCCTCAGCGTCCCTCCCGATCAGCGGAGTCGCCGGGACCGGCAGGCTGGATGCTGCCCCGACGGTCTTCAGCGCGGGGTAGTCGGACTGGAGGCCCTCGATCGAGAGCTGGAGGAGGTGCTCGGCCACCGCCAGGTCCTTCAACCGGTGGCTGCCGAGATCGCGGAGCACGACACCGGTCGGTAGATGTCCCCGCACCAGGTCCGCGGTCACGGACGAGACGACCACCTGCCCCCCGTGGGCGGATGCGGCGATCCGGGCCGCGCGGTGCACGTCGATCCCGACATAGCCTCCGTCGTGCACCTGCGGTGATCCGGTGTGGATACCGATGCGGACCCGCACCTGCTCACCGCCCGGCCACGCCTGCTTCTCCAGCCCTCGCTGGGCCTGAACAGCTGCCGCGACCGCCCCGTCAGCGGTGGGGAACGCGACGAAGAAGCTGTCGCCCTCGGTGCCCAGCTCGGTCCCGCCGTGTGCAGCCCACGCCGTGCGCATGACCTGCCGCTGGGTGTCCAACGCCTCGACGTAGCGAGGCCCGAGCCGGTTCAGCAGCCTCGTGGAGCCCTCGATGTCGGAGAACAGCATCGACACCGTTCCCGTCGGGAGGCTGGCCACCCGCAGATGCTACGTATCGTGGCGTTGCTTGAGCGACCAGGTTCTCACCTCGGGGTAGCAGTCACGCTCCCACGAGAGGTCACCGTCGTACCGGTTCCGAGCCTGGAGGTTGAACCGAAATGTCTTGCCCGTCCTGACACATTCGTGGGGGATCACCAGTCTCGAGCTGTCCTCCGTGAGTGACACGTCGGTCACCAGGCCCGCGCACCGCACCAGCTCCGGTGAGGTGTCGTCCCAGGCCGTGACTCTGCCGAGCTCCTCGAAGCTCCCCTCAGCGGCGAAGCGGAGCCGCCAGTCCGGCGCGTCGTCCTGGTCGGTGTCCAACCAGAGCACGTACGCACTCGCCGCTTCGGTGTTGGTGGGGTCGAGATCTCGGTACGAGACGAACAGGAGGATCCCCCGGCGCGTGCTGTCCACGAGGCCCTCGTCGAAGTCGATGCCTGAGCACCGATCGTCGAAGCGTTCACCTGTGGTGTAGTCGTACCCGTAGACATCGCACCGAGGGTCGAAGAAGCGACCCTCATCGGCCGCTTGGGTCGCGGTCGGGACCACGACCGCGCTGAGCGCGACCACGACAAGAACGACCAGGCTGCGCCGCATGAGCTCCCACTCCCGCACCAGCCCCCTGGCGGCAGACAGGGTATGAGGCGGCGTGTGTGGGGCACAAGAACAGCTAGCGTCACCCGGCATGAGTCGTGCGACGTTCTTCGAGACCCCTCGGCTTCGCGCACGCGGCTTCTCACCAGCAGACGTACCGGCGTTCGTGACCTACCGCGCCGACCCGGAGGTCGCGCGCTACCAGAGCTGGAGCGACTACACGCTGGAGCTCGGCACCGCGTTCGTCGACGCCATGCAGGGGGCAGAGCCAGGTGTGCCGGGTGAGTGGTTCCAGTTCGCGCTCGACGACCGGGACAGCGGCGCGCTGGTGGGTGACCTGGCGCTGCAGGTGGACGCAGACGAGCCGCGCACGGCCGAAGTCGGGTTCACGCTCGCCCCCGAGCACCAGGGGAAGGGATACGGCACCGAGGCGCTGGGCGCACTCCTGGGCCTCGCGTTCGAGACGTACGAGCTGCACCGGATCGTGGCCGTCACGGATGCGCTCAACGTCCCCGCGGCGGCGATGCTCGAGCGGGTCGGCTTCCGCCGCGAGGGGCACTTCCAGGAGAACGTCTTCTTCAAGGGCGCCTGGGGCAGCGAGTTCCTCTTCGCGATCCTCGAGCGGGAGTGGGCAGCGCGGACGTGAGTGCCCGCTGAACCGGGTGAGGTCAGACCTCGACGACGTGCACCCGCACGCCCGCCTGCTCGAGCTCGGCCACGTCGGCCCGCCTCGCCTCCGCGTCGGTCACCAGATCGCTCACGCCCTCGACGCCGCTGAGCCTGGCAAAGCCGCGCCGACCGAGTTTTGACGAGTCGGCTACGACGATCACCGTGCCCGCCGCCCGCATGAGGCAGCGGTTGGTCTGCGCCTCGATCTCGTGATGGGTGGTCAGCCCGGCCGACACGCTGATGCCGTCCACCCCGATGATCGCGACGTCGAGATTGATGTTCGAGAGCGTCATGTCGGCGAGCGGCCCGACCAGCTCGTACGACTCGCTGCGCGCGCTGCCGCCACAGACGACGAGCTCGATGTTCGAGCGGACGGCGAGCTCGGATGCGATGTTGAGGGCGTTGGTCACGACCCGCAGCCCGGAGTGGGACACCAGTGCCCTGGCCACCTCCGTCGTGGTCGATCCGCCGTTCAGTCCGACCGACGTCACGTCGACGCCGAGCAGCCCGACCGCCGCACGGGCGATCGCCCGCTTCTCCTCGTGACGCTGACCGCCGCGGTAGCGCATCGGCAGCTCGTACAGGACGCCCGAGGCGACGGCCCCCCCGTGCGTCCTCGACAGCAGCTGCTGGCTCTCGAGCAGCTTGAGGTCGCGGCGGATCGACGCCTGGGAGACGTTCAGCTCCTTCGCGAGGATGGCGACGTCCACCGAGCCGTGCCGGCTCAGGTGCTCGAGGATCGACCCCAGTCGGGCCTGCTGGCGCATGCGGCTCAGGCTACTTGCCGCATGGCTGGCAGGCGTCCGGTCGCTCGGTCTTTCCTCATCCCTTGAGTCCCGTGAAGGCGATGCCCTCGATGAGCCGCCGCTGGAAGATGATGAACGCGATGATGAGCGGGAGGCTCGCCATCAGGGCGCCTGCCATCAGCACCGGGTAGTTGGTCAGGTGCTCGCCCTGGAGGGTGGCAAGGCCCGCCGAGAGCGGCATCTTCTCCGGATCCGTGTTGACCACCAGGGGCCACAACAGGTCGTTCCACGACCAGATCGCCACCAGCAGTCCGAGAGCCAACATGCCTGGTGCACTCAGCGGCAGCATGATGCGCCAGTAGATCTGCCACGGGTTGGCGCCGTCCAGGCGGGCGGCCTCCTCGAGCTCGAGCGGCAGCTGCATGAAGAACTGCCGCATGAGGAACGTGCCGAAGGCGCTGAACATGCCCGGCAGCGCCAGGGCGGTGACGGTGTTCAGCAGGTCGAGATGCTGCATGATCTGGTACTGCGGTATCAGGAACATCTGCGGCGGCACCATCATCACCGACAGGAACAGTCCGAAGAGAAACAGCCGCCCCCGGAAGTGCAGCCGCGCGAACGCGTACCCGGCCAGCGAGCAGAGGAACACCTGCCCGGCCGTGCGGGCGATCGTCATGAGGACCGTGTTCATGAAGAGCGCGCTGAACGGCAGGGAGTCGAATACTTCCCGGTAGTTGTGCCACGAGAACGACGTCGGGATGACCACCGGCGGCACGTGGATGGATTCGGCGAACGTCTTGAACGAGGTCAGCACTTCCCAGGCGAACGGGCCGATCATGACGACGGCACCGAGGCTCAGCAGGATGTGCGCCACGACGTGCTCTGACTGCCGGCCGTTAGCCATAGTGCACCCACCGCCTCTGCAGTCGGAACTGGATGCCGGTGAAGATCAGGATGGCGATCATCAGCACGAACGCGATGGCGGCTGCGTACCCCCCGTTGTGCTCGACGAAGCCCCGTTCGTAGAAGAGGTAGACGACCGTCTGGCTCCGGTCCAGCGCCGGGTTGTTCTTGCTGATCATCAGATAGACCAGGTCGAACGTCTGCAGCGAGTTGATGATCGAGATGACCGTCACGAAGAAGATCGACGGCGTGAGCAACGGGACGGTGATGGACAGGAACTGCCTGACCCGGCCGGCGCCGTCCAGCTGGGCCGCCTCGTAGTAGTCGCGGGGAATGGTCTGCATGCCCGCGAGCAGGATCACCATGTTGTAGCCGATCGAGCTCCAGACCGACACCGCAGCGATCGCGTAGAGCGCCGTGTCCGGGTTGGACAGCCAGTACGGCCCGTTGATGCCCACCACGCTGAGCAGCCAGTTCACCAGGCCGTAGTCACCGCTGTAGAGCAGCTTCCACATCAGTGCCACCGACGCGGGCAAGGTGACGACCGGCAGGAAGTAGAGGGTGCGATAGAAGCCGAGCCCTCGCATGCCTGGCCGGCTCAGCAGTGCCGCGACGACGATCGCGAGGGGCACGCTCGTCAACGTCAACGCCGTGAAGATCAGCGTGTTGATGGTGGACTGCAGGAGCTCGCTGTCCTCCACCAGGGCGTGGTAGTTGTCAAGACCCGACCACTCGTGACCGCCGAACGCGCCCCAGGTGGTGAACGAGAAATAGAGGGTCTGGACGATCGGCCACAGGGAGAAGACACCCAACCCCACCAAGGTGGGCAGGATCATGACCAGCGCCCACCAGCCCTCGCCACGCCGAATCCCACGGGGTCGAGCGCGGCGAGGCTGCTCCTCGCCGCCGCTCGACCCGGTGGTGCGGCTCGGGTCCAGCTCCAGGGGACTGGTCACGCTATTCCTGCTCGTCGGCAAGGGCCTCGTTCATGTGATCGGCCACGGTCTGCGCTGCCTCTTCCACCGACACCTCTCCTGTCCAGGCCTTCGCGAACTCCTCGGTCGCGAAGTCCCGCCACGCCGCCGTGTTCAGCGACACGGGGAACGGAAGAGCGTTCGGCAGCTGGTCGACCAGCGCCTGGGCGTCCAGCCACGGCAAGGCCTTCACGTACTCGCCGGCCTGCCCGTTGTACGCAGGAATCACGGTGCCCGTCGTGGCCTGGATCTGGTTCGCCTCCTTCGACCCCAGGAACTCGACGAACTCCCACGCCTCCTCGGGGTGCTCGGTCTCGGCGTAGATCGAGTTGGCCAGGCCGTTGCTGTAGTAGTTCGACGTGACCCCGTCAGGGAGCGGCGCGACCCCGGTGAACGCCTTCGCCTCCGGCACGTCCGCGATGGCGACCGGGTCCCACGAGCCGCCGTAGTACATCGCCACCTTCCCGGACGTGAACATGGCCAGTGAGTCGGTGTCGGTCAGCTGCTGGAGGTTGGGGGACACCTCGTCGTTGACCATGTCCACCCAGAACTGGATGGCCTCGATCACCTCGGGAGTGTCGTAGCCCGACTCCGTGCCGTCCTCGTTGATGACCGCGCCGCCGTTCTGCGGAGCGGTGAGGTACCAGGTGGTCTCGTCGGCCTCCGGCGCGGCGATTCCGTACACGCCCTTCGCCGGGTCGGTCAGCTCATGAGCGGCCTCCTCGACGTCGTCCCACGTCCAGGAGTCGTCCGGCGGCTCCACGCCGGCCTCTTCGAAGAGCGTCTTGTTGTAGAACAGGCCGAACGCGTTGATGTCCTTGGGAATCCCGTAGACCGTTTCGTCGAAGGTGTAGGCGTCGGTCATCGCCTGGTTGTAGTTCGACATGTCCAGGCCGGATTCCTCGATCTGGTCGTCGAGGGGCAGGAGTGCGCCGCCGTCGGCGTAGTAGTCGAAGTAGGCGAGGGTCGTCCAGAAGACGTCGGGAGCGCTGCCCCCGGTGGCCGCGGTCTGCAACTTGGTCCAGTAGTCATCCCACGGCGTCACCTGGATCTTCACCTGGATTTCTGGATGCTCCTTGTTGAACTCCGCGATGATCTTCTCCATCGCCGGCACCTGCGCCTGGTCCCAGACCGCGTACGACAGGGTGACGTCGCCGCCGTCCGACGAGTCATCGCCACCGGAGCAGGCGGTCAGCGCCGTGGCGGCGGCCGTCATCGCCGCCAGGCTGACAGCGACTCGCCTGAGCGTCGTGCGTGGGTTCCGCATGTTGTTCCCTTCCAAAGGTTGACGAGTCGAGTCAGTGCACGTCCGGCGACACGGCTGCAGGGATGCCGATGGGCTCGCGATCGGGTGTCAGGTGGTCGAGCTCGGTCGATGACGGGAGCCCGAGAGCCTGCTCGGCTGCAACCTCGCCCACCATCGGACCGAGCGTGAGTCCCCAGGACCCGAGGCCGGTGGCGACGACGACGTTGTGGCCGTTGGCCGGCCGCCCGACGAGGGGATAGCCGTCAGCGCTGCGCGGTCGGAACCCGACTCGGGTCTCCACCACGGTTCCCGCGCCGAGGCCGGGCGCGATGCGAAGGGCCTTGGACAGCACGGAGTGCAGTCCGTCGGCGGTCACCCGGTGGTCGAAGCCCGCGTCGGGCTCGTGGGTGCCACCCGTCACGACCCGCTGTCCCGGAAAGCCCAGGAAGTAGTGCCCCTCGAACGTGTTGACCACAGGTCGCACCTCGGTGCGCGCACTCGCGACGTCGAGGTGCACGATCTGACCACGAACGGGGTGCACCCCCGTCGGCACACCCAGCGCACGCAACGTCGGCAGCGACCAGGCGCCGGCCGCCAGGATGATCGACTGTGCCCTGACGGCTTCGCCATCTACGTGGAGTGAGCACGTTCGGTCCGGGCTCACGCTGACGCTCGCGTGACCGTCGAGGAAGGTGGCGCCGCGCTGCTGCGCCAGATCCCGGATGGCCGCACACACCCGGCGGCCGTCCATCCGCGCAACGTTCTCAATGAACAGGCCGTCAAGGTCGGTACGCATCTCGGGCCACGAACCGACGATGTCGGAGGGATCGAGGCGATCGACACGGCCGACCCTGATGCCTTGCTCGGCCAGCGTCGACAGGCGTCCGGCAAGGTGCTCGAGGTGCGGACCGTCCGTCTCCCGGGTGGCCACGACGATCTCACCGACGCGGGAGAACCCGACGTCGGTCATCCCCGCCTCGCTCAGCAGGTCGAGCAGGCGGTCGTAGTGCGAGATCGCCGAGGCCACCAGCGTGGTCCACTCCGGGCTGATCTCGTGCCCGCCCAGACCGACGGGAGACACGATGCCGGCGCCTGCGGCCGTGGCCTGCCCAGGCAGGCCGGCATCGACGACCGCGACGCGGGCCCCGACGCTCGCGCACCGAAGACCCGCGCTGGTGCCGACGATGCCGCCGCCGACCACCACGACGTCGAAGTCGGCTGCCCGCGGATCGGCGGCACCCACCGTCAGGCCTCCGCCGACAGGGACGGCAGCAACCGACGTGCGTTGCCGCCGACCACCTGGTCCAGGACGTCAGCGGGAAGGTCGACCCCCGAGATCCGCCACCTGCCGCTGCCGGGCGGGTTGGACTCGGAGTACGGGAAGTACTCGTCGTCGGTGCTCAGGAACCGCAGGTAGGTGGCATAGTCCTCGCGCCGCGGAGGGAAACAGTCGGTGCCGAGCAGCACGCGGTCCGGATGGTCGAGGACCAGCCGACGGGTCGCCCGCGGCTGCCGTCCGAGCTCGGCGATGCGTGCCGCGATGTCGACGTTGAAGTTCGGGTACGACGTGAGCATCCTGTCCACCCAGGACAGGTCCTCCGCGTAGCAGCCGACGTGGGCGCCGATGAACGTCACGCCAGGATTCGCCTCGACACAGTGCTCCAGCGCGGCCAGCAGTCGCTCCAGGCTGGTGAACTCCGGGCCGTGAAAGTGCCAGTCGGGATGGGCGAGCAGCTCTTCGAGCCGCTCGTTGGTCGCGTCGAGCGGCCGGAAGAAGGCGGCGGGATCAGCGGTGTGGACCAGGACGGGGATGCCGGTCTCCGCCACGGCCTCCCAGATCGGGGCCAGCCGGGGATCGTCGAGAAGGAACAGCTCGTCATGCTCGTCCCGAAGGCGCAGGCCGATGTCCTTCCACAGCTTGAGGCCGGCCGCGCCACGAGACGCCGAGTCACGCAGCGACTTCGCGAGGCGCCCGCCCCACCCCTTCTCCCCTGCCTGCGACCAGTCGAGCCGGCAGAACGTCGCGAACCGTCCCGGGTGGGCGCGGTCGTAGCGATCGAGGTTCGCCTCGAGCTCGTCGCCCCACCCACCGTCGAGGTTGACGATCGCGCCGACGTTGACGTCGTCCATCACCTGCAGCAGGTGCTCGAGGTCCGGCGTCGACCACGACCCTCGATGCCACCGGCCGAGATGGTTGTGGACGTCGACGCCGGGTGTCGGGAACCGGGCCGGGTGGTGCTCGGGGACGCGCAGCATCGGCTCGGGGCGGAACTCAGCCAAGGGCAGCCGCTTCAGCGCCGGAAAAGCCATGCTTTGCCCGTCCATCGGTGTCGTTTTCTGCGCTGAAGGGTGTCATCTCTTGCAGGAACGTGCAAGACCCGCGTCATGACCCACCCGTGGCGACGCCCCCACGCACGAGACAACGGACCCCAGGGCTGCCAGGGCTCCGGCGGTTCCGAAGACCAGCGCCGGTGACAGCTCGGTGTAGGCCACGCCTCCGAGCGAGGCTCCGGCGATCGGCGCGATGCCCATCATCGTGGTCTGCAGCGCCGCCTGGCCGCTCGCCTGCCGGTCGGTCGACAGCAGGCCGCCGATGGCCGTGACGAGCCCGACGTACACCAGCGCGTACCCCGCACCTCTGATCGCACTCACCGCCACGAGCCCCGCCGGGACATCGATGAGGCCGTAGAGACCCACCGCCACCGCGAACAGGACGCCGCCCGCGAGAAAGGCGGACGCCGGGCCGAATCGGCGGGCCAGCAACCCGCTCGACAACATCAGCGGCACCTCGCCCACTGCTCCGACCACGCTCGCGGCACCGACGGTCCCGACATCTCCGCCGGCATCGACGATGGCCAGGGGCAACAGCGTGGTCGAGGCTCCGATCGCGACCCCGAAGCCGAACGCTCCAGCGAGAACCAGGGCGAATCTGCCGCTGACGAGCTCCCTCGCGGCGCGACGCCATGGGACACGTGCAGTCCGCAGCGGACGCGACCCCATCCCCCTGGTGCTGGCGATCACGACGAGCAGCGCGACGGGGTACGCGAAGAGCATGAGAGCCAACGAGGTGTGATCGAGGACGGTGCCCCACACCCCGACGGCAACCGCGAACCCCACGCTGGCCCAGAGCCGGACGCTCCCGTAGTGCTGCGGCGCCGCCTCCCCCAGCGTGCCGACCGCGAGTGCGTCGGAGAGGGCCTCGCCGGGCGCGCGGGCTGCGGCGAGGACAGCGGCGCAGCACACGATGGCCACCACGGAGCTGCCGGCGCCGAACAGGGCAAGACTCGCCAGGGCCGCCAGCAGACAGGACAGCTGCAGGGCTCGCACGGAGCCGAGCAGCCGGTCAGCGAGGAGACCCCACAACGGCAGCGCGGCCACTCCGACAGCCGACATGAGTCCCAGCACGAACCCGGCCTCGGCGGGCGACAGGCCGCGCCACGTCAGGTAGACGACGAGGAACGGCAACAGGCTGCCGACCCCCGCCCCGATCGCCAGGTAGAGGACGTTGAGTCTGGCCAGGGCTCCTCCAGGCAGCGAGGGGTGGCGGGAGCAACGAGCAGAAACATACAGACTGAGTGTCCGAATGAGCACGAGTGCTCTCGGTGGTCTCAGCCCGCGGCGCGGGGCATCACCACGGCTGTACGGCGTACAGTCCCGCCGTGGCACGAGCAACTGAGGGAACCGGCGGCACGCCGCCGACTCTGTCCGCGGCCGAGATCCTGCGGGTCGCCGTATCCATCGCCGACCGCGACGGCCTCACGGGACTCTCCATGCGCCGCCTGGCCGGAGAGCTCTCGGTGACCCCGATGGCGTTGTACTGGCACTTCCCCGGCAAGAAGCACCAGCTACTCGACGCCATCGCTGAGCAGGTCTTTGCCGATGCCGAGTTCACCGATGCTCCAGATGCCCCGTGGGAGGACAGGTACCGCCACGTCCTCACCGCCCTGGTGGGTGTGTTGCGACGCCATCCCTGGATGGGGCGCCTGGTCATCGAACGCATCGTGCCGATGCCCCATTACCTGGTGGCCCTCGAGATCATGCTCGACAGCGCCCGCGCGGCCGGCCTGGACCCTCGGCTCGGCACGCTGGTGGCCCAGCAGGCCGTGCAGTCCGTGGTCGTGCTGGCCGAGTACGAACCCCAGCGGCACCGCACGTCAGCGGAGGCTGCGGCCGAGCGCAACGAGATGGCGGCGTTCCTCGGAACGCTGGACCCGGACCTGTTTCCCCACCTCCGCGCCGCAGCCGAGCCGCTGACCACGCCCGACGAGCCCGACGACTACTACCGGGTGGGGCTCGACATGATCGTCGGTGGCATCCGCGCAATCGCTGCCTCGGAGTAGAACGCAGCAGTCCGGCCGCGGCCGGACTCTTCACACCCATTCCTATACGGTGTATGGTCCCACGCTATACGCCGTATAGGAAGCGAGGTCCATGAGTGAAGCGAGAGGGCGGCGGCCTGGTCGGTCTGGTGCTGGACATCGGTCTTCCGCTGGCCAGCTACTACACGATGCACGCGTTCGGTGCCTCGGACTGGGCAGCCCTGCTTGTTGCGACGGCCGCCGCCGGTGTCCGGCTGGTGGCGGTGGCGGTCTGGACCAGGCGGGTCTCCTGGTTCGCCGCGGTCATGCTCGCCGTCTTCGGAGTCGGCCTCGGGCTCGCGTTCGTCGGCGGCGACCCCCGGTTCCTGCTGCTCAAGGACTCCTTCACCACCGCGATCCTCGGGCTGGTGTTCTTGGCGAGCCTGCTCGGCGAGCATCCGTTGACCCTCGACGGCGCACAGGCCTGGAAGCCCCGCCAGGCCCAGGCCCTCGCCGAGCTGTACCGCAACGAGCCCGCCGCACGTCGCGCCTTTCGGGTCAGCGCCCTCGGCTGGGGCACCGGTCTGCTCGGCGAGTCCATCCTGCGCATCCCGCTGATCTACCTGCTGCCCGTGCGCGTTGCCGTGGGCGTCTCCACCGCCTGGATGATCATCGCGATGGTCATCACCGCAACCTGGAACGCCGCGTACATCACCCGCGCCGCCCGCCGTCACCCCGCACTGGCGCCCCTGCTGCCTGGCCCAGCACGATAGGAGAGGAACCTCATGCAGTTCTTGGTACGCGGTCGAGATGGCGCCCGCTTCCAGCAAGACGACGACGATCTGCACGGAGCGCATCAGGCCTACATGGACAACTGGTCGGCAGAGCTCGTGGCCAGGGGGCCCACGCTGTCGGCGGACGGCTCGCAGCACACCGGAAGCATTCACGTCCTCGCCGTCGACGACATCAGGACCGCGCACACCTTCGCCTTCGAGGAGCCGTACGCACGCGCGGGCTGGTTCGCGACCGTGTCGGTTGCTCCGCTCCTGGAGTGTGTCTCCGGCAGCATGTGGGACCGACCCCGACCGGCGCCGGAACAGGTCTCGACGTTCCTGCACGCCCGATGGTCTCCGACCAGGCTGGACGAGCTGGACCTCGACCGGCTGCGTCAGGCATTCGTTGACGCGAACGGCAGACCGTGGCTCTTCGGTGGTCTGGTCACCACCGACGACGGCACCGAGGTCAAGGGCGCTGTCGGTGCGATCGACCATGACCCGACGGATGCCGAACGACACTTCGCCTCGATCACTGCCCTCACCCCCGTGCCAGTCCTCAGTCTCGACGTGCACCGCTGGAGGCGAGGCGGGCGAGACGCCTGATCGGCTCGCGAGCCGCACCCGCGCATCAGCGTGCGGCGCCGAACCACCTCGGCAGCTGACCAAGCAGATCGTGCTGGTCCTCACCGACCCACGCCACGTGGCCGTCCGGCCGCAGCAGCACCGCGGGCACGTCCAGCTCCTCGCTGACGTCGACGACGTGGTCGACTCGATCCGCCCAGTCCGCCACCGAGAGCTGACCGGTCTGGTCGAGCAGCAGCCCGCGGCCGACGTGCATCAACCCGTAAAGACGGCCCCGCTTCAGCCCGATGTCCCGCAACCGGCGGCCGAGCAGCTCGTGCCCGTCGCCGAAGTCGTAGCGGATCCCGAGTCCGGTGAGCTTCTCGATCAGGTACCGGTTCACGTCCTCGAAGTCCATCAGTTCCGACACCAGCCGGCGCACCGCCTGGGAACCGGGCTCGAAGGACATCAGCACCGTCTGGGCGCGGGTGTTCTCGAGCACGTCAGCCGCCACCGGGTGCCGTTCGACCTGATAGCTGTCCAGCAACCCCTCCGGCGCCCAGCCGGCGACCTCGGCGGCCAGCTTCCAACCCAGGTTGAAGGCGTCCTGGATGCCGAGGTTGAGCCCCTGCCCACCCAACGGTGGGTGCACGTGCGCAGCGTCGCCGGCCAGCAGCACTCGGTCGACCCGGTAGCGCTCGGCCTGCCGGGTGGCGTCGCCGAAGCGGGACAGCCAGCGCGGTGAGTGCACGCCGAAGTCGGTACCGGCGGTCGCCCGCAGCTGCTGCTTGAACTCCTCCAGGGTCGGAGGGACCGTACGGTCCTCGGACACCCCCGCGGCGGGCACCACGACGCGGTGCCGACCATTCCCGAGTGGCCCGGCACCGAACCGGAGCTGGGTCTTGCGCACTCTGGCATTGACCGCGAGCACTTCCTCCGGCGAGGCGGTCAGCTCCATCTCCCCCAGCAGGGTCTCGAGCCTGGTGGGCTCCCCGGGGAAGTCGACGCCGAGCAGCTTCCGCACCGTGCTGCGGCCGCCGTCGCAGCCGACGAGGTAGCGGGCGCGCAGCCGCGTGCCGTCGGCCAGCTCGGCGGTCACACCGTCGTCGTCCTGGCTCAGCCCGACCAGCTCGCAGCCGCGCCGGATGTCGACACCCAGTTCGGTGGCGTGCTCGGTCAGCAGGCGGGCGGTGACGGGTTGCGGGATGCCGAGGACGTACCCGTGCGCGGAGTCAAGCCGGGGCGAGGGCTTGTCGATGGCGGCGAAGAAGCCACCGACCGGGTACTGCTTGCCGAGTGCCAGGAAGCGCTCCAGCAGGCCGCGCTGGTCCATCACCTCGATACTGCGTGCGTGCAGGCCGAGAGCGCGGACGACCAGGGTCGGTTCCGCCTCCTTCTCCAGCACGAGCGCGTCCACGCCCTGCAGCCGCAGCTCGCTGGCCAGCATCAAGCCGGTCGGTCCGCCGCCGGCAACGATCACGTCGATCATGTATCCCCCAGTCACGATGGTTTGAGCGTCGGCCGGTGATTCTGCGGCAGGACCCGGGCCTTGCCGCA
Organism: uncultured Actinomycetota bacterium; assembly: GCA_963785115.1. Lineage (GTDB taxonomy): Bacteria > Actinomycetota > Actinomycetes > Propionibacteriales > Nocardioidaceae > JACCWP01. Next base: position 578,048 of record CAWATY010000031.1, read on the forward strand.
AGCCCCCTGGTGCGCTATACGTTGGTAGTGGCAAGGAGTGCGTGACCTCCTTGCCTTTTCTTGTTGCCGGACGGGGAGGGCACCGACCGTGCCGGCACACCTGAGGAGCGCATCATGAACGACAGCCGTCCCCTGACCGAGCGTCTCGACGCAGGCCCCGTGATCTGCGCGGAGGGGTTCCTGTTCGAGCTCGAGCGCCGGGGATACCTCACCGCCGGCGAGTTCGTGCCGGAGGTGGCACTGGAGTTTCCCGATGCGCTGAAAGCAGTGCACGTCGACTTCCAGCGGGCTGGTTCCGACGTCGTCGAGGCGTTCACCTACAACGGGCACCGCGAGAAGATGCGGGTGATCGGCAAGGAACACCTGCTGGAGCCGTTGAACCGCGCCGCCCTGCAGATCGCCCGCGAGGTCGCAGACGCGCGGCCGGGCAACCTGATGGCGGGCAACATCTCGAACACCAACATCTGGGACCCCGCAGACACTCAGCGGCAGGCCGAGGTACGGAGCATGTTCGAGGAGATGGTGGGGTGGGCTGTCGAGGGCGGCGCCGACCTGATCATCGGTGAGACGTTCTATTACGCCGGCGAGGCGCTCGCCGCGCTCGAGGTCGCGAAGTCCACGGGACTACCGGTCGTGCTCACCGTTGCCCCGATGGCCGTCGAGGAGATGGCCGACGGCATCGGGATCGTCGAGACGTGTCAGCGACTCGAGCAGGCCGGTGCCGACGTCGTGGGGATGAACTGCTTCCGCGGACCGTCGACGATGATGCCGTGGCTGCGCGAGATCCGCGCCGCCGTCTCCTGCCACGTCGCCGCCCTCCCGATCCCGTACCGCACCACGACCCAAGAGCCGACGTTCTTCAACCTGAGCGACGACCGGGCCTCCGTGCCCTCGCCGCACGGCCGGACGTTCCCCACCGCGCTGGACCCGCTGTACGCCAACCGCTACGAGATCGGTGCCTTCGCCTCCGAGGCACTCGAGCTCGGGGTGCGGTACCTCGGCGTGTGCTGCGGCGCCTCCCCGATGCTCGTGCGTCAGGTCGCCGAGGCAGTGGGTCTCACGACGGAGGCCAGCAGGTTCTCCGAGCGGATGCAGAACCACTTCATGTACGGCGACAACGAGCGACTGCCGGACCACATCGTGGCGCTGGGGGACCGAGCCTGACCCTCGCTCGTACGGATATCATCCGGGTCGCGCGCGAGGGTTGCGGAGGGCGTCGATGACGGAACCGCACACGGCGGAACCGGAGGCAGGGCGGCAGGAGCCGAACAGGGGACGCCGGATGCTCCTTCGGGCCGGTGCGAGTGCGCGGGGACACTTCCGGTACGCGCTGCCGGGCGCATGGGTCGCGCTGGTGTTTGTCGTTCTTTCCCTGACGCCGTCGCTGCTGCCACGGCCCCCTTCCTTCCAGGGCGCGGTGAGTGGGATCAGTGCCGTCATCGGCTACGGGCTCGGGGTCTTCGGCGCGTGGCTGTGGCGAGAGTTCGCCGACCGTGGGCCGCGGACATCGTCGCGGCGTTCGTGGCAGGTCTTCTGGGTGGTTGCGGTTCTGACGGTGGTCGTGTCCTGGGTGCTGAGCGAGCGCTGGCAGCGAGAGCTGCGCGACCTGGTCGAGGTGCCTTCCCCGAGCGTTGCCAGTTATCTGCTGATCCCGATCGTCGCCGCGGTGATCTTCGTGGTGGTCGTGGCGATCAGCCGGGCCGTCCGCTGGGTCTACCGCTCGATCGCTACCCAGCTGGAGCGGAAGGTGGGTGCACGCGCCGCACGAGCCTCTGCGCTCATCCTGCTGACCGGTTCAACCGCGCTGCTGTTCAGCGGTGTGGTCGTGGACGGTCTGGTCTCCATGGCCGACCGAAGCTTCGCCCTGCTGGACACCAGGACCACCGGCGGTGCGGTGCAACCGACGAGCACGCTGCGGTCCGGTGGCCCGGAATCGCTCGTGTCCTGGGACTCACTCGGTCGCCAGGGCCGCCGGTTCACCGGCACCGGCCCGACGGCCGAGGACATCGAGGCCCTCACCGGATCCCCGGCGAGGGAGCCCATCCGGGCGTACGTCGGTTACGCCTCGGCCGAGGACACCGAGACGCGGGCAGCTCTTGCTGTCGACGAGCTCGAGAGGGCCGGTGGCTTTGACCGGTCCTACCTGTTGGTCGTGACCACCACGGGCACCGGGATCGTGGAACCGAGCTCGGCCAGCGCCTTCGAGTACCTGACCGAGGGCGACTCGGCCATCGTTGCCACCCAGTACTCCCACCTGCCGTCGTGGCTGTCCTACCTGGTCGACCGAGACGTGGCCCGCGAGGCCGGTCGGGACCTGTTCGACGAGGTCTACGGCCGGTGGTCACAGCTGCCGGCCGACGATCGGCCGAAGCTCATGGTCTACGGGGAGAGTCTGGGGTCCTTCGGCGGCGAGAACGCCTTCAGTGGCGAGCGCGACCTCGCGAACCGGACCAGCGGTGCCCTGTACGTAGGCCCGCCCAGCTTCAACCCGTTGTACAGCGACTTCGTCGAGGATCGCGATCCGGGAAGCCCGCAGGTCGAGCCGACGTACAACAACGGCCGCACCATCAGGTTCACCGGGCGGCCTCGCGAGCGGATCCCACCGGTGTCAAGTCCCTGGAACGGAACACATGTGCTCTACATGCAGCATGCCTCTGACCCGATCACCTGGTGGAGCCCTGACCTGATCCTGAGCGAGCCCGACTGGCTCGAGGAACCCCCCGGTCGCGACGTCCTCGGCAGCATGACCTGGATTCCGTTCGTCACCTTCTGGCAGGTGTCCGCCGACCTGGCGTTGTCCTTCTCCACACCCCCGGGCCACGGCCACGTGTACACCGGTGAGCACGTTGACGGCTGGGCAGCCGTGCTGCAACCACCTGACTGGTCGGAGGACAAGGCCGCGCGACTACGCGAGATCATCCTCGCGGAGTAGCGGCGTCAGGAGGGCCTGGCGTACGCGGCGATGCCGGTGTCGAGGATCACGCAGGCCTCGTCGCCGACCGTCCAAGCGTCATGGCCGGGATCGAGATTGACGACGTCGCCGGGGCCGACGGCGATCTCTTCGCCAGCGTCGGTGCGGATCATCATCTGGCCCGACAGGCAGAACCCGGTGTGGTGGGTCTGGCAGGAGTCGGTGCCGGCGATGGGCTTGACGTCATCGGACCAGCGCCAGCCGGGCTCGAACACGCCGCGGCCGAGCGTGAAGTCGCCGAGAGTGACCACGTCGACGTGGCCGTGGGCCTTGAACGGTCGCCGTTCGTGCGGGGTGTCGATGTTCTGCGTCTCGGACATGAAGGCCCTCCTGTCGACCTTTGATCGTCATTCAGCGTTCCGGCGGGTGATGTGGTGATCATCCGCCTCTTCGCCGGCGGTGAGAAGGGCCTGGTCAGGACCAGCAGGCGGTAAACCGCGGCCGGGTCGCCGACAAACTGGTCCACAACGCGCACGCGACCTTCCTCCTTCGTCAGAGCTCGCTCGCCGGCCTTATCCGGAACTGCACGACGTACGGTTGTCCGCAGCCGTACGGGTTCCTGGCCTCGTGAACGGTGTACTCGAAGCCGCCGGGAAGGGTGACCTGCACGGTCTCGGTGTATTGCGAGAGTGTCTGACCGTTGCCGCAGATGTTGACATTGAGGATCTCGTACGTGGCGACGTCGTCCGGCAGGAGTACGTGCGGGCGCCGCATCGCCGAAGCCGGCTCGACCGGGACATCGCCGTCGGGTGTGACGAGCGAGAGATGTATCCCGCCAGGCAGGCGACACGCCTGCTCGCCGGCATTGGAGACGATGATTTCCGTGCCCGAGTGGCTGGCCGCGATTCCCTCCTCGCCGTGTTCGATGCTGAGGTCGGTGCCGGCGCACTCTGGGAGGTCTACGGGAGACAGCGGGTCCTGTGTCGTCGTCGTGTCCGTGGTGTGCACGCTCACGTCCGTGACCTCGGCCGCTGGGTTACAGCCGCTGGCCAGTTGGGCACCGTGCAGCGCGTACGTAGTGCCGTCGGCCGTCTCGACGCGGATCGTGTCGACACCGACCAGGTCTCGCCCGTGGGCGCACATGGTGGTGGTGTTGACCATCAGGGACATGGACGTCTCGGGCTGGAGCAAGACCTCCCGTCCCGTCGGCGCCTTCACCGGCTCAGGCCGTCCCTCGTCGGGCACGAGCGTCAGCGACGGCACCGCGACCGAGCAGGCCGAACTACCGACGTTGGCGATCTGCACCGGTTGACGCAGACCACCGCCGCCCTCACCAACCCCGAGGGACAGGACGAGCGAGCTGTTCGGACACGTGCCGTCCACCAAGCCAGTGGTGGCGGTCCCCGACGGCCCGGCCGGGGGCGCGCTCCCCGTGCCCGAAGGGCCAGGCAACAGCGCGAGCGGCATCACCACACCTGCACCGGCAAGTCCCGCACCGCCCACCGCAGCGAGCCGACGCCGACGACGACGGCGGCCCACCAGCTCGACGATGCGCGCCACTGACGGCACCCGCTGTTCAACGTCGTCTCCAGGCGCCCAGTCGCCGGCGGCGATCCGTCGCACCAGCTCGTCGTCACGCATCGCCGTCCTCCTCATCGAGCAGCACCCGCAGCCGAGCCAGTCCTCGCGCGGTCTGGCTCTTGACCGTTCCGGTCGTGCAGCCCAGGACGCGTGCCGTCTCGTCGACCGACAGGTCGTACGTGAAGCGCAGCACCAAGACCGCCCGCTGTCGCGCGCCCAGCCCACGCATGGCCGCCCCGAGCCGGTCCGACTCGTGCGTCACCTCATACGGATCCGGCTGCTGCGCCTCGACCCGGCGACCGGTCAGCAACCGCCACTCATGGACGCGACGACGCTCCTGCCGCCACACCAGCCGGGTGAGCACCGTCGTCGCGTACGCCGCCGGGTCTTGGTCGATGCGCCGCCACGCCAACCCGACCCGCACCAGGGTCTCCTGCACCAGGTCAGGCGCCGTGTCCGGCGTAGCGGTGAGCCGGCGGGCCAGCCGCAGCAGCCGACCGAGGTCGGCCTCCGCATATGCCTCGAACCCCGTACCGAACGCGCTCGACCGATCGACGGGAAGCCGGTCGGTGTCCACAACCAGTCAGAGTCACAGCCGGCCCACCTGGTTGCACGCGGCCGCGCTGCAGGCGCGCGACCCGTAATGCGTGACGTTCGACCGTCTTTGACCCGATCGGCCGATGTGCCCTCGTCACGGGGGTATTAGGTTGCCGACACGGTTTGTGCCCTTTGGCGAAGAGGTGACTGATGGATACCCCGCTGCCGGTCCAGCTGGGCGCGGATCGTTGCGACGTCGAGCACCCGAATCGCCCCGACCTGCTGTGTCAGCTGCCGACAGGACATGGCGATCAGCACTGGCATCTCGCGGGGGACGAAGAGTTCTGGTGGGCACCTGAGGAACTCACGCTCACGACGTGGTGACGCGACCGTCGTTTACGGTCTGCTGAGCAGACATTCACCAAACCGGCCAAATGTGGACGTTGCGCGCGTGGCCGTAGCCCGGTGGGCTGCACCGCGTTGACGCATTCGAATGCCGTTCGGTGGTCCCTCGCAGGGAGGCACAGGATGTTGGTCGTGTACGTGACGTTGTCGCTCTGGATCGGTTCCGGGATCGTGACCGTTCTCGCTGGTCGCTACCTGGTCACTCACCAGCGGGGGAGACACCGCGACCTGCACGCGTAGGGCTGCGTCCCCTCTGACGTAATCGCGTTGCGGGGCCGCTCCCTGCCCGCCTAGCGTGGCTTCCTCCTTGGGCAGGGCGCACGCGCCTGTCTGCGACTGTGTGCCAGCGATCAGGGACGGACCGGAATGACTTCTCACCTCGTCGCGCTCGCCTTCGATGCGAACGACCCGCACCGGCTCGCGAACTTCTGGGCCGGCATCCTGGGCAGGGAGCTGGTCGACGATCCCCCTGACGGCTTCGCGCTGCTGCCGAGCGATGACACCGAGTTCCGGATCGAGTTCTTCCCGACCGACGCGCCGAAGACCGGCCCCAACCAGATGCACTTCGACCTGACCAGCACGTCCCTGGAGGACCAACAGGCGACGGTGGCGCGGGCCCTCGAGCTCGGCGGCCGACACCTTGACATCGGCCAGGGCCCTGACGTGGAGCACGTCGTGCTCGGTGACCCCGAGGGCAACGAGTTCGACGTGATCCCGCCAGGCAACAACTTCCTGGCTGACACCGGATTCATCGGGGCGCTGGCGAGCGACGGCACCCAGCAGGTCGGGTACTTCTGGAGCGAGGCACTGGGCTGGCCGTTGGTCTGGGACCAGGACGAGGAGACCGCGATCCAGTCGCCGCGCGGCGGGACGAAGATCTCGTGGGGTGGTCCGCCGGTGGCGCCCAAGACTGGGAAGAACCGGCTGCACTTCGACCTCGCTCCGCCTGCCGACGGTGATCAGGAGGCGGAGGTCGAGCGGCTCGTGTCCCTCGGCGCGACGCGTATCGACATCGGCCAGGGCGACGTCAGCTGGGTCGTGATGGCCGATCCCGATGGCAACGAGTTCTGTGTGCTGACCCCTCGATGACCAGCGACGCCTCGCCCACCCAGCACCAAGGCCGAGCAGTTCTCGTCACCGGAGGTTCACGCGGCATCGGCGCCGCCATCGCCCGCGCGTTCGCCGCGCAGGGCGACCGGGTCGCGGTGCACTACGGCGGGTCAGCCGAGAGGGCGGAAGCGGTGCGCGACTCCCTGGCCGGAGAGGGTCACGTCACCGTGCAGGCCGACATGACCCGACCCGACGACGTCCGCACCGTCGTCGACTCGGCCGCCGACCGGCTGGGCCGGCTCGACGTGCTGGTCAACAACGCAGGAGTGTTCGTCGCCCACCCGCCGCTGTCGACGTCGTACGACGACTGGCAGGCCGCGTGGTCGCAGACCCTCTCCACCAACCTCACCGGCGCTGCCAACGCCACCTTCTGTGCCATCCCGCACCTGCGGGCCGCAGGAGGCGGCGCGGTGGTCAACGTTTCGAGCAGGGGGGCCTTCCGCGGAGAGCCGAACTGCCCGGCCTACGCCGCGTCCAAGGCCGGGATGAACGCGTTCGGGCAGTCGTTGGCGCTCGTCCTGGCGCCGCACAACATCTCCGTCGGCACGGTGGCGCCCGGCTTCGTGCAGACCGAGATGGCCCGCGAGGTGCTCGAAGGCGCCAGCGGCGACGCGGTGCGCGCGCAGTCACCGTTCGGCCGGGTGGCACGCCCCGAGGAGGTCGCCGCCGCGGTGGTGTGGCTCGCCTCGCCAGAGGCCCGCTTCTCGTCGGCCACGATCATCGACGTCAACGGGGCGTCCTACCTCCGGAGCTGACCGACACTCCGCCCTCGACCTGGTGGCTAGGGTCAGAAGCGTGCGCATCGCGGTGGTCGGCGGCAGTGGTCACGTGGGCACCTTCCTGGTCCCCCGATTGGTTCGCGCCGGGCATGAGGTGGTCAACCTGACTCGCGGCGCCCAGGCTCCCTATCTCCAGGACGAGGCGTGGTCCGAGGTCGAGCAGGTCCGGGTGGACCGGGAGGCCGAGGACGCGGCCGGGACGTTCGGGCAGCGGGTGGCTGCGCTCGAGGCCGACGTGGTCGTGGACATGATCTGCTTCACGCCTGACTCGGCACGGGCGCTGCTGGCGGCACTGCGCGGACACACCGGGCACCTGGTCCACTGCGGCAGCATCTGGCGGTACGGGATGAGCGTGAGGCAGCCGATGCGGGAGAACGACACCTCGCCACCGTTCGGCGACTACGGCACCCAGAAGGCGGACATCGCCGAGCTCCTGGCCGCCGAGACCCGGTCCGGCGGCCTGGTCACCACTGTGCTTCAGCCGGGTCACATCAGCGGCCCCGGCTGGCCGCCGATCGGGCCGCTGGGAAACCTCGACCCGGGCGTCTGGTACACCCTTTCCGCGGGCCAGCAGATCGCCGTCCCGGGCCTCGGCGCCGAGCTCATGCACCATGTCCACGCCGATGACGTCGCGCAGGCGTTCCAGCTCGCGATCGAGCAGCGTGCGGCGGCAGCCGGCGAGTCGTTCAACGTGGTGGCACCGTCGGCGCTGACCGTACGCGGCTTCCTGGCGATCGCAGCGGCGTGGTTCGGGCAGACCGTCCGTTGCCACTCGCTGACCTGGGACGAGTTCAGGTCCGGTACGACCAGCGAGTTCGCCGACACCAGCTGGGAACACCTCTCGCGAAGCCAGTACGCCTCGATCGAGAAGGCGCGCATGCTGTTGGGCTACGCCCCGGTCTTCGAACCGGAGGCCGCAGTGCTGGACGCCGTGCGTTGGCTCATCGACCACGACCAGCTCGAGGTCGCCGCTCCCCTGGTTGTCTAGCGGGGAGCGAGCAGCTGCTCGCGGCAGGCCTCAGCGAACCAGGCTTCCCACTCTGCCGGTGACCAGCCCCGACGATCCACGAGCAGCAGCCAGACGTCGGGGTGGTTGAGCATCCAGAGCAGGTCAGTGGCGCGCTTGACGTCGAGGCCGGGTCGCAGGGCTCCCTTGCTCGCCAGGTTGTCGATGATCGCTCGTTGGTTGGCCCAGAAGTCGGTCTGGATCAGCTCCCACAGCGCCGCCAGGTCATCGTCGACGGAGGCGGCGTCTCGGATCACTTTCAGCACGGGTCCGATGCGTGTCTTGACCACCCGGGAGTTCTCGGCCGTCATCGCCAGCTGCCGCTGTGGATCGGGCTCGGACATGACCGCGGTGTACCAGGGACGCTCGGCGACGGGCGCATCGTCGAGGTCGCCCTTGAGCGACAGGTCCCACACCGCCCTGAGCAGACCGGACTTGCTCACGTACGCGTTGTAGACGGTCTTCAGCGAGACATTCGCGCGCGTCGCAACCGCATCCATCGTGGTCGCCGGGTAACCCTGCTCGACGAAGAGATCCCGGGCCGCCACCGCCAGCTCCAGGCGCCGCTCGGCCGCCCGACGCACGCGCAGCGTGGAGTCGTAGCTCCGCGAGGTCTTGACTTCGTCGGCCACAGGCCGAACACTAACCACTATTCGTTACACATAGTGTGTAACTAATCTAGGAGGCCGTCGCTATGTCCACCGACACCGTCCATCCCACCGCCCGACAGATCCGCCACCGCGTGCACCAGATGTGGGGGTCGGTCGCCGAGTCCTGGGGCCACCACGCCGATCACGTGGAGCAGCGCGCCGAAGCAGTGACCCGCCTGATGATCGAAGCTGTCGGGCCTGCTCCCGGCGACGAGGTGCTCGAGCTCGCCTGCGGTGCGGGTGGCCTGGGGTTGGCGATCGCCGACCGGGTCACGCCCCGAGGAAGCGTGATCCTCTCCGACGCTGCGCCCGAGATGGTGGCGATCGCAGCCGCTCGCGCTGCGCGTCGGGGCAGAGCCGGCGCAGCGAGCGTCGACGTTCGAGCGCAGGTCGTCGACCTGGAGCAGATCGATCTGCCAGACGCCTCTTTCGACATCGTGGTCTGCCGCGAGGGACTGATGTTCGCTCTCGACCCAGCCCGGGCCGCCAGCGAGATCGCCCGCGTCCTACGGCCCGGTGGGCGAGTGGCAGTCGCCGTGTGGGGATCTCGCGACCGCAATCCCTGGCTCGGCGTGCTCGCAGACGCGGTGCAAGAGCAGATCGGCTCCCCTGTTCCTCCTCCCGGTGTGCCAGGGCCGTTCTCTCTGGGTGCCGACGGCGCGCTCGCGAGCACGCTGGCCGGAGCAGGTCTTGATCAGGTGGTCGTGAAGGAGGTGAGCGTGCCTACGCACGACGCGTCGTTCGAGGAGTACTGGCAGCTGCGCACCGATCTGGCAGGGCCACTGAAGAGGATCCTCGGAGGCTTGCCCCCGCACGATCGAGCCGCCATCAAACAGGCCGTCGGCGCGAGACTGTCGCGGTACCAGACCTCAGACGGCCTTGAGATCCCTGGCCTTGCCTACCTCGGCTTCGCCCGCCGCGCGCCGCATGCCGAGTAGGTAGGCCCCCCGCCCGCTGACGGGTGACGCGCTCAGAAACTTGCCACGCGCTGTCAACTGTTCAGGACAGTTCAGGCCACTGTGTGGGTAACGGGCGCGGATGGCTGGGGAAGGCTGAGCATGGCGGACCACACGGTGAGTGAGTTCTCGGCCTTCGTGGCCGACAGCTCGCCGCGCATGTTGTGGTCCGCGCGACTGCTCTGCGGCGGTGATCGATCCGCTGCCGAAGACCTGGTGCAGGACGCACTGGTCGAGACGTACCGGCGTTGGTCCCGTATCGAGAGCCCTGATGCGCGGTACGCGTACTCGCGCCGGGTGATGGTGCGGATGGCTACCCGGCGCTGGCGTGCAGCGTCCCGGCTGCTCGAGTCGGTCGTCTCGGCGGTGCCCGAACGTGCCCATCCGGATCATGCCGCTGGGCGCGACTTGGCCGTCGACGTCTGGCAGGCGCTCGGTGAACTGTCGCCGAGACAGCGGGCGGTGATGGTGCTGCGTTACTACGAGGATCTCTCCGAGGCGGAGATCGCCCGCACCATGGGGTGCTCCAGAGGCAGCGTGAAGACGCATGCCACACGCGCCCTCGCCGCGCTGGCCCCGGTCCTGTCCGCCGACGTGCTGGACCCTGACTCCACTGCATCTGGGAGTGGTTGAGATGTCCCCGACACCACGCAGCGACCTCGAGCAGCGGCTCCGCACGGCGATGACTCCGGCCTCGACCGACCTCCCCCCCGATGCCGGGTTCGTGCGCGCCACCGTGGACAGGGCGACCCGTGGGACACCGCCCGCCTCGCGGCATCGGCTGGCCTACCTCGTTGCTGCACCACTGGTGGCGGCGGCGGTCGCCGGCGGGATCATCGTGGCCGTCCAGATGGGAACGTCCGACGGTCCTGAACCCGCCCAGTCGCCCACCCACGCCCCGCCAGAGCCCGACCGGGAGCCGGTCGGCGGGGCGGTCCCGCTCCAGGACTGGCTGGAGAATCGGACGCTTGGCCCCGGCTCCATCGATGCGACGAAGCCCGCTGCTGCCGGCACCGCGATGTATCGAAGCTGCGCCGGCGACGAATGCTCGGTGACCCTGGTGTCGCCTTCGGGAGAACACATCGATCTGGGCGACGTCCACCCCGAGCTGGCTGCCGTCTTGGCCGAGAGCGGGCTGGACGGTGTCAGCCTTTCCCCCACCGGGCACTGGCTGGGTCGACCCGACGACGGCGGCTACACCCTTTACTACCTGGACGGGCCGGACATGGTCGAGGAGGTTGCCGCCGACCCGCGCGGCGACCGGTGGGAGCTCGTGGGGTGGAGTGAGCAGTCCTGGGCTCCGACATTGGCCCTGTACAGCGGAGACGAGATCGTGCGCTTCGCCGGCTGGGAGAGCCTCATCACCGACGAACCCACGTTCGTCGACGTGCCCCCCGGGGTCACGACCGTGCCGGTCATGGGCGCCCGCCCCGTCATGTCGGCAGTCACCGAGCCCATCGAACCCTTCGATGGCGAGTGGCCACGGGTGGCGACGACCGCACCTCCCACAAGTCGGTGGCTACTCCTGCGGAACGTCGACCGCGAACATCGTGCTGGCGAGGTGGTCGACACGTCGAACTGGGAGGACGGCTACAACGGTACGAGCTTCGAGCAGTGCGTCGGGCCGGACGAGACGCTGATCGGACCAGACGGACGGATCCACAGCTGGCAGGTCCGCGGGTCGCGTCCCGTGCATGCCGACAGGATCACTGTCACGACAGCCGTGTTCAGCAGAGACGCGTCAGTGAGCCAGCCGGTCGCCGTCGTCGTGGGCGGCTGTGCGGAGGGACGGCGCGTCGATCTGCCCACACCGACCGACAACGGGACGTGGGACTTCCTCGGCATGCTGCCCGACGGACAGATCGCCCTCACCCGCAGCTCAGAGGGCGCCACAACGTACGTGCTCCTCGACGAGAACGGCACGCTCAGCCCGATGCATGACCTGCCCAACGGAGCCGACGTCATCACGCCCGGTGGGGTCACGGGCGAGTGACAAACACTCGTCTCGCCCTGCTCAAGTCACCCCGCGATGGCCGTGCGGCGGGTGGCGCGCACGACGACGTCCTGAAGAACTACCTCTCGGCCACCCTCACCGGTGAGCGTGCGGTGCGGCTCTTCGGCGGTGATGATCTCCCACTCGGTGCCGTCCAGGCGCGCCGTGACGGCCGCAGCGGTGGCCGACGCCTCGGCGGGAGGCTGTTGGCTGTGACCGTGGTTGTCGCCCGGCCCGCTGTGGGTGTGCAGGTGGCCGACGATCAGCAACGTGCCGCCGGGGGCCACCCATGCGGCCGTGCGCTCGTAGAACTCGAGCTGCGGAATCGCCGGATGGGCGTAGTGAGTCGTGACCAGGTCGAACGTCTTTCCCGGGTCCCAGACGGTCAGGTCTGCCTCGACCCACTGGACCCGCTCGGCGACTCCGCTCGTCGCCGCGCGGTCGGCAGCGCGAGCCAGCGCCTCGGTCGAGATGTCGGCTGCGGTGACCTGCCAGCCGTGCGAAGCGAGCCAGATCGCCTCGGCACCCGCGCCGCATCCCGCATCCAGTGCCGTGCCCGGCACCAGGTCGCTGATCTCACGATCCAGGTACGCGTTCTGCGGGTTCGTACCCATGGAGCCTGGAGCGCCAGACCGGCTTTGCCAGTGCTGCTCCCAGTACTCCTTGTCGAACCCGTGGTCGGACCCGTGCGTCATCGGTTGGCCCCCCTGCAACGGGTCAATGGTTGTCGATGATCTCAAGCACCCGGGCCCGGCGCACCGCCTGATGCCGGCGAGACACCGACAGCTTGCGGAGGATGCTGCGCACATGCGTACGGACGGTGTTCACCGACACGAACATCGCGGCCGCGATCTCGTCGGTGGTAAGCAGCTGCGAGAGGTGGTTGAGAACCTCCAGCTCCTTGGCCGTCAACGTCTCGATCACCGGCGCCGCGTCGTCGGCCTGCGCGGCCTGGCGCGAGCCCTGCCGAGGGATCGGGGCCGTGGGGCGGCGGCGAGGGATGAGATCCCTGACGGCTGGAGCCGCCTCATGGAACGGCAACCGCAGCTTCTCCGGCGCGGCCAGCCGAGTGGCGCGCTGGACGGATGCCCGGGCCTGTTCCTGCTGGCCGCGCTGCAGCTCGCCCTCCGCGACCAGCAGTCCCGCAGTCACCCGCGCGACCAGGGGCTCGTCCGGCCTGGTGGCGATCGGACCCACGGGGTCGGTCGCGCCCCCCGCGATCCGTGCGCACAACCGCAGCCGTGCGGCGCTCAGCAACGCGCCCGTGTCATCGCGACCGGACAGGGCCATGGCGAGGTCGTGCGCCACAGCTGCGTCACCGGTGGAAACGGCACAGGCGATCTGTTCCTCGACGGCGAGGTCGGCGACCCACGGCGCGGAGGCCGAGGCCTGCTCCCGCACGTCCTGGAGCACATGCGTCGCACGGGCCAGATCACCGTCCATCCGGGCAAGCTTGGCCGAGGCCAGCTCGAGGAACTGGGTGGGCAGCACGGCATAGGACGCCTCGGCGCTGCGGGCTGTGTCGATCCGCTCGCGGGCCGTACCGGCGTCCCCCTGCTGTAGGGCGATCCAGGACTGCGCCACCAGGCTCGCATCGTGCAGTCCGAACCCGTTGACGCCCTGGTCGTGCCCGACCTCGCGCGCGCGCACCGCTCGGTCGGCGCCGCGGCGTAGCGCACCTTCGAGGGCGTCCAGCAGGGCCAGGTGAGACAGGCTGTAGACGAGGGCCGGCCCGCATCCGGGTGCCGTTGCCAGCTCCGCGGCCCTGGTGAACGCCACGCGCCCTGCCCGCACCTGGCCCGAACGCAGCAGAGCCGTTGCCCGGGCGGCAACCACCATGGCGACGAGCTCGGGATGGGCCGCCAGCCGCTCCAGCGACTGTCCTTGGAGCTCATGCTCTGCCGCGACGCAGATCTCGAGCGCCTGGGCCGCGTCCGGAGCCTGCAGCGACATCAGCGCGTCGATCAGCGCGTTGGCGACCCGCTGGGTGCGCCCGGGAGACCCGTCCCGCGCGTGCTCGAGCTCGTGTCGAGCCACTGATGTGTCGCCGTCGGACAACGCGAGAGCGGCACGGACGATCGCTGCGGCCGGGCCCTGGGCGCTGTCCGGCATCGAGCGCAGTGCGTTGCACAGACTGTCCGACGCGCAGCTCTGGAGGAGTGATCCCACGGCGAGGTCGTCGACGACGTACTCCGCCGCCTCGGTCCACTGGTAGCCCGCTGCCGCGTGCCGCACCGCCGTGCCCAGCATGTCGCGCTCAGCGTGCCAGTGGCCGGCCCGGCGGTGCAGGGCGATCGATCGGGCGGGCGCGAGGTGGTTCAGCTCGGCGCGCAAGAGCTCCCGGAACAACGGGTGGTAGCGGTACCACCCGGGCTGATCGGAGACGGTTTCCACGAACGCGTTGGCGTGAGCGAGCTGGGCCAACCCTCGTGGTGCCGTCGGTCCGGCGAGCTCCTCGATGAGTCCAGGGCGAAGGACATCGACCACGCAGGTGGCGAGGAGCAGCTCGCGTTCGGCGTCGGACCGCGTGTCCAGCACCTCGGCGACCAAGTACTCGGCGATGTTGCCCGTGTCACCGGCGAGCTGGAGCACAGCAGCATCCGGATCCGACTGTCGCAGCAGAGACGACGTGGCGAAGCGCACCCCGGCCACCCATCCCTGGGTACGCGCGACCAGAGCCTCGACGGACTGCTCGGTCAGGGTGAGATCGCCGGACCCGACCAGCTCGTGTACCTCGTCTTGCGTGAACGCGAGGTCGGCCGTCCGAACCTCCGTCACCAGGTCGTTCAGCCGGTAACGGGGCAGCGGCAGCACCGGATCCGACCGAGTGACGATGACGATCACCAGCCGGTGGCCGCTGTGCCGCAGCAGGAAGTCGACACCGCGGGTGACGGCCGGAGTGGTGAACTCCCAGCCGTCCAGCACGAGGACCAAGGTGTCCACCCGGGCAGACAAGGTCGACGCGATCTCGGCCAGCTGGGCGGGTGGCACGCCGGCCGCTCCGGGAACCTGCGGCGTGGCAGCAGCGGGCACCCCGTGCGCGTGCAGCTGGGCGAGCACGCTGGCCCAGAATGCCGCCGCATTCACGTCGCCCGGCTCGAAGGTGATCCACGCCGTCTGCTCGGGGTCACGGCGAGCGGCCCAGTCCGCGACCAGTGAGGTCTTGCCGGTGCCCGCTCCGGCGCTCACCAGCAGCAGCGGTTGCGTGGCACCGCGCTCCATCGTGGTCACCAGGCGCGGTCGCTCGACGTAGCCGTTCGGCAGGGCCGGGATGCCGAATCGGAACGCCACCAGCGGGTCACGCACGTAGTCGTGCGCGCCCTCACCCCCCTGCGCCTGGTGGACCTCAGACATCTCGTTGCCTTCGGTTCGGTGGGCACAGATCCCCACGACATACTGCAGATCGGATCGAAGTCGACGTCCTCCATCGGCGCCGCTTCCACCGCGGGGACTGGGCGGCGTTGATTGTCTACACCCGGCACGACCGAACGACAAGCGCCCCGGTCGTCATCTACTGCAGGGCGGCGGTCAGACGCATCACGTTGTCGACAAACCGGGCAGATCGCGAACGGCCGCGCCACTCGTCAGCAGTCAGCAACCGGCTTCGCGACCGGTAGGTGTCCTCGGTGGCCTTCATCCTGGCGACGAGGTCGCCACCCACCAGCATCATCACCACCTCGTAGTTCAGCGCGAACGAGCGCATGTCCATGTTGCTCGAACCGATCACGGCGACTTCGTCGTCGACGCTGAAGTGCTTGGAGTGCAGGATCCACGGCCCCGGATACAAGTAGATCCGGACGCCGGCGGCGAGCAGCTCCTCGTAGTAGGAGCACTGCGCGTGGCCCACCATGAACTGATCGGCCTCGGCGCTCACGAACAGTTCCACGTCGACCCCGCGCTGGGCGGCGGTCGTGATCGCGTACAGGAGCGACTCGTCCGGGACGAAGTACGGGCTGGTGATCGAGAGCCGGGTGTGCGCCGAGTAGATCAGCGTGGTGAACAGTCGAAGGTTGTTCTCCGTGGCGAACCCAGGCCCGCTCGGCAGCACCTGACACTCCACCTGAGCAGTCGTCGTGTCGAGGTGCGGATCGGCTGGCGGCTGCAGCTCCTCGGTCAGGAGCTCGTCGGTCTCGCTGTACCAGTCGGTGGCGAAAACCAGGTTCAGCTGTGCGACCACCGGACCCCGGACCCGCAGGTTGAGCTCGACGTACTCCCGTCCCTCTTTCTGGTTCTTGGCCTTGCCGTACGTCGTCTCGATGAGGTTCTGCGACCCCAGGAAGGCGGTCGTGTTGTCCACCACCAGGATCTTTCGGTGGTTTCGCAGATCGGGTCGTCGCACCTTTCCCCGTAGCGGAGCGATCACCAGCATGGGTCTCCAGGCGATCCCGGCGTCGTCGAGCCGGCTGAGCATCTGGTGGTACCCAGCGGTGCTCCGAGATCCCAGATGATCGAAGAGGACCCTGATGGTGACCCCGCGCTCGCTGGCACGCACGAGTGCGTCGAAGAAGTCACTGGTCGTCGAGTCCCACGTGCTGATGTAGAACTCCACGTGCACGAAGTGTCGGGCGTCGTCAACGGCGGCAGTCATGCCCGCGAAGTAGTCGTCGTAGTCAGGGTGCAGCTCGATGGTGTTGCCCGCGACCACGGGCAAGGTGCCGAGGTTGCGATTGAGGATCGCCGCCGAGACGTGTGCGGGTGACCATCCGGACGTCGCGGCACCCGACGGTATGGCCGCCGTGCGTCGGCGGACCAGGTCGTTAACGTGCCGTTGCTTGTCATGGCGTCGCTTCTCCACCTGGGTGCTCCCCAGGACCAAGAACGCGATGAGGCCGAAGAGCGGCACGGCGAGGATCAGGATCAGCCAGGCCATGCCCGTCGAGGGCTTACGGTTCCCGGGGATGACTCCCAAGGCGGCGATGCAGATCGCGATGTGCGCGACAACGACAATCGCACTGACGAGAGCGGCCCACGACGAAGCCGACCCCTCCATGGCAGCAGGCATTGGCCCGAGGCTAGGTCGCAGCGCTGTCGGGTGGCCTCCCCCGCAGCGGGTGAGAGCCAGCTTGGGGTGTTGACCGGTGTCTGGTCGCAGGCCAGCCTGAGCAGCACGCCGCGTTCGAGGAGGTGTGACGACCACGAACCCACCACAGGAGAGTGGACGAGGGCCTACCGCGTGGTCGCTCGACGGGCGGTCCTTTCGATTCGAGTGCCCTTTGTCGGAGGCTGTACCGGTCGGCTCGATGGTCCTGTTGTCCACGGAAGCGGCCGACTACGTGGCCCAGGTGGTCGAGCTGGCGGAGTCCCCGTCTCGAGCCGGCGACGGGGGACGTCTCGCGCTCGGTGGCGGGACGTTGCTCGGAGTCCTCGACGAGGCTGGAGTCACCGCGGTGACTGGTGGTGAGGCGTTCGAAAGGGCGACGATCGGTGCGGTTTCGAGTGCCGCCCTTCAGGCGTGGCACGCCGGTCAGGTCGGCACCGTGTCAGCCCTGGACCTCGGCAGTCTGCAAGCCCCGGCCAGTGCCCCTGCTCGGCTGGTGGCGGGCGGCTTCAACCGGCACACCTTCCTGTGCGGGCAGTCGGGATCGGGCAAGACCTACACACTCGGCCTCATCCTCGAGCAGCTGCTGCTCCACACCACGCTGCGCATCGTGGTGCTCGACCCGAACTCCGACTACGTCGGGCTGAACCAGCTGTCGGCCGACCCGGGCACGGAGATCGGGCCCGTTCACGTCTTGCGACGTGAGGGGCCGGACCGCCTGCAGATCCGTTTCGGTCGGCTTCCGATCCGCCAGCAGGCCATGGTGCTTGCGCTCGACCCCGTACGCGACCTGGAGGAGTACGACGAGTTGCGCAGGCTCACCGCTGACGTGGGCACGACGGAGTACTCGTTGCTCGATCTCCGCCGGGCACTGGAGAGCACCCAAGGACAGCGGTCGGAGGCGCAACGCCGCTTGCTGTTGCGCATCGACAACCTCGGCGTCGCGACCTGGAGCATCTGGGCCGAGAAGGGTGAACCGACACTGCTCGATCAGCTCGGGAGTGACTGGCGCGCCGCCATCCTCGACCTCGGCCAGCTGGACTCCTCCCAGGAGAGGTCCACCGTCGCCGCCGCGGTCATGGCCGCGCTGTGGCAACAGCGGGCCCATCGCCAACCCGTGCTGGTGGTGGTGGACGAAGCGCACAACGTCTGTCCTCGCGACTCCGTCGACCCCTATGAGGCCCTGGCTGTGGAGCACACGACCGACATCGCAGCCGAGGGACGCAAGTACGGGATATACCTGCTGCTCGCGACCCAGCGTCCGCACAAGCTGCCGATCAACGTGCTGTCACAGTGCGAGAACCTCGTGCTGATGCGGACCAACTCGATCGGCGACGTCTCCTACCTCGCTGACGTGTTCGCCCACGTCCCACGCGGTCTGATCGCCCGTGCGCCTGAGTTCGAACAGGGCGAGGGACTGGTGGCAGGACGCATCTCGCCGACCGCACAGCTGTTCCGCAGTGGGCGCCGCCGCTCACCCGAGGGCGGGGCGGACGTGCCCACGACCTGGGCGCACCGCCGGATCTAATTGCGCAACACGCAGCGAAAGCCGACGTGCGAGGTGGAGCTGCGCACACTGTGGCCCTGCCGCGCCGCCGGCCGGTACCGCAGGCAGTAGCTCGGTGCACACAGGTGCGACCCGCCCTTGGTGACGTAGCGATCGGACTCCACCAGGCGGGTGTGCTGGGGCTGCGGAGCGCAGCACGACGGGGCTGCCTGCTGCGGAGCGGGCTCTTCGCTGACGCTGTCGACGCTGTCGTCCGACCAGGCCGTGTCGGTCCACTCCCAGACGTTGCCGGTCACGTCGTGCAGTCCGTAGCCGTTCGGCGGGTACCGACCAACCGGCGTCGTGCCCGCGACGCCGTCGGCATTGAGGTTCTCCCACGGGAACTGCCCGTGCCAGGTGTTGGCCATGACCCGCCCGCGCGGCATGAACTCCTCGCCCCACGCATACGTCGCCTGCTCGAGCCCGCCCCTCGCAGCGAACTCCCACTCCGTCTCGCTGGGCAGCTCCTTGCCCGCCCACTCGGCGTAGGCCCGGGCGTCCTCGAGCCCCACATGCACGACCGGATGCCGATCGCGGCCGTGCAGCGTGCTGTTCGGCCCGAGCGGGTGCCGCCAGTCCGCCCCAGGCACCCAGTCCCACCAGCGAGTCCAGTCGTCCAGGGGTACCGGCCCCGACGTCGGGGCGAACACCAGCGACCCGGGCTCTGGTGGCTGCACGAGGTCGTCGTCGAACTCGGCTTGGTCCGGCGCCTGCTCGGCACTGGTCACCCAGCCGGTGGCCTTGACGAAGCGGCGGAACTCGGCGTTGGTGACGGGGTGGATGTCTACCCACATCGGGCCGGCCTGCGCGGTACGGACCGGGCCCTCTTCCGGGTAGAACCGGTCGTCGCCCTGGAGGAACGTGCCCGCGGGCAGCCGCACCATGTCCTTGGTCGTCGCCACGTGCCCTCCCCGATCCCACTCTCCTCGGGGGAACGGTAATCGTCCGGCGCGGGCGAGGACAGGCGGTCCTGCCGGGGCGACCATCGAGAGGACAGTCACGATCGCCGGGAGGTACCCCGTGGCGGCACCCATCTACGAGATCCGCGTCGCGGGTCTCGTACCGCCAGAGGATCTGAGCGATCTGGACGACGTGCTAGTGGCACAGCAGGAGTTGCGGACCGTGCTCACCGGAACCTTCGAGGACCAAGCGGCGCTGCACGGCTTCCTGGACCGGATCCGTGCCCTCGGACTCGACCTTCTCGAGGTCCGAACGCTGCCCGTGCCCGACGATGTGGCGCCGGGCTCGACATGAACCCTTCTCCACGCCGGACACGCGGCGCTGTGCCGGCGAGGACCGAGTGCACCGTCGCCGGTCCCCTCGGCCCGGTCCTGCGGGCGGCCTTCCCCGACCAGCGCGCCAGCACCCAGCACGCCTGCACAGTCATCCGCACCGGACCGGCCACCGACCGCGATCTGACGGACCTCGTCCGCATCCTGGTCGAGCACGGGCTGGTGGTGCAGTCGGTACGACGGTTGACCGACAATTGAGGCCTCCGCGGCAGACAGATGGGCGGGAACGAATGCCGGCGTCGCCCCGCTCGGCCGAGACCATGGCTGCGCAAGCAGACGCGGTTCTCGCCCGGCTGCCCCCTCGGTTCCGGGGTCGTCTCGTCTGGTTGCTGTCGCGCTGGCCCGGCCGGATAGCGCTCCGGTCCGCGACGACCTCGATCCGCCTCGAGCTGTTCGACCGCTCGATGACGATCGCCGCGCAGGTCTTCACCTCGGTGTTCCCGATCCTCATCCTGACCGCTACCCAGGTGAGCGCCAACAACGCCGAGGCATTCGCCGACGCAGTCGACATGCCGGATGAGTCCCAGTCGATTCTGGTGGACGCGGCCGAGGGCTCGAGCGCCACGTGGGGTGTCACTGGGGCGCTGATCGTGCTGATCTCGGCGACCAGCCTGTCCCGTGCACTCACCCGTGCGTACGCGGCCATCTGGGACCTGCCCCGGCCGAGGAGCGGCCTAGGCAACGCCTGGCGCTGGCTGGCAGTCGTCATCGGACTGGCACTCGCGGTGATCGTCACCCGGGCGCTGAGCGGTCAGGCCGCCGACGTGCCCCCTCGCAACGTGTGGCAGCTCGCAGTCTCGCTGATCTGTGACCTCGGCGTCGCCGTGTTCGTGCCGTGGCTGTTGCTCACGGGTGCGGTGCCGCTGCGCCGTCTGATGCCAGGCGCACTGCTTTTCGCCCTCGTGATGCTGGTGGTGCGTCCGGCCTCATCGGCGTGGCTCCCCCGCGCCCTCGAGACCAGTGCCGACCGATACGGATCGATTGGCGTGGCGTTCACCTATCTGGCCTGGCTGTACGTGGTGTCGTTCTGCTTCCTCACCGCAGCCGTGATCGGTCGCGTGGTCGCGACCGACAGCGGTTGGGTCGGCGTCTGGATTCGTGGAGCCTCCCCGTCCAGTACGGACGATTCAGGTGGTCCGCCCGCGCCGTCAGACGGCTCGGCGTCTCACCCCGGTGGGGTGACGTAAAGGCAGTTGGTCGTACCGCAGGCTGGAGGTCAGGAGGGCTCAGCGTGTCCCAGTACAGCGAGGAGCAGTACGAGGAGTCCGCACGCGCCCTGCGCGAGGACGCCAATCGCGATCAGACCGGCTGGGTCGGCTGGATCGTCTTCGGCGCCGCCATGATGACGCTGCTCGGCAGCTTCCACGTCATCCAGGGTCTGGTGGCGCTCTTCAACGACGACTACTTCCTGGTCGGCAGATCCGGCCTCCTGGTGTCGGTCAACTTCACCACCTGGGGCTGGGTGCACCTCATCGGCGGCCTGGTCATCGCCGGAGCCGGCGCAGCGCTGCTCGCCGGTCGGACCTGGGCCCGTGTCGTGGGCGTGGTGGTGGCGATGGTCAGCGCCGTCGTGAACCTCGGTTTCCTCTCGGCGTTTCCCGTCTGGTCGGCCCTCATGATCCTGCTGGACGTGCTCGTGATCTGGGCGATCACGGTGCACGGCTCCGAGCTCAGGGCGGCGGGACCTGTTCGATCCTGACGATTTTGACCCTGACGATTTCGACCCTGGCGATCCCGGTCATGACGATGCGTCCGGCACCCTTCGTACCGGAGCCTTGGGTCCATCCGCACCGGACAGCAGGTTGCTGAGCCAGCGCGAGTGGGGGTCGACGTCGACGAGCACGGCCTTGGCAAGCAGCGACAACGGCACGGCGAGCAGGGCGCCGACAGCACCGAGAGTCCAGCCCCAGAACACCAGAGACAGAAACGTCAAGGTGCCGGACAGGCCGACCGCGTCGCCGACGAACTTGGGCTGGATCACCGACTGGATGACGAAATTGACCACGCTGTAGACCGCGATCACCAGCAGCATCACGTCGACCCCGCCCTCCAACAGCGCCAGGATCGCCGGCGGGACCAGCCCGACCACGAAGCCGATGTTGGGGATGTAGTTGGTGATAAACGCCAACAACCCCCAGAGCAGCGGTACGGGCACGGGCGTCAGGGTGAGGAACCCGGTATCGATGACCGCGACGATGAACCCGAAGACCGTCGAAACCACGAGGTACTGGCGGGTGCCGTGCGCGAACGAGGCCAGCGCCTCGACGATCTGCGAGCGCTCGGTCCGCGCATCCTCAAGCTTGGAAGGCAGGTTGCCGGCGTCGATGGCCATGAACAGCAGCAGGGTGACGATGAAGAACAGGTTCGATGCCAGCGACAACACGCCGGCCAACACCGACTCCGCCACGCCGACGAGCTGATTGAGGTCCATCCCGTCGGCCAGCCCGTCCAGCTGCTCCTGGCTCACCCCGAAGCTCTGTAGCTGGTCGAGACCGTCGGCGACCAGGTCGTTGAACTGCTCCTCGTAGTCGGGCAGCAGCGTCGCGAAACGGGCGATCGCCACCACGATCGCGAACGTCAGGCCCAGCAGCACCAGGTAGACCCCGATGATCCCGACCAGCGTCCCCGCCCAGCCAGGCACTCCCAGCCGAGCTGCGTACCCGCGCAACGGGTGCACCGCAATGGTCAGCACCAAGGCCAGGAAGATCGGACCGATCAGGTCAGCCGCGCTCTGCAGACCAGCGATGGTGATCACCGCCGCCGCCAACCCGAGCAGGATCAGCAACCCGCGCGGGAGCGCCGTGTTCGAGCCGGGGGGACGCGCCATCTCAGCCACGGTCACCAGGTTGGGCTGCTGACCGGCAGGAAGGATCATCCCCACCGGGTGACTCGCCTCCGGCCCGCGGGGTCCGGCTCAGCTGGATGCCGCGGGGTCGTCAGGCAAGTGGAGTCTCAGCGCCGCAGGGGCAGCGCGGGCCCGGTCCGCGTCCCCACCGTCGGCGATACGGCCCCTTCCATCCGATCGAGCAGTCGCCGTTCGACGTCGTCTCGCACGAAGGTGTAGAGCCCGAGCTTGCTGCCGAAGTGGTGGTACAGCGCGCCGGTGGTGACCTCCGCTGCGGCAGACACGAAGGGATGCCCATGAGGCTGGAGCTTCTGTTCACCCCTACTGCCGACCTGACGGCGTCCCTCAGCCTCTACCGCGACCCCGGCTTCACCGAGCTGTGGCGCGAAGGCGACGCGACCGTCGCCGCCCTGACACTGCCGGACCAGTCGACAGACCAGACCCCAACGTAGAACAGGCGAGGATCAGGTCACGATCCGCTCGGCCACGATCAGCTGGAACTTCTCGAAGGCCAGCGTGACGGCATTGTGCTGCGCGTCGACAGTGCCCAGGGACACGCCCTTGAACGGGTCGGTCAAGCGGTACCTGCCGCGTCCCAGACCGCGCAGCTCCACGTCCCCTCGCCACTCGGGCGCGTAGAAGGCGTAGTGCAGGGTCTCGCCCTTGGCCACGACATGCGCCTCGGGCTTGTCGAAGCCGATGTCGTACAGCTCGCCCCGGTACGTGCCAGTGGACAGCATGTTCTCCTTGTAGAGATCGATCCACTTGCGCCAGAGCGCCTCCTTCTTCGGCGTGAGCACGTTCCCCGGCCCGTCCGGATAGGTGAACTTGGTCGACAGGACGGCTCCCACGCCATAGCTGGAAGCGAAGTCCTTGCCACCGTCGCTCAGCTCGACATGGTCGCCGACGTAACTGCTGCCGCGACCCATCAGCGCCTTCATGGTCTTGCCCTTGTGCCGTACCTGGTAGGACGACAGCGGGTCCGAGGCCGGGTACTGGTCGACGGACGGGAGGTTGTGGAACGCGAAGGCGGTGCCGCAGGGGCACAGTTCGATCAGGGCCTTGGGATTTGCCTCCTGCGCAGCCTCATGCACCGCCTTCCAGAACCGCGCCAGCCCCTCGGTCGACTCTTCTGGGCGCGCGTGCTGGTGCTCCGGGTTGTAGCAGGGAGTGACAGCGTTGAGGTGCTGGCCGTCAATCTTGAGCCCCTGATAACCCCAGTCTCCGATGAACCTCTTCACCTGCCGGACGAAGTAGTCCACGGTCGGCTGGTACGCCGGGCACAGCGTGTAGGCGTCCCACCAGGTCACTTCCTGCATATTGCCGTCGCGGTCCAGCAACAGCATGTCGGGACGTTCCTTGAACAGGTTGCTCTCGGGGTCCGCCGCCAGCGGGGCCCACCACAGCCGCGGCAGCAAGCCGGCCGATCGGACCCGGTGGGTGAACGCACGCATGTCCGCCTCGCCGCGGGGGAACTTCTCCCTGTTGATGTCCCAGTCGCCCTCGTTGGTCTGCCAGCCGTCGTCAAGCCCGGCCCATTCGAGACCGAGCTCACGGACCTTGGGCAACGTCGCGACCACCTGCTCGACGGTGAAGTCGCGCTCGTAGCCCCATGCGCACCAGATGGGGGCGAAGGCCGACTCCGGCACCCGCGGGGCGTGCAGGCCGATGTCACCCATGTAGTCCCGGTACTGCTGCAGCGGCACGAAGTGGTCACCGGGGTGGGCCGTCAGGAACGTGGTGTCGGTGGTCAGCCGTTGCCCGGGCTTCAAGGTGCGGACCGTGCGCCCTTCGACGGCGATGCTCGCTCCGTCGTCTGTCTTGCGCACCGGCATGCACAGGATCCGTGCCACCCGTTCGACGTGACCGACGGACAGACCCGCGTCCCGACGCCAGACGGTCGCCATCGGGGTGCCGCCGCCGTAGTCGGAGGCGTCCATTCCCAGCGAGTTCTCCTGCTTGAACCCGTCGGTGACCCGCTGCACCCAGTCTCGCCGGTCCTCGTGGGTGGAGCCGGAAAAGGTGTAGAAGCCGCCTGGCTTCTGCAGCAGCTCGTGGGCTGCGTTCCGCCACCCGGTGACCTGCAGCGCCCGACCAGACAGATTGTCGTAGTGCACGTCCAGCACCGTCATCGCGCCCAGTCGCCGGAACGAAGTGAGCGACACCGTCTTCCGCACGCCCTCTCTGGAGTCGCCCTGAAGGGTCACCCGAACGGCTCGGCCGTGACGGGGATGCCTGAAGTGATGTATCCGGTGTCGGCGGAAGGTGAACGAGTCAATCGTTCTGTCGCGCAACAGCAGAGCCTCGCTGGCGTCGAAGCGCGTCACTCGGACGCCGTTCAAGGCCACTCGGCTACGCAGACGGTCGTCGAAGTCCAAGGTGATCGAGGTGTCGCCGATGCCGACGAGCTTGGGACCACGGTCGGATCCGGCGGCAGCAGGTGAGATACCCAGGCCCCCGGTCAGGGCCGGGGCAGCGGCCAGGCTGGCACCACCCAGTGCCACCTTCAGTACGGTCCGCCGCTCGATGTCAGTCATGGTCAAACCCCTTCCCGAGTAGATGTTGAGCTCATGGCTGGTGCTCCGAAAGCAGCGCGACGCCCACCTGCGAGTGCAAGCCGTCGCGGATCGACCGGTCGCTGCCCGCGTACCACATCTGGTATCCGTTGGATGACCTCCGGATGAGCGGCGACGCGACCGACACCGAGTCGAAGTCGCCTGATCCACCGACGGTGAACACCGGGTTGCCGGAGATCTTCTGCCAGGAGAGCAGGTCATCGGAGTGGGCCAGCCCGATGCCGGTCGGATCGTCGAGGCGCTCGCTGTCACCGGCATACGACATGCACCACCGATCCCCGTCCCGAAAGACCTTCGGAGTGGTGACCGTGTGGGAGTCCCAGCTGTTCGCGGGCCCCACGTCGAGAACCGGGTCGTCGAGCTCACGGAACCGCACGCCGTCCTCGGACAGCGCCAGATGAATGCGGTAGCCCCCGTTACGGATCTTGACGTGGAACAGGTGCACGGTCCCGTCGTCGACCACCGCGAAGGGGCAGCGAGCCGTCAGCACCGGCGCATCCGGGTGACGGGTGAAGGTGACCCCATCCTCCGAAACAGCAAGACCGATGCACTCGTCGGTGGGCTGACCCGATGTCACACCGTGCTCGAGCTGCTCGGCGAACGCGTGTGCGTCGCCCTCGGTGGCGCTGTAGTAGAGCAGCCACTGGTTCCCGAGCCGTACCACGGCTGGGTCGAAGACGCCGCCAGCGTCGAAGCCGGCCCCGATGCCGAGGATCGGGTTGCCGGGGTAGGGCGTCCAGGTGGCGGTGTCGGCGGGCTCACTGACGTCGGCTGTGAACAGGCCGATCTTCTCGTGGTCACCCACAGAGCCCTCGACGAAGAGCCGAAGTTGGCGGTCGTGCTCGAGCACGCAGCAGGGTGCGATGAAGTCGTCGGCCCAGCCGGTGCCCTCCGGCCGGATGATCGGGTTGCGCGGGGACCGTACCCACCGGCGCTGGTTGACGGCCGGGTCTGCTCCGAACAGCTCTCCGAGCACGGTGGTCCTCCGAGGGTGGATCGTCATTTCGCCGAGCCCGCCAGCAACCCGCGCACGAGATAGCGCTGACCGAACAGGTACACCAGCAGGACGGGCACAGTGGCGATGGTCAGGCCGGCCATCAGGACCGGAACGTCCAGCGAGAACCGGCTGCGGAACACCGTCAGCCCGACCACGAGGGTTCGCGAACTCTCCGACTGCAGGAACACCAGCGCGATGAGCAGCTCGTTCCAGGCGAAGACGAAGTTCACGATGATCGCGGTGACCAGCGCGGGACGGGACACCGGCAGCACCACTCGGCGGAGGGCCGTGAACGGGCTGCACCCGTCGAGCGCCGCGGCGTCGAGGAGCTCGTCGGGAAAGCTGACGAAGAAGTTGCGCAGCAAGTAGATGGTGAACGGCAGCATCAGCCCGACGTAGATGATGATCACCGACGCTTGGTTGTTGACCAGGCCGGCGGCGCTCATCAGCTTGAACTGCGGTACCAGGAGCACGATCGGCGGGATCACCATCAGCGGGAGCACCAACCGGAAGAAGAGATCTCGCCCTCGGAACACCATCTTCGCGAGCGCGAAGGCGGCGATGGCCCCGAACGCGGTCGCCACGACGACAGAGGACACGGCGATCACCGCGCTGTTGACGAAGAGCAGCCCGAGGTTGCGGCTGGCGGCTGCTTCGCTGTACGCCCGCAGCGAGGCGTGGGAGGGCAGCCCCATGGGCGAGGCGATGAAGGCGTCGTTCGTCTTCAGGGAGTTGACCACCATGAAGTACAGCGGCACAAGGATGACTGCAGCGGTCAGCAACAGCGGCAGCTGGCGAAGGACCTGTCCCCCGGCCGGCCTCACGACTCCATCCTCTCGATCCGGCGCCGGACCAGTGCCTGTGCGGAGAGCAGGACCGTTGCGAACAGCAGCAGGATCACCGAGACAGCGGCGGCGAGGTTGGGGAGCCCGTCGCGGAACGCCTGCTGGTAGATCACCAGCTCGGTGACGTAGGTGCTGCGAGCCGGGCCGCCGCCTGTCATCACGTACACGTAGTTGAAGACCCAGCTGAGCATGTTGATCAGGCTCAAGGTCACGAAGAACTCGATGATCGGGGCCAGGTGGGGAAGCACCACGTGGCGGAACCGTCGCCACCAGCCGGCCCTGTCCACCATCGCGGCATCAACGAGCGCCGGGTCCAGGCTCGAGAGCCGGGCCAGGAACAGCACGACCCCGAAGCCGAACTGCTGCCAGACGATCACCAGCCACACGGACCAGATGGCGAGCTGACTGCTGCCGAGCCAGTCCTGGGCCAGTGCGTGGAGGCCCACCGCGTCGAGGAACTGGTTGAGGAGGCCGTGCAGCTGGAGGATGTAGGAGAAAATGATCCCGACGACCGGGATCGCCATCACGTAGGGGACGAAGACGATCGATCGATAGAACCGCCAGCCGGCCACGCGCTCGTGCAGCAGCGTGGCCAGCAGCACCGCCACGACGGTCATCACAGGGACGGCCAGGAAAAGCCTCAGGTTGTTGAGGATCGCGTCGTGGAGCAGCGGGTCGGCAACCACCGAGCGGAAGTTCTCCAGGCCGTGCGTGGTCTCTCCGAGCAGCCCCGGCACGGTGACGCTCTCGACCACCAGCCGCACGACCGGGTAGCCGAAGACGACCCCGATGACCAGCGCCGCCGGGGCGAGATAGAGGTACGGCCCGACAGCGCGACTCCCCCGACCGGCACCCGCCCGACGGGCGGTGCCGGTACTCACGAAAGCAGTTGCCACTGCTGGTAGGCCTCGACCTGAGCAGGCTGCTCGCGCCGCCACTTGTCGATGGCCGCCTGCATCGTCGTCACGGCCTCGGACACCGAGCCATCCGGCTGGAACAGCTGCTGGACGCCGGGCGTGACCCCGTCACGCTCGAACGGGAACGGGTAGTAGTACTGGTACCAGAAGTTGGGAAGAGTGGCCTTCCACTCCGCCATCGTCTTGTCTGCCTCGGTGTTCAGCCACGCGGGGTCGAACTTCTTGTCCGGCGTGATGGCGCCGCACGCTTCGTACATCGCCTTCATCACCTCGGGCTCATGCAGGTACTCCAAGAACTGCGCAGCGCGATCCTGGCGTGGGGAGAAGCTGGTGATGGTGAGTACCTGGCTGGGCGCTGGGAAGAAGTCTGCGAGCTCACCGGTGCCGTAGACGGGTGTGCGCATGACGCCGACGGTGTCGGCGCCCAGCTTGCGCTCGAAGCCGACGATCTGCGGCTGCACGGAGTTCGTGATCGCTGCCTCTTGGCTCTCGAACAGCTGCTGGCCCTGGTAGAGGTCGATGGAGAGCACGTCGTCGTTGAAGAAGCCGCGGTCGATCAGCTCCTTCAGGCGGTCGAGCCACTCGGTGTACATCGTCCCGGAGTAGTCGGCGTCGCCGCGGAAGACCGCAATGGCGTCGTCGATGCTGTCGAAGTTCTGCCCGCCGAGATAGCTGATCAGCCAGCCGCCCAGGTAGGCGTCCTTGAAGCCGGCGCCCAGCGGGATGACACCGGACTCCTTGAGCGCCGTCAGCGCGGCGATGAAGTCGTCCCAGGTCGCCGGCGGAGTCTCAGGATCGAGGTCTGCCTCGGCGAACATCTTCTTGTTGTAGGCCCACGCGGTGCCGATCTGGTAGAAGGGCGAACCCCACTGCTTGTCGTCCCAGAACGTCTCTCGGCGAGCGTCGT
Source organism: uncultured Actinomycetota bacterium (assembly GCA_963785115.1). Taxonomy (GTDB): domain Bacteria; phylum Actinomycetota; class Actinomycetes; order Propionibacteriales; family Nocardioidaceae; genus JACCWP01. The sequence continues at coordinate 606,939 of CAWATY010000031.1, forward strand.
CGTCGAGGTTGTCCAGGAACTCCTGCGACACGTGGTCGGACAGCGGCTCGACATTGCCCATCCAGACGTCCTCGAGCGCCTGGGTGCCGCCCCAGAAGAACTGCACGTCGGGGCCATCCTTGGCCTCTGCGGCGGTCCGGAAGGCGGTGTAGAGCGTGTCGCTCTCTTGGAGAACCGCAACCACATCGCCGTCCGGATCGCTCCCGGCGGCGTTGTAGCGCTCCACCTGGCCCTCGAAGAACTTCTTCATCCCGGCGGCCTCTTGCTCGCCCCAGTACCAGACGAGCAGGTCTCCGGCGGCGCCCGAACCTCCGCTGTCGTCGTCGGACCCACAGGCAGCCAGCAGGCCCGGGGCCGCGACAAGCCCGGCGGTGACACCCAGGCCACGCAGGACCTGGCGACGGTCGAGGCGACGGGTCAGCGGGTGACCAGCGATCGAAGAGGCGCGAGGGCCGAACGCATGCATAGCGGACCTTTCGACGAACCCGTGCCGCGGCCCGGGCGAGCGCGGCGTCCGATTTCGGGGAGTATGGCACTATGCTGCAGATTCGCACAATAATCGTGCACGGTTGTGCACAGTTTTGTTTGCCGTTTCCACTCGCCAGCCCCCGCCGGCGGACGCCGGCCTGTTGCGTGAAGGGCGCGCCACCATGACTTCCACGCTCGGCACTCGAACCGTCGAGGAGATCCACACCCAGCCCGACTGCTGGCAGCGTGCGGTGACCGTCGCCGGCTCCGAGTCGGCAACGCTGCCCCGCCCCGGCGCCCGCGTGCTCGTGCTCGGCTGCGGCACGTCGTACTACATGGCGCAGGCGTACGCGGACTTGCGCGAGCAGGCCGGCCTCGGGGAGACCGACGCCCGCGTTGCCAGCGAGCTTCCGGCGCGCCGGCGCAGCTATGACCAGGTGCTCGCCATCAGCCGATCCGGCACCTCCGTGGAGGTCGTCGAAGCGCTCAAGCTCCTGGGCGGCGAGGTGCCGACCGCCGCACTGGTCGGAGTCATGGACAGCCCGGTGGCCGCCGTCGTCGACGAGGTCGTCGATCTCGGATTCGCCGACGAGAGCGGTGGTGCAGACCCGTTTCGCCACCACCGGTCTGGCCGTGCTCCGAGCTGGCCTCGGCGAGGATCTCGCACCGGTGATCGCTGACGCGGAGGAGGCGCTGACCGCCCCGCTGCCGATGCTGCCCACGCGGCAGCTGGTCGTACTGGCGACCGGTTGGGCCACCCACATCGCCCAGGAGGCGGCACTGAAGTGCCGAGAGTCGGCAGCGGCGTGGGTGGAGGCCTATCCGGCGGGCGAGTACCGGCACGGGCCGATCGCTGTCGCGGACGCGCAGACGCTGGTGTGGTCACTCACCCCACTGACCGAGGTCCAACGCGCTGCGGTGACGGCGACGGGTGCGCTCTGGAACAGGGCCATCTCGACCCGATGGCTGAACTGGTGCGCATCCAGCGGTTGGCCGTCGAATGGGCGACCAGCCGGGGCCGCGACGCAGACGTGCCCGCCAACCTCTCGCGGTCGGTGACCGACATCTGACCGCGATGACCGCGATCAGACCGATGAATTGCGGGCTCGGGCGGAGTCGCTTCAGACATGGCTACTGGACAGATCGACCCGAGGTAC